>OY762444.1:0-1550000 GCA_963665735.1 Dehalococcoidia bacterium | reverse complement strand
GATACCTGGCGGTTCATGCTGCGGGAAGGCGTCACCTTCCACAACGGCGAGGCTTGGAACGCCGCCGCCGCCATCCCCAGCCTCAACGACGTGGGCAACGCCACTTCCGAGGGCGGCAGCATCAACTACACCGGCGAGTTCACCGCCGAGATGGTGGACGACTTCACGGTGGACATCAACTGCGCCAACGCCTGTCCCATCTTCCCCAATACGTCCTTCTTCGTGAACTTCGAGGCCCCGGACTGGTTCGCCGCCACCCCCGAAGAGGACAGCATCCGCACCAGCGTCGGGTTCGGCCCCTACGAGCACGTTTCCTGGACGCCCGGCGTGTCCATCAAGCAGGAATCCTTTGAGGACTACGTTCCCGTGGGCGACCATTTCGAGTTCCAGAAGCCCTATATCCAGGAAGTAACCTGGTTGTGGCGGCCCGAACCCACGGTAATCGCCGCCATGATTCAATCCGACGAGGCTGACCTGGGTTGGGACGTGGGGGTGGACGCCGTGGGAGACCTGCCCGCCGAAATGCTGCGGTCGGGAACGTCGGCGGAAAGCTACTCCTTCACCACCAACACCATCTGGCACCCGGAACTGAAAAAGAAGAAGGTGCGCGAGGCCATCGTCCACGCCATTGACTGCGATGAGTTGGTGGAACAGCTTTACGGCGGTTTCACTTCCTGCCGGGGCAGCATCATCTGGCCGGGAATCATCGGGGCCACCGAGGCCAACACCGCCCCCTATCCCTACGACCCGATAAAGGCCAAGGAACTGCTGGCGGAAGCCAATTACAACCCGGACAACGAAATTACCATCACCTCCCGCGGCGCCCGCATCGCCAAGCAGGTGGAAGTCAGCGAGGCCGTCCACGGCTACCTGACCGAAGTTGGAATCAACGTCAACTTCCAGGTGGTGGAACCCAGCGTCCGCCGCGACCTGACCCGCTGCGGCATCGGCAAGGCGGTGCAGGAAGTCCTGGAAGATTCGGGCCGCAACCCGGAGACGGAGACCCCCACCAACGCCGATATGCAGACGGCCCTGGACGGGGGCGGGGCCAGTTGTCCCACCGGCGACCTCATCGGCAACCAGCCCTCCAACGAAACCCTGGACTTTGGCCGGCAGCTGCGCTACTACATGAGCTGCACCAGCATCCGGTCCCTGGTCTGCGACCCGTCCCCCGGCGGCATCCAGGACCAGATTGGCCCGGCCCTGGCCGCCTCGGGACAGGAACGGCAGGACAAGCTGGCGGCCCTGGCCGATACCTTCCGGGAGGACGTGCTGTTCATCCCCCTGTTTGACCTGCCGGTGTTCTACGCCGTCAACCCCAAGCTGAACTGGGAGCCGCGCCTGGACCCCAACGTCCGGGTCAGCGCCATGTGGTTCAGCAAGTAACCCCAACCCCACCGGGCAGCAAACAAACGTAGGGGCGGGTACAAGACCCGCCCCTGGTTTCTTTGCCGCCAACCTTGCCCGCGTCGGTCTAGTGCAACGGTTAGACTACCCCCAACTCTTCCACAAAACGGCTAATGGGACCCGAATCTTTTCCGGTCAGCATGATTACTTTTTGCCGTGCGCGGGTGAAAGCCACGTAGAACAGCCGGCGCTCAGCCTCCAGTTCGCGTTGTTCGGTGGCCTTATTGTGAGGCCAAACACCTTCAACAGTGTCCAAAAGCACCACAGTCTCGAACTCTTTGCCCTTGGCTCTGGTGGCAGTCATTAGATGCAAGGGCCTTTCCAAGTCATCCCCCGACTCTTCGGATTCGCTGTTATCCTCGAAAGCCTGGTAATCACGGATCTGTTTCTGAGCGGTCTCAATCCGCTCGATTAGTTCTTCGGCGCCCAGTGCATTGAGTTCCGCGATCTGGGCAAGTTGTTCTAGGGGCGGAGCAGTAAAGAAAACGTCATCCTCTGCCTTTTCCCGGTCGAATCGCAGGCCCGTGAATCTGTCATCAACTACCCTGATTGCGTTAGAGACGTTCCCTGCATTTACGAATGCACCGGCGACTTGGTGAAGGTCTTTGTGAGACCTGCCACTCAGAGCATCGCCGTTGTAGTTTTCGATGTCTGCAATGGCCTGCTCTATGGTTCTCGGATTTTCTCCCCTCAGATACCGCCCCAAGTTGTCGTTGTCCTTCCTGCTGAAAGGAAAACGCTTGATGAGGTTGCAGATATCTATGGCACCTTCTACGGCTCGAACTGACGAACGGCGTTCCTTGGACCCGCTCCAGTTTTCCAAGAGATTTACCAGGTCATCAAACGCCTTGCTGCTGAAAACGTCCAGGTCAGCGGCGGTTTTGAAGGGGGCACCTTCGTGGGCAAAGTAAATCTGGAAGGGTATAAGTTGGCTACGGAATCTCCCGATGACAGCCACTTTCCCGGGTTCGGTTGACCTTACAATGTCAGTTACCCGTTGCAGACTTTCGTTGATGTCGCCAGTGGCTTCGATCGTGATGTCGGCGATGTTGGAATTTTCGGAGGCACTCACTTTCTTGGCTACCCGGTTTTCGTTGTTGGCTATGAGACGTTGTGAGTGTTCAACGATGTTCTTGGGAGACCGGTAGTTGATGGCCAATTGATAGTCTTTGAAGTCAACACCGAAGTACTGCTGGGGGCGGAGTATGTATTCGGGGGTTGCCCCGCGCCACTCGAAGATCGCTTGGTCGTCATCGCCAACAATGGTTAGACTGGCTTGGTTCCGGTCAGCAAGAACCTTGATTAACGCCAAATCCAAGGGGTTAATGTCTTGAAACTCGTCAACCAGAATGTGGTCGTAACGGGCTGCACCACGGAAGTGTGGTTTAGGTTTCCCGTCAGGCCCGGGGGATTTGAGATCTAAGTATGTCCAATACTTTTGGTCTTCAAAAGTGAAGGTTGACTGAGCCAACAGATACTCAGTTGCCTTAACCCAAAAAGTGAAAAACCGCTGGTAAAACTCCCTCCTGCTAGCGGAGGCACTCTCACTGTTGCCCAACTGAGACAGAACACCGATACCTGTAAGCAGGTCAAACTGCTCATCAATTCTCCAAGAAAGTCCTTGGTTCTCGATGGTATCGAGACGCTTGTTGAAAAGGCTAACGCTTTTGTCCTGAGTATGGTCAAACCCCATGGACTTGAGGTTGTCCATAACCGTCATCAAAATTCTTGTGTCGTAGCCACTACGCTTGGTAACTACTGGACTGATGTGCGGGTTGTCCTGCCAAGTTGGCCGAAGCTGATTTCGCATGGCGAAATACCGCTTGGTGTTGTCGCTCAATAGCTGAGGGCTGGTCACTTGGCTACGTATTCGCTGCCAACCGTAAGCGTTCAGGGTGGTAATGTTCGCTTGCCCTTGGACACTTTCAAACTCGGTGTCGTTCCGCAATCGCTCTTTCAGTTCGTTGGCCGCGGCCACTGTGAAAGTGACTACCAAAAAACGCGGCTTGTTCCGCGCCTTTTTGACAAGTTCGCTACACCGATACAACAAAGAACTGGTCTTCCCGCAACCGGCGGGGGCCAACAACCGGATGTTTTTCGCGGTGGAGCGACAAAAACTCAACTGGGATTTGTCAAGGCTCGGCACAGTTCTCTCCTTTTACGACAAAGTTTTTGAGATTGTTTCCGACACAAATGACTTCAGTCGGTAGAGATTATACCAAACACTTATTCCGAATCCAAACATTAGGCGAGACTGGCGCGCACGAACGCCGGGGCGGGGTTTCATCCCCGCCCCGGCGTTGTTGCCGTCGGGTTTTGCCCCACCGTCCCTTACCCCAGGAAGTCCTTAACCCAGGAGTCGTAGTCGCCGCGGCGGGTTAGCTGGCCTATCAAGTCCGGGGTTGCCAGGCTGTCCCGCAGGTCGGCGGGGGCCACGCCCTCCCGCAGGGCTTTCAGCGTGTCATAGACCGCCTTCACCGCCGCCTGGAAGGGCAGATGCCCCTGCAAGGCCACCCGCACGCCGTTGGCCCCCAGGAAGTCCAGGTCGGCCAACTCGCCGCCGGCGCCGCCCAGCAGCAGCGGGATGTTGGTCTCGGCGTTGACCGCCTCAATCTCGGCGCGGGTCTGGGCGCCGGCCAGGAAAACGGCGTCAACGCCAACTTCCTGGTACGCCTTCACCCGCTTGATGGCCTCGGGGACGCCGCCCACCCGCAGCGCGCTGGTGCGTCCGGCCACCACCAGGCTGGGGTCTTGCCGCCCCGACAGGGCCGCCTTCATCTTGCCGACGCCCTCGTCCAGGGAAATGAGCGCCCCTTCCCCCTGGGCGCCGAAGCTCAGGGGCAGCAGCGTGTCCTCGATGGTCAGGCACGACACCCCGGCGGACTCCAGCTCTTCCACGGTGCGCCGCACGTTCAGGGCGTTGCCGTAGCCGTGGTCGGCGTCCACCATCAGGCTGATGGTACTGGCCCGGCAGATGCGGTGAATCTGCTCGGCGAACTCCGACAGGGTCAGGACAATCAGGTCCGGCGCGCCCAGCACCGTTCCCGATGCTATGGAACCGGCCAACATTCCAATCTCAAAGCCCACGTCCTCGGCGGCCCGCGCCGAAATCGGGTCAAACACCGACCCCGGATGCACGCAACGGTCGCCCTCCAGAATTGCCCGGTAACGCTCGCGTCTCTCGGTCAGGTTCATGCTGCTCCTTTACGCTGCTAAATTTTTGGATGCCGTTGGTTGTTCGCCGCCGTTGTGCTGATGGCTAACTTGACGGGCCCGTCATTCCGGCGAAAGCCGGAATCCAGAAATGCCAAGGGCAGACAGCGTCCTTGAGGGCAAGGAATCCTGGATACCGGCCTGCGCCGGTATGACGTTCCATCCTTGACCAACCATTAGTTCCAACTAGCGGCGTTGCGTGGGGAAAATCCATGCGTCGGCAATATACTACCGGCGCATAACCGTTGCAAGAACGCGGGGCGGTAGGCCAGGACGATGGCAAAATGCGGATACCCCAGGCACCGTAGGGGCGAACTTCTCCCCCTTTGTAAAGGGGGATTTGCGCTCTCTTCTGCCCAAGACGTAGGGGCGCACGGCCGTGCGCCCCTACGCTGCAATCATCATGCCGGGAACGGCTTGGGGCAATCCTATTGGACTATTCCCGCCGTTGGGCAAACACCCGCACAACGCGGTAGGGGCAGGTTTGAAACCTGCCCCTACGGTCTTGGGTCAAGAAACGTCAATGTAACTGACCGGCGTCAAGAGGCCGGCGGTTTCCAGAAGTCCAGCAGGTACTCGAAGGTCGTCCCCATAGTGATGTAGTTGGACGGCCAGCCGAAAATCCCGATGCGGTTGACGATGTTGGTTCTATCCCAGATGATGACGTTGCGGAGTTCGTAGCCCACGGCCCGCAAGGCGTCCACCACCGACATATGGATGGTCAACCGCCGGTTCTCCCACCACATATCCGGCACGTTGACGACGCAATGGGCCTTTTCCTTCAACAGCGGCAGCAGCCCGGCGAAAATTTCCGCCATCGCCTCCTGGTATTCCTCCTGGGCCAGCGTACCCAGGTCGCGGCTGTCCTGGCTGTACTGTTCCACCTGGTGCAGCTGCCCGTTGTTCCGCTCATCGCTGCGGCGGCTCTTGTTCTTCCGCGGGCGGTTCAGCAGGTTGGCGTAGGGCGGCGAAGTCAGTATCAGGCTGACCGTTTCTTCGTCCAGGCAGCCGGGGATGTGGCGGGCGTCGCCGCATTGGGCCAACTGGTTGGCTTGGCCTCCCCGGTCATGCTCCGCCAGCCGGGCCTCGCTCAGTTCCACGTACTCGGGTTTCAGGTCGAAACCCACGCCGTTGCGTTCCAGGTCTTGCGCCGCCAGCAGGGTTGTGCCGCTGCCCACGAAGGGGTCCAGCACCAACTCCCCCTGGTGGGTAAACAGGGCGATGCACTGTTTGGCCAGGGCGATGGGGTAGGTGGCCGGATGCAGGGACTTGTTTCTAACGTCCCTGGCCTCGTAGCTGAATTTCCAGACCCCCAGTTGCGACGTTATCCATTCCTTGGCGGTCAGGCAGTTAATATGCTTGGGCGGACAATCGCACGACCTTTCCGAATCAATGACCAGCCGGTTATCCCGAAGTTCAACAACCATCCCCTCACCCAACACCGCGGCGGCTGGCCGGGCATTGCCCCCGGAAGTCCGCCAGATTGCCATAATAATAGGAAAGAAAGGCGCGCCGCTGCCAGACAAAACGGGGACGGATTGGCGGGATTTCAGGACGTAGGGTAGCGCAGGACGCCCCTTTCGGCCCCGACCCGCAACGTCTGGGCGACATCCACCACCCGCGGGCCGTTCCGTTTCAAGACCAGGCTCAACTGCTGCCGGGGGTTCGCCGCAAACTCCCGCTCCCCGTCCAGGGCCACCGTGCAAGGCCGCCGCTCCAGGTTCACCGGCTGCCCCAACTCCAGCCGCCGGAATCCCGCAATGCCGATGCGCTCCACCACGCCGGGCGCGATGGGCGCTTGTACGCCGTTAGGAGCGTCCTTGCCGGCCAAGACGTACCCCAAGCCGGCCTCGTCGCTGGCGGAAACCGGGTATAACTGGCCGCCCACCGACGACAGGCCGATGCTGGCCGGTTCCGCCCTGGTCAAAAATACTTCATAAAGCGTATCCAGGTCCCAAATGGCCCGGGACGCCACGAACCGCTCCCGGGAAATGGCAACGTCCACCAGGGCCAGGTCGCGATACTCCCCATCCACCGACACTTCCCAGGTCTTGCTGACCTGCGAAACCTCTTCCAACGGCGCGCATCCCGTTGCCACCAGCCCGGCGGCCATGCCGGCCAGCGTTCCTTCCACCATTTCGGGAAAGACGTTGTTGGTGCCGGTGGAAATTGCCACCAGGGGGACGGCGCGGGTTCCCTTGGCTACCGCCCGGTTGGTGCCGTCGCCGCCCAGCGTAACCAGGCAGTCCACACCCATCTCCTCCATCATGGCGGCGGCGCGGGTGGTGTCTCCGGCCTCATAGGTGGCGCTCATGGGCAGCATCGCCAACTCCAGCGAAAGATTGGCGTCGTCCCTGGCCCGCTGGCAAAGTCGGGAACTGTCCGGCATAGCCACCACGTTGTCAATGCCCACGCCTTGCAAGCCCAGCATCACCCGCCGCACGGTGTTAATCTTTTCCCAATCGGGAATCACCCGCCCCTGGGCCACCAGCCGCCGGATGTCCTTGCTGGCCGCCGGATTAGCGATAAGTCCCACCAACGCCAAAATCAAACCCTCCCGCAAATAGACGGTTGTGCCGCTTGCCTGGATATCCGGATCATAGTCTGGCACCCGCAGGGTTCACTTACAACCCTGTTTGCCATTAGCTCCCTTGGCAACGTCTGTCACCCACCCTTGCTGACATTAGCGCTGGTCTCATGTATATTTGAGCCATGATTCAAGAGTCTGAGTTCGACTTCGGCATTGATGGCCTTCCTAATGATGACATTTCGTTAGAGGACGCGGACGGACTTGAATCCCCCTCTGCCCCCGACTTCAACGAAGACCCTGAAGAACCTGACATCTTGTCGGATTCCTCTTTGGATAGCGCGTTATCTTCGGATGCTTTGCTGGAATTGGCCCAAGTTGCCAATTGGCCTTCAACGTCGTCTGGCGGCCCCTCCTCCGAGCCAACCGAATCCAGGGATGATGCTCAAGCGTTTGCTCTATACCCACTGCCGGATTACGACCCCAACCTGAACCGCCCGCTCTTTTCGGAAGAAGAACCCGAAGGTCCTTTGCCCACCAGGTTGGAGTTGCGGATTGACGAATTCGTGGCCAGTGTGGCCGAAGCCACAACCGAACGACAACAGGAGATTGCCGAGGCAATCCAGGTTTTAGGAGTCGCCCGTTTGCGGCGTTGGTTACCATGGCTCCGCCAACAAGATTGGACTGGAGACCGCCTATTGACGTTCCTCAAATTCCGAGAACTCTGGGATGAGAATGATTTCTGGTGGGAGTGTTCCTTTTGGAGCCGCAGCTTGGCGTGCTGGCTCCTGGTTTGGAATCGGGGGTATCTATCGCTTGACGATACTTACCACTTGGTCAACCTGCGGTCAAACCGTGGCGTCGAGGAAGTAATTGACGAATCCTGGTTCCAAGACTGGCAGCGGTTAGCTCTGTGGAAGAGTGGCTTTTATACCTTCGCCTCTTTCGCGCTGTTTAGGAGCGAGTTTGGGGATGACCCAAGCTGGCGTTATCACTGTCCCGATCCCGACCCTCATTTCCACCAAGATGAGTCGGTTTCTGAAAAGCCGGATCTTTGCCCGCGTCTTTCGCTTACGGGGCCTCCCGCTTGGTTTCGGGGACAAGATTGGTTTCACGAAAGCGAATGGAACGATAACCTGGGGTGGTGATAGTCCTTCCTGCCTGACTATGGAGGCTGCTCGGTGAGTACGATTAAACGCGCCAATGTGCTGATTCCCGTTCTGGATTGTTGCGTCCACCATCCAGATTACGGGCTTGGGGTGGTCCGGAACAACAAGGGAGCCGAAAATTCGGGAATTGTCGCTGTTTTCTGGTTCAACGACCAAGAAGCCGGGGTCTGCCCGGTCGAAGACCTGCGTTGCGGATTCAGGCCCGGCCATACGGTTCAAGACGTGCCACGGTCCAATGCTAGGAAACCTCTCGGTATGGGAACCGTTCGGGAAATTCGCACTATTGCAGGCCGGGAGCAGGTCAGTGTCCAATTGAACGACACTGGGGAATACCGTTCCCTTCCCTTCGAAAATTTAAGGTTGTTGAGTGGGGCTAATGACAAATATGCGCTGGGCGAGTCCGGCGGGCTTGACAGCGCAGAGCGATTTCAACTAAAAGCCCTCGCCTTTGCCTTGGATTCCTGGAATCAGGCCACCGGCGCCCTGGACCGCCTTGACGTTGACCCATTGCCCCACCAAATAGACCTGGTGCATCGAATAATGACGTCGGATCAAACCAATTGGCTGATTGCCGATGATGTGGGATTGGGAAAGACCATCGAAGTAGGTCTCTTATTGGCCGCCCTTAAACGCCGCAGACTGGCGCGGCGGGTGCTCATAGTTTGTCCTGCCGGAATCGTCCGGCAATGGCAGCAGGAAATGCACGAAAAGTTCAATGAGACCTATCGCATTTATGGTCTGGACTTTCACATCCCGAACGCGTCGCATTGGGCAAGTTACGACAAAGTCATCGCGTCAATTGATATGGCGAAGGCCCATCGCCATAAGGCCCTATTCGAAAACACCGATTATTGGGATGTTGTAGTTATAGACGAAGCCCATCATCTGAGCAAAATCCAAGGGCAAGCAGTTACGCAGCGTTACCAATTGGCCGCAAGTCTCCGGGGCTTGACGGACGCAATGATATTTTTGACCGGCACCCCACACCAAGGAAATCACGAACAATTTGTGAATCTGCTCATGTTGCTACGGCCCGACTTGCGCCGGTCGCTAAGTGCGATTTTCTCAGACCCGTCTGTAATCGCAGAGGTGATTCTCCGGAACCGCAAAAGCCTGGTCACAGACGCCAACGGCAACTTCCTGTTCCGTGGTCAAGATACCCGCCTCGTTGATGTTCCTCTTTCTGCGGTAGCCAAAACCTTTGCCGACGAGCTACAACAATATCTCAAGTACGGCTACGCGGCATCAGAACAAGGAGGAAACTCAGGAAGGGCCATCGGATTTGTAATGACAACCTACCGAAAGTTGGCCTCTTCCAGCATCGCCGCTATCGCAACTGCCCTAAACCGACGAAACTCCCGCCTATCGTCAGTGTCGCATGGGGATGGAAGTCCAACCTCGTTGCAATTCGGGGACGATTTCTTCAGCGACGACGCTTTCCTTGATGGGACTGATGGCCGAGACGATATGGACCAAGTCGCCGACATCGCCGCCAACCCATTTTTCGACAATGAACGAGACCAAATAACCCGTTTGATTCAACTGGCTGCGGAAGTTCAAAACGACGACCGAAAACTCCGGCAATTCTTGACGGAAATCGTTGACCCTCTGTTTGAGCAAGGGGAACGGTTGTTGATATTTGCCGAGTATCGGGCTACCCAGGATTATCTGGTAGAAAAAATCAATCACCGTTACCCAGATGCCGGAGTGACCCAGATCAACGGAAGCATGAGTATTGCTCATAAACGGGCTAGCATTGACGAGTTCAATGAATCAGCCCAGTTCATGGTCTCCACCGAAGCCGGCGGTGAAGGAGTCAACCTGCACCAACGATGCCACATTTTGGTGAATTATGACCTCCCCTGGAACCCCAGCCGGCTGGTGCAACGGGCTGGACGCCTCTACCGCTACGGCCAGAATGAACGAGTCATCGTTTTCAACTTAATGGCGAATGATGGGTTCGACAACCAGACCTTGAACGTAATGTTGAACCGCGTGTTCAGAATTGCCCAGGATATGGCTCCGGTTGGCGCTGAATATCAGGAAGGGTTACGCGAAGAAATCATTGGGGAACTGCTGGATCGGGTGGACATGGGTCGCATTTTGGCGGTGAACAAGACCATGGACATTGACCGGACCGAAAAGGAAATTGAAAATGCGGTTGATCTGGCGACCCGTTCCAAGTCACAGCAAGAACAACTCTTCAGCCACATTGAAGGCTATGATCCCACGAAGACTGCGGTTCTTGGGTCCTTCGGATTAGCCGATACGTTGCGGTTCCTTGAGGCAATCCTTCCCTACAAAAACGTCCAAGTCAGGAACCGCCTTTACAACGGGCGGCTGTTGGAATTGGAATTGCCTCCTGATATGAGGGGATCCTTTCCAGAGTTCGGCGATAGAACTGTCGTTAGGGTTACGGTTGACCGCCAGTTATCGGCACAGTTGCGGGATGTAGTCCCGGTTGATTTCGCCAGTGACTTCTTTTCTTACTTGGTGTTGTTCGCCCAGTCGCCTGAATTCAAGGGAGAATATGCTCGGGTGCGAGGACTCTCGCCAGGAACGCTCGCCCTGTTCCGGTTGCGGTGGCAAAATGATCAGGGTGTACCTTTGAGCGATGAATTGCTCCCGGTTTTCTTGCCCCAGGGTAGCGAAAACCCATCCGTTGAGCCGGAATTGTTCAGCGCTCTCCTAAGCGCCACTGTTCCGACGGCCGAATCCCCGCATCTGTCGACAAGAGACGAGCGTAATAACCAATTGTCACTGTTGAAACAGCGGGCAGAGCAGGAACTTGCCGACAAGTGCACGAAATTCCGGCATCCAAACGATGTTGTCTTACTGGCTACCGCCGATATTGATGGCCCTTCCGGCTCGTGATTTGAGCTGCGCTGCCATCTCGATGAACTCTACGCATGGCTTGAACGCCCTTGCACCAAAATCGGGAGAAAATACATGGACAACGAACTGGCTTTCGCCCCCGCTACCGAACTGCGCCGGCTTATTGATGCCAAGGAAGTCTCTATCGTCGAACTGACCGAGCTATTCTACCAGCGAATCCAACGGCTTGACCCCCAGCTTAACGCCTACCTGACCTTGTGCCAGGACGAGGCCCTGGAACAAGCCCGCCAGGCCCAGGAAACCGTGCAGCGGGCAAACCCGGTTGGGCCGCTCCACGGCATACCCATTTCCATTAAGGACCTGGAACTGACCAAGGGCATCCGCTCCACTCTGGGGTCTGCCGTTTTCCAAGACCGGGTTCCCGACATTGACTCGGTGGTGGTGGAACGGGTGCGGCAGTCCGGGGCCATCATCCTGGGCAAGACCAACACCCCGGAGTTCGGGCAGTCCGGCACCACCGAAAACCTGCTGGGCGACGCCTGCCGCAACCCCTGGAACACCGAGCGCACCCCCGGCGGCTCCAGCGGGGGCGCCGCGGCTGCCCTGGCCGCCGGTCTGTGTACCCTGGCCACCGGCAGCGACGGCGGCGGTTCCATCCGCATCCCCGCCAGTTTCAGCGGCCTGTTTGGAATCAAGCCCTCCCAGGGGCGGGTTCCCCGCTACGGTGGCTATGGACTGCCGGCGTCCAACCAGTTTTCCCAGTCCGGCCCCATGTCCCGCACCGTAGCCGACACCGCCCTGCTGCTGCAAGTCCTGGCTGGCCCCGACCCCAGAGACCCCACTTCCCTGCGGGAAACGCCCGAAGACTACTCGGCGGGGCTGAACGGAGGCGTCAACGGCTGGCGCATCGCCTGGAGTAGTGACTTGGGCTACGCCGGCGTTGACCCGGAGGTGGTGCAGATAACTTCCCAAGCCGCCCAGGTGTTTGAGGAGTTGGGGGCGTCGGTAGAGGAAACCAGCCTGACCCTGGAAGACCCCTTCCCGGCCTTCTACGACATCTTCGCCACCGGAACCTATACGTCCTACGGGCATTTGTTGGAGGAACGCGCCGACGACTTCACCCATTACGTCCGCAGCACTCTGGAACACGCCGCATCCCTGACCGCCGCCGACTTCTCCCGCGCCCTGCTGCGGGTTGACCAACTGCGCCGCCAGATGGAGCTGTTCTTTGACGATTATGACCTGCTGTTGACGCCGACAATGGCGGTGCCGGCCTTCCCCATCGGGGAGCGGCCCACGGTCATCGGCGGGCGCGAGGTCAACCCCTTCTGGGGATACCTGCCCTTCACCTTCCCCATCAACATGACCGGGCAGACGGCCTCCAGCGTACCCTGCGGCTTCTCCGCCGACGGAATGCCCATCGGCCTGCACATCGTCGGCCCCAAGGGCGCCGAAGCCAAAGTCCTGCAAGCCTCCGCCGCCTTCGAGCAAGCCCGCCCCTGGGCGCACCACCGGCCGCCGGTGTCGTAGCGGGGGGTTGCCTGCTTGCCTCATACGCTCTTCCAAGACACAAGCAGCACAAACTTGATGACAGTTGCCGATTGCGCCAAGCCTGCCAAGCCATTGACAATGGTTGGCATAACGCCGGCAACCAGGAAATTCCCGAAAGTCATCCGGCCCCGGAGGTCAATTGCTGCGGAGCGTGTCAATTATTGGCGGGGTGTTGGCGTTTATCGTCGCTTTGGCGTTGGCCCTTCATGTCACCTTGTCCGACTTGACCAGAACCGCAAATCTGGCTGGAATTGTCCAGTCTTTTGCCACCGCTTTTGTGCTCATAGCCGGCGGAGCTTTCGCCGGTTACAGGCTGCATCAGTTCCGGGACTTCAAACCCCACGTAACTATCAACCAAACGGTTTCCCACCGGGCCATCAGCGAAAACTACGTCCATTTGATAGTAACGGCAACCCTGACTAACAGTTCCAGGGTTAAGCTGGAGTTCCATGAGGCATATTTCCGGTTGCAAATCCTGTCGCCGATTTCAGACCGGGAAGTTGAAAATCTTTACGCCAAAGTGTTCGCCGATGAGAACGGCGAAAGTCCCTGGAATTTGCAATGGCCTACGATGGAAGAAGCGTCGCGTCGTTGGGTTAAAGGCGAGTTAGTAGTAGAACCGGGTGAACGTCATCAGGAAACTTGCGAATTCGTCATATCAAACGATGTCTCTTCCATACTGGTTTACACCTACTTCTACAATCCGGGACGCGGGGCGATTCCGCAGGGTTGGGGAACTACCACCGTCTGCGATATAATCCCCTGAATCCAGAAAAGCAAAACTTCCATGAAGGGGGTGCAATGTCGCCCTGGAACCCTTTCAAACGCCCGCCGATTGAGCCTTTGGGTTCTTCCCCACGAGTAGCGCCTCCCAAACTGGGGGATTCCGCCAAACCACCGGGCCCTCCGAGCCAAAGACCGCGCCGAACAATCCACCGACGCTATAGCGCGTCGGCGTTAAACTATCCTCGGAGACTCGGCAATAAACGGCTCCGTCGCCGGCTTAGCCGGCGGGTCATTCGGTCGGCGTGAAGGTCGTACATCCCGGCCTTTCGGTGGTAAAACTGTCACACCGCCAACGTATCCGCCGGGTCGTACATAAAGCGCAATTCCCCCCAATGTGTTAAAGTCCCAACAATCCCCCTCCCTGGAGAAGTTGTCATGGCAGAGCAAATCGGTTTCGTTGGACTGGGCATCATGGGAAAGCCTATGGCCCGCAACTTGATGAAGGCCGGCTACCAACTCACCGTTTACGACATCGTAGCCGAGGCCGTTGAAGAACTGGCTACCGAAGGCGCATCCCCTGCATCGTCCAGCAGCGAGGTCTCCTCCAAGACCGACAAGATTATCACCATGCTCCCCGACTCCGCCGACTCCGAGCGCGCCATCCTCGGCCCCGGCGGCGTCCTGGAAGGCGCCCGCCCCAACTCCGTCATCATAGACATGAGTTCCATCGCCCCCTCCATGTCCCAGAAGATTTTCGCCGAGTGCGCCGGCAAGGGCGTCGAAATGCTGGACGCCCCGGTCAGCGGCGGCGAACCGGGGGCTATCAACGCCACCCTGGCCATCATGGTGGGCGGCAAGCAGGAAGTCTTTGACCAGTGCTATGACCTGTTGAAGACGATGGGCGGCAACGTGGTTCTGACCGGCGACGTGGGCGCCGGCAACACCACCAAGCTGGCCAACCAGATTATCGTCGCCGCCAACATCGAGGCCCTCAGCGAGGCCCTGGTGCTGGCCCAGAAAGCCGGCGTGGACCCGGAGCGGGTGTTCAACGCCATTCGCGGCGGGCTGGCCGGCAGCGCGGTGATGGAGGCCAAGGCGCCGATGATGCTGGACCGCAATTTCCGCGCCGGATTCCGCATCCGCCTGCACCAGAAAGACCTGCGCAACGTGCTGCAAACGGCCCAGGAACTGAACGTCCCCCTGCCGGTAACGGCCCTGCTCCAGCAGATGCTGGGTTCCCTGGTCAACGACGGGGAGCAGGAACTGGACCACTCGGCCATTCTCCACTTCCTGGAAAACCTGGCCCACGTAGAGGTAACCAAGGGCGGCTAACGGCGCCGGTTGTTTCCCATTTCAGCGTTTGGGGTTGACCGACAAAAGCCGGGCGAGTATGCCCGGCTCTTTGTTTCCCGCGCGGCGTAGTGACACAAAAGGGTGGACAGCCTTTGATAGAATTGGCGCTATAGGGTATGTCGCCCTTCCGGGAGCCGACAAGTGGGTCGAATATGACTGCTGGCCGGAATAACGCTAAGTCTTTCAGCAATCACTGGGGAACGCCCCCCAAATACGTTGACGCCGTGCGCCGTTTCTTTGCCGGAACCATAGCCCTGGATCCATGTTCCGGCGAGCATTCCATCGTTGGCGCTGCCGTTGAGTTTCGGCTTCCCGAAACTGACGGGCTGGCTGTACCGTGGAACCACGAAACCATATTCGTCAATCCGCCATACGGCGCAGACCGGGAACGGGGCACAACAATCCGGGATTGGCTGCGAAAATGCGCCGAATCTTACGAAGATTATGGTTCAGAAATCCTGGCTTTGGTGCCGGTGGCGACCAATACTCTCCATTGGAAGTCGTATGTCTGGGGAACCGCGACCGGCGTGGCGTTTCTTTATGATACTCGCCTGAAGTTTTTGATTGATGGCAAGGAAAGCGCCAAGGGCGCCCCGATGTCTTGCGCTATGGTTTATTGGGGAACACGATACGAAAGATTTTGCGAAGTTTTCACCAAGTTTGGCGCCGTGGTGGATGTTCGGGGATGCCACGAGGCATTGGATGGCAGGCAACAAAGATTTGCAGTGGCTCAATAACGTCCTCTGACGACTCTCCCCAGGTCATCGTCAACCGCTACCCCTTCAATCCGGCGCTGATGGACTGCTAGTCGCGGCGGATGACGCCGCAGGCAACGCGGTTGCCGGTGTCCGACTCCTGCGGGAGGTAAGCGTCCGGCTTTTCGTGGACGATTATGGCCGAGCCGTCGGCGTCAAAGACGGAATGGCGCGGGCCGACATCCAGCGTCACGCCGTCGGTGAAGAAGTCGGCGCGGGCTAAGCCGTCGGTTCCCGCATAGATGTTGGGCAGGTCGCCACCGTGTCCGCCGCCGGATTGGCCGCGTTCCCAGTTGGGGTGAATGATTCCGTGCTCAGCGTTTTCGGGATTAAAGTGGTCACCGGCGGCGGCGAAGTCGGGAGCGCACGCGCCGGTTTCGTGAATGACAAAAGCATGGCCGCCCGGGGTCAGTCCCCGAACCTCCGCAGCTACCAGAACCACCGAGGCCCCTTGCGTAAAGGATACGGTTCCCATTGCCTGGCCCGTCGGCGAGGCCAGCGTAGCCGTGGCCGTCGCTCCTACGTCAGCGGCGCTTGTCCCGGTGTCTCGGAAAAGCAGCGCCAGTACGACTACCACGACGATGGCCGGCGCGATGAGGGTGGCGAGGATGACCGGGTGCAATCTCACTGGGGATACCTCTGTGGTTAAGGGTTCGAGGAAGCCCAAGCCGGCGATTATGGGACGTTGTATCAGTCAGCTTTGTTAAAATGTAGCAACGGCCTGGTAACTTGTCAATACCGGCGGTTCTTACGAACAGGGTCTTTTGATTTTCATTCCATAGCCCAAGTATGTCATTCTGAGCAAAGCGAAGAATGTCAAATTCTTGCCTTTGCCAATGTCGTCTTGGCCGAAGGATTTTAGACCCTTCACTTCGTTCAGGGTAACATTGGGGTGGCCACTGCAATAATCGAAATACCCTGGCCTTACGAAAACATCGCCCGGTGGTGGGTGTACCAGTCGCTGGAAAAGACTTGCTGGGGGTCGCGTTCCCGCTTGCGTTGCAGGAACTCCGCGAACCGGGGATAGGCTTGCCGCACCTGGTCTTTGGCGGCCCAGCGATGGTAGGTCAGGTAGTAGGAACCGCCCTCGGCCAGGGCGCAGTCAATCAGGGCGCGGAATTGGGCTTGGCCCCGGCGGATGCCGTCGGGCGAGTGTTCCACCAGCAGGTTGAAAATTACGCAAGCGTAGTTTTGGCTGGCCCAGGGCAAAAAGGTTTCGGACTCGGACTCGATTAGCCGGATGGTGCCGTAAACCAGGTTGGCCCCGGTTCGCAGCACGGCGGCTTTGGCCCAGGACATAAATTCCACCAGCCGGGGCCGGGGAACGTAAAGCTCGGAAATCATCAGCGAGGCGTAGGTCCGCCAGCCCAGCTTGCGGTGCAGCAGGTCTCCGGCGTCGGGCAAATAGGGGCTGAACTGGTGGTCGTCGGACCAGTAGCGTTGCCCGTCGGTCTGGAAGTAGTGGGCGGCGTATTCCCGGTAAGCGCGGGCTTTGTCGGTGTGGGCCAGCAGGTAAAGCCGCGTCCAGTCCTCGGTGGACAGTCCCGACTGGCCGCCGGTCGGCGGTGCCGGTTTGTCAGTGGGGGCATAGGTGGACATAATGCCCACAGCCATGAAGTCCCGGGCCGATTCGTCGGTCTTGTACTGGAAATCGCCGTAGGCCGCGCCCCGGCGAGTCTCGGCTTCCAGGGCGGGAATGACCTCCCCCAGGGGAATTTCCCGCACCCGTCGGGCCAGCAACCGCCGTTCTTCCAACTTCAATTGGATGGAGTCAATGAAACCGAAGAGGCCGTAGCCGCCCACGGCCAGCCGGAACAGGTCAGGGTTTTCTTGCCGGCTGCACCGCAACCTCTGGCCGTCGGGGGTGGTCAGGCAGAAAGCCTGGATGTCGGCGACGATGGGGCGGCGGCCCAAGACCCGCCCGTGGATGTTGGAGGAAACGGCGCCGCCCAGGGAAAGGTTGTCGGCCCCGGTCTGTTTCTGAATGAAGGTCAGCTGCCGGGGTTCCCCGCATTGCTCGGCGTGGAGCCACTGGGCCAGTTGGGGCCAGGTGACGCCCGACTGCGCCCAGACGCTCTTGGATTCCCGTTCCAGCGGGCCAACGCCGTTGAGTCCGGCGGAGCTTAGGGAAATGCCGCCTTTCTTGAACTGCTGGCCGCCCATCGAATGAAGGCATCCGGCGGGACAGACGGCGATACCTCTTTCCCTGGCGTCCAGGATAACGGCGGCAACTTCTTGCGGCGTCTTGGGGCGGGCCACGCCCAGCATAGGGGCGGCGTTCAGCCGGGATTGCACGTCGTTAAGCAGGGGCATTTCCCCGCCTGGAGGATGGTTGGTCTCCATAATAAACTACGCCCTGACAATCGCCTTGGGCGCATGGATGCGGGTTTCGGCGGGAGTTGGGGGATGCTGGCGGCGCGTCCGGGAACTTACTCTTACTGAAAGCTGAAGCTGTTGAGCATCCGTTCCCGTTGCGCCTCGGTAGTTTCGTCCAGGTCTCTTTGGCAAATCCAGGCGGACAGAAGCACGCCGTGGGTGCGTTTGTTGGAAGGGCCGATGATGTCCACCACGTCCTTTATACAATGGGCGCCTTCCTCCCTCCAAAGGTATTGCAGCCGCATGGCCGACGGGAACCCCTCGGGAACCTGGCTGCCGGAGAGGTCGGAGTCCATCTGTCTATACTCCGGTTCGCCCCGGTCATTAAGGTACTGTTGGCGTTCCGCCAGCAACTCAATAGCATCAGCTTGGCGGGTGAGTTCCCAGACGCGGATGTCGAGCCCGCGTGTTCGACGTTCATCCGCAAGGAATGAGTTGGCGCCTCTTCGGGGTAGCAAACTCAGTTCCGGCAGGACTTCCAGGATGTACGGGTCAGAACCGACTAAACCTCGATAAATCTCGAATCTTGGAGTCGGGGTTGGCATGGGCGTCGGCGTCGGCTCCGGCGTCGGTGTCGGTTCTGGCGTGGGAGTCGGTTCCGGTGTGGCCGTGGGCATGGGCGTCGGTGTCGGTTCCGGTGTCGGTGGCGGCGTCGGCGTTGGAACGGCGGTAGGAAACGGCGGCAAGGTGGGAAACGGCGTTGGCGTTGGCGTAGGTATCAGGGTGGGGAACACCACGACAATCGCCGTGGGCGTGGGAACCGGCGCAATCGGCTGGGGGGGCGGCGGCGGTTCGGCGGTATCGCCCATCAGAAAAGCCCAGGTTGAAGCCACCGGCCCGGTTTCCGCGGTCAGGGAAGCCCAAGTCGAAGCTACCGGGCCGGATTCCGCGGTCAGATAAGTCCGAGTGGAGGCTACCGGGCCTAAGTCCGGCGCCAGGAAAACCACGGCCCCCGCCCCGGCAAGAGCCACAATCAGGAGGACGAAGATTCCAAGAAAGATGCGCCGGCCCGTCCGGGAGCGCCTTGGTCCGGCGGCGCGTCTCCGGGATGGGGAAGGTGCCACCGGCTGCCGGTCGGAGGGGGTTGAGGGAGTGAAAGCCGGGGCCGCCGGCCGGGCCGAGGCTCCGCAGTAAGCGCAGAAATTGACCGACGCCGGTATAACCAGCCGGCAGCTAGGGCATCTCATTGCTTGGTCAGGGGTGGGTCAGGCTCATCCCGCACTGCCGGCAGCGAGTCGCGTTGGGCGGGATTTGGGCGCGGCACTGGGAGCAAATGCGCCCTCCGGTCTTGATGTTGACGCCGCAATCGGGGCAGAAGACCGCATTGACGGGCCGGTAGTGGCGGCACGCCGGGCAGTTCAAGGCGCCGGGTTGCAAAACGGTGGCGCAGGACTCGTTGGAACAGTAAATGAGGTCATGGGAATTGACTTGGCCGCAGCCGGAGCATTTGACCGCGCGGGCGGCCGGCCCGGTCTGGACGCTGGGCGGGGTTGCGGGTTGGACGCGGTTAGGTCTGGCCCCGGTCTGGACGCTGGGCGGTGTTGCGGGCCGGGCGTTGCTCGGCGTGGCCCTGGTCTGGACGTTGGGCGGTGTTGTTGGCTGGGCGGTGCGTGGGCTGGCCCCGCCTTGGACGTTGGGCGGAGTTGTTGGTTGGGCGTTGCTCGGTCTGGCCCCGGTCTGGACGCCTGGCGGGGTTGCGCCCCGGTTGCCGGGCTGAGGGGCTTCGTTGTTTTGGAGCATCTGCCGAAACTGGGATGCGCCGCCGGCTGGAGCCGGGCTTGGCCGCTGGGGAGTCGCCGTCGGTTGCGCCGGACGGCGGGCCGTGTTCGGACGGGAAGGCGGAGGAACGCCCCGCAGAATAGTCTCCAGGTCGGGAACCTGCTCAACGGGGATGGAACAGTATTTCTCAAGCAGGGCGGTCAGTTCGGCGACCTGGGCGTCGGGGCAGTTCTTCAAGGCCCGGAAACAGTGGGAGTTGGCCGGGTCTGCAAAGTCGTCCCTGGTAAAGACCAAATTGTCTTCGTTGTTGAATCGCCCCCACAGGCCCGGTTCCTGGGCCAGGGCCAGCAGGCTCAGGTAAACCACCAGCGTGGGGAAATTGTCTATGTCGTGGTGATAATCGTCGGTTTTCCTTGCCGGGTGCTGGTAGTGCCGGTGGCCGAGTTCCGGGCTGGGCTGCCCCCGGAATTCCGGCAAGAAAATTCCGTCGTAGTCAACCAGGCGAATGGCCCCGTCGGGCTGGACGATGGCGTTGCCATGCTGCAAGTCGTTGTGGGCGATGCCCAACCCCCGCAGGCTGGCGTTGACGCCCCGCCATCGGGCGGCCAAGTCTTGCAGCCGTTCCGGGGCGTCCAGATTTTCTTTGGCGAAACGGTCAAGCCGGTCGCCCTGAACCCACGACATCTTGACCACGGGGTAGGGCATCCCCCGGACCATGACGCCCCGCTCCAGGTATTGAAAGCGGACAAAGGCGTCGGGGCGGACACCGGCCAGGTAACGGTCCAGGTGGTCATAACGGCTGTGCTGGTCGTTAACCTCCCGGGTAAAACAGCGGACGGCGTAGGAATCGGCCCCGGCAATTACCTGGTAAACGCAGGCGAATGCCCCGGAGTAAACCAAGGGCAGCCCGCGGGGATTAAGGACAACATTGCCGCCGGCCAGTTCCCGGTCTTCAAAACAACGCTCCGGGTGTTGCACCGCATCGCCAAAGTCGCTGATGTTCGGCCACGCCATCGTATCGCCTCGCCCGGCCCGGCTAGTGAACCTGAAGGGTAATCATGGTGGTGTCGTCGTTGCGCATCGAGTGGTCGCGTCGCCGCTCTCCCACCCAATCGGAAAATTCGCCGGACGAATGGACGTCAAGGAGGGCTTGCCACGGTTTTTCCCCGGCGGCGTACCGTTCCAGCAGCCAGCGGGAAAGGGCATCCGAGGCCAGTATGAACCAGTCGCCCGAAACACATTCCCCGGCCATGTGGAGGGCGTTCTCTCCGAGACCCTGGTTGTTGGCCGGGTTGCTGCAAATCAAGGTCGGGTTGTTGTTGAAATCGTCGGGGGAATCCAGGGGAAAGGAAAGGGCCAGGTCGTCTTGCCGGACGACGAAAAGGCAACTGTCTCCGACGGCCACCGCGCGCCAAGACAGGCCGTAGGCCGGGGTTGGCGCAAAGGTCACTCCCACCAGCGTCGCCAGCGCGCCCTGCCGGGCTTTGGCCTCGCCGTGCCAGGGGATACGTTCCCACGGAATAGCGGATTCCCAAAACTCTTGGCTCGGTTCCAGCCAGTCCTCCGACGGGAATTGATCGTCGGTCAGGTCGGGCGGACGCTCGACAAACGCGTGGGCCAGGGTTGTGGCCCAAAGGGAAGAAAAAGCGGACTCGCTGGCCCCGTCGGACACGGCGACGGCGGCGCCGGTCAACTGTCCGTTGGTTTTCACTGAGAAAACCGCCTCGGCGTCGTCCTCGTTTTCCTCGGGAAGGTTGCCCTCTTTGGGGATGGAGAACCGTTTGGGTGGAGACAGCAGCATGAGGAATCCTTTTGATTAGGACGGGCCAATCAGTGCAGGTTGGACGGCCCGCGGGTGCCGATGTCCAGGAATTGCACCAGGGACTCCATGTTGGCGTTAAAGACAAAGCCCCGGGAGTTTTCGCCCAGCCGGAGGTCTATGGTGGCCGCCTGGGAGCGGACGGATTCAGGAAAAACCGAGGACATCCGAAACAGTTTCCGGGCGTATTCGTCGGGCAAAAGCTCGGCGTTGTCGGGGAACTGGATGGGCATGGCGTTGACCGAGGAAAGGTGGCAGTTGAAGACTAGGACGCTGCCGTCGTTGGTCTGGAGTTGCATTATTTCCTGGGCCAGCGGCTCGGGGTCGCCGTCGGTTGATACGCCGTCGGTGATGTTGATTATGATGGGCGGGTAAGAGTCGGGATGCTGGTTAATCCAGGTGTGGAGGGACCGGGAGGCCACGGACAGGGCTTCGCACATGGGCGTTCCCGCCGCTGCCGCGGGACGAAGCCAAACCGGAACCCGACGGGCGACTTCCAGCAGGCCGCCGGCGCCGTCGGGTTCCTTAACCATGCGCTCCTCAATATCGGCGGAGTCAACCACCTCGCTAATCAAGAGGAAGGGATTGTCCAAAGAGGTGTCGTTGAACGTGCTTTGCAAGGTGGGGTTGCCCCTGCTGTCGGTGGTATAGGCGATGACGCCAATCTCGAAATAGTCCCGGATTTCCATTCCCTGGGAACAGCGCAGCGATATGGAGTTAAGGATGCCATTCAACGCCTCTGCGGCCTGGTCCATTTTGCGGAAACCAGGTTGACCGCTCAGGGCCTCTGTCATCGAACCGGATTGGTCAATGAGGAATAGAATGCAGGCGGGGTTGTTGCGGCTGATGTCGGCGGAGTAGGGCATAACTTTTTCCTCAAGAATCGGGATTAGGCCAAGGGATTATCATCGCCGTCGCGGCTGCGGCGTCGGCTGGCGCAAAGTTTGAGGGGAAGCCGGGGCCGGAAAGGGCGGGGGTTGTCGTCGGGCGGGGAAACCCGCCGATGTGGGGCCAACCGGAGCGATTCCCTTGTGTCACTGCAACGATACAATTATTTCCGGTTGTACGCAACTATTGTTTTGTTATGGATTTGAGGAAATCAGCTGCGCTGGTCACATCTGTTCCCCCGAATCCGCCGATGTTTTGCAGCTCTGAATACTGACACAACCACCCAAAGCCGGAAATTCCCGGATTACTGCTTTCACTGGAATGACGGTGTAATGAACGGCCAATTGCATTGAAAGGAATGTCAAAGCCCGTCGGCCTGCCGGCAGGGTCTTTTGATTGTTGCAGTCGCTACCCCAATGTTACCCTGAACAAAGTGAAGGGTCTAAAATCCTACGGGTCGGACGACGTTGGCTAAGGCAGGAATTTTAGATTCTTCGCTTTGCTCAGAATGACATACTTGGGCCATGGAACGAAAATCAAAAGACCCTGGGCCTGCCGGCAGGGTCTTTCGATTGTTGCAGTAGCCACCCCCATGTAACCCTGAACGAAGTGAAGGGTCTAAAATCCTACGGGCCGGACGACTCCTTCGGCACTGCTCAGGACAGGGTTGGCTAAGGCAGGAATTTTAGATTCTTCGCTTTGCCCAGAATGACATACTTGAGCTATGGAACGAAAATCAAAAGACTCTGGGCCTGCCGGGTCTTGCCTTGACACTCCCATAGGCCGATGCTAAAGTCGCCAAGGTACAATCTGGCTAAGTGCGCGCTGCCGGGAAGGGGGCCGACGCCGTTGCGTCCGCCCCGGAAATACCCATCTAAGCGCGCTGAGGAGGACGGACTATGGCCCCGGAGATTATGAAGGGACTCAAGGACGTTTATCTTGACACTACTGAGTCCAGCTTCATTGATGGGCTGGAAGGCAAGTTGTTGTACCGCGGGTACAACATTCACGACTTGGCCGAGAAGTCCACATTCGAAGAGGTCATATACCTCCTTCTGTATTCCAAGCTACCCAACAATCAGGAGTTGGCCGATTTCGATGCCCGACTGCGGGCCAACCGGCGTATCCCCGACCAAGTAATCCAGGTGCTGGACCTGGTGAAGAACAGCCACCCGATGGACGCCCTTCGCACGGGCATATCCGCCCTGGCCGCCTTTGATGAGGAAGTCAACGACAACTCGGTGGAGGCCACCATCCGCAAGGGCATCCGCCTGACCGCGGCGGGGCCGACCCTGGTGGCGGCGCACCACCGGTTGCGGCAGGGACTGGAGCCGGTGGCGCCCAACCCCGACCTTAACCACGCCGGCAACTTCCTGTATATGCTCTTCAACGAGTTGCCCGACCAGGAAACCACCAATCTGCTGGACGTGGACTTCATTCTTCACGCCGAACACGGGGCCAACGCCTCGGCTTTCGGGGCGCGGGTCACCGCCTCCACGGTCTCCGACCTGCACTCGGCGGTGGTTACCGGCGTCGGGGTGCTGAAAGGCCCCTGGCACGGCGGTGCGGCGGAAGAGGTTATGAAGATGGCCCTGGAGATAGGCCAGCCGGAGAACGCCGCCGAATACTGCCGGAAAGTCCTGGACGGCGGCGGGCGCATCATGGGCTTCGGCCACCGGGTTTACAAGGCGGAAGACCCCCGGGCCCGGCACCTGCGGGAGCGGTCGAGGCTCCTGGGCGAAAAGATGGGCCAACCCCATTGGTTCCAGATTCTGACCTACCTGGAAGAAGAAGTAATGGTGCCTTACCGTTCCCGGGGCATCTTCGTCAACGTGGACTTCTTCGCCGGGTCAATTTATTACCTGCTGGGGATTCCCGACGACCTGTTCATACCCATCTTCGCCTTGGGCCGCATTCCGGGTTGGTCGTTGCAATGCGCCGAGCAATACAGCGACAACATCCTCATCCGCCCCCTGCTGGAGTACACCGGGGAGATGGACTTG
The DNA here is from genome assembly GCA_963665735.1 of Dehalococcoidia bacterium. Classification (GTDB taxonomy): domain Bacteria; phylum Chloroflexota; class Dehalococcoidia; order Lucifugimonadales; family UBA3495; genus CATOSK01. The sequence continues at coordinate 1,525,659 of OY762444.1, read as the reverse complement.
GAGTACGTGCCGATAGAGCAGCGGAGTTAAGGGAAGGGCCGGTAGTTGCGATGGGACGCGCTTTCCACTTCGTCGAAGACTATTGGATTTTCTACTACCTCGTATTCCTGGCGACGACGGGAGTTCTGTTCTGGCAGCACTGGGGAGCGTTGCGTTGGGGTGATGAATCCAGCACTCATCTGATGGCCTCCATCTTCGAGTCGGCGTTGGGGGTGTCCATCGTGGTGGCAATGGTTGTGGAGGTTACCGGACACATGGTGCTTTTGATTCCCCGCAGGGTCAGAAAATTGAGAGAGCAAGGCCGGGAAGAAGGCCGACAGCAAGGCCGGGAGGAAGGCCGGGAGGAAGGCCGGGAAGCAGGCTTGGAACAGGGTCTCCAAGCAGGCTTGGAACAAGGTATCCAAACAGGCCGGGAACAAGGTCTCCAGGCAGGCCGGGAACTAGGTCTCCAGGCAGGCCGGGAACTAGGTCTCCAAGCAGGCCGCGATGAAGAACGCCAGGAATGGCTGGCTTGGTACGACCGTCAGCAGGCTGCTTTCCGGGATGGCAAGCCTTTCGACGAACCGCCGCCGGCCGGCCCCATAGCGCGAAACGGCCGATAGCTTTCCCGTTTCCTGCCCGCCGTCGTTTTTGTGACGTGACCCCCGCAGAGTCCGAAATACGCCGCCGCATCGCCGAGAACGGCCCTATTACCTTCGGCGAGTTTATGGAGGTGGCCCTCTATTGGCCCCGGGGCGGGTACTACACTTCCGGGGAACGGGTTGGAGCTTCGGGGGACTATTTCACCAGCCCGCTGGCGCATCCGGTATTCGGGGCGCTGATTGCGGTGCAGCTTTACCAGATGTGGCGGATTCTGGACTGCCCCGCCGTGTTCACCGTGCTGGAACCGGGCGCCGGCGACGGTCTGCTGTGCCGGAACGTGCTGGATTGGGCCGGGGAGGTTTCCCGCGATTTCAGGGACAGTCTGCGCTACCTTTGTATTGACCGAAGGGCCGAGGCGGGACACGAGACGGGGCTGGATGGGGCCCACAGGATTGTTTCCGATACCTTCCCTTTTCGGGGGGTGGTGGGTTGCATATTGTCCAACGAACTTCTCGATGCCTGGCCGGTACGGCAGGTGGTTATGCAACGGGAAGGGTTGCGGGAAGTGTACGTTGACCAGGTGGCCGATATGCTGATTGCCTGCACCGACTACACCTTCGATGGGGGGCCGGTTGCCCGGTTGATGGCCCTCGAGTTCGTACCGGCGGAAGGTCAGACCCTTGAAATCAACGTGAATCTGGCGTCGTGGACGAATGCGATGTTCAGGGCGTTGGAACGGGGGTTTGTCCTGACTATAGACTACGGACGGAGCGCCGAAGAGCTTTATTCTGCGGAAGAGCGTTATCGGGGAACATTGACCACTTTCTACCGGCACACTCAGACCGACAGCCCTCTGGAACGCATCGGGCGGCAGGATATAACCGCGCAGGTGGACTTTACCTCTGTAATCAGGTTGGGGGAAAACGCCGGACTGGATTTCCTGGACATTACCAACCAGCGCTCATTCCTGGGCAACCTGGGCATGGGGAATTTTCTGGAACGCCTGCGGTCTGCGGTCCCGGACCCGATGGAGTACGCGGCCAACCGCCGGGGAATGTCGGAGCTGGTCAATCCCGACGGGTTGGGCGATTTCAAAGTCCTGGCCCAAGGCAAAAACGTCGGGCAGCCCCGGCTTTGGGGCATGGAATCTTCCCCGGAGGTTGCCGCACTGGTGGAGACGCTGCCGACGCCCCTTTTGACGCCGGCCCACTTGCGGTTGGCCGAGGGCCGTTACGGGGCGGCCTGGGCGGAAAGTTTCGAGCTGGAACGGCTGTGGGGGCTGGAAGAGCCGGACGGCCCGGAGAGTGTCTAGTCCTCCGGCGTTCCCGTGGTCAGGTCAATGCGTTCCGCCACCGGCTTCATGCTTTCCACCACAAAGTTAATGTGGTCGTCCAGGTCAATGCCCAGTTCCTCGGCGCCCCGAAGAATATCCTCCCGGTTAACGTCCTTGGCGAAGTTCTTGTCCCGCATCTTGCGCTTGACGGAACGGGGCGTAACGTCATCCAGGTTCTTGGACGGGCGCACCAGGGCCACGGCGCGAATGAAACCGGAAAGTTCGTCCACGGCGTAAAGGGTGTGTTCCATCAGGGTTTCCCGTGGGATGCCGGTGTGGTCGCCGTGGGTCAGCACGGCCCGGATGATGTCTTCCGGGTAGCCGTGTTCCCGCAGAATTTCCGAGCCGTAAACCGGATGGTCTTCGGGGGTGGGGCAAATTTCCCAATCGAAGTCGTGCAACAGTCCGGCGATGCCCCAACGGTCTTCGTCCTCGCCGTGCTTGCGGGCGTAACCCCGCATGGCGGCCTCCACCGTCAGCAGGTGTTTCATCAGCATATCCGTCTTGACGTGGCGGTTCAGAAATTCAATGGTCTGGTCACGTTCCATAACGTCCATTATTATCAGTCCTCCGGGTTGGGTTCAGGGTCGTCTTGCGTTTCCGGCGGCAAGGGACGGGAGGCCGTGCCGACGATTCTGGGTTCGCAGCGGACGGCGGTGGTCAGAAATCCGCTGTGGGCCACCATCCGGTGAGCCGGGCGGACGCTGCGCTCGGTGACGTGCCAGGGCCGCAGCAGGGTCTCCACCGTCTCAATGAGTTGGAAACGTCCGTCGGCGCGCAGCCGCTCCACCAATTGATGCACCTGCAACACCGTGGGGAGAAAGCTCAGGAAGATTCCCCCCATCACCAGGGCGTCGCCCACGGCGGCAACAGCTTGCCACGGTTCGGGAACGTCCAGCACCACCCGGTCAACGTCCTGCCGGTCTATGCCCTGGTAAACGTCGCCGATGGTTATGGTCAGGTTGGCAGTGTCGGTGATGACTTTTTCGATGTTGCGGCGGGCGTTGGCAATAGTGGATTCGTTGATTTCGTAGGTGATGACCCGCCCGGCGGCGCCTACCGCCCGCAGCAGGGCCGCGGTCAGGGAACCGGAACCCAGACCGGCCTCGACGACGGTGGCGCCGGGGAAGATGTCGGCCAGGGTGATGATGTTGCCCAGGTCTTTGGGGTAAATTATCTGCGGGCCGCGGGGCATTTCCAGCACGAAGTCGCCCAAGGTGGGCCGCACAGCCAGGAAGGTGTGGCCCCGGTCGGTGCGATACCAGCCGCCCACCTTGCCGTGGATGAGTTGGGCGTGGCGCAGTTGACCCAGGTGGCTGTGGAAAACCTGGGCGTCGTCCAGGGTCACCAGGTAGCGGCGGTTTTTGCGGTCCAGCAGCAAAGCCAGGTCGCCGGGGGCAAAGCGGTTCCGGTCTTTGGGCGGGGCAGTCATACTGCTTAATCTGACACCGAGGCCGGGCGGGAACCCTCCAGGTAGCGGGTATGGCCTTCGGAGTAAGGGTCAAGAGCGGGAAAAAACACCAGCAGCCGGGCCGGGCCTTGGCCCACCACCGTGAAACCGTGTTCCGCGCCGGGGGGAATCACGATGGTATGGTCTTTCCCCACCGTGCGGGTTTCGCCGTCAATGCGGACTTCCAGAGTTCCCTCTTCAATGACGATAAGCTCGTCAATGGTGTGGGTGTGCAGGGGGGCGCCGGCGCCGGGTTCGGCGGTGTTGATGCTGAAAGTGCTGGTGACGCCCTGTTCCTCGCCGGCCACGTCCCACTTGCGGTAGCCGGGACGCCAAGGCACTTCGGGGGTCTGGGAATGGTCTATGATGGGCATTGGGGGCCTCTTCTATGGGGATGTTCCTAATCGGCGTGTGGAGGGTTGGCTTGATTCTCCGGTATTGTACGCCATTTTGGGGCAGGACGCCCGGCCCTCTCCATCGGGGGTTTTTTGCCAGAAAAGGTTGGGCTGCGATAAAGTAGGCGCATTATGATGAACCGTCAATTTACCCTGGAAGAAGCCAACGCCCTGGTGCCGTGGTTAGAAGAGCGATTTGCCGATATGTCCCCGGTGCGCGACGAACTGGAAACCAAGCAGCGGGAATTGCTGGACTTACTGCGGCGGCGGCGCAGCAACGGGCATTCCAGCAGCGAGGAAGAAATCAACCGGGCGCAACAGGAAGTGAATCGGCTGACGCGGCAGTTGCAGCGGCTATTGGAGGAAGTGACTCAACGCGGCATCATCGTGCGCGACATAGGCCGGGGCCTGGTGGACTTTCCTTCAATGCGGGAAGGGCGGGAGGTTCACCTCTGCTGGTTGCGGGGAGAGCCGGAAATCGGTTGGTGGCACGAAACCAACGCCGGCTTCCCGGGCCGCCAACCCCTGTAGGAACCAGGGACAAGCCGGCGCAATCCCGGCGGGTTTGGCCGTTGGCCTGTGCTAAAATGCAAGGGCTGACTGACTATGCTGGAACCGGAGCGAACATCAGCCATTTTCGCAGACGCTTGGGAGCTGTACGGCGACGCCGTTGACTTGTTGGGGTTGGGCAGGACGCGCATCGCCGCCGAGGCTGCCTGGGGAGCCACGAAACGCGCCACCGATGCGTTGATTCTGGCCCGCACCGGGCGGGAGCCGATGAATTCCCCGCACACTTCCAGGGGGTTGAGGTTTCTGGCCAAGACCGACCCGGGGGTTGCACCTTTGAGGGACGTTTACCGAGCGCGACAGAGTAGGTTGCATGGGCGATGTTTCTACCAGGGAATCCTTGAGCCGGAAGACGAGCTGATCGACGAAATACGCGCCACACCGGGTTACATCCGCGACGCCGAAATGTCGGCCGCATATCGCAGTTGAGGGGTTATATGCTGGAAACCGAACGCGCCGTAGCGCTATTCGCTACGGCTAACGCAACCTACGCCCAAGCTATGAAACACTTGGCATCGGCAATTGAGGAATTGGACCGCACCGAGTTGGAGAAGTCGGTGGGGAAAACCTGGGATGCTGTCTTGCAGGCCACCAACGCTTTAATTCTGGCGCGTACCGGCGTTGAAGTTGAAGTCAATCCTCTGGATGACCGGAAAACATACGTCGCCCTGGCTCAATTGCCTGAACGGGATGAGGCGTTGAAAAAAATCACCCGCAGCTACTCCATCTTGGAAAACACTTTCTTCACGACGGTGTTGTGTCAAAAAGACATTGAGCCGGTGTCGCTGTTAATCAAGGACATCCGCGCCACCGCCGATTATCTGCGGGAGGCGGAGGCGTTGGCTAACGGGGGTTAAGGGAAAATCGTTTCCCGGTTTTACCCTGGATTTCCGGGGTTGTACGACACTTCAAGAGGAACGTCGGACATCTCTACCCATTTTCCGGTTGGACCGATTCCCTCCACTACGAAACGATATGTACCAGCCTCTCCTATCGGGAGTCCGTAAAAAGCGACCCTGGTCCGATTGCGGAGAGAAGTAGTCAGGTCAACCTCAAACTCGTCGAGTCTAATGGGTTCGGTATCGCCATTTTGGGGAGAATCTATGAAGATCCGAGCCTTGGCCCGCTCTGGAACTCCGGGAGTGGAACGGCTGAATAGAACCACGATTTCAACTCGTAAAGGGATTACGAGCCTACCGCCGTCTTGACCTGGGATCGGGGAAGGAGGCTCGGCCGGCAACTGGACTTCTTCCAGGATATTGAACAACGAACAATTGTTGGTGTCCCGGTCAAAGGCTGAGCTTTCGCATATAACAGCCCAAATTACTTTCAAAGTTGTGCTCCAACAGTCTGCATATAGGTTCCGGAATCAGCGGACGTGTTGCCTTTCCACCGACTAATTCCGTGCTTGGGATTGCCCGAAGCCATCGCAATTATTGAGTCCGTGGCAGAGGAAAAGGTCGAATTTCCTTTCGGTGAATCGCGGAAGGATGCGTTTGAGCTCTTTACGGCAGCCGGCGTCAGAATGCTGCGGGCCAACTTTTTGGCGTACCAGCATTGAGGAGCTTGGTCAACGTAAAACGCTGCCAACCGGGAATACTCAGGGTCGGCAAACGAAGTCAGCCACAAGAGGATTGCCAGGGATGTATCCTTGGGGTTTTCGTAGCGAGGGTCTATTGCCAGGTTGGAAATATCGTATATCAAGCCCAAGGTTTCCTCGCGTCGGTTACTGCACTCCGCCAACTGCCGGGCCATTTCCTGTACCGCCGGTTGGCGGGAGGCGGCCTTGAAAAAGGCGCCGTAACTGCTAACGACGTTCAGATTGACGTCAAACTCGTGGGTCTGAATTTCTTCCAACGCTTCTTGCCAAGTCATATCCGGTCAGTCCAATACTCGGTTGGGCTTCCCAGCAGCGGGTTTACGTCGTCAGCCCGATGGAAGTATTCGCCGTCTCTTCCCCATTGGCTCAGGATGGTAACATCCCAATCCCCAGCCGTCACGTTCCTGTTAATGCTCGCAACAATTCCTACGTGGGAAACTTCGCCATTACCGTCCTGATAGACGACAATATCACCCTGCTGCAATTCGGATTTATCACCGACCCGCCGGTAACCGTCATCGTCAAGAATCATACGCAAGCTCTGCGGTTCGACCCACGTCCGCCGAGCGGCGAAAACCATTCCCATGCAATTGTAAGCGCTGCTCAAAGACCTTGCCGTGGCGGAACTATGGCCCGATAAAACAATGTTCCTAGCGGCTTCCATCCTTTGCGGCGCCAGTGCAGAACGCTGTTCGTTGGGTATCTGTCGGCCTTTTTTGGTAGCCAAGGGCAATTGAGGGCCGACAAGAAAACTCCCTTGCGCGTTATATAAGACCATATCCGGCCTAAATAAACCTCGCCTGGCTGCGGTTGGTGTCGCCGTAGTCTATGTAAACGGTGATGACCTCGGTGAAGAAGTCCACCGCCTCGGTGCCCTGCTCCCGCTGGCCCACCCCCGACGATTTCATGCCGCCAAAGGGCAGGTGAACCTCGCCGCCCAGGGTGGGGGCGTTGACGTGAACCATCCCCGTCTCCACCGTGTTGATGTATTGGTGCGCCCGGTGCAGGTCGCGGGTGTAAACCGATGACGACAGCCCGAACTGGACGCTGTTGGAAATGTCCACCGCGTCCTCCAGGTCTGCGGCCTGAAAGACGGTCAAGACCGGGCCGAAAATTTCCTCTTTGGCGATTCGCATATCGCGGCCCACGCCGGTGAAAATCGTCGGTTCCACGTAGTAGCCCTGGTCGTAGATGCCGCCGGTGAGAGCGTGGCCCCCGTGGGCCAGGTTGGCCCCTTCTTCGGCGCCGATGCCGATGTATTCCAGCACCTTGTCCTGCTGGTACTGGCTGGACAGGGGGCTAACGTCCACCTCCGGGTCCAGGCCGTCGCCGATTTTCAGTTGGGCCGTGCGGTCAAGAAGTTGGTCCAGAAAACGGTCGTGGATGGGGGCCTCGACGATGGCCCGGCTGGTGGCGGTGCAGCGTTGGCCGGTGGAGCCGAAAGCGCCCTGCACAATGCCGCCAACGGCCTTGTCCAGGTCGGCGTCGGCCAGCAGGATGACGGCGTTCTTGCCGCCCATTTCGCACTGGACTTTTTTGAGCAGGCCCGCGCCCCGGGCGTAAAGGTCGGTGCCGATTTCGGTGGAGCCGGTGAAGGAAATTCCCTGTACCTGCGGACTTTCCACCAGGGCGTTGCCCACCGATGCGCCGGGGCCGGTGATTAGATTCAACACGCCGGGGGGAAGTCCGGCCTCTTCAAAGACCTCCACCAGCTTGACCGCGCTAAGGGGAGTGCCGGAGGCGGGCTTGAAAACCACGGTGTTGCCGCAGATGAGGGCCGGGGCCAGTTTCCAGGCGGGGATGGCGATGGGGAAGTTCCAGGGAGTAATCAGGGCCACCACCCCCAACGGACGACGGACGGTGTAGGCCACGGTGTTGGCCAGTTCGGAGGGGGTGGTGTAACCGAACATCCGGCGTCCTTCCCCGGCGGAGTATTCGATGATGTTCATGGCCCGGCGGACTTCCCCGCGAGCGTCGGCCAGGGGCTTGCCCTCTTCGATGGTGATGGTGCGGGCGATTTCCTCAGCCCGGCGTTCCATGATGTCCAGGGCGCGGTAGAGGATTTGCCCGCGGGCCGGGGCGGGAGTGTCGGCCCAGGACTGGCGGGCGGCATCGGCGGCGGCCACCGCAGCCAGGGCATCTTCGGGAACGGAACGCTGGAAGTGGCCCAGGGTCTCGGTCTTGTTGGCCGGGCTGGTAATGGCGTAAGTCTCGCCGGAAACGGAGTCAGTCCACTCTCCGGCGATGTAATTGCGGTAAGTTGCGATTTCAGCGTTAGTCATGGGCCGTCTCCTTGGGTTGTCCGTAGCGTGATTGAAAAGCAGGTTAACACTACCGAATAGGCGGGGCAAGGATTTGAGGTTCTTGACGAGGACGATTGCAAAGGTAGGGGCGCACCGCCGTGCGCCCCTACCTGACAAGGACATAGACGGTTAACGGCGCATCGTCATTCCGGCGAAAGCCGGAATCCAGAAATCCCACCCAATAGTTCCTTGCCCCCAACCCGTCATTCCGGAGAAAGCCGGAATCCAGAAAGTCCCGGCATAGAACCACGTCATTATGAGCAAGGATTCCTGGATATCGGCCCTTGCCGGTATGACGGGCTAATCGCCAATGCAACGGCGGCGGACTGCTAGTAGAATAGCAACGGATTCAATTCTGGAGGGGCAATACATGGCAGGTTACGTTATTGCGGAAGTTACCGTTACCGACCCGGACAAGTTCGAGGTTTACCGCGGGCAGGTGGAGGCAACCATCGAGCAGTACGGCGGCAAGTACGTGGTGCGGGGCGGGGCCACCGAGACCGCCGAGGGCGGTTGGGAACCCAGGCGGCTGGTCATCATCGAGTTCGAGAGCATGGAACGGGCGAAGCAATGGTACCATTCGCCGGAATACAGCGGCCCGATGAAGCTGCGCCATGAGGCGTCGGATTCAACCGTCGTATTTGTCGAGGGGGTGTAGTCGCATGAGTCTGGAAGGAAAAGTTGCCCTGGTGACCGGATCGGGGCGCAACATTGGACGTTCCATCGCCCTAGCGTTGGCCCAGCAGGGGGCCGACGTGGTGGTCAACGCCCGCTCCAACCGGCAAGAGGCGGAGTCGGTGGCCGCCGAGGTAGGGGAGTTGGGGCGCAAAAGTCTGCCCCTGCTGGCCGACGTGGGCGACCGGGCGCAACTGGAAACCATGCTGGAAACGGCCTTGGCCGAGTTCGGGCGGCTGGACGTGGTGGTGAATAACGCCGCTACCCGTCCCCACAAGCCTTTCCCGGAAATGACCTACGACGATTGGCGGGGCGTGCTGGCTACCGACCTGGACTCGGCTTTCATCACCACCAAGGCGGCCCTGCCGGGAATGCTGGAACGCGGCTGGGGGCGGGTGGTCAACCTCAGCGGGTTGCAGGCGTTCCAGGGACGGCACGGCGGGGCGCACATTTCGGCGGCCAAGGTGGGCCTCATCGGGCTGACCCGCGCGCTGGCGACGGAGTTGGGACCCAGCGGGATTCTGGTCAACTGCATCGTGCCGGGGATGATTGACACCTCGCGGGAAGGGCAGACCACCACCAGGCCGCCGGCCCGGTTGGCCGAGATTCCGGTGGGACGGTTGGGACATACCGACGATATAGCGTCGCTGTGCGCCTTCCTGTGTTCCGACGCCGCCGGGTTCATCAACGGCCAGACCATCCACGTCAACGGCGGGGAACGGGACTTTTAAGGCATTTGACCCCCACCCAACTCCGTTAGAGAGCGTGCGAAAAATCCCCTCCCCCTCGACGGGGGAGGGTTAGGGTGGGGGTGGCGTCCTTGCGGGCAAGAAGTGGACAATAAGTAGCCATCCCCAAAAGGGACTTGTCCAACGTCTCTCCCCCTTTGTAAAGGGGGATTTCCCTCTACTCGAGGATGTCCGCTAAGTTTAGAGATAGTTTCTTGAGGGTGTATCGTCATTCCGGCGGAAGCCGGAATCCAGAAAGCCCCAGCGCAGACCAGCATCTCCAAGAGCAAGGAATCCTGGATACCGGCCTGCGCCGGTATGACGGTAGAGGGCGGGAAGGATTTTCCGCCCATACACCTATGGGAAGGGACTTGGATTCCCGCTTTCGCGGGAATGACGGTGGGGGGCGGGAATGACGACAGGCCCAAGGATTGACGGGAGTTGGTGATTGACTGACAGTTCCATCGGGCCGGTCAAGCGGGTCATTCAGGTCTTTTTGGTGGCCCTGCGGCTGGGTCTGACTTCCTTCGGGGGGCCAGTGGCTCACCTGGGCTACTTCCGCGAAGAGTACGTCGCCCGGCGAAAGTGGCTGGATGAGGCCAGCTACGCCGACGTAGTGGCCCTGTGCCAGTTCCTGCCGGGGCCGGCCAGCAGCCAGGTGGGTATGACGGTGGGAATCATGCGGGCGGGACTGCCCGGCGGGTTCGCTGCCTGGCTGGGATTCACCCTCCCGTCGGCGGTATTGCTGACCGTATTCGCCTTTGGCGTGGGGTCGCTGGACTTGGCCGACGCCGGTTGGCTGCGGGGCTTGAAAATCGTCGCCGTCGCAGTAGTGGCGCAAGCGGTCTGGGGCATGGGCCGCAGCCTGGCCCCGGACAAGGAACGGGCCAGCATCGCAGTATTGGCAGCGATATTTGCCCTGGCCTGGCCGGCGGCTTGGGTGCAGATTGCGGTAATCGCCGGCGGGGGACTGGCTGGCCGCTTTTTGCTCCGAGCCGACTCGGGGGCCGAGCGGCAGGAGCGGTTGGCGTCGGGGATACCCCGCTGGCTGGCCGCGGCCGCCCTGGTGGTATTCGCCGGTCTGCTGGCCGCGCTGCCCCTGCTGCGCCAAGCCCAGCCGGCCCAATGGCTGGCCCTGGTGGACAGTTTTTTCCGCTCCGGCGCGCTGGTTTTCGGGGGCGGTCACGTAGTCCTGCCGCTGCTCCAGGCTGAGGTGGTGCCGCCGGGGTGGGTGACAAAAGACCAGTTCATCGCCGGATATGGAGCGGCCCAAGCGGTGCCGGGGCCGTTGTTCACATTCAGCGCCTACCTGGGAGCCGTGTCCGGGCCGCCGCCCAACGGGGTCGCCGGGGCCGCGCTGGCCTTGGGGGCGATTTTCGCGCCGTCCTTTTTGCTGGTGGCGGGCGCCTTGCCCTTCTGGGACTTGCTGCGGAGTCGGTCAGCCTTCCAATCGGCGCTGCGGGGAGTCAACGCCGCAGTGGTGGGCATCCTGGTGGCAGCCCTCTACAACCCGGTCTGGACCAGCGCGGTGCAGTCGGCGGAGGACTTTGCGCTGGCGGCGGCGGCCCTGCTGCTGCTGGTGTCCTGGCGATTCCCGCCCTGGCTGGTGGTGGCCCTGTCGGCGGGAGCCGGCGCGGGGCTGTCCCTCATCGGGCGATAGGGCCGGCCTAATCCGCTCGACGGCCAAATCCCTTCCGGCAAGTCCGGTTGAATAGGTGGTATAATCAGCCCCACATAAGGATTTCAACCGCTTAATCTGGAGGGATTTGGACATGGCGAAAACGGCAGGATTGGGACACGTGGGCATATACGCCCATGACCTGATGAAGATGCGCGACTTCTATACCCGCGTCATCGGGTTGGAGGTGGCCGACGAAGACCTGGAAGGCCGGGGGATGTGCTTTCTGAGTTCGGATCCGGTATCGGAGCATCACGAGTTCGTGCTGATGAAGGGCCGGAAGTCCGAGGACGATACCCAAATCATCCAGCAGATTTCCTTCAAGGTTCCCACCATCCAGGATATGCGGGAATACAAGGGGATGATTGAGGAAGAGGGGTTGAAGATTGACCGCATCGTCAGCCACGGCAACGCCTTCGGGATGTATTTCTTCGACCCGGAAGGCAACCGGGTGGAGCTTTACTACCGCACCGGGTTCCCGGTGCCTCAGCCCCACGGCGACCCCATTGACCTGGCCCGCAGCGACGACGAACTGCTGTCCGACGCCAGGGAGTTGCTCTACACCAAACGCTAGACGATAGCGTTGGTTGGCCCATTGCTCCGCCCGTCCCGGCATTCCGGGGACGGGCGGTTTTGCGGTTTGCCCTGACTCAGGCCCCTCTCCCCACGGGCAGGACGACTGCAATGTAGGGGCGCACGGCCGTGCGCCCCTACTCGGTAAGGACAAGGACAGTTGGCTTTGGACAAGAGCCACATAAAACTGCCTTTGCAGGTCGCGGTTATCGTGACTTTGCTATTGTCCTATCCCAAAAGGAGAGGGGTCCCGATAGGGCAGAAGATTGGTTAGAGGGGACAAGGAAAGGGAATGACCGTCGGCAATTACGGCGATTCCCCCGACGGCGGGCAGCAAAGTTACGTCCGTTGGAAATGGCGGGGGCTGTTGGCCTTCGCCTTTTTCTATCTTTTCGTTTACCTGGGCCGGTTTAACTTCTGGCCGGTGTCGCCGTTGGTGAAAGACGAACTGGCCCTGACCCACGTTGAAATCGGGATGATTAACGCCCTGCTGCTCTGGGGGTTCGGCCTCGGAGACCTGGTTCACGGGCGCTTGGCCGAAGCCTACGGGCTGCGGCTGTGGGGGCTGCTGGGAGCGGCGGCCACCGTCGCCACCAACTGGATAACCAATTTCGGAACCTCCGCCCTGACGTTGGCAATACCCTGGGGCATCAACGGGTTTGTCAACGCCGCCTGCTGGGCGCCGGCCATCAGCCTGGTTTCCCAGTGGTGGCCCCGGCGGGAACGGGGCATGGCAATGGGAATCATCGGCACGGCCTCCGGCGGCGCAATGCTGGTGATGTGGTGGATTTCCGGCTGGGTGGGTGTCGAATTTGGCTGGAGAGCGGCTTTCCGCTATCCGCCGTTGATAATTCTGGCCCTGGGGGTGGCCTTTTACTTCCTGTCGCGAGACCGGCCCGGCGACGTGGGGCTGCCGGAGTACGTTGAGGAGGACGAAGTTTCCGCCGGCCCGGAGGCATTGGCCCCGGAGCGGCTGCGGGGATTCGGCCCCTACCGGGAGCTGCTGTCCCGGCCCGGCTTTCATCTGGCCTCCCACGTCAAGGGACTTGAAAACGTCGCCCGCTACGGGTTGACCACCTGGGTTCCCATCTATTACTTTGAGGCCGGCGGCCATTCCATCCAGTCCACCATCCTGTTGACCTTTTTGCTGCCGTTGGGCTACCTGGTTGCGCCGCCGATTTCCGGCATTATTTCGGACAAGCTGCTGGCAAGTTCCCGAAGACCAATGGTAATTGCGTCCTGCGCCGGCAGCGCTTTGGCCCTGGTTGCCGTGGCGCTGGCCCCGCCGGGCAACGCGCAACTGGGGGCTGCATTGATGCTGCTGGGCGGGATCAGCATGGGCCTGTCTCCCATTGCCACCATCGCGGTGGATATGGCCGGAAGGCGGATGTCGGGAACCGCCTCCGGGCTGATGGACGCCCACGGTTACGCCTACGCCGGATTGCAGGCCATTGTGTTCAGCGTTTGGCTGGACCTGGCCGGAAGTCCCTGGCCGGCGGTGTTTCTGGCGATGGCGGGAACGCGGGTCTTGTCGGCGGCGATGATTGCCAAGGTAAGGGTCTGATGACGGGCCGGCTGATGGTTGGTTGCTGGTGAAATCGTTGAAATCGTGGTTGGGAAAATTCCGCGCCTTCTGGGGCCGGCCGGGCTGTTTTTTCCGGCTGGTTTCTATCGCGTGTTTGCTGGCGGCGGTGGTGGTTATGGGTTTTACCTGGGTTCCTCCGTTGAAAACCGGCCTGCATACCGGCCTTTTCGTATCGCAAATGCTGGACGTTCCGGTAAAACCCCAGGAATGGCTTACCGCCACGCCGCTGCGGGAGGAAGTGACCTACCCCACGGCGCGGGGTCAAGGGGTGGCCGACGTTTACCGGGCGCCGGACGGACACCCCCGCGCCACCGTCCTGTTTTTCCTCGGGGCCAACGCCGCCGGCAGGGATGACGCCGACGTGGTGAACCTGGGCAACGCCCTGTCCCGGGCGGGTTTCGTGGTGATGATTCACTGGTCACCAACGATGGGTTTGCAGGCCAATGTTGACCCGGAGGAAGTGGAAAACCTGGTCTGGGCCTTCAAGTACCTGCGGGAACAGGACTACGTTGACCCGGAAAGGGTAGGCATGGGCGGCGTTTCGGTGGGCGGGTCTTTTGTCATGGTGGCGGCCTCCGACCAACGGATTAACGATGATGTGCTGTTCATAAATCCCTTCGGGGCCTTTTATGACGCCAAGGGCTTTTTCTTGCAGATTGCCAGCGGCACCACCGAACTGGACGATGGGCAGCAACCCTGGGCGGTTGACCAGTTGACCCGCCGGGTGTTCGCCAATGAACTGCTGGAGACGGTGCAAGACGCGGCGGAACGGGCCGACTTGCAGCGATGGTTTGTCAGTGGCGACGCCAACCCCACGTCGGCGGAATTGGCGGCGCTGTCGCCGGGAGCCAGGACGGTAGCCGGCCTGCTGGCCGCGCCTTCTCCGGCAGAAGCGGAGGAATTGCTGGACGCGATGCCGGAGGACTTCCAACGGAACTTGACCCGCATTTCCCCCAGCGCGCATATTGGCGACTTGAAGGCCCGGTTGACGGTGATGCACGACCGGGGAGACAAGGTTATCCCGGTGGCCGAGTCCCGGCGGTTGGCCGAGGCCGTGGCGGAACGCGACAACTTCCGCTACACCGAAACCAGCATTTTCGAGCACGTCCGGCCCGGCGGCGGACGCAGTTGGCGCCACCTGGCGGCGGAGGCGTTAAAACTGTACCGGCATATGTACGGCATCATCCGGGTAGCCCATTAACCGCCCGGAACCACACCCCCGGGAAACGAAACGGCCCTGCCGACGGCCCAAGACGATGGCAACGTAGGGGCGCATGGCCGTGCGCCCCTACCCGGTGAATGGCACGGGACGTTAACCTTGCGTTTGTCTTGTCAAGGCAGCGCGGTTTGGGCATACTTGGCGGCAAATTTCTGCGGGTTTAGTTCGGGTACAAATGGAAGAAACCGATGGGCCGGCCGGTTCTACGCATCAACGTCCTGACCGGCCCAACATACACCACTACCTGGCGTCGTCGGAACGGCTGTTAAGTTCCTTTGCGCCCTTTTACGCCACCAACTACCGGGTGGTGCGGCTGGACCCGCCCGACGGCCCCAGCCGGGGGCATCTGCTGGAAATTTCTTACGCCGACCTGGCCTCGGTGGACATGGTGCGCCGCGCCAACCATCCCGCCCTGGCGTTGGGGGCGGCCCTGGTAATTCTAGGACTGCTGATGATGCCGATACTGCCCATCAGCGCGATATTGACCGTGCCGTTGGGCGGGGCATTCCTTTACATCGGAGCCAGGGGCAAGCCCGGCTACTTCCAGTTGCAGGCCCGGAGTATGCCCAAGCAGGCCGAAAAGTATTGGCGGGTGAGCTACGAAAGGTCGGGCAGTTTCATCGCCACCCTCCGCAGCGCCATCGGGCAAATGCCGGAGTTTTAAGGCTGCCAACCAATCCCCCTTTCGTAAAGGGGGATTGAGGGGTATTTCCCCATCCAACATCCTTCAGGAGACGGGCCATGACCGAGTTGCAGGAAAAACTTTGGGAGTATGACGCGGTAGAACCGGGCCAGGCGGGACGGCCCACGGTGGTGCAAATTACGGCGGACAACATCGCCGAGTACGCCCGGCTGTCGCAGAACCCCAACCCGGCGTATCAGCGCCCCGGCAGTCCGGCCATGCCTACGATGGCGTTGAGTTATGCGCCGTTGATGCGGGACGACATCGCCGAGGCCAACGGGTTTGTGGCGGTCGAGCAGTCGCAAACGGCCCGGCGGCAGACCCCCTTCGCCAAGTGCGAGGCCCGTTGGTTCGCTCCCGTATGCGCCGGAGACACCATCACCGGCAACCGCCGGGTGCTGGAAAAGTACGCGCGGCGGGGCAGCAAATTCGTCACCTTCCGGGTGGAATGCGTCAACCAGGCCGGCGTCAAAGTGGCGGAGTACGACTACACTTGCATCTTCGAGTACGCCAGGGGCCAACGCGATTCGGCCGGCGAGCCTCCATCCAATCCGCAGCCAACGGATACCGGGCCGTCGGCGGATTCAACGCCGGCGGCGGGGTTCAAGTCTTTTGACGATGCGGCCGTCGGCGACCAACTGGCGTCGCTGAGCATCACCGAGAGCCGGGAAGTGATTAACGCCAAAAACGATTTCCGGCTGGCCGGCAAGGCCAGCCCCAGCAACATCCACACCGACGAAGAGTTCGCCCGGCAAAACATCTTTGGCGGCATCGTCAACGCCGGCCCGGCCACCATGTCCTACGTTGACCAAATGTTGCAGCAATCCTTCCCCTTGACCGCCTTTTACGACGGCGGTTCCCTGTTGATGCGGGCCATAACCCCCTTCCGCTCCGGTGATACGGTGGTCTTCCAGGGAGAGGTTACGGGCAAGCGGGAAGACGACGGCAAGAAGTTGGTGGACTGCCGGGTCAAGGGCATCAACCAGCGGGGCGAGTTGGTCTGCCTGGCCGACGCGACAATGGCGTTCTAGCGCAGCAACCCGTAAACCCGCTCCGGTGTTACCAGGATGATTACCGCGTCCTGCTCTACCATGGCCCGGTCGTACTCTTCCCAATCCGGGTGTTCGTGGTCGCCGCAAACCATGAAAACCTCCCGCAGCTTGACCCGCATTTCCTCCGGGTCGGTGTTGCGGTAGTCCATCAGCGTCGCCTGGCCTTCCACCACCACGTACTGCCTCCAGTCGGCGGCGGTGGCGGTGACGGTGCAGCGGGGGTCGCGGCGCAGGTTGCGCACCTTGGCCGAGCGGCCCCGCACCGACACCAGGGCCATGTAGTCCTGATAGGCCCCGCAAACCACGATGCTGGACTGGGCCGCGCCGTTGCGCTGGAATGTCGTCACCACGCCCCGGTGGTTGCTGCGGAGAAACTCCTTGGTCTGTTCAAATTCCATAACAATTCCTTTCCTTGGGGATTTGTAACAACCCGGTTTTGACCCCCATATTAACCCTAGCCGCAACCAGGGGGAAGGTTGGGTTGGGACGCCAACAGACATCCGTTGGGGACACTTTCTAACGCGGGAAGGCTTGGTCTAACTGCTCAACTTGCGTCGGTGTCAGCCGCCAGCCGGAGGCGCCGCAATTTTCCTCGGTGCGGGCGACGCTGTTGGACTTGGGAATGGCGATGACGTTGGGGCGGGAGGTACACCAGTTCAGGGCAACTTGCGCCGGGGTTTTGCCGGTTTCCCCGGCCAGGGCTTGCAGGACATCCCGCTGCCGTCCCCGGCCCAGCAGCTTGCCGGCGGCCCGGCGGATGTTTCTGCGCTGCCCGCCGGAGTTGGCCGGGGCCGGGCCGGTCAAGTCTCCGCTGGCCAGGGGCGTGTAGGCCAGCACGGTTATATCGTTGCGCTGGCAGTAGGGCAGCAGTTCCTCCTCGATTTTGCGGCGTTTCAGGTTGTAAAGCACCTGGTTGGACACGATGGGGTGGTTGTTCATGGCGGCCTGGGCCTCTTCCAATTCGCGCCGGGAAAAGTTGCTGACCCCGATGTATTTGACCATGCCCGAATCGGCCAACTCTTCCATCGCCTTCATAGTCTCCGCGATGGGAACGCTGGAGTTGGGCCAGTGTATCTGGTACAGGTCAATGTAGTCGGTTTCCAGCAGGCGCAGGCTGCCCTCGGCGGCCCGCAAGACCTGGGAATAGCGCAGGTGGCCGCCCAGAACCTTGGTGGCGATAAACACCCGGTCGCGCATCCCCTTGACGGCCCGCCCTACCTGGTCTTCGGTGCGGTACATCTCGGCGGTGTCAATCAGGAAGGCCCCCAGCTCAATTCCACGCTGCAACGGCGCGCTGCCCCCGGAGTATTTCCAGGTGCCCAGCCCGATTTCCGGCAGCATGACCCCGGTGTGTCCCAGTTGTTTGAGTTCCATTCAAGTACCTGCGGATTGTCGGATGGGGGTCAAAAACCATGTAAGGAGCTACCGTCATTCCAGCGAAAGCCGGAATCCAGTCCCTTCCCCCTTGACGGGGGAAGGTTAGGATGGGGGTGAAAAGCCCTCGGATGGCCGTCGGCCCTCCCGCATTAGCAGGGCGGGTATGAACGCCGCCAGCGTAACACAGGCGGCGACGCGGAAAAAGTTTTGGAACAGGGTCAAGCCGGCGTGGGTCAACTGCCGGTTGTATTCCAGCAGCCGGGTTTGCGCCGCGGCCGCGGATTCGCCGGGTTGGGGCAGCGGTATTTCCAGCCCGGCGGTCAACACCTGGAAATGCTCGACGCCCCAGGCGGAAAGGGCCGCCAATCCCAGGGTCATGCCCATCATGCGGGAGACCACCACCAGGGCGGCGGCGGCGCCCCGGCTGTTTTCCGCCACGGCGTCCAGGGCGCGGGTAAGGATGGGCGCAATGACCAGCCCGAACCCCAATCCGGTCAAGACTAGATGCACGGTCAGGGCCGGTTCCGCAATCCCGATGGGCCAACGGCTGACCAGTAACAGCCCCACGGCGGTGAGGGCCAGCCCGGTCAGCGTTACCGGGCGCACCCCGGCGCGGGATACGGCCAGCCCGCCCACCACCGCGCCGGCGGGTATGGCTGCGGTCATGCGCAGCAGCCACAGCGCGCCGGTGAAAGGGTCTTTCCCCATGACGGTATTCGCCATCAACGGAACCGTCACCATCGCGATAATCAGGGCCACACCCACCAGCAGTTGAGTCGCGTTGGCGGACACAAAGACCGGGGAGCGAAAGACAAACCGGGGCAGCAGGGGCGCTTTGGCCCTGGACTGATGCGCTGCCAGGCCGGCGGTCAGCAGCAGCCCCAACCCCAACAGCGCAACGGGCAGGGGGGCAAACCCGGTGAACAGGCTGCCGCGGGAAACGGCCAGCGACAACGCCAGCAGCGCGGCGGCCAGCAGCAGCCCGCCCGTAAAATCCACCGGGATACTGCGGTCCGGGCGGTTGGGCAGCCGGAATAAAGCCAGGAACAACAAGGCCGCTTGGGGTATATTGAGCCAGAAAATCCACCGCCAGCCCGACAGTTCGACGATTGCTCCCCCGTAGATGGGGCCAAGCATGGAACCGGCCTCCGCCGCTCCGCCGACCAGCCCCAGGGCCAAGCCCCGCCGCTCCGGGGGCATCAGCCCGGCGGCCAGGGCCATGCCGATAGGCACCGTTGCGCCGCCGCCCACAGCCTGCACCACCCGCGCCGCAATCATCCACTCCAGGTTGGGTGACAGGGCCACCAGCGCCGTGCCGACGGTAAAGACCACCAAAGCGGCTTGATAAACCATCGGGTAGCCGTAAACGTCGGCCAGCCGGCCCAGCAGCGGCATGGCGACGGTGTAGCCCAGCAGGTAGGCGGTGACAACCCATGAAACCCGGTCAAGCTGGGTGATGGGAACCTTCAAGTCCAGCATCACGCTGGGCAGCGCGGTGACAACGACGGTCTGGTCCAGGGCCGTAACCAGCGCGCCCAGGCAAACCACGGACAGCACCAGGGTTGCGTTGGGGGTTGCATCGGGCCGGCGCATGGAGGTAGGGGCGTTCACGGTTTGCCCGGTTTACTCCGGGCGAGGGACTTCTACTGGCTGATTGATGCCGTCAAGAATCAGCAAGCGGGCCGTTTCCGGGGTGTCGGAAGGGACAACCTGCCCGTTCATTTCCACCCGCAGCAGCCAGCCCTCGGAGCCGTCAATCCACAAGTCCAGGTCAACGTCGAAACCGGGGGCGGCGGTGGGAACCAGCGATGCCAAGTCGCCGGAGTCCACCCGTCCCTTGATGCGGTAAGTATCGTAATCTTCCAAACGCTCTTGGCCGGACAGGGTGGGGGCTTGCACCAAGGTCAGGATTCGGGCCAGGTCTTCCCCCAGGTTGGAAAAGTCGAAGGGCAGCGTGTCCGGCGCCACCTGCTGCCATTGTCCGGTAAGGAAGTTGGTCATGTAGGACTCATCCTCCAGCACGGCAACCTCCAATTCCAGGTAGGCGCCGGCGGCTTGGGCCTCCAAGGTCAGCCGGAATTTATCCCCTGGCAAGTCGGCAACGCCGTGGGCGCGGGTCATTTCGATTCCCGGCAGCAGTTGAGTCGTGCCTTCCAGGTGTTGCAGGTCAAACCGCACGTACTCCAGGGAAGTCACTTGCCCGGCGGCGTTGTCCAGGATTTGCCGGGGATCCGGGGGCGGCGTAGGCGTGGGGGTAGGGGTTGGAACCGGCGGAGAACTGCAAGCCAGGGCCATAGCCATGACCAGCAAGGCCAACGAAAAGAGTCGGGGTCTGATGGACATGGCGGGGGTCAAAGGCGCAGCAAGGGCCGGGGTCAATTCCACGACCAGAAAGCCAAAGTGCCTTCGGCGATTTCCTGGGGTGGGGTGATTCCGGCGGCGTCAATCACGTACACTCGCGCGCCGGTGGGGGTGTGGCCGTTGCGCCGCTCGAAGGGCGGGGCCAGACTGCCGGCCACCACCAGCCGGGTGCTGTCGGGCGACCAGGGCGAATGAGAGTAGGCGTACTGGTCAAAGTAGGTCAGCATCGTCAGCACTTCCCGCGTCGGGTGGAAGGTGAACAACTCCGGAGCGGCGGGGCCGGGGTTGGGAGACACCGACGATACGTTCCAGTGAAACCGTCTTTCCTCTCGGTCAAGGCCCACCCAGGCGATGCGCCGTCCGTCGGGCGCCCAGTAAAAAGCCAGCAGGGGTTGGTCGGTGACTTCTTCCGGGGTGGTTGGCAGTCCCCACGGTCGCCCCCCGCCGGCGGACACGATGCGGAGACGGTCAAAGCCCGAGCCGGGGCCGTCCTGGTCTGCCACCGCCAACTCCGCCCCGGTGGGCGACCACATGAAGGCGGAAAACTCGCCAACGTCGGTCAGGCGTTGGGGCCGTTCCAGGTCGTTGACCTCGGCGACGAAAAGGGCGTTGCCTTCGCCGGTGGCGTCCACGTAGGCCAGCCATTGCCCGTCGGGAGAGAAGGCGGGAACGCGGAAGTTCCTGGCTCCGGTTGCCAACACTTCCGCGGCGGCGTGGTCCGAAATCTCCCGGTACAGCTTGACATCCTCCCCGATATGCACCACCAGCGACGCCCCTTCGCCGCTCCAACTGTAATACAGGGGCGCGCCCCGCTCCAGCATGATGGCCGGGTCTCCGGTTTCGGTGTCCTGCACAAACAAGCCCAGTCCGTCCCGCGTAGCCGCCAAAAAGGACAGGCTGCGGCTGTCGGGAGACCAGTAGAGGTAGTGGGGAGAGCCGTCGGCCACCAGCCCGGTAAACTCTTCCCCACCGTACACCGCGCGCGACACGCCGGAAGCGGCGTCCATGACCTGTACGGTGATTTCGGCGTTGCGGCCCCGGGCCACGCGCACCCTGGAAACGGCCAACCGTTCCCCGTTGGGCGACCAGGTGGGCCAGGCGTAAACGCTGGCCGAGGCGTCCAGGGGTTGGGCCATGAAAGACCCGACCGGGCCGCCCTCGGCGCGCTCGCCGTCCCCGCCGGTAAGCTGGTGGCGGGAAGTGCCGTCGCCGTTGATGGTAAAGATGTCGCCGCCGGAATCCACGTAGGTTATACGGTCAACGCTCACGTTATCTGCGTCCGGTGCCGAGTTTTCCGGTAGTACGGGGGGCAGAAACCCGCAGGCGGCCAAAGCCAGCAACAGGAAGGGCAGGCCGAACCGCCAAGCCGGATTCGAGTTGGGCAAGCCATGATTCATCAAAACCGCGCCGTTCCGCCGGATGCCGGGGTTGGTTCAGCATACCATCACCCCTTGGGGTGGGCAATGATGGGGAAAGATTTGGGCCAGGACGATGGCCAAGCCGCTGGTGGACGTCCTGCCACCGGACACCGTCACTCCCGCGAAAGCGGGAATCCACAACCCTTCGGTCATCCAAGCCGCTGGATTCCGGCCTTCGTGAGAATGACGGTTTAAGCGGGTGTATTGAAAGTTTCTTCTTCACTCCTTTTCCGACGTGATTCCACCCCCACCCTAACCCTCCCACTACGAGGGGGAGGGGATTTATCCCACACCCTCTAAGGCCGGGCGGGTGCTATAATCGGTGTCCGCATGAAAGAGGTTGCGCCGGACGCCGGCGGTTTCGGTTTCAGTTCAGGACGGTTCCCCGGGGCAACGGGATGAGCCTGCTTTACGTTTGGGTCGCGCTGCTCAGCGCGGGAACCCTGGGCATGGTCACGGTGCTGGACAAGCGGCTGGCCTCCTACAACCTGCCCAGCCTGGCCTCCTTCTACGTTGGAGTAGCCGTCTCCCTGTTTCTGTACGCCACGGCGGGATTGCTGGTTGCCGGGATACCGGCCAACGCGCCGCCGTTGGCCCTGGCCTCGGCGGTGGTGTCCGGCCTGTGCTGGGGCGGCGCGCTGGCGATGATGTTCTGGGGCTACAAGCTGGAAGAGGCGTCCCGGGCCTCGGCCATCATCCACACCTTTCCCGTCTGGGTGGCGTTCCTGGGCGTGGCTTTCCTGGGAGAAACCCTGTCGGTAGGGCAGTGGGCCTCCATTTTGGCGGTGGTGGCCGGAGCTTTCACCATATCCATGTGGGGGGCGCGCGGCGGATTCGGCATCCGGTTGAACCGCGCGCTGCCGATACTGCTGGGGGCCAGCGGGTTCACGGCCCTGGGCATGGTGTCTGGGAAGTACGCTTTGGAAGAACTTCCCGTCTGGTTGGTGTTTTCCATGCGGAACTACGGCATGGGCATCGTGCTGGGGGCCTTGTGGCGACCGGGCGCGTGGGGCCAACTGGCGACGGCCCTGCGGAACTGGCGGACGTTTCTGCTGCTGTTCCTGGCCGAGTTTGCCCTGGCGCCGCTGGCCGTCTGGTTCAACGTGGCGGCCATTAGCCTGGGGCCGGTGTCAATGGTGGCAACCATCACCGCCACGCGGCCCCTGTTCGTGTTCATCTATGGGACGCTGTTAAGCACCAAAGCATTCCCGTTGCTGGAGGAACCCCTGGAGGCCCGGGTGCTGGCGGTCAAGCTGGGGGCAACGGCAATGGTGGTAAGCGGCATCGCCGGGCTGAACCTGCTCTGAGGTTTATGACCCCGCGCCCAGCTTTGAGTCCCATGCGGTTCACCGGGTAGGGGCGCACGGCCGTGCGCCCCTACATTGCATTCGTACTTTCCCGCGAAGGGGGTGGGAATCCCGGCAGGGGCTAGCCGGCAGAGTTGCTGCCCAGCAGAATGCGCTCAACTTCCGGGGCCAGTTGAGCCGCCCGTTCCTTGATTTCCTGTTCGTTCAGGCTGGACAGGGGATGCTTGGCTACCACGTAATCAAAATCGGGAACGCCCATCATTCGGGTCATGGCGTTGGCCGTGTTGATGAAAACGTGGGTGACGATGGAGGCGGTGGGAATGCCCAGCTTCTCCATTTCGATGCCGTCGTGCACACTGCACGAACTGCAAGACCCTCAATCGCCCACGCCGGTGATTAAAACGTCCACCTCGGCAAGAACGCTCTGGATTACTTCGGGCTTGGCGGGAACGGAGGCGTGGTGCTTGCTGAAGTACTTGACCTCGGACAGGTCGTACTTCTGCTTGAGAATCTCGCCCAGCTCGTAGAGGAGCTTGTCGGAATTGTCCTTGGAGTTTTCCATCAATCCCAGGCGCTTGCCGGTAAGGTCGTTGGGCCGTTGGTTAAGGTCGAAATGGCCGGAGTCCAGTTCCAGGCCCTTGGGGTTGACCAGCCGCATATGTCGGACGGTAACGGTTTCTGCCATGATGCACCTGCCGTTATGAATCTGTGGGGTGAAGTTTGCCGGGGTTCGGCGGAGACGGTTTCAGGACCAAAACTTCTGAAGGGCTACTACCACGCCGCCAACTACTACCATCAACCCGCCAAGCCGTATGAAAAGCCGCATTTCCATTGCGTCTAATTTGGCCTCCAGCCGGGCAATGTCTTCTTTGGTTGCAAAGTATTGCCAAGCCCCTTCCAGACGGCTGATGCGTTCTCCCAAAGACGCGGATTCTGCGGTTGACATGGCTCTTCGCCTCAAACAAGTCAGCGTTAACCGGGTATGGGCGACGATTGAGAGTTGCCCCAAGGATTGCAGGCCCATTATTGCATAGGCCAAGTACCCACGGAAACCATCGGCTGTCACCGGCTAGCGTTCTAAAACTAGGTGGCCTCAAGTTGGGGTGAGAAATCCCCGACTCTAACTCGTCATTCCGGCTTTCGCCGGAATCCAGAAATTCCAAGCATGAGACAACGTCCTTAATGTCAAGGATTCTGGATACCGGCGCAGGCCGGTATGACGTGCCGATAAACCCCCTAAATTGCAACGCTACGCTGTCACCGGCCGGCCAACCGCCGCCCTTCGTCCAGCCCCCGCGTCGTCGTCTCCGGCGACGTGATAATGATGTTGAACCCCTGCTCCAGCCGCATGGGAACTTCGTTGGCGGTGGCTCCCGTCGCGCACGGCACTCCCGCGTCCTTGCACGTTTCCAGGATGCGCAGCAGGTTGGCCTGCACGTCCGGGTGCCCGGCGTTCCCCTTATGCCCCATCGCCACCGACATATCTCCCGGGCCAGCCCATATCGCCCCGATTCCCTTCACTTCCCGCAGTATGTCCTTCAGGTTTTCAACGCCGTGGGGTTCCTCGATAATCCCCATCAGCAGCATATTCCCGTCCGGGTCCAGCGGCCACAGGTCGGCCGCGTCGTAATACTCGGCCGGCGTCAATCCCCAGTAGCGCGGGGCGATACGATACCACCAGCCCCGTTCCCCCTCCGGCTCAAAGTCCGCCACGCCCGGCACCTGCGGATAGCGGGCCGCCACCACCGCCGCCTGCGCGTCCTCCACCGTGTTCAAGTGCGGCAGCACCAGCCCGTAAACCCCCGTATCCAACGCCTGCTTAAGAACCCACTGGTTCCGCTCCCGCACGTTGGGCGGCACCCGCACCAGCGGCACCGGGTCAGCCTGCAATGACCCGCCGGCCGCAATCTTCTTCCGTGACAGCAGGAACTGGAGCGACATCCGCAGCTTGTCGAAATTGAAGTCCTGGTGTTCCATTTCGATGATGGTCATGTCGTAGTCCGAATCCGCCACGAAAGCCAGGTCGTCCAGATTCCCGTTCCACACCAGCCCCGAACAGAAAACCGGCTTGCCCTGCTCCAACAACTCGATAACCTTGTTATACCGAACCATGCTCCCTCCTTCCGTTTAGACGGCTTTCCCGCTCGGATGGGGCCGCGCCAAGATTGTCCCCGGCCAGTTTAATCCGATTCCCAATACCCCCGCAAACGCTGGGGGAATGTCCTTGACTCCAAGCCTGTCGCACCGACGCCCCTTTGACCAACAGCCGTCCGCCGGGCTATCGGAATTGGGGAATGACCTCTTCGGCGAACAGGCGCAGCGAGTTCATTACCTTGTCGGGAGGAATCTGGCCGCCGGGGTTGATGTCTATGGAAATGCCGGTAATGCCCAAGCCCTCCCGATACTGGCGAATCTTGTCGGCCACGGCGTCGGGAGTGCCGAAGGCCAGCCGGTCAAGGAGTTCGTCATAGGTGACGTTGGCGGAACGCTGCAACCGCTGGTAGGTCTCTTCATCCCCGGTCTGGTGTAGGTGCTGCTGAATTACCCGGACGCGGTGCATGGCGCTGGCCTGGGGGTCGTGGTAGGCCCCTTCCTCCGTCTCGGCGACGTAGGCCCCCACCTGCAAAATTACGTCGTTAGGGCCGTCGAATCCGGCCAGCCGGCGGGCGTCCTGGTACTGGCCCAGCAGGTCTTGAAGCTCCGGTATGGACATCTGGTGGCGCATGAAGATGGGAAAGCCCAAACTGCCCGTCTTGGCAAAGGTGTCGCGGCTTTCCACCGCCACCCGCACCGGCGGATGGGGCCGTTGGTAGGGCTTGGGAACCAGGTCAACGTCGTGGAACTGGTAAAACTCGCCGTCGTAGGAAAAGGGTTGGTCTCCCCACGCCTGGAGGATGATGTCCAGCGACTCGGCGAAACGGCCCCGGCTTTCCCCGTAATCTATGTTGTAGCCCTGGTAGGATTCCAGGAAGGAACTGCGGCCCACGCCAAACACCAACCGCCCTTGGCTTATATGGTCAACGATGGCGGCTTCTTCGGCGATGCGAAGAGGATTCGCCAGGGGCAGCACCTGCACCGCCAGCCCAACCTTGATGCGCTGGGTGCGGGCGGCGATGGCGCTGGCTCCGATAAGCGGGGAGGCCATGACCGCGCGCTCCGGGCGGAAGTGGGACTCGCCAATCCAGAAGGTATCCAGTCCCAGGTCTTCGGCAGCTTGGACAACCCCGAACCATTCCTGGAAGGCGTCAAACTGGGTTTCGTCCTGCCGGGTAGTGAACATGGTAAACACGCCGAAATCCATCAAGGGCCTTCCTTTTCGGTCTAACTTGACCGGGATGCGCCAATTGCTAAACATTACCGGCGCTTGTAGGATGAACGCAACAGGTCAATTCGGAGATTAGCCATGAGGTCAATCACCTACAACTACGCCCGCAACAACCTTTCCAAAACGATGGAGCAGGTCTGCGACGACCACGCCCCGGTCATTATAACCCGCCGCAACGGGCCGCCGGTGGTGCTGCTTTCCCTGGAAGATTACCACGCCCTGGACGAAACCGCCTACCTGCTAAGCAGCCCGGCCAACGCCGCCCGTCTGAAAGAATCGGTGGCGGAGTTGGAGTCCGGCGGGGGAACCGTCCGAGAGTTAATCGAGTGAACCTGGTATTCTCGGAAAGCGCTTGGGAAGACTACTTGCACTGGCAAAGGACTGACCGGAGCATCCTCAATCGCATCAACAGGCTCATCAGGGAAATTCAGCGGTCGCCGCATCAGGGAATCGGCAAGCCGGAGCCTTTACGGAACGATTGGGCGGGGTACTGGTCACGCAGGATTACCCTGGAGCATCGGATTGTTTACAAAGTCGAGGATGATAAGGTGTTCATAGCCCAACTGCGGTTCCATTACTGACTTGGGGCTGCAATAGCGTTTGACAAAACAGGGGCGACCGTGTAAGCGCGCCCCCGTTTTTTGTGACTTGAGCCGTGGTCAACTCACGGAATCTCTATCTTCCGCGTGCGAATTTTGAACCCGGTGGTGTCAATAATGGCGCTGTAACGCCCTCCGGTGCCGCCGCCCAGCGTAATCAGAATATCCTCCGGGTTATTGGCGCAGCGCAGGATTACCTGCTCATCGCCGGGGCGTTCCGGCCCCATTTTCGCGCCCAGCCTGACCAACTCGCTACGGGAGCGTCCGGTGTTTTCAATCAGGAATTGCTGAATGTCCAGTCGAGTCCAACCGTCTTGTTGCAGGGCCTGGGCGTGTTCGGGGCCAAAGACGACCACCCATTCGGCGGGGAAACGGTGGGACAGAGCGGTGGACTTGATAGTGTCGGCCAGGGACAGGAGAATGTCGCGCCCGCTGCTGCTGTAACGGTTGTTGACGGTAATGGCGTTGTAGGCCACGGCGGTGGTGACGCAACTGTCCTGCGGCAGGAAACCCCGGCTGACGTGCAGCGGCCCCCAAGGGGAATCTTCCTCATTGTCCCCGATGCAGAAAGTATATTTGGTGGGGTTGCCCAGGGTGCCCCGGTCAAGAGTGCCGGGCCAGGCGTCAAAACCATTCATAAAGCAGAGCCGCACCGCCCGGCCCAGGCAGGCGTTGGCCCGAAACCCCGGCCCGAAAAGGCCGTCCTTGGAGTTAATGCCGATTTGCTCCCGGACAGGGCCATTGACAATCATCAGGATGCTGGGGGAACTGGTGGAGGCGGCGGCCATGTTGACGAAGTTCTTTTCTTCTTCCAACGTCCGCAGCGTGGTAGCCAGCACCGGAAAATACTCGGGGAGGCAGCCGGCCATCACGGCGTTGGCGGCGGCGTTTTCCGAGGTCAGCACCCGCCGCCGCATATCCAGCGACAGCAATTCTTCCTCTCCGGTCATGCCGCAGTAGGCCAACATCTGCCGGACTTTGTATTCCTCGGGAGGGACTACCGGCAGGCCGTCGCTCCAGCCCAGCCGGTAACATTCCTCAATGGCCTCAATAGTGTCGCTGGTCTCAACAATGTTGGAGCGTTGTGGACTGGCAGTCATCTTTCACCTTCCGTTAAGGTTAGGCCGTTTACACTTGGCATTGCGATAACCCGTTACAGTGTTGCGTCGGTTTCGGTCATCGGCTCCAGAATGTCCAGCAGGGTTGCAACTTTCTGGAAGTGGTAGGCAATTTCCTCAGCGTGAAGAAATCGCCGGCGGCGCCCCGAGTAATCCAGCAAGACACCTATATGCGGCCTCAATGCGGACACTTTATCATCCCCTGCCAATTGTTGAGCTCGGCGCATTACATCAAAAATCTCGTCGCCGGAGTGATACCGCCAACCCTGGGTTTCAGCGACGGCTTTGGCCATCCATACAGCGGCAGCCCAGCCGTACTCAGAGGCGTCTGACAATCTGCCCGCCGCAAGAAGGTGACGACTGAGACCCTGGAAATGGCGGGCCTGGCAGCGATAATCGGTTGCGCTAAGTCCACGCTGGCGATAGGGTTCTGGCGGAGACCTGTCAGTCATCGTTTGCTGGAATCTCTTGATTCTGCTTTCGGGTTTGGGATAGGGATTGCTGAAAGAGCAATCCCGCTGCATCGGCGGCGTTGTGCGCAGCGGGATTACTTTGTCCGACCTTCGGGACTGACCCGGCGGTTTGACGACGTGGCTACTTGCGGAGTTGCGCGGTGATGACTACGCCGTCTGTAACACTGTAACCAACCCCGGTGTCAACGTAGTGTTTGGTTTCATACCGGCGCATTGGAACGCCGATAATTCCGAACTGATTGACCGAGGATTCCGGCTCCACTTCGACCTGTTGGCTGTACGTGCGCCCATGCACTAGTTCGGCGGCTTCGACCGTGGCTTCAACGGCCCGTCCGCTGGTTATCGGCACTATGGAAAGAATGTTGTAGCCTTCGGCGTCCAGTTGATTGCAAGTGCTGGCGATGTCTTGGGCCAGCTTACGGCCGGCGGGGCGTTCACCGGCCAAACCGTACACCGAATCGGTGGAGCCGTTGCGTTCGGACAGGTGGGAGTCAACCGCTACATAACGGGTGACGAAGGCGGGTTTCTTCTTGGGCTGCCCGGCACTTTTCCCGTCAGCCTGCTTACCTTTGTTGGTGGTCATAGAGGGGCGATCCTCCTGAAAAGATTTGCCATTCCCGCGGGGCAGTGCGTGCGGCAATCGGGTTCCACACTAACGCCGCCAGTGAAGACGATTGCCGTTCTGCCATCGCAATGACTGTAGCTATTGTAGCGTGAGAAGGGAAAGGGTTGCAAATACTACATCCCAACTCCCAACGATTCCACCCGTCGGGCAGCCTTAGTCAAGTGACGGCCTTCTCTTACTGGATTTTGGAAACCGCGTCCGAGCCATCCGGCACCCAGCCGACAAAACCGGCCTTTATGTCCTACCGCCCCGGCCGCGGCCCCGTAGCGATTATAGCCCGGCCGTTGCCGGGTTGGATGGGCCGGAAGTTGAAACCGTTGTGCAGGGCGGCCAGGCGGTTGACCTGTTCTTGTGAAACGGTCCATGTCTCCCGCAGCACTATCCAGTCCACCCCCTCGGTGCAAGGCGGCGTGGTCAAGGAACCGGAATAGCGGTAATAGCCCAAGTCCGCCGGCGCGTAGTCGGCGGCGTTGAGCGTGAATCCCGATTCCCGCCGTTGACCCGGCCGGGGGTAGGCATCAATCAAGGACTGCACCACCGGGTCGGGTTCGCCGAAGCGGAAGAGACGGCCCACGACGGCGTAGCAACCGCTTTCGCTCCGGTGAACCAGGTGCATTTCCGCCGGAAAAAGCTGGGCGTCAATCTGGTGCTCGGCGTGAACGTGAATGTGCATCGCATCCAGCCCATAAACCCGGTCGCCGACGGCAACGCTGTTCCCCGCGTCATACTCCACGTGGGCAATCATGCCGTTGTGGGACACGGCCCGGGCGTTTCCGCCGTACCGGAAGGAAAGCTGTGGCGCACCCCGGTCTTCCGTGTATCCGGTGATGTTTATTGGTGACTGGGCCGCGCCTTCGTCGCACGCGCCAAAGTCCGGGGAAAGACACCCCCAGTTGTTCGGCGCGCCCGCCCCCCAATAACCCCAGGAGACCCCTTCCTGATGGGCGGGAGCGGAACCCTCATCGGGCAGCGCGCCCGATGCAAAAGCCCGCCCCGGCAAGAATACCCGCCCAACCATCCCCAAGTTGAAACGAATCCGTTTTCGCAGCATTTCCAAGCTCCGGTTGTCCGGGAAGGCCGACTGAAAGCCGCCCCCGAATCCCGACGATTCTACCCCTCCGGCAGCCTTAGTTGGATGCCAGCCTTTTCCTCCTGGATTTTGGAAACGGCGTCCGAGTCCTCCGGCCCCCAGCCGCGGAACATGGCCTCCACGTGCCGCTGGTCAACCAGGTTGGAAAGCTCCATCGGAATCCCGTACTCCCGCCCCAAGTCCGTCGCCAGCCGCACGTCCTTGGCGGCCAGGGCGGTGGCAAAGCCCGGCTCGAAGTTGCCCTTGAACAGGTAGCGGGGGAATTTTTCCACCAGCCGCCGGTTGCCGCCGGAACTGTTGGCGATTACGTCGGCCAGGGTAGCCAGGTCAACCCCGGCCTTGACGCCCAGGGTCAGGGCCTCGGTCATCAGCACGCCAATGCCCATGCTGAGCAGGTTGTTGCAGATTTTGCAGACCATCCCGTTTCCGATAGGGCCACAGTAAACGACATGGCTCCCGATGGCGTCCAGGGTGGGCTTCATGCGGTCAAAGACGGCTCGATCGCCGCCAACCATGACCGCCAGCGTCGCGGCGGCGGCCCCGTAAACCCCGCCGGAAACCGGAGCGTCCATGACGGTGACGCCCTTGTCGGCGCAGATGTCATGGAGCCGCCGTATGACGGTGGGGGAGTTGGTGGACAAGTCCATGTAAACGGTGGAGGCGTCGGAACCTTCCAGGATGCCGTTGTCGCCCAGGACGACGGCCTCAACGTCCCGCGGCACGGGCAGCGACGTAAACACCACGTCATTACCGGGAACCACGTCCTTGGGCACGTCGGCCCAATTCGCGCCCATCTCCAGCAGGTTGGTGGCCGCCTCCCGGCGCAGGTCGTGGACGGTAAGCTCGTGTCCGGCTTTAACCAGGTTGGCGGCCATAGGATTGCCCATGTTGCCCAGGCCAACGAATCCAACTTTCATAGCGATTGCTCCTTACATAACGAGGTTGCGCTTGTGCTGATTGGTTTGAACGAATGACGCCGGCATTATAACAGCCGGAGGGTGCTGCATGGCTTGGGTGGCCGGAATTGGTTCCCATACCGGTCATTCGCAAGACACGCCGACAATCCAACCGCATTGCCAGTTGTGGTACAATAGTTTTGCGTCTAGGATGAGTCGCCAAGCGTCTCGAATCGGGGTTTACAACCTCGTACCCTAGTCGCTTTTTCGTTGGGGCATTATGCACCTTTGCTTAGAATGTGGTATAGACATTTCGCACCGGAGACGTGATGCCCAACGGTGCGAACCTTGCGCGAACATTCGAGAAAGGAAGCGCGCGAAGGACTCCTACCGGGAAAATCGAACGAGGGTGTTGCAGCTTGCCAAGAGCCGACAACAAACGCCCGAATACAAGCAGTTGCGCCAAGAATGGGAGGAGAGGAATCCTAGCAAGGTTCAAGCATACCGCCAACGCCAGAAACAAAAATATCGAGAGAGTACGGGTTACAACCCGGAGGGTAGAACCTGCGAGGTTTGCCACGTTGATATATCCCAAAGGGGACATCGCGCAAAAAAGTGCGTACTATGTTCAACACCTCCCACCAGGACGTGCAGTATATGCCATGTCGACATTTCTCATAGAGGATCCAGAGCGACGTTCTGCGGCGAACAATGCAAGGAACAGGATCAGCGGTCGAAGGAGTCGAGAGGATTCACCAAGATATGTACCAAATGCAATGAGATGAAAGATCACACCGAATTTCGGCTACACTACAATCGTAGAGGCGCAGTCTGCAAGGACTGCGAAGCGAGCGCCACTCGGGAATATTACCAAGCATTGCCGGTCGAGGAACGACGAAAAAGGCGCCGCATTCAGGGCCAGCGTGAGAGGGAGAAGAAAACAAATCTAACGTCGGAGCAACACACATCCCTCAAAACCAAGGCACGCCGAGCGCACAGGCGGAGGCTATACGGCCCCGACTTCGACGAGGATAAGTTATATTCGGAGCAACATGGCAAGTGTGCTATCTGCCGGAGTCCCAAGTTATTGGAGGAGTTGGAACTTGACCATGACCACGTAACCGGGATTCCGCGTGGACTCTTGTGCAAGAATTGCAACTTCAAGTTGCTGCCTCGTTACGAGAGGTTTCCCCCCGAACATCAAGATTGGCCGTACTTGAACGAATATCTGAAGAAGGGAAACAACAATGACCCAAATGACGTTTCTTGAGAACTCAGAACTACCCCGCAAACAGTGTACTAACTGCCAAAAATGGTTCGAGAAGGTGACATTTCCTAGACGAAGTGGTCGGTGTAAGGAGTGCCATTTGGCCAGGGCTCGAGAACTCAGTCGTGCACCCGAACAGGTTCAGAAGCGGAAAGACAGAAGGGCAAATCGCACTTCAGAACAGCGGGAGGCGGAACGAGAAAGGGGACGTCGCAATTACGTGAATCGAACCCTAGAACAAAGGCAGCGTGATTATGAACGCAGACATTCCCGTAAGGAGATAGACAATGCGAGAATGCGGGAACTGCGCGCACAATCTCCCGAACTTAGGGAAAGACAAAAATATAGCGTATGGAAGTCCAGGTTGAAGCTCATATATGGGATTACCCCCGAAATCCACCAGAGGATGTATGAAGATCAAGGTTGCAAGTGCTATTTTTGTGATGCTGGTGGGCCCAGCAGAGGACCCGGCGGGCTGGTAATAGACCACGACCAGGACACTGGTTTTGTTCGTGGTCTATTATGTCGTCAATGTAACGCGAACTTCGTTGATGAATACAAGAAGTTGCCGAAAGAATTCAAAGATTCACCACGAACCAATGCTTATTTGCTTCGTGGTGAAACAGGTGATTACATCGAGAGCCTTAAACTACGTTTGACAAGCGATGACTGATAGATGGGATTTGCAATCCGTTTCGTTGTTGACCTGTTGCCGGTGAATTAGGACGGAAGGCCGGGGCAACTCCTAATCCAACCGGCGAATGTCGGTGAAACGGCCCAGGAAGAAAAGGCTCAGAGCGATGGCCCCCAGGCCAAACCCGGCCATGGCCCAGGAAATGCCGACGAAGGTTGCCAGCAGCCCGATTAAGCCGGAGAACATGGGAATCAACCCCTGTTCGTAGTGCCAAACGCTCGTCACCCGTCCCCGCAGGGTGTCCGGCACCAGGTTCTGCACCAAGGTCTGGTTGGCGACGATGAAATGGCTTTGGGACAGGCCCATGACCACCATCACCGGCACCGACAGCCAGACCCACGGGGAAAATCCCAGCACGGCAACAACGGCGGAACCCGAAAGCAGCGTCACCAGGATCATCAACCCCTTGCCGAACAGGAACCCCCGGGACGACATCAGGGCGGTGGCGGTTACTCCGCCAATTCCCATGCTGACAATCATGGCCGCCCCCACACCGGCGCCGGCGTCCAGCGCCTCCGAAGCGTAAACCGGCAGCAGCAATAGCAAAGGGGCGAAAATGCCGGTGCGGAAGAAGTTGAGCAGCATCAGCCGCAGCATTATCCTGTGTCCCAAAACGTAGGCCAGGCCGTGCCGCAGGTTGGCCCAGGGGGAGTATTCCCGGGCGGTGCCGGGTTCCCGGTAAGGCGTCTTCATGGGAATGAGCAGCAGGGCCATCAGGCTGTACAGGACGGCCTCGACAAAGAAATTCCATTGGAAGTCCACGGTTTCGATGAGAACGCCGCCGGCCCCGGCCCCCACCAACCGCATCGAAGTAACGGCCAGGGCGTTGACGGCGAAGGCGTTTCCCATGTGTTCCGAGCGGACGGTGTTGGCGATGAGGGCCTGGCGGACGGGCTGCACGATGGCGAACCCAACGCCGGATACCAGGGTGTAGCCGTAAACGTACCAAGGGTTGTCCACCATGCCGACGGCCACCAGCCAGGCAAATCCGAAGGCAGCGGCGGCCAGACCCAGTTGGGAACCCATCGCCAACCGGCGGCGGTCCCAACGGTCAGCCAGCACCCCACCCCAGGGGCCAAGGAGCAAAGTAGGCAAAGCGCGGACGGCTACCGCCATGATGGAGTGGAAGGCGGAGCCGCTAACGTCGAGGGCCAGCCAGCCGATAGTGATTAACTGGAGCCATTGGGCGCCGTTGGCGAAGAGGTTGCCGGTGAAAAGCCAACGGTAGTCGGGATAGTCGCGTAGAGAGGCGAAGTTTCTTGTCCGACGGTAGCCGCGTTGAGGTTCTTGCGCCGTCGCGGTGGCAGGATTTTCCTGCCTGTCGGGCGGCGGCGTTTCAGGTGTGGGGGTTGTCAAGAGATACTTGCAGCGCCGGCTTTGTTGATGCTGGGGCCGGTCTAGCCCCGCAGCCGCCGGAGTTCGGCTTCCAGTTCGCGCATCCGTTCCTCGGCGGCGATACGTCCCAGGCGTTCACTGTCCCGCTCATCCTCAGCTGCCAGCCGTCCGATACGCTCAACATTTCGTTCTTGCAAGGCTGAATCCCGCTCATCCTCGGCGGCGATGCGTCCCTGGGCCTCTTCGTCAAATGTCCGCAGGTAGCTGCCCGCCGTCGGGTCGTACCAGCGCAGTTGCCCCTCTTCCCAACAAACGTCCAGCCCAAGAACCGCGCTGTGTCCCCACTGGTGCGCCTCTTGTCCCTGCAATATCGGGATGGGTTGGTAGTTGCCATCCACCAGCCGGTCGCCGGCCAACGCCCGGTCATAACGCCGTCCCCCCGTCGGGTCAAACCGCCAGTATTCGGGAATCCCAAACCCGGCGTAGTCCACCCGTTTCCAGGTAAAGTCGTTCTGTGCCGTGTGTACCGAGGCCACTTCCAGCACGAAGTCCGGCGGTTTGCCCTGGTCGGCTATCGAATACCCCATCTGGGCGATGATGTAAGGCCGGTCAATGTTGAAGGCTATCAACAGGTCGGGAACGCGAATCCCCCGCCGCTGCCGGGCGGTGTTTCCTACCGGCACTTCCCCCAGGACGATGATGTTGTCCGAGGTGCCGAAGTGAACCCGCAGGGCAGACTGGTGGGCCGGGTCGTAGAGGTAGAGGGTATTCTGCATATCGTCCCTGGGGGGAAATTCCGGGAATTTGTCAATCCCGTCCAATTCGACGTGCCGCGTCTTGGGGGCGATTTTGCTGGTCATGGCAAGCCTCGCTGGGCCAACTGTTGCGGGGAGGGCCGGGCCATTATACAACAACGGTTGTCGGGCGGTTGGGAAAAAGAAACCGGGGCGCATGGTCGCGCCCCGGTAACGGTCTTGACGGACGGGATTACTTGACCAAGTTGATATAGGGGCGGGTCTTGAGTTCCCACTTGTCCGTGGCGGCGTCGTACTGGGAGTTGACGAATACCCGCCAGTTTTCATCGTCCAGGTTGGGGTAGTCGGCCCGGTAGTAGTAGCCCGGCCAGCGGGTTTCCTGCCGGTGCAGCAGGTGGCGCATATGGGCCTCCCCCACCCAGGTGCGGTGGGCCAGTTCCCAGCAGCGCAGCAGTTCGTGGCGGTTGCGCGCCCCCAAATACTGAAGGTCGTCCCGCAGCATTTCCATCAACTGGATGCCCCGTTCCAGGGTGGGGCCGTTGGTGGTGTACCACGCCGAAGTGCCGCCGGCGTATTCGTCCATTATCTTCTGCAAGCGCACCAGCCCCTGCTTGGGCGTGATGTAGTGGGGGTTGATGTCCGGCGAACTGGAGGCTCCCTGGTGCCGCTCAAAGGTTTCCAGGGGCGCCCAGATTTGTTCCTGGAACCGGCGCACGGTGGCCTCGCTGACCGCGGGCGTACCGGCGTTGTCGGTCAGGAAATTGACGGCGGACTTGGCGGCCAGGCGTCCCTCGGTAAAGGAACCGGAAGAAAACTTGTGAGGAGCCGCGCCCACGCCGTCCCCGGCGGCGAACAGTCCCCGAATGGTGGTCATCTTGTTGTAGCCCCAGAAGTATTCCGGGGGCGAAAGGTCCTCCGGGCCGCTGACCCACGCACCGGCCTCGCCGGAGTGGGAACCCATGATGTACGGTTCAGCCAGAACTACCTCCGAGGGAGTGACCTCCGGGGCGATGTTCTGCGAGGCCCAGGTCAACGCTTGGGCGATGGTCATGTCCAGAAAGTCCTCCCAGGCTTCGTTGCGCACCTGTTCCATCTTGGCGGGGTCGCCCCCGGACAGCTTTTGCATGGCCTCTTCGGTGCGCATATACATGGGGCCAAGGCCGGCCTGGATGTCCAGGAACATCTGATGGTTGCGCAAAGGCGTGGGAGTGGGAACGGCCCGGCCATAAGGGGGGTACTTGTCCAGTTCGTCGTCCCGGGTAACGGTGTAATCGTCGCCCAGGGCGTTGGTGACCCGCGCGTGGAAATACTGGAACCACATACCCACCGGGCCGTAGCCGTCCTTGAACCGGGTGGGAACGAAACGGTGTTCCATCTGGGTCATTTCCACCCCGGCGGGGATCATCAACCCGTAGGCGGAGCCGGTGGCAAACACCGAGTACCAGGTGCGGCCCAAGCCTTCGTTGACCGAACGGGGCCGGAAGACGTTGGACGCGCCGCCGGAGGTGACGATGACCGCCCTGGCCTTGAAGACGTAGAACTTGTTTTCCCGCACTGCGAAACCGATAGCCCCGGCGATGCGGTTGGGGTCGTTTTCGTCGGTGAGCAGGTGGGTTATGGCGACGCGCTCGTAGATGTTCTCGATGCCCAGGGCGTTGCGGGCGGGTTCAGCGGCGACGGGCTTGATGGATTCGCCGTGAATGGGAATCTGCCAGCGTCCAATGCGTTCGTACTCGCCGTTGTCCTTCTTCCAGATGGGAAGGCCCCACTCTTCCAGCAGGTGCACCGAGGAATCAACGTGGCGGCCCACGTCGTAAACCAGGTCTTCCCGCGCCAGGCCCATCATGTCGTTGACCACGTAGCGGACGAAGTCCTCCGGGGTGTTCCAGCCGTAGCGCTGGCCCATGTAGCAGTTGATGGCGGACAGGCCCTCGCCGGTGGCGCCGCTGCGCTCAATGACGGCTTTTTCGGCGATGACGACGCGCAGGCCCCGGCCCCAGAAAGCGGCCTCAAAGGCGGCCCCGCAGCCGGACATTCCGCCGCCGACGACGAGGATGTCACACTCAACGGTCTCGGTAGTAGGCAATGCCATGAAAAAATCTCCTCCGGTATTACGTGGGTTGACGGGATGGTTGGCTATTGGCGCATATTCGGGAATCTTGCTGTCGCCGGAAAGCCGGGGGTCCCTACGGGTTCGCGGATTGCAACGACGGCAGCTTGTCCACCCCCAGCCACCTGGATTCGCCGGCCAGTCCCTGGCCTTTCAGGTCGGCCACCGGGTCTTCGGTAAAGCCTTCGTGGGGAACCACGGAGCCGGGAGTCCGGCTGCGGGAGGGATAGGTGAACTGCAACTCCCGCCCGTCGCGGAATCGCACCGTCCAGGTCAACTCGGTGTGCTGGAAGGGACCCGACCCGTCGCTGCGGCGGGGCTGGACTTCGGCCCCCAGAGGCACGAAGTCGGAGTAGCCGCGCACGTGGATGGCGTCCTGCGGGCAGAGCTTGACGCAGGCGTAGCACTCGGAGCAAAGCTCCGGCTCCTGGTTAAAGCCCTTGTTCTGCCCATCGTCCAGGGTCATCAGGTCGTTGGGACAAATGTAAACGCACAAAGGGCCGAGATGCTCTCCGGCGCAAGCATTGCAAGCGGTAGGGTTAACGTAAGTGGGCATGGGTTCCTCCGATGTTGTGTTTATGGGGTGGGGGTTTTCGGGATTGGGAAATCAGGGAGCATTGCCACGGCAAACCCTATCCACCTCGCGTTCTAAGGAAGTGTTTATTTCCGAGAACAGGCGGTCGGCGTCGTGGTTGGGAAACCGCCTGGAAATTCCGGCAACTACCTGTCCTATTACTACGACTTTGACATCGCTCCGTCCGAGTTTCCAGCCGGCCTTTCGCAATCTGAAAACCTGGTATTCCGCTCGCTCCAAAGCGGATTCGAGTAGCTGACTGTCCGGTTCATTCACGTCATTTGAAATACCACAAGTTTTCCGACATACCATGATTGTGTCCAAGTTGATAGGGTCTTTTGCCTGCTGAATAGGTTTGGAGACGGACATCTCGGCTTTAATGGGATGGCAGGCTTGGATATGGAACCCAGCCCCGACAACGGCCTGGAGTACGCTGCGCCACCCTTCCGGTCGAGAGTGGTGGTAGGTAAATGCAAGAATCCCATCGTCTTTAAGTACCCGATGCGCCTCCGCAAACACCAGCATCAACTTCCGAGCAAAAGTTTCCGAGTCTGAGTCCTGGACTTCGCTGTCGGAACGGGTGCTGTCCCCCCCGAAATATCGTGATTCTCCCAACATCGACTTTTGCCACGAATAAAAAAAATCGGCCAGTTGGGAATAGTGAACATTATCGAAAAAGGGAGGATCGGTAATCACAGCGTCCACGCTGCCGGTTGGCAGGTCGGTTCTCGACGAATCTCCACAAGAGACGTAGAGCTTAGGGGTCTGCGCAAATTGTTGATAGGACTCGCTGTTGACCATGCCTAGCAAAGACTCATTGATGGACTCGACTTTGACCGAAGAATTGCGGGAATCCTGGGTTGACAAAGCCACTTCGAAAGGCTCCCGGGCGTACTGTACCCCACGTAAAAGGCGACGTCGGAACAGGGTCGAGAATGCCCCGGAACTCTTGGGCGTTCCCCACAGGTTGGTTTCCACCGGGGTGCGTTCCGGTTTGAGGATATGGTGGGAAAACATATGACGGACGGCTCCGGTGCCTTCGCCTTTGTAGGAGGCGAACATATTGCTAAATTCCATCGCGCCGGAAAAAAGGCAAACGAAAGCGTTTCTGATGTGCTCATCTTCAATCGCCTTGATACGGTTCGCCAAAATAGAAGCGCACAAGAGTTGACGGGAATTGAACATTTGCCGCCAATAGGTAAACCCATAGTTAAGAACTTGGTTGGTGTTATAACCGGGTTGTATCGTCCCTGTCGGGAGGGGGAAGGAACAACCCTCCAACTCGGATTCCGCTTTCCGGTAAAGGGATTCATCCCATTCGTTGATGGGAAGGTATTCTTTCTTTCCGCCCGGGGTCAATACTAACTTGGCGTACATCCGATAAGAAGGGGGGCCGCCCTTCTTTCGGATGGCAGAGGCGATAGCGAAATTACTGCCGCAGTTGGCGCACGCGGCCATTTTCCCTCTAGCTACCCCATTCCTGGGGTCGAATTGATTGTTGCACTGACCGCACACCATCACGCTTACCCGGTAATCTTGCCGGGACAGGTTCCCACAACAGGGACATACAACTCGTACCGAAGGATCCCGTCGGATGTCAGCGTGTTTAGAAAAGATGTAGGTGGAGAAGAGGTCCACCGGCGTGGCGCAGTCCGGGCATTGGGCCTGCATTACCCAGAAATAGTACAGCACAGGACAGAAAGCGCCGTCGGGTAGGCGCGCCGTGTAGTAACCCGAAATAGTATCGGCGACATCCTTTTCAACCTCCCGGTATGTCTCTTTCAGGCAGTCCGCGTCTCTCATTGTAAGAGCCGTTCGTACCTGAAGGTACGACACCGGGTTAATGTCCCGCCCGATTGCCCTGCCCCCCAATTTCAGTGTCTCCCCGAGGGTAGTGCCGCTGCCCATAAAAGGGTCGAACACCACAGCATTCGGAAACCTTACCGGAGAATAAAACAGGTCAAGGATGTCACTGCCTTGTGGGGTTAGGGTGCCCAAAACGATCCCGCGAAACACGGAGCCCAGCCTCTTCGCCCACCATTTGTGGATGTGATATACAGGCCGATAAATTTCCTTCCGCCAACTTTCAGCCTGGGCGATGCGGCTTAACTCCTCAAAAGGGAAGTCATCACATTCGATAGCCCTCCGGGATGATGAGTCGGTGGCTGGAAACCGACGAGGTTTTGAATCGGTGAGAAGTGGCAATTGCATTTTGAGCATTACGTCGCCGTCCGGTAGCGCTATTCCTTCATACTAACAGTAGGCCCGCTAGTTCCCGCAACGCGATAAGCAATGAATTTGTGCTCTTGTCCCGCGGTTGGGTTATCTACAAACCGAGGATAGATGGCATTCTCCTCCAGGTCGGCTTCGTATCCCACAAGCAACTGGGCAGTCTCGACGCGGGACAATTCTCCGGCCCCTTCCACCCTGGCATCTACCTCTACGTTATCAGGCAAAATGAGAGTCCGTTGCCCCGCCGTGCCATCCGTCAACGCGAAAGGGGTCGGAGCCACGTACATTTTGCGGTCGCGTATCATTACGTCTCCGTAACTGCCAAACCCATTGATATGTTGATTGCGGTGGACGTAGTTGCGGGTAGCATTCAAGAAATCTCCATGAAAGAGCGCCAGGTCAATCACCGGGTAGTCTTCGTCGTCGGTTGACGACGGGTAACGGCCAAACAGATAGTATATGGTGCGCCCGTTGTGCAAACCCGTCGGCATTTGGCTATTGGCGTCATAACTGGCTTCCCGGCCCGGGTATCCCAAACCCTTAACCTCATACCCTTCTGCGGTATGCACCAGGCGGAAATCAGGGTAAGAGTTACGGGAAGGAGGGTCATACGGAATCAACAATTCGTCCAATCGGTCTTGGAACCAATTCTGGAAATGGAATTCTTTATCTTGTCTGCTGGTTCTATGTATGAGTTTCCCGCCTCGAACCGCCTCGTCGCATCGAACGAAGACATCTATAACGGTGGTTGCCAAGTTGCTCGATTCCATTGCGGTTCCAAAGGATATTTCGCGTGACAGGATATGCCGTTTCCAATTCTACGGAAAGTCCCAGGTGTCATAATGTTCCCGCCATGCAAACCCAACCCCCGCCGGGGCTGCGGGGGTTGTGGCGACGCTAGGTTTCCTCCGGGGCGCGGGTACAGCCGCAACAATCGCCGTCCAGGGCGCGCATGGACATTACCGGGGTGCGGCCGGCCAGATATTCGTCGCCGACAAAGGGGGAACCGAAACCGTACCGCTCGGCGCACTCCCGGGTCAGGGACAGAATTTCCGGGCGCAGGGTCAGCGGAGCGGGTTCCACGCCGCCCTGGATGATGCTGCGGATAAAGGTGCCGGAAAGTTCCTGTTTCCGCTCCGGGTGGCCGCAAAGTCCCTCGTAGGCCACCCCCGCGCAGACCGGGCAGTACCACCATTCCAACGTCAGCACCGACTTGATGCCCAGGTCGGGCAGCGTGTCAAAAATTTCGTGGGCCGCGTAGGTGTCGTAGTAGCTGCCGACGCCGGCATGGTCGCGGCCAAACATATGGTGGGTGCAGCCCAGGTTTTTGCGCACCAGGGCGTGAAACACCGCCTCCCGCGGGCCGGCGTAGCGCATATCCCACAGCAAGGCCGAAGTTTCATGGACGCCGGGCTTGAAGAACCCGGCATCCCTCAGCCGTTGGTGCGTCAGGACGATGGCCTCGTCAATGTAATCGCCGGGCTTTTTCTCTCCGATGACGGCGCTGACCAGGATGCCGTCGGCCTCGGCGGCCAGATACGCACCTTTCATCAGCCATTCGTGGCCGGAGTGAGGGACGTTGCGGCTTTGGTGGGCAACCACCCGACTCCAACCCAGGTCGTTCCAGGTCTGCCGCAGCTGCCGGGGGGTCTTCCAGAATTGGTCGAAGGGCGGGTTGATGACCGGCGGGTTGACCAGAGTGACCGGGCCGGCGACAAATCTGTCCTGGTAGGCGCGGGTGCGCTGGACGCCGGGATGGGCGTCGTCAGTGGTTCCGTAAACCTGCCGGCAAAGGTATTCCCGGTCGTAATCGTAGATTTCCTCGACTTCCAGCGCTGCCAGGGGTTGGCCTTGATAGGTCAGCAGTACGGAATCGCCGGCGCTGATTCCCAGCCCTTCCAGTTGCGCCGCCGACAGGTCGAAAAGAATGGGAATGGGCCAGACGTAGCCGGAGGAAAGGGTCATGTGGCGAGCCACCGAGTCCAGGTCCGCCCGGCCCATGAAACCCTGGAGCGGAGAGAAAAACCCGTAAGCGATGTTGACGCATTCCCGCGCCAACTGGTCGCGGACGGCGATTTGGGGGTAGCTGAGAACTTCCCGCCGCCATGCGGAATCCCGCAGGGGTTTGACCCTCTCTATCAGCACGCCGCCGTGGGGGGAAAGGGAGTTGTCAACGGTTGATTGAATAGCCACGATAATTCCTGAAAGCGTCGGCGTATTATGCCATGAAGAACCGCCGGCTTGCCACAGTTGGCCCGGCCTCCGCGTCACAACGGCGGCAATTAAGGGTAAAATAGACCTAAGAGCAGTGGCGCCGTCATGGTGGAACCGCCTGGAAAGCGGGGTCGCCGCCGGCGAGCCTGCCGGACAACTTTTGAGACCAGACCCAAGGAGCGGAAATGACCACGACGGTAATAGTTCCCGAATCCAAACCAATGGTTACTTTTATCGAGGCGGTCAAGGGCGCTTTCCGCAAGTACGCCGACTTTACCGGGCGGGCCACCCGGGCCGAATACTGGTGGTGGGTCCTGTTCTCCTTTCTGGCCAGCATCGGATTCTCCACCATTGACGGGTTCATCGCCTCGTTGATTGGGTGGCAAGGTTCCGGCCCCTTCCAGGCGTTGTTCGGCCTGGCAACCCTGCTGCCCGGACTGGCGGTAACTTCCCGCCGGCTCCACGACATCGGCAAGAGCGGTTGGTGGCAACTGGCCTGGTGGTCTCCCCTGCTGGCGTGGATAACCACCGCCGTACTTTGGGCCATTGCGGTAGCCCTGTTCCTGGCCAATGAAGGAGAATTAACCTGGGAGGCCCTGGTTTTCCTGCCGGCGATAATCGCCACCATCGCGGCCCTGCTGGTTACTCTGGCGGTGATAATCTGGTTGATTGTGTGGATGGTGCGGCAGGGCGAAACCGGCCCCAACCGTTTCGGCCCCGACCCGCGGGCCGTGGAAGAGCCGGAAACGCCGGAATATCCAGAGATTCCAGGGACGGCTTAGCGGCGAATAAACATAACGGGCGCACGTCGTCTTGGACGATAAAATTGCCCCCACCGGAACGCTTTAATGGACGACAAGCAGGCAAGAATCACGCGGCTGGAAAATTCGCTGGCGGCGATGGAAAAGGCCGAGTCGGGAGACCCGGCCGAGGCGGTGCAGGCTCGGCACCAGTTGGCCCACGCTTACCGGGCGGACAAGCGGTTCGATGAGGCGTTGGCCCTGTTCGCGGAGAACGTGGCCGTTTGCCGCCGGGTCTTTGGAGACGACCACCTGGTTACGCTGCGAAAACGGAGCAGCCACGCCAATTGTCTTTACGCCGCCGGACGCTACGGCGAAGCCGTCGCGCTGTTCGAGGAGATTCTGCAAGACCGGGAGCGGGTCTTGGGGCCGAACCATCCCGACACGGCCCGCAGCCGCGGCAGCCTGGCCAATTCCTACCGCGAGGCGGCCAAAGGGTAGATTGGGACTTTTGGTAGGCGAACAACCCTGAAATGATGGTTGATTTTACCGTTCGCCCTGAGCTTGTCGAAGGGCCGCCCGTTCATGGTTCGACAAGCTCACCACGAACGGATTCCTGGTTTGCCCATCAAAACAAAGTTGATGGACTGCTAGGACCCGAAGTAGCGAAAAGAGTTAGATTCGCAGTTTGGGAGTGGGAACGAGGCAATGGTGGTTGGCGTCGGCAATCAGGTTGAGTTGCTGGAGGGTATTGGCCCCAAGAAGGTACTGGCCTTCGGGACCAAAGATTACGGTACAGGTTCTTTGACGATTTTCGATTTGGAAACGGGCTTGCCCAATCCCGTAGC
The DNA here is from genome assembly GCA_963665735.1 of Dehalococcoidia bacterium. Classification (GTDB taxonomy): domain Bacteria; phylum Chloroflexota; class Dehalococcoidia; order Lucifugimonadales; family UBA3495; genus CATOSK01. The sequence continues at coordinate 1,481,879 of OY762444.1, read as the reverse complement.
GTTCTTCCCGTCCGTCGCCCAACTCAAAGAGCAGGTCTTCATCCGGGGTCAGCGCCAGGACTTGCTCCAGCAGTGACGCCGGCAGCATGGAATGAGAAGCGCCGGTATCAACCCACGCTTCAACCCATTCCCACTGGTATTCTTCGGATTGCGGATTGGCTACGCCGATGCGGGTAGTAAAGATTCCCATAATGCTGCCCCCGGTTGGTTGGGGACAATATATGCGGAAAGACGCGCCGCGGTCAATTCGATTCCCTTGGGTTTACGTTCAGGGCAATACGCCCGTATCCTGCAACAGCCGGTGGGTGCCTGGCAGGTCGCTGAGGCCGGCCAGGGCGATTTCCGGGGAGTTGATGTGAGACAGTGGCAGCAGCGCCCGCTCCACCTTGACGTTAGGCACCAGGGGGTACTCGAAGGTCTGGGAAGCGAAATACTGCTGAGCGCCGGCGGACAGCATGAATGACAGGAACTTTTCGGCGTTCAGACGGTTTTCGGTGGATTCCAGGATTCCCGCTCCGGCGACCATAATCAGGGAGCCAGGCCCCCCGCTCCTGGGGTGATAGTTGCGGGCCGGGAAATCATCCCCCTCTTCGGCCATGAACCGGAAAACGTAGTAGTGGTTGCCAAAGGCCACGTCAATCTCCCCGGCGGCGACGGCGGCCACCAAGGGGATGTTGTTGGGATAGTCCCGGGGTTCGTTGGCCTTGATGCCCTCCAGCCATTCCCTGGTACGGTCTTCGCCCCAGATGGAGCGCATCGCCGTGACCATCGTCTGGAAAGAAACATTGGTAGGAACCCAACCGATGCGCCCCTTCCATTGCGGGTCGGTAAACCCGAACATATCGTCGGGCAGGTCATCCTCGGTCAGCCGGTCGGTACGGTAAACCACGGTGCGGCTGCGGCCCGATATTCCCACCCATTTGCCTTCCGGCGACTGCGCCCACTGGGGCACCCGGGACAGGATTTTGTCCGGCAGCGGCGACAGCAGTCCTTCCACCGCTCCCAGCCCGCCCGGGTCTTGCGCGAAGAAAACATCCGCCGGACTGTTCTTGCCCTCTTCCAGCAGAGTGGCCGCCAACTGCGAGGTCTTGGCGTACTTAACCTTAACGTCAACCCCGCTGGCTTCGGCGAACTGCTCGATTATCGGTTCAACCAGCGTATCGCTGCGGCCCGAGTATATAACCAACTCTCCCGGTTCAACGGCGTCCCTGACCGCTTCTCGAATCAAGGCTTTCAATTCCTCTTCGGGCAGCCTGACACCGGGCGCCTGCTCCAACACTTCTTCGACCACGTTGGTTATTTCGCCGGCGTCGGCTACCGGGCCGTCGGCATATCCGACCACTTCATCAACTATCGCCCGCAAGTCGCCCCGGTCCATAGCCGGGGAGGACTGCTCCGATTCCGACGGCGCAGCTGGACCGCAGGCCGCCAGCAGCAAGGCCAGGCCGGCGGCCAGCAAAAGGTTCAGCGCCAACATCAGGCGGGGGTAACTGGTCATTTCTTGCATCCCTGCGCGGCGTTGTAGTTTGGGCAGAGTCGGAAACTCTTGCCAAACTACAACTGGAGCGTGTATTTTACCCCGTGGCAAGCACGCCGCCCCGCGCTCCTCTTAAAGCGGCGGGGAATCGTGCCTACCGGAGAATCGCGATGTCTGCCGCCGGCCCCGGAGGAGGCAAAGCCGGCTGGCAGACCCTCCCGGCGATTGTGGAAATCAAGGCCGAACCCGGCCTCGGAACGTGAGTCAACATACGCATCAATTGCAACTATAACCATAACAACTGCCGTTGTCAATATCTGCATTGGGCGCAAAAATAAATGCGTACTTATTTCCCCGCTAACCGTAACAATGGCAATAGGCAGTAGCCCCCCGATTCAGGAAACGACGGAATAAACGGCCCCGACCCCCTAAGTACCAGTCCCTTTCCAAAATTGGATGGTCATTCCTGAGTCGGACCGTCATTCCGGCGAAGGCCGGAATCCAGTGGCTTGGATGACCTAAAGGTTGTGGATTCCCGATTTCGCGGGAATGATGGGGTTGGGTGGCAGAAGGGTCAACCGCAACTTTGGAACGACCCTGCCTAAGTACGCTCCCCGGTTGCTAACGCCCCTTCCCGATGATTAAACTTGGGCCGATTTCCCCACTGCAATGCCGGGAACGCGGCGCTCTTTCACCCCTATCCTAACCTTCCCCCATCGCGGGGAGGGATTTTCCAGGAGTTTTTGACCTTTATGCCGGAAGTAACCGCACATCCCCACGGCGCGCCATCCTGGGCTGAGCTTGACACCACCGACGAGACCGGCGCCCTCGCCTTTTACAGCGCCATGTTCGGCTGGGAAGACGACCCCCAGCCCATCGGCCCGGACTGGGTTTACCATATGCAGAAGGTCAACGGCCTGCCCGCCGCCGCCATTTACCGCCAAAGTGAAGAAGAACAGTCCCAGGCGATTCCGGCCCACTGGAAAACCTACTTCACCGTTGACGACGCGGACGCGGTGGCGGCCAAAGCCCCGCAGCTGGGCGGGAACGTGCTTTTCGGCCCGATGGACGTTTTCGACGCCGGCCGCATGGTGATGCTGCAAGACCCCCAGGGCGCGGTGTTCGCCGTCTGGCAGCCCAAGCAGCACATCGGCAGCCGCATCAAGGACGAGCCGGGCGTGATGTGCTGGCACGAGCTTTTGACCTCGGAGCGGGACGCGGCCATCGGTTTCTACCACGGTCTGCTGGGCCTGGAGCGGGGCGACAGCATGGGGCCGATGGATTACACCTTCCTCCAGGTGGGGGATGCTCCGTTAGCCGGGGTCATGGAAATCACGCCGGACATGGGGCCGGTGCCGCCTTGTTGGGTGGTGTATTTCGCCGTGACCGACGTGGACGCAACGGTGGCCCAGGCGCAGTCCTTGGGCGGCGGCGTGGTGGTTCCGGCCACCGACATCCCGGAGGTGGGCCGGTTCGCCGCCCTCACCGACCCCCAAGGCGCCCATTTCAGCATTTTCCAAAGCGGCTGCTAGCGGCAAGGGCCGTCACATTCAGGGGCGACGTAAGATGTCCCTGTTCTATTGATGACTACCCTGACCAATTCCGTCATACCGGCGTAGGCCGGTATCCAGGATTCCTTGCCCTTTGGAATGCTGTTCTGCGCTAGTGGTTCTGGATTCCGGCGGAAGCCGGAATGACGGGAAAATGGCAGGACGACGATACTTCTTATCGGCGTTCTTTGGCCCGCCGCACCCGGAAGTTGGCGCCGTCCTTCTGTTTCCGCATCCACCGCAGATAGTTGTTGACTTGGGGATTGGCTCGCAAAAGCTCAATGGAATGTAGTTCCTGGGCCAGGGTGCTCTCGGAAAACAAAGCGTGCAACTGCCGGTGACAGGTGGGACACAATAAAGCCGTGGGGCCAAATCGTCCGCCCCGTGCCTTGGGTATAAGGTGGTGAACGGTGCAGCGTTCCACTTCCCGGCGGCAAAGCTCGCAAGTGACGTTCTTGACGGCAGAACGGCGTCCGCTACCGTCTTGGCGGTTGCCCCTGTCCCGGCTCAACCCGTTCCGCCCGGCCCGGCGTTGTTGTAAAGGAAACGCCAACTGGGCATATCCACTTGCCAAACCCCGTCTTCCCGCCGCATGGGGATGACCAGCCCCGACATCATCCGCCGCTCGTGAACCCGGTCGTTGTCCTGGGTAACGCCGAAAGGCAGGAACACGAAGGCGTGTTCGTTGTCAATATAGTTGGTGGGTGCCACGCCCAGGTCGGTCAGGTCTTCCAGGGGCCAAAGGCTCAGCACCGTGGAGCGAAAGTCCTCCATCATGGACTCCCGCATGGAGTGGGAAGGGTCATAGGCAGCCTGGTAAGCGTCCTGCATATTGATGTTGTTCCGGGTGGCCCAAACCCCCAAGCGCATCCCGCGGGTCTCCCGGGACAGCATCGCCCAAGCCCGGTTCATGTCGCCGTCGCGCACCGCTTCGGCGAACAGACCCGCCCGGTTGCCCACGTCGTCCGGTTCCTGGCTCCGCTTATGTCCGGGTATTCTCATAAGGATTCCTTCCTGATGCGCGCCAAACGCCTAAACCCGGAACGCCGCCCGCAGCACTATGCCTACCACCAGACAGCCGACGCACACGGCCATCATCCCTGGGTCAAAGTCCTGAAATGACGAAGTTGGCACTGCACGGGTCAAGAAGATAGCGGCGGCGCCCAGCCAGACGGTTCCAAAGTCCACCAACCCCGGCCTAATCCACCTGCTGAACCGTTCCAAGCGATTAACCCGGTTCATGGTTTCTTTACGATTGAAGCGACAGTTGCGGCAGCGACCACGGCAATTGATGAACCTACCGCGACGTAGGAAAAGGCGACGGCAGCTTCCAAGAGTTCATTCCTGGTTGGGTCAACGGCCTGCCATCCCAATAGATGACCAACCACCAACACCCAGCAGGCAACGACGAGGCATAGAGCAAAGACAATCAGCCCACGCATGGCGCCGCCTCCGATTCCGAAGCCATCAACAACATACTGCCTGCCATTATAACACCAGGGGCGGGCCAAGCCCGGCAAGCCCGCCGGCCCTGACTACCACCCCACGGCGTAGCCGTCATAACGGGGGTCTGCCGCCCCTTGGAGCGCGCCGGTTTCGGCGTCCACCTGGATAATCATCTCCCGGCCAACCACGCCGTCCCAGTTTTCCAGGGCGCGCACGTTGTGACCCCGCCGCCGCAGGTCTTCCATCGTCTCCGGCGGAAAACGGCCTTCCATCAGCAACTCATCCTCGCAGACGTGGGGGATGTTGGACTCGGTGGGACTCTGGTTGTTCTTCCAGCGAGGAGCCTCCACCGCCTCGGCCGGCGTCATGCCGAAGTCCAGGACGTGGCTGATGATTTGCAAGTTGCTCTGTACCTGGGTATCGGCTCCGGGCGTGCCTAGGACCAGCTTCAGCTGGCCGGGGCCGCCGCTTTCGCTTTCGGCAAAGACCATCACCGGATTCATGGTGTGGCGCACCCGCTTGCCCGGTTGCAGACAATCCACGTGGTTCTCTTCCATGTGCCAGTAAGTCATGCGGTTGTTCAGCAGTATGCCGGTGTCCCCGGCGATGAGGCTGGAACCCCAGGCGCTCTGGATGCTCTGCAACTGGCAGACGGCGTTGCCCCAACGGTCAGCCACCACGAAACAGGTGGTATCTTCCCGTTCCCGGCCGGCGCCGCTGCGGGCGGCGGCCAGTCCTTGCCGTTGGCGCTGCTGGTGCCGCCAGGGGTCGCCGGGCCGCACGTCGTAGGCGGCGCGTTCCGGGTCAATCATCTCGGCCCGTTCCCTGGCGTAGTCCTTGGAAATCAACCCCTCCACCGGCACGTCAATATAGTCCGGGTCGGCGACGTAGGCTTCCCGGTCAATAAAAGCCAGCTTCTTGGCCTCCACCATGACGTGAATAGCGGCGGCGCTGCCGTAGCCCAATTCTTGCAGGTCAAACCCCTCAATCAGATTCAGTTCTTGCAGCAGGACATGGCCGCTGGAGTTGGGCGGAGCTTCGTAAACGGTATGCCCCCGGTAGGTGGTGGAGATGGGTTCCTGCCAGCGGGCCGAGCAGTCGGCCAGGTCCTTCATAGAAAGCAGCCCGCCCTGCTCTTCACTGAACTTGACGATAGCCTCGGCGATGCGGCCCCGGTAGAAACCATCCCTACCTTCGTCAACTATGGTTTGCAAAGTCAGCGCCAAGTCTTTCTGGTAGAGAATTTGCCCTGGACGGAGGGGCTGCCCGTCGCGGGTGAACACCGCTTGGGACGTGGGAAATTGGCACAGCATGGAATCGGAGGCGATGGCCGCCGACAGGTAATGCGTCACCGGAAAGCCATTTTCCGCCAATTCCAGGGCCGGCGCGAACACCTGGGCCAGGGGCAGGACGCCGTACCGTTCGTGGGCGTCCAGCCAGCTATGCACCAGGCCGGGAACCGACACCGACAGGATACCCTTCATGGGAATCCCATCGGGCAGGTAACGCTCCCGGGTGGCTGCGTATGGCGCGGCCCCGGTGCCGTTGGCGACTTCGACGCGCCCGGCGTCCTTCCAATAGACCATGATGAAACCGTCGCCCCCGACGCCGGACATCATCGGCTCCGTCACGTTAAGAGCGGCGGCGGTGGCAATGGCGGCGTCAACGGCGTTCCCGCCCTGCTGGAGGATGCTGATTCCAGCCTGGGCCGCCAGGGGATGCCCGGCGCAAACCATACCGTTGCGTCCCATAACCACCGGCCGGTGGGCGCTGAATTTAATCCCGTGGGGTGTTGCTGGCATGATAGGGTTACTCCTTTGCTCCAAAAATGGCGAATGGGCCGGAAACGGGGACTTTAACCCACGGTTAGAATGTCGGCCAAAAGCGAGCCGCAGTCTTTTCGTTCCAGGGTTTTCCTTTCGTCCCGAAACTCGACCCTGTTTGCGTTCAAGTATCGCACATCTTGTCGTCTCAGACCCGCTTGGTCAAAGAGGACAATCGGCCTCCAGGCATCAACCGTTTCGTCTCCCAGCATTTCAGAAGCTATATCCAGCCCGTCCTGGACTTGTTTCAGTACTTCATGGGGGTCAAGGTCACTCCCGCCCTTTAATTCCACAGCGCAAAGAACACAACCCGGCCCGGCCACAAACAGGATGAAGTCGCAAAGTCGGTTGCGATAGTCATGCCGGGCTTGATACCTGGAGCCTCCAATTATTGCCATTGCTCCGGAATCCAGACCGTCCAACCTCAATTCACATCCCTGGTCTTCGCACTTGTCAGTCAGACAGCATTGGGAGTGCCGGTCGCGAATATGGGAAATAAACTCTTCCGCCGTCACTTTATCGGAATCCGTTGGGCGGCGGTAGTTTGTTCGTAAAGGGCGTTCACCACTTTCCCAAACTCGGCGTCCTCAATTCCCACGTCCTTGCGGATTGGCAGCTGCTCAACGACGCTGCCGGTGCCCGAAACGCCGGGTATGAAGTTATAGGCGGCTACATTGTCATGGCCCAAACAGTCCTCCCGTCGGAGGCCAAGGCGGGCCAGTTCCGCATCATCCGCAAAGCTGAGCCTTAGCAAATTGTTCACCTGACCCACGAAAAAGTCGCTGTGGGTCGTAATCAGCACCTTAACCCCGGCATTGACCAGCCGGACGATGCCGCGGGCCATCTGCCGTTGGGCGGCGGGATGCAGGTGCGACTCCGGCTCTTCCAGGATAAGCAGGTCGCCGGGATTGACCAGGTATTTCAAGAACAGGATTAAGGGGGCCAACTCCGAAACCATTGAGGAAGTGTGTTCTAGGGTGAATTTGCCGGTTTGTGAATCGGTGTCCGTGGGCAGATAGACTATATCGGGCGTAGGCAACCCGCCCGATTCGTCCAGGTCAATAGCACCGTGCAGAACTTCGTTTTCAATGAAGTTAATGGCACTTACCAATTCTCTACGGTGCCGTCGGCGGCGCAGCATACGGCGGTCGAGGCTTATCAAGTTCCCCAGAAATTCGGCGGTTATGCCGGGCAGGGTTGGAACATACCGGCTTACCCCACCTAGCCCCGAAGATTGGCGGACCAGTTCAGATGCCATAATTTTGTATCCCTGCATCATGCCCGACCGGGAGGCGGGAAAATAAAAACTTCCCCCTGGCACACCTTCCAGCACAGTTGTTGCTATTGAGTCAGCCCACGAGGAAAAGACCAAGTATTCAATGTCCTCGGGTTCCTCATTCGGCTTGGGGGCATATTCCAGAAGCGCAAGCGGAGACGGTTCTATACTCACTTGGGATATGTCAAAATGGGAAATCGGCGCGGTATGGTCCGCAAGTTGAATTTCCATATCCAACAACGGGTCATCCCGATGAAGGGCAACCCGGAAATGTTCAGGTTGAGCTGACCTGCTGACAAACTCCGCAGGTTCCCCAAACGCTTGCTTGAAGAGAGCTTGAGCATCGTGATGTACCCGCCCCAGTTCTTCCGACGCCGATTGTTCCACATGAGCCCGCAACTCTTCCGGCATACTGCCTACGGTGAGGTCATCCGGGTCTAACCCTTCGTATTTCAATTGTCTTGCCCATTTCCATGCCGCTTCCGCAGTTGAAGAACCACTATTGGGAATGTCCAAAAACCCCCGATAAAGAAAGGGTTGGTCGGTGTAAATTCCACTGCCAAAATAAATCAGTCTAGGGGCAATAAGCCGTCTGTGTTGAAACGCCTTCATCAACGCGTAAACCGCCGTTGCCATGTAACTCTTCCCGGTGTTGCTGGGCCCCACGAAAATGGTCAGGGGCTTTAACTCGACCGTCCCTTTGGCTATGGGGCCCAGATTTTCGGCGGTTATGGTGAACATGGCGGCGTCCTTGCGCGCTGGCCCGGTATGGGTTACTTCCCCATCGCCTCCCGGCGGCGGGCAATGGCCGCCTCGGCCCGGGGGCTGATGGCTCCCTGGATAGCGACGTTGACCAACGCTGGCTTGCCCGAGGCGAAGGCCCGTTCAATGGCCGGTTTCAGGTCTTCGGGCCGCTCCACAAACTCGCCGTGGCCGCCCAACCCCTGCGCCACTTGGTCGTAGCGGGTCTGGAGCAGGTCGGTTCCCACCGTCTTGCCGTACAGGCCCAACTGAATCTGCCGGTCAATTCCCCAGGCCGAGTCGTTCCCCAGAATCGTAACCACGTTCAGGTTGTGGCGCACAGCGGTGTCAAACTCCATGCCGTTGAATCCGAAAGCCCCGTCGCCGGAAAAGTTGATGACCCGGGAATCGGGGTAGGCAACCTTGGCCGCCATAGCGTAGGGCAGGGACGTACCCAGCATCCCCAGGGTCGAAACGTAGAACCAGCGCTTGGGCAGTTGGGCCGGCAGCAGCGCCCGCCCGAAGTGGCAGTAGTCGCCCCCGTCAAAGGAAAGGATGTCGTCAGGGCGCAGCATGGACTCAACCGTCTTGTGGACGTACATGGCGTGCATCGGCGTTTCCGCCACCGCCAGGCTCTCGGCCCATTCGGCGTGGGCGGCGCGGCTGGCCCGCATCTCTTCCACCCAGGGCAGTTCCTCCCAGGTGTAGTTGGATGCCTCGGAAATAATCTGCTCCAAAACGCTGGTCACGTCGCCCACCATGCCGACGTTGACCCCCCGGTTGCGGCCAATCTCCGCCGGCGACGGGTCAATCTGGATAATCTTGGCGTCGGCAGCCACGTTGGGAGGGCGGCAGAATCCGATGGTGTAGTCCTGCTTGCGGCCCAGCAGAATCACCAGGTCGGCCTCCCGCACCTTGGAAGCGGCCCGGTTCAACCCCCGCTCGAAGAACCCGAAACCGTAAGGGTGGTCGTCGGCCAGCAGCCCGCGGGCCTGGCCTTCGGTAAGCACCGGAATCCGCGTCGTTTCGGCGAACTGCTGCAAAACCTCTCCCGACTGGGCGTATCCCGCTGGGTCTCCGGCCACGGCGAAGGGCCGCTTGGCCTCCCGCATCAACGCCACCGCCTGCCGCACCAAATCGGGAGACGCCAGCACCGATTCGCTGGGGCGGTATTCGTCCGGGTTGTAGAAAACTACTTCGTCTTCCTCAACTTCCTGGTCCTGGATGTCAATGGGGATGGTGATATGCACCGGCCCCCGGCGTCCGCTGAAAGCGATTCGCACGGCGCGGGCGATGGTGTCGGGAATACGTTTGGCGTCATAGACGGTCAGGGATTCTTTCACCACCGGCTCAGCCATGCCCACCTGGTTGATTTCCTGCATGGAACCGCGGCCGGCCTCGGACAGGTCTGCCGAGCCGCTGATGGACAGCAGCGGGCTTTCGCTGTGCATGGCGTTGGTCAGCCCGGCGATGGCGTTGGCGAATCCCGGCGTGGTGTACATCGCCACCCCCACCTGCCCGGTGATGCGGCCATAGGCGTCGGCCATGTGCACCGCCGCCGCCTCGTGCCGGGTATCAATAAAGCGGAAGTCCTGGTCCGCCATAACGTCCAGCACCGGCAGGATGTGGTCGCCGGCCAGGTAAAAAACGTTGTTGACTCCCTCCAGCTTGAGGGCCTTGCCAATCAGGTGACTGCCGGTAACGCGGGCCATAGTTCCTCCATAATCGTCAAGCAAAATCCGGGGCATGGGAAAGTGTGTCCCAATCTTAGCCCACCACGGCGGCTATTGAAAGTAGCGGGGCAAGGTCAACGTCGGCATTGGCTGGGGTTTCTGGATTCCGGCCTACGCCGGAATGACGGCAGGGTTGCAGGGATGCGCGGCGTCGCCCCGTGTTAAACTCGGCCGATGCGCAGGTATATCTACGCCGACGAGTCCGGCAATTTCGATTTCAGCAGAAACCGGGGCGCCAGCCGGTATTTCATTCTGGCAACCGTGGCTTTGGAGGATCATTCCATCGCCAACCGACTTTATGACCTGCGCCGTGACCTGGCTTGGCGGGGACTCGACATTGCCGAGGGGTTTCACGCCACCGAGGACCGACAATCGGTTCGGGATGCGGTGTTCGAGGTCATCCGTGAACACGACTTTCGCGTTGACGCCACCATTTTGGACAAGCCCAAGGCCGACCCCAAATTCCATCTGGATGAGGTCGCCCTTTACAAATTGGCGTGGTTCTTTCACATGAAATTTGTAAGCGTCAGGGCAGCGCTCCCGGGCGACGAGTTATTTGTCGTGGCGGCATCAATCGGAATCAGGAGAAAGCGGGAGAATTTCCGTAGCGCCATCCAGGACACAATGAACCAAGTCTGGCCCGCCGAAAATTTCCGTTGCGCCATGTGGCCGGCGGCAACCGACGCAAGCCTGCAAGTCGCCGATTATTGCGCCTGGGCGATTCAGCGCAAATGGGAATCAGATGATTTACGTTCTTACCACCTGATAAGTGGGAAAATTAACTCCGAGTTTGACCTCTTCGCGAGAGGAACCAAGACATTCTACTGAAAGGAAAGTTGAGCCGACTATCTGACGTTAACTCCTGAGATGACACGCCAGAAGAGCCCCGGGGCTCTTATCATCGGCCCTTGCGTAGGTCTTGATTCTAGGACAATCCCGGGGCAGCGTCAATTGCGATTCGCAAAAAACGAGCCGACTATCTGAAGCGCTCCCGCTATTAGGTTACGCGACAGAAGAGCCCAGGGGCTCTTGTCATCGGCTCTATCAACCATAATCAGCTTAACCGCAATCCGACAAAGTTGTCAATCTGTCTGTAAGCCGATGGATTGTAAACCTCAACGCCCCCAACCCCGATGGGGTACAATGGGCGGGCTTGGCGGTTAATCCGTCCCATCCGTCCATCGTGGAGACAGCCCCTTCTTGCGATACCGCGGCCAATCCAACGTCCCGGCCAACATTCCGGCCCTGGCGGTCTTGCAAGACCGGGATTTCCGCGCCATCTGGTACGCCGGCGGGCTGCACGAAGTTTCCCGCCGCATGGAACTGCTCATCCTGAGCTGGCTCATCCTCCAGACCACCGACTCCCCCTTTCAACTCGGTCTGGTGCTGGTATTCAACAACATCCCCCGGCCGGCCTTTTCCCTCTTTTCCGGCCTCATAGCCGACCGTTTCAGCCGCCGCCGCATCCTGGTGCTGGCCCAAGGCGTCAACACCCTGGCGGCGGCAATGGTGCTGGCCCTCATTGTGATGGACACCATCGCCCCCTGGCACGTCTTCCTGGCCGTGTTCATGCAGGGGTTGACCAAGTGCCTGGAAGACCCTTCCCGCCGCACGGCCATTATGGACATCGTGGGAGAGCGGCGGCTGGTCAACGCCCTGTCCCTGGACCAGATGAGCAACACCATCGGCAAGATGTCCGGGCCTCTGCTGGGCGGCGTGCTGGTGGACGCCGCCGGATTCAACGGGGCCTATATCCTGGTGGTGGCGGCCAACCTGGTGACGCTGGCCTTGCTGCTGCGGGTCAGGATTCCCTTCTACCAGCGTCCGGCGGGGCAGCCCCAGGCGGTATGGAGCAGTCTGGGCATCAGCCTGCGCCACGCCTTCCACCATCCCGCCCTGCTGGCGATGCTGTACGTTACCATCATAATGAACGCCCTGGCCTTCCCGGTGCAGCAGTTTATCCCCGCTATTGGCCGCGACCACCTGGCGGTGGGGGCGTCCCTGGTGGGACTGCTGGCGGCGGCGGAGGGCATCGGCCAGATGATTGGCGCGGCGCTGATGGCCCTGACCCGCAACCTGCAATACCACGGGCGGGTGTTCATGGCCGGTTCAACCATCGTGTTAATAATGGCAATACTTTTCGTCTGGTCGCCCTGGTATGCCGTGTCCTTCCTGCTTTTGACCCTGGGAGGAATCGGCCAGTCCGGGTTCGGCACCATGCAAAGCAGCATCACCATGCTGTCCGCGCCCCGGGAACTGCGGGGCCGCATGATGGGGTTGATGAGCTTCTGCATCGGCGTGGGGACTCCCTTGGGAACCCTGGAAATCGGCGCGGTGGCGGCGGCGTTCAGCACTCAGTGGGCCATTACCGTCAACGCCATCGCCGGGATGTTCCTGTTGTTGCCGGCGCTGTTGACTCCCCTGGTATGGCGACCGTCGGCCCAGCCGGCCGCGGCCCCCGTACCGGAGTGAGGACAATTGCGACGTAGGGGCGCACGGCCGTGCGCCCCTACCCCATGACGGCATAAGTCTCGTTAACCCCGTCCCGGTGTCAGGGGCTGTCAGTTTTCATTCCTCGCCTTTTCATGTCATTCTGAGCAGAGCGAAGAATCCAAAATTCTTGCCTTTGGCAACCCTGCCCTGAACATAGCCGAATGGGTCGCCTTAACCGAATAATTTTCGTCCCTTTACCTCGTCCAGTGTGACAACTGAAAGCCCCTCCCCCCCGGCGTCAGGACGATTGCAAAGTCGGTAGTAACAGCATTGGGAGGTATTTCAATAGTCCCTTCCCCCGTCAAGGGGGAAGGTTAGAGCCTGTCCTGAGCGTAGTCGAAGGAATGGGGGTGAACCTCACGTCAGAGATATGTAACCCCGTCCTGAACCACTTCCCGTCCTTGGAAAAGCGGACTTTGCAATCGTCCTGGTCCCGGAGTAGCCCTTCCTTGCAGACCCGCCGCCCACGGGTTATATTCCGGCTGGATTCTTGCCACGGCAAAAGGAGGAACGGAGCTACGAGCTTAGCCGACTGGTCCGGGCGAATGCAGCAAATGGCCGACTTCGTGGGACTCACGGCGGAGGAGCGGGAGTTGGTGCGGTCAACGTCGCCCCACCTGTTGAAACACGCTGACGAACTGACCGGGGCCATTTACGACCATTTCCTGAAATTCCCCGACGCCGCCAGGTTTTTCCTGACCGAAACCGGCCAGGTTGACCAGGAAAGGATTGACCGCCGCAAGCACAGCTTGGCCCGTTGGCTGCTTGGGGCCATTGACTTCAACGTCGAAGGGGATTTTCCGGTGTTTCTGTTGGCGATGGGCTTGGTGCACAGCCACCCGGGCACCCACCGGGAACACCTGGGTTCCGTTCCCGCCCGGTTCATCATCGGAACCATGTCCTTCGTCCAGACCGCTTTCATCCGGGTCTTGACCCAGGAAATGGAGGATCGGGATGAAGCCCTGCGGGCGGCGGTGGCCTGGAACAAGCAGTTGATGGTGCAGTTGGACGTGCTGCTGGCTGGATACATGACCGAGCGACCCATCGAACCCACCGGTGATAGCCGAAACCCAGAAATCCCTTCCCTCTTCGAGGGGGAAGGTTAGGATAGGGGTGAAAATCCGGTTAGCTCCTTCCCATCCCGGCGTGGGTGAAAAATCATTCCCGCCATTTACCCGTCATACCGGCGAAAGCCGGAATCCAGAAATTTCAAGCGTAGAGCGGCGTACTTGAAGGTAAGAAGTCCTGGATACCGGCCTGCGCCGGTATGACGGGTTTGGAAGGTTAGGCGTCAAGGCAACGGCAACAGACGAATCACGTTAAGGAGGCAACCATGACCAAGGTGCTGGTAATCCAGGGCGCGGGCATGAATATGCGGGGCAAGGTGCAGGTGGAAGTGTTCGGCCCCAATACCCTGGCGCAGATAAACGAACAGGTGCGGGGCTATGCCGAAGGGCTGGGCATTGACGTGGAAATTATCCATTCCAACATAGAGGGCGAAGTAGTCAACGCCCTGTACGACGCCCACGACGGCGACGTTGACGCTGCCCTGATTAACCCGGCCGGCTACACCACCGGCAACGGGCCGCTGAAAGCCGCCATCGCCCAGGTGCGGTTCCCTGTTATAGAGGTACACGCCTCCAACCCCACGGCGCGGGGTACGGTGTCCAACATCCAGCCCGTCAGCAAGGGTTCCGTTTACGGCTTCGGGGTGTACGGCTATTACCTGGCCCTGGAGGCCGTCAAGCACATGACCGAAGGCTGAAACGGAAACTGACCCGGCCGGGCAATCAAGAGGGGCAGGTTTACCGCCTGCCCCGTCCTGTTTATCGCCGACAGCCCTTGACCGGGCGCGCTACTCGCAGCGCAAGCAGCGCACTTCGGTAAACACTTCGTCGTGAATACCCGGCGTCACAATCATGTAATCCATGATTATCCGCAGGGCCTTGTCTTGGGTGCGGATGTCGTACTTTTCCATGACCGAGTTCAAGAGGCCGATATGCTCGGCGTTCAGGTCTGCGGCCATTTCCGTCTTGGTTCCCGCCATGATGGTCAACTCCTAAGTGCGAATTTCGGGGTGCGGTGGGCCATTGGAAGATGCGGCGCCTTTGCGCTGACGTTGGCCGTGTTCGCCCAACGGTCACTGTCGCAGCAGCAGGGTTATCAGCAGTCCGCCCAGACTCAACCACATCGTGATGGTTAGCCCTATCTGGACATTCATCCGGTTTTCGATGGCGTTCATCTGGTTGCGAAGTTCATCGACAATCCCTTCCAACCGCGCTATGCGTTCACCTTCGCTGGAAATCATAAGATCACTTCTCCAGTGAATCCCTGCGATAACAAAATCCCGGCATTGCGGGAAGGGGTGGTACCCCGGATGGGCTTCGATCCCATGATCTCCACCTTGAAAGGGTGGCGTCCTAACCTGGCTAGACGACCGGGGCACGTCCCTATCTTACAACAATCCGGGGCTTTCAACAATCAGGGGTAAACCGCCACCGCGTCCAGGGCCAGGTCTTCCGGCCAGCCGAACATCAGGTTCATGTTCTGCACCGCCTGGCCGGCGGCGCCCTTGACCAGGTTGTCAATGCAGCTGATGACGATGAGCCGCCCGGTGTTTTCGTCCACCGTCGGGTAAACCAGACACTGGTTGTTGCCCAGGGTTTGCTTGGTCTGGGGCGGGCCGTCAGTAACGGTTACGAAGGGATGGTCGCGGTAAAATTCCCGGTACAGGCCCCGGATGTTTTCCGCCGCATCGCCGTTGCCCGCCAACCCGTCATCCAACTGGGCGTAGCAGGAACTGAGTATCCCGCGGGTCATGGGTATCAGGTGGGTCAGGAAAGTTATCCGCAGCTCTTCCCGCGCCAGGGCCTGGAGTTCCTGCTCGATTTCCGGCAGGTGGCGGTGTCCTCCCACCGAGTAGGCCATGACATTTTCGTTGACCTCAGAATAGTGGGTGGTCAAGGCCAGGCTGCGGCCGGCCCCGGAGACGCCGGACTTGCTGTCTATGATGATGTTCCCGTCAACCAAGCCCTGCTGCACTGCCGGAGCCAGGGCCAGGATGGCGCTGGTGGGGTAGCAGCCGGGGTTGGCGATTAACCGCGCGTCCTTAACTTCGTCGTGGTGCAGTTCGGTCAAGCCGTAAACCGCCTCTTCCAGGTAGGAAGGGTCGGGATGGTCAACCCCGTACCACCGGGTATATTCGTCGGCCTGTTTCAGCCGGAAGTCGGCGCTGATGTCCACCGTCTTGACCCCCTGTTCCAGCAGTGGGATGCACGCCTCCGCGCTGGCCTTGTGGGGCAGTGCCGAAAATACCAGGTCCAGGTCGCCCTCCAACTCCGGGGTGATGGTCAAGTCCAGGGCCGACAGGTGGGGAAAGACTTGTCCCAACGGCTGCCCGGCGGCGCTGCGGCCCGTCACCGAGGCGATTTCCACTTCGGGATGCTGGTACAGGATGCGGGCCAGTTCCGAACCGGCGTATCCGGTGACGTTGATGATGCCTACTTTCATTTTTTCTTGCGCTCCCGCTTTTGTGGTGTGTGGGGCAACTGTTCCAGCTTGCCCTTGCGCTGGTTTTTGGACGCCGGGGCCGGCGCGGGAACCTCCTCCGCCGGCCCCATCATTCGGTCCCGGGCGGGGCATCCGAAACCGATGACACATTCCTGGCAGAGGGGACGCTGGGCCTTGCAGACCTGCCGCCCGTGGGTAATCACCGCCACGTGAAAGGGGAAAACTTGCTCCGGGTCAACGGCGGCCTCCAGCAGTTCGTGGGCCTTGTCCGCGTTGACCTTGGGGCCGATAAGGGCCAGCCGTTGACAGACCCGGAAGATGTGGGTGTCAATCGCCATCGCCGGCATTCCCAGAGAGAAATTGAGGATGATGCCGGCCGACTTGGGGCCGATGCCGGGCAACTGCCGCAGCCACGCCTTAGCCTCGGCCAGTGGCATTTCGGCCAGAAAAGTCAGGTCAAGCGACCCTTCGTTGAGTTCCAGCACCCGGGTCAGGACTTCCTTGATGCGGGGGGCCTTGACCTTGGCCAGTCCGCCGACGCTGATGGCCGACTCGATTTCCGCAACGTCGGCTGCGGCCACCGATTCCAGGTTGCCGAAGGTCTGCATCAACCGCCGGAAGGCCCGCTCCGAGTTAATGTCCGAGGTGTGCTGGGAAAGAATCGTAAAGACCAGTTCGTGGGCCGGGTCCAGCCGCGGCTCATCGGGAAAAGGGCCGTACTGCTCGGTAAGCAGCCGGATAATGTCGGGAATGGCGATTCCCGGCGCGGGCGTTTCTTCTGGCGCGTCCGGTTTGGAAGTCTTGGCTGGCATAATGCAAGGCCGTCAAGAGAGACTAGACGCCGATTCTAGCACCCTGAGCCAACCGTCTCAACCAGCAGCCGGAATTTAGCAGGGCCTTTCCAAAGTCGCCGTTGGCAGTTCCGCCACCCAACACTGTCATTCCCGCGAAAGCGGGAATCCACATCCTGGACCGGAACCAACGCGACCGCGCCCAACATCGTCATTCCGGCGAAGGCCGGAATCCGGTGACTTGGACGACCGCGACGTTGTGGATTCCCGCTTTCGCTGGAATGACGGAAACAGTCGGGGGAGTGACGGTGGAGGGCGCGGGAATGACGGCAACTAAACCGCTGGTATGCGATTGCCCTGGAAGTTTCGCCGGCGCCATTCTGCACGATAGCGGGGCACGATAGCGGGGTTTGAATACGGCAATTGCGCCCGCGTCCCAAACCTTCCCCTGTTAGGGAACGGCTAGAACAGCGCAACATCCTTACTCGCCCTCGCCCCGCAACCGTCGGAGTTCTTCCTCCAGTTGTCGGGCGATTTCCTCCGCGGCCTGGCGAGCCTGACGCTCAACATCCTCCCGACCCTCAGCAACCAAACGAGCCTCGCGTTCCGCATTAAAGTCATCCTCGGCAGACATACGGGCAATCCGCTCGGCGTTGCGCTCATCCTCGGCAGTCATACGGGCCTCGCGTTCCGCATCCCGTTCATCCTGAGCGGCCATCCGTCCGATGCGCTCGACATTTCGTTCGTCTTCGGCGGCGATGCGGGCGTCGTCCGTTTCGTTGAATGTCCGCAGGTAGCTGCCGGCCGCCGGGTCGTACCAGCGCAGTTGCCCCTCTTCCCAGCATAAGTCCAGCCCCAAAACCGCGCTGTGTCCCCACTGGTGGGCCTCTTCTCCCTGGACTATCGGAATGGGTTGGTAGTTGCCGTCCACTAGCCGGTCGCCAGCCAAGGCCCGGTCGTACAGCCTTCCCCCCGTCGGGTCGAACCGCCAGTATTCCGGTATCCCGAAATTGGCGTAGTCAACCCGTTTCCGGGTGTAGTCGTTCTGCGCCGTGTGTATGGACGCTATCTCCAGCACAAAGTCCGGCGGCTTGCCCTGGTCAGCTATCGAGTACCCTCTCTGAGCGACGATGTAGGGCCGGTCTATGTTGAAGGCTATCAGCAGGTCGGGGACGCGAATCCCCCGCCGCTGCCGGGCAGTGTTGCCTACCGGCACTTCGCCCAGAACGATGATGTTGTCCGAGTTGCCGAAGTGACGGGCCAGGGCGGCTTGATGAGCCGGGGCGTGGAGGTACAGGGTATTCTGCATATCATCCCTGGGGGGGAAGTCCGGGAATGTCTCAATCCCGTCCAATTCAACGTGGCGCGTCTTGGGGGCGGTTTTGCTGGTCATGGCAAGCCTCGCTGGGCCGTTTGCTGCATGAGGAAGTGGCGGCATTATACACCGGCCATTTCCACGAAGGCGGGCCTTTGTCGTTCACCAAGTAGGGGCGCACGGCGGTGCGCCCCTACGTTTCAATCGTCCAGCCCGTTCCAGGTGTCATAAATTTTCCCGCTGGAGCGTCAAGCGGCGTGGGAGAGGCGGTTGCGTTCAGACAGCGCCGGGGGCGTCGTCCCTTTGGGAACGCAGGAAAAGCTCCAGTTCCCGCACCACGTCCGCGGGGTCGGGCATATCGCTAGAGGCTACCTTTTCGTCGTAACGGTCTTCCAGCTTCTTGATGTATTCCCGCAGTTGTTCGTCCTGCTCCACTGCCTTGACCACTTCGGCGTCGAAGGTGTCGGCGGCGGCGGCCAGTTCCCCCAGGTCGAAGGGCAAGTCCAGCAGCGACACCAGGTTTTTCGCCAGGTTGTAGCTGATGCGGTAGTTGGGCGCGGCTTGCAGGTAGTGGGGGGTGTTGCCCCACAGCGAGGCGTAGGCCAGGCCCTTCCTGACGCAGGCGTCCATTACCGCCGTGCTGATGCCTGTCGGCCCTTGGTAGTTGGACTGGGTGACGCTGGCCGAGTCCAGGGCCTTTTGCAAGTTGGGCTGGGTTGAAGAGCCGGTCAGACGCACCGGACGGGTATGCGGCACGGCGTCCAGCAAGGCCCCGACGTGGATGACCGTCTTGACCCCGGAATGCTTGGCCAAGTCGGCTACGATGTTGGAGAAAGTGCGCCAGCGCAGGTTAGGTTCCACCCCCAGCAGGAACATCAGCCCCTTGGAATCGGCGTCACCCCGGCCGGGCCAATAGTAAAATTCGTTGGCCGGCCAGTGAATCCGCCGCCGGCCGTCCCGGGTGCGGCTGGAACGGGGCCGTTCCTGGGTGAAAACGAAAAACTCTTCCGGGTCAATTTCGGCGAATTTGGCGGCTTTCAGCTTGCGGAGCAGGTACTTGATGGTGTTGGTGGCGCTTTCCGCGGCGTCGGGCCAGCCGGCGTAGGCCACCAGCATACTGTCAAGCTGGGTTGGGGGAGTTTCATGGACAATCAGATGCTCGGAAAGCTCTTTCACCCTGGGTTTCTCCTCTGCCGGTGGTGCGTCTGGCAAGACAAGCGGCGGTAAACAGTGTAGCATCACCAACCCCCCGTCACAAGAAGATTTGGCGGTCAGGACACCGCCCGGCCCAGCAGCAGGCCCAGGTACGCGGCGGCCAACCCCAGAGCTAAATTCCCCGCGATGCTGGCGCCGGCCCGCATAAACTCTCCCCCTTCCAGCAGCCGCACCGACTCCAGGCTCAGGGTGGAAAAGGTGGTATAGCCGCCCAGGAATCCCACCGCCAGCAAGCCCCGCAGGTGGCCCGACGGCTCCGGCCTTTCCAACGCCAACGCCGCCAACAGCCCCAGCAGAAAAGACCCGGTGACGTTTACAATCAACGTGCCGGCCACCGTCGCCGGGCCAAGGTAAGAAGCGGCCAGCCGGCCCACGCCGTAGCGCAGCACCGAACCGCCAGCGCCGCCCAACGCAACCAGCAGCCAGGTCATCCGGTGCTTTCCTTCCGGCGGCTCATGGCGGGCAACGGGGGGTTAGCGCCATTCAGACATTTCCGTTGGTAGGCTGTCGCCATTGCATTGATGATTGACAACCCGGCAAACCCGTCATACCGGCGTAGGCTGGTATCCAGGATTCCTTGCCCAAGGGGATCTTGTGTTATGGCTGGTGTTTTTGGATTCCGGTTTTTGCCGGAATGACAGTCGGGGGCTGGAATGAACCGCCGTCACGCCCAAACGCCGCGGGCGTGCAGCGTGTTTTCATCCAACTCCACGCCCCAGCCGGGCCGGTCCAGCAAGGTCATTTCCCCGTTGCGGATTTCGGGCCGGACGGTGAAAAGCTCTTCCCATATAGGGTCCCGGTCTGCGCTGGGGAAGGTCTCTACAATCTCCCCCACCGGCAGGCCGGCTACCAGGTGACCGTGAACCTGCGGGTCGTGGTGGGGCGCCAGCCGGACGTTCTGCATCGCGCACATTCCGGCCACTTTCAGACATTCGGTTATGCCGGCGGCCCTGGTGCAGTCGAACTGCATGACCTTGACGCCGCCCCGGGTAATCAGGTCCCGGGCGTCCCAGCGGTGGGCGCAGTTTTCCCCCGACGCTATCGGGATGGACGTTGCCGCCGCCACCTGTCCCAGACCCTCAACCCGGTCGTACCAGTGTACCGGCTCCTCCAGCCAGCGAATCCCCAGCGGTTCCAGCAGTTGCGCCGCCCGGATAGCCGTGGCAACGTCGTAGCCTTCGTTAACGTCCAGCATCAGGTCAACGCCGTTGCCGACGGAATCCCGCACCGCCTTGACCCGCGCCACGTCTTCCGCAACCCCGACGTGACCAATCTTGAGCTTGATGGCGTTGTAGCCCATATCAACGTAGGTTTCGCATTCCTGCACCAAATCGCCGGTGGTCTTGCCGTCCTGGTAGTAGCCGCCCGTGACATAGCAGGGAATTGTCTTGCGCGTTCCGCCCAGCAGTTGATAGACCGGCATATTGGCCGCCTTGCCCTTGATGTCCCACAGGGCGATGTCCACCCCGGCGATAGCGGTCATCATCTGGGGACGGCCCCAGCCGGCGGCGGCCCAGCCGACTTCGTGATTCAAGGCGAACATCTTGTCCCAGAGGCGTTCATTGTCCCGGGGGTCTTCGCCTACCAGCAAGGGTTTCAGCACGTCGGCCACCAGCCGGGCGGCGCCGGCGGCCTGCCGGTTGCCCTGGGCGTCCTGCGTATAGAGGCCGGGGAAAGGCGCGCCCTGGCTGTGGGCCTCGCCAACGCCGACGATACCCTCATCGGTATGCACCCGCACCACCAACTCATTAACCCGCCCGATGGTGCGTAAGGCCGTCCAAAATTCCCTCTCCGGCGGCGGCCAAACTAGGACAATAGCTTCAATGTCAGTTATTTTCATGGCGGGGCTCCTGAGCCAATTCAATCGGTTTCTTTTGGCACTACTTTCTTGAGTTGGAAACTGCGGAGGTTCCCAACATCTGTCATTTTGATGATCATTGGTTTTGATGGGTTATGGTTCACGTAGAACCTTTCCGAAGGCAAAGGAAGTTTCAACCACCTAAGCGGTTGCCCATCCCATGTTGGCCAACTTTGATGTCCCAAATTCGTAGGTTTATACCCTGACATCAAGCAATAATATGACTTGATGCCTTCGTATTCTTTTCCATCAGGGCTAAGGATTTTCTCTAACCTGTTGACTTTAGATTCCAGTTGTTTTTTTTCGAAGTATGCGAATCCATCGGTTTCATATCCTTTTGCCTCTACGAAAATTAGGTGATAACCGTTGCCGGAACGGAAAGCGATTAGGAGGTCTACATCCTCTTTGTTGTCCTTGAGTGCTCCCTCGGTTTGCAAACGGTGAACTCTTTGGGCTTTGCCTTGGCAATGCCACAGAACTAGACTGGCGTGAATCCAATTGAGGTGATATTCCGTCGCGACGAAAACGTCTTTGCAAGGGATTTCAACTCCAACCTCGGCCCCAAGCTGACTTTTGAATTCGTCGCATAGCTTGAAATCCCGATTACCCAAAGCCTCACCTACCAAGAAGAACATCTCCTTGCGGTTGAACGACTCCAAAATCTCAATCAAGTCTGCCATGTCGCCCCCAAATCTCCGGTGTGGCTTTCACCCCCATGCTAACCTTCCCCCGTCGAGGGGGAAGGGCCTGGATTCCGGCCTGCGCCGGAATGACGGGTTGAATTACTCGGGGGGAAAGACTTTTGAGACGGTTTCTAGCCGTTGCGCAACCCCACACCAACGGACTGCATCGGCAGGCTGTAAACCGAGTTGCGGGCCGTGAAAAACATGGTGGAGTTGTCCGGCCCGCCCCAGGCGCAGTTGGCGGGAATCTCCGGCAGCCGGATAATCCCCAGGTGCGTCCCGTCCGGCTCAAAGACCCAGCATCCGCCGGGGCCGGTGCAGTAAACTCGCCCCTCGGCGTCCACCTTCATGCCGTCGGGAACGCCGTCCGGCTCGTCCGACGACATATCGGCGAAAATCCGCCCGTTGGACACCGAGCCGTCGGCGTTAACGTCGTAAACCTTGATGTGCATGGCCTCCCTGGTGTTGGCGACGTAAAGGCGGTTCTCGGCCGGCGAAAAGGCCAACCCGTTGGGATACTCGGTATCCGTCACCACCGCCGTAACCGTGCCGTCCGGGGCGATGCGGTGGACGCCGCTGAAGTCAATCTCCCGGTCTGCCGGGTCAATGCGCCCGCCGGGGTTGGTGAAGTAAAGGCTGCCGTCGGACTTGCAAACAATGTCGTTGGGCCGGTGCAGCCGCTTGCTGTCCCAATGGCTGGCCAGGACGGTAATGGAACCGTCGGCCTCCATGCGGGTGATTTGCCGGTTGTCCCCTTCGCACATGACCAGCCGGCCCTCCAGGTCAAAGGTCAGGCCGTTGGAACCGCCGCTGTTGTCGCGGAAGATTTCCGGTTCGGCGCCGGGAACCAGGCGGTAGATGATGCTGGTGCGAATGTCCACGAAAAGCAGGCTGCCGTCGGCCCTCCATAGCGGCCCCTCGGTAAACTCAAACCCGGTTGCCAGCCGCTGCGGGTCCGAAGATGCAACAATTTCGTCCAGTCGGTCAGCCATGCGTTCCCCCTTGTAGCGACAGCGTTTCGTAGGGCCGCCCAACGGCCCGGTTGGAGTATAAGTCCCAACGGGTACTGGTTCAACCCGGCAGCAAGAGACGCCAGGGTCTTTTGATTTTCATTCCATAGCCCATCCATGTCATTCTGAGCAAAGCGAAGAATCTCAAATCCTTGCCCGCAACCAACCCCGCCTTACCCGAAGAATTTTAGACCCTTCCCGTGGTTCAGGGTTACAACCGGGAAACCCTGCCATTCCCCCAACGGCAAGAGACAACCGCCGCAAAGGTTTACAATAGCCAAGTCAATTCCCCGTTCGGAGCCGGATCTTGAACGTCGAACAGCAGGTAAGGGTAATCCTAAACGCCTTGTCCGAGATGCGGGCCTGCCCCAACTGTGGCACCCGATTCCGCTTCGGCGACCTGGACTGCCCCCACTGCGGCGCCGAGTTGGACGACGAACTGCGGGACTGGGCCTTGTCCTTGCTGGCCCGGTTGGAACAAATAAACTGAGGCATATCCAGGTACTTGCCGCTTGTCGTCCCCCGGCACATCGAACTACCGGATTACGTCGGCAATGTGACATGACCCTTCAGGTGCCGCAATCGAAGTCTGTCGTCCACCTCGCGGGTAACGGCTTGAAACTGGTCGAACTTCGGGTTAACCGTTTCGGACAAGGAATCAACAGCGAAAATCGCCAAAGTGGCCAAACCCAACGTGCCGACGAAAAACGTTCCGCCGACACCGAGGCAAACCCAGCCAATCCACTGGGAAAATGTCGGGAGAGGGTTGAGTCCAATAACAACGACGGCTAGATTGCCGGCAACTAGGGTTACACCTACAATTGCCCCATGCAATAGGATGAACAAAGCCTCCGCCATAGCCTTGGCCAACGCTGGACGCCCAGAGGGCAAAGGTTCTACCTCGCGACCTGCCATCAGCTTTCGGGACACCCTCATGGAATAGCGAACGAGTCTCCTCAAAAGGAAAAGGACGATACGCATAACAACCGTCGTGACCACGTAAAACAACAGGTAAAGAGTAACCACCGCGGCCGCCAAATCCTCCGCAGGATACCCCACAACTACTAACGGCGGTATGGCGGCAGCAGCGCAAATCGCTGCGAGCTTGAGGTCCCTGGTCGGGAAAATGTCTTTATTGAGCATCCTCTGTTTCTCTGGACGGACTGGTCGAATGTCCGGTTGAGGAACGCCGAAAAGCGGCCGACGTCAGAGCTACTATATCTTTGAAACTCGTAATTGCCGCCGCAGCAGCCAGAGTTACGACAAATGTAACGATTATTGCGGTGGAGTAAACTTTCACAATTGGAGGAGCCATCAACACACCTAAAGACCAGTTTATCAACCAATTGAGGCATAGGCCAATAATGAGAATGCAAGCCCAAGTGATGGCTAGGACGGCGCCACGAACAACCAGGTTGAAGCAGAATTTGATTATTTCGACCGTGGAAGGGTAAAGAATAACTAGCTCCAATAGCCACTCGTTTTAGGTTGATTAAGATACA
Source organism: Dehalococcoidia bacterium (assembly GCA_963665735.1). Taxonomy (GTDB): domain Bacteria; phylum Chloroflexota; class Dehalococcoidia; order Lucifugimonadales; family UBA3495; genus CATOSK01. Next base: position 1,457,456 of record OY762444.1, on the reverse strand, counting down.
GCAAGCATTTCTTGGCGACAAGGCATTCCTTCAACCGCCCGGTTGAACGCCCCTGGCGATTAAGATAAGCTACCATACTAACCAGCCGGGTTGGGTGAAAAAACCCGGCTTTTCAATTGGGAGAGTCCTATGACCACTGAACTGGAAAGTCCGGGGGCATCCGCCGCCGTTTCCAACGCCCGCCGGATTCGCGGACGCCAGCGGGAAGAACTGGCCGATGAAATTCGCCGCCGGGTCAACGGGGAAGTGCGGTTCGACCCCTTTTCCCGCGTCCTTTACAGCACCGACGCCAGCATCTACCAGATGGAGCCGGTGGGCGTGGTCATTCCCCGCGACGCCGACGACGTGCTGGCGGTCATGGAAGTCGCCCGCGACAACCGTATCCCGGTGCTGCCCCGCGGCGGCGGCACCGGACTGGCCGGCCAGACCGTCAACCATGCCATCGTCCTGGACTTCAGCAAGTACATGAACGGACTTCTGGAGGTCAACCGGGAAGAGGGTTGGGCGCGGGTGCAGCCCGGCATCGTTCTCGACCACCTGAACCGGCAGCTGGCCCCCCAGGGGCTGATGTACGCTCCCGACCCAACCACCGCCAGCCGCGCCTGCGTGGGCGGCGGCATCGGCAACAACACCTGCGGCGCCCACTCGGTCATCTACGGCAAGACCCTGGACCACGTTAAGGAACTGAACGTCGTCCTTTCCGACGCCAGCCGGGCCCACTTCCGCCAACTGGAAGGGCGGCAACTGGAAGACAAGCTGGCCGGCGACGGGCTGGAATCGGACATTTACCGCAGCGTTCTGCGGGTAGCCCGGCAGCATATCCCCGAAATAGAGGCTCGCTATCCCAAAATCATGCGCCGGGTCAGCGGCTACAACCTGGACGACTTCATCCACGACGGGCCGGTCAACCTGGCCCGCATGGCCGTCGGTTCCGAAGGGACGCTTTGCGTCACCACCGAGGCCAAGGTCAACCTGGTGGCCCGCCCGGTGATGACCGCCCTGGCCGTCCTGCACTTCGTGGACATTTTTGAGGCCAGCGAGGCCGTCAAGGAAATCCTGGCTCATGGCCCGTCGTCCATTGAAATCATGGACAAGAACGTCCTCGACCGTTCCCGTCAATCCCTGGGCCTGTCCGCCAACATGGCCTTCATCGAGGGAGACCCCGGGGCGATTCTGGCCGTGGAGTTCTACGGGGAGTCCCAGGCCGAGTTGCACGGCAAGCTGGACGGGCTGAAAAGCGACATGGAGCGCCGCCGGTTAGGTTACGCCTGTGTCAACCTGCTGGAACCGGCGGCCCAGGCCAACGTCTGGGGTGTCCGCAAGAACGGGCTGGGGCTGCTGATGAGTATGCACGGCGACGCCAAGCCCCTTCCCTTTGTGGAGGACACCGCAGTTGACCCGGAAAAGATGGGGCCTTTCGTCCGCCAGTTCGATGAAATCGTCCGCAATCACGGCACCGAAGCCGCCTACTACGGCCACGCCAGCGTCGGCTGCCTCCACATCCGCCCGGTGGTCAGCCTCAAAGACCAGGTGGGCATTGACCGCATGGTGTCCATCGCCGACGAAATCAGCGACTTGACCAGGGAATACGGCGGTTCCCTCAGCGGCGAACACGGCGACGGCATCGTCCGCGGCGTCTGGACGGAAAAGATGTTCGGCCCGGAAATCGTTGACGCCTTCCGGGAGGTCAAGCGCGCTTTCGACCCCGACGGAATTATGAACCCCGGCAAAATCTTCGACTGCCCGCCCATGACCGAAAACCTCCGCTACGGAACCGAATACCGGGCCGACTCTCTCCCCACCACGCTGGATTTTTCGGTGGACGACAACTACGCCGGGGCGGTGGAGATGTGCAACGGCATGGGGGCCTGCCGCCAACTGACGGGAACCATGTGCCCCTCTTACATGGCTACCCGCGACGAAGAACACTCCACCCGCGGGCGGGCCAACCTGCTGCGGGCCGCCCTGTCCGGCAAGCTGCCCGAAGGGACGATTACCGGCCAACGGCTGTATGAGGCCCTGGACTTGTGCCTGGAGTGCAAGGGCTGTAAAGCCGAGTGCGAGTCCGGGGTGGATATGGCCAAGCTCAAGTACGAGTTCCTGTCCAATTACCATAAGACCAACAAGGCCCCCCTGCGGGCCAAAATGTTCAGCCGAATCAACTCCGTCAACCGCCTGGGCAGCCGCTTGACCCCCTTTTCCAACTGGGCCGCCGCCAGCCCCGTAGGAAAGCTGGTGTCCCACCGGATGATGGGGATTCACCCCAACCGGCGATTGCCCCGCTTCGCCGGCCAGTCTTTCGACCAGTGGTTCCGCCGTAATCGGGCCGGACTTCCCCACCGCGGCGACCGCGGCACCGTCGCCCTTTTCAATGACACCTTTATGAACTACAACCAACCCCAGGTGGGCATCGCCGCCCTGGAATTGCTGGAAGCCGCCGGCTACCGGGTGGAATTGGCCTCCCCCGGCTGCTGCGGACGCCCCATGATTTCCAAGGGATTCCTCGACCAGGCCGTCGCCGCCGCCCGGGCCAGCGTTGATAACCTGTACCAGTACGCCGACATGGGCGTTCCCATCATCGGCCTGGAGCCTAGCTGCCTGCTGACCTTCCGCGACGAATACCCGGAGTTGGTCAAGAACGAAAAAGCCTCTGCCGTGGCGGAAAACAGTTTCCTGATTGACGAATTTCTGGCGATGCTGGCCGACCGGGGCGAGCTTGACCTGGAGTTTGGCGGCCTGTCCAAGAAGGTGCTTTTCCACGGACATTGCCACCAGAAATCCTTGGCCGGAATCGCCGGTTCCTTGAAGGCCCTGCGGCTGCCGCCCAACTACGAAGTGGAGCTTGTCAACGCCGGCTGCTGCGGCATGGCCGGTTCCTTCGGGTTCGAGAAAGAACACTACGACGTTTCCATGACCATCGGCCAACAAGCGTTGTTCCCGGCCATCGAAGCCAAGGGCCCGGAGTGGGAAGTGGCGGTCATGGGCATTTCCTGCCGCCAGCAAGTAGAACACGGCGCCGGGCGTCCGGCCCGCCACCTGGCCGAGGTGCTGAGGGACGCTTTGCCCTAGCAGTGCAGGGTATCGGGGCCGCCCAATCAGTTGACCCTTGCACCCGCGTTTAGGTGTATAATCCCCTTGCCCCAACGCCGTCGCTATATCCAAGGGGAGCAATCGCAATTATGGATGCAGCCAGCCTCCAAGCAATCGCCGCCGTTGGCGCCCTCATGCTCGGCGTCATATCCCTCAACGGCGGATGGACTTGGTGGCTCGTCCAGCGCACGGAAAGAAATCTCCACCGGGAGATGGAGAGCAGCATCGAGGAGCTCCGCCTGCAATTGACTGACAGCCAGGAACGACTCCGCCTGCAATTGACTGACAGCCAGGAACGACTCCGCCTGGAATTGGTGGGTAGCATAGACAGACTCCGGCTGGAAATGGAACACAGCCACGAAAATCTCCGTACGGCTTTGGAGCGAAGCCAAGAGAATTTCCGGCAAGAAATGGAGCGCAGCCGACAGGAGTTCCAAGAGAAATTGGAGCGCAGTGAAGAGAATTTCCAGCGAGAGTTGGAAAGCAGTCGCTTGGAAGCCAAGCGCAACCAAGAAAATTTCCAGCGAGAGTTGGAACGTAACCGAGTCAATTTCCAAAAGGAATTGGAACGCAACCGCCTGGAATCAGAGCGCAACCAAGCGAATTTCCAGAAAGAAATGGAACGTAACCGCCAGGAATCAGAGCGCAGTCAGGAGAATTTTCAGCAGCAGATAGAGCGCAACCGGCAGGAAATGGAACGCGGTCAGGAAAACTTCCGCCACGAAATCCAGCGCGGCCAGGAAAATCTCCGCCACGATATAGACCGCAACCACCGCGAATTGATGACCTGGTTGGCCGGCCATACCCACGAGGATGACGGCGCCCCGGTGTTTCGACTGCCCCCCGAATCCGCCGACTGACCTCAACCTCGGCTATGCCGCTGCCGGAAAATCGCGTCCTTAACCCCCGTCCTCCGCATCCACCACCCTGATGTCCGGCAAGTTCCGATAGCGCTGGCCCAGGTCCAGCCCGTACCCCACCACGAACAAATCGGGAATCGTCACACCCACGTAGTCCGCCGCAACCTCCACCCGCCGGCGGGAAGGCTTGTCCAGCAAGGCGCAAAGGCCCAGCGACGCCGGCCGGTGACGGCGCAGGTAGCGCAAGGTTGCCGCCGTGGTGGCCCCGGTGTCCACGATGTCCTCCACCACCAGGACGTGCTGCCCCGCCACCGACTCCCGGGGAACCCCGTGGACGATGCGCGGCCGGCCGGAACTGACCGTCCCCGCGCCATAGCTTTCCACCCGCATAAAATCTACCCGGCCCACCGGCGTTTCCAGTTGCCGGGCCAGGTCGGCCAGAAAAATAAACCCGCCCCGCAGCACTCCCACCAGCGACAAAGACCGTCCTTGATAGTCGCGGTCAATTTCCCCGGCCAATCGTTCCACCAAGCCGGCAATGTCCTGCTGGGACAAAAAAGGCCGCAAATTCTCCGCCATCCGTTGCTGCAACCTCCAATTCCTGTCCGCCAGCCCCAGGACAATTGCAAAGTCGGCAGTGACTGCGTCGGGAGGTGTTTCCATAGTCCCTTCCCCCTTGATGGGGGAAGGTTAGGATGGGGGTGAACACCACGTCAAGGGAATGTGTCCCGTCCCGAAACCATTTCCCCTTCGTTGGGAGATGGGTCTGGCAATCGTCATGGGCCAGTCCCGCCGCCCCTGTGCAAAAGCGACCGTCCGGGGTATCATACCTTGGCAATTCTACCCCCGAGGTCTGCATGACCGAAACCGAAAAGGTACTGGTGACTGGCGGCGCCGGGTTCATCGGTTCCCACCTGGTTGCCAGGCTGCTGGACGAAGGCCACCCCGTCGCCGTCATTGACGACCTGAGCGCCGGCAAACTCCGCAACCTGGACCAACGGGCCACCTTTTACCACAGCGACATTACCCGCCCCGCCATCCAGGACATCATCAACCGCGAGCAGCCCGACATCCTCTTCCACCTGGCCGGGCAAACCAGCGTCCGCCATTCCTCCCGCGACCCGGTGCAGGACGCCCAAACCAACGTCATCGGCGCCCTGCGCCTGTTGGAAGCCGTCCGCCGCTCCGGGTTGGACAAGTTTATCTATTCCTCCACCGGCGGGGCCTTGTACGGCGATCCCGAAACGGTGCCCTGCGACGAGGACACGCCCATTCTGCCTCTGTCTCCCTACGGTATGTCCAAGTACCTGGCCGAGCAGTACGTCCGGCTCTATGGCCGCCGCTACCGCCTCCACTACACCATCCTCCGCTACGGCAATGTTTACGGCCCCCGCCAGGACCCCTACGGCGAGTCCGGCGTCGTGGCTATTTTCACCGAGGCCATGCTCAAAGGCGTGCCGCCCACTATTTACGGCGACGGCGCCCAGGAGCGGGACTTCGTTTACGTCAGCGACGTGGTGGAGGCCAACCTGAAAGCCATGACCCGGGGCGACGACGAAGTATTCAACATTGCTACCGGACAAGTCGCCTCCGTCAACCAAATCTTCAAGACTTTGCGGGAAATCATCGGCTGCCGGCTGGACGCCCAACACGCCGCCGCCCGTGCCGGCGAGGTTCAGCGCATCAGCCTGGACTGCGACCGCGCCCTCAAAAGGCTGGGTTGGTCGCCCCAGGTCAGCCTCCAGGAAGGGTTGGAGCAGACTGCCGCCTTTTTCCGCGACTCCACTGGAACCGGCAACCCCGGAATTTTCGCCAACAGGAGGAACACCGCATAATGGAACCGGAACATGACGTCATCATCCTCGGAGCCGGAGCCGCCGGCCTGGCCGCCAGCCTCTACACCACCCGGGCGATGATGAAGACCGTCCTAATCGAATCCCTGGGCGTCGGCGGTCAACTGCTGATTACCGACGAAATCGAGAACTACCCCGGTTTTCCCCAGGGCGTCAAGGGTCAGGAATTGGCCCTGATGATGGAAGAGCAGACCGTCCGCTTCGGCACCACCATTGACTACGCCGAAGTCGAGGCGGTGGAAGACCTGGACCAGCCCGTTAAAGTCGTCCGCACCGACGACAAAACCTACACCGCCAAGTCAATCATCATCGCCACCGGCGGCAGCCACAACAAGCTGGGCTCCCCCGGCGAGGATGAATTTGCCGGCCGCGGCGTTTCCTACTGCGCCGTTTGCGACGGCAACTTTTTCCGCGGCCAGGACGTGGTGGTGGTCGGCGGTGGCGATGCCGCGATGGACGAAAGTTTCTATCTGACCGGCATCGTCAATTCCGTGACCATCATCCATCGCCGCGACGAACTGCGCGCCACCCGCGTCTTGCAGGAACGCGCCTTTGCCAACCCCAAGTACAAATGGCTTTGGAGTCACGTCGTCGAAGAGTTCGTCGGCAACGACATTCTGGAAGCCGCCCGCGTCAAGGACTTGAAGAGCGGCGAAGTTTACGACTATCCCACCGCCGCCGCCTTCATTTACGTCGGGTTCCACCCCAACTCCGACTACCTGAAAGGCATCCTGGAAATGGACGCCCTGGGCCACCTTTACACCGACGTCCACATGAGAACCAACCTTCCGGCGGTCTATGCCTGCGGCGACATTCGGGCCGAGTCCACCCGCCAGTTGGGCGCCGCCGTCGGCGACGGCATCACCGCCGCCCTGGCCGCCTTCCACGACCTCAACGGCTGACCTGTACCCGTTAGAGGGCGTCGCCAATTTCATAACCCGCCATTCCCGCCCTGGGTGAAAAATCATTCCCACGAAAGCGGGAATCCAGAAGTCCCCTCCCCCTGGCAGGGGGAGGGTTAGGGAGGGGGCAACCCCAACCTCATCCCCGCCACCTACCCGTCATTCCGGCGAAGGCCGGAATCCAGAAACCTCCACCTCCAAGGCCGCCGCCTATCCGGAAAACCCCCGCCCAACCCGTAGGGGCAGGTTTGAAACCTGCCCCACCCTTGCCTCAACCAACGTCATTCCCACCCTGATACCGTCACCCCCGCCACCATCCCGTCATTCCGGCGAAGGCCGGAATCCAGAAACCCCCACCCCCGTACAGGTGCGAAGGCCCAGAAAAATCCCCTCCCCCTGCTAGGGGAGGGTTAGGGAGGGGGTCAAAACGCCGCAATCTCCCGCACCAGCAGCACCGTGCTGCCGGTGACAATTACCCCAATGGCCGCATAACGAAACGCCCGCTCGTTAATCCGCTTGACGATTAGCGTCGCCAGACCGAACCCCGCCAGCAGCCCCGGAATAAGCAGCCCGATATTCGCCAACGTATCAATCGTAACCAACCCCGCCCAAGCGTACATCCCGAAAGCCAGCAGGTATGTCGTCAGGAAGAAGAAGGACAACGCCGCCCGCATGGATTCGGAACTCCACTGCTGGGCCATGACGTAAATCGCCGCCAACGGCCCCCCGATGCTCAGGGTAGTGATGGACAGGGAACACAAAAACCCGAACACCGGCCCCGAAAACCGCCGCCGCGTCATGGGTATCGGCAGGTCAAAGAAATGGAACACCCCCAAAACCAGGATAACCGCCGCAATGGTTATCCGCAGCAACGTGGGGTTGGCCGCGCTCAACGCCAGTACGCCAAGAGGGACTGCCGCCGCTCCCCCGGCCGCCATGCCCCAAACCTGTCTTAACCGCAGGGAGCGGCGGGCGTGAAACAGGACGCCGCAGCAGACCAGGGCGATGATGGCGTTGACCGTCACCACCGCCGCCTGGGGTTCCAGGAACAGCAGCAGCACCGGCGCCACCACCAGCCCCATGCCAAAGCTGACCGTCCCCATGACGGTGGCCCCCACGAACACCGCCACCAGGCAAACAACCAACTCTACCCCGGACAGCACCACAACCTCGCCCCGGTTGAGTGCGGCCCCTTGGTCGAGCCTCCCTGAGTTAACATAACACTTTCCTCCCCTTGGTGATGATTATCTGAAATTCGTCTTGCGGTTATAATATATCGCAGCGAAGGAAACTCTTGCGAAAACCGCATAGCCGGTTGATGCTGGGGCGCGAAAATTGCCGGCATCGCCGTTGACATACATGGCGATATAACCTGGCTTGCCGGCGGGTCAAATTACGTTGGGCGTGGTGCAAGATGAGCAGAAAATGGCCGGTTCAAGACGCCAAGGCGAGGTTCAGCGAGTTGCTCGATACCGCTCTTTCCGAAGGGCCGCAAATCGTTACCAGGCGCGGGGTTGAAACCGCCGTGCTGGTTCCTATCGAGTATTGGCGGAAGCTGGAACCGAAAACCAGGCCGGACTTTAAGGAGTTGCTACTATCCCCGGAGGCGCGGACGGAGTGCCTGACCCCGCCGCGGGGACACCACCGCCGCCGGTCACCCTTGACCGTGGAGTAGGCCCGTGTTCCTCCTCGATACCAACGTGGTCTCGGAACTGCGTCGTCCCCGTCCCCATCTCGCCGTCCTCGATTGGATTGCGGACGTGCCGGCGGAGCAACTCTTCGTGTCTGCCGTTACAGTCGGGGAAATACAGGCGGGGATCGAGGTCACTCGCGAGCAGGATTTGGCCAAGGCGGAGGAACTGGAGAGTTGGCTGGACCAGGTGCTGGCTTCCTACTCCGTATTGCCAATGGACGCCCTTGCCTTCCGGGAGTGGGCGCGGCTCATGCACCGTAGGTCGGACACCATCACCGAGGACGCCATGATAGCCGCAACAGCCATCGTTCACAGGTTGACGGTGGTCACCCGGAACGTGCGAGACTTTCGCCAACTTGGTGTCGAGTTGCAGAACCCTTTTGAACGGGCATAGTCACCGCCGGTCACGGGTTACAGAAGCGGCGGGAGTCGGAATCGGTCTCAGTTAAGCTATGGCTGGGGATCCCAGATTCGAACTGGGGCTACCTGATCCAGAGTCAGGCGTCCTACCGCTAGACTAATCCCCAGCGGCGTCACTCCCAATAGTATTGACCCCCGTTCCCACCGTGTCAACCCATACGGCCACGCCCCGAATTGCCTTATCGCCTTGACAAGGTACGGTTTTTATACCAGAATCAACCCGTATTCCCCCACCTTCATTCCTACCTGACCGGGGTGTTTCAATGACCACCACAACCGGCGGCAACCGCGTTACCGTCACCGTGTCCAACACCGAAGTTGAGCTGTTCCAGGGCGGTTCCGGCCCGCCCCTGCTGTTCCTCCACGGGGCCAGCGGCAACTCCGGCTGGCAGCCTTACCACCAGGAGCTTTCCAACAATTACACCGTTTACGTTCCCTCCCAGCCCGGTTTCAACGGCACGGAACGCCCCGATTGGGTCTATACCATCAACGACGTTTGCCACTTCAACCTGGAACTGGCCCAAACCCTGGGACTGCAAGACTACATCCTCATGGGTTCCTCGATGGGTGGCTGGGTGGCCGCGGAAATGGCCGCCATGCGGGACAATAACCTGAAAGCCCTCATCCTCGTGGACGCCGCCGGCATCAAGCCCGAAGAGGGCGAAATTGCGGAGATATTCATGGTGTCCTCCCAGACCCGTCTGGCCCAACGGTTCCATGACCCCTCCCAGGTGGCGAACTACGACCAATATACCCGCGAGTTGACCCCGGAAGAACAGGTAGTCCAGCACTCCAACGCCGAAATGGCCTCCCGCCTCTGCTGGCGCCCCTACCTCCACAACCTCAGCCTGCCCTACTACCTGGCCAAAGTCACCACCCCCACCCTGATTGTCTGGGGACGGCAGGACGCCATCATCCCGGTGGAATGTGGCGAACTGTACGAAAAAGCCATCCCCAACTCCGGCCTGAAAATCATAGACAACTGCGGCCACTCCCCGGCCCTCGAAAAGCCGGCCGAGTTCCTGGCCGCCGTTAACGAGTTCTTGTCCAATCTGGGTTAGCCCCGCCAAAAGCGAAAGGAGCAGCCATGACGGAAGTTTTCTGGTTCTCGGAACAACCCTACGGTCATGTCACTGAAACCGACCTGGAACCCTACGAGTCGGGGCGGATGCACTTTCCCAACACCCACTTCGACCCGGAAAAGGCCCACGTCCTTTACAGCAACTACCATGACCAGTACGCCTGGGCCGACGAGATGGGTTTCGACGGCATCATGTCCAACGAACACCATTCCTCCTACTGGTGCATGAAACCGTCGGTCAACGTGGACGCCGCCGTTATTTCCAAAGTCACCAGCCGGGCCAAAATCGCCATGCTGGGCAACGTCATCGCCGTCAACGACCCGGTGAAAATGGCCGAGGAAGTCGCCATGCTGGACTGCATTTCCGGCGGGCGCATCATTTCCGGTTTCGTCCGGGGAACGGCGGTGGAAACCCTCCACGCCGGCATATCCCCCACCGAAAACCGCGACCGTTTTGAAGAGGCCCACGACCTCATAGTCAAGTGCTGGACGACGCCCGGCCCCTTCCGCTGGGAGGGCCGCTACTTCCCTCACCGCATGGTCAACCCTTGGGTGGTGCCGATTCAGAAACCCCATCCGCCGGTCTGGTTCCCCGGCACCGGCAGCCCCGAAAGCGTAATCTGGGCGGCCCAGCACCAGTACCCCTACATGAACCTGGGTTCGCTGCTGGACCTGACCAAGCAGTTGAAGGAAATTTACTTCGAGACCGCTCACGAAGTCGGTTTTGAGCCGGGGCCGGAACATTTCGGCTACCTGATGCGCTGCCTGGTGGCCGACACCGACGAAAAGGCCCAGGAAATCGGGCGCACCTTCCTCTGGACGGAAAACCACCGCAACCGGGGGCCGGTGGAGTTCAACGACCCGCCGGGCTACCAGTCCCGGGAAGCCCTGCGTATCAAGATGTCGCGCCCCCTCATCGGCACCGGCACGATGGGCCGCCGCATGACCTACGAAGAACTCCAGGACGCCCACAACATCATCGTCGGCAGCCCCGAAACCGTCATCAACAAGCTCCGCTACATCCGCGAGACCCTTGACCCCGGCTACCTGCTGATTTACGGCAACGAGGGCAATATGCCCCACCAAGACGTGATGCGCTCCATCGAACTGCTGGGAACCAAGGTAATCCCCGCCCTGAAAGAAGACTAACCGGGGAAGTCGTCGCCAACATAATTGACCGGCATCGTCAGCCAAACCGTAAGGGCGGGTTTCAAACCCGCCCTTACTTATCCCCAACCAACCCCATAAATAACCCCCACCGCAACTACCGTCATTCCGGCGAAGGCCGGAATCCAGAAAACCTTGCCAGTACCGACGTTCCCCCCCGAATAACCGTCATTCCGGCGAAGGCCGGAATCCAGGAAACCTTGCCAAAGCCGACGTTCCCCCCCGAATAACCGTCATTCCGGCGAAGGCCGGAATCCAGAAACCCTTGCCAAAACAGACATAGGCCCTTGCCGCGACGTTGAGGACAAAACCAACCCCCCCACCCCCAAAGCCATACCCCCGTTCTGTGCTAATATATGCACAGGCAACTGATTGAGGTGACCCAAAATGCAAACGGCTCCCCGCCACGTCGAACTCCGCTACGACCCCGCCGCCATTGACCAAAAATGGCAGCAGCGTTGGGCCGACGACCAAATCTACCACGTTGACGACGCCGACCCCCGCCCCAAGTGGTACGAACTGACCATGTACCCCTACCCCTCCGGCGACCTCCATATCGGCCACTGGTACGCTATGGCCCCCTCCGACTGCCACGCCCGTTTCCGCCGGATGCAGGGCTACAACGTCCTCCACCCCATCGGTTTCGACGCCTTCGGACTCCCCGCCGAAAACGCCGCCATCAGCCGCGGCATCCACCCCTACCAGTGGACGATGGACAACATCCAAAATATGCGCGGCCAACTCCGGTCTATGGGAACCATCTACGACTGGGAACGGGAAATCATCTGCTGCCTCCCCGAATACTACCGATGGAACCAGTGGTTCTTCCTCCAACTCTACCGCCAGGGCCTCGCCTACCGCGCCCAGGCCCCGGTGGTCTGGTGTCCGTCTTGCCAGACCGTCCTCGCCAACGAACAAGTCTTGAACGGCAACTGTGAACGCTGCTCCACCCCCATAACCCGCCGCGACCTGGAACAGTGGTTCCTCCGCATCACCGACTACGCCGACCAGTTACTCGACTTCGACGGCCTTCTTGACTGGCCCGAAAAAATCCTCACCATGCAGCGCAACTGGATTGGCCGCAGCGACGGCGTGGACATCAGTTTCGACATCGCCGAATACGGCCTCGATGCGTCGGAAATCCGCACCTTCACCACCCGCATTGACACCATCTTCGGCGTCACCTTCCTGGCCCTGGCCCCCGAAAATCCCCTGGTGGCCGGCTTGACCACCGACCAACGCCGGGCCGACGTGGCCGCCTACGTCGAGCAGGCCCGCCAGACCTCCGAAGTTGACCGCCTGGCCGCCGATAAGGAAAAGACCGGCGTTTTCCTCGGCAGCTACGCCGTCAACCGCCTCAACGGGGAACGGGTGCCGATTTTCGCCGCCGACTACGTTTTGACCACCTATGGCACCGGCGCCGTCATGGGCGTGCCGGCCCATGACGCCCGCGACTTAGATTTCGCCCGCAAGTACGGCCTCCCCGTCCGCACCGTCATCGCCCCTATCGAGTGGGATGGGCGCGAACCCGCCCAAGCCTATGTCGGCGACGGCTTTATGACCGATTCCGGCCCCTACGACGGCATGACCAACCAGGAAGGAACCGAGGCCATTTCCAACGACGTTGAACGCGCCGGTTGGGGACGCCGCGCCGTGTCCTACCGCATCCGCGACTGGCTCATTTCCCGTCAACGCTACTGGGGCACTCCCATCCCGATGGTTTACTGTGCTCAGTGCGGCACGGTTCCCGTTCCCGAAGACCAACTGCCGGTGTTGCTGCCCCCCGACGCCGATTTCCGGCCCACCGGCGAATCCCCCTTGGCCGCCAACGCCGGATTCGTTAACGTCCCGTGTCCCAACTGCGGCATCCCCGCCCGCCGGGAAACCGACACTATGGACACCTTCTTTGATTCGTCCTGGTATATGCTGCGCTACGTCAGCCCCCGCCACGAATCCGGCCCCTTTGACCCGGCCACCATCGAAGGCTGGGCGCCCGTTGACCAGTACACCGGCGGCGCCGAACACGCCGTCATGCACCTGCTTTACGCCCGGTTCTTCATCAAGGCCCTGCGCGACATGGGGTTAATCGGCTTTGATGAACCCTTCCTCCGCCTTTACAACCAGGGCGTAATCCTCGGCGAAGACCACGACAAGATGAGCAAGAGCAAGGGCAACGTGGTCAACCCCGATGACGTAGTGGGCGAAATGGGCGCCGACGCCGTCCGTTGCTTCCTCATGTTCATCGGCCCCTGGGACCAGGGCGGCCCCTGGAGCAACGTCGGCATCAACGGCATCGCCCGTTGGCTCAACCGCGTCTGGGCCTTGATGCAGCACGACGCCAACCAACTCGCTGGCGGCGACTCCAACGACGAAACCCTGCGGATTTTGCACCGCACCATTCGCAAGTGCCACAATGACCTGGACCGTTTCAAGTTCAACACGGCCATCGCCTCCCTCATGGAGTTTTCCAACCACCTGAGCAAGGTTTGGGGCGAGTCCGCCGTTGACGCCGCCACCTGGCGCGAATGTGTCCGGGCCTTCCTGGTCATGCTGGCCCCCATCGCGCCCCACTTGGCCGAAGAGCTTTGGGAACGCAACGGCCTGCCCTACAGCATCCATCAGCAGCCCTTCCCGGAATGGGACGAGTCCCTGACCGCCGAAGAGACCGTAACCCTGGTAGTCCAGGTCAACGGGCGGTTGCGCGACCGCATGGAAGTCCCGGTTGACATAGACCAGGCAACGGCGCAGGAATTGGCTTTGGCCAGCCCTCGCGTCCAGCCCTACACCGACGGCAAAACCGTCAACCGCGCCATCTACGTCCCCGGCAAACTGGTCAACGTAGTAGTCGCCTAACCTAACCCGTCATCCCGGCCCCAGCCCGTCATTCCGGCGAAAGCCGGAATCCAGAAAAACCCAGCCCCTACCACCGCCGTCATCGGTAGAAATTCCGAGTCCAAACCCAAAAATCCCCTCCCCCTACCAGGGGGAGGGTTAGGGAGGGAGTGTCCCTCGCCTTGCCCTTGCCGCAACCACCGTCATCCCGGCCCCAACCCGTCATTCCGGCGAAAGCCGAAATCCAGAAACCCCAGCCAACACCGCCGTCGCCCTTGGTAGAAACGCAGGGGGAAACCAAAACCCCCTCCCCCTGGTAGGGGGAGGGCCAGGGAGGGGGTGTCCCCCAACCCCCTACCGCGTAATCGCCGCCAACTGCTCAAAATACTCCGGGAACGTCTTTGACACACATTCCGGGTCATTGATGGTAATAGCCGCATCCCCCAACGCCGCCAGCGAAAAACTCATCGCCATCCGGTGGTCGTTATAGGTGTCTATCTCCGCCGGAAGAATGGCCCCCGGCGGCGTAATTTCCAGGTAGTCCGCGCCTTCCTCCACCGTTGCCCCCACCTTGCGCAGCTCCGCCGCCATCGCCGCCAGCCGGTCGGTTTCCTTCACCCGCCAGTTGCCCACGTTGCGAATGGCCGTCTTGCCCCGCGCGAACAGGGCCGTCGTCGCCACCGTCATGGCCGCGTCCGGAATGTGATTCAAGTCCAGGTCAACCCCGTGCAGCGCGCCCCCGGCAACCTCAATCCAGTCCGGCCCGCGGGACACGGCGGCCCCCATTTCCGCCAGCACGTCCGCCAGGCCCACGTCCCCCTGAACGCTCTCCGCCCCGACGCCATTGACCCGCACCGTTCCCCCCCGAATGGCGGCGGCGGCCAGGAAATAAGTGGCCGAAGATGCGTCCCCTTCCACCAGCGCCGTCCCCGGCGACCTGTACCCTTGGCCCCCCGGCACTCGGAAACTCCGGTATCCCGAAGTCTCCACAGTAGCCCCGAACCGCCGCATCACGGCCACCGTCATGTCAATGTACGGCTTGGACACCAACTCCCCTTCCACGTTGATGGTCATATCCCGTTGGGCCAACGGCGCCGCCAGCAGCAGGGCCGTCAGGTACTGGCTGGAAATGTTGCCCCGCACCGACACCGCTCCGCCCTCGATTCCCCTGGCGTTTATCCGCAGCGGCGGATAGCCGTCGTCTTGCAGGTACTCAATATCCGCCCCCAGTTGCCGCAGGGCGTCCACTAGGTCTTTGATGGGACGCTGGTACATCCGCGGCTCCCCGGTCAGGGTAAAGACACCCCGCCCCAGACACAGCGCGGCGCAAAGCGGCCGTATCGCCGTGCCGGCGTTGCCCAGAAACAACTCGACCTCCCCTTCCGGGAATGGGCCAGCCAATCCTTCCACCCGGCAGCGGGTCTTGTCCGCCGACAGCTCCATCCCGACGCCCAGCCGTTGCAAAGACTCCAGCATCCGGTTGGTATCGTCGCTGTCCAACAGGTTGTAAACCTCGGTAGCCCCCTCCGCCAGCGACGCCAGCAGCAGAATGCGGTTGGACAAGCTCTTGGAACCCGGCAGTTGTACGTTCCCTTCAACCCGCTTAATAGGCTGCAAAATCAACTGATTCATGCCGTAACCCCCTTTTAACCGGAGCATCGCCCCTCAATTGCGGGGCCGTGATGCAGTTGCCCCCTCCCCCTACCAGGGGGAGGGTTGGGGAGGGGGTGAACCCCCAATCCCCCCGTCATTCAATCCCAGCATACAACCCGTCATTCCGGCGAAAGCCGGAATCCAGAAATCCCGGCCAACGCCAACGTCAGCCCCCGAATAACCGTCGTTCCCGCGAAAGCGGGAATCCAAGTCCTTCGCCCCAAACCCGTCATTCCGGCGCAGAGCCTGCCCCGTACCACGATACGGGGCCGGAATCCAGAAACCCCTGCCAACGCCAACGTCAGCCCCCGAATAACCGTCATTCCGGCGAAAGCCGGAATCCAAGTCCTTCGCCCCAAACCCGTCATTCCGGCGAAAGCCGGAATCCAGAAATCCCCGCCACCTCCGACATTGCCTCCCGAATAACCGTCATTCCCGCGAAAGCGGGAATCCAAGTCCTTCGCCCCAAACCCGTCATTCCGGCGTAGAGCCTGCCCCGTACCACGATACGGGGCCGGAATCCAGAAATCCCCGCCAACGCCAACGTCGGCCCAAACGTCCCGTTTCCCCGGTATCATACTCCAACCCCTCCGCCCAGTAAACCGCCGGAACAATCCCGCCCCATCCCCGCTGTTCTTGCGCCCCCCCAGCCATGTTGCTACACTCCCCGGCAGGAGCTGTTTCGTCTCCAATCTACACCCGAAGGAGCCTATCATGGCCACCGACGCCGAAAAACAAGCCGAGCGCGACCGGGTACTCCAGAACAGCGGTTTCCGTGTGGGTATGCACGACTTCCTTTCCGAGGTTGACATCGAAGCCCTGCGGGGCCGCAACAACGGCTGGGAGCGTGACCACGGCGGCCAGTCCCTCTTTGACCGCAAGACCGAAGAGCTTATCCGCATCTCCGCCTACGTCGCCATGCGCAACCCGGTCTATCACATCCAGATTCACGTCCACGCGGCCCACCAGGCCGGCGCCACCCCGGAGGAAATCTACCACGTCATCAAAATGGCCGGCAGTTGGGCCGGCGGCGCCGCCGGACAGAACGGCATGGAAGCCTGGCGTCTGGTATTCCGCCCCGACCTCCCCACCATCTTCCGCGTCTCCGACCTGGGCGAAGTCACCACCTACTAACCCCTCCCCAGCCGGAAGCAAGTCCCCAACCGGGCAGGGGCGGGTTTCAAATCCGCCCCTACGGCGGGGACATTGTCCGTCCCACAGGTGAGCGCCGGCCGGAGGAGAAATGACTCCCTTCCTTTCCATGAGGACGCCGCACCTTCCTCTCGTTTTGGCCGGGTTGATGGCGGCCCTGTCTGCCCTGGGATGCGGCGGGCCTCCGGCGCCTTTGAACGAAGAATTTTGGAAGGGCATCACGGCAGCCGAATTACAGGCCGAGTTGGACCGGGGTGTAAACATCGACACTAAAGATGACGCGGGGTTGACGCCACTTCACGCCGCCGCTGCTTGGAACGGCGACCCGGCGGTTATCGAGATTTTGTTGAAAAATGGCGCCGACCCGGACGCCCGCCAGGTCCCTGGCCGGACCCCCCTTCATTCCGCCGCTGCTGAGAATACCGAGACCGAAGTAATGGCGGCTTTGCTGAACGCCGGCGGAGACCTGGAAGACTGGGATTCCCTAGGCTCCACTTCCTTGCACCTGGCCGTTGAGTCAAACCCAGACCCTGCTGTAGTCCGTTGGCTGCTGGAACGGGGAGCGAGCATGGAAGCTCGTGATTTCCGCGCCAGGACCCCCTTGATGGTAGCGGTAGAAAAAGGTCGCCTCCAGGCCATAACCGTGCTGCAAGAGTATGGAGCCGGTGTGGACGCATCGGACAACCGAGGAGAAACCCCATTGCATACCGCTGTTCGGGAATTGGAGGGCCCATCCCAAATAGCGGCAATCGAGGCCTTGTTGGACCAGGGAGCGAATATAGAAGCCACAGACCGTAACAATTGGACGCCGCTCCATTTGGCCGTGCTCCCAGGCAGCCGCTCCCAACCCGAGGTAGTTGCTCTGCTGCTGGAAAACGGGGCGAATCCAAACGCCGGCGATGGCCGCGGCGACACTCCGCTGCACCTGGCCGTGGAAGCGCCCACGGTCTCAGGATCGGCGGTGTTAGGGATGTTGCTGGAGGCGGGCGGGGATGTAATGGCCCGAAATGAGAATGGATACACGCCACTCCACGCGGCAGCGAACTTTGGGAGCCCCGCCACCATTTCAGCGCTTTTGGACCAAGGCGCGGACATCCACGCCAAGACCGAACAGGGAAACGCTCCGCTCCACCGGGCTGCCCGGCGCTTCGAAACAGAGCCCGCTGCGCTGCTACTGGGGCGCGGCGCCGATATTGAAGCTGGAAACGGCTCCAACCAAACACCCCTTTATGCGGCGGCAAGAGGCGGTTATTCCACCTCCGTTTCGTTTTTGCTGGACCAGGGCGCCGACATTCAGGCTGCTGATGAAAACGACGAAACACCTCTGCACGCCGCTGCCCTCAGTGACGATGCTGCCACCGTGGCCCTGCTGTTGGAGCGGGGCGCCAAAATCAACGCCGTTGCCTTCAGTGGAGAAACCCCATGCGAAACAGCCAGAAATCGGTTAGCCGGAGACGCAGTCCTTAATATGCTGTGTTGATGGCCGTTTCACCATCATGGGGGACGGGTTTCAAACCATCCTCTATGGCGCTTTCCGAGAGGAAATCAGGTCTATGCTAAAATCATCGGTGCAAACACTTTCCCACAAAAACAATACGAGGGAGGCCCGCCATGATTGACCAGGTAGAGATGATGAAAACAATTTCCCAACTGCGCGGCGACGCTGTGGTAGTCCCCGTCTTCCGGGCCAACGGCGCCTGGGCCAAAGTCACCGACAACGTAAAGCGCGACATCCCCGTCGGCGGCGCGATGGGCAAAGCCTCCTCCGTGGCCCTGGGCCTCTGCCTGGCCCAACCCCAAACCAGGATAATCCTCTTTGACGGCGACGGCTCCCTGCTGATGAACCTGGGCAGCCTCGTCACCATCGCCAACCAGGGCCCCAAGAACCTGGTCCACTTCGTCATGGACAACGGCGTTTACGCCACCACCGGCGGCCAGGAAGTCCCCGGCGTCGGCATCGCCGACTACGCTGACTTGGCCCGCTCCGCCGGCTACGCCCACGCCTATACCTTCGACGACCTGGAAGATTTCGTCACCCAGGCCCCGGAAATTTTCAACCAGGAAGGCCCCGTTTTCATTGACGCCAAGGTCATCCCCGACATTCGCAGCCCTGAAGAACGCGCCGCCGGCGGCCAGCGCCGCACCCCCGAAGCCGTCCTGGACTTAATGGCAGCCTTCGCCTCCGGCAACTAGGGAGTGTCGTCATATTCCACCGTCATACCGGCGTAGGCCGGTATCCAGGATTCCTCGCACTGAAGGACGCTGTTCCTGCCTGGAATTTCTGGATTCCGGCTTTCACCGGAATGACGGTGGGGATGCGAGGATTGCAACAGATGATTTTGAGACACACCCTAGTCGCCATGCAACCCCCACCTACCGCGCCCTTAGCCTGGAGTTACTGGCCTAAGCCAACGCATAATTAGCTGACCGAGACTCCCACAACAACAAGGAAAAACCATGAAAGTCGCCAACTGGACTACCCGCGTCCTCCAGACCCCCGCCGACAACCCCCTGGTAGTCGGCGTTCCCCAACCGGGAACCCGCGAATTTGTGACCCTGGAACTCGGCACCGACGAGGGAATCCACGGCGTCGGCGTCACCTTCTTCGGCGGCGCCCTTACTCCCGCCCTGCGTGCCGCCGTGGACAACCTGTGCGAACTGACCATCGGCCAAGACCCCATGAACGTCGAAGCCGTGTCCGCCAGGCTCTGGCAGGCCGGAGCGTCGTCAGGGCCGGAAGGCATCTTTACCCTGGCCCTCTCCGCCATTGACATGGCCCTGTGGGACATTAAGGGCAAGGCCCTGGGCCAGTCGGTCTGCTCCCTGCTGGGCGGCCACCGCGACCGGGTGGACACCTACGCCAGCGGCGCCCTCATGCGTCCCTACAACCTGGAATACCTGGCCGAGGCCGGCCCCCGCCTGGTGGAAATGGGTTTCCGCCAGATGAAAACCCAGATGGGCGCCGAACCCACCGCCCAGCGCGAAGTCGCCCGCATCCGCACCCTGCGCGACGCCATCGGCCCCGACGTTGACCTGATGTGCGACATCAACCAGCTTTGGAACGTCAACCAGGCCATAGACATCGGCCAGCGGGTTGAGGAATATCATCTGTTCTGGCTGGAGGATGTGGTGGCCCGGGACGACTACCAAGGCTTGGCCCGCGTCGCCGACGCCCTGACTACCCCCATCTGCGCCGGCGAATACGTTTACGGCATCCGGCCCTTCCGCCACATGGTTGAGCACCGCTCCGTGGACATTGTGATGATTGACCTGCTGCGGGTGGGCGGCATAACCCAGTTCCGCAAGGTGGCCGGCATGGCCGAAGCCTTCAACCTGCCCGTGGTCAGCCACCTCATCCCCGAAGTCCAGGTCCACAACATCGCCGCCATCCCCAACGGTCTGACGGTGGAATATATGCCCTGGACCCTGCGCCTCTTCGAGGAAACCCCGGCCATCGAAAACGGCCAGATAGTCGTCCCCGACAAACCCGGCCTGGGCCTGGAATTCAGCCAGGACACCATCACCCAATACCAGGTAGGCTAGGGAGTGTCGTCCATTTCATAACCCGCCATTCCCGCCCGCCCTGGGTGAAAAATCATTCCCGCCCCCTACCGTCATTCCGGCGCAGGCCGGAATCCAGAAATCCTTGCCAATACCGTCGAGGGTGGAGGTGAACCCTATCCTAGCCCCGTCATTCCGGCGTAGGCCGGAATCCAGAAATCCTTACCAACACCGTCGAGGGTGGAGATGAACCCAATCCCCAACCCGTCATTCCGGCGTAAGCCGGAATCCAGAAATCCTCACCAACGCCGTCGAGGGTGGAGGTGAACCCTATCCTAGCCCCGTCATTCCGGCGAAAGCCGGAATCCAGAAATCCTCGCCAACCCCGACGAGGGTGGGTAATGAACCCTACACCCAACCCGCCATTCCAGCGTAGAGCCGGCCCCGTACCACGATACGGGGCCGGAATCCAGAAATCCTTGACAACGCCGACGAGGGTGGGTAATGAACACAATCCCAGCCCCGTCATTCCGGCGTAGGCCGGAATCCAGAAATCCTTGCCAACACCGTCGAGGGTGGGTACTGAACCCAATCCCCAACCCGCCATTCCCGCCTCCAACCCGTCATTCCGGCGTAGGCCGGAATCCAGAAATCCTTGCCATTGCCGTCAAGGCTGGGGTCAAACCCCCCTACCTGCTCCGCAAATATAACGGCGCAATCAATTGGTCCACCGGCACATATCCGTCGGTCAACAAAATCGGCCCTTCCCGGCCAAACCACTCCTCAAACACTTCCTCCGGCATGAACCGGCTTATCGGCGCGCCCCGCCCGGCAGCTTCGTTGGCCCGGCTCAGGTCTTCCGGCGTGATGGCCCCATCCGTCCCAACGACGACGTAGGTAATGTTGGAGCGGGTATCCTCATCCCAGAGCGCATCGTCCCGCAGGATGTAAACCCGGTCAAAAGTGCGGGCCAAGGTATTAACATAAGCCCGAAGAAACCGCCCGTAATTCAGGTTGTCCACGATGTTGACGACAAACAGCCCGCCGGGTTTCAGCAGTTCCTTCACCCGCCCGTTGAATTCCAGCGTGGTCAGGTGGTACGGCACTGAAAAATCGTTGAAGGCGTCGCCGACAATCATGTCGTACTTCCCGTTGGGCAAGTCCGGCAGTTTCATCCGGGCATCCAGGTTATAGGTGACGATGGACGTATCCCGCGGCAGCCCCAAATATGCGTGGGCTACCTCCGTAACTTCCGGGTCAATTTCTATGACTTCCACCGCCGCGTCGGGGTACTCCGTCTCAATCAACCGCGGCATGGTATAACCGCCCCCGCCGATGAAAAGTGTCGTCAAGGACGGTTTAGACCCGGCCTCTACTCCCCGCCCGTACTGCAAGGCAACGAAGTCAGCCGTTACCTTTTCGTACCCGTACACCAGGAAAGTAGGGTCATCCATCCCGACGTAACTGTGCAGCAGTTGGTCCAGCGTCAACGTCCTGACCCGTTGCCCCTCGATTTCCCGTTCCCTGACCTTGATGCAAAAATAGTTGCTCTCTTCCTGGCAGCCCGACTCCACCCAACCAAAAGCGAAACTCAAACCCCCGAAAAGCGCCGCCATGAACACGGCTGCTATCGCCGGCCACTTGAACCGCACCTTCCAAAGCTCCCCGAACAGCAACGCCATGCCGAACAGGAAAATCGCCACCCCCAGCACGATGGGCCGCGTCCCAATCCACTGGATTAACACGAACCCGGTCAGAAACACGCCCAGAATTGACCCCGCGGTGGACACTGCGTAAAACCGCCCCACCACGTTGCCTGTCCGCGACAACTCCCGCAGGTGCAGCTTGATAACCACCGGCGTCACCATCCCCAGAATCACGCTCACCGGCAGGAACAGCGCGGCGGTCAGCAGCACGATTCGGGGAATTATGGGCAGTGACTCAACGGCCCCCGCCGCAACTTCTATCAGCGGCAGGATGATGCCGGCAAGGACGCCGGCGGCCAGCAGAATCAGCCCCAGCGTAGTGCGCGAAGGAAACCTGTCGGCGGTCAATCCGCCCAGGTAGTTGCCGATGCTGATTCCGGCCAGCACCACCCCGATGATGCTGGTCCAGGTGTAAAGCGACACCCCGATAACCGGCGCCAGTATCCGCCCGGCGACTATCTCCAGGATGAGGCCGCAAGCGCTGGCCGAAAAAACAATCAGGTACGGGGCCAACAGCCCCAACCATGCCAACCGCTTTTTCATTCTTCAGGATGCGCCCCAAGGGGGTGTGCAACAAATCCCCTCCCCCTACCAGGGGGAGGGTTAGGGAGGGGGTGGTATCCCGTTAGAAGAGGCCCCAAGAAGGGACTTTCAACCCATACTCTAAGCGAGGATTCCCATAGTCCCTTTCCCGACAGCGAGGGCGGGGCAGCATAGGGGTAAATCATCAACACCGCTCGGCAGTCCCCCGGCAACCCCTAACCGCCCCCGCCGCCGTCAAACTGCACCAGAATGCCGTCGGGGTCATAAACGTAGAAACTGCCCATGCGTCCTTGGGAGTTAACCCACGCCTCCCGCGGCGCGGCGATGGGAACCCCCTTCGATTCCAACTCATCGAACAGCGCCGGAACGTCGGGAACCGAAAACGAAAAGTGGCTGATTCCCACCTGGTCCAGCTTGATAGGCGTACCGTCGGCGCTGTCCCCGGGGTGGGAAGTCATAACCAGGTGCAGCGGATTGTCCCCGAAAGCCAGATGCACCGTCCGGCGAGTCTGTCGGGCGTGTTGATAAACGTGGGGCAATCCCCCCGTGGTCGTGTCCTGCACCTGGTCAAAGATAACCGTCATCCCCAGCGTATCCCGGTAAAAGGAAAGCGACTGGTCAATATCGCTGACGCAAAAAGCGATATGCGAAACTGCGGATGCGTCCATAATGCGCTACCTCCCTTGTTTGATTCTTGATAATGCCACGTGCCTACTCCACCTCCAAAAGGGATTCCTAACCCCCTCCCCCTCGATGGGGGAGGGTTGGGGTGGGGGTGAACCCCTGCGCCTCAACCAACCTCTCCCAATCCTCCGCGCCCTCCGTGTGAAAAACCCCCTCCGACTACCGTCATTCCCGCGAAAGCGGGAATCCAAGTCCTTCGCCCCAACCCATCATGCCAGCCCCAAACCCGTCATTCCGGCGTAGGCCGGAATCCAGAAATCCTTGGCAAGCCCGGCGTTGGCCCCCGAATAGCCGTCATTCAATTGGCCCATCTCCCCCACCGTCATTCCCGCGAAAGCGGGAATCCAAGTCCTTCACCCCCAACCCGTCATTCCGGCGCAGAGCCTGCCCCGTACCACGATACGGGGCCGGAATCCAGAAATCCTTGACACCTCCGACGTTGGCCCCCGAACAACCGTCATTCAATTGGCCCATCTCCCCCACCGTCATTCCCGCGAAAGCGGGAATCCAAGTCCTTCGCCCCAACCCATCATGCCAGCCCCAAACCCGTCATTCCGGCGTAGGCCGGAATCCAGAAACCCCCGCCATTGCCGAAGTTGGCCCCCGAACAACCGTCATTCAATTGGCCCATCTCCCCCAGCGTCATTCCCGCGAAAGCGGGAATCCAAGTCCTTCGCCCCAACCCATCATGCCAGCCCCAAACCCGTCATTCCGGCGTAGGCCGGAATCCAGAAACCCCCGCCATCGCCGACGTTGGCCTCCGAATAGCCGTCATTCCCGCGAAAGCGGGAATCCAAACCCTCTCAACCTCGACGGCGAAAGGTGGCGGTCAGGGCGAAATCCCCTACCCGCGCCCGCCGCTGTCAAACTGCACCAGAATCCCATCCGGGTCATAAACGAAAATGCTGCTCACCTCCCCCTGCGCGTTGGTGAACCCCTCCATCGGCCCGGCCAACTGCACCCCCTTGGACACCAGCTCATCGGCCAAAGCCTTAACGTCGGAAACCGTGAAAGAAATATGGCTGATGCCGATTTGGTCCAACTTAATTGGTTCCCCGTCCGGTTCCTCCCCGGGGTGACTGGTCATCGTCAGCGTCGGCTTGGCCGTCTCCCCGAAGGCCAGCCGCACCTGCCGCCGGGTCTGCCGCGGGTGCTTGTAAACGTGGGGCAGCCCCCCGCTGGTGGTATCCTGCATCCGGTCCGCCTGCACCGTCATACCCAAAATGTCCCGGTAAAACCCCAACGCCGTATCCAGGTCTCGAACGCAAATGGCAACGTGGGAAACCGCAGAAGCGTCCATATCCTAACCTCCCCGGCAATTCGCTTCAGCCGTTGGCCGTGGCTGGTCGCCCCATGCTAAGCCCCGGCCCAACTCTTGTCAAAACCACCCCCGCCGGCGTCAGGACGACTGCAAAGTCTGTAGCAATGGCGGTTGGAAAGAGTTCAATAGTCCCTTCCCCCTTGACGGGGGAAGGTTAGGATGGGGGTGAACGTCACGTTAAAGGGGACTTATTCCCCCCACCCCCACCGTCATTCCCGCCCCAGGTGAAAAATCATTCCGGCGAAGGCCGGAATCCAGGAACATCACGTCGCTGATGCTCGCCCATCAACGCAAGAAAACCACCGCACCCGGAACGCCATCACCGCCGGCGGCCAATACCCGGGCCGTCATTCCAACTCCCCCGCCAATTGGTCAACAATCCCCAAAACCACCGACGCCGTAGCCCCCACCAGTTCCGGCTCCACAAACTCTATCGTGTCCCGCGGCGAATTTATCCGCGACAAGTCCTCCCCCACCAGAAACAGCGCCGGCACTCCCCGCTGCTGGAAAGACGCATGATCGCTGCCGCCCCAACCGCCGCCGCCCTCTCTGGCCTCGATTCCGTGCGCCTCCGCATGGGTCAAAGCCCTGTCGGTCAGCCGGGCATCCCCCGTCGCCACCAGGCCCCCGCCGCTGCCCACCGAATCAATGTTGACCATCCCGATGATGGACACCCGTTCCTCCAGGGGCAGCCCGTCAGCGTAATGCTCGCTGCCCAACAGCCCAATTTCCTCCGCCCCGAACAGCATCAACCGCAGGTCGAAAGGCAATTCCGAATCCGCCAATTCCTCCGCCGCCGTCATCAGCGTTGCAACGCCCGTAGCGTTGTCGTTGGCCCCCTGGCTGCCCGGCGTGGTGTCGTAGTGCGCCCCGATTATCAGCGTCCGCCCATCGCCGGACGTTCCCGGCAACTCCGCGATAATGTTCCTGGAATTGTAGGTATCCATTTCCACCGCCACCGTCACGGCCAACTCCCCCTCGGCCATCAAACCCAGCAGCCGCTCCCCGTCCTCCGCCGATAACGCCACCGCCGGAATGTCCGCATCATCCTCCAACCGTCCCGAAAACAGACCCCCCCGGTTGTTGTAGATAATCGCCGCCACCGCCCCGGCCTCGGCCACCCTGGTCACTTTTTCCTCGAAGGTAATCTCCCCCCGCCGGATGAGGGCAACCTTGCCGGAAACCTCTTCCCCAGTGACCTCCTCCGCCTTGGCCAGACCCACATTCACCAGAACCCCGTCAACGGCGCCTACACCGGTAAACCGCAACGGGTTGGTATCCAGCCGTTCCCCATCCGGCAGCCGCACCGCCTCATCCCCGGACAACTCCGCCACGTCAAAAGGCTCAATTGCCGGCTCATAGCCCAACGATTCCAACTCCCTTACCAGGTAATTGGCCGCCGCCAACTCTTCCTCCGTCGCGCTCTCCCTGGGACTAACATCGTCGGTGAATCGTTGCACAAAACCCCAAGCCCGTTCCGTCAGGCGGTCAACCGAATAGTCCCTGCCCGGCGTTGGAACGGCTGTAACGGTAGGAACATCCGTCGGACCGGCAACGGCAACGGTTGCCGGCGGTTTCGTGCTGGTAGCCGGCGCCGCGCCGGGCGCAACAGTGGCCGCCGGCGACGATACCGGAGCCGCCGGCGCGTTGCACGCCAGCATCAGCAACGCAAAAAAAGAGACGACGCCCGAAGCGGCTTTGCGACGAAATTGCCCTCTCATGGTTTTATAGTAACTGCCTCCCCGTGTTGTTGCCATTGCCCGCCGGGTTTCCCTCCAGGACGATTTCAAAGTCGGTAGAAACAGTGTTGGGAGGTGTTTCAATAGTCCCTTCCCCCTTGACGGGGGAAGGTTAGGATGGGGGTGACCGCCACATCAGGGGAAGGTATGCCCATCTTGGACACCTCCCCATCGTTGGGACATGGACTTTGCAATCATCCTGGGTTTCCTTCTGGGCAATCGCATTGTGAATTCAGCCCCTAACCCTGAACCTCAGTACCTAACCCTGAACGCGCCCCTATGTCACCCTGAACGAAGTGAAGGGTCTAAAATCCTCCACCAAAGGCCCCTCCGGGAATCGAAAAATGGTTGACGGCAAGAATTGAGATTTTTCGATGCCCCCAGAATTACATTCCGTAAGGCAAGGCTACCGGGCCGATTTGCAATGCGATTCCCGCCGGCCTCCCCTGCTTTCTCTACCCTACTACGGCCCTAACACCCTTCCCGGTTTCGGTTGTAGAATACGGCGCTGGCAGCCCAACGCATTTGACCTGATGACCATGTAAGGATATACCCTCATTCCCGCGAAAGCGGGAATCCACATCCTAGCCCCTCCATGTTATTCTGAGCAAAGCGAAGAATCCAAAATCCTTCCCCCAAACCAACCTTGCCTCAACGAAACCAACCCCCGCCCCCACCGTCATTCCGGCGAAGAGCCTGCCCAGTACCACGATACGGGGCCGGAATCCAGGAACGTCACGATGGTTATACCTGCCCATCAATGCAAGAAAACCACCTGAAACGGAACGCTGCCCTTCCCTAACCAACCCAAGGAGACGGTCTGATGCTACTCCCGGCCCACCAATTCCTAGACCAAAACGCCATTCCCTACCAAAAGCTCAGCTTCCCCCCGGACACCGACAAGGGAGCCGCCAGCGTCGCCCAAGCCCTGGGATTCCAACCGTCCCAGATGGTCAAGACCCTCATATTCGAGACCGGAACCGGCGAGTGGGTATTGGTCATGCTGGGCGGCGACAAGAACGCCGTATCCGGCCACCTGAAACGCGCCGTCGGCAACCGCAACGTCCGCCTGGCCGACGCCGAAACCGTTTACCGCGTAACCGGCTATCAAATCGGCTCCATCCCGCCCTTCCACTGGCAGCCCGCCGGATTCCGCACCTTCGTAGATGCGGCGTTAATGGAAGAAGAAATCCTCGGCGTAGGCGCCGGCCTCTGGGGACAAGAAATAATGATTACCCCGCCAAACCTGGTCCAAGCCAGCCGTGCCGCCATAGTCAACCTGTCCTCCCGCTAACCCCACGCCCTTTTGATTCATCAGGCCTGTCCTTCCGGCCTATACATCCCATGTCATTCTGAGCGTAGCGAAGAATCCAAAATCCTTCCCCCAAACCACCTTGCACCTACGAAACACCCCCAACACCCGTAGGGGCGCACGGCCATGCGCCCTACCAACGCAAATCACCAAAGCGAAAATCAGGAAACAACTCCGCCTCACCCCCAACCCGTCATTCCGGCGAAGAGCCTGCCCTGAGCATCGCCGAACGGGCCGGAATCCAGAAACCCTTGCCAGAAACCAACGCCGCCGAGCCCCCACCGTCATTCCCGCGAAAGCGGGAATCCACATCCCCGCCTTTGCCAACCTTCCCCCCACGAAACCAACCCCCACCTCCCAACCCGTCATTCCGGCGAAGGCCGGAATCCAGAACCCCCCCGTGATCCCGTTCATGGTGAGCCTGTCGAACCACCCCAACCCGTCATTCTGGCCCCCAACCCGTCATTCCGGCGAAGGCCGGAATCCAGAAACCCCAAGCCCAAACCAACCTTGCCCCCGACGACCCGTTCGTGGTGAGCCTGTCGAACCACCCCAACCCGTCATTCTGGCCCCAACCCGTCATTCCGGCGAAAGCCGGAATCCAGAAAACCCCCGCCCCAAACCAGTCTTGCGCCCACTAGACACCTCATCAATAACCCCCTCCCCCTACCAGGGGGAGGGCTGGGGAGGGGGTGCGTCCCCCCACTGACCAAACTCCCCTTGACAATGACCGTACACCCGTTCTATGATTACTCCATCGGCAACATCCCAGGAACCCTTAACCCCAACCATCGGAGGAACCGCCTATGCAGCAACCCGCCCCGCCGTTTGCGTCGAGAGTCCCTCCCGGATAACCATGGCTCTTATCCGATGCGAGGTCTAACGACTCCGCTGCGGCAACCCACCCCCACCGACGGGCGTCGGCCCTTCTCCCTTGGGAGAACCCGGCTGGCAAAGTCGGATTGGCCCCTGGCTGGCGGGCGACCGCGCCCCAATGGGATGACGCGGCGAAAGTCGGCCCGTGCCCCTGGACGGCGGGTGGCTGCTCCCCTTCGGGGTGGTAGCGGCGGTAGTCGGCCACACCCCACCGGCGGGCGTCACGTCCCCCTTGAAGGGACGGGGCAAAGCCGGAACGCCCGGCCGGGCAACCCCTTGAAACAAGGAAAAGAGACCCCAAGACAACCGAAAGACACCCGCCCCCTATCTAGGGGGAGGGTTGGGGAGGGGGTGACACCCAACCAAAATGCAACACAATGCCACGAAATGCCACGGAAAACAAAAACTCCCGCCCCCTATCAGGGGCAAGGCCGGCGAGGGGTTGACCAAAACCCGCCCCAAAAGTGTCCAAAATCGCCAAAACCGCCCAAATATCCCCCAAAATGGACACTTCCTGGACACATCCAACCCCCCAAATCCACGCTCAAATGGTCAAAAATGGACACTTTTGGAGAAAAAGGTAAAATTTTGACCCCCCGCACCTACTCAGAGAAGGGCCGGCGAGGGGGTGCGTCCCCCAACCCCGTTTGTGCTAAAATACCCTCGCCAGCCCGACGGATTAACCCCCACGCATTAACGCATTAGAAGGAAAGCAAAACTTGTCCGAGCGCATCTTCATCGGCGTCGCCTGGCCCTACGCCAACGGCCCCCTCCACCTGGGCCATATCGCCGGCTGCTACCTGGCCGCCGACATCTTCGCCCGCTATCACCGCATGACCGGCAACGAAGTGCTGATGGTCTCCGGCTCCGACGCCCACGGCACCCCCATCACCGTCCGCGCCGAACAGGAAGGCATCACCCCCGAACAGGTCTTGCAGCGCTACCATCCCCAGTTCCTCGACACTTGGCAGAAACTCGGCATTTCCTTTGACCTCTTCACCACCACCGACACCGACAACCACCGTCAGGTAGTCCAGGAACTTTTCCTCGACCTCCTCGACAAGGGCTACATCTACCCCGGCGAAATGCTGCTGGCCTACTGCGCCGGCTGCCAGCGTTTCCTCCCCGACCGCTACGTCGAAGGGTCCTGCCCCCACTGCGCCAACGACCGCGCCCGCGGCGACCAGTGCGACCTCTGCGGGCGCACCCTCGACCCCCAGGACTTGCTGGAACCCCGCTGCATCCTCAGCGGCGAAACCCCCGAATTTCGCGACTCCGAACACTTTTTCCTCAAACTCTCCGCCTTCCAGGAACCCCTGCTGGACTGGATTCGCGCCAAAGACCACTGGCGCGCCAACGTCTCCAACTCCACCCGCAGCTTTCTTGAAGGCGGACTCAAAGACCGCGCCATCACCCGCGACCTTTCCTGGGGCATCCCCGTTCCCGTCGAAGGCTACGACGACAAGCGCATCTACGTCTGGTTCGAGGCCGTCATCGGTTACCTTTCCGCTGCCATCGAGTGGGCCGAAACCCGTGGCGGCGACCAGTGGCAGGACTTCTGGAAAGACCCCGCCACCAAGTCCTACTACTTCATCGGCAAAGACAACATCCCCTTCCACAGCATCATCTGGCCCGCCATCCTCATGGGCTACGGCCACGACCTCAACCTCCCCTACGACGTTCCCGCCAACGAATTTTTGAGCCTGGAAAACCGCAAGTTTTCCACCAGCCAGAATTGGGCCTTGTGGGTTCCCGACTACCTGGAACGCTACGACCCCGACCCCTTGCGCTACCTGCTTTCCATCAATATGCCCGAAACCGGCGACGCCGACTTTTCCTGGGCCGAGTTCCTCCGCCGCAACAACGAAGAGCTGGTCGCCACCTACGGCAACCTGGTCAACCGTGTCCTGTCCTTCACCTATCGCAACTTTGACGGCGCCGTTCCCATCCCCGGCGAGTTGTCCCAAATAGACTTGGACATCCTGGAAAACGCCCGCGCCGGCATGGAACGGGTTGGCGCCCACCTTTACAACACCCGGTTCAAGGCCGCCATCGCCCAGGCTTTCGCCCTGGCCCAGGACACCAACCGCTACCTCGACGCCAAGGCTCCCTGGCGCGAAATCCGCCAGGACCGCCAGGCTGCCGCCGCAACCTTATATAACGCCCTGCGCGTCCTCAACGTCCTGAAAATCGTCCTGGCCCCCTTCCTTCCCTTCAGTTCCCAGAAAGTTCACGAATACCTGGGATTTGACGGCCAGGCCCAGGAAGAGCCCTGGGACTTTGACCGGGCCGTTGCCCAGGTCACGCCCGGCAGTCCATTGCGCCCGCCCCAGCCGTTGTACGCCAAGCTGGACCCGGATGTCATCCAGCAGGAACAGCAGCGTCTGGCCGGTCAAGCGGTTTAGGGGGCGGCTTGTCCACCGGCCTCGACCAGCAGACCGCCGCCATTTATGCCCCCGTCCGTTCCCGTCTCGACCTGGTGGAAGAACGCCTGCGCGCCCTCACCGGCGAGACCCACGCCGAGTTGAAATCCCTGCTGGACTACGTGCTGTCCTCCGGCGGCAAGCGCGTCCGTCCTGCGATAACCCTGCTGGCCTCCGACTTCTACCCCCACGACGAAAGCAAGTCCATCGTCATGGCCGCCGCCACCGAGTTGCTCCACCTTGCCACCCTGATTCACGATGACACCGTGGACAACGCCGAAGTGCGCCGGGGCCGCGCCACCGTCAGCAGCGTTTGGGGCAAGCATCTGGCCGTACTCTTGGGCGACTACGTTTTCGCCGCCTCCGCCACCTTCGTCTGCGACACCGACAACATCCGGGTGATTCATCGCTTCTCCCGCACCATCATGGAACTGGCCAGCGGCGAAATCTCCGAACTGTTCAACTGCTACAACGTGCAGCAGGCCCGCGAGCAGTATTACGACCGCATCTACCGCAAGACCGCCTCATTGTTTCGCACCGCCGCCGAAACCGGCGCCATCCTGGGCAACGCCCCCGAACCCCAGGTTCAGGCCCTCAGCGCCTACGGCTGCAACATGGGCATGGCCTTTCAGATTGTGGACGACCTGCTGGACGTGCAGGGCGACCCCGGCGAACTGGGCAAGCCCGTGGGCAGTGACCTGCGCCAGGGCATCCTGACCCTCCCCGCCATCATGCTGCTGGAGCGTTACCCCGACGACAACCCCATCCGCGCCCTGTTTGAAGACCGCAGCGCCGACGGCCCCCTGGAGCGCGCCCTGGAAATGATAAACGGCTCCACCATCCTGGCCGACTGCAACGCCGAAGTGCAGAAGTATTGCGCCGCCGCCGCCTCGGAACTGGAGTCTCTCCCCGACTGCGCCGCCCGCCGCTCTCTCCAGTCCCTGACCAACTACGCCCAACAACGCCGCCGCTAACCCCGTGTCAAGCGCAAGCACAAAAACCCCCGGACTCAACGAATCCGGGGCCGTTGCCCAAGCCCGAAACCTTGGAGCAGAATTTATGAGGTGTCGTTAAACTGAGGATGGAAGTATGCAAGCGTCTGTTTCCGTCATTCCGGCGGAAGCCGGAATCCAGAAATCCCAAGCATACAACAGCGTTCGTCTGGGCAAGGAATCCTGGATACCGGCCTACGCCGGTATGACAGTGAATATGACGACACCGTTTAGCGGCGGCGTTCCTGCTGGCTTTTCTCCGCCGGGTTCAGTTCATAGAAAGGCTGGCCGGTTGCCTCGGCCTCTTCCTTGCGGCGAAGCCATGCCACCCACGCCTCGCGTTCTTCCCGCAGTCCTTGCAGCCGTCCTCGTTTCTTGTGCCGATTAGTGAACACCATCTCGCAAGCCATCCGTATCGCCGGGGGGGCACCATCCAAACCGGAAACCGTGGGTAACAGTTAGCTGCGGCGTTCCTGCTCGGCCTTCTCCGCTGGGTTCAGTTCATAGAAGGGCAGGCCGGCGGCCTCGGCTTCTTCCTTGCGGCGAAGCCATGCCACCCACGCCTCGTTAATTTCCTGGCGTCCCTCCCGCAATCCTTCCTGACGTCCCTGTTCCCGGTACCGATTCGCAGCTACCATTTCGTAAGCCCTCCATATCGCCAGGAGCGTGATTGTTGAGGCAACCGCCGGGCCAACCCACTTTATGGTTGCCGCCACCGTTTCGTGCCAATGGGTATGGTCTTGGACAAAAACTTCGTACACCCCGCCAAGCGCCACGAAAAGGACGACCAGCGCGGGGCCAATTATCAAGTATTTCGTCTGGTCGTCTTGGAACACTACTATAACACGCCAATGTTGCCGTCTGCGTATTCTAATGTAAAGGAGCAGTGTCGGAAAAGCGGTTCAGCGATCCGGCCCAACCCCGGAGCGCTTTACCGCCGGGTCAATCTACTCCCCGTGCCTCCAAACCACCTTGCCCCCAACGATGGTCCGGGCCGTTTCCATGCCCGCCAATTCTATGCCGTCGCCGTCGTTCACATTCCCCTTCAACAGCGTCAGGTCGGCCAGCTTGCCCGGCGCGATGCTACCCTTGTCCTTGGCAATTCCTTCGGCCTCAGCCCCGCCTACGGTATAGGCCCACAGAGCGTCCGCCAGGGGCATACCGCCGGCCCGTCCATCCGCCGCCGGCCCGTTCAACGGTACTCCCCCGGCGGTCATGCCCGTCACCGCCGCTGCGATCCCCGGCCACGGATTGAAGTCTATAACCGGAGCGTCCGAACCAAAGGCCAATGGTATCCCCGCCTGATGCCAGTCTGCCACCGGATACAGCCACGGCAGCAGTTCCGGCTCCACCCGTTCCAGGTAGTCATCTCCCTTCCAGTAAACGAACCCCGGCTGTGTCACCACTCGGACGCCGCTCTCCCGCAGCAGCCGCATAACCTCCGGCGGACACTCGGAGCAGTGTTCAATCCGGTCTCCAACCAAGGGATGTTCCGCCAACACGCGGGCTGCCGCCGTCACCGCCTCTTGCTCCACAGCATGAACCGCCACCGGAAATCCCCGCCGGTGGGCATCGGCAACCATACGGGCAAAGTCCTTTTCGCCGGGCAGCAACGTTCCCGTGGTCATGGTCAAGACGATTTTGGCGTGTCCCAGCCGCAGACCGTCATCCCCCGTTCCCCATTGCAGGCCCGCCGCGACCAACTCTTCCAAGTG
Organism: Dehalococcoidia bacterium; assembly: GCA_963665735.1. GTDB lineage: Bacteria > Chloroflexota > Dehalococcoidia > Lucifugimonadales > UBA3495 > CATOSK01. The sequence goes on along the minus strand of OY762444.1, from coordinate 1,423,941 downwards.
GGGTTGCCCCGCCATCATCGTCACCCGTCCGGTCAGCCGCCCTTCCTCTTTAATGGCCTGGAAGTAGCGCCACCGCCGCAGGTCATTGCTTGGCCCGGCGTCTTGCGCCGACGTGATTCCGTGGCTGAGCAACTTACGGTCAAGCCGTCCAAGTCCCTCGGCTCGCTCCGCCGGGTTGCGGTTTGGCCCCAGCCGTTGCCGCAGGAAACCGGCCATCTCCCACAACAGCCCGGTAGGTTCTCCCGACTCCGGCTCCCGCTGGATTACACCGTCCGCCGGGTCAACCGTATCCCGGCCAATCCCCGCCAGTTCCAACGCCTTGGAGTTCAGCGCCGACGCATGGCCGCTCCGGTGGTCAACTCTGACCGGCAAGTCAGCAACGGCGTCGTCCAAATCCCAGCGGTCGGGATGCCGTTTTTCGGACAAGGCAAGGTCGTCGTACCCGTAGCCGCGCACCCATCCGCCCGGCGGCGTAGTCCGGGCCGCTTGCCGCAGCGCGGCTTTCAACCCCTCAATGGACTTGACGTTGGACGGCCCGCAGTCCACCCCGGTCAACATCCCCGCGGCGGCCAGCAAGTGGCAATGGGCGTCAACGAATCCGGGCAGCAGCGTACAACCCCGGCAGTCAATGGCCTCAACCCCGCGCGGCGCCAACCCGCCGACTTCCCGGTCACTGACCACTGCGGCAATCCGATCACCCAGGGCCAAGACCGCCCCGGCGGTGGGCTGCGCCGGATTCAGGGTCAACACCTGGGCGTTGTGTAAAAGCAGACCGTCAACCTTCAATGCCGCTACCTCGGCCCGTCATTGCCACCGCGCCGGTTGAACCGTCGCACCTATGGGGAAGGGTTTTTCACCCTCTCCAACGATGTTGTAGGCGTGGGATTTCTGGATTCTGGCCTTCGCCGGAATGACGGATTAAATCGCGCAAGGGAATGGGATTTTCACCCTCACGCCGGCCCTTCCCCTCAAGGGAGATTGGGATGGGAATTACCAGCCCGAATCGGCAGCGGCTTGTTGCTCGTCGGCGTGGTAGGAACTGCGCACCAATGGGCCGGATGCTACGTGCTTGAACCCCAGGTTCTCCCCGATTTGCCGCAGTTCGTCGAACTCCGCCGGGGTGTAGTAGCGGTCAATGGCGATGTGCTTGACCGACGGGCGCAGGTATTGGCCGATGGTCAGCAGGTCGCAGTCCACCGCCCGCAGGTCTTTCATGGCCTGCGCCAGTTCATCCCTGGTTTCGCCCATGCCGACGATTATTCCCGACTTGGTGACCGTTCCGGCGTCCATTTCCTTGACCTTGGCCAGCAGTTCCAGCGATAGCCGGTAGTCGCCCCTGGCCCGCACCAGTTGGAAAACCCGCTGGGGCGATTCCAGGTTGTGATTCAGAACGTCCGGCTTGGCGTCAACCACCCGTTGCAGCGCATCCCAGGAACCGGCGAAATCGGGAATCAAGACCTCCACTTTGCACCCCGGCGACTCCTGCCGGATTTTCCTGATGCAGGCAGCGAATATGGACGCTCCGCCGTCGGGCAGGTCATCCCGGTTGACCGACGTAATCACGCAGTAGCGCAGACCCATCATCTTGACGGTTTCGGCCAAGCGGGACGGTTCGCCCAAGTCCAACCCCTGGGGCTTCCCGGTGGTCACGGCGCAATAGCGGCAGGCGCGGGTACAAATGTCCCCCAGAATCATGAAGGTGGCCGCGCTGCGGTCCCAACATTCCCCGATGTTGGGACAGTGGGCCTCTTCGCAGACGGTATGCAGCCCGTGGCCCCGCATCAGCCGCTTCAATTCCATGTACCGGGGACTGCCCGGCATCTTGACCTTCAACCATTCCGGCAACCGGGGCCGCGCCGCCCCGTCAACCGGAGCGTTGGAAGGCCCGCCCGCCGAAACCGGAATCTGCTTTCCTGTCATATCCTTCAACCAGTTGCCAGTGATGAGTGGCCAGGGGCCAAGTGCGTTGCCAGTGCTGGACACTGGCCGCTTCCCAAAAGGGTGTGTTGAAAGTCCCTTCTTCGTCCCTTTCCCGATAGGGCGCCACCCCCACCCTAACCCTCCCCCTCGTAGGGGGAGGGATATATCGGACACCGGCTTACAGCAGTTGGACTACCCGCGGGGTTACCCGGCACTTTTCCGACGTGATGATGGCGTCAATATCGGCGACGGCTTGCTCCAATTGGCCCTCCCGGTTCACCACCCGGTAGTCGAAATTCCCCGCCAGGGCCAACTCCGCGCGGGCTGCGTCCAATCGCCGCTCCAGGTCTGCCGCCGACTCGGTTCCCCGTCCGGCCAGCCGCTGCCGCAGTTCTTCCAGCGACGCGGGAACCATGAATATCGCGACGCTTTCCGGGGCCAGATTTTTCACCGACGCCACCCCCTGAACGTCCACCCGCAGGATAACGTCCTTGCCGTCCTTCAACGCTTGCCGCACCTGCGCCCGGGGCGTTCCGTACCAGCGTCCATACACTTCGGCGGATTCCAGCAGTTCATCTCGTTCCCGCATCCGCAGAAAAGTCCCGGTGTCCAGAAAAATATGATGGACGCCGTGGACTTCGCCGGGCCGCGGCTCCCTGGTGGTGGCCGTAACCACGAAATGCCAAGGCCGGGGCAACTGTTTCAACTGGTCCAGCGCGGCGTCCTTGCCCACCCCGGACGGGCCGGACACGACCACCAGCAGCGGCGGCGCGGGACTGGCTATCGGTACATCGCCCAATTTACCGGCCCTTATTCCCGATTGCCGCCCATCCGACGCCCATCAACACCAGCGCTTAACGCCGCTTCCGTTCCTCGCGGCCCTGGCCGGTCAGCCGCTTCCTGGCGTCCAGGAGCTTGCGGCCCAGGAACATCTCGCCCATGCTTTCGGAGAAGGTGGGCAGTTCCCGGTGGGGGCTGTAATTGCGGGATTCCAGGGTAATCGCCCCGGACATCCACTTGGCCCGCGCTTCGTTGGCCTGGTCAAAGACCGATACCACATCATCCTGGTTCGGCGACGATTCGGTGTCCAGCATCTTCCGGAACTCGTGCAGTTCGCGGATAAAGTTGTCAATCCAGGCGACAATCGGCCCCGGATTGCTGACGCAAATATCCCGGTGCATGATGGGGTCGCCGGCGGCCAGGCGGCTAATGTCGCGGTAACCCGACGAGGCCAATTGAGCGATGTCATCCCAGTTGGGACTCTTGGAGGTGCAGCTTACCAGGGCCGTGGAAAGGACAAAGGGCAGATGGCTGGCGGCGGCGACGAAACTGTCATGTTCGTCAACGCTGATGAAGTAGGGCTTGGAGCCGATGGCCTCAACCAGGGTGGTAATGTCGGCCACCGCCCGCTGGTCGGCCTTGGGGCTGGGCACCACGCAATAGACCTTGCCGGCGAACAGGTCGGCTTCGGCGGCTTCCGGCCCGGGGGTTTCCTTGCCGGCCATTGGGTGCCCGCCGATAAAGTTCACGTGGTCGGGCAGACATTCGTCGGCCCAGCGCAGCACCACTCCCTTGGAACTGCCCACGTCGGTGACGATGCAGTCCTCCGGCAATCCCTGGGCCAGCGTTTCCATAATTTCTTTCATGGCCATGACCGGGGTTGCCAGCACCACGATGTCGGCGTCCTCCACTGTGGAAAAGAGCCGGTTTTCCACCTTGTGGAAAGCGCCCATCTTGGAGGCGCGAGAACGAGCGCCATGATTCGAGTCGGTTCCCACCACCAGCAGGTCTTTCAACTGCGACTGGCGCAACGCCAAGCCCAACGACGTGCCGATTAGGCCCGTACCGATAATCGCTACCTTTGGCATGACTTCCTCCCTGGGGGGTATTGGCGTCGCCCTGGTTCCGGCTATCTTACACCATCCCCCGCCAAGGGGAAACCACAAGGGTTGCCGCTACGGGTTGTCCGCCTGTGGGGTTCACCCCATCTCCCACACTCCCCCTATTCAGGGGATGGGTTTTTGACCAACCTCCGCGATTCTCAGGGTAAGGGCGGCGTCGGCGGAGGCAAGGATTTCTGGATTGCGGCCTTCGCCGGAATGACGGGTTGGGGGCCAGAATGATTTTTCACCCGGGGCGGGTTGACCAGCGATGGGGTTTTTGGCGTCAGGCTTTGAGGGGTTGGGGGAAGACGCGCTGGAAGATTTGGGCGGGGTCAGGTTCCCGTTTGTCACGGGCGCAACGCTCCAGGTAGGACAGGGCGTTGGAGCAGCCCAAGAAGCCGAATCCAGCCTTGGCTACCTTGTTGAGGAAGGTGACAGGCTTGGGCAGGGGCTGGTCTTCCGCCTTGGCGGTTTGCCAGTCTTCGACCCATTCGTCGGCCAATTGGCCGACCTCGAATTTCATAATGGGGACAATGTAGTGGCGGCGAAGGGCGCGGACGCGGGCTTGCAGGGAACTGATGGTCATGGTTGTTAGCTCCTTTGGAAGTTGGGGGTTTTTGTTTTCCGTGGCATTTAGGGGCATTGTGTGGCATTTTGGTTGGGGTCAGGCGCCACGGTTGGATGGGGGTTTTTGTTTTGTGGGGCATTTAGGGACATTCTGGGATATTCTCCTTGGGGTCAGTCCCCTGGTTGGATTTGAGGCCGGGACAAGGAAAGGGACGGCCCCCACGGTGAGGGTCGTCCCTGCTGTTGGTTATGTTATATGGTGGGGTGGGAGTTGTCAATGGGAAGGTGTCAGTGGGGGGGTGGTTCGACAGGCTCACACGGGCCGGCGGGGGTTTTCTGGATTCCGGCCCCGTATCGTGGTACGGGGTCGGCTTTACGCTGGAATAACGGGTTGAGGCGCGGGTCAGTTTCGTGGGGGTAAAGTTGGTAAAAGCAAGGATTTCTGGATTCCGGCCTTCGCCGGAATGACGGTTGGGGGCGGGAGTGACGGTTAGGGTGTGGACGACGATTAGATGACGCTGCCCCAAAACCCCGGCGGTTGATTCGTATTGGGGTGTGTGTTACCCTCTTCACGTGATTACCCTCAACAAAATGTCTCGGTTTTCTACCGAGTTTGCCCGGAAAATAGCTGTCCCGGCCCCGTTGCTGGCCTACGTCGGTTTCCTGGGCTTGTTTGGTCTGCTTGGGCTGTTGTGGCTCTTGGCGGGTTTGCCGCTGGCGGACTTTTTCCACGATTCCGCCCAACTTCTGATTGGTATGACCCAGACTATGACCACTTTCGCCATAGTCGGGATATTCTTCACCATCGCCGCCGGATTCCTGTGTTGGTGCCTTTCCCTGGCCCACCTGCGGGAGCCGGTGACTATCCTGCTGTCCCTGGCCTTCCGCCTGGCAAATCGGGCCGCCTCTTTCTGGAGGGCCGAACCCGATAACGCCGCTGCCACCCCCTCCCCGCCGCCCCGCGACGGGCCCCTCGTATCCTCCGCCAGCCGGGTGACATTGCTCACCCCGTCGGCTCTGACCGGCGCCGCTCCCCTGCTGGAATAACGCCCTTTTCCAAACGCAACGGGCCTCCGGGTACCGCGAATCCCCGCCGCTCCGGCGGAGGCGTTTGCGCAGGAAAGGTATTGTCTTTTCCTTTCTTCTTGCATCATACTGTCCTTGCTACGGTCACCCGGAAGGTTCCCCTTTTGCTCGGCATTGAATCTTGACTTGGGTCGGGCGCACCCACGCCCCCTTGCCAGTTCAATGTCGGGCTAGGTGACCGTAGCAAGCGCCTAATCCTTGCTGCAAGGGGGTTCCGCTATGCTGCTAGCCCCAATCCCCGGCCTCAACCGCTCCATCAAATTCCTCATCACCTTGCCCTTGGCTCTGCTGCTGGCCCTGACGCTGGCCGCCTGCGGTGGCGGCTTGAGTCTGGACGACTATGCGGAGGAGTGCGGGGAATGGGAGGAAGATTATCCTTCTTTCAGAACTTGGGATGTAAGTGAGGAGGACTTCGAGGCCGAGGACATAGAACAATTGATGGCCTTCCTGGTCCTCGCCGCCGCATTTGCGTCCACGAATGGCGAGGGCGACTCGTTCTTCGACGTCTCCGAGACCGATGAAACCGAAGAGGATGCGGAGGAAGCCTTGGCCGCCCAGGAAGATTGGGATGCCATCAATCCGCCGGGGGAAGTGAAGGCCCTGCATGACATCCGCGCCACAGTTCTCGAACTGGCGGTAGATGCCTCTGAAAAGGCGGTAGAACTGGCGGACAGAATGGATGAGTTGCAGGATAACCCGGATGATATGGAAGACCTGCTGCCCGACTTGGAAGACTTTCTGGAGGGGTTGGTTGACACGCAGGACGAACTCCTAGACCTGCGGGATGACCTGGAAGAGGAGTGGGAAGACCTGTCGAGTGGGGTGCAGGGGGACCTGATGGATGAGGGCTGCACCTTTGGCACCCGTGGTTCCTCCGGCGGGGACTCCCGTTCTGACCGGGAACGCGGCGAAACTGCTGTCGGCTTGCCCTTCGGGGGCCAGTCGGAACCCCGGCCCACTGCCGAACCTGACGCCGCCTTCCCCTTCCTGGGCCAGTCCGAACCCCAGCCCACCGACGAACCCGCTGTTGCGTTCCCCTTCCCGGGCCAGTCCGAACCCCAGCCCACTGCTACTCCGCGGCCGGCGCCTACCGCGCCCCCGGTGATGCCGGCGCCTCCCCCGACCCTGGCCGCGGTGGCCGCGCCCGCGCCTACCGTGTCGCCGTTGAGCGGCTCGGTGGAAACTGACCGGGCTGCCCTGGAAGCCCTGTACGAAGCCACCGACGGCGATTCCTGGTACAACGTCAACAACTGGCTGTCCTCTAAACCCTTGAACCAGTGGCAGGGCGTCGAAACCGACCCCTATGGCCGCGTTATCGGACTTTATCTCTATGAGAACCTATTGAGCGGTGAACTGCCGTCGGAGTTGGGCGACCTGTCCGCCCTGCAAGAGCTGTACCTCCACAACAACCAGTTAAGCGGGGAGATTCCTCCTGAACTGGGTGACCTGTCCAACCTGCAAGAGTTGCACCTCTACGCCAACCAGTTAAGCGGGGAGATACCGCCGGAGTTGGGCCACCTATCCAACCTGCTAGAACTGAGCCTCGCCGCCAACCAGTTGAGCGGGGGAATCCCGCCGGAGTTGGGCCACCTATCCAACCTGCAAAAGCTATACATAGGCTACAACCAGTTGAGCGGGGAGATTCCCCCAGAACTGGGCAACCTGTCCAACCTCCAACAGTTGGACCTCCGAAACAACCAGATGAGCGGAAAGATACCGCCGGAATTGGATAACCTGGACAGGTTGGGGGAGTTTTACCTGCGGGGCGACCGGCAAAGCAACGAATTCGCCGGCTGCATTTCCCATTTCCTGCACCGGTACACCGGGGACATCCTGCCCATCTGCCCGGAACATCCGGAGGAACGGGCCGCGGTCATTGCCCTCTACCAAGCCTGGAACATCAGCCCCGCCGGGTATCCACTGCAAGAGGGGCAGGAAAGCTCCGAATTCCCTCTGCTGGTGCAGCTTAACAACATTACCCTGGGGGCCGAAGGCCGGGTCATCGTCCTGAACTTCCGGGGCCACGACCTGCGGGGGGAGATACCCGTGGAGCTGGCCGCGCTGACCCACCTGCGAACTTTGGACTTGAGCAGCAACAACCTGCGGGGGGAGATACCGGACGAACTGGAGGCCCTGACCAAGCTGAATTCCCTGAACTTGGCCAACAACAACTTCACCTGCGTCCCGTCCCACTTGCAGCGGCGATGGGACGACCCGGAAAAGTTCACGCTGGACGGCAGCCTGCCGGCTTGCTAGTAGGTTGCCGGTTGCCCCCCCGTTCTCCCGCCGATTGTAACGTGCGTGGTGTGCGGCCGGTACGGCGGCGGGCATTCCGACTGTGAGCCGGCTCATGCTGCGGCTTGAGGGAAATGGAGGCGAATAATGCTTGATAGGTGGTACAAAATAGCTGGCATATTCTTGACCTTCGCCGTCATGGTGTCAGCGGCCGTGGCCGTTATGGAAGCCTTAGACCGGCCCGCGTTGTCGCTAATTCCGGGACCTATTCCAAGCAGTTGGTACTCAGGTTCAGACCCCTCTGCCGCTGCTGCGACGATACCCACCACCACACCGGCGGCCGTTATCCCCAGCGGCGCAGACCCCCCGGCCACTCCCGCAACGATGACTGAGGGCACTCCCGCGCCGGCGCCAACACCGACGTCCGTACCACCCGCCGATACTCCCACGCCGGCACTAACACCGACGCCTGTACCGCCCATCGGCGCTCCCACGCCTGGGCCAACACCGACGCCTGTACCGCCCGCCGGTACTCCCACGCCCACCCGGACGGGCGCCGACGGCTCCGGCAGTCTTACGCCGGCAGAGCCAACCCCAACCGCAACCCCCCTGCCCAGCAGCTCGCTGGAAACGAACCGGGCCGCCCTGGAGGCCCTGTACGACGCTGCCAACGGCGATTCCTGGAGCAATGTTGATAACTGGCTGTCGTCCAAGCCGTTGAACCAGTGGAAGGGCGTTGAAACCGACGCCTATGGCCGGGTCGTTCGGCTGGAACTCCACGCCAACCAGTTAAGCGGGGAGATACCCCCGGAACTGGGCAACCTGTTAAACCTGGAATCGCTGCACCTCGACTACAACCAGTTGAGCGGGGAGATACCCCCGGAATTGGGCAACCTGTCCAACCTGAAAGAGTTGCGGCTCTACTACAACCAGTTGAGCGGGGAGATACCCCCGGAATTGGGCAACCTGTCCAACCTGAAAGGGTTGCGGCTCTCTGGAAATCAGTTGAGCGGGGAGATACCGCCGGAACTGGGTAACCTGTACAACCTGGAATCGCTGTCGCTCGGCATCAACCAGTTGAGCGGGGAGATACCCGCGGAGTTGGGCAACCTGTCCAACCTGGAATCGCTGTCGCTCGGCATCAACCAGTTGAGCGGGGAGATACCCCCGGAATTGGACAACCTGGACAGCTTGCAGGGGTTGACACTCCATGGCGACCAGCAAAGCAACAAATTCACCGGCTGCATCTCTCATTTCCTGCACCGGCACGCCGGGGACATCCTGCCCATCTGCCCGGAGGACCCGGAGGAACGGGCTGACGTTATCGCTCTGTACCAGGCTTGGGGAATCGGCCCCGGTGGGCGTCTATTGCCAGAGGGGCAGGAAAGACCCGAATTCCCCCTGTTGGCGGAGTTTAACGGAATCTTCCTGGGGGCCAACGGCCGGGTCATTTCGCTGAACCTGGCCAACCGTGACTTGCGGGGCGAGATTCCCAAGGAACTGGGCGCGCTGACCCACCTGAGATACCTGTCGCTCAACAACAATAAACTGCGGGGGGAGATACCGGACGAACTGGAGGCCCTGACCAACCTGAAGTACCTGGACTTGACCAACAACGACTTTACCTGCGTTCCGGGCCACTTGCAGCAGCGATGGCACGACCCGGAAAAGTTCAAGCTGGACGGGGGGCTGCCGGCCTGCTAGAAACCCCCTCCCCCGGCCAGGGGGAGGGTTGGGGCGAGGGCGCCCCTTTCGCAAAACGGACCACATTTGACCAAGGAGGTTTGACGTGGAAATAAAGTTGAACGAGGTGTTAATCGGCAGAATCCTGGGGGCGCTGGTAATCCTGGTTGCCATTGTCTCGGCGATAGTCGGGGCGGCCACCGAGGGGTTTGACGCCTCCATGCACCGCCTGGCGACGCCCTTGGGGCTGGGTTCCTTGATTCTGGTGGTGACCGAACTGGTAAGGGTGGTTGAGGAACGCGGCAAAAGGACGTCTGACGCCGCCAGCCCAGCCGATGATGATGGGTAGCTGGCCAGGTTGGCGCCGGGAGAACCGTAACAGGCAAACTAAAGGGCAAGGGGACCTTTGCCCATCTTGACCACGTAAGGAGAGAAAAATGCGTAACATTCTTGGCTTTTTGGCGTTGTCCGTCTTGCTGGCGGCAGTCGCCTGCGGCGGCGGACTGGACCTGGACGACTATGCGGAGGAGTGCTACGACTGGGAGGACGATTACAGATCCATCTCCGACCTGGGGGATGCCGAGGACGCGCTGGAAGATTGGAAGGCCATCAAGCCGCCTGGGGATGTCAATACCCTGCATAACATTCGGACGGACGCCCTCGAGTTGTCCATCGCCTACCTGGAAAAGCAGGAAGAGTTTGACGAAAATGTGGCCGAACTGATGGAAAAGCGGGACGAGTCCAGGCGGGCCGAAAGGGACGAAATCGACGACGAAATCGAAGACCTGAAAGATGATTTTGAAGACGAAACTGAGGACTTGCTGGACGAGTTCGAAGGACTCCGGGACGACGCCCGTGATGAGTGGGATGACCTGCCGCCTCGGGTCCAAAGGGAGGTGAGTAACGAAGGCTGCGACCTGGATGACCTGGATGGGTAAACCGGAAACAGACGCATCCCATAAGGGAGGTTTGACGTGGAGATACAGCTTAACGCGACGTTAATCGGGCGCATCCTGGGCGGAGTGGTTATCTTCTTCGCCCTGTTGTCGGCCATTGCCGGGGCGGTGGAAGCCAACTCCGGAGCCTTCGATATGTTCCTGTACCGGCTGGCGGTTCCTTTGGCGCTGGGCTGCCTGATTATCGCCGTAACGGAACTGGTAAGGGTCCTGGAAGAAGGCAACGCGGCAACGGCAGAGCCGGGGGATGATTAGGGGCGGGTAATTCCCATCCCTCCGGGAGGTTCGCCCCCAAGGCCCCCGGTGGCGTAGGCTTTTAGCCTGCGCGTAACCCCGCCCTGACCCACAAGGGCAGGCAAGAATGCCTGCGCCACCCTTGGCCTGACCAACAAGGGCAGGCAGGAATGCCTGCGCCACCCTTGGCCTGACCAATCCTCACCCCCACCCTCCCCATGATTAGGGGGAGGGTGTTTTTCTGGTCAGGTGACAACCAACCGAAAACCCCAAGTCCCAATTTGACAAACCGCCCGCCAACTTTTAGGTTATGGGCGGTTCAGTCCGATTCCCGTCCCGACAATCTTGGGGGCAACCACAAGGGTGGCCCCTACCCGACGGGAGGGCGGGGCCGTTTCCCGATATTTTGTCCACTGCCGGAGCGACGCCATGCAAGCAGAAACCGCAGCAGCAACCGGGGTAGTTGAGGAACAGGGGACTTTCATCAACGTCAAGTCCCTTTGGAAAGTCTTTGGCAAGAACGCCGACCGGATTCACGCTCCCGAAAACGCCGGCAAGGACAAGTCGCAACTGCTGGCCGACCTGGGCTGCGTGGTTGCCTTGCAGGATGTTTCCTTCGAGTGCAACCAGGGCGAAACCTTCGTCATCATGGGTCTGTCCGGCAGCGGCAAGTCAACGCTGGTGCGCTGTCTGATTCGTCTGGTGGAACCTACCTCCGGGGAAATCAACATCGCCGGCAGCAACCTGGTCACTATGAGCGACAAGGAACTGGCCGAGTTCCGCCGCCACAAAATCGCTATGGTGTTCCAGCACTACGGGCTGATGCCCCACCGCACCGTTATTGACAACGCCGCCTGGGGCCTGGAAACCCAGGGCATGGACAAAAACTCCCGCTACGCACGGGTGCGGGAAGTGCTGGAACTGGTGGGCCTCGCCGGTTGGGAAGATTCCTACCCCCGCCAACTCTCCGGCGGGATGCAGCAGCGGGTGGGGCTGGCCCGCGCCCTGGCCGTCGAGACCGACATCCTGCTGATGGACGAACCTTTCAGCGGCCTTGACCCTCTCATCCGCCGCCAGATGCAGGACGAACTGCTCCGCCTCCAGTCGGAACTGCACAAGACCATCATTTTCATCACCCACGACCTGAACGAAGCCCTGAAACTTGGCGACCGCATCGCCATTCTCCACGACGGCCAGGTGGCCCAGATTGGTTCGCCGGAAGACATCGTTCTGCGCCCGGAGGACGAATACGTTGGCGACTTTACCCAGGACGTGCGGGCGGAGACAATTCTAACCGCCGCCAAGGTCATGGTTTCGCCCAAGGCGATTGTTATGGGACACCAGGGGCCGCGGGCCGCCCTGCATACCATCGGCCAGGGCGACGGCGACGCCGCCTGGGTGGTTGACCGCCGGGAACGCTACATCGGCCTGCTGTCCATTTCCAACGCGCGGGAGGCCCTGCGCGCGGGGGTAAAACGCCTGGACGAGGCTTGGCACTACGTGGATTTGGAGTACGGCAGCGTACCCCCCACCACCAGCTTTGACGAACTCATCCCGATGGCAATGTCCACCGACTACCCCATCCCCATAGTTGACGACGACAACGTGCTGATTGGCGAGGTCTATCGCAGCGCAATGGCCGAGGCCATCGCCGAAACATCCTCGGCGGAGCAGGACTACGCCGCCAACGCCGCCGAAAACAGCGCCCTGGCCGCTCAATCCCAAGCCGAAACCGACGCGGACAACGCCTAGCCGTCTTGCCCTGTTCGGGGTAGGTTGGCTCGCTACTCCCTTTCCCCCGCCAATGGGGAAAGTTGGAACGGGGGAAATTCCCCCGCTGTGGGGTGAGGAAGGGAAACCAAACCGCAGGAGGCCATGATGGCAGCGACCGGAACCCAGGAAACCGACACTCCCCAATCCCCAGCGGAATCTTCTTCCACCGGCAGAACCGCAACATCCCCCACCGCTATGCTGGCGGCTATGTCTCCATTGGCGAAATGGGGGTTGGCACTGGGCGCAATCCTCATCGTTTTTGTGGTCTGCCTGGCTATCTGGGGGCCGGAGATGGAGTACCCCACCACCGTCTCCACCACCCAGGTGGCTACCGAGGGCGGCAACACCATCACCCTGGAAAAAACCGTCCGGCAGGTGACGGGCCAGGCAATAGACGACATCGTTGGCTGGATAACCCGGGAAGCCGCCTGGTTGTTCAACGGGCTTAGCGCCGCCATAACCTACGCTCTGGTTTACATCGAAAACGTCCTGGAGTGGATTCCCTGGCCGGCGTTGATTCTCGGTCTGGCCCTGGCCTCTTATGCAGTGGGGCGCTGGCCCTTCATGGCCTTCACCGTCATCGCCTTGCTCTACATCGGGTTTATGGACTTGTGGGTCAACACTGTCGCTACCGTGGCGCTTATGGTGGTAGCCGTGGCGATTTCGGTGGCCGTCGGCTTGCCTCTGGGTGTGCTGGGGGCGCGCAACCGTTGGGCTGACAACGTGATGCGGCCCATCCTGGACGCCATGCAGACCATGCCCAGCTTTGTGTACCTGCTGCCGGGCGTCTTGTTCTTCGGGTTGGGCAAGCCGGCCGGCATCTTCGCCACGATTATATACGCCGTGCCGCCGGTAATCCGGTTGACCAACCTGGGCATCCGCCAGGTTTCGCCGGAAACCGTGGAGGCGGCCCGTTCCTTCGGGGCCTCCCCCTTCCAGGTGCTTACCAAGGTTCAAGTTCCCATGGCCCTGCCCACCATCATGGCCGGAATCAACCAGACCACGATGCTGGCCCTGGGCATGGTCACTATCGCCAGCATGGTCGCCGCCGGCGGGTTGGGCGACAACGTGCTGCGGGCCTTGCAGAAAAACCAGCCCGGCAACGGGGCTATCGCCGGAATCGCGATTGTCCTGCTGGCCATCATCATAGACCGGCTGACCCAGGCAGTAGCCCGCCGCCGCCAGGCATCCCTGAATGCCCAGAATTGACCCCTGACGGCGTAACCGAATGTCATCCCCGGAACGACAAGACGCCCAATCCTCTGAGGAAGAGGACGACAACCGCCCGGCAGACCCGCCGGGCGGGAACGTCGGGTGGTATAATTGGTCCAGGTGGAAGTATTTCGGGACGGCCCTGTTCCTGACCCTGACGGCCATAGGGACGGGCTTCGTAATTTGGGATGAACTTGAACAAATCCCGGTGTGGCAAGGTTGGCCCACCGTCCGTATTCTACTGCGGGAACTGCCGGGAAGGATTGCCAGCATGGCGGGCGTGGCCGGCCTGATAGCCTACGGGCCGCCAGCAGGAGTTGACTTGATGATTGGCGCAACCAAAGCCGTGGAAGAGTGGATACGGAAAAGACACGCCAAAGCCAGGGCCGAGGGACGAACCGAAGGCCGGGCCGAAGCCCAATCCGAGGAACGCCAAAGGATAATGGAAGCCCTGATGCCCTTGGCGGAAGACAACCCGGAGTTGAAGAAGCGGCTGGACGAACTTACCAACGGAGATACCAAACACTGACCTGACCTCTTGACCGCGCCTCTATCGTCGCCTTGACCGGGTTGATAGCCTACGGGCCGCCAGCGGGAGTTGACTTGATGATTGGCGCAACCAAAGCCGTGGAAGATTGGATACGGAAAAGGCACGCTGAGAATTACGCCAAAGGCTGGGTGGAAGGTTATGCCAAAGGTTGGGCCGAAGGGTACGCTAAGGGTTGGGCCGAGGGTGAAGCCCGGGCACGTCAAAGAATCAGAGACGGCCTCTTGCCCTTCGCGGAAGACAACCCGGAGTTGAAAAAGCGGCTGGACGAACTTACTAACGGAGACGGTAAATCCTGACCCGTACCTAAACCCTGTTTCGCCTTGGTTATGTCCAACCGGCCCTGCAATCCGAATCCCGCTTATCGTGTTATGTAAAACAACGGAAAACGGATTTGACAGCAGGATTTTTCACTGATATAACTGTCCGGGCTATCTCCCAAGGGCCGGGTTCTGCCCCGGCAATCAACAAAAAATTGGAGGGACTGATTTTGCTTAGCAAGTACCGAATTTGGGGCTTACCCTTGGCCTTGTTCCTGATGGCGGCCTTGGCCGTCGTCGCCTGCGGTCCGGCGGAACCTCAGACCATCGAAAAAATCGTCGAAGTCGAGAAGGTCGTTGAGGTCGAAAAGCCGGTCGAAGTCGAGAAGATTGTAGAAAAAGAGGTAGAGGTCGAGAAAATCGTCGAGGTTGAAAAACCCGTCGAAGTAGAGAAGATCGTCGAAAAGGAAAAAATCGTCGAGAAAATAGTCGAAGTGGAGGCCCCGGCCGGCCCCAAAGAGACTATCATCTTCTCAGACCTCAACTGGCCCAGCGCGCAGATTCAGAACCGCATTGCCCAATACATCGTGGACAAAGGCTACGGCTACCCCACCGATGTCAAGTTCGGCGCCACCCTTCCCCTATTCAACGGTCTGCGTGCCGGCGATACCCACGTCACCATGGAAATCTGGCTGCCTAACCAGGATGAAGCTTGGGCAGAAGCTCAGACCGCCGGTGAAGTCGTTCCTATTGGTGAAAGCCTGGGCAAGGACTGGCAATCGGCTTTCGTCATTCCCGCCTACCTCCAGGAACAGTACCCCGACTTGGACAGCGTGGAAGACCTGAAGGAACAGCAGTACAAAGACCTGTTCAAGACTGCCGAGACCGGCGACAAGGCCCGCCTGGTTTCCTGCGTCATCGGCTGGGCCTGCGAGGATGTCAACGCCAAACAGGTGGATGGTTACGGTCTCAGCGACCACGTCCACATCGTCAATCCTGGCGACGGTGCGGCGGCCAACGCCGACTTGTACGGCGCTTATGATAAGCAGGAACCTTGGCTGGGCTACCAATGGGGAACCAACGATCCGCCCCTTCTTCTTGACCTGGTGCGTTTGGAGGAACCGGCTTACAACGACGAATGTTGGTTCACCACCAAGGCTTGCGCCTATGAGGACTCTACGATACTCATAGCTGTGGAGCCGAATGTCTTGGTTCGGGCCCCGGAAGTTGTGGAGATGCTTCGCAACTGGGGATTCAACATCGACAGGTACAAAGGGGTGGCTGCTTGGCTAGCCGAAAATTCCGATGCCACTACGAATGACGCCGCCCTTTGGTGGCTGAGCGGCAACGAAGACGTTTGGAGCGGTTGGGTCACCGCTGACGCCGCCGCCGGCATCAAAGCCGCTTTGGCCGCCAACGAAACCCCCGACGGCTGGCCCTCCGAGTAAACCGGGTCAACCGCTTTTCGCCATTGGCCGGCGTTGTCCATCGTGTAGTAGGGGCGGGTTTGGAACCCGCCCCTATCTTTTTGATGTTATGCTGGCGGGCGACGGCCAACCGCCGATTCCCGCAACGCGACAACCCGGCCGGCAGCCCTTTTTCGCGTTACCCTATCCTGCCGGGCGCAAGGATTCCCCGACTCTAACCGCCGAGGTGCGCCATGACCAACGCAACCCCCATACCCGACGCGACCCTGGAAATCCTGCGTCAAATTCCCACCCAAACCCTGATAGACGCCCTATGGGTCAAGAACTGGCCCATGAGCATGATTGAGGGCGCGGTTCCACTCCAGCCGGGCCAGAGCATGGCCGGCCGGGCCATAACCCTGCGGTTCGTGCCGCATCGCCCCGACCTGGCCCAGGACAAACCCGAGGGCGACCAGTCGGCGGAGTACGTGGCCTTCGAGTTGTGCGGCCCCGGGGAAGTTCTGGTCATAGACGCTATGGGCTGGAAATACAGTTCCATCGGCGGCGACATCAAGTTTTTCCGCCTCTACCAACGCCAGGTGGGTGGTCTGGTCACGGACGGGGCGGTGCGGGACAGCAACTCCCTGAAAGAGTACGGGTTTCCGGTCTATTCCGCCGCCACCACCGCCAAGCAAGGTCCCGCGGAGTTCTGGCCGTGGCAGGTCAACGACGCCGTGCAGTGCGGCGGCGTGCTGGTGCGGCCCGGCGACGCCATTGTCGGCGACGATGACGGCGCGGTGGTAGTCCCCCGCTCCCTGGTGGACGAAGTTATCGAAATCGCTCACCAACGGGAAGAAGTCGAGGGCGTAATCAAGGCCCAGTTGGAAGTGGAGCAATGCTCCCCCGGCAAGTATTACCCCTTCAACGACCTGACCTGGCAGTTGTTTGAAGAAAAGACGGGCAAGAAACCGCTGCGGTAGCCCGGCGCGGTATTTGGATTGGCACCCTGAGATTTTCCATGTCACCCTGAGCGTAGCGAAGGGCCTAAATCCTTCGGGTAAGGTGGCCCCTTCGGCCATGCTCAGGGCAGGGTTGGTTTCGGGCAAGGATTTGAGATTCTTCGCTTTGCTCAGAATGACATGGAGGGGCGAGGATGTGGATTCCCGCTTTCGCGGGAATGACGGTGGGGGTTGGGAAGGGGCTTTTGCATGGCGGCGATGGTTTGGGATTGGGGATTCCTGGATTCCGGCCTACGCCGGAATGACGGTACACCCTTCACCGGCCATTATTTTCAATGGGTTTCGCCGTTACTGTCACCGGCGGTTTGACGCAAAATTGCCGCTTGGTTACACTCTTGCCAACCGGACGGCCCCAACGGGCTTTCCGACTTCCAACCGCAGCCCTAACCGCTACTCTTTGAGGAGGTCAACATGGCCCGAATACCCCCCGCCAACCGCGATAATGTTCCCGCCGACCAGCAGGCCGTCTTTGACGAACTTTTCCCCAACGGCGCCGCTCCCCCCTACGGCCCCGGCTCCGTTCTGGCCCACGTGCCGGAGCTTTCCAAGCGGGCCACCGCCGTGAACCAGTACCTGCGCAACGAGTCCAGCCTGCCGTTGAAAATCCTGGAGTTCACCATGTTGGTGACGGCGCGGGAAATGGACTGCCAGCACATCTGGAACGCCCACGCCGCCTCGGCCCGGGACGCCGGTATGCGCGATGACATCGTGGACGACCTGCGCGACGGCAACGAGTTGGCCGACTTATCCCCCGACGAAGAGGCAGTTGTCAACTATACGCGGGCAGTTATCAACGACCACTACGCCAGCCGGGGCGCGTTCCAGGCCGCCCTGGAGCAGTTCGGCAAGCAGGGGTTGGTGGAACTGACCATCCTCATCGGCAACTACAGTATGTTGGCCTTGGCCATCAACGCCTTCGACACCGACCTGCTGCCGGAACGGGACGAGCCGCTGTTGCCGATTCACTAAACTACTGCAAGACCGGGTTCCCACCACCACCCTCCCCCGTTGAAGGGGAGGGTTTTTTGCGCCCCCACCGTCATACCGGCGCAGGCCGGTATCCAGGACTTACTGCCCTTGGGGGCGTTGTTGTGGGAGTAGGATTTCTGGATTCCGGCTTTCGCCGGAATGACGTTGGAGGCGCCGGAATGACGGCAATTGCGTAAAGGGTAGGGGCGGGTTTCAAACCCGCCCCTACGGTTTAGTCGGAGGGTCTTCGGGAATAGCAACCGCCTGGGCAATTAGGGTTTCTGGATTTCGGCCTTCGCCGGAATGACGGTGGGGGCGCCGGAATGACGGTGAACCCTCTACGGCGCGGCGGGGCGTTTCTGGTAGATTTGTAGGCGGTGGCGGCAACTGTCCACGACGTAGATGTGGCCTTCATCGTCCAGGACGACGGCGGTTGGCCCCCAGAACAGTTTTTCCACGTTGGCCGACTCTTCCCGCAGCGGTTCCGCCGCCGGCCCTAGTTCCGGCGTCAAGTCGGCGGCCAGCCTCGCCGCCCCTTCGTCCGGGTTGGCGGCGAAATAGTCCTGCGCCCAAAGGGAGTCAGCCGAGTCGCCCCGCAGCGACGCCAGGACTTCCCCATCGGGCGCAAGTACCTGCACCCTTTCGTTGCCCCAGTCGGCCACGTACAGCAGGCCATCCGAGTCAACGGCGACGTTGGCCGGACGGTTGAAAAGTTTGCTCCCATCCAGCCCCGCAGCCCACTGCCGCAGGAAATTCCCCTGACCGTCAAACATCTGCACCCGATCGTTGCGCCAGTCGGCTACCAGGATGTTGCCGGCGTGGTCAACGGCCAAGCCCCAAGGCATATTGAACTGGCCGGGGCCGTCGCCGTATTGCCCCCAGGTTTCCAAAAATCGCCCGTCTTTGGCGAATTTCTGTACCCGGTGGTTCAGGCTGTCGGCAATCAACAGGTCGTCGCTGGCGTCGAAAGCGATGTAAGAGGGGCGGTTTAGTTGGCCCTCTTCCGAACCCGCCTCGCCCCACTTGTGGAGGAACTGTCCCTCGGCGGTGAAAACCGAAACGTGGTTCAAGGCTTCGTCGGCGATGTAGAGCAGCCCTTGACGGTCAAAAGCCAGCGAACTCGGCCACCAGAGTTGACCGTCCTCAATTCCGCCGGTGCTGAACTCGCCCAGGTATTGCTCATCCACCGTGCATATAGTTACCCGCTTGTAGGGCAACCGGATTCCGACTTCCGGCCCGGCCCGGTTCAGCACGTACAGCGCGCCGGATGGAGCCAGGGCAACGTCAATGGGGTTGTTGAAACCCCGGCCCTGGTTGGCCATGAACCCGACGGTATGGCTGTACGGAAATTCCCAAGCGGCGGTGGGGTCGGCGATGATTCGGTTGGCGGTCATGGCGTCACGGTCAGGCCAATTGGTATTCGCGGGTGGCGGCGATGAGTTGCAGCATTTCCCCAACCCTCTGTTGAGTGCAGGCCAGGGCGTCGGGACGGTCGAACCGCAGGTCGCCCCAACGCCGGGCGTAGGCCGTCAAGTTGGCCCGGGTCTCGGCCCCGGTCTCAAACTGTCCCATCGCGTCCAGGCAAAGGTCAACCAGTTGTCCGGGTGCAACCGAATCGCCGGCGGCCTGGATTCGGGCGATGATTTGCCGGACGCCGGGCTGCTCCACGTTGCCGATTTCCACGGCGGCGGAGTTGATGCGTTCCACCAGGTTGCCGGTGTCAATCCATTCCCGGCCGGTGTGCCAGCCCTCCACGGTGGGCGGGTTGAGGATTTCCTGGCCCATGAAGTTAGCGTCCATCGCCAAGTTGACGATTGACCAGTCCGGGAATTGGTGGGCGCCGGACAGCCGGGCCGTTCCCGCCACCAACTCCGCCGGACTCTTGACCTTGGCCAGCCGCACGGCGTCGGAACGGAAGAAGTCCGACAGGAACAGGTGACGCATCACCGCCCCGATGTCGCCGTCGGTGTCCTGGAAAACCCCGGCCAATTCCTGAATCGAGCCTTCGTCGGGCCGGTCGGATACGAAGAACTGATAAAGGTTGGCGGCCACGAACCAGGCAGTCGCCGGCTGGCGCACGATAATGTCAATAACGTCCTCGCCATTGAAACGCCC
Organism: Dehalococcoidia bacterium; assembly: GCA_963665735.1. Classification (GTDB taxonomy): domain Bacteria; phylum Chloroflexota; class Dehalococcoidia; order Lucifugimonadales; family UBA3495; genus CATOSK01. Next base: position 1,404,076 of record OY762444.1, on the reverse strand, counting down.
GCTTTCGCCCAGGAAAGTCTTTTCCCCGTCATCGTGGTCGTCGGGATGGTATCGGAACTGCCAGTCCAGCCGGCCGTGGGGCCAGATGGAGTCGCGGGAGGCCCGCACGCTCATGTAATCGGCGTTGTTGATAGTCCAGCCGGTAAAGGCGCGGGCGCAGTTCTTAACGTCGTCCTCGGTATAGTTGCCAATGCCCATTGAAAAGAGTTCCAGCAACTCCCGCCCGTAGTTTTCGTTGGGCGCGCCGTTGTGGTTGTCCTTGTTGTCCAGCCAGAAAATCATCGCCGGGTCCCGGGACAACTCGATAAGCAAAGTCCTGAAACTGCCCAGGCCACGATTGCGGAAAAGGTCCGTCTGGTTGACAACCGCCTTGGCGTGATTTAGCTTGCCGTAGGCGGTGGCGAAAAGGCCGTGCCAGAACAGGGCCATCTTTTCCTGGAGCGGGGCGTTGGTGTTGATAATGCGGTACAGCCAGTACGCCTGGGAGCTTTCAATCAGCATCAGGCTGTTCTGGTCAACGTGGTAGCGGCGGATAACGTCTTCGTCAATGGGCGCCGCCTTTTCCGGGTGCAGCAGTTCCTCCACGGCGGACTCATAGCCCAGGGCGCAATAACGGTCAAGCTCGTCCCTGGTGGCGCCGAAACCGGCGCGGCGGAAAAGGTGGGACATCAATGCCAGGTCTTTGGTAGCGATAGCGGCGGTCTGTTGCGGCATGGCGTTTCCTGTCGGGGCCGGAGTGGAAATGAAAGGGCCAAGTAAATCTGACATGAGTATAACACCCAATCGGCGGACGGGGGTAACAGCGAGGGATGGCCGGTTGGCGTTGGTCATGGCACTAGCGGCCCTTTCGTTGGCAGCGCTGCTGGCCTGCGGCGGGCCGGCCAAGGACGACGTAGTAACGGACTTTCCCATGACCATGTACACGGGGATTGAGGCCGTCGGCGGCGAGGAAATCCACTTCTCCGATTTGCGAGGCCAGCCTGTAGCCTTGAATTTCTGGGCCGGACTTTGCCCCCCCTGCCGGGCAGAAATGCCGGATATGCAGGAATTTTACGAAGAGTACCGCCAAGACATTCTGCTGGTAGGGGTGGACGTTGGCCCCTACGCCGGGTTGGGCAATAGTGACGATGCCCGCGCGCTGCTGGAAAGTCTGAAAATCACCTACCCCACCGGGGCCACTTCCCACGAAACGGTAATGCAGGACTACAAGGTCTTGTCCATGCCCACCACGGTTTTCATCACGCCGTCCGGGGCCGTCTTTCGGAAATGGAGCGGCCCGCTGAACAAGGAAAAGCTGGCGGAAATTACCCGGGAAATGCTGGTGGCGGAACCGGGGTGACGCGCTCGCTAGCGTTCCAAACCGGGTGGCCCAATGTTGGAATGAGAAATTCCTAACCCTGGCTCGTCATTCCGGCGAAAGCCGGAATCCAGAAAAGCCAAGCATGAGCCATCGTCTTTATTGGCAAGGATTCCCGGATACCGGCGCAGGCCGGTATGACGTGCCGGTAAACCGCCTAAACTGCAACGCTACCGACGCACTCTCGGCGGTTGTGTTTGCCCGACACCGGGCCTAAAATCGGGCCAATCGGGAAAGGCAAGGAGAGGACATGGCAGGGCCGGAAATAACCTTCGGGTGCAACCTGGGCGCGGAAAACTACTGGGACGTGGCGGAATTTGCCCGCCGCGCCGAGGAACTGGGCTTTGACCGGGTGACCACTGGCGAGCACGTCATGGACGGCAACCCGCCCCGGCCCACGCTGATGACCATTCCGGCCATGGCCGCCGCTGCCGGGGCCACCCGCACCCTGCGGGTAATGACCGGCATCGTCATTGCCCCTCTGTACCATCCGGTGATGCTGGCCAAGCTGGTTGCCACCCTGGACCAGATTTCCCAAGGCCGGCTGGACTTCGGCATCGGCATCAGCGGCCAGCGGGGAACCAAGATTGAGTTCGACGCCCTGGAAATTCCGGTCAATACCCGCGGACGCCGCACCGACGAAATGCTGGCGGTGATGAAACGCCTCTGGACGGAAGAGGGCGTTACCCACCACGGGCGGTTTTTCAACTTCGAGGACGTGACCCTGCTGCCCCAGCCGCGCCAGCAGCCGTACCCGCCTATCTGGATTGCCGGGCGCAGCGAACCGGCGATGGAACGAGCCGCCCTGCGCGCCGACGGCTGGTATCCTTACCTGTTTACCGTGCGGCGGCTCAAGGCAACCAATGAGCAGATTCAGAAGATGGCCGACGACGCCGGCCGCGACCTGGCCGGGTTCAAGTGGGGGTTGAACCAGCCCACTTCCATCGCCGAGGACGGCGACGAGGCGTTGGCTACGGCGGTGGCCCACGTCGGCCAAAGATACGTGACCCCGGAGCGGAGCGCCGAGGACATCGCCCGCGCCCTGTGTGTCACCGGAACCGCGGAGCAATGCGTCAAGGCCGTCCAAGACCGGATCGAGGCCGGCGTCAGGGAGTTCAACTTCGGTTTCCTGTCCGGCGACGCCACGGGGATGTACCGGCAAATGGAACTCTTCGCCCAACGGGTCATGCCCGCTTTCCGGAGCTGAAACCGGCATGGCGACGCTGTTGGTAAGCAACCTGGTTCCGGGGGACGCAGCCAGCGTTTTCGAGTTCGTCACCGGCTTTCCGGCGTCGGGAGACGCCAACCTGGCCGCCCTGGAATCCAAGTACGGCAAATTCGTGGAGCGCGACGGCAACCGTCTGGTTTTCCGGGAGAACATCGGCGGCGGCATCCGGTGGGAGTATGTTTTCCACCCGCCAATGGGCCGGGAAATGCGCTCCCTGGATTCCACCTGGTCTGACCGCTACGACTACTTTCAAGCCGAGGGCGGCCAAACCCGCTGGACGATTGAATGGCGACTGCGGGCGCGGGGGCTGCCGGTGATTACCCAATGGCTGACCTTTCATCTTTCCTCCAAGCGGCAAATCCGGGCGCAAATAGTCCAGCCGGTGCTGGCCCACTTCCGGGCGGGAACGCCGCCGCCCTGACCGTTCCTTGGCCGGGATTAAGAACTTATCTCAAAATTCCCTTCCCCTTTGCTACAACTCAAACCGTCATTTTGGCGAAAGCTGGAATCCAGGATTCCTTGCCGACACGGACGCTGTTGGGTGCCGGGGATTTCTGGATTCCGGCCTACGCCGGAATGACGGTGGGGTGCAGGAATGACGGTGGAGGCAGCCACCATGTTGCGTTGAATACCCTATGTAACCCTGAACGAAGTGAAGGGTCTAAAATCCTTCGTCAAAGACCTCTCCGGGAGTTGAGGGAGGGCTGGCGGCAAGGATTTGAGATTCTTCGCTGCGCTCAGAATTACATGGAAGGGCCAGGGACGCCGTAACAATTCATAATGCAATGACCTGGGGCCGTCGCCAAACATTTGACGTTGTGGGGGTAAAGGAATAGGCTTGGGATGGACTAACCGTAGGAGCGTTGGAATGCAGCACAGTTTCAAGGACTTTTCCGTAATCCGAGAGGGCGACGAAAGCGGCAACCGCATGGTTATCCGCGTCGAACCCCACCGGGGCGCCGTAATCCACGCGGTATCGGTGCCGCGGGTCAGCTTTTCCTACACCGGCCCCACCTGGGCCTGGATTTTCGAGAACGAAGGTCTGACCATCATTGACGCCGGCGAGTTCGGCTCGTATCAAGAGTTGGACGATGGGCTGAAATGCGCCGGATTCCGGGCCAGCGACATCCAGCGGGTCATCATCACCCACGGCCACGAAGACCATGACGGGTCCGTGGGGGAGTTGGTGGATGCAACCGGGGCCGAGGTCTGGGCCCACGACATTTACGGCCACTTGCAGGGCTACGACCCGCGGGCCATTTCCCGGCGGCCCACGTCGCCCATCCAGGAAGAATTTACCCGCATCTGCGACGCCGAAAACGCCTATCCGCCGCCGTCGCCCCAGCGGGACGAGTACATGGAACGGCGCCAAACCCTGACAATTGACCACCTGATTCAGCCCAACGAGCAGATTGGCAACCTGACGCTAATCCACGCGCCGGGCCACTCTCCCGACGAACTTTGCATGAAACTGGACGACGTGGTTTTCACCGGAGACCATGTTTTGCCGGAAATTTCGCCCCATCCGACCATGAAAACGGTTTTCACGCCGGAGATGAAGGCGGACTTGCCGGAGCGGTATCACACGGAAAGCGATTGGTACGGGCTGTTGTCCTACCTGAAATCCCTGAAAATCGTGTCCGACATGGGCGAAGACACCCAGGTCTTGCCGGCCCACCGCTACTACAACCATGCCCGTTTCAACTTTGTCAACGCACTGCGGGCGCGGGACATCATCGAGCACCACGGCGAGCGGCTGGGCCACATCCTGGACACCATCGGCGAGGGAACCGTGGGCCTGGCCCCCTTGACCCGCGGCATTTTCGAGCGGCGCAAGCTGATGGGCGTCAACCTGCGGGCGGCAATGGCGGAAGTGGTGGCCCACATCGAGTTGCTGGAGGACACCGGGGACGTGGAAGTAACCGACCGCCGCGAATTACGCCGGACGGGCCAAGACAACTACAAGCAGGTAATCAGCGAACTGGTTTCGTAACCGGGCGTTGTCCGGGCGGAACCATCGTCAACACCAACACGGTAGGGGCGGGTCTTGTACTCGCCCCTACCTTTTCGCCTTGGGTTTCCCCGGCGGCGGCTAAATCAACTGCGCCGGGGTGAAAATGCCTTCCATGTCCTCATCGCTGGCCGGGTTTTCCGGCGTGACGCCCAGTTCCGTCTCCATGAACCAGTAAACCTGCTTCAGGTGGTGGGTGCTGTGGCTCAGGATGATGTTCAGCAGTTCCAGCACCGTCACCTCCCCGCCGTAGTGGGCCGGCACCACCCGGTCAAAACCCTCGGTGTTGCCGCTGTCCAGGAAACGCACCAGGTCGGCGCAGACGCCCGCGCCGTAGGCGGTGATGGCGTCGGCGGTCAGCACGTCGGCCAACCGCTCCCGGCAGGCCCGCATATCGTCGGTGGACATACTGCCATGCTCGTGGCTGTGCCAGGCCAGTTCGGGGAAGGACAGAATATGAACGATGGTATCCCTGACCCGTTCCGGGCGCCAGGGAACTTCGGTCATCAATTGCTCCTGGGAAAGCTGCCGGGTGGCCCGCATGGTGGCGTTTAGGATGCGGTCATACTTTTCGGCCAGCCACGAAGTGCGCCCGGCATGGTCAGGCGTGATGTCCAGTTCCAGGGCGGCAATCAACTTCTTGGGATAGTAGCCGATGATGACCTCGGAACCGTCAATGATGGTCACCGGGGCGGCCTTGATGCCGCGGGAATCCAGGTCTTCCCGGGCGGGGGCATCGGTGGCTAAATCGTGGTGCTCAAACTGAACACCGTTCGACGTGAGGAATTCCTCTAACGTCCGGCAACTGAATCAACCAGGGTTGGTATAAACGTGAACGCTCATCATTCCCTCCAGAATGGGGTTTGGGTAACGGTTGCTACGGTCTTGACAACTATACGGCAAAATCCCGGTTTCTGCCCAGCTGGGGGCGGTTTCCTTGAAACAACCGTAATTGCCGGCCTTGCCCCTACCGGCAAAACCCCCGCCCGCTACTCAGGGGGAGGGTTGGGGAGGGGGTGCGTCCCCCTCTCTCTGGGCCAAGAGGCGGCCGGTTTTCCAATGCGGCGGTTTCCCGCTAAACCCGGCGGGGCGGTGGGGGCGACGGCTGGCCCAGGAACAGGAACAGCCCGGAGCCGAAGAAGGAAACCAGGGCGGCGACGGCCAGCGGCAGGACGTAACTGCCCCGCAGGTCGAACATGACTCCGGCAAACAGCGGCGCCGCCAGCAGCAGCGCGTTCATCGGAACCATCGAAATGCCGGTAATGCTGGCGAAAGCCTGGCGTCCGAAATACACCCCGCGGATGGAGGTGGTCATGGGGTTGCGCCCGCCAAAGCCAATGCCCATCAGCACCGCGAAAAGCATGACCATACCGATGGAGTTGGCCGCCAGCAGCGCCACCAAAGCCACCGATTGCAAGGACGAAAACGCGAAAATGGCGATGCGTACCGGCACGCGGTCGCCGATGTAGCCCCCGGCCAGGGTGGAAACGGCGCTGACGGCGGTTTGCACCGACACCACCCACCCCACCGTTTGCAGGGAAAAGCCGCGGTCGGTGAGCATCGGCCCCAGGTGAACCATCGTGGTGACGATGATGATGGAAGAGCAGGCGTGTCCCCAGGTGATGAGCCAGAAAGCCCTGGTGCGGATGGCCTGCTGCCAAGTGTACCCGTACTGTTGTCCGGGCTGCTGCCCCGTGCGAGTCGCCGGCCGGGGTGGGTCGCCGTCGGGAGCGACGCCGTAGTCCTCCGGACGGTTGCGTACCAGCCGGGACAACGGGAAGGCCGCCGCTATGATGAATACGCCAATGGCGAAAGCGGTGGCCCGCCAGCCGGGACGCCCGGCAATGTCCGGGTCAATGGCCCAGGCCAAGAGCGGCACCAGCAGCACGCCGCCCAGGGAAAAGCCTTCCATCGCAACGGCCATCGCCGTCGAGCGGCGGCGCAGGAACCAACTGTTCAGGACGGTCATCATCGGCATCCAGGTTCCCAGACCGGCCCCGGCGCTCATTACAATAAAGACCACGTAAAATTGCCACAACCCCCGTATCTGGCTGAACAGCAGGAACCCCAGGCCCAGCACCAACATCCCGATTAAGACCATGCGCCGCGGCCCCAGCCGGTCAATCAGAAACCCGCTGACCGGCCCCATGATTGAGCCTTCAACGCGGGTCAGGGAAAAGGCCAGGGCCAGTTGGGCCCGGTTCCAGCCGAAGGTCTGTTCCAGCACCACGAACCAGGCGGTCATGCCCTGGAACAACGGCACCGTTCCAATGACCATCACCAGGGCGGCCAGGGCGGCCAGCCACCAGCCGTAGAAAAGCCCCCGGGCGCGGCGAATCGGGTCTAACTGTTGTCGGGTTTGCACCGGGCCATCCTTGATTCTGTGACGTTATCCAAAGCGCCGCCCCTAGACTAACACCATTGGCGGGTTAACTGTTGGATTGACGGGACTGTGATTCAACGGCGGCTTGCCAGGGGGACAAAGGGCTAGTATGCGGTACGGCCCGGCGTCGGGTAGAATGGGCGTTAAAGACACTGCAACCAGGGGGGCGGATATGCCGGTTCCGGAGCGGTACAACAGCAAGTACAACGTGGGCGTGGGCGGCGCCGTGGTGCATGAGGGCAAGCTGCTGCTGGTGCGGCGGTCGTCGCGCCGGGGCCGGGGCCGGGGCAATTGGCAGGTGCCCGGCGGATTCGTCGAACCGGACGAGACCATCGAGCAGGCGGCGGTGAGGGAAGTCCTGGAAGAGGCGGGAGTCAACACTGAGGTGCGCGGTGTCCTGGGAATCCGCAACCGCTATGACCCGGACGTTGACAACAGCGTTTACGTGGTGCTGCTGCTGAATCCCCTGGATGCCAACCCCCAGCCCGACAACCACGAGGTTGACCGGGCCGGTTTCTTCACTCTGGAAGAAATCCGCAACTTGGAGCAGGTGCCGGCCATCAACCTGGAAATTGCGGAGCGGGCCTTGTCCCCTGACCGCCGGTTGCTGAACCCCAAGACGGTGGCCCACAGTTCCGGCGCGACATATACGTTGTTTGTGGGGTAGTTGGGGCGTTCGGGGCCGGAAAGGTTGTCACGCATGACGGGAGAGGCGGGTCAACAGGGGAAGACACTAATGGGAATTGCCGCAAGGTTGACCCGTCGGCTATTGGCCCGCCCGAGCCTGGAGAACGTCGCGGATAACGGTCAGGGCGCCCTTGACCTCGGCCACTTCCTCCGCCAAGCCCTCAACGCGGGTTTGCACAATTTCGATGCGCCGGGTGTTGTCGTCTAAACGTGCGTTCATGTCGCTAAATCGCAGATTCATGTCATCAAAGCGGCGGTTAACGCCGTCAAAGCGTTGGTTGGTATGGGCTTCCAAGTCGTCAATGCGCCGGTTCACGTCGTCGAAGCGGCGGTTTTGCATTCGGAAAAGGGCCAGCATCAGGGTTGCTAATGTCAGGCCCGTCCCAATTATCGCGATGAAGTTGGTCATTTCCGGGGACATAAGGCTTTCTCCTGAAACCGTAAGGCCGGAATCCCGGCGGGGCAGCGGGTTGACTCGGCCAATGTAACGCCAGGGGCTGGCCCGCTGCAACCGCGACAGAGGCCCGTCGGCTATTGGCCGGCGCGAGCCTGGAGCACATCGCGGATAACGGTTAAGGCGCCCTTGACTTCGGCCACTTCCTCCGCCAAGCCCTCAACGCGGGTTTGCACAATTTCGATGCGCCGGGTGTTGTCGTCTAAACGTGCGTTCATGTCGCTAAATCGCTCGCTTATGTCGTTAAATCGTTGGTGAACGTCGTCGAAGCGGCGGTTCACATCGTCGAAGTGCCTATTTACATCGTCGAACTGCCTATTTACATCGTCGAATCGGCGGTTCACATCGTCAAAGCGACGGTTGGTGTGGACTTCTAAATCGTTGATGCGCTGGTTGGTATGAGCCTCCAAATCGTCAATGCGACGGTTCACATCGTCGAAGCGGCGGTTTTGCATTCGAAAAAGGGCCAGCATCAGGCCTGCCAAGGCTATGCCCGTCCCTATTATCGCGATGAAGTTGGTCATTTCCGGGGACATGGAGCTTTCTCCTGAGACCGTGAACGGGCATCCCGGCGGGTTGACTCGGCCAATGTAACACCACGGGCCGGCCCGTCGCAACCGTGGCGGCGGCGTGGTCAGCGGGGGAAGGCTTCGCGGACGCCTCCGTCCACCGGAATCATGGCTCCGGTGGTGCGGGAGGAACGGTCGGAGGCCAGGAACAGAACCGTCTCCGCCACATCTTCGGCCCGGATTTGGGTCTTGAGCAGGGTGCGTTGGTGGTAGAAGTCCTCCAGCTGGTCCAACGAAACGCCGTGGGCCGCAGCCCGTTCCTGACGGACCTCGTCAGACCACAGGCGGGAACCCTGGAAAATGGCGTCGGGGTTGACCACGTTGACCCGGATGCCGTGCTGCCCGTTTTCCAACGCCAGCACGCGGGCCAGTTGCACTTCGGCCGCCTTGGATACGCTGTAAGCGCCGAAGTCGGCCCCCGGCGCCGGCACGTTCTTGGTGCCGATGAATACCAGGCTGCCGCCGGTTCCCTGTTCCTTCATAAGCCGGACGGCCTCGGCGGCCACCAGGAAATGCCCGGTGGTGTTGATGTCCAAAGCCTGCTGCCACTGGGCCAAGGTCAGGCGGTCAATGGCGCCGACGGGTGCAATTCCGGCGTTGGAAACCAGAATGTCCAACCCGCCATAGGCCAGCCGCAAGTCCTGGAACGCCTGGGCAACGTCGGATTCCGATGCGACGTTCATGGACAGGGCGACGCTGCGGCCCGGCCCGTTGGCCCGGTTGATTTCCTCGGCCACGGCCATGCCGCCCTCAACGTCAATGTCGGTGACAACGACGTGAGCGCCCTCTTGGGCTAGCCGCAGCGCGATGGCCTTGCCGATGCCGCTGGCCGCCCCGGTGACCAGGGCCACCCGCCGGGCCAGTTCCTTTTCCGGCGGGGCCAGCGTCAGCTTGTAAAGCTCCAAGGGCCAGTATTCGGCATCGTAGGCGTCCTGGGGAGTCAGCGACGTAAACTCGCTGTTGGCCTGGGCCGACCCGATGACGCTGATGGTGTGGTGGTAAATGTCGCCGGCAATCTGGGCGGCCAGGGCATCCTTGCCGGTAGTCCACATCCCGACGCCGGGCAGCAATATCACCCGCGGGTTGGGGTCAAGCATGGGGTGTTCCCCGGCGGTGCAGGATTCGTACCAGTCGGCATATTCGGCGGTGTAGGTTTCCAGCTCGCCGGGCAGACTCTCCCGAATAGCCGGGGCATCGGAAGAATTGGATACGTCAATCCACAGGGGCTTGCGCTTGGTGTGAATCAGGTGGTCGGGGGTAGCCGGGCCGATGGCGCTAAGCCGCTGGCCGTGGGCGCTGCCGATAAATTCCAGCACGTCGGGGGAATCATCGAAACGCAAGACCATCCCCTGCCGGCCGCTGACCAGGCCCCGCAGGGTGGGGGCGATTTGGGCAGCGATGCGGCGGCGGTCGTCCTGGGTCAAGGGAGCAGCCGCCCATCCGCCAAAGACGGTCTTGGAACCGGAGCGGATGAACTCTTCGGCCAAGTTCACCAGGTCAATATGGCGGGCGTAGGCGTCCCTGGTGGTGTCGCCCCATGTAAACAGGCCGTGGTTGACCAGCACAACGCCCTGGACGGACGGCGACTCTTTCACGGCCAGCCCCACCAGCTTGGACAGCTTGAAGCCGGGGCGGAAGTAGTCAACGACGGCTACGGTATCTCCGTAAACCCGTTGCAGCGCCGATGCGGAATCCCGGTTGTTGGTCAGTGCCACCACCGCATCGGCGTGGGAGTGGGCGACGCTCATAAAGGGCAGGAAGGCGTGGAGCAGGGTTTCGATGGACGGGCGGGGAGAGCCAGGATCCATCAAGCAGTGTTCCAGGTAGGCCACCATGTCCTCGTCGGACATTTCATCCCGTTGGAAAAGAGGCAGAATGTCGTCCAGGTTGAGGCGGGGGAACTGGCGGCGGACGATGGACTTCATATCCGAACCGGAGCCTTTAATCCACATGGCGGGAACGTCGCGGCCCTTGAAGTCGGTTTCGGTGACTTTGATGGATGTGTTGCCGCCGCCCCAGACCACCAGAGAGGTGTCCGCGCCGATGAGGTTGCTCATGTAAACGAGCTTGTCCAGTTCGTCTAAATCGTGGGCGTGGCCGTCAGACCATCGGTTGTCCATAAAGCTGCCTCTCGTGGCGCGGATTTTCGGATGCTGCGGGGGGAACCACCCCTACCCCAACCCTCCCCCTGAATAGGGGGAGGGAGCTTTTCTATTGGTTCCGGGAGTTGCCGGTAGGCATGGGCATGGTTTCGGAGCAGGGTTTTACAGGAAGTATTTGCCGCCGTTGGCCAGCAGGCATTGGCCGGTGACATAGCCGGCGTCCTCGCTGGCAAGACAAACCGCCAAGAAGGACAGTTCCCGTTGGTTGCCCCAGCGGGGGATGGGGTCGCCGTCGTCGGGCGGGAAGGATAATGTTCCCAATTCTTCGGCGGACTCAATTCCGCCGGGGCCAATGCAGTTGGCGGTGATGTTGAATTTGCCGTAATCGCGGGCGATGCCGCGGGCCAGTCCAACCATGCCCAGTTCCGCCGCGCTGTCCGGCGCGTTGGAACCCAGGAAAGCGGGAAGCCCGACGTAGGTGATGATGCGGCCCCACTGTCGTTCAATCATCGCCGGCAGAACGGCCTTGCAGACCACGGTGGTTCCGGTGACTTCCACCCGGAGCTTGCGTTCCCATTCCTCGAAGGATATTTCTTCCAAAGACCGGGCCGACATGGGCAGCGAGGCGTTGTTTATCACCACGTCCGGGCTGCCCATTGTCGTGGAACATTCCCGGATTATGCTTTCCACCTGGGCAGCGTCGGAAACGTCCCAGGCGACGGGAATGACGGCGAAGGCTCCCCGGTCGTGGGCCTGGGTGACGACGGATTGCAACTCTTCTTCCGGGCCGTCGGTCCCCAGGATAAGGTTGGCGCCCTCGGCGGCGAAGGCCAGGGCGGTTTCCGGGCCGAAGTTGCGGGCGGCCTCGGTAATCAGGACGGTCTTGCCGTGCAGGTTGGTTTCCACTGGCGGGCCTTTCTTGATTGCAACAGGATTTAGGATTACCGTTTAGAGGAAATATGCGCCGCCGTTGACCAGCCAGGTCTGGCCGGTGACGTAGGCGGCTTGCTCGCTGGCCAGAAATACCACGGTGGCGGAACATTCCTGGACGGTGCCATGCCGGGGCACGGGAACGTGGGGCAGTTCGGTGGCGGTTTCGTGGCCCGATTCCTGCCCGGCGGTGCGTTCCACGTCAATGCTGCCGGGGCCGATGCAGTTGGCGGTGATGTTGTACCGGCCGTATTCCTTGGCGATGGCGCGGGTCAAGCCTTCATTGGCCCGCTTCAGGGTTCCCTGGCCGGAAGCGCCCCGGAAAGGAGCGATGCCGGAATAGTTGATGATGCGGCCCCAACGCCGTTCCTTCATGCCGGGGATGACGGCCTGGCACATGATAAAGGGGGCATGGACGTTGACGGCCAAGGCCGCTTCCCACTGGTCGGCGGTAATGTCCAGCAGGCTGCCCCGGGCGCGCCAGCCGGCGTTGTTGACCACCACGTCAACACTGCCAAACTCGGCATTGCCGGTCTGTACCAAGTCGTTGACCTGAGCCGGGTCGGTAACGTCGCAAAGCTGGGTCAAGACGCGGACGCCGGTGGCAGAGGCCATTTGCGCGGTCTCTTCCAGCCGGTCCATGCTCTGGCGGGTGCAGAGCAACAGGTTGGCGCCTTCGGCGGCGAAAGCCACGGCGCTGGCCCGCCCGTGGTTGCGGGTGGCCCCAGTGATTAGTACGGTCTTGCCGGCGAGGCCGGTATCCATGAGCAGTCTCCAATGTCTCCCCATTCAAGAAAGGGAGAGTCGGGGGATATTCCTGGGGAAGTTGAGGGACCTTTGGGGCTATGATGGCCGGGGAAAGTATGCCCGGTATGGGGTTGGTTGGCAAGACTAGGCGGACTGGACGAATCCCCTTTCGGAATGGGCGCCGATAGCAGGGGTTTCGCCCAACAGTCGCCGCAGACGGTCCTGGTCCCGGTGATTGCTGACCGTGAAGGGACGGGGCGGGGCGGCCCGCACCCGGTCCAGTTCCGCCACGTAGTTCGCCACGGATTCTATGCCCCGGTCTATGTCGTCTTCGTCAAGGTCGTTGTCGTAAAAGTTGTAGTGAATGGCCCTGGCATTCAACAATCCTGCCGAATAGGAAGGGTCTTGCAATTCTTCCGAAAGCTGGTTGGCGATGGCGAAAATGGTGCGCTGTCCCTGGTGACGCCAGCCGCGTTGAATGGCGACGGCTTTCAGGGCGTAATTGGCGGCGCCCCAGACCTTCTCCGACGCTTGGAGCCGGTCTCCCTGTTCCAGTTGTTCCCTGGCGTGGGCAACAAATTGACGGCTGATGGTGAAGTAGTCGTTAGAATCGGATGTGTTGGGAAGAGGTTGAGCGGTCATATCGTAAATTCCTTCTCGGATTGCGGGGGTGACACTGCGCTAACTTGTCACCGCCATAGTGGACTCCCTCCATCAAGGGAGAAGGGATTTTTGCTATTTTAACACGGAAGGGAAAGCTGGCAGTCAGGATTTCTGGATTCCGGCCCACGCCGGAATGACGGGTTTGCGGGGTTGGTTGGCAAGACTAGGCGGGCTGGACGAATCCCGTTTCGGAATGGGCGCCAATGGCGGGGGTTTCGCCCAACAGTCGCCGCAGACGGTCCTGGTCCCGGTGATTGCTGACCGTGAAGGGACGGGGCGGCGCGGCCCGCACCCGGTCCAGTTCCGCCACGTAATCCGCCACGGATTCTATGCCCCTGCTTATGTAATCCTCGTCCAGGTAGTCGTCATAAAAGTTGTAATGGATGGCTTGGGCGCTCAACAATCCCGACGAATAGGAAGGGTTTTGCGATTCTTCCGACAGTTGGTAGGCGATGGCAAAGATGGTGCGCTGCCCCTGGTGACGCCAACCGCGTTGAACGGCAACGGCTTTCAGGGCGTAATTGGCCGCGCCCCAGACCTTTTCGGAGGCTTGGAGACGGTCTCCCTGTTCCAGTTGTTCCCTGGCGTGGACGACAAATTGGCTGCTAATGGCGAAGTAGTCGTCAGAGTCGGATGTGCTGGGGGGCGGTTGAGCAGTCATGTCGTAATTTCCTTCGGCGGCGGTGTTGCGCTACCCGGTCAACCCTGACGGCGGAGGGTTATTCTTGGACGTTTTGGGGAGAATGGCGGTTGGAGAAGCCTACCGGGGATTCGTCTCCGATAATTAAGTTGGGGTTGCCGGTAACTTCTTTCAAGCGTCGCAGGGCGCTGGTACTGGATATGGCGAAGAACCGGGGAGTATCGCACGCTGAGTTTGCCAGACGCTCTAGAGACGGGAGGGCTTCAGCAACGTCTTCGACTACGCCCTTGATGGTTTCGTCACCCCATCGGTTCTCGTAGAAATTGGCGTGTCCAATGCTGTAAGCGTCATGGAGAGCGTTGCCGAGGGCCGTGGAGTCAAGGTCGGGGTATTCCGCACGGATTTGGCGGCCGATGCTTTCAATCTGCCGGTTGGAACCGTGTTTCCAGTCCCTTTGCTCGCCGACCATTTTCAAGAGCTGCACCACCGCGCCCCAGGCTTTTTCGCCGGCCTGGAGTCGGTTGCCAGATTCGATTTCACGGCCGGCCTGGATGATGAACCGGCGGCTCATGGTCAGGCGGTCTTCAGCGCTGTGTTCTTGCCCTTCCGGGGCGGGTTCGGGCAGCGGGGGTATGACTATTTCGGTCATGCGGTCATTCCCTTCAGCTTGGCTCAGGGCAAGTTCCGGCGGTAGGTTGGGAACATTATACACGGCGTTAGCGGGCCGGTGACGGGGGCGTTTTGGCGGTGGAAAGGCTGGCTGGGCGGTGGCAATCAGCTTTGATGCGATTGGCTTGTTGCAGGGGTTATACTGGCCCAATTACGAAACCGTTTTCCCCGCAAAGGGGGAGTATTCAGGAGTTGCGTTGTGACGACTTATTCGGTTATCGGACAGCCGGTGCCCCAAGCCGCCGGGCCGGCCAAGGTTTCGGGGGCGGCATTGTACGCCGCCGACGTGGAGCGGCCCGGTCTGCTTTGGGGCAAGGCCCTGCGGAGTCCTTATCCCCACGCCCGCATCGTCAGCATTGATACTTCCAGGGCCAAGGCGATGCCGGGCGTCTATGCGGTGGTGACCGGGGACGACCTGCCCGACCGTCGCGTCGGTCGGCTGCTGCGCGATCATCCCGTGCTGGCGCGGGGCAAAGTCCTATTCGTCGGCGACAAGGTGGCGGCGGTGGCAGCGGAATCCCCGGAATTGGCGGAAGAGGCGCTGCTGGAAATTGATGTCCAGTACGAAGAACTGCCACCGGTTTTCGACCCGGAAGAGGCCATGCTGGACTCGGCCCCGACGCTGCACCAGGACATGGCCCAATACGCCGGCCTGCCCCAGCCGCCTTCGGAAATCAACAACGTCTTCGCTCATAACTCCTGGGGCAAGGGCGATATTGAGCAGGGTTTCGCCGAGTCGGACTTGGTGTTTGAGCATACCTTTTCCACCCAACTGGCGCACCAGGGGTACATCGAACCCCACGCCTGCGTGGTGGAGATAGACGACGCTGGGCGGGTGCAGATTTGGGCCAACAACAAGGGGCCGTTCATGCTGCGCGACCAACTGGCGGCGGTCTGGGGGCTGGAACGGCGGCAAATCCGCATCAACCCGTGCAGCATCGGCGGCGACTTCGGCGGCAAGGGTTCCTTCATGGACGTGCCGCTCTGCTACTACCTCGCCCTACATTCGGGCCGGCCGGTGAAAATGGTCATGGACTATATTCAGGAATTCATGGCCGGCAACCCGCGGCATCCGGGGGTCATCACCATGCGGACGGGGGTTAAGCGCGACGGGCGCATTTGGGCCAGGCAGGCCCGCGTCGTTTTCAACAGCGGCGCTTTCGGCGCTTTCAAGCCGCGGGTGCATCTGCGGGGCGCCGACCACAGCGGCGGGCCGTACCGGATTCCCCACGTCCAGATTGACAGCTACATGGTCTATACCAACAACATCCCCTGCGGCCACATGAGGGCGCCGGCCAAGCCCCAGGTGGCCTTTGCGGTGGAGTCCCATACCGACATGATTGCCAAAGAGTTGGGCATGGACGCCTACCAGTTCCGGCGGATTAACGCCCTTCAACCCGGCGATTCCTCGCCGGTGGGGGAGTCCTGGGAAAACATCCGGGCCGGCGAGACGCTGGAACGGGCGGCGTCTGCCGTGGGTTGGGACACGCCCAAGACGGGAAGTTACGTCGGGCGAGGGTTGGCGATGGGAGACCAGTCCCAAGGGTCGGGGGAGTCGTCGGCCACCGTCGCCATTGACGGCGATGGGCAAATCACGGTGTTCATGTCCCTGTTCGACACCGGAACGGGAGCCTTGACGGTGATGCGGCAAATCGTGGCCGAGATTCTCACGACGCCGGTGGAGCAGGTGTCCATCGAAGTGGGAGACACCGACGCGGTAGCTTTCGAGTCGGGGCCGGGCGGCACCCGAGTCACCTACACCGCTGGACAGGCGGCCCTGGGAGCGGCCACCGATTTGCGGGACAAGCTGACCGTCCTGGCCGCCGAGTACCTGGGAGCGCAAACCGATGCGGTGCAACTACGCCAAGGACGGTTTAACGCCGGGGCTGGCGGCCAGCCGGGGATGACGATGGGAGAAGTGGCGGCCCGGGCCGTCGCCGCTACCGGGGAGGCCGTGTCCGGTTCCCACCGCTACGAATCGCCCCCGGTGGAGGAAACGTCCTACTGCACCCAGGCGGCAGAGGTAGAGGTTGACCCGGAAACGGGACAGGTCAAGCTCAACAAGTTCGTGACCGTGCATGACGTGGGTACGGTGCTGAACCCGGTGGGACACCAGGGCCAGATTGAGGGCGGCGTGGTGCAGGGCTTGGGCTATGCGCTGATGGAAGAAATGCTTACCGACGAGGGGCAAGTTTCGACGTTGAGCATGGGGGACTACAAGCTGCCGACGATGCAGGACATCCCGGAGTTGGTGACGGTGCTGTTGGAACCGATAAGCGGCCCGGCCCCCTTCCAAAGCAAGGGCATCGGGGAGAGCAGCAACATTCCGGTGGCCGGGGCTATCGCCAACGCGGTCTATGACGCCGTGGGGGTGCGGATAACGGACTTGCCGATAACGGCGGAAAAGGTGCGGAAAGCGTTGCAGGACGGGGGTTCGGGTTGACCCCGAAGGCGCGAAAACAATCCCCCCTGCCAGGGGGACGGTTAGAGTGGAGGTGAAATAATCGTCATACCGGCGCAGGCCGGTATCCAGGACATCTTGCCGTTGCGGACGCTGTGATGCGCCTGGATGTTCTGGATTCCGGCTTTCGCCGGAATGACGGTAGCCAAGTCTCTGATATGCGATTGTCAGGGGAAGGCCGGCCTACTCGATTGCCCATTTATGGACACTTTGTTATACTGCATTTATGGCAGATATAACAGATAATCAAGCCATCCCCGCTACCTTGCAGGCCATCCGTTCCCGGCTGGACCTTACCCAGGAGCAACTGGCGGAGCGGCTGGGCGTTGCCTTTGCAACGGTCAACCGATGGGAAGGCGGCGTGACCAAGCCCCAACGAGCGGCCCGGACAGCTATCGCCGGGCTGGCAGCAGAGGCGGGCATAGATGCCGCGGAGCCGTCGGTCAACGAAACCGAGTCGGCGGCCAGCGTCACCCGCCGGCGCTCCCGGCGGGAACCGGCATCCGTTCCCACAACCAAGCCGATGGAGCAAATGCTTTGGGACGCGGCTTGTTCTATCCGCGGGGCGCGGGATGCCGCGAAATTCAAGGACTACCTGTTGCCGCTCCTCTTCCTGAAGCGCCTTTCCGACGTATTTGACGACGAAATTGACCGGCTGGCCGAGGAGTTTGGCGACCGGGAAGTTGCCCGGGAAATAGCCGAAAGCGACCATGAAGTGCTGCGGTTCTACCTGCCGCCGGAAGCGCGCTGGAGCGTCGTCAATGGCCGGGAACCTTACGCCTGGCCGGCGGACGAGCAGGGGCGCGACACCCGCCCCAGGGACATCGGGGAGCATCTGACCAGGGCCATGCGCGCCGTCGCCCGTCACAACCCCACCCTTTCCGGCGTTATAGACCTGGTGGACTTCGCCGGAGAACGCAACGGCGAGCGCGACATCAACCCGGCCCGCCTGTCCGCCGTGGTGGAGACTTTCTCCGATCCCCGCTACCGCCTGGGTCTGGGCGACGTGCAGCCCGACTTTCTGGGCCGGGCCTACGAGTACCTGCTGCGCAAGTTCGCCGAGGGTTCCGGCCAGAGCGCCGGCGAGTTCTTCACCCCCACCGAAGTCGGTTTCCTGATGGCGCACATGATACGCCCCCGGCCCGGCGAGACTTGCCACGACTACGCTTGCGGTTCCGCCGGGCTGCTGGTCAAGCTGCAACTGGTGGCCCGGGAGCTGGACCCCATCAGCCAGGTTCCCCTCAAGCTCCGCGGCCAGGAATTGCAAGCCGAGGGCTACGCCGTGGCCCACATGAACGCCATCATCCACGACATGGATATGGAAATCGCCCGCGGGGACACCGTGCTCAATCCCAGGTTCAAGAACGCCGCCGGGCGGATTGATACCTACGACGTGGTGGTGTCCAACCCCATGTGGAACCAGCCTTTCGACCCGCAGCAATTCGCCAACGACCCCTTTGACCGTTTCCGTCCG
Organism: Dehalococcoidia bacterium; assembly: GCA_963665735.1. GTDB lineage: Bacteria > Chloroflexota > Dehalococcoidia > Lucifugimonadales > UBA3495 > CATOSK01. The sequence continues at coordinate 1,385,701 of OY762444.1, read as the reverse complement.
CGGGGCGGCGTGACCAGCGGACGGGGCGATTGGGCCTGGCTCCAGCACACCCTGGCCTGCCTGAACGAGCGCGGCCGGGCGGCGGTGGTGCTGGACACCGGCGCGGTGACCCGCGGTTCGGGCAGCAAGAACGAAGACCGGGAGCGCAACATCCGCAAGTGGTTCGTGGACAATGACCTGATAGATGGCGTGATTCTGCTGCCGGACAACCTTTTCTACAACACCAGCGCCGCCGGAATCATCGTCGCGCTGTCCCGGGGCAAGCCGGAGGCGCGCAAGGGCAAGATAACCCTGCTGAACGCCAGCCGCCGGGTGGGGAAGGGCCAGCCCAAGAACTATATCCCGGAGCAGGACATCCAACCGCTGGCGGCCATGTTCCTGAAAGGGGAGCCGGTAGAGGGGGAGGTGGCCGTCATCACCCGGGAGCAGGCGGCGGAGGCGGACTACAACCTGAGTCCCAGCCGTTGGGTGGGATTCTCCCAGGAAGCCGGTTTGGGTTCGATTGTCTCTTTGCTGGACGAACTCCGGGCATTGTCGCATCAAGACGCTAAATTGACCAACGAAGTGCTGGATATGCTTGCTCCCCTCGCCGAGGTAGGCAACGATGGCTGAATGGTCAACTGCAACGGTAGCAAACTGTTTGGAACGCCTTAATCTGAGCAAGATTCCCAAGGTTCTTGCGCGTGATTACCAACCATCGGGCGCTTATCCGATAGTGGACCAAGGCCAAGGTCTGATTGCCGGGTGGACGGACGACGATAGCGGCTTGATTTCCACGAATCTTCCGGTGGTGGTCTTCGGAGACCACACGAGGACTTTCAAGTACGTTGACTTCCCTTTCGTAAGGGGGGCTGACGGCACCCAACTGCTGAAGCCGAGGCCCGATATAGACCCGCTGTTTTTCTACTACGCTTGTCGGGCAGTTGACCTTCCAAGTCGCGGTTACAACAGGCACTTCACAATTCTCAAAGAAAAAGAGATTCCGACGCCGTATCTGGAGGAACAACAAGGCATTGCGCAAGTGCTCAAAAGTATAGAATCCACCCTGTTATTGGAGGACGAACAGTTAGAGGTGTGCGCCAAGATGAAACGCGCCGCCATGCAAAGGCTGTTTACCCGCGGGTTGCGGGGGGAGGCGCAGAAAGAGACGGAGATAGGGTTGGTGCCGGAGGGTTGGGGATTTTGTCCCATTGGCGAATTAGCCCATCAGATACAATACGGGCTTTCGATTCGAGGCGCAGAATCGGGAACCTATCCAATCCTTCGTATGAACTGCCAGCATGATGGAAAAGTCATTTTCCGTGATTTGCAGTATGTGGATATTGACGACGAAACAGCCGATACTTACCGTGTCAAGCCGAATGACCTTTTGTTCAATCGCACCAATAGCTATGAGTTGGTGGGAAGAACTGCGATAGTCGAACAGTCCGCGAATGCAGTGTTCGCCTCGTATTTGGTACGGGTAGCAGTTGACGAAAATCGCCTTCACCCGCAATTTCTCAATTATTTTCTTAATTGGGACTCCGCGCAGGCCGAACTGAAGAAGCTCGCCAGTCGTGGAGTAAGTCAGGCAAATATCAGTGCTGGGAAACTCAGGGGGTTCCCGGTGCCTGCGCCTTCGTTGGTTGAGCAGCAAGAAATTGTCGCCATTCTGGACGCCATAGACCGGAAGATAGACCTGCACCGGCGGAAGCGGGCGGTATTGGAGGAGCTGTTCCGGGCGCTGTTGCACGGGCTGATGACCGGGGAGATACGGGCGGGGGAGTTGGGGGTGGAGGGCTTGGAATAGACGCTGCTATGGACGGATAATAACAATTGACCCCCCCGACTACTCCCTTGGGGGGAGAGAGCCCCTTGGGCTCTTGTCATCGGGGGGGAACCTTTGGAGTGCATTATGAGAGGTCAAACTTGACAATGCAAGGCGTCGTGGGGCAAGCGGCGGCGCATGAGAAGGAGAGGCCGATGAAAAAGACAAGCGATTTCCCACCGGGATGGGACGAGGAGCGCGTACAGGAGGTACTGCGGCATTACGATTCGCTGAGTGAGGACGAAGAGGTTGCAGAGGATGAGGCTTATTTCACCACAGGCGACGAATGCCGTAGCGGTCGAAAAGTGATTCGTTGGACACCAGAACAAGGTTGAGACCGATGGCTTGGGCTATGAGCATACGGTCGAAGGGGTCCCGCAAGGGGCCAGGGAGAGCGCCGGCGCGGGAGGCGTCATCTACGGTTATCGGCAGTTCTTCAAAGTTCTGGCTGATTATTGATCCGGGGATGTCCAAGGCCAGCGCCGCCGCTTCCGGCAGCTTGCCCAGCCGGTGCTTGGTGGCAATCTCCCAAGCCGACGCCGCGCTGATAAATGCCCGGTTCTCCTCATCCCCAATCGTCTGCCGGGCCGCCGGTGACAATCTGCGGTTATCCTCAGACCACCAGATAAACGCGTGGGTGTCTAGCAGCAAGTCCACAGTTTACCCGCCTTCCCAAGCTCTCAACTCCTCCTCGGGTAGCGGGTCGAAGAAACTGTCGTCAATTCTTATCAAGCCTTTCAAGGCGCCGGGTTGCCGTTTGCCCCGCGGCTGTACGGCTACCAGGCGGGCGACGGGCTTGCCGTTGCGGGCGATGATGACTTCCTCGCCGGCCTCCACCTGCGCCAGTAGGCGGGACAGGTGGGTTTTTGCCTCGTGTACGTTGACGGTTGCCATAGCCGGCTCCTTGAAATGCTTGGCTAATGATGTAGCTAATGTTGAGCCTTGTCAATTGGAGAGTTGGGAATGACCGCGTTCCAGATTACCGAATCCGCCACCGTTCAGATGCCGATGATTCGTCACGCGGCGGAAGTCGGCTGGGTTCCGGTGCCGCCAAAGGATGCCGTGGCCTTGCGCGGAGGTACGGCGGGGCTGCTGTTCCGGGGGGAACTGGAGGCGGCCCTGGGCCGGTTCAATCCCTGGCTGACCGGCGACGCTGTGCGGGGGGTTATCGAGCGGCTGGAATCGCTGCCGCCGACCATCGAGGGCAACCGGGAGACACTGGCCTGGCTGCGGGGAGAACGGCAGTGGTACGACGAGGCGGAGCGGCGCCACCGTCCGGTAACGCTCGTTGACTTTGAGACGCCGGGGGCCAACGTCCTGCAAGTTACCTGGGAATGGACGCTGAAGCCGCCGGCCCGCAAGGGGAACCGGGCCGACGTGATGTTCCTGGCCAACGGCGTTCCCGTCGCTATTGTGGAGAACAAGAACCCCAAGGACGCCGGCGCCATCGAGCGGGGCATCGGGCAGTTGCAGCGCTATGAAAGGGAAACGCCGGAATTGGTGGGGGCGGCGCAGCTTTTCAATGTAACGCATCTTTTGGATTACTGGTACGGCGTCACCTGGAACGTGTCGCGCCGCTACATGGCCCGATGGAAGGAACGGCCGGAGGAAAGCTACCGTTTCGCCGTGCAGTCCTTCTTTGAGCCGACGGACTTCCTGCGGACTCTGCGGGACTGGATACTTTTCTACGTTGAGGATGGGGAGACCAGGAAATCGGCGCTGCGCCAGCACCAGCGGCGGGCCGTTGACCGCATCGTGGAGCGCTGCGCGGAGCCAACGAAACGGCGGGGTCTCATCTGGCACACCCAGGGGTCGGGCAAGACCTTCACCCTGCTAACCGCCGCCCGCATTGTCCTGGAACGCAAGGATGAGTTTCAGAATCCCACCGTGGTTGTGGTGGTGGACCGGACGGAACTGGAGGGGCAGCTCAATGGATGGGTGGAGCGATTGTTGGGGGAGATGCAGCAGCAGGACATTCCGGTATGGCAGGCCGGTTCCAGGGCGGAACTGAGGGAACTGCTACGGACGGACAAACGGGGTTTGATTCTGTCCATGATTCACAAGTTCGAGGGAATTGAGGGGAACGCCAATACCCGCGACAATATCTATGTGTTCATTGACGAGGCCCATCGCTCCGTAGCCAAGGACTTGGGCACCTATCTGATGGCGGCGCTGCCCAACGCCACCATCGTCGGCTTCACCGGCACGCCCATAGCCAGGACTGACCACGGGGAGGGCACCTTCAGGATTTTCGGCGTTGAGGACGACCAGGGTTATCTGGACAAGTACACCATCGCCGAGTCCATCGAGGACGAGACGACGCTGCCCATCCGTCACATGATGGCGCCCAGCGAGATGAGCGTCACCGTCCCAATGGACCAGTTGGACAAGGAATTTTTTGCCCTGGCTGAAATGGAAGGCGTTACCGACGTTGACGAACTCAACCGGGTCCTGGATCGGGCCGTCGGTCTGCGCACGTTCCTCACCGCGGACGACCGGATAGAGAAGGTTGCCGCTTTCGTCGCCCAGCACTTTCAGGAAAACGTGATGCCCCTGGGATACAAGGCGTTCCTGGTGGGGGTGAACCGGGAGGCCTGCGCCAAGTACAAGCAGGCGTTGGATAAGCTGCTGCCGCCGGAGTGGTCGGCGCCGGTCTATACCGAGGACACCAGAGACGCCGTTGTCCGCCCCCTGGTGGCGGAATTGCAACTGTCTCCGCAGCGGGAGGAGGACGCGCGTTCCGATTTCAAGAAGGCCGGAGAGGACCCGAAGCTGCTTATAGTTACCGACAAGCTGTTGACGGGCTACGATGCCCCGCTGCTCTATTGTATGTATCTGGACAAACCGATGCGGGACCACGTGCTGTTGCAGGCCATAGCCCGCGTCAATCGCCCCTACATTGACCCGGAGGGCAACCGCAAGCGGGTGGGATTGGTGGTTGACTTTGTGGGCGTCCTCCAGGAACTGAGGAAAGCGCTGCGATTCGACTCGTCCGACGTTAGCGGGGCCATTGAAGGCTTGGACGAGTTGTTGACGGACTTTCGGGAACGGTTAGCTGATGCCAGGACAAACTATCTTGATGAACTGGGCGACAGCGCCGAAGATGAGCGATTGGAGCAAGTAGTGTTCGGGCGTTTACTGGACCCGGAGAATCGCAAAGCCTTCTTCGAAGCCTATAAGGACATTGAGGCCCTTTGGGAGATACTGTCACCCTCGGCGGAATTACGGGACGATATGGAGACGTTCAAGCAACTGGCCCAGCTCTACATGGCTGTGCGGGGCGCTTACGCGACCGGTGTGACTGACGCGGCTGACCTTGCCAAGAAGACGAGTCGAATGGTTCAGGAGAGGTCCGCCCAGCAAGGCTTGGGCTACCTGACGAAAATCGTTACCTTCGATGTGCCGACGCTGAACGCGCTACGGGAGGGAAAAGGCTCCGACGAGGCCAAGGTCTTCAACCTGGTGCGGGGCCTGCAACGCGAAGCCGTTAACGACCCGGAAATGGGTTCTGTCCTGAGACCCTTGAAGGAACGGGCGGAACACATCCTGAAGGACCTGGAAGACCGCGCCACCACGGGCCTGGCGGCGATGGACCTGTTGGTTGAGTTGGCCAGGGAAAAAGAGGCGGCAGTCAAGTCGAAAAAGGACAGCGGGCTTAATCCCCAAGCGTTCGCAGTCTATTGGGCGTTCAAAGACGACCCACACATTGGCGCTGCGGGAGTCAATGTAATGGACTTGGCGCGGGAAGCCGAGTCGCTCCTTGGGCGCTTTCCCAACGCCGCCGTCAGCGCTGACCAGGAAAGACGGCTACGGACGGCCCTGTACCGGGCGCTTGTCGGACTCCCCACGGAAGAAAGGAGCCGGGCCGTCAAGCGCGTGCTGGCAATCCTGCTGGGGAGGGATGCTGATGTTGACCGATGACCAACGGCGCAAAGCTATCAACGAGAAAGTCAATTACTGGGCGCAACGGCTGAAAGTGCCGCCGCCCAAGTTGCGGGTGCAACAAATGACGCGGAAATGGGGGTCTTGCTCAACGTCGGGATACATTACGCTGGCGTCCGACTTGGCCGACCAGGAGCCGGGATTTCAGGACTTTGTTATTGCCCACGAGTTGCTGCACCTTCGGGTTCCCAATCACGGCAAGCTGTTCAAGGCGTTGTTGGCATCGCACATTCCCGATTGGAGGAAGTACGACGTCGGAAAGCGGGGAAAGACCGATGGGCCGGAGTTCATTCTCGGAGATTAACCGGCCTTGGCTATGGGCTGCACCTACTACCGCAACAAGGGGCGGGCCTGCTTCCGGGTGAAGGATGTAGATTTCCGCCCCTTCGGCGATGCTCAGGGCAGGTTTTGCGGGAATGACAGTTGGGGATTGGGGAATTGCGGGTTGGCGGTTTTGGAGAGGATTATCACACAGAGACACGGAGAGCGCGGAGATTTTTGGGAGTGGCGGTGGAAGTTGAAACAGGGTTGGGGTAAGGATTTCTGGATTCCGGCCTTCGCCGGAATGACGGTTGGGGTGCCGGAATGACGGGTTGGGGGGCGGTGTGGTTACGGGATGGCGATGATGGTAACGGCAAGGATTTGAGATTCTTCGCTGCGCTCAGAATAACATGGGGGCGTTCAGAACGACATGGAAGGCTGGGGGTTGAGGGTTTTCCTATGACCGTTTTGGTGATTGGCGTTGGTAGGGGCGCACGGCCGTGCGCCCCTACGGTGGGGCAGGGGTGTTTCGTAAAGGCTAGGTTGGTTTGAGTTGGGGTTTCTGGATTCCGGCCTTCGCCGGAATGACGGGTTGGGGGGCGGGAATGACGGTTATGGGGCGGGAATGACGGTTGGGGCGGTTTCTGGGATAATTGGGGCCAGAGTGGTGGTGGTTATGGTTGGGGAGTAGTAAGCGGTTCTGGTATCCTGAATGGGTGGTTTGGCTGTCAACGCTATCTCTTAGCGAGGTTTGTCGGCGATATTGACTCAACCCAGGACGGTGACCCGGTACGCCGCAACGCTGGCCCCGTTTCCCGAGGGCTGGTACTTCGTTGCCAGCCGTCAAGCCGTGCTGAAGGCCCGGCTGATGGAAAAGACGTGGATGGGGGAGAAGGTCGTTGTCTGGCGCGACGATGACGGGCATATCTGCGTGGCCGAGGCGGTTTGCCCGCACCTGGGCTCATCCCTGGGGCCGGAGGCGGGAGGCCTGGTATGCGCCGGCCGGCTGGTTTGTCCCTTCCACGGCTTTCAGTACGATGCAACCGGGCAGTGCGTAGCAACCCCCTACGCCGAACCGCCCCGGACGGCCAGGCTGCGGGTCTTTGAGACGCAGGAAGTTGGCGGCCTGGTCTTTGCCTGGTGGGGAATTGAGGGGAGGAAACCGCAATGGAACCTGCCGGCCGAACCTGTGGAGCAAGCCGGTTGGAGCAGGCTCAACATCAAGACCCTCCGCTTTCCGGGCCATCCTCAAGAGGCGACGGAGAACTCGGTTGACCTGGGCCACCTGCGCTACGTTCACAGCTATGACAGCGTGGGGCAAGTCGGCAAAGTCGTGGTGGATGGGCCTTATCTGCAAAGCCATTTCAGGTTCAAGAGCGCGCGGAGGATTGGGAAAATCGCCACCCTGACCGTTGACGTTTCCGCCAATACCCACATATATGGGCTGGGCTACTCTTTCGTTGAGATTGAAGAGCGTTACATCGGTTTGGACTTGCGGCTGTGGGTGCTGGCGACGCCGGTTGACGGCACGCTGATTGACCTGTCGCTGGTTTCGCAGGCGCGGGAGATACGCAAACCCAAGCGTTGGATTGCCGGTTTGGGGTTTCTCCCGGTAAGGCTACGCGCGCCGCTGATGAACAAGTTTATGGCGGCCCAGCAGTTCCACTACGTCAAGCAGGACGTGATAATCTGGAGCCGCAAGCAGTACCGGCAACGCCCGCGCCTGTGTCGTTCCGACGGTGAAATCATGCTCTTCCGGGCCTATTGCGCCCAGTTCTATCCCGACCCGCGCGATTCGGCGTCTTCAATGTCCGGTACGCCCGACGGCGCGGCCCGAGGTACGTTATGAACCGGATACTCGATTGGCTGAGCCGGGCGGTTACGGCCCGCCCGTACATCACCCTTCTCATCCTGCTGGCCATTACCGTCCTGCTGGGCGCGGGGGCGGTACGGCGCGCGCCGCCGCCGGATACCGAGGCGACGCTGCCCCAGGGAGGCGCCGTCGCCGAGGCCCTGGCTGCGATTGATGAGCTTTTCGGGGAGTCCGGCGATGCCAGTGTGATAACGCTGCTTTTCCGGGGGGATGCGCTGACGCCGGCGGGCCTTTCGCAGATGGATGCCCTGATTGCCGAGATAGTCAGCGACCCGGGCACTGCGGAGTTGCTGGCGCCGTCAGACCCGATTGTCGCGCCCTCGCTGGTGGTCAAGGCCGTGCTGCAAGTGGACAGCCTGGAGTCGGTTAGCCAGGCGGAAATTGATGCCGCCCGCGGCCCGCCGGAAATTCAGGCGGCCCTGGACGCCATGACGGGAACGGATACCGACGGCACGCCGGTAGCCATTGCCGTCCTGCGCCTGCGGGACACCGACGACGAGCGAATCCAGGACGCTGAGCGCAGAATCAGCGAATTGGCCGCCGGGGATGAAGGGCCGCTGCGGGTGAGCAGCGTTTCGCCGGTGGTGATTGAGGACGAGTACAAGCGGGCCACGGAAGAAGGGATGGCGCCTCTGGTGGGGCTGGCGCTGCTGCTGATAGCGGCGCTGATTCTGCTGTTCATGCGGACGATTTCGGACACGCTGCTGACGCTGGGGGGACTGTTCATTTCGATAATCTGGATTGTCGGAGCTGAGGGCTGGCTGGGGCCGAATGCCCTGGGTCTTACCGGCCCGCCCAACTCCCTGACCACGATGGTTCCCATCATCGTCATCGGCTTGACGGTGGACTACGCCATCCAGATAGTTTCCCACTACCGGGAGCAGCGGCTGGCCGGTCAGCCGGTGTTGGCCGCCGTCCGGGCCGGGACGCGCAACGTCGCCATCCCCCTGGTGTTGGCCGCGGTCACGACGATTGTAAGCCTGTTGGTAAACCTGTTCTCTCCCATTGAAATCTCGGGCGATTTCGGGATTATCGCCGGTATGGGCGTAGGGATGAGCCTGATAGTCATGCTGACGCTGGTTCCGGCGGCGCGGACGATTATAGACCGGCGGCGGGAGGCCCGGGGCCGGCTGCGGCCACCCCGTCCCATCTCCAACGCGCTACCCGGCGTGGAGCGTTTGGCGGGATTGCTGGGCCGGGGAGTTACCCGCCGGCCGGCGCCCTACATCATCGCCGTGATAGTCATAACCGTCGGGTTGGGATTCGCCGCCACCGGAATTAAGTCGGAATTCAACATCCGCGACATTCTGCCGCGGGGCGGCGACTTGCTGCGAGACATGGACACGCTGGACGCCGCGGTGGGCGGTTCAACGGAGATTGCCACCGTCCTGCTGCGGGCGGAGGCGACGGAGACCAGGACGCTGCTGAACCTGCGGGACCTGGCCAAGGACTTTGAGGATGAACGGCTGCGGCCCAGCGCCGCCGCCGGACCGATTCAGGCGTCTTACGAACTGCTGGCGCGGGACTGGACCGACGACAGCGGGGAACCCGGCGACAAGTATGACCCGGAGTTGGCCGCGCTATTCCGCGAAGCCTCGGCGGGGGTGCAGCTTGACCCCGGGCTGATGCAGGAGTTCCTGGACAAGCTGGCGGAGAAAGACCCGGCAGTGTCGCGCCTGCTGGTCAACAATCCCGATGGCCTGGACGCGATACTGTTCCAATTCCCGGCCATTTCGGGGGATCCGGTCGCAACGGAGGCGCTCCAGCAAGACCTGGAGGCCCTTTGGCACGGCGACGACACGGCCATTACGGCCACTTCGGAGACCATCATATCCATTACGGTCACCGGGGCCGTAACTGAGCGGCAGTCGGAAGCGATTTTCACCACCGTAGCGGCGGCCTTGACCGTTTTGGCTATCTTCTTCTGGGTGACGGTGCGCCAGCCGGCGCTGGCCTTCATTGCGGTGGGGCCTATCGTGCTGGTGCTTATCTGGGTGCTGGGAACTATGGCGCTGCTGGACATCCCCTACTCGCTGGTTACGTCCATCATCACGGCGTTGTCCATTGGAATCGGGGTTGACTACACCATCCACATGATTCACCGCTACCGGGAGGAATACGCCCACGCCCGGGACCCGGAGCAGGCGGCGGTGCAGACGCTGGCGACCACCGGCTCGGCGCTGCTGGGTTCGGCGCTGACGACGGCCCTGGGGTTGGGCGTGCTGGTGGCGTCGCCGCTGGCCGCGTCCCAGCAGTTCGGCGTCACGGCGGCGATTACGATAGCCTACTCCCTGATAATCTCCGTGGTGTTGATTCCGCCGGCGATGACGGTCTGGGGGGCGTACCAGAACCATCGGTTGCGCTCGACAGTGCAGCGTTGGGCGGACGAACTGGACGCGGAGATTGACGCCAGGCAACGGCGCCACGAGCAGGAAACGTCGTAGGCTGTCAGGGGGAGACCGGAAACCGGACGGAGAAGGCATTATGCCATTCAAGCTTTCCAAGAATCTGAAGGACAAACCCGGCGATTCCGGGGTTGCCCAGAACGTCCGCGAATACGAACATGGCCGCCGGGTGGTCAAAGATGACGGCCTGGAAAGGGAAGAAAGCGACCACCGGAAGTTAAGCAATCTTTACTACGACCTGGTTACGGACTTTTATGAGTATGGATGGGGCCGGTCTTTTCATTTTGCGCCTCGGGTCCCCGGAGAGAGCTTAAGGGCGTCTCTGGTACGCCACGAGCGGCATTTGGCGCAGGCGTTGGAGCTCAGGCCGGGGATGGTGGTTGCCGACCTGGGCTGCGGCGTTGGCGGGCCATTGTTGGAGATTGCCCGGTTTTCCGGGGCCAGGATTGTCGGTGTCAACAGCAACGGCTACCAACTGGAACGCGCCCGCCGATACACGGAAGAGGCCAAGTTGACCCATCTGGCGGAGTTCCTGCACTGCGACTTTCTGCACGTGGATGCTCCGGACAACACTTTCGACGCAATCTACGCTATTGAGGCGACTTGCCATGCGCCGGATAAAGTCAGCATCTACGGCGAGGCTTTTCGTCTGCTGAAACCGGGGGCCGGCTTCGGGGTTTACGAATACTGCTTGACCGACCGCTACGACGGGCAAAATCCCCGCCACCGCCGGATTAAGGAAGGCATTGAGTTGGGGGGCGGCTTGCTGGGAATAGACGACTGCCCAACAGTGGATAATGCCCTGGAATCGGTGGGGTTTGAGGTTCTGGAAACCCGGGATTTGGCGGTACAAACCGGCCCGTCCGTTCCCTGGTATCAACCCCTGGTTGGTTCGGGTCTTTCGCTGGCCGCTTTTCGCGGTTCAAGAATTGGCCGGTGGACAACCCACAATACGTTGAAAGCCCTGGAGTCGCTGCGGATTGCGCCCCAGGGGACGGTTCGGGTATCGGAAACGCTGAACCTTTGCGCGACATCCTTAGCCGAGGCGGGGCGGCTGGGCATCTTCACGCCGATGTACTTCATCCACGCCCGCAAATCGGAATAGTCCTATCCAGGATTGCCGGATTCGCCGGCAGGGCATGGCGGGGTTATTCGTCCATCCCTAATCCATTCCGTAGGCAAGCATACATTTCTCATTGTGAAAAGTCTTCTGCAAATCCGCCAGCTATCCAAAGAGCTGAAAGCCGCTTACCACGGGTCGGATGCCCAACGGCGCGCGAGAGACCTGGATGGGTGGCTGGCCCGGACACCCGGCCAGGATGATGGCGCGGCGGGCTACGACCACGCCGAAACGGTCAAGGAATACTACGACCTTTGCAGCGCGGTCATGGTGTTCGGCTGGGGCGAGTCGCTCCATTTCGCGCCCCTGTCGCCCCGGGAGAGCCTGGAGGACTCCAAGGTTCGGCACCAAAGGCTGATGATAGACAAGCTGGAGCTGCGCGAAGGCATGACGGTGATTGATGTCGGCTGCGGCATCGGCGGCCCGATGCGCCGGGTCGTCCGGGAGGCCGGCGTCAAAGTCCTTGGGGTCAACAACAGCCAAATACAACTGGCGAAGGCGAAATCTTTGGACGCCGCGGCCGGGGTTGAGGACATGGTGGACTACCTCGCGTGCAGTTTCATGGACCTGAGCGCCGTCGCGGATGACGCCTTTGACCGGGGCTACGCTATTGAATCAACGTGCCATGCGCCGGACAAGGCCGGCGCTTTCGCCGAAATCTACCGGGCGCTGAAACCCGGCGCGCTCTTCTGGGGTCAGGAAATGTGCTTGACGGACAAGTTCGACCCGGAGGACGGCCAGCACCGGGCCATCAAACAGGACTTGATGCACGGCATCGCTCTCAAAGACATTGCGACTATGGGGGAAGTGGACCTGGCCCTGGAAACGGCGGGATTTCAGGTCATAGAGGGGAAAGACCGGGCCGTTTCGGAGGATGGGCCAACCACCCCCTGGTATCGGCCCATGGAGACGCGGCGGGGAACGATGGGCAACGCCCTGCGCCGGATTCCGCTGGGCCGCAATATGTTCATTGGGGCGTCCAGGCTGGCGGAGACGGTGGGGGTGTTTCCCAAGGGCTCCTCCGACATTCTTGGACTGATGAACCGTACCGCCAACGCCTATATCGCCGGCGGCAAGGCCGGGATTTTCACCCCGTTGTATTGTTTCCTGGCTCGCAAACCCTTTTAGGCCCTCTCCTTTCCCAGGACGATTGCGAGGTTTGGATGCCGGCGGCCCCGTAAAGGGGGGTTTGTGCGCCCACATTGCCAAGGTTAACGTCCCGTGCCATTTACTACGTGGGGGGCGCACGGCCGTGCGCCAATTTCAAGGACCGTGTCCAGAACGGCCAACCGCAAGAGTGCCATTCACCAAGTAGGGGGCGCACGGCCGTGCGCCCCTACTTTGCAATTGTCCTATCCTCTTCCATGTGCCGTTTCTTGGGGAGTCCCACGGCGGGTTAGGGGTTAATTTCGCGCCGGCGCTCGGCGATGTGGAATTTCAGCTTTTTGTTCGGTTTCATGGACGGCAGCGGGCTGAACTTCAGCCGGTATTTCTCCGGCGACACCTTGATGTCGAAGTAGTGGGCCACCATCAACACATTGACGGCCAGTTGCAGTTCCATCCAACGGGAACCCAGGCAGGTGTGGGTTCCCAGACCATAGGGGGCATAGCCGGAGCCGTGATGCTCGTTGCGGGGCGGCAGATAGCGGTCAATGTCGAACTTGAAGGGGTCGGGGAAGACGCTGTCCATGTAGTGGGTGGCGGTCTGGGCGATGAATACCCGGGTCCCCACCGGCAGTTCGTAGTCCTCGACGGTGCAGGAATTCATCACGTTGCGAAGGGACATGGGGACGATGGGGTACATCCGCAGGCACTCCATCAGGAAGCGGTGGGTAACGTCAATGGCGGCGGGAGTCAAGTCCTCCCCGTCCGGGTCGCCCTGGTCAAACAGGGCGTCGGCTTCGGCCTGGATTTTGGCGTAAAACTCCGGTTGGGAGGCCAGGGCGTACAACGCAAAGCTGAAGCAATCCCCCAGATAGACGCTGGCAATCAGAGCCGCCGAAAGCGCGAATCGGAGATTGGACTCCGGCACGAACTGGGGGTCGCTGGCGTGGAGGCTGAGCAGGTCGTCGGTCAGGTTGCGCGGCTCCCCGGCGCGCTGGGCCGGGGTATGGACGCTCTGCACCCGTTCCAGCAATGTGTCAATGGCCTTGGCCCGGCGTCGCATCCCCGGGGTCTGCAACATAAACTTGGGCAGGGCTTTTATGATGTGAGTAAGGAGCGCCCGTTCCTTGTACGTCGCCAGGTCGTCAAAAATGTCCTGGGATTCAACCGTGACAAAGAGGGGCGATAGTTGGGCGTTTATCATTCTGCGGCAAAACCTGGTCGCCGGGTAAGCCTCTCCCACGGTCAAGTCCGCCATATACTTCCGGGCATAATGATAGAGTTGGTCCAACTGCCCGGCCAGCCGGCCGCGGGAGTAGGCCGTGGCCAGGGACTTGCGGAGCCGGAAGTGGTCGGCGCCGTCCAGGGAAGGCAATACGCCGGAGGCGCCGTAAATTTTCTCAAATTCGGAAAAATAGTCCTTGGCACGGAGGTACATCCGCCCGGTGCGATGCACCCAGTGGTTGGTCTGCGGCCCGGCCAGGAAGGTCATCGCCGGGGCCAAGGGCGGGCGAATCTGAAAGACCGGGCCATACTCTTCGGCCAGGTCGGTAAACAGGGCGGTAACATTGCCGGTGCGTAGATGGGGATTGAACAGCAGCTTGCGCAGGGGGACAGCCGGAATTTTCCTGGTCAGGGCGGAATGTCGCAGCAGCGGGCCGGCCATGTTTTGAGCCACCGCTTCGCCGATTGACCGGCCAATCAAGTCCATGTTGCAGATGAACCGGATGCGTTCTTCGGTTTCGTCGTCAAGCTGGAAGATGAAACGAAAGACATCGCAGGTATTGACCAGGCTGATGATAATGGCGTCTCTCGGGTCGGGAACCTCGTCGTTGAAAATCGCCAGGACGATGCGGGTTTTGACGAACTGCCCCACCGTGCCTTCGGAGGAACCGCCGGACAATTCCATCTGCCAGGCGGTGTGGGCCAGGGTCCAGAAATCGCCTTGGTGATGTTCCAGAATCTTCAGCGCAACCAAGCGGTCAAGAGTAGAGTCAATAACCGACTCGGCCCGGGGAGCCAGCCGTTCAATCCAGTATTGGGCGTTATGTTGGGTTGATTCGCCGGCTATTTCCGCCAGGAAGGAGTCCAGGGTGGGGTTGCCGGTTTCGGCGCTATCCAGCACAAACAGGGCCTCCATATCGGTGTCGATGCGGGACTGGAGGGAGAGTTCGGCCAGCACGGCGCCGACGATGGCGCAGTTCAAGTCCCAGCCGGGCACTTGATGAAAGTAGCCGGACTCTTCGTTGATGAGCATGAGGATAAGCTCTTCGGGCAAGTTCAAGGCTTGGGTGGTTACGCTCTCGGTGAAAAGGGTCATCGGTCTTGGCGCTCCTGCTCGGTCGCAACGGTCTGGGTCAAGATAGGCTTGCCGCACTTGTATTGAGTATATCACTAGCGGGGCGGCGGTCTTGCGGCAACTTGTCGCCGGTTCGGGGATATTGCTTGAAAACCGGGGCGTAGGGGGCTATTCTTGAAGGTGGCCCCAACGGGCCGGGAACCGGAGAGGTGGCAGAGCGGACGAATGCGCCGGTCTCGAAAACCGGTATACCCTATGGGTATCGCGGGTTCGAATCCCGCCCTCTCCGCCAGCGATTCCGCCGTTGCTATCAGGGGCGGAGTTTTTATTTTCCGTGACATTGTGGGGCATTTTCGGTTGGGTTTCACCCCCCTCCCCGGCCCTCCCTTGGTAGAGGGAGGGGGTGAAAATTTTACCTTTTTGTCCATTTTTGACCATTTTTGACCATTTGAGCGTGGATTGGCGGGTTGGATGTGTCCAGGATGTGTCCATTTTGGGGGATATTTGGGCGGTTTTGGCGATTTTGGACACTTTTTGGGCGGGTTTTGGTCAAGGTCTTACCCCCTCCCCAGCCCTCCCCCTGGTAGGGGGCGGGGGTTTTTGTTTTCCGTGGCATTTAGTGGCATTGTGTTGCATTTTGGTTGGGTTTTACCCCCTCCCCAACCCTCCCCCTGATAGGGGGCGGGAGTTTCCTGTTGGGATTTCTTCGGTTGTCTTGAGGTCTCCTTTTGGTTGATTTTGGGGTTCCGGCCTGGGGGTTTGGTTTCCTTTTTCCAGGGGTTGCCCGGCCGGGCGTTCCGGCTTTGCCCCGTCCCTTCAAGGGGGACGTTGCGCCCGCCGGTGGGGTATGGCCGACTACCGCCGCTACCACCCCTAAGGGGAGCAGCCACCCGTCGTCCAGGGGCACGGGCCGACTACTGCCGCGCCATCCCATTGGGGCGCGGTCGCCCGTCGTCCAGGGGCCGGGCCGACTTTGCCAGCCGGGTTCTCCCAAAGGAGAAGGGCCGACGCCCGTCGGTGGGGCAGTTGCCGCAGCGGAGTCGTTAGACCTCGCATCGGATAAGAGCCATGGTTATCCGGGAGGGACTCTCGACGCAAACGGCGGGATTGGTGTTACATGGGCGGTTCCTCCTGGGGTTTAGGATGGGGTACAAAGAAAAGGGACGGCCCCCACGTTGAGGGTCGTCCCTACGTTGGTCATATTACATAATGGGAGGTTGGTTGTCAAGGGGGGTTTTGTCAGTTGGGGGGACGCACCCCCTCCCCAGCCCTCCCCCTGGTAGGGGGAGGGGGTTATTGATGAGGTGTCCAATGGGCGCAAGGCCGGTTTGGGGAGTAGGATTCCTGGATTCCGGCCTTCGCCGGAATGACGGGTTGGGGTTGGGGGTTGGTTTGTTGGGGCAAGGATGGTATTGGCATGGGTTTCTGGATTCCGGCCTACGCCGGAATGACGGTGGTTGGGGTTTGGGATGTTTTGGGTGGGAGACGATGGCTGGGAGTGAAGATGGTAGGGCAACCACAAGGGTTGCCCCTACGGGTGTTGGTTTGTTTCCGGCAACCGGGTTGGTGGTGAAGGTTGGTAGGGGCGCACGGCCGTGCGGCCCTACGGGTGGTCAGGGGTGTTTCGGAGAGTTGAGGTTGGTTTGGGGCGGGAATTTTAGATTCTTCGCTACGCTCAGAATGACATGGGAAGGCGCTCAGGATGACAAGGTTATGATGAACCAGCTTCCCCGCAAAACTGGATAGAACATCCAGAAGGGAGAGGGAAAATTGAGGCTCTGCCCTCCCCGCTGAGGAGAGGGCAATAGATGGAAGCCTAGGCCGAGGTGCAGGCGATAGCCTTGACGTTGGCGGCCATTTCCGGGAGGTCGTGGGTATGCCAGGTGGCGCCGTCGTCGTGGGTGCCGAAGACCTGGCCCTTGCGGGTACAGAAGTACACCTGTTCCGGGGAGCGGTCATTGACGGCGATACCGAAGGTGGTGCTCAACGGCTGGATTCCCTGGTCGAACCGGATCCAGGATTCGCCGGCGTCGGTGGAACGCAGGATGCCGCCCTCTTCGCTCCCGAAGTTGAGGCCGACACAGGCGTAGAGAGTGCTGGGGTCGTTGGGCGCAACCTCAACGCCCCGGGAATAGCGGATGTTGGAGAAGTTGTCGAAATGGAGGTCGTCCCAAGTCTGGCCCCGGTCGCGGGTGCGCCAGACGCCGGTGCGGTTGGATATGAACACGGATTCGTTGACGCCCACGGTCACGCCGTGCAGGTCCAACAGGTCAACGTCGCCTTCGAACCCGTTGTTGACGATGGCCCAGGTCTGGCCGCCGTCGGAACTGTGAGCCGCGCCGCCGACTTCCAGGGCCGCGTACATCTGGTTGGTGTCGCCCGTCTCGATGCCGATGCCCAGGATACGGGTGGCGAAGGCCATCTGCACGGCGTCGGGGTTGGAGACGGTGGACAGGTACTCCCAGTTCTCGCCGCCGTCGGCGCTCTTGAACACCTCGGCGCCCTCGGTGCCCAGAAACATGATGTTGGGGTCGTGGGGATGGAATTTGATGGACCACACGATGCGGCCCTCGGTCATATTCATGCGCTGGAAGCTGTCGCCGCCATCAGTGGAGCGGTAGATGCCGCGCTGGGTGCCGGCGAAGACGGCGCTGGCGTCGTTGGGATGAACGGCAATGGCGCGCACCTGCGGGGAAGGCGGCATACCATTGGCCAGCTTCTCCCAATGGGAATCGCCGGCCTCTTTGCGATACAGTCCATCGGCCTCGGCGCCAACGTAAATCAAAGTCCTGCCTGCCATAACGCTCTCCTCCATAGCTGTCTTCTGATTGTTGATGACCCCATTTCAGCAGAGACGCCGGTTGCTGTCAATTACAGACTACCGGCCTCAATGGGTCTTGCCCCGGCGGCTTTTGTAATATAATCCTTAAACAGCGAAGTTGGGGGCTTGCCCGCCTGGCGGAAGGCAGCCCAACTCCCTAAGCAAACGCGGGAATAACCCTTTCGCCCAGGACCTGGATGGTCTGCGCGGCTTGCTGCGGTTCGTCCAGGGCGCACCGGAACAGGACCCGGTCAACGCCCAGACCCTCCAACTCTTTCAGATACTCGACGCACTCGACGGGGCCGCCCACGAACAAAGACTGCTCCAGGTCGGCCCCCCTCATACCCCGATACCCGTTCTCGAATAAAGGCGACGCTTCCCGCCGCGCCGCTTCATTGTCTCCGGCCAGATGCACATCCCGCCGCAGCACCACCTCACTCCCGTTATCCTCGCGGCCAAACTCGGCCAGCGCGGTGCGGTACACCTGCAACACCCGTTCGATGGCGGGCCGGTTCCACCCGGGGGCAATGACCCAGCCGTCGGCGATGCGGGCAGCCCGCCGCACGGCTGGGTCTGCGCCTCCGGCAATCCACATGGGCAAGGGCTGCCGCACGGGCTTGGGATTGATGCGGATTCCTTCGGGGATGTTGTAGTGCCGTCCCCGGAAAGTCACATCGTCTCCCATGAAGAGGGCGCGCATTATCCGGAAGGTTTCCACAAACCGGGGGGCGCGCATCCGTTGCGAAGTCCCGAAGGCGGAGAAGGCTGCCGGGTCGTAGCCCAACCCGCAAATCACCACAGTCCGGCCCCCGCTGATTACGTCCAATGTGGCCACCTGCTCCGCCAGCAAGATGGGGTTGTAGAAGGGGAGGAGGAACAGCGGCAGCAATTGCATATCTCCGCTGAAGGCGGCCATGTTGGAAATCGTTGGCATGACCTGGATATAGTGGTCGTGGGTCAGGTGATGGTCTCCCAAAGACAGGGAATCGAACTTCAGGCTCGCCATCAACTTAACCTGGTCGGTCAAGCCGGCCAGCAACTCTGAGCTGTCCCGCTCAATGGAGTAACTGCTGGTCAGCGACATTCCTATTTTCATGGCAACCCTCCTTGTCCGGGGCTGGGCCGCCCGTTTTGGACGGTCCCGGGCAGAAAATGTATGGGCCGTATTATAGCTGGTGCAGCTTGGGTCTCAGCGCTAACTCCTTGACGGCGGTTTGGGATGGCCGAAAAACAGGGGCGGGTTTGCTGCCCGCCCCTGGGTTTTGCCGCTGTTGACCGGGGTTGGTTTACAGGCGGCCGCTGGCTCCCCGCTCGCCGGGAGCGAAGAACAGGGGGTACTGCTTGTGGAAAACCTGGATGCGGGAACGGGCGGACTCGACGACGAACACCCGGCCCTGTTCGTCAACTTCGACGGCCACCGGCCCCCAGAAGTCCTTTTCGCGCTCCAAGCCCTGGGCCATGCTGCGCTCATGCCACATTTCGGGGTTGCCGCCGTCCAGCTTGTTGGTGCCCCACTTGGAGAGGGTGCCTTCGCCCTTGGTGCTGGTCAGGTAATGGCCATCCGGGTCAAAGACCTGGAGACGGTCATTGCTCCAGTCGGCGACGTAAATGTCCCCGTCCTGGTCCACGGCCACGTCGGTGGGGCGGCTGAGTTCGCCCTCGCCGGAGCCGGTGGAGCCGAAGGACATGAGGAAGTCGCCGTCGGCGGTGAACTTCTGGACGCGGTCGTTGCGCCAGTCGGCGATATAGACGCTGCCGGCCTGGTCAATGGTGATGCCCCAGGGCATATTGAACTGGCCGTTGCCGGAGCCTTCGCTGCCCCACTTGCTGATGAACCGGCCATCCTTGGTCAACTTCTGGACCCGGTTGTTGCCGCTGTCCACCACGTAGAGGTTGTCGTCCTGGTCGAAGGCCAAGCCGGAGGGCTTGTCCCATTCGCCGTCGCCGCTGCCGGGGCGCTGCCACTTTTCGACGTATTCGCCCTCGTGGGTGTAAACGGTTATCCGGTCCAGGGCCTCGTCGGCGACGTAAACATTGCCGTCGCTGCTGAGGGCGATGGCGGTGGGCCAGATGATATGGCCGTCGCCGGAGGTGGGTTCGCCGTCGCCCTGGTCGGTGACGCCGCGGGCGAACTCGCCGATGTAGTCCTCGTCAACGGTGCAGATGGTTATCCGCTTGCCGTCGGGCCGGTATTCGTAGGAGCGGTTGACGACGTACATCATGTCGTCTTCGGCCAAGGCCAAGGCTACCGGATTGCGGAAACCGGGGCCGGAGAACTCGGCGCGCCCGATGGTCTTGTCGTACTGCAAAGTTACACTCAGTGTCTGAGTAGTCATCTTCACCTCGCTATGGATTGGGGGTGGCGGCCCGTCACGCCGATAAGGGCGCGTCGGGTCAACCTTTCCGTCCCTTCAATAAGGGAGAGGGGGCGGGTTGAGAACCCGCCCCGTTGGGTTTTACACGAAGTCGAACTTCTCGAAGGCGCCGTTGCAGATGGGGTTGGCATCCAGCCCCATCCAGTTCTCCAGGATGGTGGCGTAGGTGCTGCGGAAGTCGTTGTTGTAGTGGAGGTCGCCTTCCAACAGCTTGTCGTCTTCCAGGGACGGATACTCGCCGTACAGGCCGCCCTTGACGTGATCGCCGACGACGAAGGCCACGCCGCCGGAACCGTGGTCGGTGCCGGAACCGTTGTCCTTCACCCGGCGTCCGAACTCGGTGAAGACCAGCAACAGGACGTTGTCGCTGCCGTTGTTCTCCTTGAGGTCGTCATAGAAGTCGGCGATGGCGTTGGAAGTGTTGGTCCACAGGTTGGCGTGGGCCGCCAGTTCGCCGGCGTGGGTGTCGAAGCTGTTGTAGGGGGCGGTGGTGTAGAGGACGCGAGTGCCGAAGTCGGCCAGGTGAACCTGGGCGATGTTCTTCATGTACTGGCCCACCACGTCGCCGCCGTACTCGACGCTGGAGGAATACTGTTCGGGGGCGGTGCTGAGGATGTCGGCGCCCTTGAGAGCGTCCATGCCGGTCTGGGACAGGTAGTCCACCACCATGTTGCGGCCAACGGTGGGGGAGTAGATGCGGGAGAAAACGTCCAGGGCATCGGCCCGCTGGTCTTCGCCGTCAATGCCGGTGAGAACGCCGTAGGTGGCCAGGTTGCCAACGGAGGCAACCGGCACGCCGGGGGCGGCCAGCGCGCGGGGCAGGCCGCGGCCGAAGTTAACGCCGGTCAGCACGTTTTCCTTGTTGGGGTCCATGTCGCGGATGGCGCGGCCCAGCCAGCCCTCGGTGCCCTGCTTGTCCGGCTCGCAGGTGTGCCAGATGTCCATGGAGCGGAAGTGAGAGCGGTTGGGGTTGGGGTAGCCTACGCCCTGGATGACGGCAACCTTGCCCTCATCGTAGAGCCTCTTCAAGGGGCCCATGTTGGGGTTGAAGGCAACCTTGTCGTCCAGCTTGAGCAGCTGGTCTTCGGGAGCGCGAACCGAAGGCCGGTGGTCAATGTACTTGGGTTCGCCGTAGGGAACCAGGGTATTCACGGCGTCGTTGCCACCGGACAACTGAAGCACTACCAGTACCGGGTCTTTCTTGGTAGAAGTCATGTCTTCTTTCCTGTCCTTTCGTTGAGTTGGGGGTTGGCCGGCGGGAACCGGGGATGCGGCCCCGCCGGAAGCCGGGGTTAGGCGAACTGGTACTCCTGGGTAGCAACGATGAGTTGCAGAATCTCACCGACGCGGTTGGAGAACTCTTCAGTGCCGGGGGCGGCGATTCCGCCTTTTTCGGCGTGTTCCACCAACTGAGCGCGGGTTTCTTCGGCCAACTGGTAGCCGCCCACCATTTCCAGGCAGCGGCTGACCATAGCGTTGCCGTCGCTGACGTTTTCGGAACCCAGGCGGTTCACGATGTCCTGGACGCCGGGGAGTCCGGTGTTGCCCACCTGGTCGGCGGCGAAGTTGATGCGCTCAACCAGGGTGCCGCTGTCAATCCACTCCTTGCCGGTGTGCCAGCCCTCGACGGTGGGCGGGTTCATCAGGTCCTGGCCCATGTAGCGGATGTTGTTGGCCAAGGGGTGCAGGCCCAGCTTGGGGGAGGTGAAGTCCTTGACCAGCCGGACGGTGCCGATAACCACTTCGGTGGGACTCTTCACCTTCTCGAAACGGGCGTCCTTGAACCACTGGGAGTTGAGCATGACCTTCAGCATGGCGCCGATGTCGTAGCCGGAGCGGAAGTACTCGTCTTCCAGTTCCTTGATAGCCTGGGGGTCCCGCGGGGCAGTCCGCTGCCAGGCGGGGACTTCGGCTTCGTCGGCCACGAAGAAGTTGTAGAGGTGGCGGGCGACGAACCGGGCGGCGGAGGGCTGCTTGCAGATGATGTTGATGATGTCATCACCGTTGAAGTTGCCGCTCTCGCCCAGGAAGGTCTTTTCGCCTTCGTCGTGGTCGTAGCGGTTGTAGATGAAGTTGGACTCGTAGCGTCCATAGGGGTAGCGGGGGATGGCGTTGGTAATGGTCCAGCCAGTGAAGGCGCGGGCCGCTTCCTGAACGTCGTCCTCGGTGTAGTTGGCCTGGTCGTCCATGCCGACGCCCATGGAGAAGAGTTCCAAGAGTTCCCGGCCCCAGTTTTCGTTGATGGAGCCCTTGTGGCTCATGCAGTTGTCCAGGTAGAAGACCATAGCCGGGTCGCGGGCCAGTTCCTTGAGGATTTCGTCGAACTTGCCCATGCCCTTCTGCCGGAACATATCCAGCTGGAGCTGCATCTGCCGGCCGTGTTCGCACTTGGAGTTGCCGGTGCAGAGAATCCCGTGCCAGAAAAGGGCGACCTTTTCCTGCAAGGGGCGCTGGGTGTTAATCATCCGGTAGGTCCAGTACGCTTGGTTGACTTCCAGGGCGTTCATGTCCTTCCAGTCGATGAACCGGCGCTCCAGGATGTCCATTTCCAGGTCCGGCTGGCTTTCCGGGTTCAACAGCTCGGCGACGGTGGCCTCGTATCCGGCGGCGGCCCTTCTTTCCAGTTCCTCATACGACGCCCCGAAACCGGCGCGGCGCATCAGGTGAGCCATTAAAGCGAGGTCTTGTTCAGCCATTCGGTTCCTCCTTTTCAGTTTCTTTTCCTTAACAAAGTGTGATGCGGGTATCCGGTGAACCGGGGCAGTCCCGGCTCGATACGGGGAGAGAATCGGGGGTCTCTCCCATTCTTTACCGACTTGCGTGAAATGACCGGCCCGAATTGGGCGAAATTGACCACCTCCATCCGAGTATCGGAATTGGTTCTACCTTTGAATGATTATAAATATCCTACCCATACAACCCGCCCATGTCAAGGTTTTGCGCGGCCTTGGCGGCGGGGGCGGATAGCTCCGGCCAGGGTTTCAGGCAGCGCCGAACCGGCGCTTGTGCTGGCGCAGGGTTCAATCATTCATTATCACCGGGATGCCGGCGGCTTCGGCCTTGGCCGCAGCTTCTTCGTGGACAACGCCGTCCTGCATCCAGATGTATTTGGCGCCGACTTCGATGGCTTCGTCCACCACGGGGGGCACCAACTCGGAGCGGCGGAAAATGTCCACCATGTCAATGGGTTCGGGAACGGATTTCAGGTCGGGGTAGCTCTTTTCGCCCAGGGCCTCTTCAATCATGGGATTGACCGGGATGATGCGGTAGCCCTGGGACTGCATATACCTGGAAACGCCGTAGCTGGGGCGGTCCGGGTTGTCGGACAGGCCCACCACAGCGATGGTTTTGCTGTTGGTCAACTGCTCTTCTACCAGGTCCATGTTCACCTCCTATGGTTTTGTGTTGGCGCCAATGAAAGTCCGTATGCGGTTCAGGAAAGCGGCGGCGCGGTCGCAGGATTCCCGGGCGTCCGCCGCATCGAAAACCGCTGCCGGGTCATAGTCGGCCTTGGTGCGGCGAAACAAACCGTTACTGATGTATTCGGCCCATCGTGTTTCAATCAACCCGTTCCTGACCAGGTGGAGGCCAAATTGATTCATTATACCCCGGTGGGTTGTCACTTGAACCTGTCGCATCGCCAGCGCGGCCTTCGCGCCGTGCATGATGGCGTAATAGGCACGGGAAACAGCGTCGGCATAGAAACCGTTGTCTTTGCACACTTCGGCGGCGCCCAGGCACTCCCCTGCTCGCCGCAATTCATCCGATGCGTCCTGGTTAACTATAATGCTTACTCCATCTAGGGGCTAAGCTGGAACGGCAGATGGCCGTCTTTCTTGCACCATTCCCATTCCTCTTCCGTATAGACCCAAATCACAGGTATTGCCTCGGTCAACGCGGACAGGGATGTGCCTATCCATTCAATATCCCTGACGGTCTGCCGGTCTCCGTCCTTGATGATAACCACGGTGTTGACGGTGTAATCAGGGATGATGATTCGGCTTTCGTCCTGGCTGAAGGTAAACAAACGCTCAAACTGGCCCGGATACTTTTGTTCCAGGGCGGCCCGGTATTCGTCCAGCCATGCCTGGTCGTAGGGTTGCAAATTCGCGGTCATTTTGGGCCTGCCGCCTTTTCGAGTTACTAGTTGCCGCCCATTATGTCACAACGGTTCTAATTCTTGACCTCATTCTTGAACCGTCAACCGCTCCTTAGTTGACGATGGGCTTACTCCATCGAGGGGCTAAGTTGGAACGGCAGATAGTTGTCTTTCTTGCGGCGTTCCCATTCCTCTTCCGTATAGACCCAAATCCGGGGTATGGCTTCGGACAACACCGAGAGGTAAAACCCGATGTCCTCAACTTCCCTGATGGTTTGCCGGTCTCCGTCCTTGATTATGACTACAGTGTTGACGGTGTAATCCGGGATGATGATTCGGCTTTCGTCCTGGCTGAAGGTAAACAAACGCTGGAACCGGTCCGGATACTTTTGTTTCAGGGCTTCCCGGTATTCGTCCCGCCATGCCTGGTCGTAGGGTTGTAAATTCGTTGCCATTTTGCGCCTGCGCTCATTTAGTTCTGGATAGCGTCAAGGGCAAGCGGGGTTGTTTCACTTACTTGACTTCGATGCTGCCGAAAACCACCGTGCCGGTGAGGGTCAATGTGCCGGAGGTCTCGGACTCCGGGGGTTGGGAACGCTGCATCTCCGCCTCTCCGAAGATGGTGTTGGTCTCGACGTTAACCCGCCATTCCGGGGGTATGAAAATTTCAAGGCTGCCAAAGACAACGGTGGTTTCCAAGAGGGCCCCACCGTCGGCCAAGGCGGCTTCCCGCAGGTCCAGTTCCACGCTCCCAAAAATGGCGGAAACTCCGCCGCCCCGAAATTCCCGGGAGTTTACCGATTCCCGGCCGTTGGAAAAGACGTGAACCGCTCGAAAGGTCTGGCCCCCGGAATCTTCTTGCGACCATGAATGTCCCCGATGGTACGTTCCTTCCAGCACTGTCGGCCCTGGGGGTGACGCGCTGCTGGCGGCGTGGCGCCGGCGTCGGGGGGAGAATCGCCGGGTTAGCAGGGCCAAGCCCACGATGATTAGAGCCACGGGCCAAAACAGTCCGCCGGACCAACTCAGCAGGCCCAGGTTGGACAGCAGGAAAATGACGCCGATTGCCAACAGGATTAAGGGCCAGATGCGGAAACGAAAACCGCCGCCGGCCAACCCCCACAATCCCCCGGCGATGAGGAGCGTCGGCCAGTAGGTTGCTACGATGCTGGCGTCCGGGCCGAACAGCCCGGACTTTTCCAGCAGGAACATGACGCCCAGAGCCACCAGAGCAAGGCCGATTAGAGAGACGGCGGAAATTCCCTTTCTGTCCATAATCACCCCGTAGCCGGCGCCCTTGGTTGACTTTTTGGGAACCCGTCCAAGGACGGGTTTCCAAAAGCGACTGGGAATCGTCTAGCGGGGTATTCCGGTGATGGTGATGTGGGCCATCGAGGACTCGGCGGTGGCCCCGTGCCAGTGGTTCTCGCCGGGGAGAATCTGCACCACGTCGCCGACGCTGACTTGGTGGGACTCTTCCTCGTTGGCGACGATGCCGTTGCCGCTGGTGATGACCAGAATCTGGTCGGTGGCATGGGTGTGCCAGCCGGTAGTGCAGCCCTTGCCGAAGTTGACGATGCTGCTGCTGAACCACTCGCTGGCCCCGTCGGGCAGCAAGGGCTGGCGGGTGCGGCTGACCTCGCCGCCAGTCCAGCCCTCAATAGGGGTGGCGGTGGCAATGGGTTCGTGGTCAATTCGGGAAATCCTCAACAACTTCACAACGTCCTCCTTAACGCGATGTAGGTTTGGGTATTGCCGTCCATTCTTGACGATAGGGCGGCGCGTCCGGGTAAAGATAACCCACCTTGATTCGGGGGGCAATCCCCAACCCCCACCCTAACCCTCCCCCTGCCGGGGGGAGGGGTTTTATTGCACACCCTCCGAGAGCGCCGGCCGCTAGCGGCCGGCGGGAACCGGGACGCCCGGCACGTTCACCGGCACGCTGCCCAGAGTGTTGCGGGTGGTGAAGTACAGAGTCTTCCAGTCGTCGCCGCCGAAGGCCATGTTGGTAGTGCCGGCGTGGCCGTGGACGATGGTTCCCAGGTGTTCCCCGGTGGGGGACATTACCCAGATGCCGCCGGAGCCGCCGCAATAGACGTTGCCTTCCACGTCAACCTTCATTCCGTCGGGGTTGCCGCTGCGCTCGCCGGTCAGGTCGCAGAAAACCCGGTCGGTGTGGAGTTGGGGCATTCCGTTGGGTTCCAGGTCAAAAGCCCGGATGTGTCCCCGGCGGCTGTCGTTGATATACAGGACGCTTTCATCGTGCGAAAAGGCCAGACCGTTGGGCCGGGTGAAGTCCCAGACAATCAAGGTTATGGTTCCCAAGTCCGGGGATACCTGGTAAACCCCGTTAAAGTCCAAGTCCATGCCGGGGGCGGGAAAGCCGGGGTCGGTGAAGTAAATGCTGCCGTCGGACTTGACCACCACGTCGTTGGGGCGGTTGAGCCGGCGGCCCCGGTAGCTGGCGGCCACCACGGTCAGGCTGCCGTCGAGTTCCAGGCGGGTAACCCGGCGGGTCAGGTGTTCGCAGGCGTAGATGCGCCCCGATGGGTCGCGGGTCAGCCCGTTGGCCCGGTTGGTGGGTTCGCGGAACACCGACAAGCCATCGTTGGGGTCGTATTTCATGCGGCGGTTGTTGTGGATGTCGCTGAACAGCAGGTAGCCGCCTTCCTGCCACCACACCGGGCCTTCGGCGGGGCCGTTTTCGCCGCCGAATCCGTCGGCCAAGTGTTTGATTTCAGCGTCCGGGGAAACCAGACGGTCAAGTTCACCAGAAAGTTTTTCGATGGGCATTTGCTTTCTCCTGGGTCAAAGACGTTGGGGAACATTCGCCAGGGCCGGCCAGGGGGTGTCGCTAATCAAGCCGTTATTCTTGAAAGCGACAGGTGCCACCCCCACCCTAACCCTACCAGGCAGGACGATTGCAAAGTCAGTATTCCAATGATGGGGAGGTGGTTCAGGACGGGGATACATACTCCGACGTGAAGTTCACCCCCATCCTAACCTTCCCCCGTCAAGGGGGAAGGGACTATTGAAACACCTCCCCACGCTTTTCCTACCGACTTCGCAATCGTCCTGCCCTACCAGGGGGAGGGGATTTATCACACACCCTCCAAGGGCGCCGGTTGTGGATTCCCGCTTTCGCGGGAATGACGGTAGAGGGCGGCCATGACGGTAGGGGCGGGAGTGATTTTCACCCAGGGCGGGCATGGCGAATTGTGAAATTACCGACACGCGCTAGCGGTCGGTGGGGGCGGGAATGCCGGCGATTTGGCATTGGACGCTGCCCACGCTGGTGCGGGTGGTGAAGAAAAGAGTCTTCCAATCGTCGCCGCCAAAGCACAGGTTGGTGGTGGCCGGGTGGCCGTGGACGATGGTTCCCAGGTGGTTGCCGTCGGAGTCGAGAATCCACAAGCCGCCGGAACCGCCGCAGTAAATGTTGCCTTCCACGTCCACCTTCATACCGTCGGGGATGCCGGGGCGGTCGCCGTTGAGGTCGCAGACCACCCGGTCGGAGGCCAGGGACAACGTGCCGTCGTCCATCACGTCAAAGGCCCGGATGTGTCCCCGGCGGCTGTCGTTGATATACAGCACGCTCTCGTCCGGGGAGAAGGCCAACCCGTTGGGAATCAGGAAGTCGCCCACCAGCAGGGTCAGCGTTCCCAAGTCGGGAGAGACGCGGTAAACGCCGGAAAAGGGCAATTCCCACTGCTCCCGGGGCCGGCGATGGGTCCAGGGGTCGGTGAAGTATATGGCCCCGTCGGACTTGACCACTACGTCGTTGGGCCGGTTGAGTTGGCGGCCCTGGAAAGTGTTGGCGACTACGGTAATGCTGCCGTCGCGCCCGGTGCGGGTGACCCGGCGGGAGTCGTGTTCGCAGGCTATCAGCCGGCCTTGCAGGTCCCGGGTCAGCCCGTTGGAGCGGTTGGTGGGGGCATGGGCTACCGTCATGCCGCCGGATGCGGACCACTTCATGCGGCAATTGTTCTGGATGTCGCTGAAAAGCAGGCAGCCGTCTTCGTGCCACCACAGCGGGCCTTCGGCCGGCCCCTGGTCGCCGCCGAATCCGGCCCCTATCTCCACGATTTCCTCGTTGACGGATACGATGCGCTCCAGTCCTGGAGCGACCTGTTCGATGGGCATGGTTCGTCCTCCTAGTCTCTTAGGTTGTGTCGGGGGCATTATAATACGCCGCCGCAGTTATCGGGGAAGGTTTGGCGGCAGGACGATTGCAAAGTCCGTCTCCCAACTGATGAGGACGTGGCTCAGGGTGAGAATACATTCCTCCGACGTTAAGCTCACCCCCATCCTAACCTTCCCCCGTCAAGGGGGAAGGGACTATTGAAATACCTCTCAATGCCGTTACTACCGACTTGGCAATCGTCCTGGGTTTGGCGGGGGACGGGCTTGACAATAATCGCCATATCCGGTTGTGAAATGCCTTGAAAGGATGGGCAGCCCACGATTTAGAATGTAGTCAGCCGTTTTGGTGCGGCGAATCTTCAAGCCACCGCAGCGCCTACTAAGTCATATCAGGACTAGTCGTTTTTCATCAGTTGGGCGGGAGTGCGGAGGCTATCCAGAAGCCGAATAAGGAGAGAGCTTATGGTTAACCACGGCGCCCCCACATTGGAAGAACAACTCCGAATCGCGGAGGAAGCCGCCAGCGAAGTGGAGCGGCTGGAGTCCCTGGCGTCCCAAGCACCGCTGCTGCGGGCGGAAGTGGCCCGGGTACACCGGCAGCGGGAACGGGATACCAACCGCAAGCAGGCGATGGAACTGGCCCGTCAGGAAATTTCCTACGCCCGGGAAAAGCAGCAGGAGATTCCCGACCTGCTGGAATCGGTTTCCAAGATGGTCTATTCCCTGTATTCAGCCTTGAAAGACGTTAACACCCACCGCCTGGAGGCGACCCAGGCCGTTTCCCTGGTTGACCGGATGGACTACGAGGAAGACCTGGAGGTCAGCGGCGAGGAGCAGGAGGAAATGGGCCGCGACCCCAAGAGCATCGAGTTCGTGGTGGCCTCCCGACACGGGCAAGGCCGCATCAAGCAAATGGTGGACCAGTTGGATCCGGAGTTCTCCTTCCTGCGGGGTTGCGACCTGGAGGAACCGCTGCGGCGGGACGTGGCGAACTTCGTTCTGGCCCACATTTCAGCCTCGGAACGGGCGCCGGCGCCGGAAAAGCCAGCCGCGCCGACAACTCCGCTGCCCGGCTACCCAGGGTAAACCTCCCAAGCGGCGTCAAGGAACGTCCAGAATGGAAAGCCCCCGGCCATCACCGGGGGCTTTTTCATGCGATAAAGGAATCCTGGATACCGGCCTGCGCCGGTACGACGGTTGTTTGGCCCCCACCCTAACCCTCCCCCTACCAGGGGGAGGGGATTTTCGCCCCCATCTCCCCAACTCTCCGTGCCTCTGTGGTGAAAAGCCCCCGGCGAACCCCGACGCCGGTTTCAGAAGGAACGGGCGGGCAGCACCCGGCGGTAAACGCCGGGAGAGCCGGCAGCGTGGCCGTAGGTGCCGCCGATAAATTCGTGCATCCGGTCCTGGCCGCGGCGCTCATTCCAGACGGCGGTTTCCGGCACTTTTTCGTGCTCGAACTCGTAGATGGTGGTGTACTTGGGCCAGCCGTCTATGACGTGGTAGCGGCGGACGGCGATGCAACCGGGGACGGTGAGGTTGGCCGGGGTGCGGACGGTGTCGTAATACTCGTTGTACTTGGCCTCAATGTCCTCGGGTACGTCCATGCGGCCCACTTGCAGGGCGGGAGCCATTGCCCGGCCCAGAGTGTTGATGTCGTTTTCGGCGGGGTAAATCTGGGTGCAGACGTTGCGGGAATAGCTGTGGCCGTTGACGGACAGGGAAATTTTCTTGGTCCACTCCGAAGGGTTGGAGCGCATTTCCAGGTATTCGGGGGTCTGAAGGGCCTCTACGGATTCCAGTTCGTAGCAGGCCAGGTAGCGGGGGCCGCCTTTCAGGGCTTCGTAGCGGGCCGCGTTGAGGAACCCGGGCTTGCTGAGCAGGTCGCCGATGTGTTCCTGGTTGTACCAGGCGTTGAAGTCGACGTCCATATCGGCGTCAATATCCACGAACACCATCATTACCGCCGAGCCTTTTTTGGCTACCATGAGGCACCTCCCTTAAAGAAAAGAAGTTTTGGCTGCTGCCGGACAGGGGCGCGACGCCCAAGGGCGCAAGTTACCGGGAATGATACCCACCGGGGGTTGGGGTGGCAAGGGTTCCACCCCCTCCCCAGCCCTCCCCCTGGTAGGGGGAGGGGGTTTTTCGCGAATCGCGATGGTCTTGGTGGTGGGGATTTCTGGATTCCGGCCCCGTATCGTGGTACGGGGCAGGCTCTTCGCCGGAATGACGGGTTGGGGCGCGACGACATTGGTTTCAGCCAAGGATGTGGATTCCCGTTTTCGCGGGAATGCCGATTATTCAGGGGCCAACGTCATCCGTGGCAAGGATTTCCGGATTCCGGCCTTCCCCGGAATGACGGTGGGGAGCAGCGGGTTGTTATACTTGGGGTATGGCTACGCTTTGGGCGCAGACGGTTGAGTTTGATGCGGTGCAGGCGGGAGACGTGCTCCCGGTGGTTATCAAGTGGGAGACGGAAGACAGTATCCGGCGGGCTAACGCCCGGTTCCAGGGCGACGAGGGCGAGGCCGAAACCTCGGAAGGGGAGACGCCCGGAGAGTTGCCGGTGGCTGCGCTGGAAGAGTACGTCGTTGAGTTGCTGGAAAAGGGGTTTCCCCCGGAGCGGGTGGCTGCTCCGGAAAGCGGGTTCACCCTGGAAATTGCCGGGACGGTAAAGGCGGGCGACATTATCAGCCTGTCGGGGAGAGTGGCGTCCAAGCGGTTGGCCGGGGAACTGGGAATTGTTGAGTGTGCGTTGACGGTGGCGGCTATGGACGACGCGGCGATTGAGGCCGGCGCCGGGGAGCGGCTGGTCGGGAGCGGCATGGCCCGAGTGGCGTTGGCCCACGGCTGAAAAAGAACACCGGGAACCTGGGGGGCGTTCTTGTCCACATTCGACCGGGTACGTCCAGCAATTCTATGCAACCCCCTCCCTAACCCTCCACCTGGCAGTGGGAGGGGATTTATCACGCACGCTGTAAGGGCGCCGGTTGTGGATTCCCGCTTTCGCGGGAATGACGGATTACGAAATTGACGACACGCTTTAACACATGAACAGCATGAACGGTAAGAGTGGCTCTCACAACAGGGCGATTGCAAAGTCCATGTCCCAACGATGGGGAGGTGTTCGGGATGGGGATACATTTTCCTGACGTGGCGCTCACCCCCATCCTAACCTTCCCCCGTCAAGGGGGAAGGGACTATTGAAACCCCTTCCAACGCTGTTCCTACCGACTTTGCAATGGCCCTGGTTTTCCACTTTCATCCTGTCGCGTCCTGAAATACCTTTTCTGTTCACTAATGTACGAATGATGAGGGTGATTTTTGCAACGGGCGCATTGCATCCGGGAATTTAGTTTGAAATTGGTATTTGTTTGTGCGATAATGTTGTCTGCATGAAAAGTAGCAGTTTCTGGTGGTTCGGACTGGCTGCCATTGTCGTCGCATTGGGGACAATGGTTGCGTGCGCATCTCCACAGCCGTCCGCGACGCCCACGCCGGACATTGCGGCAACGGTGACCGCCGCCGTCTTTGAGGCTCTGCCCACCCCTGAACCCACCACTACGCCGAATATAAGGGCCACGGTTGAGGCGGAAGTTCAGGCTATACTGGACGCGCCGACGCCGGCTCCCCCGTTGCCTACGCCCACCCCTTACACCGCCGCCAGTGACGCGCCTGACTTCTCCGTCGCCGTCCCCAAAACCATCGCCGACATAGTGGCGCAGACCAGGCCCGGAGTAGTGCGGATTATCGCCGGCCAAGAGAACGGCTCCGGGTTCATCTTTGAGAACGATTTGCCCGACGGCGGCGCCTTGCTGTTGACCAATTACCACGTGATTGAGGGGCATACGTCGGTTCAAGTTACCGTTGAGGACGAAAACACCTACTCCGGTCTGGTCAAGGGCGTTGACCCACAACGCGACCTGGCCGTGGTGAGTATTTGCTGCGGGGAGTTCACGGCTCTCCCATTTGGGGATGCCGAGGGCCTGGAAGCGGGTTCCGAGGTGGTGGCGTTGGGATACCCGCTGGACCTGGTGGGCAGCGCGACGGTGACCAAGGGCATTGTTTCCGCCAACAGGTTCGACGTTAACCGGCAGTTGTGGGTTATCCAGACCGACGCGCCCATCAACCCCGGCAGCAGCGGGGGGCCGCTGCTAACGTCGGACGGGCGGGTTATCGGGGTTAACACTTACAAGCGGGAAGTGTCCAGCACCGGCCGTCCGGTGGAAGGACTGGGGTTCGCGTTGTCGGAGATGTCGGTACAGTCGCAATTGCCGGTGCTGAGAGCGGGCCGGTACGTGGCAGCGCCGACGGAAACCCTGACCACTTCGACCTTGCCGGTGTTGATGTGGGAAGAGTATGTCCACCCGAATTTCGGGTACAGGGTCAACGTACCGGCGGATTGGACGTTCAAGAGCCTGGAACCCAACGACCTTTGCATCAGTTCGGAGGACCAGCAAGCCAATCTGTGCATTTGGAGCGCGCCGGGCTCGAGAGCAGCCAATCTGGAAGACCTGGATGGCCGTTACTATCAACACCGTCAAACCCAGTCGCCAGCGGTGTTTGAGAGCATCAGCTTTATCCACACCACCGTTGGCGCCGACGAAACGACGGCGATACGGCGGAGTTTCCGCTACCATCCCGGGTCCCAGGGGTGCGTCATGCTGGTGACTTCGATTGCGGCGCAGGGGGAAGCCGCCGGGCTGGTCTTTGAGGCCCGGGTGTGCGAGGGGGCCGAAGACCGATACCGGAGCGTAATCGAGGGGATTGTAAAGAGCATCGAAGTCAATTAACCCATTGGGGTGGGCCGGCCCGGTGATGATATGCCGGCATGAGAAAGGGCGGACTGTGTGAAGTCCGCCCCTTTTTGGTTGGGGGTTAGGTTTTTGCGGGGGCGCACAGCCGTGCGCCCCTACGGTAGGCGAGTTGATGGGTCAGGCGTAGGCCATGATTTCGGCGTCCCAGGGGCCGGAGAGTCGGCCTTTCTCCACGCCGCCGATGACGTAGCTGCCTTCGGCTTCGCCCCATTCTTCGCGGGGCATTTCGTAGGACAGTTCGATGCCGTTGCCGTCGGGGTCCTTGATGTAGATGCCGATGGAATGGCCGTGGTCGGAGACGCGCTCAATCTTGATGCCCTTTTCCTTGACCCGGTGGTAAAGCTCGGCCAAGTCGTCGAGGCTGTGCATATACCAGGCCATGTGGTTGAGGCCCACCTGCCCGGCCTGGGGGCCGGGGGCGTTATCGCCGACTTCCACCAGGGCGATTTCGTGGGAGTTGCCCAGGTCGGCGCTCATAAAGGCGGCGCGGCCGGGGGTGAAACCGTAGGTGTGCAGACCCAGGAGGTCTTGGTACCAGTCGCGGGCTTTTTCGGCGTTGCGGACGAAGATGTTGACGTGGCCGAGGCCCTTGGGGGTGTAGCTCATAATCTTCTCCTTTTGGGGATTGGATTTGGTACGGCTAGGGTAATTTTATCAACGTGGCGGGGGTTAGGAAAGTGGGGGAATAAAGCAATTGCGCTTTTGAGTGAAGGGTATTGCCAGTAGGGGAAGGAAACAGATGCCCGGGTTTTCACCCCCACCCTAACCCTCCCCCTCGTAGGGGGAGGGGATTTATCACACACTTTCCGAGGGCGTCGGTTGTGGATTCCGGCTTTCGCGGGAATGACGGTTGCGGGGCGGGAATGACGGTGGGGGTGAACCCCCACCCCAACCCTCCCCCTAGTAGGGGGAGGGGGTTTTATCACACACTTTCCGAGGGCGTCGGTTGTGGATTCCCGCTTTCGCGGGAATGACGGTTAGTTGCGGGGAATCATAGTGGGGCGGGAAATGAGGTAACCATTGTAGAGTAGGGGCGCACGGCTGTGCGCCCCTACGTGGGTATGGCACGGGACGTTGGCCCTGGGACGCTATTCGGGATTCCTTGACAGTATGGAGTTTTTTGTTGCTTGGGATTTCTGGATTCCGGCCTTCGCCGGAATGACGGTTGGAGGGCGGGAATGACGGTGGGGGTGAACCCCCACCCCAACCCTCCCCCTGGTAGGGGGAGGGGGTTTTATCACACACTTTCCGAGGGCGTCGGTTGTGGATTCCCGCTTTCGCGGGAATGACGGTTAGCTGCGGGGAATCATAGTGGGGCGGGACGGGAAATGAGGTAACCATTGTAAAGCAGAGGGGCACGGCCGTGCGCCCCTACCTGTTGAATGGCAAAGGCCGTTGGCTGTGGGGCGTGGAGACGGGGCTATGGTAAACTTGGGGGCGACGGGGTGAATTGAGCATGGCTTACGGGCTTTTGGAAGGCGTCCGGGTTTTGGAATTGGGGGGATTTATTTCGGCCCCCTACTGCGGGAAACTGCTGGCGGACATGGGGGCGGAGGTGGTCAAGATAGAGCCGCCGGTGACCGGGGAGAGTTCCCGCGGTTATGGCCCTTTCCTTAACGATGACCCGCACCGGGAACGCAGCGGGCTTTTCCTGTACCTGAACGCCACCAAGCGGGGGTTGACGCTGGACGTTGGCACTCCCACCGGGATGGGGATGTTGGCGGAACTGGCGGCACGGTCGGATGCGCTGGTTCATAACCTGCATCCGACGGAGATGGAACGGGTGGGGCTTTCCTATGAATCGGTCAGCCGGGGCAACGCCGGGCTGGTCATGGCGTCCATAACGCCTTTCGGATTAACCGGCCCTTACCGGGACTACAAGGCTTACGACATTAACCTGGCTGCCGCCGGGGGCATCTGCCAAGGACTGGGCGAGGCGGGGCGGGCGCCGTTGACCTTCGGCGCTCCGCAGGTGGGCTACTTTGCGGGGATGGCGGCGGCGTCCTCGATTGTAATGGCGCTGCTGGCGCGGGAGACGCTGGTTGCCGCCGGGGAACCGGGAGGCCAGCACATAGACATCGCCGAAGTAGAAACCATGTCCGGGGTGTATAACGGGCCGGAAGCGTTAATGGCGGTGTACCAGTGGCGTTATACCCGGCGCACCGGACACCATGCGCTAGACTTTCCATATCCCAACTGCATTCTGCGCTGCAAGGACGGGTATATTTTCGTGGGGTCGCCGGAAACCCGGCAGTGGCGGACGCTGCTGGAACTGATGGGGAATCCCGATTGGGCGAGGGACGCCCGTTTCACCAACCGCACGGTGATGAACAACGAGTACGCCGACGAAATTGACGGCTACATGGAAGAGTGGCTGATGGAGCATACCAAAGCCGAACTTCTGGCGATGGCGATGGAGCGGCGGATTCCCCTGGGGCCGGTGCGGGGTTTTGACGAAGTGAGGAATGATCCGGGGCTGGCGGACTGGTTCGAGGAAATTTCCAGGGCGGACACCGGGGCGTTGTCCTTTCCGGGCGTCCCTTACGCATTGGCGGAGGCGGAAGTCCGGGATGCCGCGCCGGCGCCGTACCTGGGGCAGCACAACGAAGAGGTCTATACCGGGGAGTTGGGTTTCAGCCATGAGCAACTGGTGGCGTTGCACCAGACGGGGATAATTTGAGGGGGTGGGTGCAAGTCCCATCCCGATGTTGTCCCTATAAGGTGGCAGAGGTGTAACGGTGGATTCCCGCTTTCGCGGGAATGACGGAAACAGACGGGGGAATGACGGCGGGGATGCGGGAATGGCAACGGATGATTTTGACGACACGCCCTAATGGGTTAAGGACAAGACATTGACGGAGCGAACCGGGTTGGAATGGATGCGGGAACATAAAGGGCCGTTGGCCGGTTACCGGGTTTTGGATTTTGGCTGGGTGCTGGCCGGGGCGATACCGGGCATGGTCCTGGCCGACATGGGAGCCGAGGTCATCAAGGTGGAGACTCGGGAGCGGCTGGACTATATGCGGCTGGGGCGGCCCATCATCGGCACGGAAATGGACCCGGAGCAACATCCGATGTTCCACAACGTCAACCGGGGGAAGTTGAGTGTCACCCTGAATACCAACGAACCGGAGGCGGTGGGACTGGCCCGGCGGCTGGCGGCCCATTGCGACGTAGCGCTGGAAAATTTTTCGCCGGGAGTGATGGAACGGCTGGGCTTGGGGTATGAAGCCTTGAAAGCCGTCAAAGAGGACATAATCATGGTGTCCATATCGTCTCATGGTCAGAGCGGGCCGCTGCGGGACCTGCGGGCCTACGCGCCCTCCATCGGGGCTATGTCGGGGCTGGACAGTACGTTGGGTTACGAAGGGGAGCGACCCCTGGGGTTGAAACACGCCTACGCCGACATTACGGGGGCGCTCCACGCCGTTTTTGCCGCAGTGTCGGCTCTTTACCAACGACGACGGACGGGCCGGGGGCAGTACGTGGACGTTTCCATGCTGCGGGCGACGGCGGCAACGATGGGCGCAGGGTTGATGGAGTATGAGGCGACGGGGCGGGTGATGGCGCCGATGGGCAACTACGACCCGACGATGGCCCCTTACGGCAACTATCCGTGTATGGGGGATGACCGTTGGGTGTCCATTGCCGTGGGCAGCGACGAAGAATGGCGGGGGTTGGTGGAGGCTACGGGACAGCCGGAATGGGCGGGGGAGGACAGATTCGCCAGCCGTTACCAGCGGCACCGGAACCGGGGGGAGCTGGACGAAAGGCTGTCGGAATGGACGGGTTCAAGGGACGCTTGGGCGATAACGGAACTGCTCCAGTCCCACGGGGTAGCGGCTATGCCGGTGATGGACGCGGAGGAACGTCTGCATGACCGGCATAACTTGGAACGGGGGTTGTACCGGGAAATTGAGCATCCGGCTTTGGGGATGGAGCCGATTTTCAACCTGATGTGGAATTTGTCGGCCACGCCGGCGGCCATCAGGGGCCATGCCCCGCTGCTGGGGCAGCACAACCGGCAAGTCCTGTGTGATATGCTGGGGTTAAGCGTTGTGGAGTTGGCGGACTTGGAGGAACGGCGGGTGGTTTATTGAGGGGTGGGGGGGCTCAAATTCGGCAAGGGATGTCGGCAAGTCAAAGCGCGGGCAAGAGGTATGGACAATGTTGAGGGGATTACGGTACAAGGACAACCATTTCCTCACAATGGACGGGATTCTTGACCTTATCGGCGTCGTGATGAGTGGGGTAGTGGTATTGGCGGCGGTTGTTGCTGTGGTTGCCAAGCCGGAGGAGCCTAACCTATGGTTCGCTCTCTGCCTTAGTGGGATGTTATCGGTGGCGGCCGTCTTGTTCGTCCGTTCCAGGGCCAGGGACAGACATCGCCGGAATCGGGAACGTCCCGGAGACACCGATTCGTGAATCCTCAATCACGGGCCCCGGAACAAGCTCTGACAGTGCTGGCAATCTCCACGGTGGTGGTTGGGTTCGGTTTGTTTGGAGGAGACTTTTTCGCTGGCGCAATTTTGTCAGATTCGCCGGCGAATGGTAAAGGGTTGGCCATCTGGTTGCTTGGCGCCGGGAAGCTGGGTTGCGCGTTGGCGGTTTTCATCCACTATGGGTTCGTGTTGGCGTCAACCAAGGGCATTGTGATGCGGGACAACGAAACAACGGGCAAAGACGTGGCAGACGGCCCGCTAGCTCATTTGTTGTGGCTGATAGGGTACGTCGTAGCAATTTTCGTCTTCAACGTGATTAAAGAATTTTTGGGGGATTGACGGAGACGCAGGCTTTTATGAACGACGAACGGCAAAGAGTTACGGAGACGCTTCCTGAGGTGGAGGACATTTCCAGGGAGGCTATTGACAAGGCCAAGGCCATGATTGGCATGAGGCTGCGGACGGAGCAGTTTACGCGGGACGCATCGTTGGGGGCGTTGATTAACTTCGCCAACGGTATCGGCGACGCCAATCCTTTGTTTCGAGACCAGGAATACGCCGCCAACACCAAGTACGGCTCGGTTGTCGGGCATCCCTGCGCGCCTTATATGCGGCACTGGTCG
The DNA here is from genome assembly GCA_963665735.1 of Dehalococcoidia bacterium. Classification (GTDB taxonomy): domain Bacteria; phylum Chloroflexota; class Dehalococcoidia; order Lucifugimonadales; family UBA3495; genus CATOSK01. Next base: position 1,347,570 of record OY762444.1, on the reverse strand, counting down.
GGGAGGACGCGCTGGGGACTGCCGGGAGTCCACGGGTTCTTTGCCGGCAATGACTGGGAGTTTTTCCGGGTGATGCGGCCCGGCGATGCGGTGAATTGCGTGGAGCGGGTGCTGGACGTGCAGGAAAAGCAAAGCCGCTACTCGGCTACGCTGGTCATCCAGTACGTCGAAACGACTTACACCAACCAGCGGGATGAACTGGTGGCGCGGGTAGTGGGATGGTGCACCCGTCACCAACGGCGGGCGTCCCGGGAACGGGGCAAGTATGCCGACGTTCCCCGCCGGCACCAGTACGAACCGGCGGAACTGGAGGCCATTGACCAGCAGGTGTTGAACGAAAAGGCGCGGGGCGGGTTGACTCGTTACTGGGAGGATACGCAGGTGGGGGAGGAAGTGGAGCCTATCGTGCGGGGGCCGCTGTCGCTGCAAGACGTTAGCGCCTTTCTGGTGGGTACGGGCCGTTCCAGCGCCCACGGGGTGCTGCTGCGGGAGGCGATGCGCCACCCGGACCACTTTTTCCGCAACCCGGAGGCCGGCGGCGGGCTGGAATATACCGGCATCGGCCACCTGCGGGACTCGGTGGCGGAGGCGGTGGGCGTGCCGGGGGCGTATGACTATGGGCCGCAACGGGTGTCGTGGATGGGGACTTTGTTGACCAACTGGATGGGCGACGATGCTTTTCTGAAACGGCTGCGGGTGGAGTGCCGCCGGTTCAACGTCTATGGCGATACGCAATGGTGCCGGGGAAGGGTGGCGCGCAAGTATTTCAGCGGCCAGGCGCCGTTGGTTGACCTGGAGATTTGGGCGGAAAACCAGCGGGGAGAGATTACCGCGCCGGGCTATGCTACGGTGATGCTGCCCTCCCGCGACCCGCGGGTGGCGTGGTTCACCGACGGGAGGGGCTGCTCTCTGCGGGATGCGCCTTTGGGGGAGAATACGCCGCCGATTTTGCCGGTTTAGGGGGGGCGGGATGGCCGGCTATGGTCAAGAACGGAGTTTCACCCCCATCCCTTCGGCTACGCTCAGGACAGGCTCTAACCTTCCCCCTTGACGGAGGAAGGGATATAGGGCAGCGTTCCGTTTCAGGTGGTTTTCTTGCATTGATGGGCAAGCATAAACGTCGTGACGTTCCTGGATTCCGGCCTTCGCCGGCATGACGATGACCAAGCCGCTTAAATTGGACGCTACCGGGATATAGTGGTTCCCCGGTGGGGATGCGGCGATACGGCAGACACTTGTAAAATAGGCTGCGATTGCGGTGTAGGTAGCTGGGCGGCCGCCGAAAGGTGAATTGTTGTGGCACCAGAGTTAATCATCAAGTACGACCAGGGCGGTGACATTTTGAGCATCAGCAAGTGTCCGGCGTATGTGGGCCAGGACGAGGACGAAATTGACGACGAAGTTGTCGCCAGATTTAACCGGGATTCGGGGGAAATAGAGAATCTGCACGTACTGTTTTTCCGGGCGCGCCTGGAAAAAGACGGCGAAGTTCGGCTCCCGGTCTGTGCGATTCTGCGTTCCGCAGAGCCGGTAATTCCCGCCGATTAGCGACGGAGGACTTTACGGGCAAGGGACAATGGGAAAAGCTGTTGTAGAAGGCACAATAACCGGGGCGTCGGGCACCCGGCGTTATGAGTTCGTGGTTGGGCCTAGACACCCTTTCGTTGGACTGCCGGAAGAGGAAATAGCGGGGCTGGGCCTGGCCGGGATTGCTAATGGCGGCAGGACTTTCCAAACGGATTCGGGCGTGGTTAAGTTGGCGACTTATTCGGCCCAAGGGACGGTTTTGGGCGAATTGTTCGCTGCCACCGTCGTTCCCGCCCCGGTTCCTGTCCTGGGACTGCAATTGCTGGAGAACCACGGGTTTACGGTTAACCCGGAAACTCAGCGAGTGGAGGCGATTCCAGGTTTCGAGTATTACCTGCCAACGCTGATTCCAATTGCAGATGATGATGACATCTAAGGCGGCAATAAGCATTGACTCCGCTCTGACGGGGTTGCGGGTGGTGGAGGTGGCTGACTTGGTGGCGGGGCCTTACTGCGGGAAGTTGCTGGCGTCGCTGGGGGCGGAGGTGGTGAAGGTTGAGCATCCCTTGGGGGGCGATTCGGCCCGGCGGCAGGGGCCGTTTCCGGGGGATGCGCCCCATCCTGAAACCAGCGGGCTGTTTCTGTACCTGAACACCGGCAAGCGGGGGATTACGCTGAACCTGGAGGACGCGCAGGGGCGGTTGCTGCTGAAAAAGTTGGCGGCTCAAGCGGACGTGGTGGTGACTGACCGGCAACCCCGGGAAAAAGACGCCCTGGGGTTGGACGCTGATTTCCTGACCGAGGCCAACCCGTCGCTTATTTTTGCTGCGGCAACTCCCTTTGGCGGTTGGGGGCCTTACGCCGACTACCGGGCTTATGACTTGAATGTTTTTCATGCCGGGGGAGAGGGTTATCTTCTGCCCAACGGTTTGGCGTTGGACACCTTCCCGGAACGGGCGCCGTTGGCCGCCGGCGGGCAGATGGGTTCCTACCAGGGCGGGTTGACCGCCGCCCTGGGGGTGGTGGCGGCGGTTTACGCCCGGTTGTCCGACCCAAACGCTCCCGGCCAGCAGGTTGATTGTTCGATGCAGGAGGCTCAGCTTTCCGTTGGCTATGTGCCGATTCAACGACTGGAAGCCGAAGGGATAGTTGAAGACCGCTTTTCCCGCTATTTCCGGGTGGGCGGCGTGCTGCCGGCGTCGGATGGGTACGTGGAGTTGTTGACGCTGGAACCGCGACAGTGGGAGAGTCTGGCGGCGTTGCTGGATTACCCGGAATGGGCCACGGCGGAGAAGTTTCAGAATCCGGGGCAGTACGGGGCGGAAATCAACGCCCACTTGCGGGAGTGGTTCAGCGGTCACAGTAAGGAATGGCTGTACCGGGAAGGACAAGCCAAGGGCGTTCCCATCGCTCCCTATTACGCGCCGGCGGAGGTCTTTGGCAGCCAACAGCAACGGCAGCGGGGTTTTTACCAGGAAGTAGAGCATCCGGTTGCCGGGAGGCTGGATTATGCCGGGCCGCCCTTTCGTTCCGGGGATGCGCTGCCCCCATTGAGACGGGCGCCGCTGTTGGGGGAACACAACCGGGAGGTCTATGGGGAATTGGGGTATTCACCGATTGACCTGGTTGAATTGGCGCGGGCGGGGGTGATTTAACGTGCAGGACGGGAAAGCGGCCGGGCCGTTGTCCGGCATAAGGGTGGCGGACTTTTCGGTTCACGCCGCCGGCCCGTTTGCCGGGCTGATGCTGGCGGAGCTGGGGGCGCAAGTCATCAAGGTGGAAAGCTCGGCCCGGCTGGATATAACCCGGCGGCCCCACACCATGTACGGCAAACCGCCGTCCAGTTTCGAGCAGGTCAACGCCAACAAGCTGTCGGTGACGCTGAACTTGAAGGAGCCGCGGGCGGTGGAACTGGCCCTGGAGTTGGTGCGAATCAGCCACCTGGTTTTGGAGAACTTTCGGCCCGGCGTCATGGAACGGTTGGGGTTGGGGTTTGACCGGCTGCAAGAGGTCAACGAAAACGTCTTTATGGTGTCGGTATCGTCCAACGGCCAGACCGGGCCGGAAAAGGGTTACGCCGGCTACGCGCCGATGTTCGCCGCGGCCGGCGGGCTGGGACACTTGACGGGCTACGCCGACGGCCCGCCGGTGGAACTGCGGCACGCCATGGACCACACCGGCGGGTTGATGGGGGCCTTCTGCGCGGTGGCGGCGTTGTGCGGCAAGACCCAAGCCCCCCTCCCTTCCCCTTTGGATTGCCGTCCGGCGGGGTCGGGGCGGCAAGTCGGCGGCGGCGGCCTTCACCTGGACGTTGCGGTTAGAGACATTGCTACGGCTTTCATTGGGCCGGCACTGCTGGACTTCGCCATGAACGGGCGGGAGCAGTCGGCGCAAGGGAACGGCAACGGTGCAGCAACTCCTCACGGGGTTTACCGCTGCGCCGGAAAGGATGCCTGGGTTAGCATCGCCGTTACGTCGGAAACGGAGTGGCAAGGTCTGCGGCGCGCGCTGGGCAACCCGGACTGGGCCGGGGACAGCAGCTTTGGCGACGGCTACCAACGGTGGCTGCACCGGGAGGAACTGGAAACCCGGCTGGAGGAATGGACCCGCCAACGGACGCCGGGGGAGGTGACGGAAACTCTGCAACGGGAAGGGGTGGCGGCGTTCCCGTCGCTGGCCGCCGACCAGTTGATGGCTGACCCGCACCTGGCGGCCCGTGAGTCCTTCCCGGAAGTGACCCACCCGGAAAAGGGACGGCAGCGGGGCGTTGGCCCGCCCTGGCGGTTCAGCGCAACGCCGGCCCGCCTGGACGGGTGGACGCCGTTGCTGGGGGAGGACAACGAAAGGGTGTTTCACGGGCTGCTGGGGATGCCGTTGGATGAGTTGCGGGCGTTACAGGCAGCCAAGGTAGTCTGGTAGTTTCAAGGAAAATCGAAGGAGGGAAACATGGCGAACAGGAAGGGAACCGCGTTGATGATGGTGGCAGCCGACATTCCGGCGGACAAGGAAGAGGACTTCAACCGCTGGTACAACGAGGAACACTTGAAGGAACTGCTGTCGGTGCCGGGGGTGCTGAACGCCGCCCGCTATGAGGCGGTGCGGAGCGGGCCGAAACACCTGGCTTGCTACGAACTGGAGAGCGTCGCCGTCATTGAGACGGACGCTTTCAAGAACCGGCCCCGCACCGAGTGGGGGGCGCGGGTCAGCCCCAGCATCATCGGGAGCAACTTCTTCAACAACGTCTATGAGATGGTGCATCCCGGTGCGTTGACTGAAGAAATTGCCGGCAGCGACATGGCCCCGGCCCTGCAAATTGGCCGGATGGACATTGGCCCGGAGAACGAGGATGAGTGGAATCGGTGGTACAGCGGGGTTTACGTCCCTAACTACGAAAAGGTGCCGGGGGTCATCCGAGGCCGGCGGTGGCGGGCGGTGCGCGGCCAGCCCAAGTACGCCGTGATGTACGAGTTCGAGCATGAAGGCGTTTCGGACAGCGCGCCGTGGGCGGAGCAGCGGGACATTAACCCGGACAACGCCCGGATGCGGGACTTGATGACCCATGCCGAAGGTTCGCCCGGTATCTGGAAAAAGACCTTCCAGTTGTAGGCCCGTTGGGGATTCGACGGCGCGGTAGGGCAACGACAAGGGTTGCCCCTACGGGTTGACTACCTAATGAGTAGGTCTTCACCCCCTCCCTAGCCCTCCCCCTAGTAGGGGGAGGGGATTTTTGGTTTCACCCAAACGGGTTTCGGGAAGGGGAGCGTTCTTGATGATTGGGATTTCTGGATTCCGGCCTTCGCCGGAATGACGGTATTGTTCGGGGGATGGCAGGCCGGCTAGGGGCGCGGTTTGCCGGGTTTACTGGTCAGGTTGGGCTGTCGGGTTTGCTGCTGGGAATCGGAGTTGGTCGTTGGGTGGTACAGGGCCAGGCGCACCAGTTTTAGTTCGTCGTAGGAGTATTCTTCGCCGAGGATTTCGCGGGCCGGGGTCAGGCGCAGGTCTCCGGTGGCGGCGAAGGCTTTTTCGATGGCTTGGCGGCGGGTTGGGTTCGGCATCAGGTGTTCAACCTGCAACGACTGTCCGGCCTGGGCCAGCCGGTCTAAATGGTCAAGTACGGTGGAAGGACGGATGCCCCGTTGCTCGGCGACTTCTTCTATTGATGCGCCGGCGGACACCAGCCGGCCAGTTTCCAGAGCTGCCATATTGACGCCGCGGGAAGGCGTGGGCCGGTCGGGGGCAGCCGGAATCTCAGTTGGCTGGGGCGTTCCATGTTGGGCGACGTAATCGTTGATTACCGCCAGGAAGGGTTGGGCGAGGTCGTGGAGTTTGGATTGGCCGAAGCCGTGGACGCGGGCAAACTCTACCCGGTTGCGGGGCGCGCGGCGGGCCATGTCCTGGAGAGTCCGGTTGCCGAAAATGACGTAGGCGGGGACGTTCCGGGCGTCGGCCAGTTGCTTGCGGCACTGGGCAAGCTGCTGGTAGAGGCGGGGGTCGAACCCGGAGTCGGTGGCGGCGGTTTGAGCAGGGGCGGCGTCGGATACGGGACGGGCCAAGGTCAGGGTTTCACGATTTTTCAGGAAAGTCCGGCCCCGGGGCGTGATGGAGAGGGTTGGATATTGGCCGCCGGTGGATTCCAGCAGTCCCTGGGCGGAAACGTCTTTTACCAGGTCGCGCAGGTTTTCCGGGGGTTGGCCGGGGGCGATGCCGAAAACCGGGAGTTGGTCATGGCCGTTCTTGACGACCTGCTTGGTGGCGGAGCCGAGGAGGACGTTGACGATGTGGGCCGCGCCGAAACGCTGGCCGGTGCGGGCCACCGCCGACAGGATTTTTTGCGCTATTTCGGTGGCGTCGAACTCTTCCCGGGGAGAGCGGCATACGTCACAGCCGGCGCAATCGTCGGCTACGTCTTCTTCACCCAGGTACTCCAGGATGAACTTGCGGCGGCAAGTACGCAGGTTGCACAGCTCAATAACCTGGTCAAGCCGTTGTTGGGCGCGCTGTTGTTCTTCGGTATCTTCGAGTTGGTTGACGAAGTATTCCTGCCGGGCCTTGTCGGCGTAGCTGTAAAACAGGACGCACTCGGCGGGGAGCCCGTCACGGCCGGCGCGTCCGCTTTCCTGATAGTAACCTTCCAGGCTCTTGGGAAGGTCGTGGTGGACTACCAGGCGCACGTCGGGCTTGTCTATGCCCATGCCGAAGGCGATGGTGGCGACGACAATCTGGGTTTGGTCGCGGATGAAGCGGTCTTGAACGGCGCGGCGAAGGTCGGCGTCCATGCCGGCGTGGTAGGCTTCGGCCTGGAAACCGTGCCGTGACAAGGCGCCGGCCAGGTCTTCGGTGGACTGGCGGGCGAGGCAGTAGATGATGGCCGATTCCCCGGAGTGGCGTTCCAGCAGGGATACCAGGGCGGGGAGAGAGTTTTTCTTGGGGGTTACGGCGTAAGTGAGGTTGGGCCGGTTGAAACCGGACACGAAACGGCGGGGCTGGCGGAGTCCCAGTTGGGAAAGGATGTCTTCCCGCACCATTTGGGGCGCGGTGGCGGTAAGGGCGATGACCGGGGCGTTGGGGCAGACTTGGCGCATTCCGGCCAATTCCCGGTAGGCCGGGCGGAAGTCGTGGCCCCATTCGGACACGCAATGGGCTTCGTCAATGGCAACTAGGCTGACCTTGATGCTGTCCAGGAATCGCTGGAAGTCGGGAGTTATGGCGCGTTCCGGGGCGACGTACAGCAACTTAATGGCGCCGTCCCGGACGCGCTGCTGGACCTGGGCAATTTGGGATTGGGTTAGCGTGGAGTTGATGAACCCGGCGGGGATGCCGTTGGCCCGCAAGCCGTCCACCTGGTCTTTCATCAGGGCGATTAGGGGGGATACCACCAGGGTCAGCCCGTCCAGGGCCAGGGCCGGAAGTTGGTAGCACAGGGACTTGCCGCCGCCGGTGGGCAAGAGGACGAAGCAGTCCTGTCCGGCCATGACCGCGGCGATGATTTCTTCCTGGTGGGGTAGAAAGGCGTCGTACCCGAAACGGGTTTTGAGCAAATCAAGCATGGGGCAACCCTAGCGGAAAAAGGGGCGGGACACAACGGGCCGGTGTCAGTGGGGCGGGGGTTGAGAAGTAGGGGCGCACGGCCGTGCGCCCCTACGGGTGGACTGCCTATGGGGATTCACCCCCACCCTAACCCTCCCCCTGCTAGGGGGAGGGGATTCTTGGGTTTTCCCCAAGGGGGTTTCGGGAATAGGGATGTTCTTGGAGTTTCAGGATTTCTGGATTCCGGCCTTCGCCGGAATGACGGGTTGGTGGACGGAACGACGGTGGCGGCAGAAATGGTGGTTGGGGTTTACCCCCTCCTCAACCCTCCCCCTGGTAGGGGGAGGGGATTTTTGGGTTTTCCCCAAGGGAGTTTCGGGAATGGGAACGTTCTTGGAGATTGGGATTTCTGGATTCCGGCCTTCGCCGGAATGACGGTGTAGGTGGCCGGAATGACGGGTTGGGGGTGGGAATGACGGTGAATATGGCGACAGCCGCCAGCGGTCAGGCGGGGCGCAGGAAGTTGCGGGCGGCTACGATGGCTTGAAGTTTGGCCTCGGCGACTTGGGCGGAGGCTACGGGGTTGTCGGCGAAGGTGGCGAAACCGCAGTCGGGAGTCAGCAGAACCCGGTCCTGGCCGAAGAGGTCAACGGCGCGGGATATGCGGCGGCGGATGTCCTCGACGGGTTCCACGGCGTCAACTTTCTGGTTGACGACGCCAACGCCGATGCGCTTATCGGCGGGGATGTCGCGCAAGATTTCGGCTTCGCCGGCGCGTTCGGTGCAAAGTTCCAAGAACAGGACGCCCACCGGGGCGCGCTTGAGCAGGTCAACCAAGGGGCGGTAGTCGCCGGCCAAGGCAGCGGACTCGTCGCGGGTCCAGTTGCCCCGGCAGATGTGCAGGCCGATGCGTTCCGTTGGGAGGCCCCGCACCACCTGGTTGAGCAGTTGGGCGGCGAAGTCCAGTTCGGGGCCGGTCTCCAGCTTTTCGCTGAGGGCGCCGCACATGAAACTGCGGCGTTGGCTGGCCGCGCCGAATACTACTTCGGTCAGCACCGGCTCATCGAATTGCACCAGGGCGGCGCCGGAGGCCAGAAGGAAATGCAGTTCTTCCCGCAGGACGCGCACAACATCGTCGGCCAGTTCCTCGCGGGTATCGTAGGGGCGGTCGGTGAGGCAGTCCATCCACATGGTGCGGGTGAGCAGGTAGGGGCCGGGGATGGCTACCTTGACGGGTAGGTCAGCGCAAGTCCGGGTGAAGTCAAACTCGTGGACGGCCAAGGGCTTGCTGCGGCCCAAACTTCCGTAAACCACGGGATGGCGCACTTCGGCGGCCGGCACGTCCAGGGCGCGGAGTTCCATCTCAAACTCCTGGGGGTCGTCCACCATCGCGGTCAAGTCGCTGAGGGGGATAAGCTGGCAGTTGTCCAGCAGGCCGCCGACGAAACTGGCGTAACTATCGCGGCGTTGTTCGCCGTCGGTCAGAACGTCAACGCCGGCGCGGAACTGGGCGTCGAGGCACAAGCGCACGGCGTCGTCGGCGGTGGCCTGGAAGTCCGGTTCGGTTATCCGCCCGTCCAGGTGGTCGTGGATGGCCTGGAGCATCCAACGGGGGCGGGGCCAACTGCCGATGCCCATGACGGAAAGGGGGGCAATGGCCGGCGCAGGAGACGGCGGGGGCAAAGTGTCCGGGATGGAAACCGGAACCCGGAACCGCTGGCCGATTCCGCCGGCGGCAGCTTCGATACGGGGCGGCGCCGTGGGAATATACGGCCCCTTGCTGACCAGGTAGCTGCGCTGGCGGCCGGCTTTGGTCCACGATACCAGTTCGTTTTTGGTCAGCCGGCACCAAGCCGGCAGTTCGACTTCGACGGTGGAGTCGGTGGACAGGATTTCCAGCAGGCCGCCGTGGTCTAACGGGTCAATGTGACGGCGGATTAGGAGCAGCAGCCCGCCCCCGCAATCCAGGTCGCCGCCGTCGAAACTTACGTCGGGTTGGCAGGGGTGCTGCTGGACAGGTTCCATAAAACGACTTAGCGGCTCTCAAATGGCCCGGTCAGTAGGAAATGCAGGGAGTCCCGTCGGAGAGAAATTCTATCAGGACGGCACCGCCGACGATTCTGGCGCCGTCAACCAAGCTGTCTTCGTCGAGTTCGCGTTTTCTGAAGCAGGGGGCGCAGACCAGGATGCTGCCCCCGGCGGCGGCGAAGTTGTCCATCAATTCCTTGAGGGGCAGAAAGCCTTCCTCGTGAACGTCGTCGGCGTGTCCTTTCTGGGAGAGGCGGACGCCTTCGGTGCTGAGGAAAACGACGGTTTCCTGTTCGGAGCCGAGGGAGGCGTTGGCGATTACGAAGGCGACGGTGGCTTTGTCGGTGTTGTCCTTGGCGCAGGTGAGACTAATGCAGAATTTTCCGGCCATAAAGGTTTGATTTCCCTCCGGGTGTTGATTGGGGGTTAACCGGCTTTGGCTTCAATCCAGTAGTGGGGATGGTCGGCGCGGAGCAGGCGCCGGCCGGTCAGGCGGCACCAGGCGGGCAGGTCTTCGGGGGCGCCCAAGTCCTGGGAGGTAAGTTTGAGCACGTCTCCGGGGTTGAGCTTTCGCATCCGCAGGCGCAACAGGATGATGACTTCACCGCAACCCATGTGGCCGGCGTCCCATTCGTCGGCTACGGGGATGGATGCGGAGTCGGGATTGAACAGGTTGAGGTCAGGCAAGGGCGGCACCGGATAAGGCCACGATAATGCGTTCATGGGAAAGGGAGGTCATTAACTGGCAGTCTCCTCTTGCCGGATTCGGGCTTCCTGGGCGGCGCGTTCCGGCGTCAAGGCGTCGCCAAAGTCGGAAATTTCGTACAACGGACGAATCTCGATTTCGCTGGGGCCGGGCATGGGGTTGGGGCAACGCTTGACCCACTGGACGGCCTCAGCCATGTCCTTGACTTCCCACAGCCAGAAACCGGCGACCAACTCATTGGTTTGGGGGAAGGGGCCGTCGGCGACAGTGCGGCTTGGCCCGTCGAAAGCCACTCGTTTGCCCTGGGATGACGGTTTGAGGCCGTCGCCGGCCAGCATTACGCCGGCGTTGACCAGTTCTTCGTTGAAGTCGCCCATAGCCGCAAGCAGTTCGGTTGAGGGCATGACGCCGGCCTCGCTGTCGCCGGTTGCTTTGACTATGACCATGACGCGCATTTTTCAATCTTCCCGCCGTCACATTGGGCGGCGGCGAGGTTGCTACTGATGATAGAACCGGTGACAGAACCGGGTAATCGGCAAAAATGGATTGCTGGAACTCTTGGCCTGGATAAATGATTGTATGGTGGGCGGTAGTGGACTCGAACCACTGACCTCTTGCGTGTCGAGCAAGTACTCTAACCAACTGAGCTAACCGCCCCCAAGTTCCAACGGGGTGTAGTGTAGCAATGCGCGGCCCCGGCGGTCAATATCCCCAAGGTGTTTCCAAAGTCGCTGTTGACCGTCTGGCCCCCCAACCCGTCATTCGCACTTTCTCAGGAATCCGGAACGGTTCGGTCATCCAAACTACTGGATTCCGGCCTCCGCCGGAATGACGGTCCAACTTTGGAAAGGCCCTGCAAAATCCCGGGCGGGGATGGTTAACGGGACGGGGGGATAGTAGAATGGCGGTTGAGTTTACGGAGTTTTTTCTTTGGGGATGTTCATGGGAGTTTCGGTTGCCGACGGTATTGGGTCGCTGAAGGCCATTCTTGGCGAGATGGGGTCGGTGGTGGTGGCCTACTCCGGCGGGGTGGACAGCGCTTTGGTGGCGGTGGCGGCGGCGCAAACCCTGGGGGAGCGCGCGCTGGCAGTAACGGCGGTGTCTCCGGCGTTGGCGGCGCGGGAGTTGGCAGAGGCCGAGGGTGTAGCCCGGCAGTTCGGGTTGGCCCACCGAATCATCAATACCAAGGAAATGGAACGGGAAGGATACCGGGCTAATTCGCCGCAGCGGTGCTACTTCTGCAAGACGGAGCTTTACGACCAACTGGCGGCGCTGGCCCTCCGGGAAGGTTACGCCTGGGTGGTCAACGGGGCCAATACCGATGACCTGGGAGATTTCCGCCCCGGGCTGACGGCGGCGGAGGAACACCGGGTACGCAGCCCGCTGGTGGAGGCGGGATTTTCCAAGGATATGGTGCGGGCGGCGGCGCGGGAGTTGGGTTTGCCCATTTGGGACAAGCCGGCCCAGCCGTGTCTTTCGTCGCGCATCCCCTACGGCACGCCGGTCAGCGTGGAAACGCTGTCGAAGATTGAACGGGCCGAGGACGTTTTGCGGAAGTTGGGACTTAGGGAGGTGCGGGCGCGTCACCATGACCAGGTTTGCCGCATTGAGGTCGGGGAGTCGGAAATGGAACTGGCCCTGGCGCACCGGCGGGAAATTGTTTCGCAGTTGAAAAAGATTGGGTACTTGTGGGTTTCGCTGGACTTGAACGGATTGAGGTCGGGCAGCCTGAATGACGTTTTGCAATCAGACCGGGCGGGGGTGAAACCGGCCGGCCCGTCGCCAACCGGCTGACGGCGTGGCGAAGGTCGCCTATATCCAGTCCATCGGGGGGGCCAGCGGGGATATGCTGCTGGGGGCGATGGTGGACTTGGGCGTTCCTTTGGATGCGGTGGTTGCCGAGTTGGGCAAGTTGGGTTTGACCGGGTATGAGGTTTCCGCCCGGCCCGGCGTCCGGTGCGAAGTCAGGGGCGTACAGTTGACGGTGGACCTGGAAAATCACCGGCGGTTCAAGCCCCGGGAATTGCTGGAAACCGTTTCGGATAGTTGGCTGACTCCTGCGGTGAAGGAATGGGCGGAAAGGGTCTTGCGCGCGCTTTGGCGGGCGGAAAGTCGGGTTCACGGGGAACCGCAGGAAGTCCTGGAGCTGGAAGAACTGGGGACGCTGGATACCCTGGTGGATGTGGTGGGGTTCGCCGTCTGTTTGGAGCGCTTGGGGGTGGAAAGGATTTACGCGGCCCCGCTGGTGGTTGGGGAGGCGACACCGCCCCGGTGGGCCGGCGGGTACTCGAATCCGGCGCCGGCCACCCTGGAATTGGCGGCGGCCGCCAAGGCGCCCCTGGCCCCGGAACAGCCGTGGCAGCGGGGGGCCGGGGAGCTTACCACCCCCACCGGGGCGGCGATAATTGCAACTTTGGCCGAGTTTGACCGCCCGGGGATGACCGTATCGGGAATTGGCGTGGGGTTGGGGGCCAAAGACCCGGCGGAGTTTCCCAACGTGACGCGGGTCTGGCTGGGGGAAACCGCCGACGCCGAAACTGCCGGGCCGCCGGCTGTGGTAACGCTGCTGGAAACCAACCTGGATGACGCCACCGGGGAAATTCTGGGGTACGTCCAGGAACGGCTGTTTGCGCTGGGCGCGCTGGACGTTTGGCACACCTCGATACAGATGAAAAAGAACCGGCCGGGGATACTGCTTTCGGCACTGGTTCCCGATAGGCTGGAATCGGCGGCGGTGGAGTTGATTCTGCGGGAAACGCCGACGCTGGGAATACGCACCCGACGGGCGGAGCGGTACGTTGCCCAAAGGCAAAGTTTCGCATTGGATACGGAATTGGGGGAGGTCAGCGTCAAGGTGAAACTGCTGGATGGGAAGCCGGTCAGCGTGTCGCCGGAGTATGAGGACTGCCGCCGCATAGCCCAATCGTCGGGGTTGCCGCTCCAGGAAGTGTACCAGCGGACGATGGAAGAGGCCCGGCGGCGGTTCCTGGCCTGAATCGGTTAGACTCTCCCGTTAAAGACAACGTGAAGTTTTCAGCCAACGCAGTCATGGGGATTTGGCCGGGGTTGGCGGCGGCGTTTTTGCTGTGCGGGCTGTTGGTCTGGGCGGCGGGAGTGCGGGAAGTTGCCGCGCAGACCGGGGGAATCCGGGTCTTGCACCAGAGCCAGGAGGTCAACTTCCCGGAGGGGCTTGCGCTGGGCGTGACCGTGGAATCGGATTCGGAAATTACCTGGGCGCAGCTTAACTACCGGCTGGCCGGGTCCAGGGTGCTTTCCTACGCCGCCGGGGAGTTCACGCCGGGGAAAAGGGTCAACGTCCGTTGGGACAACCTGCTGGGTGGGGCGGCCTACCTGCCGCCGGGAACCACCGTGGAATACGGTTTTTCGGTGCGGGACGCGGCGGGGAATCAACTGGAAACCCCTTTCCGAACCCTGGAATACGTGGATGGCCGGTTCCGGTGGGAAAAGGCGCAGGTGGGGCCGCTGACGCTTTACTACCACGACTTGCCAAGGCAAAGGGTTGAGGATGCGGCGGAGCGGTTGAAGGACGACTTGGCGGAAGTGGAAAAACTGCTGGGTCTGACGGAACCGGAGCCTATCCGGGGTTTCATCTATAACGGGTACAGCGAGGCGGTTTCCGCTTTTCCGCAACGGAGCCGCACCATCACGGAACGGCAAGTCTTTCACGGGTACGCCTTTCCTCAAACCGGGGTGTTTCTGGGAATCGGTTTGGACCGAAGTTTGATTGTCCACGAGGCCGCTCACCTGCTGCTGGCGCAGAAGTTGAGGGACGCCGTTGAACCGACGCCGGCCTGGCTGGATGAAGGGTTGGCCAGCTACGTCGAGCCGGGGAACCACTACCACGGCGGGCGAAACCTGGGCGACTACCCCTTGCCGCTGCGGGCGATGAATGCGGTATCGGGAGACCCGGAAGGCATTGGCCTGTTTTACCTGAAATCGGAAAGCGTGGTCAGGTTCCTGGTGGAAGAGTACGGTCTCGGGGAGTTTCAAGGGTTCCTGGGTCGGATTGCCGGGGGCAGCGGCGTGGAAGAGGCGTTGATTGACGTTTATGGCCTGGACTTGGACCAGTTGGATGAGCGTTGGCGGGAGAGCGGCGCGGGGGATTCGGGAAACCCCGCCGGGAGGTTCAATCCGGCGACGCCATTTTTGCTGTTCAATTCCTGGTTGTTGGGGGGACTGTTCCTGCTGGTCATGGCGGTGGTGGGGACGCGATACATCCTAAGGAAACTGCGGCCCAAGGAAGAGGATGCCGATGATGATTCGTACCCATGGGGTTATTGAGGGGTAACGGTTTCACCCCCTCCCCAACCCTCCCCCTGATTAGGGGGAGGGGGTTTTTCGGATTGTTGAGGAACTTTCTCAAGAGATTGAACGAACAGCCTTGGGGAGAGGAAAAATCCCCCTTAATCCCCCTTTACAAAGGGGGAGACTTTAAGGTGGTTTCGTTTTGAGATAGTTTCCAAGTCGTGGCGAGGTTGGTTTGGGCGGTGGATTTGGATTCCCGCTTTCGCGGGAATGACGGGTAGGTGGCGGGATTGACGGCGGTGGTGGTGCGGGAATGATGGTGGTGGCGTCACCCCCATCCTAACCTTCCCCCTTGACGGGGGAAGGGATTTTTGACAAACCCTTTACCGGAAACGGCGCCGAGTCCGGGGTTAATCTTCACCTGGGGGGCGGTTTCTGTTATGCTCATGGCTGTGTTTGGAAACTGCCTGAATGATGGGGCGACGGGGTTTCAAATCCCAACCTGGCTTTGCCCCGCCCGGGCTGGCTCCGTACCGAACTGAGGAGGTCTAAACCGTGTACCAGACGATTAGCGAGGAAACCCTGAACTCCCTGCGGCAGATTGATGGGCCGAGCATCTGCAACGCCATTGAGGGTTTCAACTACCGGCCCAAGAACCACGGTTTCATGCTGCCGGAAATTCGTTCCATCTTCCAGGACTTTGCCCCCACCATCGGTTACGCAGTGACGGGGGTTATCAGCGCCAACCAGCCGGAGGGCCGGAACGTGGCGCGGGAGGACTGGTGGGACTTGATTGCGTCGGTTCCGGCGCCCCGGTTCATTATCCTGCATGACATTGACAACCCGCCCCTGGGGGCTTACTGGGGCGAAGTGCAGGGGAACATTCACAAGGCTTTGGGCGCGGTGGGAGTGGCTACCGACGGCACGGTGCGGGACCTGGACGAAGTGCATGAGTTGGGTTTCCACTTCTACGCCAAGGAAGTTTCGGTTTCCCACGCTTACGTTCACCTGGTGGAGATTGGGATTCCGGTCACGGTGGGCGGGCTGACGGTGAACACCGGCGACCTGATTCACGGGGACAAGCACGGCGTCACGCACATTCCCTTTGACTTGGCGGACCGGATTCCGGCCAAGGTTGCGGAAATCGCCGATTACGAGGACAAGACCATCAGCCTGTGCAAGTCTCCCGATTTTTCGATGGAGGCTTTGAAAGAGGTTGCCAAGATTACCCGGCCCTACTAGGAAACGAGGTCAAGGCGACATTTTCGCCCCCATCCTAACCTTCCCTCATCGAGGGGGCAGGGGCCGGATTCGGGCTTTCGCCGGAATGACAATACGTCCAGTTGTTCCCGCCATTGGAAATCCCAACGTGGAAAAGTTGATGAGGCATGATTAGAGGAAGAACCTTTTTCCTGTTGCTGCTGCCGGTGATTCTGCTGCTGGCGGGGTGCCTGCTGGCTCCGCCGGAGGGGTCGGAGGACGCGGAAGCTCCCACGCCGGTCAGCGCGCCGGCGGGAGGGGAAACTGTCGCCGGGGGCGACGCTCCGCCGGCCGCGTCCGCGCCGTCCGGGGGGAGCGCCGGCGGTGGGACTTCCCGTTCCCGCCAATACTCGGCGCCGCCGGCCATGAGCATTGAGACGGGAAAGAACTACACCGCCAGGATAATCACCAACCGGGGGGAACTGACGGCGGAGTTATTCCCGGCGGACGCCCCCAACACGGTTAACAACTTCGTCTTTCTGTCCCGGGAAGGCTTCTACGACGGGGTGATTTTCCACCGGATAATCAAGGACTTCATGGTGCAGACGGGCGACCCGACGGGAACGGGCAGCGGTGGGCCGGGGTATCGTTTCGCCGACGAGCCGGTGAACCGGGCCTACACCAAGGGGATTTTGGCGATGGCCAACGCCGGGCCGAATACCAACGGCAGCCAGTTTTTCATCATCCACGCCGGCGAGTATGGCTTGCCGCCCAACTACACCATCTTCGGGCAGGTAAAGGAGGGGTTGCCGGTGCTGGATACCATCGCCAACACGCCGGTTAAGGCGTCGCCCCTGGGGGAGGCATCCGTGCCGACGGAGCGGGTGTTCATTGAACGGGTCGTGATTGAAGTAGGCCCCTGACGGGTCAATCAGCGGGTTAATCCGATTCTGCCGTCCGGGGCGGTTTTTGCATAGCCAACCGTAATTTTCCTATTCCGTAGTTGTCCAGAGGGGTTGGATTAGTGGCGTTCCAGTGTCTCATTTACGAAAAGAAGGACGCGATTTGCTACCTGACGTTAAACCGCCCGGAAAAGCTGAACGCACTGAACGCCACTTTGTTGGCCGAGTTCCGGGAGGCGCTGGAAGTCATTGACGCCGACCCGGATATCCGGGTGGTGATTCTTACCGGGGCGGGAAGGGCGTTTTCGGCGGGGTTTGACCTGGAACGGGGGCCGGATTCCGGCGACCCTCACGAAATGGAACCGGCGGACTGGCGGGAGCATCTGAAAAGCTACGTTGACACTTTCCTGATGGTGTGGAACCTGGGCAAGCCGGTCATCGCCGCGGTTAACGGCTACGCCTTGGCCGGGGCCTGCGAACTGGTGCAGGTATGCGACATCAAGTTGGCGTCGGATCGGGCGGTGATGGGAGAGCCGGAAATCCGCGCCGGGCTGGGGCCTCCCTTTCTGATTACGCCGTTCAGCGCCAACCTGGCCAACGCCAAGGAACTGCTGCTTACCGGGGACACGGTGGACGCCTACGAAGCGGCCCGTATCGGCCTGGTCAGCCGGGTGGTTCCCCATGATGAGTTGATAGCGGAGTGCGAGCGCATCGCCGGGAAGATTGCCATGCTGTCGGCAGTTGGGGTGCGGATGACCAAGATTTCGGTCAACCGGGCGTTGGAAGGGATGGGGTTTCTGGCCTCGTTAAACCACAACCTGGAATTGATGACCCACTTTGATACCAGCGTTTCGCCGGAGCAGGAAGAGTTCAACAACATCCGTCAGGAAAAGGGATTGCGGGCCGCGCTGGACTGGCGGGACGCCCGGTTCGGAAATTCGTAAAACGCCGGCCGGCGGAGTTGCCGGCCCGTGGTTGGTTGAAATGCCTGAAATTGAAAATAGACTGGCCGACTTGGGTTATACGCTGCCAGCGCCACCACCGCCGGCGGGGAACTACCTGCCGGCCGCCCGCAGCGGCGGGGTTATGTGGCTGGCCGGGGTGGGTTCCCGTCAGGGGGACGGGCCGGCCGTTGCCGGCAAGCTGGGCGCGGACTTGACCACGGAAGAAGGATACCGGGCGGCGCGGCTGTGCGCCCTGAACCTGTTGACTCGGATGAAAGCGGAATTGGGCGACCTGGACCGGGTGGGCCACATTCTGAAAGTGGTGGGGATGGTCAACAGCGCGCCGGACTTTACGGAGCAGGCGCAGGTGGTGGACGGGGCATCAGACCTGTTCGTGGCTTTGTTTGGAGAGGCGGGACGCCACGCGCGTTCCGCTCCCGGAATGGGGGCATTGCCCGGCAATAACGCCGTAATCGTCGAGTGCGTTATCGAAATCGCTGAGGACTAACCAACCCCGGTTTTTTGGAGGGCCAGTGCGGATTTGTTCGCTGCAACCCGGAGCAACCGAAATCGTCTATGCGTTGGGGTTGGAAGACCAGCTTTACGGCGTTACTTCCCGTTGCGATTACCCGCCGGCCGCCGGGGAAAAGCCGGTTATCGTCCGCAGCGTTTTTGACGGACACCACCCCACCAGCGGGGAAATCAGCCAGACCATCGCCCAACGGTTAAGCCGGGGCCAGAAAATCTACGAAGTGGACCAACCGCTGCTGGAAAAAGCGGAGCCGGACTTGCTGTTGACCCAGGCGATTTGCGAGGTTTGAGCGTTGTCGGCTCGGCAGGTGGCCGAGTTGAGCGAGCTGCTCCAGAAACCTACCGAGGTGGTTTCCCTGACGCCCACGTATGTTGGCGACGTGCTGGAGGATATTCGGCGGGTGGGCCAAGCCACCGGGGTAGAGGAACGGGCCGAAGGGCTTATCGCCGGGTTGCAGGAACGGATTGACGCCGTGGCCGGCAAGACGGAACTTCTAACCGAGGTTGACCGTCCCCGGATTTTGCAACTTGAATGGGTTGACCCGTTGCTGTGCGGCGGTCATTGGGTTGTGGAGATGGTGGAACTGGCTGGCGGCGTTCCCTGCTTTGGGTCGAAGGACGAAGGGGCGGGACGGTTGACCTGCGAGCAGGTGGTGGACAGCCAGCCGGATATGGTTTTGTTCATGCCCTGCGGGTTTGACCTGGAGCGGGCGTTGGAAGACCTGCCGCTGTTGACGGCGTTGCCCGGCTGGAAGGACTTACCGGCGGTGAGGAAGGGGCAGGTTTACGTTATTGACGGCGGGGCCTATACCAGCCGTTTGGGGCCAAGGCTGATTGATGGGCTGGAGATTCTGGCGGAAATTATCCACCCGGAACTTTTTGGCGGGATGATTCCTGACGGGGCGGTTCACCGGGTTACTGACGGTTGACCGCTGGGCGGCGCCATTTGAATCATCCCCCTTCCTAACCTTCCCCCTGGCAGGGGGAAGGGATTTTTTGACGGGTTGGCAGTATGACGGGTTGGTTGGGGGACTCATTTGTGCGACGGTAAGAGACTGCTGTCGGAAAGCCCCATATCAGATAAAACTTTCCACCTTGTCCACGAACTGCTCCACTTCTCGAATATCGTCATCAATCTCATCGGCGGTTAGTCGGTCTTCGTAGAAATTATGGTGCAGATCGTTGGCGGTTCGGAACAGTGGCCGCAATCCCCGGTCGCCGGACTCCCTTACCAGGATACGCACTACACCGAAAAGATGGTTGTGGGTTTCGTGCTGCAACCCTCTCAGTTGGGCTACCTCTTTGAGCATCAACGCAGCCGCGCCCCAAGCCTTTTCTGACGCCTGCTCCAGGTCTCCGGCAGCCCATTCCTCCCTGGCTTTGACTAGGAAAGCCTTGCTTCGTCTCCGGTAATCCGTCGCTTGTTGCATAGCTCGCCGCCCCCGGTCCTCACTCTCGAAACCGTATCGTTTTCGTCGTCTGTCGTCATTATATCGCATTTTGGATTTGGCTGACCCTCCACCGTTGCCCAATTCAACCCGTCATACCTGCGGCGGTGGATTCCCGCGGTCACGGGGATGGCGTCAGCATCAAGGAAGAGGGTTTTTTATCCGGGGGCGGCAGTTTGTTCAATATCCGCATTGGTTGTATGCGGGGGGCCGGGGGTTGATGGGGGTAAAATCGTTGCAATGGCAGAGGCGGATGTTCTTAAAGCCGCCCTCCAGCGCATTATTTTTCCTCATTCTAGCTAAGGCGGTAGTCTATGGAAAATGCAATCAAGTCATTCTTACAGCACCTGGTAGTCGAAAAAGGTTTCTCTCGCAATACTCTTGACGCTTATCGGAACGACCTGACCCAATTCGAGGGGTTCGTCAAGGAACGGCTGAGCGGGGCGGGCAACGGCAACGGCCCGTGGGGCCACGTTGACCTGAACCTGCTGAACGAGTACATCTCGGACCTGCGGAACCGCAAGGGATACCGGGACACCACCACCGCCCGGAAAGTGGCGGCTATCAAATCTTTCTTCGGTTTTCTGGCGGACAACGGGGAGGTGGAGGAAGACCCCACCGAGTCGCTGGGTTCGCCGCGGGTGGGGCGGGCGTTGCCCAAGTGCCTGTCCCAGGAACAGGTGCAACTGCTGTTGTCGGAGGCGGGCAAGACGGGGACGCCGGAAAGCGAGCGCGACGCCACTATTCTGGAACTGCTCTACGCCACCGGCCTGCGGGTGACGGAGTTGGTGTCGCTGAACGTGCAGGACCTGGACTTGCAGGAGTCTTACATTCGCTGCTGGGGCAAGGGTTCCCGGGAGCGCATCGTTTACCTCTACCCGCAGGCGACGGAGGGGTTGAAAGAGTACCTGAACGGGGCGCGGCGCGTCCTGTTGGGGAACCACAAGGACGAACCGGCCCTGTTCGTGAACCACCGGGGCGAGCGGCTGACCCGGCAATGGGTCTGGAACATCCTGAAGACCTACGGCAAGAAAGTTGGGGTGGAGGAACGCATCACGCCGCACACCTTGCGGCACAGTTTCGCCACGCACCTGCTGGAAAACGGGGCGTCGCTGCGGCACGTGCAGGAACTGCTGGGCCATTCCAGCATTTCCACCACGCAGGTCTATACCCACCTGACCGGCGCCCACATGAGGCAAGAGTACGAAAAGAGTCACCCGCGGGCGTGACCGATGGCTCTGCCGGTTTTCTCGGCGGGTTTCCGCATGGATGCAGGGGCGGGTTTGAAACCCGCCCCTACGATTCCGCCGGGTTGCTGTTGATTGTCGGATGCGAGTACGACGCTAATCCGTCGGGAAACAGGTTACATAACCCTTGGTGTTGGGGTTGCTGTTATAATATACTCTACCGCCAAGAACGAAAGGCCCGGCATTTGCCGAATAGAGGTTTAATCCGGGCTGAAGGAGCATCATTATGCCGGGTAAAGGCCGCCGGATGGCGTCGCGCCAGGCCGAGTTGGGGCGGCGACGCAGGAGACAGCACCGGGGCGGCAACGCTGCGGTGGCGGAACGTCCCCGGGCGTCCGCTCCCAACGAAACCGATGCCGTCACCGCCGTCGCTGAGGAAACGGCCGCGGCTACTCCCGCCGCATCCACCAGGCCGGCGCAGCAAGTCCGGGAGCCGGTGGAGGGCAGCCGCTCCCGTTCCGGCCCCCGCTCCCGCTTTGACCGGCCGGCCGCTTACAACTACGTCATGCCGGAAATGCGCCGCATCCTGATAATGGGCGGGGTATTGCTGGCCGGACTGATTGGGCTGTCCTTCTTCATTTAAGGGGGGTTATGGCTGCGCCCCTGATTGAACACCGGCTGCGGGTCGCGCCGGACAAGCCCGGCGTTTACCTGATGAAAGACGCCGATGACAATGTTATCTACGTCGGGAAAGCGTTGGTCTTACGGCACCGGCTGCGTTCCTACTTCGGTTCGTCCAGCGGCCACGGGGTCAAGGTGCGGCGACTGGTTTCCCAGATTGCCGACTTCGAGTATATCGTCACGGACACCGACGCCGAAGCGCTGATTCTGGAAAACACGCTTATCAAGCGGTACAAGCCCCGCTACAACGCGCGGTTGAAGGACGACAAGACCTATCCTTTCCTGAAGATTGACCTTAAAGAAGAGTTTCCCCGAGTTTACATTACCCGCCAGGTTGCCAAGGATGGGGCGCGTTACTTCGGGCCGTTTGCGTCGGCCGGCAGCGTCCGGCACACGATGGACCTTATCAAGAAACTGTTTCCCTACCGCTCCTGCACCAAGAACATCACCGGAACAGACCCCCGGCCCTGTCTGGAATACTTCATCCACCGATGCGTGGCGCCCTGCTCCGGTTACGCCACCAAGGAAGAGTACGCCGAGGTAATCCAGCAGGTCATTATGTTCATGGAAGGCAATACGGAGGTGGTGACCCGCGACCTTCGCAGCAAGATGGGCGAGGCGTCGGAGAAGTTGGAGTTTGAACGGGCGGGGGTATTACGTGACCAAATCCGCAGCATCGAAAGGGTGGCCCTGGAGCAGCAGATTAAGGTTGATTCCCACCCCAGAGGAGACCTGGACGCCATTGCCATCGCCCAAGGCGCGAGCGAGACCTGGGTGGAGACGTTCTTCATTCGCAAGGGAAAGCTGGTGGGGCGAGACCGTTTTTTGATGGAAGGAACGGAAGAGGAATCCGCCGGCCTGGTGCTGGGGCAGTTCGCCCAGCAATTTTACCAGTCCGCCACCCAGATTCCGCCGACTATCCTGTTGCAGCACGAACTGGACGACCACGAACTTATCAGCGGCTGGCTGAGGCAATGCCGGGGCGGGTCGGTGAAGCTGGTCTATCCCAAGCGGGGGCAGAACAAGAAACTGATTGACGTGGTGGCGGAAAACGCCAACCAGGGCTTGACACAGCAGCGGGTCAAGTGGCTGAACAACGCCGACGTTATTCACCAGGCCGTGGCGGACTTGCAGGAAGAGTTGAGTCTGCCGGCCCCGCCGCAACGGATGGAGTGCTACGACATTTCCCATATCCAGGGTTCCAACGTGGTTGGCAGCATGGTGGTATTCCAGGACGGACGGCCCAGGCCGGCCCACTACCGCCGATTCAAGATAAAGTCGGTGGAGGGGGTGGACGACTACGCCAGTATGCAGGAAATGTTGCGGCGGCGGTTCAAGCGGTTGGCGGCTTCCCGGGCCAAGGCGCGGGAGGGGGATGAACTGTCCCGGGACGCCTGGGGGATTGTGCCGGATTTGGTGCTGATTGACGGGGGCAAGGGACACCTTTCGGCGGCGTTGGAAGTGTTTCTGGAGTTGGGTTTGGATGACGTGCCGCTGGCGTCGCTGGCCAAGGAAAATGAATGGCTTTTTGTTCCGCACACGCCGGAACCCATCGCCCTGCCCCGCAACTCGCAGGCCCTTCACCTGGTGCAGCGGCTGCGGGATGAGGCGCACCGGTTCGCCATTACCTACCACCGTTCTTTGCGCAGCAAGGGCAGCCTGCGGTCGTCCATTGACATGGTTACCGGCATTGGCCCCAAGCGGAAGCGGATGCTGCTGCGGAAGTTCGGGACAGTCCAGGCAATCAAGGATGCGCCGTTGGACGAAATAGCCGCTGTTCCGGGTCTGACGCGCTCCCTGGCGGTGCGGTTGAAGCAGACGCTTTAAGAAAGTGGGAACAGTCGGCCTTTACCCCCATCCTAACCTTTCCTCGTCGAGGGGAAGGGACCTTTGAGCGCCCCGTTCTGACATTCCACAATCCAAGGAGGAAGGGGGCTGGATTCCGGCTTTCGCCGGAATGACGGTGGGGCACAACGGCGTTGGTTTCAGGCAAGAATTTTGGATTCTTCGCTTTGCTCGGAATGACATGAAAGGGCGCATAGAACGACATGGGGGGCGCCCTAACGGACGCTGTTCTGTGCGTGGATTTCTGGATTCCGGCCTGCGCCGGAATGACGGTCCTTGCTGTTGTCTTTCCTAACCCCTACCTGTCACTCTAAACGAAGTGAAGGGTCTAAAATTCCCTGGTCAAAGCGATGTTGGCTTTTGCCAGAATTTCAGATTCTTCGCTGCGCTTAGAATGATATGACCAAAAGGCACGGCGCTGTTACGGCGTTCATTTGCGTTAGGGGTGGGGCAGCGTTTAATATGTTGCCAACGGAAAAAGCCGGGGTGGGCGTATGGCTAAAATTTCGATAACACTGCCCAATTACACGCAGATAATCGTAGAAACGGAAGACCAAGAGGTAATCCGGGAGGCCATATATATCGCGATGCGGTACGGGCCTAAGGAAGCAGGGCCTTCCAGCGCCGCCGACAGGATTATCTGGGAAGCCTTGAACGGAGATGGGCGCTCTTACGGCAACGGCGGCTCAATGGATGATAATCCTCCCGCCAAAGAGGTTTCCGAGACACCCCCGCCGCCGGAGCCGGAACCGAAGGCCACTGCGCCGGCCCCGGTTCCGACGGAATCGGCCCCAACTGAGGATGAAGGACAGAATCAGGCCGAGGAAGAGTTCATCAATTTCTGCCAGACATCGAATCCCTTGGGGGATATGCGGCGGGTGGTGGTGGCAGCCGAAGGGGCCAGCCGTTTTCTGGGGACGGAAAGCGTGGATACCGGGGATTTGGAGCGGCTTTTCGACCTGGCCGGGTGGCACCGTCCGCACAGTTTTGTGCAGACGCTAAGGAACGCCGCCCGCAGCAAGTTTCGCTGGCTGGAACGGGTGCCGGGCAAGTCGGGGCATTACACAGTTACAGACCAGGGCCGCAAGACTGCTCTGGGCAGCTGATTGCGACGGGTGCGCGGATTTGAGCCGCGGGTCATCCCCCTGCCACTACTAAGGGGAATGGAAGGACCGTTGCCGGGAATGGATGATTGCGAAGTAGGGGCGCACGGCCGTGCGCCCCTACCCGGTGAATAGGACAGGCCGTTGACCCAAAGGCGGGACAGTTCCATCCCCACCCTACCCTCCCCCGTCGAGGGGGAGAGGAAAGAGCCTAACTCCTGTATGCGATTGCCCTGACGTAGATAGCGGCCCGGTTGCGCCTTTGCGCTGCGGCGACTATCCTAAGAACCAACATCGCCTTTACGGTCGCCAACAATCACCGCCGAAGGCAAGGAGACGCCAACGATGAAGATGTACCTCAACGGAGAGTGGGTGGAACGGGCGGAAACGATGCCCGTGTTGAACCCCTTTGACCAGTCAATTTTGGACACGGTGCCGCGGGCCAGCGCCGCCGACGTGGAAGCGGCGATTACCAGCGCAAGCCGCGGGGCCGCCGTCATGGCCCGGATGTCGGCCTATGACCGCTACATGATTCTGCGACGCACCGCGGACTTGATGGCGGAACGGGCGGAAGACCTGGCTCAGACCATCACCAAGGAAGAGGGCAAGGTTATCGCCGAAGGTCGGGGCGAAGTGCAGCGGGCCATCCAGACCATTACCCTTTCCTCGGAAGAGGCCAAGCGCATCCACGGGGAGACGGTGCCTTTGGACGCCGCGCCCGGCATGACCAGCCAGTTCGGTTTCACCATCCGCGTTCCCGTGGGGGTGGTGGCGGCCATCAGCCCCTTCAACTTCCCGTTGAACCTGGTTTGCCACAAGGTTGGCCCGGCGCTGGCCGGCGGCAACGCCGTGGTTCTGAAACCCGCCGGGGATACGCCGCTGTCGGCCCTGAAGTTGACGGAAATTCTGCTGGACGCCGGGCTGCCGGAAGAGGCCATTCAGACCGTAACCGGCTCCGGGGCGGAAATCGGAGACGTGATTACCGGC
Source organism: Dehalococcoidia bacterium (assembly GCA_963665735.1). Lineage (GTDB taxonomy): Bacteria > Chloroflexota > Dehalococcoidia > Lucifugimonadales > UBA3495 > CATOSK01. Next base: position 1,322,188 of record OY762444.1, on the reverse strand, counting down.
GACCCGCGGGTGCGTAAAATCACGTTCACCGGCAGCATGGAAGTTGGCGACCAGATTTGCCGGAACGCCGGCATCAAAAAGGTAACGATGGAACTCGGCTCCAACAGCCCGTTGATTGTCATGTCCGACGCCGACATTGAAAAGGTGGCGGCGGCGACGGTAGCCAGCGGGTTCGCCAACGCCGGGCAGGTGTGCATTTCGACGCAGCGGGTGTTCGCCGACGAGAATGTTTACGCCGATTTCCTGGATGCCCTGGTCGCACCCACGGAGAACTTTATTACCGGCAATCCGCTGGACGAGACAATCAAGATGGGGCCGATGATTCGGGAGTCGGACGCGGCCCGGGTCCACGGCTGGATTGCCGAGGCGGTGGGACAAGGCGCGCGGGTGGTGGCCGGCGGCGACCGAGAGGGGACTTTGCACGCCCCGACGGTAGTGGCCGACGTTAAGCCGGATATGCGGGTTTCCCGGGAGGAACTGTTCGGGCCTGCGGTGGCGGTGTCCGCTTTCAGCAACATTGACGAAGCCATTGCAATGGCTAACGACACGCGGTTCGGCTTGTCGGCGGGGATTTTCACGCAGAACGTGGATTGGGCCATGCGGTTCGCCAAGGAGGTACACTCCGGCAACCTGCACATCAACTCCTCTCCGCAGTGGCGCGCCGACGTGATGCCCTATGGCGGTCTGAAGGACAGCGGCATGGGCAAGGAAGGCCCCGGCTATGCCATTGAGGAAATGACCGAACTCAAAATGGTGGTTTTCCACCTTTAGCATGAACGCCGGGGGCGCGCAGACGGGCGCCCCCGGGGAAGGACAGGGGCCAATTCAAGGATGGAAGTAGTTACGGACCCGCCCCGGCGGATGATGGTGGTCACGCCGCACCCGGACGACGCGGAAGGCGGATGCGGGGCGACGATGGCCAAGTGGGTGAAAGAGGCCGGCACCCAGGTGGTGGTGGTGATGTGCACCAACGGGGACAAAGGCACATCGGACCGGGAGATGTCCCCGGTGGAGTTGGCCGCTATCCGGGAGCGGGAACAGCTGGCCGCATCCGCCGTGCTGGGCGTGCAGGACGTGGAATTCCTGCGCTACCCGGACGGTACTTTGGAAAACGATCGGGAATTCGTGGGCAAGGTGGTAAGGGAAATCCGCCGCTACCGCCCGGACATTGTCTTTTGCATTGACCCTTACCGCAGCGTCAGCCACACGCATCGGGACCACCGGATAAGCGGTCAAGTAGCGCTGGATGCCGCTAGTTCCTACGCTTGGAGCTATCTGCACTTCCCGGAGCATATCCAGGAAGAAGGGCTGAAACCGCACAAGGTAAAGGAAGCCTTTTTGTGGAGTACCGAGAGCGCCGACATATTCGTTGACGCGGATGGCTACCTGGCGGCCAAGGCCGATTCGCTGAGCGCCCACGCCAGCCAGATGCGGGGGCGGAACCCGGAGCAAAGGTTGGAGCGGATTGCCAACGGGTGCGCCAAGCAGGGGCAGCAAGCGGGTCTGGCCTATGCCGAGGGGTTCCGGCGGGTCAGGTTTGGGCTGGATTCGTTGGAATGGCGTTGCCTGTATTCCTGAGATAGTACGTGAACTGGATTTCACCCCCATCCTAACCTTCCCCCATTAAGGGGGAAGGGACTGGACTCCTCCCTTTGCAGGAATCCCGGGTTGGGAACTGGCCATTCTGACGTACCCTCCTACTCTTCTGCGGTGGCTTCCTGGTAGAGTTGGTCGGTTTTGGCGGCCATGATGAAGTCGTTCTGGTGGAGGTTGCGGATTTTGTGCGTCCACCAGGTGACTCCCACCGAACCCCACTGGGTTACGATTTTGGGGTGATGGCCTTCGCTTTCGGCCAACTGGCCGACGGCGGTGGTGAAGTCCAGGGCTTGTTGGAAGTTCTTGAACCGAAATTCCCGGTCGAGCTTGGGGACGTTGTTGTCGTCCAGCAAGTCCCAGTCGGGGATGTCGGGCTTGAGCAGCCGGATTTCTTCGTCGGTGACGTGGGGAGAGTCGCGGCGGCAGGCGGTGCATTTCCGTTGGTACAGTTGCTCGGTCATGGCAGACCTCCACGGGTGAGGGTTGCGGGTAATGGCAACATTGTAGCAAATGCCGGGGCATTTGCATCCATGACGGAATGGCGGTATTTGGGGGGCCAACGTCGGCTTTGGCAAGGAGTTCTGGATTCCGGCCTACGCCGGAATGACGGATAGATGGCGGGGAATGACGGGCATTGGGGAGAATGTCGGTTTGGCAAGGATTTCTGGATTCCGGCCTACGCCGGAATGACGGATAGGTTGCGGGGAATGACGGTCATTTGGGAGGAACGTCGGTTTGGCAAGGATTTCTGGATTCCGGCCCCGTGTATCGTGGTACGGGGCCGGCTCTTCGCCGGAATGACGGGTAGATGGCGGGGAATGACGGTCATTTGGGGGCAACGTCGGCTTTGGCAAGGATTTCGGGATTCCGGCCCCGTATCGTGGTACGGGGCAGGCTCTTCGCCGGAATGACGGGTAGGTTGCGGGGGATGATGCTGAGGAATTCTCCGCCGTGTTGAAGGATTGGCCCTTATGGGAGTATAGTCACCCCACGAAACAAGGCCGGGCGAGACAAGGACATGAGGGGGTAACGTCATGATTCTTGGCGCGATTTCCAATTCGTGGCGAATACAACTGGACGGTCAGGACTTGGGCGATTTGGTGGAGCAAGCCCAGTCCCAGGGCGCAAAGCACGTTGAGTTGCGCCAGACCTGCCTGGGCGATTATGAGTCCGGGGAAGGGATGGAATGGCGGCCCGTGATGCCCCGGCTGCAAGAATTGGTGGGGCGGTTCCCAGGTTTGACCTTTGACCTGGCGATGGCTTTGCCGTCGCTTACCCAGGAGATTGACCCCCAGGGAGAGCTTTTCCAATCGGCGTTGGCGGCGGCCAAGCTGGTGGGCGGCGATGCGCCACACCTGCGGACGGTTGACCCCAGCGGTTTCGACAAGGCTTGGGAAACCCCGTCGGACATACCGGAATCCGCCTATGGACTGGTGGGTCTGGCGCGGGAGGCGGCCCGGCAAGGGGTGGTTCTTTCCCTGGAAAACTCCGGCCAGCCCATCGGGAGCATGGCCCTGTTGATTAACGAAGTGCGGCAAAGGCTGTCGCCGGAGGAAGGTCAGGGCTTGGGGTTGTGTCCCGACCCCACCAACCAACTGCGGCGGTTCCCGGACACGGACCCTTTGGGAGACCTGGAAAACCTGCCCTTGGACATGATTAAAATTGTCCATTTCAAGCAGGCCCGGAACGGCAACGCCCACCCCACGGTGGACACCGGCGATTTGGACTGCCTGGAAATGCGGCGGGCGCTGGAAAGGAAGGGCTACCAGGGCCAGGCGATTATGGAGATTCCGCCGGACGAAGCGGTTTTCGCGAACCTGGCCGCCAGCTTTGCCTTTTTGGAAGAAGGGGCGTAAATCACTTGGGGTTTGACCCCCTCCCTAACCCTCCCCCTCGTAGGGGGAGGGGATTGAGGCCCCTTGGGGGATGAATTGGGTCGTCTTTTTGCCACAGTGGGAGACACTGACGATAGTAGGAAGTGAATGATGGTTTCCGAGGCCAGGGACTTGTCGGTAGAGCATCAACAGTTGGGTCAAGCGTGGATTGACGCCGAACAGGAACGCATCGGCATTCTCCAGAAGATAATCCGCGACAACCCCGGCAAATGCACCATGGACTACCCGGAGGACTTGTTCGTTGAGTATGAGGACGCCCTGGCCCGGGCGGCCCAGGCCAACCGGGCCTATTTTCAATGGCTGGCGGAGCAGGGACTCCGTTCCAGGTAGCCGCTTTTTTCCCGTTACGACGCCATGACCGACCCCGGCAGTTACACCGTTTCGCTGCACTACGACCGGCGGCTTTACCGCCAGGACATCGCCGGTTCCAAGGCCCACGTCCGAATGTTGGCCCGGCAGTCCATTATTTCGGAAGAGGACGCCGCCCTGATTGTGGAAGGGCTGGAAAAGGTCTGCGGCGAAATTGAGGCCGGGGAATTTCCCTGGGATGCGTCGCTGGAAGACCTGCACATGAACATCGAGGCGCGGCTGTCCCAGCTTATCGGGCCGGTGGGGGGACGGCTGCACACCGCCAGGTCGCGCAATGACCAGATTGCGCTGGACTTGCGGCTTTACACCAAGGAAGTCATCGGTGAAACGGTGGCGGCGCTGCGGGAGTTGCAGCAAACGCTGGTTGACCTGGCAGCCCGACACCAGGACGTTTTGATGCCCGGCTATACCCACCTGCAACGGGCGCAGCCGGTAGTATTCGCCCATCACGTCCTGGCCTATTTCCAGATGCTGCAAAGGGACGTGGGCCGGTTCGCCGACTGCCACCGGCGGGCGGACACGCTGCCCCTGGGGAGCGGCGCGCTGGCCGGCGTACCGTATCCCACTGACCGGGAATGGGTGGCGGCGGAATTGGGTTTCAGCAAGGTCAGCGTCAACAGCATGGACGCCGTTTCGGACCGGGATTTTCTGCTGGAGTTCCAGGCGGCGGCGGCGGTGTGCATGATGCACCTGTCCCGGTTTTCGGAAGAGATTGTCCTGTGGGCCAGCCGGGAGTTCGGTTTCGTCAACCTGGCGGAGGACTTTACCACCGGCAGCAGCATCATGCCGCAAAAGCGCAACCCGGACTTCGCCGAAATTGCGCGGGGCAAGACCGGGCGGGTCTATGGCAACTTGATGGGACTGCTGACGGTGATGAAGGGGCTGCCCTTGACCTACAACCGGGATTTGCAGGAAGACAAGGAGGGGTTTTTCGACACGGTGGACACTCTGCTGGCGACGCTGCGAGTGTTCAAGGGGATGCTTGCTACCATGACGCTGAATGTTGACCGGATTGGCGATGCGGCGTCGGAAAGCTATATGCTGGCTACCGATTTGGCGGATTACCTGGTAGGCAAGGGAGTGCCTTTCCGGGAGGCCCACGGCATTTTGTGGGAACTGTGCCGGCACTGCGAGGACAACCGGATTGGGTTGCAGTCCCTTCCCTTGGAGGAATACCGGCGGTTTTCGCCAGCCTTTGATGATGACGTTTACCGAATCAGCGCGGCCTCGTCGGTGGCGGCCAGGGATAACATCGGCGGCACGGCTCCGCAGCGGGTGGCCGAGGGAATCCGGCAGGCGCAAGAAATTCTGAGGGTCAACGCCGATGGAATCTGAAGCGGTTTCCAAAGCCCACGTCCAGATTGCGCCGTCGCTGCTGGCCGCCGACTTCGCCCGGCTGGGCCAGCAGGTAGAAGAGGCGACGCAAGCCGGGGCCGACCTGATTCACGTTGACATAATGGACGGGCAGTTCGTTCCGGCCATATCCTTCGGGGAGTTGGTGGTGGACGCGGTGCGGCAGTTCACCGCGCTGCCGTTGAATATGCACCTGATGGTTCGGGAACCGGACTACCTGCTGCCGGGGTTGATGAAAAGCCCGACGGACCAGATTATCGTCCACGCCGAAGCCTGCACCCACCTGCACCGGACGGTTTTCGCGGTGAAAGACCAGGGCAAGCAGGTGGGGGTTGCGGTCAATCCGGCCACGCCGTTGGCGGCGGTGGAAGAGCTTTTGCCCTTCCTGGACATCGTGCTGGTTATGACGGTCAACCCCGGTTTTGGCGGGCAGTCGTTTATTCCCGCCATGCTGGGCAAGGTGCGGCGGCTGCGGCGGGCCATCGAGGAAGAGGGGTACTCCGCCCGAATCGAGGTTGACGGGGGGGTTAAGGCTGACGCCACAGCGCAGGACTCGGTGCGGGCGGGTTCGTCCATCCTGGTGGCGGGGACGGCGATTTTCAACCGCGAGCAGACGGTGGCGGAGGCGATGGAAGGGATGCGGGCCAGCATCCGGGGGCTGGGGCCGGAGATTTAGGGTGACGGATTCCACCCCCACCCTAGCCCTCCCCCTCGTAAGGGAGGGGATTTATGACACACCCTCTTGGGACGGGGCCGGACTAGGCGGCGGCGCCCTTTTTGGCCCGCGGGGGCTTGCTCAAAGTCCGCAGGCAGCGGGTGCAAATCTTGACCCGCTGGACTTTTCCCCCGATGAGCAGGGTTTGCTTGTGGACGTTGGCCTTGAAACGGGTCTTGGTGTGGCGGTTGGAGTGGCTGACGTTGTTGCCGCTCATTCCCGACTTCAAACAGATTTCACAGCGCATAGTTGGTCAGTCTCTTTCCGGGTTGTTGGGCCTGTTGGGGTTGGGCAAGCGTAACACACGGCCCGGCGGGTTACAAGGCGGGTGTGACGGTTTCGCGGGACTATTGCAAAGTCGGGGCTCATGGCCGTCCTGTCCGTAGCATGGACGTTTGGCTGGTGGCATGGACATTCCTGTCCGTGCGTTGGTATCCACACTTTGTCATCGTCCTGGGCGGTTTCGGGGCGTTTTGTGGTCGCCCCTATCAGTAATCACGAATGGCAACGGTGTTGGCGGAGGCGATTTCTGGATTCCGGCTTTCGCCGGAATGACGGGTAGTCGGCGGGCGTGACTTTGGAGTTCACCCCCTCCCCGACCCTCCCCCTGGTAGGGGGAGGGGGTTATTGCAGGGTTTGCCTCTACCGGATCATCTGTTGCGCCTATAAGGGGCTTGATTCATAATGCGCCGAAATTCCTGGGGGATTCCATTTGATTGTTGAGGAGGGCGTTCATGGCGGCGCAGATTCCCACCGAAGAAGAGGTATTGAGTTACTTTTCCCAACTATCCAATTGGGGCCGCTGGGGCCCGGAGGACGAGCTTGGCACTCCCAACCTGATTACGCCGGACAAGACCAAGCGGGCGCTGGCGACGGTGCAGGAAGGGGTCACGGTTTCGCTGGCCCGCGACATTCTTTGGGACGCCACGGCGGACGTTCCGAACCCGCCGGTGCATTTCATGGTGGAAAGCGGCGAGGGCTGGGCCAGCGGCGACAAGGTAAGCGGTCGTCCCAACGCCGCCGCTACCGATTACATCGGGATGATTTTCCACGGGTACGCGGTGACGCACGTGGACAGCCTGGCCCATTTTTTCTGGGAGGGCAAGACCTATAACGGCAAGCCGGCCCACATGGTTTCCACCAACCTGGGGGCCACCGTTTGCTCCGTGACCGCCGCCAGGAAGGGGTTTGTCAGCCGGGGGGTGCTGGTGGACGTGCCGATGATTCGGGGCGTGGACTGGTTGGAACGGGGCGAAGGGGTGATGCCGGAGGACATTCTGGCCGCCGAGGAACGGTGCGGGTTTCGGGTGGAAGAGGGAGACATTCTGCTGATTCGCACCGGGCAACTGCGCCGCCGCAGTGTGGAAGGGCCGGTGGACCGTTCCGCCGGTTCTACGGCCTGCCAAGCCGCCTGCCTGCCGTTGTTCCACCAGCGGGGGGTTGCAGTTATGGGCTCGGATACGGGCAACGACGTTAGCCCGGCGCAGTACGAAAGGGTGATGCAGCCGATTCACCAGGTAGGGATTACGGCGATGGGGTTGTGGATTCTGGACAACGCCAACCTGGAGGACGTGGCGGAGGCGTGCCAGGAAAGGAATCGCTGGGAGTTCCTGGTGTCCATCGGCCCGCTGCGGCTGCACAACACGACGGGGTCGCCGGTAAACCCGATAGCGGTTTTCTGAGGCGAGTTTTCACCCCTGCCCTAACCTTCCCCCATCATGGGGGAAGGGATTGGGACACAATTCTCGATGCGATTGGCCTAAACGGCGTCGTGATATTCCACCGTCATACCGGCGCAGGCCGATGTCCAGGAATCCTTGCCATTAAGGACGTTGTTTCATGCTTGGAATTTCTGGATTCCGGCTTTCGCCGGAATGACGGTGGGGATGCGGGAACCGCAACGGATGATTTTGAGATACGCCCTAAGCCGACGAAAGAGGATGGCCGGGTTGCTGACGTTGGCCCGTTGACGGTTTATGCGGTGGCGGCGTACCGTTTTGCCGATGGGAACGACTTTGACGCTAACCTGGGCTATGGCGGCGGTTGAGGAGTCTTGAGTTATGCCAAATGCTTGCAACGTCCCCAGCCGGACAATCTTCATCGGGGATAATCTGGACATTCTGCGGGGGATTAACTCCGAGTGCGTGGACTTGATATATCTGGACCCCCCGTTCAATTCCGACCAGACCTATGCCGCGCCCCTGGACAGTGAGGCCAAGGGAGCCGAGTTTGACGACGTTTGGACCCTGGACCACATGAAGCAGGAATGGATTGACGAAATCGAAATTCGTCGTCCGGCCCTGTACCACCTGATAAACGGCGCAAAATTGGCCCACAGCGAAAGCATGGCCGGTTACTTGACGTTCATGAGTATCCGCCTGCTGGAATTAAACCGGGTGTTGAAACCCGACGGCAGCGTTTACCTGCATTGCGACCCCCACGCATCGCATTACTTGAAAGGAATCATGGACGCCCTGTTCGGGGAACAGCTTTACAAGGCGCAAATCACCTGGCGGCGCACTTCGGCCCATAACGATTCCCGGTCATTTGGAAATGTCTATGACAATATCTTTTTCTATTCCGGCCGGGCGCGGATTAACGCAGACCAGGTTCGCATTCCATTGAATCAGGACTACGTGGACAGGTTTTACCGATACTCGGACGAAAGGGGCGTTTATCAGGTAGGGGATTTGACGGCTGCGGAGCTTAGAACGGGGGAGAGCAGCGAGGTTTGGCGGGGGCATGACCCTAACCGAAACAATCGGCATTGGGCCATCCCCAGCAACAGCGGGTATGCAGAATGGATTGAGGAACACTTTATTCCGGGTTATCGCAGCATCCAAAGCCCTCTTGCCAGATTGGATGCGCTTGATGCAGCCGGCTTGATACATCATCCGGCGGATAATGGTATGCCGCGGTTAAAGCGTTACCTTGAAAGCAATCCGGGGCAGGTTCCTTCCAACCTGTGGACTGACATTCGCCCGATTTCCGCTCAATCCAGGGAACGCACCGGCTGGAGGACGCAGAAACCGTTAGCGTTGCTGGAGCGCATTGTCCAAGCGTCGTCCAAACCGGGCGACTTGGTGCTGGACCCGTTTTGCGGTTGCGCCACCGCCTGCATCGCGGCGGAGAAACTGGAACGGCAGTGGATTGGCATTGATATAGTTCCCCAAGCGGCGGCAGTGCTGCGGGACCGGGCAAGGCGGGAATTGCAGATTCCGTTGAAAGAGAACGGGGAACGGGGTTGGGAAGATTGGAGTCCGATGACGCTGGAAACGCCGCCGCAACGCGACGACCTGACTTTGCTAAGCCCCATCAACCCCCAGTCGGACAAGGAATTGCTGTACGTGCGGCAAAACCGTCGTTGCGTCGGCTGCCAGCACGAACTCCCCCTGCACGTGCTGACCATTGACCACATCACTCCCCGGTCGAGGGGTGGGCTGGACGCAGTCGGCAACCTGCAATTGATGTGCCACACCTGCAACGCGATTAAAGGCAACCGGGATATGGACTACCTACGCCAACAACTCATGGTGCGGGGAATTTTGAAGATGTGACGGGGATGTTGGCAAATGCCAAACCCGAAGGCAACGCCTGTCCTAACGCTACTCGTAGTCGGGGGGCCAGAGGTTTGTGTTGAGGGTTTGTTCGCACCATTGGGCTACGGAGAGCAGTTGGCCTTCCTGGAAGGGCAGTCCGGCCAGCTGGACGCTTAGCGGCAAGCCGGCCTCGCCGACGCCGGAGGGGATGGCGACGGTGGGCAGTCCCGCGGAAGTCCAGGGAGCCTGAAATACCGCGTCGCCGGTGGTGGTCAAGTCCCGGGGCGCCGGGGACGGACTGGTGGGCATCAGCAGGGCATCCACCGGGGCCAGGGTTTCCACCAGGTCTTGCCGAAATTCCCGGCGCAGCCTTTGGGCCTGCAAGTAGCTGACCGCCGGGGTCAACATTCCCGTTTCGATGTTGCTGCGGATGCGGGGGCCGTATTCGTCGGCCCGTTGGTTGAAATTTTCCTGATGGAAGGCGGCGGCCTCGACGTTGCTGACGATGCGCTGGCAGCTGTGGGCGGCGGCGAAGGACGCGGGCAGGGGGATTTCCTCAACCACGGCGCCGGCCTGGGCAAGCTGCTGGGCGACGGCCTCGGTGTGGGCCTGGACTTCGGGGGTTGACCGTTCCAGGAAGAAGTCGCGCAATAAGCCCAAACGGGGCGGCCCGTTCCGACGGGACATTACTGCCCGGTAATCGTCCACCAACCGGCGGCTGGAACCGGCGTCCTTGGGGTCATGGCCGGCCATTGCTTGCAGCAGAATCGCGGCGTCCTCCACGGAACGGACCAGAATCCCGACGGTATCCAATGACCAACTCAAAGGCACCACGCCGTAGCGGCTGATGCGCCCGTAGGTGGGCTTGAGGCCGACGATGCCGTTGTAACCCGCCGGGCGGCAGGTGGAGCCGCCGGTCTGGGAACCGAGGGCCGCCGGGCACATTCCGGTGGACACGGCCACCGATGAGCCGCTGCTGGAGCCGCCGGGGGTGTGTTCCAAGTTCCAGGCGTTGCGGCTGGGAGACGGGTCGCTGGAGGCGAACTCGGTGGTGACGGCTTTGCCCAGGATGATGGCCCCGGCCTGCTTCAACTTGGCGACGCAGGTGGCGTCGTATTCGGGTACGAAGTCGGCGTAGATGCGGGAGCAGGCGGTGGTTTTCATTCCCTCGGTGTAGAAGATGTCTTTCAGGCCCACGGGGACGCCGTGCATCAGCCCCGGGGCTTGGCCCTGTTGGGCTTCTTCCTCCCGCTGGCGGGCGGTGGTCAAGACATCCTCGCGGTCAATGGTGACCCACGCTTGCAAGGCGGGATCGAGGACGTCAATGCGTTCCAGCAGGGCTTGGGCCAGGGATACCGGGGAGAGTTCGCCGGACTTGACTTGGCGGGCGGCGTCGGCCACCCCAAGACGGTAGGAGGTTGTCATGGCTTGGACTTCCTTACGATGATTGCGGGTCGCTTGCCGGGGCTATTCGGCTGCCGGATAGCAGGCGGGTTCGGTGTCCGGCGCGGGCGGATGTTGGCCGATGTCCAGCAGCATCCGGGCTGCTTGGGTCAGGGATTGGCCCATGTCGGCGGCTTTTTGCTGGCCCCACAACAGGGCGGCATGGGCGGCCAGGACTTGGGCCAAGTCCTCGGCGGAGGAATCGGGGTTAGTGGCTGGCATGGCTAAGCTCCTTGTAGGGACGGCGATTAGCAACTGATATTGTAATGACGGGCCGCCGCTGTGGGAAGGGGGCTGTTGCCAAGGTTTTCACCCCCACCCTAACCCTCCCCCATCAAGGGGGAGGGGATTGAGTCCAATGGTTGAATATACAGGTTCCAGCGTCACTGCTATAATCCCGGCTAAGACCCGCCTTCGGAAAATGTGTCAAGACAGGGTGTTCACCCCCATCCTAACCTTCCCCCATCAAGGGGGAAGGGACTTTTGGGATAGTTTCTTAGTCTAAACAGGGGAGGTTGTTATGGCTGACGACGTATCCAACATCATGGAGTCATCGGAACCGACGGTTTTGACCACCGGCTGGGGCCGCACCGAAGGCCCGCTGTGGCATCCGGGGGGTTACGTGACCTTCGTTGACCTGGAAGGGAGCCGATTGCTGCGTTACGACGCCAACGGGGAGGTTTCGGTGGTGCGGGAAGGCACCGGGGAGGGCAACGGCTGCACCTTCGACCGGCAGGGCAACCTGATTATGTGCGAGGGGGCGGACCACCGGCGGGTGACCCGGATGGACGCCGATGGCAACGTCTCCGTCGTAGCCGACAATTGGGAGGGCAAGCGGTTCAACAAACCCAACGACGTGATTTGCCGCTCGGATGGAACCCTGTATTTCACCGACCCGGGTTTGCGGATGCCCCAGGAATTGCGGGAAATTGACTTTGCCGGGGTGTTCCGGGTTGACCCCCAGGGCCAGCTTCACTTGGCAACCGACCAGTGCGTTTACCCCAACGGGTTGGCGCTGTCACCGGATGAGTCGGTCTTGTACGTCGCAATCAGCCGGGCGGAGCAGGAGGACTTCGGGCGGGAAGAACGGGGGGAGTTTTGCCCCAACCGCCGGATTGAAGCTTTTGACGTGGCCGCCGACGGGACGTTGAGCAACCAGCGAGTCTTTTGCGATATGGCCTCCGCCGAGCCGGGGGTGCCGGACGGGATGAAGGTGGACACCGAGGGCCGGGTGTATTGCGTCGGTTCGGGCGGTTTCTGGGTGATTGAACCTTCCGGCGAAGTGGCGGCGGTGGTGCGAACCAGCGAAGTGACGCGGAACCTGGCTTTTGGCGGGTCGGACAACCGCACGCTGTATATGACGCCGGGGGACTCGCTTTGGAGTATGCGGGTCAGGACGCCGGGGATTGGGGCGTTCTGAGGGGCAATCACATAACGGGTTTTCACCCCCATCGCGGGAGAAAGGCGATTGCAAAGTAGGGGCGCACGGCCGTGCGCCCCTACGTCTTGAGGGAAGGGTGTGTGACCCGTTCAATCCCCTTTTGCGAAATGGGGAGACGTTGGGGAACTCCCGTTGTTGTGTCGGACTTACCCCCACCCCTACCCTCCCCTCGCCAGGGGGAGGTAGAACAGGTAGGCGGCGCCGAATTGACCATCATGTTCCAACCTGACATAATCGCAGGCAGCTTGACTTGGAGGGCCGGACTGTGACGACAACAGCGATTGTTGGCGAAGGCCAATATACCTACGAAATGCACACCGATTGGGCCAAGCTGCCCGAAGGTTGGAAGATGCCGGCGGCGGCGGTTTACGGGGATTCGGACGACCGGATTTACTGCTTCAACCGGGACCTGGACCATCCGATTGTCATTTTCGACCGGGAAGGGAACTACCTCAATTCCTGGGGCGCAGGGCTGTTCGCCTTTCCCCACGCCATCATCCTGGACCATGAACAGAACGTCTGGCTGGTGGAGCGCAACCACGGCCAGATTATGAAGTTCACCAAGGACGGGGAGCTGCTCCAGACCATCGGCGAAAAGGGCTACCGCTCGGACACCGGGGCGGACAACACCGACTTCAGTTCCAACGGGTGGAAGGACGTTACCCACGGCGGCGACCCCTTCAACCTGCCGGCGGGCATCGCGGTCAACGAGGCGGGGGAAATCTTCATCGCCGACGGTTACGCCAACGCCCGGGTGCACAAGTTCACTTCCGACGGGACGCTCATCAAGTCCTGGGGACAGCCGGGCAGCGGCCCCGGCCAGTTCCAACTGCCCCACGGCTGCTGGATTGACCGCAAGGGGCGGCTGTTCATCGCCGACCGGGAAAATGACCGGGTGCAGGTTTTCGACCAGGAAGGGGAACACCTGGCGGACTGGCCCAGCAAGCTAATCGGGCCGGCGGTTATCTACGTGGACGAGGACGACATCGTTTACGTGGCGGAACACAACGGCGGGCTGATAAGCATTCTGACCCTGGAAGGGGAGCGGCTGGCCCAATGGGGTTCCCTGACCCACCGTTCCTGTCACGGCATTTGGGTGGACTCGCACAAGGACATTTACGTGGTGGAGCCTTTCGAGGGCAGCGAAGGCCGCACGGTGGTGAAGTTCGTGCGGCAAGGTTAACGGCTATTGCGGCTTGGCCGCAGGTCTGATATATTGGTGGAGCGGTGTCCACAGGATGCCGCTCCTCTTTCTGTGGGGCTGTAGCTCATTTGGGAGAGCGCTTCAATGGCATTGAAGAGGTAGCGGGTTCGATTCCCGCCAGCTCCACCAATTACGACTCCTTTGCCGTGTGTCCCTGTGTGGTTACCCCTTGATTCAAGCGTGAGTTCATTCCATATTGGTATTGATTGTTCCGGGTTGGTTCGTTACAATCCGTGTCGCCGTGTGGGAATAAATGTGGGTTGGGTGTCCCAACAATGTGGGAATGGCAACCGCTTTGGGAGGTTCACATGGGATTGACCGCAAGGCAGGTTTCCACAATCTCCAAGTCCGGCCGGCACGGCGACGGGGCCGGGCTCTACCTCAACGTGACGAAGACGGGCGCCAAGTCCTGGGTGCAGCGCATCGTCGTCGACGGTCGGCGGCGGGACATCGGCCTGGGCGGATACCCGGCCGTCAGCCTGGCCAGGGCCCGGGAGCTATGCCGGGAAAACCGTACGGCGGTGGCCGATGGCCGTAATCCCCTGGCGGAAAGGCGGGAGACGCCTCAAGTCTGCCCGACCTTCCGGGAGGCGGCCCTGGCCGTCCACCAGCTCAACGCCGCCCGGTTCCGGTCGGAAAAGCACACTAGGAACTGGATACAGGGGTTGGAAAAGTACGTCTTCCCGACGTTGGGCGACCTGCCCCTGGACCGGATAGACCGGCGGCACGTGCTGTCCGTCGTCCAACCCCTGTGGACGGTCAGGCACGATACGGCCCGGCGGCTGCGCCAACGAATCCGCGGGGTGTTCGCGTGGGGCCAGGCCCACGGCTGGGTTGACACCAATCCGGCGGGGGAGAGCATCGACGCGGCCCTTCCCGCCATGCCCCAGGTGAGCCAGCATTTCCGGGCGTTGCCCTATGCCCAATTGCCGGCGGCCTTGGGAATCATCCGGGGCAGCGAGTCCGGGCTGGCGGCCAAGCTGGCCCTGGAGTTCGTCGCCCTGACCGCCGCCCGTTCCGGCGAGGTGCGGGACGCAACCTGGGGCGAAATCGACTGGGAACGGAAGTTGTGGATCATCCCGGCCAGCCGCATGAAGACGGGGGACGAGCACCGGCAGCCCCTGTCGCGCCCCGCGCTGGAGGTTTTGCGGGAGGCCTGGCTCCTGCGGGAGGAGGGCGATTGCATCTTCCCCTCGCCAGTGAGACGGGGCCGGGGCCTTTCCGACATGACGCTGACCAAGGTGCTGCGGTCGAACGGGCTGGCCGAGAGGACGACGGTTCACGGGCTGCGGTCAAGTTTCCGGAACTGGGCGTCGGAAGCCACGGGAACGCCCTGGGCGGTGGCGGAGCTGGCGTTGTCCCACCGGGTGGGGACGGCGGTGGAGCGGGCCTACCACCGGACCGACCTGCTGGAGGCCCGGCGGGAGTTGATGGAAAACTGGGGAGAGTTCCTGGCCGGTTAGGCTGTCGGCGTGAGTCTCCACGCCGGGAACCCCGGGGTTGTCGGCTCTCCTGCGAACCCATACCGCGATTTCCCATCCGGCGCCTGGGTTGCACGGAGTGAAAGTCCCAAGGGCTTTTCATGCAGGGAGTCGCGCTGGACTGGCCGTCAAAGGACGTTGTAACGAGCAGCTTCTCCGGCGGTTTCCTCCAACCCCCTCTGGCGCCGGTTTGAGTCGCAGGGCTGCCGTATCCTCACCTCTACACCTCCCCGGGTCAGCCTCATCTCACCGCAGTTGACGCAGACCCTCACCCCCCGTACCCCCCGGCTCTCGAACATTTCCGGTAGGTCCGCGTGGGGACACTCCAGGGGTTCCTTCCATCCGGCTGCCCGCGCGTCGGTCTCCGGCGCCGGCCAGTAAACCCCGTCCAAGGCCCTTTCCAGCCGGTGGGCGGCCTCCCGCCAGTTGACGTAGCGGCCCCGGCGCAGCTCCGCCCGCCGGTCCCGGGCGTTCTGCAATGCCGTCCCCTCGTACAAATGCGCCGGCTGGATGCAGAAGGGGCGGCTGCACAGGTGGTTCACCTGCATACCATCCTGTAACGATCTCCCCCGGCTTTGCTCGAAGGCCAGCACGTGGGCGCCCCGGCCGTTCAGCGCGCCGTAGCCGCCGCCCCGCAGCTGCCAGCGCCATACCAGGCAGGGTTGTCCCAGGGGCACCGGCGGGTTGACGGGCGGGGGAATGGCGGCGTAATCGGCAGGAACGATTCGCAGGCTGTCCGACCTCCGCCGGTTGCCGGGATGGTACTGCCCCACCCGGTCCAGCCAGTAGTCCCGCTCCCGCTTCCAGTTCCTCTTCACGGTTTTTCGTTCCCCTCTCCCACCGCAAAAGAATGTCCCGCGTCTTTCGTGCAATTCTTGACGGCATGGATAACGTGGTCACCGTCATCAACCTGGCGACGTGGGTGTTCGCCGCCGTGGGGTTCGCCGTTGCCGCCATATTCATCGTCAACGCCGGGTACCTGTTCATCTCCAGCCAGGGCGATCCCCAGCGGGTGGCCCAGGCCCGTCACGCCCTCATCGGGGTGGTCATCGGGCTGGTGGTCATCGGCGGCGCCTTCCTGATACCGGGAACCATCAGCCGGTTCGTGATCGAGCCGGCCGGCGGCGTGAGGGTGGAGACCCGGGCCGCCACCGACTGCGACGACATCCTCCGCACCCAGCTGGTCTTCCAGCGCAACGCGGGTGAGCCGGCGGAGATGCAGTACCTGGTTCACCAGGTCCAGGGGCAGCACGAGGGCTGTTCCGAGGATACCTGGAACCCGGTGGTCTACGACAGCGCGGGTATCCCCAAGGGCTGCCGGGACTATGAGCCCGGCTCGAGTCCCGCCGTTTACGTCAGTCCTCCCGAGGTGGGCGGCGCCCCGGTTCCGGACGGCCTGCAGGTCGGGGGCTCCATGAAAAACATCTCCTACCGGGACTCGGAAAACAACATCATCGTCTATTTTTCCCACCCTGCGCGCACCGGCACGGGGGCCAAGGGGCTTCCCTCCGACGGCGCCTCCTGCTGGCTCTACGTGGCGGCCTTCCGTTCCTGGGCCTCGGGGTACCTGGAGCGGACGGCCATCGGCAGCAACCCCTATATCCCGTAGGGAGGTTGGTTTCGTTGGATCCCGGACTCCTGCTGGTCGAGAACCTGGGGCGGTTCGCCGCCGTCGTCGGGGTCATCCTGGCGACGCCATTCTTCGCCTACGCCGGATGGCTGTGGCTCAGTTCCATGGGGGACCCCAACCGTTCGGCGTCGGCCCGGAACTCGGTCATCGGGGTGTGCGTTGGCGTGGTGATCATGGGGCTGGCCTTCCTGGTTCCGGCGGCGGTCAGCGATTACGTGGTGGCGCCGGCGGGGGGCATCGAGTACGAGTCGGAGCAGGGGGTCAACTGCGACCAGATGCTACGGGACCGGCTGGTGGCCAACCGGGAGATTTCCGACGCCCACCGGGTGAACTACGTGGTGCAGCACATCCAGGCCACCTTCGAAGGTTGCGCCAGGGAGATGTGGAACCCGGTGGCGCGGACCACGGGGGCGGGCATCGGGACCTGTTTCGATACTTCGGCATACAAGAAGGTGTCCGGGGTTGAGGTTCCCGAGGCCCTGCAGGACCGGCAGGTGGCGAACGTGTCGGCGTTCTCGCCGGCCTACACCTCGGGCCGGGACGACCGGAACAACGTCATCGTCCACTGGGTTCCCACAAATGTCGGGGCTGCCGGGGACGTGGGACTTCCCTCCGACGGTTCCGTCTGCTGGCTCTACGTCGCCAACCTGACCACCTGGGTTGAGGGATACCCCTGATTCCCGAAATGCAAAAGTCCGGGGGTCAAGTTCCGTTCTAAGCTTTCCCCAAACCTGAATTCGGGGAGGTCCTTTCAGAAGTATGCAGGAACTTGCCAGTGTCGGCACCAGCATCGCCACCATAATTGCCATCATCGTAGCCGTGGCCTCGACGGCGGTGGTGGCGTGGGCGGGCTTTCAATGGGTCACCGCGGCCGGAGACCCGCAGCAGATTTCCAAGGCCAAGCAGACCCTCATCGGGGCCTTCATCGGGCTGGGTATCTCCGGCCTGGCTTTCATCGGGCCGAGGATCTTCGTGGAGATGGTCATCAAGCCGGTGGGGGGCGTGTCCATTGAGACCGAGGTCGGCCTCAACTGCGACGGGATTCTCCGGAACCAGCTGGTGTTCCAGCGGGGAGCCTCCACGCCGGACCGGATGAACGTCCTGGTTTCCCAGATCCAGGCGAATCAGTCCGAGTGCGCGTCGGACGTTTGGGCGCCGGAGATTGTTGCTCTGAGTGACCTAGATGCCGCCAGTACTCCATATTGTTTGCCGGGTGCTATTCTTACTCCTGGCACTTCTACTGCTAAGTTCACCGCCGCTGTTCTGAATACTTTCAAGGTAGGTGATCAGGAACTTCCGGCCAGCTTGGCAAGTCCCAGTGGCACTACCGATCATTTGCCGCGGTCTGTCTCGGGCCGGGACTCGGGTAACAACATCTTCGTGATCTTTTCTGACGATACGGCGAAGCGTCCCTCCGACTCCGCTACGTGCTGGCTCTACTACGCCCGCCTCAAGCAGTGGCACGCCAACTTCTCCTAGTGGGTTCTCTTTCCTGACGCCGGAGGGCCGGGACCATCTCCTCCCCCGTGTTCCTCCGGCCCGGGAAAGTCCGCCGCCATCGTCTCCCATGATGGCGGCGGTTTTTTAGAAAACGGTTGGTTCATTTCCAATAACGCAAGGAGGGCAATGCAAAATGGGTCTGAAAGACAAGTTCGACGAGGAAGGTCAGCCCTACCGTGAGCGTGAGGACGGCAGTATAGAATACTTGGTGGGTTCGGTTGGGCCCGTCGTTGATGATAAGCGAAACCGTCGCCTAGAACTGGAATCAAGGATGAAAGTCCTGGAGGATATTGCGACGGAGATCAGGTTGGAGATGAAGGGAATCGACGAGTGGATTGCACGGAATAATCGCGGTTGATCCAGTGGGGTGACACTTTTTGGTGTGTCAGTACAAATGTGTTGCGCCTTTCAGCCTCCCGCCTTCCCCTGCTGCAGCTCCCGGAACCTTCCCTCGGCCGGCAGCCACAGCCGGTAGTCCAGGGGCTCTCCCCGCGGCTCCAACGCCTCCTCCGGCGCCTCCGCCGTTCCCTCCGCCGTCTCCACCCGGTAGGCTACCCCGTCCCGCCACAGCGGTTCCTTCACCTCGCCCTCCATCATCCCGTTGGGATGGGAAGAGAAAATCCGTACCGGAGTTCCCTCCCGGACCGCCCGCCACCAGCGGTCGGGGCCAAGTTCCGGCTCCGATTCCGGCGTCACCGTCTCCCCCTCGGCCCAGCGCACCAGCGCGTCCCGGTAATCCGGGTACATCGTCCCCGGTTCATTCCCGTAATCTGGCGGTACGCTCCGGGCGTAGCGGGCCAGGTTCCGGTACAGGTCCTCCACCAGCCCCAATCCCCCGTGCACCCGGTCGTAGACCAGGATCGCGTCGTCCAGCTCAACGCAGCCCCGCGGCGTCTCCAGGAAGACGTTTTCCACCAGGCTCCCCAGTTCCTGGCGGGCGATGCTCCGGCGATAGGCCAGGTGCATCCGCAGCGCCTCCGCCGCCTGGTGGCGGGCCTGCCACGGCTCCCCGAAGTCTCCCCGGAACCATCCCTCCTCGATGCGGATTTCCACCGCGGTGGTGGGCATGACCCGCTGCTTGCGGCTCATCCGGGGGTCCCGTTTCCGTTCCTGCAGGTAGTGGACGGCGCCGTACTTGGTCTCCTCGTAGCCCTCCACCGACTCGGTGACGACTATCCGCCGCAATGCGGCGTGGCCGTTGGGAAGTTCCCGGCGGGCCAGGGTCAGCCCGGGGTCGGCCGGCAGCGCCGCCATGATGCGGATGATTGCGCTGGTCCGGTTCATGTCCTGTCCAATTCGCCGGGTCCTGACGTAGGCTTTCATGGTGTCCCGGCGCCGGCCCCATTCCTCCACCCGGTAGGATACGCCCCGGTGCCGGTAGATGGCTCCGGGGTGGGCCTCCTCCAGGGCCCGGCCCACGGAGATGATCCCGATTGGCTCCTCGTCGTCCAGGATCTCCAGGTTCTCCTCGCCCGAACTTCGCAGGCTGTTGGCCAGCTGGGGCGGCGTTCCCGCCTGGGTTCCCTGCAACGCCAGCCGGGTCGGGGGCGCCCCGTGGGCGGCGCGCAGGGACTCATCGAATCCCTTGGGCCAGTGGGCCGAGTCCGGCGGGGTCCGGGTGTCCCGGCCGGACCGTTCCAGCTCGTCCTTCAGGGACTGGGCCTGCTGGTAACGGATCTGCTCGTTGTCCAGGTAGAGGTGGGAGGGCTCCACCGACTCCGCCAGGTATTCTCCCAGGGTCTCCCCGTAGCTCCGGAACCGGCTGCGGGGGGCCAGCAGGACGAACTGGGCCGGCTTGGTCCGGCCCACCCGCCCCAATCTTTGGTGGAACTGCTTCCGGGTCGGGGGCAGGTCC
Organism: Dehalococcoidia bacterium; assembly: GCA_963665735.1. GTDB lineage: Bacteria > Chloroflexota > Dehalococcoidia > Lucifugimonadales > UBA3495 > CATOSK01. The sequence continues at coordinate 1,302,167 of OY762444.1, read as the reverse complement.
ATGTTGATCCCGTAGTTCAGGTCGGGCATATCGATGCCCAGTTCCAGGGCCGAGGTGGCGATGACGGCGCGGACCCGGTTGCCCCGCAGGCTGTTCTCGATGGCGCGGCGGTCCTGGGCCAGGTACCCCGACCGGTAGGGGAGAACCTCGTGGGGACGGCCGATGCGCTGCACCATGCGCTCAATGCCCATCCGGGAGTCATGGAAGGCGATGACCTGGGCCTCCGGGTCGTGGTCGATTATGTCCGTTACCAGGTCGGCCAATTGCTCCTCCCATCGCTGGGGCCCCCGCAGGGGCAGGTGGTGCACCTCCCGGTGGTGGCGGGGGGAGCCGTTCATGGCCTGGTCAACCGCCCGGAATTCTTCCCCGGTGAGCTTTTCCAGGTGTTCCTCGGGGTCCTGGATGGTGGCGGTGGCGGCGACGAACCGGGGCGCTGCCGGGCTGCCGGCGGAGGCTGCGGCCGAGATGAGCCTTCGGAAGAGGTAGGCCGAGTTGCTGCCGAAGACGCCCTCGTAGGCGTGGGCCTCGTCGATGATTATTCCCCGCAGCCGCCGGAGGAATCCCCGTACCAGCGGGTCGCCGGAACGGCGCAGCAGCCAGGCGTGGGTCACGTCGGGGGTGGCCAGCACCACCCGGGCCCGGCGGATTATCTCCTCCCGGCGGGCCATGCCCACGTCGCCGTCGATCTGCTCCACGGTGTCGTCGGGCATCCCCAGGGCTTGGCAGGACTCCCGCCAGCGGCGGGCCTGGTCGTTGGCCAGGGCCTTGGTGGGATAGAAGGCCAGGATGACGGCCTCCGGGTTCCTGTTGAGCTCGGTCATGGCCCAGAGTTGAAACACCAGGGTCTTGCCCGAGGCGGTGGGGGTGGCCAGGACCACGTTCCGGCCGGATTCCAGGAGCTCCAGGCCCCGGGACTGGTGCAGCCAGAGGGTGTTGCTGACGGCGGCGGGGCGGGCCAGTTCCCAGGCCCCGCCCGTGAGGATGGAAGGGGGTACGTTGGCCCGGCGCTCCGGGTTGGGGGGTATGTCCACGGTGGCCTCGGCGGAGCAGCGGAGACAGCAGCCGTTCCCGTAGGTGGGGGGACGGCCGCAGCGGCATCGGTTCCTGAGCATTTTTTCCTTTCAGTGGCCGGTGGTCAGTGGCCGGTGTTCGTTGGTTAGTGGTTAGTGAATAGTGGGGACGTGTGGCTTTATCGCTGGTCACTGACCACTATCCACTGGGGGTGGTGTTGGGCGGGGACTGATCACTGGCCACTGGCCACTATCCACTGGTGCGGGGCGCCGGGAGGGGGGCGTTACCGGCCCATGCGCGGCCTGATCTCAGCCCCGGCCTGGAGCGGAATCGCCACGGCTTTCTCATCCCTGATGAATTTTTCCATGGTGCTTGCCGCTTGGTTCAATTCCCGAATCCGGTCGGGTTCGATGCCCTCTTCCACCTGGAAGTTGATAATCGTCCGGTCATCATCCCACTGGACCTTCAAGCTGCATTCTCCGTTTTCCATCGCCTGGTAGAGCTTGGCGTGGGTGTCGTCGAATTCCGCCGCTTCCCGCGGGTTCATCCCGTAAACCAGTTGACGGAGTTCGTGGCCGGTGTCGGTGCTCAGGTCGTCAAACTCCAGGGCCGGCTTCAACAGTTCCCGGTAATGCTGGGTGACCTGCTCGCCCTTGGGGAAGTCGTCGTACTGCCCGTCCGGCCAGCCGAGGGCGTTGGAACGCATTTCCAGTTCACCCAACGCCTGTTCCATTTCCCGGGTTCTTTCCAGGCCCTTCTCTTCGTAGAGGTCCATCAGCCGGCGCAGGCCCTCCATTTCCTCTTCGTAGTACGTGGGCTCGTTGCCGTTGCGGTACTGCAGGGCCTCCGCTACCGCTTCCCTGACGGTGACGTCCGGTTCCAGCGGTTCGTCGCGCCAGTCGGTGAACTCGGTTCCACCGTAGGCATTCTCATCTCGTCGCGGCATTTTCTCTTCTCCTCCCGCCGGTGTCGGGGTTCATTCCGGCCCACGCCGGAATGTCCTTGATGTTACGCCGGTCCCTGCGGCGGGGAATTTTCTACCAGGGCTCGTAAACGGTGACCTGCACCTCCTCCAGCCCGGCCAGTTCCCGTTCCAGCAGGGGTCTCACCCTGCGCCAGTCCAGCCCGCCCAGGCCGCTGCCCAGGGCCGGGATGGCGATGGATTCGATGCCCCTTTCCCGGATCACCAGGGCCAGGTCGCGGATTCCCGCCTCCACGTCGGGGAGACGGCTGGGGTCCCGCCAGTGCCGCTTGGTGGGAAAGTTGACGATGGTCTTGCCGTCTTCCTCGTGGACGTGCATCCGGCTCGGTTGCACCTGTCCCTGCTTGCAAGCGGCGGCGTACGCTTGGAAGTTGGCGGGGAATTTCTGCTTGAACTGCAGGGCCAGGCCCTTGCCCATGACGCCCACGCAGTTGACCGGGTTGACCAGCGCCCGGGCGTCGCTTTGGAAAATGTCGCCCTTCCTGAATTCGATCACGGCGTTTCCTCCCGAGGGCCCCCGGCGGGCGGGGGTGGTGTAGCCACCCGGAAACCCCGCCCGCCCGGGGTGTTGTTCTCTCTCACGGGACTGCCGGTTGTGGATTGCAATGCGGGTTGAAGTCAGGGATTGGGCTTCCCTGCGTGGGAGTGGCTGTTCTGAAAGCGTGGTAGGCTGCCCTTGGGAGTTGGGGGATGTTCCTACGGGGTCGTTGGCGGTTTCTTGTAACAACTTGGTTACAAGCGCGGGACTTGCCGTTCCATCCTGGCCGTCTCCCGTAGCGCGGCCGCTATCTCCTCCGGCTTGCGGTCCGGGTCGTCGTTCCAGTCGGCAGGTCCGGGGTTGTTGTCGTCCAGGGTGATTGAGGCCATCCATACCGGCGTGTCCTCGCTGCCGTAGGCGATACGGACCAGTCCCAGGTAGCAGGCGGCGTGGGCCTTCCGGTAGTCGAAGCAGGTCTCCCCGTCGCGGTCGCTGTAGAAGCTCCCCTGGCGCCACCGCTCGGGATTGGCTTCCACCACATCCGCTAGGGCGTCCAGGCGGTCGGCGGGGTCAGTGTGGTCTGCTACGAGGGAGTTCAGGGTGGTTTCCATTACTTGCCTCCCCATGTTGTTGGTGGTTTTGGGGATTCAGCCCCACCGGTCGGGCATGAGGTCCGATACGGACGGTCTCCGGTTTTCACTTTTGGCAGAGCCGGCAGCGGGAAGAATGGAAAGCTACTCCGTCGCCGCTTTCTTAACTAGGTCCACAATGTCCCCCGGCACGTTCCACTCCAGGAGTTCCCCGTCCAGCACCAGGGTCGGCGTTCCCCGAACTCCCAGCGCCCGTCCGTACTCCAGGTCGGCCAGCACCCGGGCCCGGGTTCTCCCCGATGCCCGGCATTCCTGGAACCGCGCCGCGTCTATCCCGACTTGTCCGGCGGTCTCCTCCAGCATCGTATTGGTCACGTTCCTCCCCTTCGCCAGCTTCCCGTACAAGCCGTCGTGGTACTCGTCAAAGGCGTCCTGCTCCCGGGCGCACTCGGCGGCCTCGGCAGCGTTGAAGGACATCGGTCCCAGGAAGGGGTAGTGGCGGTACTCGAAGTCGGCGTGTCCCTTCTCAACCAGCTCCTTCCGTATCAGGGGAATGACTTGCGTTGCGAACCGGGCGCAGTGGGGACACTGGAAGTCCCCGAACTCGGTCAGCAGCGGTTTCTGTCCGGTGGGAGTTGCCCTTTCGCCGCTGACCAGCGGCGCGGGGAGTTCCACCCCCGCCGCCGTCATCCAGTAGGCGATTCCCATTCCCGCCAGCGCCGCCAGCGCAATTCCGGCCAATGCCAGGCGGCGGTTCACCCCGCCTCCCCGTTCCGCTCGATTATCATGGCGCACATGAACATCTGGGCGGCCAGGCTGAGGTTCCGCAGGAAGTTGATGTTGATTATCAGCCGCTCGTCCCGGTTGAGCAGGTTGGGGTTCATGCCGGAGGCCTCCCGGCGGTATTCCTCGGCCATCTCCTTCAGGGTCTTGTCCAGCATGGTTCCGTGGTCCAGGTTCTGGGCAAAGGTGGCCAGCAGCCCGGCGATGCGCTCCTGGACCTCCTCGGCCTCCCTGGTGGAGCTGTGGTGGCAGAGGCGGATGCCGGGACCGGCCCAGGCCATGTCGTCATTGATGGTGCACTCGCACCCGGGTTTCTGCTGCGTGGTCATGTCGGGGCCAACTCCTGCCGGTGGGATTTTCCCGCTATGATAGCCCGGATTCCCTTTCCCGGGGGTTGTTCGCCACGGATGGCCACTGGGCGGCTATCCTGCTCTCGTCTCCGGCTCCCTTCCTCCGCTCATCCCAGTATCAGCAGACGGGCCAGGTCGTTGGCTGCCAGGTAGGTCAGCGCGAACACGATCAGCGAAATCCAGCCCACCAGCATCGCCCGCTCGGCCCGGGGGCCGATTTCCCTGCCTCCCCGCAGGGACTTCACCGCCCCGTTCAATATCAGGTAGCCGTCCTGCCGGGGTATCGGCAGCAGGTTGGCCAGAGCCACCATCAAGTTCAGGGTGGCTATCGCCACCAGCAGCCCGCCCAGCCCCACGTGATCCACCGACTCGGCCACCTGGTAGGGGCCGGTGACGGGGCCGGGGGGCGCCGCCCCCCGGAAGGTGTCCGTCACCGCGGCGGTCATGGATCGGGCGTACCGTTCCATCGTTCCCCCGATTCGCCCGGCGACGCTGGCCGGGTCCATGGGGTACTCTCTCTCCGGGGGCAGCGTGTAGTTCAGGCTCACCCCGATCATTCCCGTATCCCCGTCGGGGCGTATCCGGTGATCCCGCCACGCCCCGTCCGGAGACGCCAGCCCCAGGTCGGCTTCTCTCCCGTCTTGACGGGCCCGGTCGATGTGATGGCGAAGTTCCTCCACGGTGGGATGAAAGAACCTGCCGGCTCTCAGTATTCTGTCCCCGGGCCGGATTCCGGCCGCCTCGGCGGGGCTGCCCGGCTTGACCGACCGCACCGTCAGTTCCGGCGTAGGGTCGCCGGGCATGGGAAAGACGGCCACGGCGACCAGCAGCGCCAGCCAGATCAGGACGTTGGCCAGGGGGCCGGAGAGGGCCACCGTTGCCTGCCTCTTCCAGGAGGCCGTGTTGTAGGCCCCGGACATCCGGCCGCCGGGATCCTCGGCGATGACCACCCCCGCCATCAACGGGAACAGCTTCAGCGTCCAGGCGGTGTCGGCCAGTACGACTTCGTCTTTCTCCACGCTGCGAACCCTTCCCCGCAGCTGCATCCGCTCCCCGGCGTGGCGTTGGGCCGATTCCAGGGTCTCCGGCGGGAAGGGACGGCCGTCGATGGGGAACATGGCCGCCGCGGCGTAGCCGGTCCCGCCCGGGGGCCGTTCCACGTACACCGCGATCTCCTCCCCGGGTCGCGGCCCCTCCCGGTCGGGCCGCAGGTTCTCCGTGCCCGGGTTCAGGAATACCCGGGTGCTGCCGGTGTACCGGGTGAATATCCTGGGGCCCAGGCCGAACTGGAACCCCGTCACCTTCATGCCGTACCTCCGGGCCACGACCAGGTGGGCCAGTTCGTGGAGTATCACAGTCAGCGCCAGCGCCAGGGGCAGGGCCAGCGCGTAGGCCGGGAGGGTCAAGGCGCTATCTCCCCGGGGCATCCTTCCAGGCTCTCCAGGTCCTTCTCCTCCTCCCATTCCCCGGGCAGCATGGCCGACAGGGGACGAGTGGCGGGGCCGTCGTTCCGGTAGGCCTCCCACTGCCGGGCGGCGCAGACGACCCCGTCGTTGTCCAGCAGCAGGGGCTGCACCGGCCAGCGGAGGTTGGTGAGGTTCACGTTCCTGACGTTCTCCAGCCCGGCGAACAGGTCGTGGGGAATCCGCGGGGGATGTTCGTCCCAGCCCTCGGCCCCGTGCAGGGTCACGCTCTCCAGGCTGGTGGCGGTGGACAGGGATCCCGGCTCCACCGCGCTCAGGTAGTGGGCCCGCAGTTCCCGCAGCTTGTAAAGGCCCTCCAGGGTTCCGGGACGCAGGGCGTGTTCCCGCCAGCCGTTCCTGCCGGTGAGGGTCAGCTTTTCCAGGTGGGGCATCCCCGCCAGGACGCCCGGCCCCACCAGTTCCCCGGGATCGTCCGCGCCCTCCGGGGCGTCGGCCTCCACCACCAGTTCCCGCACCTGCCGGAAGACGGCCAGTTGTTCCTTGGCCAGGGTGTGGCGGACCCCGGTTATCTCCAGGCGGCGGACGCTGTCCAGCCTGGGCCCGCCGCCGCGCTCTCCCTCCAGGTGATGCTGTCCGATGGACAGTTCGGTGATTGACGATAGGTCCTCGGCGGTGACTCCCGCGCAGGCCGTCAGTCCGGCGATGTTCATCAGCCGCCGCTGCAGTTTGGGGGCCAGCAGGCAGATGTCGGGGCCCGTGGAAGTCGGTTCCGGCGTGGGTTCGGCCGTGGGGGCCGCGGCGGATTGGACGACGGTCTGCGTCGCCGGGGTCGGTTCCGTCATCGCTCCCGCCTCGAACTGGCAGGCCATCGCCGCCAGCGCCAGCAGGATCAGGGCCAGGGCCGGCAGGCTCCGGCGGAGGCTTTCAGCATGGCGGCGGTGATGGCGATGCAGTGATGCTTGCATTTTTCCATGACGACCCGGGATTCCCGGACGCCCGGGGTTCCGGGCAGAAACTCCGTCCGCTCCTTGGCGCGGCGCAGTTCCCGGGTCATCTCCTCGTAGAATTGGCGGTTCCGGTTGATGCGCACGGGGTTTCCGATCTCGTCGGCGCTGACGCATCCGGCCAGCCGTCGGGCGACGGGTTCCAGGTCCCCCAGCCCCGGTTCCTCCCGGGACAGCCGGGCCAGCGCGTCGGCCTGATGCCGCAGCATCACGGCCTCGGCCCGGATCATCTGGCCCCTGGTGTATTCCACGGCGTTCATTCCCCCCCGCCTCCTCTCTTTCCCCAAGGTTGCCACTTTCCGCCGCCCTTGGGATTTGTCGCAAAGGGAAAATCGGCGGTTGCGCCGGGGCTGTTATCCTTCCCGTTGCGCTGCGAGGAGTTTTCGCCCATGACTTCCAGGTCTTTCCTTCCCTTGTTGTTCCTGCTCCTGGCTCTCTCCCTCCTCACCCTGGGCTGCGGGATGTTGGGATTCGGGGGTTCCGAATCCTCCGACGAGATGACCCTCATCGACTTCGGCGACGAAGTTCCCCCGGATGATCCGGGGGCTCCGGCGGCCGAGGATACCCAGCAGGCGGTTTCCCTGCGGGTGGACCCCCTGGTTCTTGAGGAAATCCGGTTCCTCTACGGGTTCCAGGTGAGGCTGGAACGGCTCCGGGGAACCATCCGCGACCTGATCACCTCCACCGAGTACTCCGGCCCCCAGGAAGTGGACCTGGACTGGGTGGCCAACGTCCACCAGGTCACTCGGGAGTCCGACGAACTGTTCCGGCTGTTGACGTCAATGGAAATCCCCGAGGCCCAGCGGCAGCAGTACGCCTACCTCTACGAGGGGATGCTGCAGACCATTCAGATCACGGGCTACGGCTCGGACCGGCTGCTGGCCGCGGCGGTGCTGGTCGGACCCTCGGGGCGTTCCCTGCTGAACATGACCGGCGAGGAGTCGGACAACTTCGAGGCCCTGGTCCGGGAGTCCCGGTTCTTCCTGGCCGACGCCGAGGGCCGGATCAACCGCTGGAACGACGAGGCGGGCCAGGCCGTGGGCGGCCTGGGACTCCGCTAGGGAAGAGAGCTTTTCATGGTCGAACGCATCGTCAGCATGGACCGCCGCATCGGTATCGTGGTCATCCTGGTCTTAACCACCCTCTGCTTCGGCTGCACCGCCTGGGCGGTCAGCGCCTTCGTGGGCGGCGACGATAACGGGGCGGGGGAGATTCCCGCCGGGGCCGAGGACTGGATGGCCCCCCTGCCCGGCGAGGAGGTGGACGCGCTGGGCACTCCCATCCCCCAGGCTACCCTCATCGCCCAGGCGGTGGAGGCCACCATCGCGGCTATGCCCACCCCCACCCCCGAGCCGACGCCGGACATCGCGGCCACCCTCCAGGCGGACCTGGCGGCCAGCCGCCGGGAGGTGGCCCCGGTCATCGCCATGAATCCCCTGGACCTGGAATCCGAACGGGACCCCTACCTGACGCCGTCCGAACTGGATTACTTCCGCAGCATGGGGCCGCGGCTGTGGGCCTACGTCCGGGTCTGGCTCCACGTGAAACGCATCATCTCCGTGGACGTTTCCTCCTGGAACTACGAATCCCTCGCCTATGACCTGGACTCGGCCCAGGCTTTCCTGGAGTCGGCGCCGGCCCGGCCCTCTTTCCCCGGGGGTCAGCAGGTGGACCCCCTGGTCCGGGAGTACGCCGACACCCTGGAGACGGGCCTGACCGGAGTGCGGGAGGCGGTGGTGCGTCTGTCCGAGGCCCGGGAGATTCTCGAGGCCGGTTCCTTGGGCCACGAGGAACGGGAGGAACTGGACCGCATCGTGCGGGACGTGGAGCGGCACCTGGCCCGGTTTGACGACGCCATGTCCTCCTACGGCTGCTCCGTGTGCGGCGAGCTCTTCCGGAGCGACGGCTCTTGAGGAGAAAGTCCCCACCGGAAGTGGGTTCCCCCTCGCCCGACGGGAAAGACATTCTCCAAGAGGAACGTGCCCGGCGCCTCCGGCGGCGTTCCAAGCTCGGGCGAATCTTCACGGGTTCCCTGTTCACCGGACGCCGGGGGTTGTTCTTCCTGCTGGCCTTCCTGGTGGTGGGCGTGGGCTGGCTGGGGTACCAGCGGCTGGAGTCCTCGGCGTTGCTGGGAGGGCCGGGTTCCCCGCAGGCTCCCGCGGAGCCGGTGGAGGATGCGGGACGGGATCTGACGGCGGGGGAGCAGGCGTTGGCGGCCCGCTATGGGCGCCCGCTGTGGCTGGGACCTTCGGGGCGTCCCATGGTGTTCAACGAGGATACCGAGGAAGTCCGAGAACTGACCCCCTTCGAGATGGAGTTCGAGGGTTCCTTCCGGGTACGGGGTTCCTCCCGGGGCCCGGTCATCGAGGTTCCGGGGCCAAGGGGGTACGGGATGTGGTGGCGGAGCGGCGCCGAGGAGGTTTCGCTGCGGCCCCGGCTGTCCTTCCACCGGTCTGCCTGGCGGGACAAGCAGGAGGCTGAACTGTCCCGGATGTTCCACGCCGTCCTCATCGGCCTCCGCATCGTAAACGAAGTGAACCTGGATGCCTGGAACCGGGGACTGTCTCTCCCCCTCACCGAGCTGGTTGTTGAGTTCAGGCGGCCCTACCCGCCGGCGGCCCATGGCCACTGGGGGCACGTCCCGGATACCTGGCTCTGCGATCATTCCCTGGAGATGGACCTGAGTCAGAACCTTTCCGCCGGTTGCCCGGGCGAGGAGTACCGGTCTGCTCTTCGTGATTCGTGGGTCCTGGGCGGCGTCGTGATGGAGCGGATGGAGGGGGTGGCCCGGGCCCTGACGGTTCTTGACGGCTGGGGGGCGGAGGACCTGCGGCTGAATACCCTGCGCCTGTCCTTGAAGTATGAGCTCCAGGACCTTTTGGAGGACGTGAGGGATTTCGAGTACTCGGTGCGGGAGGTGGAGCGGGTGTCCCGGGATTGGGACCTCTCCATCAACGTCCTTCCCCGGGGGATGGTGGAAGAATGAAGTTTTTGCTGACGGCGGCTTTCTTGACGGTCATCCTGACGGCTTGTGGGGGCAATGAGCCCCTTCCGACGCCGGTGATCCTGCCCACGCCGGCCTCCGGTTCGGCGCTGCTGCCGGGGGTGGAGGACACGACCTTTTCCGAAGAGTTGCGCCGAATCCGCGAGGAGCACGAGGCGCTCATCGCGTCGATTCCGCCCACCCCGGGGCCGGATCCCACGCTGACGGCGCCGGAGGAGCAGACGGTGGCCCTGGCCAGGGTGCGCCGCTTCCCTGAGGGCGAGCCGGTTCCTCCCGCGGTGGGCGAGGACTGGTTCGACCCCGCGTACGGCATCGAGTTCTACCGGGACTCCGGGGGAGATTGGACCTCCCGCCGCATCAGGGAAATCCATCCCCACCGGGACCTGTTCGCCTTCGACGGGTACCCCGACTCCATTCCCAACTTCCACGCCGGGACCCTCCAGCGCCACGTGGCCCGGGAGATGGTCTTTGAGGCGACGGAGGCGCTGCCGCTGCTGGGAGAACCCACCCCGGCGATGATCGAGATCTTCCGGTCGAAGCTGGGCTGGGAACTGCGGCATCCGGCGCACCCGGTGGTGAACTTCTGGACCACCTTCGACGTGCGGCGGGGCGGGGTGGTACAATCCTACGCGGTGGGAGGAGTGATGCGGCTGGGGGTTGCATCGGTGGGGGAGGGGGAGGAGACGCTGGAATACTTCACCGTGGGCCGTTGGCTGGGGCCGGTGGTGGTGGAGCGGTTGAAGTGAGGTTCTCCCGGCTTGGCCGTTCCTTGGGTGGCTGATGCCCGGGGAATTGCCTCATTTCCGTGTCACATCGGAACTTCGGCCAATATGAAACGATTCCCGCGCCTCCGGTGGAATACGTCGAATCCCGTCTCCACCACGTATTTCATGCAGTGGGAAATGAAAAACGCTCGTGACTGCCGCCGTCAACCGGGACTCTACTTAGCATAGAGTTGGATACGGGCGGCCGTAGCTGCCGTGGCTTCCACCAGGTACACGATATACGCCCGATTCGTCAAGACCGGCCTCGACCTTTCGGTATGGGGAAATTGTTCAGGAAATACGCCCAACTAGGAACAACCCTCAATTCCAATTGCCTCTGAGGGGGACGCCTACGGTTAATTTACATCCCGAATGGAGCGAAACCGGGTGAGGATGTGCCTGGCGCCCTACCGGGATATTGGCTGGCTCCGACTGTTGGGACAGCCGGACTTTCTCGTTCCTGTAAACCGGTATCCCACGCCCTAACGATGGGTTGCTACCAATGTCGTTATTCTTCCACAAGTTTGACGGGTAGGGAGGATATGCCAATCCATGATTCCACGACTCTGAACGGGAGGACGGGAATCGTGGAAGGCAAGGTTGTGCTCGTAATCGACGTGCCGCCGGAGATGGACGGCATATTTGCGGAGTTCGCCAGCCTAACTGACGTTGAAGCTCAAGCAGTGCTTCGCCTGATCGCAGCCATCCTTCAAGCAAGGGAGACCGAAGACCCCTGGCAATAAAGGTGGCCTGAATGTCGTCGGGGTTAGTGGGGCCGCTTGGGGAACCGGAGGAGTCCTGCTTACGTCGCTCCCTTGTTGCAGGAGTTGTGTAACCGGGGTTGGGTCATCGGTCAGACCCAGCAGGCAATCGGAGGATACGCCCAATTCCACGGCGGCCTTCGCCAGAGCCTCGACGCTCAAACTGCTGTTTCCCTGCTCGACTTTATTGATCAGCGTGCGGTGTTTGTTCAATGCAACCGCCAGGTCCACCTGCAGACGCCCCGCTCGTTTTCGAGCCTCTCTTATCCGTTCACCAAGCATCTTCCGTCACTGAGGTCAGGATAATAAAAATTGGCTGTTGACAGGTGATTGTCAATCCCTGCAATGGAGTGATATATATTCAATCCGGGGCTGGGGAGAAGGTGAGCGCCAGGCAAAACGATGTTGCCTTCAGGCGGTGGCGATTGATTGCCCCGGCGCTTCCTCAATTTGACCGGCGCCTGAGAAAAAGCTACTGTGGTTTGGTATAGGGTCTTTCACCGGCGGGCCCGGTGGATGTTTGCCCGACCTTGGAAATTCTCTCTCGGCCTTTATGGCGGACTCTTGGATGGTTCCGTTTTCACCCGAAAGTGTGTCGAAACGCGGTAAAAGTTATAGGAGGGAGTCATGGAAACGAAGGTACGAGTGCAGCCCCGGAATATCCGGGTTCGCAAGGACGACCCGTTCAGGGATGACGGGCTAGGCCGGGAAGAGTCGGCCACCATCCTTACCAGCATCGTCAGCTCGATTGAAGGCCCTTGCGTCCTCGCTATTGACGCGCCCTGGGGCGAGGGCAAGTCCACTTTCATCAATATGTGGACCGGGCACCTTCAGCGCGAAGACTTTTTTGTTGTCAATTTCAGCGCCTGGGAAACCGATTTTGCGACCGAGCCGTTCATAGCCCTGTCCGAAGAATTGTCGCAGGACCTGGAACAGTACATGACCAGGTCCGCTAAACTGGCTGCCGCGATGGGAAAAGTGGGCAGAGCCGCCAAGGCGATGGTAAAGCGGGCCCTGCCAACGGTGGTCAGCATCGGAACCCAGGGCGTTTTGGACGTCAAACCCTTTATGGAAGAGTTTTCCGAGGAAAGGATGTCCGGTTACCGGGAAGCCCGGAAGGCCATGAGGGAATTCCGGGACTCCCTGGAAGAGATGGCGACATCCCTCGCCGAATCCAACGAAGGACGGCCCCTCATCGTCATAATCGACGAACTGGAACGCTGCCGTCCTACCTACGGGGTGAAGCTCTTGGAAGTGGCCAAACACCTCTTTGCCGTAGACCACATCGTGTTCGTGCTGGCGGTGAATCGTCTGGAGTTCGAGCATTCGATCCGGGGACTCTACGGCAGCGAATTCGACGCACAGGGGTATCTGCGCCGGTTCTTCGACATTGACTTCCATCTGTCGCAACCCGACCAGGGGGGTTTCATCGAGTCGAATCTCAGGACAACCGGCATCAACGGGTTCTTTGACAACAGCGACATGGAAACTAGGGAGCGCTATCCGGTAATCAAGGAAATGATATTGTCGTTTTTCAGCGCCTACAACATCAGCCTGCGGACGACTTCCCAGTCGCTCCACAGGCTGGGCCTGACCCTGGCCTCTCTTCCCGACAACCAGCGGCCTCTTGGGTTTGAATTGGTTGTCGCGCTGATACTTCGAACGGTGGACATTGGACTCTACCATCGGTTCCTTCGACGCGAGGCAACCGACGAGCAGGTCGTCGAATCCATTTTCGGGCGTCCGGGGGCCGAAGCGATCCGGGAAAAACCCGAGGGGATGTTGTTTGAAGTCATACTCATCCTTGGCATGATGCACCTGGTTCCCGGGGACAATTACTCGTCCCTCATGGAGCGGTACGAAAGGTTGCTTGGGGAACCGGACGAAGACAATGCCCAGGATTCCGAACGTGCCAGGGCTTCCAAAATCGTTGAGGAGGTCAAGGCCGGTTCCCCATCGCTCATGGATGGTAGGCCCTCAAAGTTCGGAGACGCTGTTGAGAGGCTCGAACTCGTCTCCCGGGACTTTATCAGAGAGGAGTCGGAGGAAGTCTGACGCGACTTTCTATTCTGGCGGAACAGTTTTAATGGGGAGCTGCCGGGGCAGGGCCGGGCGGCTCGGGGAGAATCCCATTTGCGAGTAGCTAAGCCTATGGGAAGCGGTTCAGTCTTCGTCCTCCCCGTAGATGCGCGCCCCGGGCCGGGCCAGGTATTCGGCCAGGTTCCTCGGCTTGTAGGACTCCACCGTCCTGAAGCGGTCCCGGGCCGTGGGATGAACCGCCTGGGTCGCGTCTCCCCCGATTTCCCGGAGGTGAGACGGCAACAGGTCCCAGAAACCCTGCTCTCCAATAGCCGGTGGGGACGGGTCGGTTGATCGGGGCGCGTCCGTTGCGTCGAGGGCCAGTCCCAACGCCGACGCCCTGGCTTTCATCCACTCCAACGGGGCGTTGTCCAGGGAGTTGTCGCCCTCGGTCCCGCCGATGTCGCCGTGCACGCCGGGGAACCAGACCTGCTCCACGGTCTGGCCAAGCTTGACCTCGGCTCTCCACAGGGAGGCCCGGAACGGGCCGCGCTTTTCTTCAATTGCCAGGGCATGACAGGCGTTCTTGACGATCCCGCTCAACTCAACGTCGTGGAACCGGTGGCGTCTGGCAGTCAGCTTCCCCAGACGCCGCAAGGGGACGCCCAGCGCTCCCACGGTGTCCCAGACCCCGATGAACGTGATGGTAACCTCGCGGGAATAACGGTCGCGGAACCTGGTGGCTTCCTCTGACCTCGGCTTGGCGTCGGAGCGGCGGTACATCCGGAAGGCTTCGGGGATCCGGCCGGCCTCGGACTTCTCCAGCACCCCGACGTTGCGAACCAGCCCTGCGAGGCTGCGCACCGTGTACGCTCCCCGGCTGAATCCGAATAGGTAGATCTCGTCCCCCTCTTCGTAGTTGTGCATCAGGAACCGGTATCAGTCCCGGATGTTCTTTTCTATGCCCTTTCCGCTCACTCCTCCCAGCATTCGCAGCAGAGGGGAATTTTCCGTACCGACGCCGGCGTCGTAGAACACGACCTGGACAGTGCCGTCGGGGGCGGTGGGCAGCACCGCGCGGGCCGTCTCCGTTACGTTGGAAGGCGACTCCTGGTCCGGCGTGTTCCAGGTCCCGTCGGAGCAGATGACTATGCGTTTCACGGGGGCTTCTCCCCTTGGCCGGATTTTTCGCGTCAGCCCGGCGTGGCAAAGCCGTAACGGTGATCTTGAAAATCAATCCCGTCGTCAGGTCGCTTCCGAGGGAGGTTCCCGACCAATCACCGAAACTTCATCCACCGCGTCGTTGTGGATACCACCTCGGCCCCTTCCAGTTCTTCGCAAACCTGACGTGGGAATTGTCCGGGATGATTTGCTTCCGGCGCCTGTAGGCCTCGTCAATCCAACCAGCCACCTGCTGCGGGGATTCACTCCACTTATACAGCTTGGCAAAGCCACACTCGACGTTGTAGTGGAGCCTGGGGGGTATCGTGAAAGGGTCGTAGCCGTCCTCGCGGTAAGAAGGGTGGGAAGGCAGGAGGATCCCGATCAGCCCCGACCTGGGATTTGCGTCGGTGTCACGGACGGACGCCGCGATTTCCCAGTCGACGTGCTTCCTTCTCCAGGTGTCCTTTCCAATAAGGACCACGGTCACGGTCGCATCCCTAAGGTAATTGTCGCGAATCCGCCGGCTGATTTCGTCCAGGTGCAGACCATCGGGTATTCCGCCTATCCTGACTGACCGGGAGTCCATGATGTTGTACCGGTCGGCAAACAGGTTTTCGAACTTGTTGCGAAGCCCCTGGTCCTGCTGGTGGTGGTAGCAGACAAAGACCTTGTGCCGAGGCGCGGGTTGCATCCGATTCTCCTGTCAGCCAAGAATCCCGCGGCTTCTGTGGGCCGTTCATTGTTCTCCGTGGCCGGGTACTTCCTGCGTGTCGTCGCGCCGCAGGTTGCGCAGGCCTTTCAGCACCAACGGCAACGCCTCGTCGATGTAGGGAGTTCCGGCCAATACTCGATTCTCGTCTACTGAGAGGCCGTTCCTCAGGTCGTCCGGGCCGAAGCTTTGGAATTCCCAACGGCCCGGCCAGTCGTCCCGGGAACCCGGCCAGGACTCGACCAGTCCGAGAGTTTCGGCCACGTCCCGCACGCATCCGCCGAATCCGCCCAATAGGAACGCTGGTTGACTCGATTGCAGCGAGAGTAGCGCTTCCTCGGCCACGCCCGGCATAAACCCTTTGTAACCCTTGACCCTGCCGCCCAGGAAGATTCGAGCGTCGGTCCGCTCTCTCATGGTCCGCCTCATGGCGGTTAGCCCGTTGGTCCAGACAAGATCGTCAGGCTCGCCGGACGGAATCGACTTCCGTTGTTCTACCGACATGGGATCGCCCTCCAGGTCGAGGAGCATCAACTCGGCTACATCCCCAACCTCTTCGGTCAGCGAGTCCAACTGGTCGTACGTCATCCTGATGTGGACGGGCCAGGCGAAGTAGTTGGTCACCCTCTTCACATGGGTGACTCCTTCCCTGTCGCCGTGGTGATGGGAGATGATCCCTTTGTGTGGGTGGGTGTAACGGGCGGCCAGTTCAAACAATACTTCGGTGAAACCTCCTTGGCGCAGGTCGCCGCCGTAGGCCAGGTCGTCCCCCGATGACAGGAGATACGTGGCTACGTCGGTCATCGCGTCCCGGAGGTGTCCTTCGCTCAATCCCAATGCCTGCATATCCGGGCTGTCGGAAATCGATATGCCGACGGTTCTGGGCCGTTGAATTTCCTGAGCCGTCATTGTCCCCTCCGTGAGAGCCATTCTATCAGGCTGAGCAGGTGAACGTCCCCGGCAACGTCCGCGAACAGGTCCGTTTCCGCCGTGCCCAGCGGGGGGCCGGGATAAACTATGTCCCAACGGGTCCCCAATGTTGCTTGAGGGCGGGATGCCAGGGAGATCAACTCCGGGTCTCGGGCCAGGAAGGTCGTTTCCGGAAAACGCGTCCTCAGTCCTTCCACGCGGCATTGCCAGAGGAAGTCCTTGAATACTTCGTCCATTATCCGGTCGGCGACGGATTCGAGCCGGTCATCGGCCTCGGGGTTCATGCGGACGCAGGGGACGTTCCCCAGGTAGGGAAAGGATCTTTCGTCGCCTTCTTGCAGGCAGTCGACCGTAATCATCGGTACGTTCAGGCGCTTTGCCCTGATAACTTCGCGCCGGCACCATTCTCGGGAGGAGTAGGAGTCCGTGTAGATGGCTACCATCACGCTTTCTCCCACTTCGTGGTTGATGACCGAATCAAAGGTCACTCCCGCCGGTATGTCTCGTATATCCAGAAACGTGGCCAGGTCGGCGTTGTTATTCAGCCAATCCCTCAACCGGAGGGCCACGGGTTCTCCGTAAGGGTCGTGCTTGGAATGGCTGAGAAAGACCGGCACTTTGACCAGAAAATCGCCCAGAGCGTCCCGGTCGGCCATGGGATGCCGCAACTCGGCCAATCGATGTCTCAGCATTCTGCTGAACGCGTACTTGAGTTCCCGGAGCAATCGCCGTTCTTTTTCGTCGCGGGACCCGGCCCAATCATGCCAGCGAATCGCCTGCTCCGCAAGCCCGACGTTGAGAGTTGCGTTCTCCATTGCCACCGGGATCAAACGGGCGCCGAAGCCGGCCTCCTCAGCTTCGCTTGCGAGTTTCCGAACGTAATTGACCCACTCGGGGTGCTTTATCAGCTCGTTATCGAGTAGCGTTATCACCGCGGCCGTGTCCGAATCGCCCCAGGTTATGGGCAGGGGGATGTTCGCACTGGGGGCGGGCGTGTTTCGGAACGTCACCCTCAGGCGGTCTCCGCCGGACGCGTGCGTGAATTTGTGAGAACCGAAGTGGTCTCGCAACATATTCCCGATGTTCTCACCCATGGGGAATTTGGTATGCCAAACGACGTACAACGCGAGCGGGGGACGGAGGTTCATTTCTTCCAACTGGGGGCTTCCCGTCATCGAACGACTGTTTCTCCTGCTTGCAAACTGCGAAGACTTCTGACCCTGACTGTGCGAGGTAACCTTGGTCTCCGTGGTTGGCGGTGATTCGCCTTGAGGGAGAGCAAGCCAAAACTCGCTCGTACCGGTTCCGTGGAGTGTCAGCGAGGGAAAAACCCTCGTCCGCGGTTAAGTCGGCGGCGTAGCCGCATTTGGGGGCGTCGACGACTTTTGTTATCGAGTATCCATTGATTGGCGGCCTGAAGGCCATTTAACCGGGGCAACTTCACCAGGTAAGTCGGAAGCGAATCGGTTAACCGGGGACCGTACAAGGCCCTTGGTATCCCGTAAGGGGTAGACACTCCTATCTCCCAGGGCACCCACCACGAACCGGCCCACCATGATCTTAGTGTTTCGTCCGAGATGACGATTACCATCGTGCATGAGTTTTTTATGGCGGTCAACAGCGCGAGGTCCAGGTCGCTGTCCCCGGGATTCAGGAAGTCGTCGTGAACGTCCATGTAGACGGTTGCTCCCTGGTTGTTGAGAAAGGCCGCGAGTTCCTCGGTAATACACCGGGCAGGGCTTCGGTACGACAAGAAAACGTCCGATTTCTCCGTGTGGATTGCATACTCCTTCAGAACGGTGTGACCCGATGGCGGGACCATTCCCAGCCTGGACATATTCAATCCGTACGTGATGGGCATTGTTTTCAGACCTCACAGAGTACTTGGTTTGCGCGACACCCCACTGACGATCTCCTCCCAACGGGATATGTCATTCAGGTCATCTCAACCTTGTGGGGTGTAAGGACGAGTCTCGTTACTATCCTTCGTTCAGCGGTCTGTCGCGCCAGGTCAATTGATGTCCGGTCTTGGGGTCAATGATGTAGTCAAGTCGGGGCGGGTTTTCGGGGTCGGCACGGGCCTGATCAAGCTGGGTTTGAGTCAATCCCTCCACGGGCTGCGATCCGCCGGAAAATTTGGCGCCCGACAGGTTCGCACCGGTAAGGTCCACGCCCGTCATGTCTACACCCCGAAAGGTTGCTGTAGTAAGGTTAGCCTCCGTAAAGCGGGCGTGGCTCAGGTCAGTTTCGAGGAACAGTGTGCCCGATACGTCTGCGCGCTCAAACGACGTTCTGGGTGCTTTCGTGTGTTGGAATGTGGAACCATCCAGGTTCGCTTGCATGAAGTTGGTGCGTGACAAGTCTGCGTAGTCGAAATATGTCCCGGGCAGGTCTTCGTTCTGGAGCATTGCATCTGAAAGGTTGGTAAACTGGAGGCGTGTCCTTGCGAACTTTACGTTACGGAATTGGGCCCGGGAAAGGTCTGTGTCAAGCAGGAAGGCATCCGTTAGATCCGTGTTGGCGCAGTTGACCCCGGACAGGTTGGACTGATGAAAATAAGCGTTGGAGTGGTCAGCGTTAATCAATTGCCCCCCACGGAGGTCGCAGCCTCGCAGGTCAAGTCTGAATTCTGCTTTCCGTTCAATAACAATTCCCAGGTCGGAGCGGGAACCGAGGATTTCCATGACCGCCCCGACATCCGGACGGATTCCCAGTAAGGTGCCCGGTTCGATATCCGTCTGGCCCGGTTCAAAGTCCCGGTCCTTCGTGGGAAGCCTCACGAAAGTGCAGAACAGGCGCATGATTTGGAGGTGGTATTGATCGGGCCATTCCTCGGCAAGACGTTGCAACGCGTAGATTCCCCCCAGTCTGACTGAGAGGACTTCGTTGCCTAGCATTTCGGCTCCCTTTTGGTACTGTTCGTTCAGCAGAGTTTGGTGGGCGGTGTTTGCTTGGCGTTCTGCCACTTTGCTTCGCCACGTTGCCAGGACCAACGCTATGAAGCCTGCTGCCACCAGGGCGATGTTTCGTATCGTAGTGCTGCCGGATTCGTTGCCGCTCAGCCACTCCCAGAAAAACATACGGAGTATGACCAAAACTGCGATTGCTACTACGCAGGTGATGCTGATTGTGATTGAGAGCCGGTGGTCACTAAGTTGATAAAGGTGACCGGGTAGTTTCAAGGTGTCTCCTGGACTTCGGTTGAGTTGTCCGGTAGGTGGTCAACCGTGAGGTTGCTCCTTTCCGGGGTTCCCGTCGACTACTCGGAGAAATGTGGCGGCGATTGTGATAACAATCAAGCTGGCAGCTACTATGAAGATGTCCAGAGCTGAAATGATAAGGCTCTGCTCTGACTGCTTGGAGAGGGTTGGACCCCCGACGATCAGCATTGGGTGTCTTATTGTTCCTGCGCCTCTCATAACATTTCGCTCGGACCCGCGTCCGCACAGGTTGGGTCTTCTCGAAACTTACTCAGGAAAATTCGCGGTAATGTCGTCGATGAACTGCCAAACGTCAGTCTGTCCATACGGTTCTGCCAGATACCCATCCGGTAGGTTGGCGAGCTGTTCGATGTCCTCTCTGTTGAAAGGTAAATTTGCGGCAAGTTGGGACCTTTCGATTATGTTGTTAGTCTCCAATGCCTCGAAAGCCCTTCTTACCAATCGAGGTTCCTCAAAGGGTTCGACGTCGTCAAATGGTTCTGAGGAATTCCAACCTCGGCGGTTGTATGCGATATAGAGCCGCCTCGATTCTTCCTTGTCGATGATGTTGAGATCCTGTGCTCGGTGGATCATCATCTTTATCGATGTGCGCCACTTATTTTTCAGGGTTCGG
Source organism: Dehalococcoidia bacterium (assembly GCA_963665735.1). Lineage (GTDB taxonomy): Bacteria > Chloroflexota > Dehalococcoidia > Lucifugimonadales > UBA3495 > CATOSK01. The sequence continues at coordinate 1,282,360 of OY762444.1, read as the reverse complement.
AACATCTCAAGGGTTGGTCTGGCGATGTCGGACGAAAAAGTCGGTGCGGGCGTCAGAAATGCCGACGCGAACCGGTCTGCTTGGGCTTCGATAAGTTTGAAGTGCGTCGGGGTATTAAATTCGGTGGCTGACACGTTTCGGTGCAATATCAGGTGCCCAAGTTCGTGACCTACGTTGAATCGGGAGCGGAATGGAGATTGACCGTCGTCTCCTAAAACTATGTACGGCCGTCCAACCGGGTTGTCCCAGGTGGAGAATGCGTCTAGCTTTGCAGTGCCCATCTCCATCCTTACCACGATGATTCCGTGATTCTCTGCTAGCAACGTCATGTTGCTGATAGGACCATCCCCCAGTTTCCAATTTCTGCGGGCCATACTAGCAATGTTCTCGATGTCTTGGTTGGTGATAGACTTCCAACTACCGAAGTGTTCGCTCTTGGGTACCTCCGCATCCGGTAGACGCACGAATTGATCAAGATACTGGAGAATTTCGTATAGCCAGGAGAGTCGATGCCGCGCGCGCGTCCTAGCTGACTTGGTCGTAGCAACTCTTGAGCGTTCAAACACAGTTCTTTCCCGTCTTGGAACGTCGACTGGACGAAAGAAGAAAGCGGGTTTGAAGTTCAGGACACCGCAGAGCTTGTCAAACACTGCAGGGCTAGGAGTGGAATGCCCTTTCTCATAGGATGAGATTGTCGATACCGCGACTCCCGACAAGTCCGCCAGGGTGCCCGCAGTTAGCTGCCGTGCTTCTCTGCCTTCTCTGAGCCTCTGCCCAGCGAAACCTGGGCTACCGGAACGCATTTTGACTCCCTTCCTCCGGGACCGCCGCGATAATTTGAAAATCCTCAGTAACGTACTCGATATCGGTCCGAGAGGTCGTGACCGAAGCGAGGTGCTCGCCTAGGTCGATAATGTCCGGCAGGTACCGATCATCAGCGTCAAGCATTCTGATTACGGTGAATCCGTGTCTGAAATGGTACCCAGGTTCAGGTCCGTGCAACACTTGGATATACAACGAGTGTTGGTCGTAGGGGTCTGGTACTGGCACGACCTCAAGCCTAGATCCTGTCGCTCGGAAGTACCTTTGACACATGGCATAGCGACTTCTGTGAACAGCCCTTCGAGGCACCCTATGAGGTGCCGGGACAGCTGAAACCGTTATCAATACGCTCTCTACTGTTACGATCACATGGTAGTGTGACCGTCGGCGGTTTGGGGGGAGGTCGGTCACCATTTCAGGATATATGTCTCCGATGTCGCAGACTTGTTGATTGACGTTGTGATGCAGCTGCTGTGGATGCAACGTTTTCTCGATTCGGTCATCCAAGTGCTTTCCTTGCAGATCGGCACGAGTCACGTCGTAAGCTCGTTCTATCGCATTGTCCACTGCCGCCAGAGTACTGATAACGGCTGGAGAACTCAAAACTGGAAATTTCACTGTAATGTGCTCCAAAACTGGAAACGTATAACGTTTCCAGTATTCTACACATCTTGCGCAAAAAATACAACTTTGCTTTACGACGGCTTGAACCTACCCAATCCGTTGGAGTCCGGAAGGTTACTCAACCTGTGTTGCGGTTTCAATCCTTACCTTGCTCACCCTGTAAACTTCCCCAGGACCTCCGGCCTGAACCTCTCGTCCTCCTCGTAGCCGATGCTCCTCCGCCGCATCTCGTCGGCGGCCAGCACCACGTTGCCCGTGCCGGCCCAGGGGTCCACTACCGTGTCTCCAACGAAGGAGTACAGCGCCGTCACCCGGCGGGCCAGTTCGAACGGGATCTCGTCGGGTTGGCCCGGGTCCGGGGGAATCTCCCACACCGGGCGGGTCAAGTCCTGCCACTCTTCCGGCTCCAGGCGGGACATTTCCCGCGCCCCGGGGTCCGGCTCGATGCTGCCGTCCTTGCCGAAGATCATCACCCGCCGGTTCCAGCCCCGGGCGATACGGGGGTCGGCGGGGTGGTTCCGGCTGCTTGGCTGTCCCTCGGGAACCGGCCCCGGGTGCCAGGCAATCTCGTCGCACAACCGGAACCCGGCCCGGGCCATTATCAGCGTCGTCTCCGCGGCCATGGAGATCAGCAGGTGCGGTCTCTCCGGGGGGCGCGCGTCGGCCAGGGCCACGGCCAGCTTCCCCCCGGGAGCCGTCTTCAGGTGCAGCAGGTGGATGATGGCGGTCAGGGGATCCAGGATGTCGTCGGCGTCCCGCCAGTCGTCCGGCCATGGAACCCGGGTGAGGGTCAGGGCCACGCTCTCGTCCTCCAGGGCGGGCAGCCCGTGTTCCGGGTCGTCGTTCCTGGCGAAGATGATCCGCCCGGCCTTGCCGATGGTGACGGCGCGGTCGTCGGGAGTCTCCACGGCGGGTTCCTGGATGAAACTCTCCTCGGCCTGACGGCGTAGTTCCTCCTGCCTGACTTCCTGGAGGGCCTGGCGCAGGGTGCCGGAGTTGGAATTGGACTGCCTCAGGCGGCGGGCTTCCTCCAGCCGCCGGGCCTCCTCCCGGGACTCCTCGGTCTGGACCCGTTCCCGCTCGGCGGCCTCGTGGGTTTCCTGCCGGGCCCGTTCCAGCCCCTCCACCTGCTCCCGGTAGAGGCGGGCCTTCTCCCGGGCCTCCCACTCGGCCTGTTGGGCGTTGTCCCGGCGGACTATCTCGTTCCACATGGCTTCCTCGCGTTCCCGTTCCTCGTCGGTCTTGGCCTCCTGCCGGGCTTGGGCCTGGGATTCCATCTCCCGGCGGGCCTTTTCCTGGGCCTCGAACATGGCGTGCTGGGCCTCCCGGGCCCGGGCTTGGGCCTTGGTTTCCTCGATCTCCAGGCGTTCTCTTTCCAGCTGGGCTTCCTCCTCCCGCCGGCGGCGTTCCCTGGATATTTCGATGGAGTAGTAGTAGTCGTGGACGGTGGCCTTTCCCTTCCAGACGTCCTCGATCATCTCCCGGTTGCCGTATTCCCAGATGACGTCGGCCTGCTGCTGCATGGCCCGGCTGACCATGGCTATGCGGGCCCTGGCGTTCTGGGACAGCCGGTCGTCCGGTGAATCTTCCTCTCTGGGTCTTCCCCTGGCCATGCTGGGCAGCCCGGCGGCGATGATGGCCCGCTGGCTGGGGGTCAGGTTGCGCCGGGAGAGGTTGGCGGTGCATACCTGTATCAGGATGTCCTCCTCGGTCCCGTTCATTGTCCGTTGGGGTATGTCCTCCTTGGGGATGCCCAGTTCCCGGGCTATCTGGTAGCGGTGTCTCCCGTCGGAGATGGCCCCGTCCATCATGAGCAGGGGAAATGTTGGGTCGAATCCCCGGCTTTCGATGCTGGCCTTCAGGCCCGCGTACTCCTCCTCGTCCATGGGTGGGAAGAGGTCGGCGAGGGAGTGGATGGGTATTTCCTCCTCGGAGTTGTTTTCCCAGGGTGTCGTCATGCTCTTTTCCTTTCCCGTCTTTATGGTGGTAGCCTTTTCAAGGCTGGACGGTTTTCCGGCAATTCCTGCCCTGATAGCAAGCCATCGAGTTTATTGTGGTTTGGCGTAAAAGACTGACTTGATGGGGGAAAAGTCGCTAGATCTAGCTATTTAATTTTCGTCCACGCACGGCTATGACGAAAAGCGACGTTACTTGTCCGGGTACAGTACCTGTTTTTCGTGAACCACACTGTAAAACGAAACACCGGAACTTGTGTTCTTGCCGGCGGCCCGTAAAATTCTCAAAATCCCGTTATTCGTTATTCTGTTATTCTACGTGCGTCCTGCAAAGTTTTCCGGTGTGAATTATCCGGCCAAGGATGGCGGGCGGCGATGCGCTGCGCCGGGTTTCCGCCCGCCGGTCACGCGCTTTCTCAGATCCCGGCCCACAGGTCGGGGTCCACCGCCGCCTTCCGGCCCACCGGCGGTTCGGGAACCAGCGGGCCGGGAATTCCGGCCAGGTAGGCTCCCACGGTTTCGGGCTGGGCCTTCAGGTTCTCTCCGGTGGCCCTCCGCAACAGTTCGGCTCGGTATCCCTCGGCGGTCCAGGGCCCCTCCCCGGGGTGTATCGGCAGCAGGCAGGTGGGGCAGCAGATGACCTTCTCTCCTTCGAAGTAGGAGTCGTCCACCACCCCGTCGCGGCGGTTTTCGGGGTCCTCCCAGCGGGGGCAGTCGGGGCAGTCGTGTCCCCGGTAGCGCACGCTCACCTCGTCGAACAGTTGGGGGAAGTTCCGCTGGAGGATGGTCCCGGCCCGGAACTCAGGCTTCAGCGGGCCGGTGAAGGCCGGTCCCAGGAGATCTTCCTCCTGCATATTCCGGGCCGCGATCATGGGGTTCAGGCAGTGGACGCAGTAGTTCATCCGCTCGGCGATGCCGGGGAAGGGGGTCTTGACGATGGTCTCGATTTCGTTCCTGGTCATGTCTTCTCTCCTTTTGTGGAAATTCAAGGATAACCCGACGGGGCTTGTGTTGGCTTTGTGCAATTGTCACCCGGGGGCCGGTAGCCGGTGTCCAGTGGCCGAGGAATGGGTGTTAGCGTCTGGCCACTGGCCACTGATGCCGGGCATGAGAAAACCCCGGCCTTCTGGCCGGGGCTGTTTCATTCCGCTTCGGGGGATTCCTGCCCGCGGGACAGCTCGTCAATCCGGGGGCCGGCGTACCTCCAGGAAGGTGACGGTTCCCTCTCCCGCCGCGCCCGGCTCGATGCTCTCCCCGATGACCACGGGGACGGTGGATACGCCGGTGGCCTTCCGCATGATTTCGGCCCGCCCCATTGCCCGTTCCACGTCCCGGGCCTGGACGGTGACGGAGGCCTCGGCGACTACGAAGGTGTCGTTACCGTCGCGGTCGGCGCCCCTCAGCACCAGGTCGGCCAGTTCGACCGCCCCGGCTTCCTCGTCGGTGATCCGGCCGTCGAACTGGGCCGCGTCGATGACGTCGGGCAGGTTTTCGATCCGCTCCGCGCCCGTGATGCCCAGGACGGTGCGGAGCCGGCGCCGGGCCACCCGGGCGGCCAGGGCCTCGTAGTCCCTGCCGGCCAGCCGGCTGATGTCGCCCCCCTGGCGGGCTTGGGTCGCCTCCAGGCGGGCCTGGCCTTGTTCCAGACGAGCGTGGCCCTGCTCCAGACGAGCGTGGCCCTGCTCCAGGCGGGCCTGGCCTTCCTTCAGGTCGGTCACGTCCCGTTCCAGGGACTCCAGCCGGCGGTCGGTGGAGGCCGCGTAGGCGGCGAATCTTTCCGGCAGTTCCAGGAGTTCCTGGGTCAGCAGCTCCCGCCGCAGGGTCTGCCGGAACTCCGGGTTCTCGCGGACGGCTTGTATCAGGGCATCGGTGTCGATGGGCATGGCGTTTATCTCCAAGGGTGGCGGTTATATTTTACCCAATCGGGGTTGGGGTGGGCAACGGAGCCGGAACCGGCGCTCAGGTCGGGCGAACCGGAGCGCCGGTGGATTTGGTACGCCTGAAAAACCCCGGCCGTTGGGGTCCGGGTTCTCCCAGTGTATTTTGGGATTCCTGTGGGTGGGGGAGTTTCTCAGCGGTTACGCATCTTCGAACACGCTGCCTTTTCTAAGCTACGATTTTTGTCCCGGTGCCGGATGGTTGCCCTAATGGTGTTGAGTGCGCCGGTTCCGCTATTGGTAATTTTGCTTCGGTGTTGACCGGTTCGGCGCTGGGGCATTAACCTCGTGCGAAACTCTGTATCGTCGGCGAGTCAATCACTCGTCAAGGCTTGCGGCGGGAGTTGTTTTTTTCTTTCCTCCAGCGTGAATACAGCACACACTGTCTGAAAACCAGGGCTAGTGAGGATGAAACTAGCAGGACGACCAGGGTGATTTGAAACGCCTCAAACATATCGGGGTCCCTTCTCGTATCGAGGTATAGGCATGGTTCTTCCCCTGACTAGGACGATTCTAACACTCGTGGTTGCGGTCCTTCTTGTGTGCATTGTCGGAGCGAATAATTTCGCCAACCGGGAAGCTGGCTTGTTTTTCCAGGACGTATGTGGTGGGTACGTGGCACCAATCAAGTTCCGGGGCAATGAGCTTTGCTTTACTCACGGTGTTACTGCCGCTCTGTTTGCCTTGGCTGCTGCGGCTCTTCTTTTCATTTCGCTCGTACCCGTAGTTGATGGAATGGCTGACCGTCTGTCCGAAGCCCTACACCGCTTGGTTAGCTCCCTGGCTGCTACCGGAGCGGGTGCCTACTGGCTACTGGACGAAGCCGGGGAAACCGCTTGGCTTCACCTTGCTGTGGTTCTATTCCTCGGAGCGATAGTGGTGGGGTCTGCCGCCGCGCCGGTTGTAATGTTGTTTCCCATAAATCTTCTTCGGGTTTGGGTTACTCGGCGCATCCGTGCCGTGCGGGCTTCCGGGTTACGTGCGAAAAGACACAAAACTAGGCGGACAGGGTTAAAGAGCAAATTGGCGCATATTGGGACGTGCCTGTTAATCTTGTCGGTTTCGGGGGTAATGGTGTTGATGGTTATCTGGACCTTGGTGAGGATAACCCGCGGGAGATCTCTTTTGCGGAAGTCCTGACCACAGTTATAGCATTTCTCTCAGGGGCTGGCGTTGGTGTTTTGCCCAATTGCGATAACCTGGTGCAATGGGGCCGCTGGCTGGCGGCTGGGGATTGCTTGGCTACTGCCCATGGTGAGGCGGCCACAGCATATAGGTCGGGCGAACCGGAGCGGCGGGTGTTCATGGAACCGGTTCCACGTCTTCTGGGAAATACTTGTCTGGGACAACTGGAATAACGGAATAATGAGATCACGTATGTGAGGGCCATTAAAATTACACAGAAATTTTCTCGTTATTCGTTATTCCGTTATTCTCACGGGCGTGTTCTAATAAAAAAGGGGCAATTCGTGCGTGGATGTCCGGTAGTTCCGAACCTGTTCGTAATAATGTAGAACATAAGTTATTGTTCTAAAAACGCTTTTGTGTTCTGATTCGGGCCTGTTTTGGGCAAAAATGGCGGCCGATTGGTCGGACCAATCTTTCAGGCCCGGAGGGGCGGCGGGATTCATACCCGGTGCGGGGCGAAAAATCCGCGCGGAAAATCGGATTAACGGCCCGGGCGTCACGCCGGCCGGCGTCGCCGCCGGGCCGGGACAACCGGGCAAATCCCCCGAGTCTCGTCCCGGTGTATGCTCTCCGGACAATCCCCTTTCCCGTGAGGTGTTCCCGTGAATGACGCTAAACTGACGGTGAGGTTCCTCCTGGCCTGGGCGGCTCTCGCCGTCCCGCTCCTGTTCTTACAGCACGGCCTCGACGTGGATGCGGCCTTCTCCCCAACCTGGCAGTTGGTCCTGCACCACGCGCTCTTCATTCCCTTCTCCCTGATGTGGTACGTCGCCTCCGCCTACCTGTTCCTGCCCCGGGACCGGTGGGCCCGGTGGGCGTCCGTGGGAATCCTGGCCGGTCTGCTGGCCCTGGTGTCGGCGCTGGGATGGTGGTCGGGGGAAGCGGCCCTCGGCCTGCGCAACCCCGCCGTGCCGGATATGGCGGCCCTCTTCGCGGTCCTGTCGCCCTTCGCCGTCATCCTCTACCGGCTGGCGCGCCTGGGAACTCTCCGGGGCCTGCTCGAAGGCCCGTGGGACTGCCGGACGCCGGTCTCACCGGCCTAGAAGGACGTTGCGGAGCTTCCCCAGGGCGGCGCCGGCGGCGAATCCCGTCAACGCCATGGCTCCCAGTATCAGCAGAAATTCCGCGCTCGAGAGTTGCATCACCCAGTGGAAAACGTCCACGATTGCCTGTTGGGGTATCACCCTGCTCCTCCTGTGGGCGGGGCGCAAAAAATCCCCGCCTCGAAATAGGCTTCAAGGAGGGGTTGACTCTCCGGGTTTGACGCCGGCGCTGCCGCCGGCGCTGCCGCCGACGCTCTTGTTGAAGAGTTGGGGAGTTGCCCCTCCCTGTCTCTGCGGCTCCACGGTGCCTGATACCACCGTGGAGCCCTTTTACCCGGGAATTATACGCCTGTTCTCTTGCTATTGTTCCCCCCGGCCTTCCTCTACTCCACACAGTCGGCATCGCCGGACCACCCACCTCTGGCTGTTGGGCGACAGCCGATATCTTCCTCCCCGGCGCGTTTTCACCTCGTACCGGTGGGAACATTGCTCGTACAGTTCCCGGTCGGGGGCGAAGAAATAATCCCGCTGGCCCACCTCCGGCATCTCGCCCAGGGATTCACGCTCCTGTCTCATGGCCATACGATTCTCCTGATTTGCTTTGCTGCGGCCGCCGCCCCGCGTTATGGTAGTTCCCCCCCGGTTTGCCGGTTATGTCCGGTGTGACAAGGTCGCGTGGCCCGGCCGGCCTTTATGCTGGGTGAATCACGATCCGGGAGGTTTTTCTCGTGAAATCCCTGATGCTCGATCCCCTGGTAATCGCTGTCCTGGCCGCCGGGGGTGTGGGAACGGCCGCCGTCATGTGGTTGACGCTGGGCCTGGATTTCCACGTCGCCACTTCCCCTGCCTGGCAGCTGGCGCCCTACTTCCTGGCCCAGGCCATCATGCTGGCCGCGGTGGCCCTCGCCGGGCGCTCCCGGGGGTTTTCCTGGATGGGGCGCTGGCGCTGGGCGCTGCCGTCCCTGGTGTTCGTCTTCCTCGTGTTGCTGCTGGCCGAGAGCCGGCTGGTGCAAGGCCCCTTCGAGTCCTTCCGGGACCCCCGGTACTATCCCCTGGTTCTCCGTGCCTCCGCCCTGGCGGTGTCGGGAATCGCCGCGGCCGGCATTCTCACCGGCTCCCTGTACGTGGTCGGCCTGCTGGCCTGCCGTAACGGGTGGTCCGGCGTCCTGGCCTTCGCCCCGGTCTCCCGGGTTATGACGGCCGAGCTACGTTCAGCTTATAATCCGCCGGAATCCGTGCCAGGCGAGGAAGGCTCCGGTGGCTGGGATCGCCATTGATACGGCGGCTTTTGCCATTCCTGCCTTGAGGGTGTTCCGTGGGCCGGATTGAACGACATGGGTTCCCATGAATACCAGGAGAATCCCCATGAGCATGAGGACGAATTCGGCTGATTCTTGAAGAGGCATCCCTTTCCTCCTAATACTGACGGGCATAAAAATGCCCCGCCCGAATTTCAGGGAGGGGGATTGACTCTCCGGGAAAATACCCGGTATGATGATCATGCCTTTGTGCATGAGCCGGGGAGCCATCCCTCCCTGTCTCAACCTCCGGTGTGCCAGCACCGGAGGTTTTTCGTATCTGCTACTCAGTTCGGGTTCCCAATGCAGTCTGAAGCGGTTGCAGCCATGGCGAAAAGCACCAAAGTGGTTGGAACTGTCCGGTGACGAATTGCGGCTATGCTTGAGGGTGGAATTTGGAACCTTGAGTGGCTGCTATTCCTGTGGACGTCGCTGCGGTAGTTATAGTCCCTTCATGGTTGACATGAACTGATCGGCTACCCAGAACGGCCTTCGTTCGATGTCGAACGTAGTGTAGGTTGCTACCCTGAAACCAGAGTCCCGGTATATGTTTTCCAACTGCTGCCTGTTGGGTCGCGCTTCCATCGGATGGATTGGGATGATGCCGATCCTGTTGCCTGCTCTCGTTTCGAAAAGGAGCGAGATGCGCGGGTGCGGCGAGTCTAGGACTTTCCACTCCTGTGACAGGTAATCGATTATCCTTTCGGCTGACATATAATCACCGCCCTGTGGGGTTGCGGGATCCTTCTGCTCGAGGATGAACTCCAGTATCGCGGTTCCCAGTCGCCGATCCAGTAAGCGGTGGATACGCTGATTCGAATAGCTGAACAAACAATGGTAACAGGCACTGTCGCAAGCCGGGTTTTCGCAGGTTTGTCCTGCTTCTAGGGCAGCTTGAATCACTTCTCGGATGTTTTCGTGGATGGAGCGGGCATAGCCGGCGCCTCCGGGGACATCGTCATATATGTAGGACTCTCCCAGAATGCGTCCGAGTTGGTCCGCCACTGGTCTGATCCCAACCTGTATTTCCTCAGGAACGATCTGGAGCCTTCGGGCAGCAGCTTCTTTTATGAGAGTTCCGAAAGAGTGCCATATAGCTCTGCCCGACGGTTCCCTGATTGGGGTGTCAAGGTAGTCGGGCAGGTCGACGGACAGGGTTATGACATCCGAACTGAACTCGTGAATCAGCGATACCTTGTTGTACTCACCTTTATGGTTTGGGCAACGGTACCCGGCCCTCGGGCCTCTCTTGTTGCCACGGTGTGGCGGAATCGGCGCAGGGTAGCGGTGTTGCGTCTCGTCAGGAGCTAGTTGGCGCCCGCACTGAGCGCAAATGTCGAACCCTTGGGTGCCGTCGGCCTGCCGAGGGCCCCTGTTTCGCATGAGCAATTGGCCCTGGGCTTGGACGTGAGTGTATAGCCGAGGAGCGAAATCGTTCTGGGCTTGTCCGAGGGCCATGGCACTGGGGCCTACCATGAGCTGAGCATAGGATGAGTAACCGGCGCGCTGACGCCCGCTCTGACGGTTATACCTCACCCGTCCATTGTCCTGTTTCGCCTGATCGACGGTGAAACCCTTGGGCCGTATCGCCGGTTCAGGTTCGTCCAATTGCGCTCTGCATACTTGGCACTCTTTCGGATAACTTTGCTTAATCTGGAAAGTGGTGACGGCGTGACATTCCGGGCATTCTTGCACCATGTGGGTCGGGGAGTAATCGGGCTGGTTCGTGTTGGGATCATAAACGCCGGCGCTGGTGTAAACGTAGGTGTCAGGGAACTTGCCGAGGATCACCTCCGCTCCGGGCGCGTATTCGGTGATTGCGACCCTTAGGTCTCGGTTGGTTCCCGAGTAGTAATCCTGAGATTCGTACGGGGCGTCTTCTTCGTGGCCTTCAGGCGGTATCGCGAGGGAAACAACATCTACGGGAAATGCGTATTTGGGTACCAAGCCCTTCACTGTCAGAGCTTCGAGAAGTTCCTGCGTTTGGTTCGTGTCTTCTAACGCGACATTGTGTATTTCTTGGGGTAGTTCAGTGGCCCACCGTTGCAGTTGGCCGTGAAGCGCTGGTGAGATGATGGCTTCGGCTGACTTTCTGAGATCCTGCCTATTGTCCTTGATGTAATCAAAAAGTTGTTGCCGTCCGTTTCTATTCAAGAAGTCCGTAGTGTTTCCCCAATTGTGGAACAGGGAGCTTGGACTGTTTCCGGGTACTCGGTTGGCGAAAAACCCAGCGAGGATCAGGGAACGGAAGTGTCTCCGCGCGATGACCTGATTGTCCATGTACAGCGTTGGCACTTTGGGCGGTTCGCTGACGATTTCCCCGGGACGGTGGAAGTAGTACTGGTCGTGGTTGCGGTCCAACGCGTAGGTGACAACAGATGCGACAGCGCTCCCTCGCCGTCCGGCGCGACCAGCGCGTTGCTGATAATTCGCCACCGTAGGCGCCACGTTGCGGAGCCCTACTGCCAACAGACTGCCGATGTCGATGCCCATCTCCATGGTGGTGGTCACGGAGAGGATGTCGATGCGGTGGTCGCTTTCTTCCTCAGTATCAAGGAATAGATTCTGGAACCACCTTTCGATGTCGCGGGCTTCCTTTCGGCCTACGGCGGCCGTGTGCTCAATGGCCCGCACCGGATACGGGTCTGGGTAGTCCGAGGTCGGTTGGGCGAATCGTGTCATGCGGCGGTAGAAGTTTGCTATGCCTTTGACGCTCTCGGGAAAGGTCTGCTGGCCGCATCGGTAGCAGACGTTTAGGAGAGCTTCGCCCATGACGTAGCGGCAGGCGGAGCAGCGGTGGACGGTTTCCCCCATGGGGTGCAGCGTGAAACGGTCGATTCGAATGCCGTAAGGCTGCATATTCCCACTCGGTTGCCCGGCCGGAGTTAGGATTCGAAACTGTGTAAGTGCCTCCCACAATTGTTTGTGGGTTTGGCTCAGCCACTGGTCGGCGCTTTCTATACTTTTTCTACCCTGTAGCGCGTTGGCGACCGCCCGGGCGTAGCGGGCAAGCTTGTTTCCTCCGGTGATGTAATAATGCACGGAGAATGCCGGAGCTCTACCGGGTCCGTTGACCAGGCGTTGGCGCTCCCAGTTTTGCATCCGGTCATCCCTAGGCCATTCCCAGTAATTGGCCGGTTCCGGCGGTAACAGGACATGGTCGGTGGCCAGGATGCGAGCCACAGTGCGAATGAACAGTTGTGATTCGACTTCGGTCATGCCGGTGAAGGTGCCAGTTGTTTCGGGCATCGAGACGTTCCAGACGCCCAGCCCCAGCGGTTCAAGCCCAAAGTCTTGTTGGTTGAGCTCACGGTTGCACATGACGTCGAAGGAGGTCAGGGCTTCCCGATACACAACGTCGTCATCACGCTTGATCCTGGCGTGAGCGTCAGGCAGGTGGTCCCCAGTGGGGTTGAAGCCTCTTTGCAGCTGTAGGTCTATTACCGCGCTCCGCAGGTCATGGTAAGCTATGGGCGGGGGCGACGGATTCTGTCCGGATCCCTGGCAGGCTGGGCATTGTTCGGTCTGGTCGACCGGGGACCCAATGCGGTAACCACCGCTTGGGACCATTCCTACACCGCGACAGTTACGGCAAGCGTGGAGAGCGTGGTACAGGAGTTGGCGGAAGGAGTCGTCCCGATGGTCGCGCCGGATGTCCGCGGCAAGCAGGGCAGCGTCCTGCCGGGAATCGGTGAAGACCAGGGCTTTCGCCTCGTACTTCGAGCCACTGGCGCTGGGGTTCTGGATGCGCAACGAGTCTTCCATCACGACGGAAATGGATCTGGGGCCACGGGTACGGAGACTTTCAATCACTTCCCGGATGTTGTCTCCGTTCTGGAACCGGCTGTTCTGGCAACGTGGGCACTGTTGTGGACAATTACTGAGACGTTTGCCTGAGGTCCGGTCCTGGACGGGCGTGATTTCGTATGCCGGCCGGGATGCTTTATCGTCATGCCGGGACTGAAGGGTGGTGGTGATGGAACGATGTCCTGACGGGTAGTTGGGGTGAGGGCTTTCTGCACAAAAAAGGGCGTATTCGTTTTCCTTGGGCTGTTCTGTCGTGTCGAACTGGTCACTCCACGGCCAAAGTGCTCCTGGCCCGCTGTCCGGGACGCCACCGAGGAAGATCAACCCGCACTTGCGGCAGGTAAAGATTTCGAGGACCCTTGCGCCGCAACTGCACCACGTTTTTGGGTCTGTGTAGAGCTTTCCTACGGGGCGTTCGCCTCGGTATTCAGATGGCGTTTCGGAGCAGTTCGGATCGATGCACGCCCAGAGACCGGCCAGGCCGCGAAAGAACGTGTGCACCCTCATGGACAGCAATGGTTGTGTGTCCGGTTGGGGTTCCGGCCTGGCAAAACTGCCGGCTGCCAGCAGGCCGGCGGTTGCCCGTTCCTTGACGTCGTCGGAGTAGTCACCGGGCCAGATTTCTTGCGAGAGCTCGCTGATGGGAGTGGCGTTGCGCGCCGTTCGCGCTCTGGCCCACCGCAAGGGTTCGCTGTCTTCCAGCAAGCCGTGCAGAGCCACGTTCGAATCAATGCCGGGATCGGGGGGCGTTAGCCCGAGGGCATTGGAGAGCACTTCGATTGCAGACGTGGGGTGGGCAATGTCGAAACGCTCGTGGAAATCGGCGAACGCTTCCATCGCGTCCGGGTCGGGGGTTCTGGGCTGTGCTTCTTCATCCGATGTTTTCGCTTGAATGAAAGTGAAAGTCTCTGGGAGTTCTCCAAACAGTTCGGCGGTGAACTTGGTCAGGTCCTGCGGGTCTCCGGCGGCGGAAGGATTTATGGAGGCGCTGGTTGCGATGGCCCTGAGTTTGTCGTCGCCGGACGTGATGCCCAACCGTTCCTTGAGACGCCGGATCAGATGGGCTACCTCGGTGCCCTTGGCGCCAGTGTAGGTGTGGGCCTCGTCGAGGACCAATGTGAACTTGTTTTCGGGAGACCTGTCGAGCCACTCTCTAGTGGCGTCGAAAATTCCGGCCTCGATAGGTCGAATCAGCATATACTCCAGCATGGAGTAGTTGGTTACCAGGATGTCCGGCGGCGCTGCCTGGATGTCCCACCGGCATAGCATCTCGGGCCCGTTGGCTTGGGGCCAGTTGCCGGCGTTTTTGAGATCCGGCGACAATTGGTCCCATTCCTGCCGAATCTGTCGCAAGTGGTCCCGCCAGTGGTTCATCTTCCCGCGGCCATCGGGACGGCCGGTAGTTTCGGTCAGTCTGGTGTACATTCCGAAGTGGATGAGGTTCCCGTTGAGGTTCTGGCGTTGCCATTGTGGAGAACCGTTGAGGGCCAGGATGCGGCGCAGACGTGACATTTGGTCGTTGACCAGAGCATTTATTGGGTAGAGTATGATGGCTCGTAGGGCTGCTGTCCGTCGTTCTTGGCGACGGGAGTGGAGCCAACGACGGTCGGCTAAGGAACCTTCGACGGGAGTCTGTCCGTCGGGCCTGTCCCATCCCCTGGCTTCTTGGAGTATGCGGGACAGTATGGGTAGTACGAACGCTTCGGTTTTGCCGGAGCCCGTACCCGACGCTACTAGTAAATTAGGCGCCGTGCTGGAGCTAGCCAGTAGGGCCTCTTGTTGGTGGGTGTACAGAGGGAATCTTCCTACTGGAAGACCGTGCTCAACGATTTGGGACAGTCCAGGAGCCACTGCATCCGGCCTGGCCTTCTCCAAGTCGGAGATGTGGTTGCCAGTGGCAAAAGCCGGCGTGGCTTCGATGAATGGTTCTTGGGCAATGACTCCGGTTTGGCGTAAGAGCTCAGCTCGTTCTTCGAATACGAGCTGATTGGAGATCCGGTATTGTGATTCCAGATAAGATGCGAGTGATTCTTTGAGGTGCTCGACCGCCTCGTTAGGGGTAAGTTGCATATTCTCAGTGGGCTTTCGGTGGCGTTCAGGGTGTTGTATCCAATGTAATGGATTTTAACACGTACTCCTTGCGCCAATCGCTCCAGTCGCTTATTCTCTCGGAGCGGGGGAGCAGCCACCTGTTCTTCCACCATTCCGCCAGTTGCTCGAATGGAACGTCGTGGTATTCGGGTTCTTCATCCTTGCCGTTGAGGTAATCCCAGGCGTTTCGGGCCAGTGGAATTCCCCACGCTTCGCGGGGTATGCCGTGACGGAGTCCCTCGTGTCCCATACCCAGCATGGTGAGGGTTCTGCTGATGTTCTGCCATACTGGTTTGGGCCCGCGTCCATACCCCTTACCAGCTTCGTAGCCAGCCGAGACGAGGAACTTCTTGATGCCCTCGTATTCCCGGTGCAGGTGCACACTGCCGTATCCCTGGGTGTAGCCTAATGGGTATGACAGCTTCCTTCTCTCGCCTGTTTCGGGGTCTTGGTATGTTGCCCGGTTGTAGATGCTGCTACGCCCGAAGGCGCTGGTCGTGGTTATCATCACCAGGTGCGGTGGAATGGTGATTTTGTCTATCCAGGTGGTAGTTCCTGAGTACTTCTTCCGATAGGCTTCGACAATTTCCCTGCTGGCTGCGGCAGCGACCGCCAGCTTGCCGCCCAGCAAACGGTTGTAGGGTGGGACCGCTCCCAGGGTAAATGCGTCCATAGTCTGGTTGACCAGTTCCACTTTCCGCCCCTCGGGGTACTCGACCCACCGGTCTCGGGGGCTGAAACTGATGGGGGCGGATTGCAGCCCCAGCACGCCCATAAGTGTCTTGTGGCCTTCGTCTACCACGAGGAATCTCAGCCTTCGCCCGTATCCTCGTGAGTAGGGTAGCGACCAGGTGTAGCGGGCTAGCCGGAAAAGGTCCTGTTGCTCAGTTGTCTTCACTTCCACCAGCGTAGGCAAGACATCTTTCGGTGTTATGTTGTTGCCGTCGGCGAACCATTGGGAACGCTTGCTCCAGGCCTTTTCTATCCACTCCTGCGCATCCCGGATTTGGGATTCCCTGGCTTCCCGGTGCATTTCCCGGAATTCGCCCCGCTTCTTCTGTTCAATGGCCCTGGCTATGGATGCTCTGATGCGGTCCGCCAATGAACTTTCCGCTCCAATACCAATGTCATCATCAGCGTCACCTAGCTGTCCGTCCGCTAGGACGGTTTCTGCGAGCAAGGTCATTTTTACGTTAGCCCCTGTAGCCAAGTTCAAATTTCATTGTACGGGGAGCTATGTTTGGGGAGTTTGAGCGCCGGAGGCGGTGGAACCTGAAGGCGGGGCCGTTCTGTCTTTTTGGACAGAGGCCCCCGGCAAGTCACAGGAGAATTCGCTGGAAACGTCTCTGATGGGCTTTACAAGAATTCGGGGCTGTCCACAGTTCCGAGTACTTCCAACAGGGTGTACTTGGGTTGACCTTGGCCCACTTGAATCGAGCGGATTCTTGCCCTCACCATCCGATTGGTGAACCTTGCTCCCACCCTGTATGGGTCCCGAATCTCGCGCCCTATTCTCCCCTCAATGGGGTCTCCGCCTTCTTGGGAGCTGAATTCGAACATTCTTCTGGCGGGAACCAAGCCGATCAGGGTCCCGGTCATAGTCTCGGTCTTCTGTTGGATATTCCTCTCAGCGAGTCGCCGGCTCACCTTCTCAACCTCAGAGGAGTTTCGGAGCGAGGTTTCCCGTCCCCTGAACCCGATCTCTACTCCGGCTCCGTTGTTTTTCATCAGCCCCACGAACTCAGCCACTTTCGCCACAGATCTCGGGTGCATCACACCGGTGAGTTCCGCCAACTCATCGTCTTTTCCTTCTAACGCGACCGTCAGCAGGTTCTGGATCATCTCGACCGCCTCTTGGGCGGCGTTATTGGGTTCTCCAGGATCGTCCTTGTTTCCGGCGGATGCCGGAAGTTCGATCTCGAAACCGAAGGACCCCCTGGACACTCCAACAATCAGCTGCTGGCTCAGTCCTTTGCGGGGGATTGGGCCGGCGTCTTCGAGTTGTCCAGTGGACCCGGCAGTAGTGATTGCCACGGAGTCTGCAAAGAGTGTGGAGGCCTTCCCGCCGAAGTTTGCTTCGATTCCCTCTCCATCAACTATGGGTCTTCCCAGGAAACCAAGATGAATAGACTGTGGCGGGTTGGGGATAGATACGCCTTCGAGTCTCTGCTTGGCTTTGGCGAGCCGGTATTCCAGACCCATCCGCTCAACTACTCTGCTTTCAGGGAGGATACTTAGTATGTGTTCAAGCTGGGTTATTTCGCTGGCGGTGAACGTATATTCTTTGTAGTTCATATCTTTTCGTTTTCGACAATTCTTTGAAGTCGAATCTTTGCGAGGGAATCCTCCTCTAGGCTTAGCTTAACCCGTATGAATCCCTTCCAGGTCTGGTCTCTTCGGTGTGACCAGAGGCTGTGCCAATTGCTGATTAGTTCAACAGTTCCCATGTCCAGTGGCACGCCCAGTTCAATTCCGTAAGCGTCCACGTTGAAGTTTGTCTTGGTAATGGCGGGATCGAACAATCGTCTGTAATCTTGGTGGGTGTTTTCCCGCAGGTAGTAGAAAGTCACTACATCTATGTCTGCGGGTGAATGGCGGTCCGGAGCGCGGTTCTCAATGTCCTCAACAAAACTGCCGTTGATCCACTGGAATCCTTCTGAGATTCCATACTGGTAAAGGGCGGTCCGGTAATCCAAAAACTTGTCCACCAGTTCGGCCCTCTCGGGGGTGGTAACAAACCTGGCTACGAATTGCTCCAATGAGGCGCGGTAAGGTGCCCTGTACTGTACCTTGTGTTCCTGCCCCTCTGGTGTGTCAGGATGTATCGGAGGCAAGACCTTGTTGTAATCCCACTCAGGGATCGTAAGCATGGATCCTTGGCCTTTCGAGGGCATATTGTCGCGGCCGTCGGTTGATATGCTGGATATGAGGCGTTGCTGATTCTAGTCCATGCGCGCTGGCAAGGCAAATGGAGTCGGTCTATGCTCCCGCTTGGGGGGACCTTGCCTTCGTGCTGGATGACGATGGCCTTGCGGATATATCCCCGTATGGGTGGGGAAACCAGAAGCCGGGGCCGGGGCAGGTGCTGTCTCCCGGAACAGCGGCCCGGCCACGTTAGTGGGTTCAGATGGGGCCATCGCTTTTCGTTTTCTTGCCCGCTTATGGGCGGTACGAGACCTCCAGGCCAGCCCACGGTATGGGGTCGTAGTTTATGTCGTGAAGTCCTTCTAGCACACGGAACCGGTGGCAAGGGTCCAGGCGGCGGTCGGCGCCGGGACCCTACGCGCTGGGAGATATGACCATCAACTTCGTTCATCGGCGCGTAGCCGTGGCGGTCCGGTAGGCGCAGTTGATGGTCATCGAGTACGACC
Organism: Dehalococcoidia bacterium; assembly: GCA_963665735.1. Lineage (GTDB taxonomy): Bacteria > Chloroflexota > Dehalococcoidia > Lucifugimonadales > UBA3495 > CATOSK01. The sequence goes on along the minus strand of OY762444.1, from coordinate 1,264,224 downwards.
TGCTGGCGCAACTGGTGGCCCAAGCCGGGCAGGTGGTGAGGCACGAGGGGTTGCTGCAACGTGTGTAATGCCTCACCAACTTGGTAACCCCCGGACCATCCGAACGTACCTGATGCGGTTGCAGCGGAAGTTGGGATAGGATGGTGAGAATCCCACCTACATTTGTTCCGAAGCTATGTTGGGCCGCCGGATGTCGGTGGGGGGCGATGGATGATTCCAGGTAGTCCTGTTCTCGTGTGATGGCAGCCCGCGCAAATGTGTTACCCAGATGCGTGGGGGCCTCTGAATCCATCTCATAGGAACACACGAGAGCTTTCGTTTCTTCCATGGATTGTGGAGGTTCGTCCGCTTTCCTCGCCGTTATCTTCGCGGGGTTGACCTGTCGTTTTCATGTCGCCACGTTGTCAGAAAGGAACTGGATTGTTACCATGGGGAAGGCGACTCCCGGCACCGTCTCTCGTCCCTCCGAGGTGCCTGTGGTGCTTTACAACACCGCGGATTTAGAACAGATAGCGTTATGCGTCTTTGAGTGGCGATGACGACGCGTCGGACTAAATTGCTTCCACGCTACAACCATCAAGTCAAGACGAGGCACGGCATGGATAATGAAGGGGCAGGGTCAAATTCGTCGGTTGACCCAGGGGTGGTGTACATCCTCGAGAATGAGGCGTTTGCAGCTCCCGTCGTCAAGATCGGCAAGACGGGGCAACAGGATTGGGTTGCCAGGGTAAAGCAGTTGAATACTGCGGTTCCACTGCCATTTACTTGTGCTAAAGCATCTCGTGTAGATGACATGGGAGGGGTGGAGAAGTTCCTGCACCAAACTTTCTTTCCGGCCAAGCGGCAGTGGCGTGGGGAATTCTATGAAGTGGAAGCCTGGCGGGTCGCCCAAGTGTTGAAGTTATTCGAAACTGAGGACGTCACGAACCTTATTCCCGTACCAGACCCTGAAGAAGAGAAGGCCATCAACACGACAGTCGGCAATAAGGAGGCCAGGGCAGATTTTACTTTTGCGGTGGCTTGTATACCTGTCGGAACGAAACTTGGGTTCAAGGGCAGACCGGAGATCGAAGCCGAAGTCGTGGACGAAAAAACCACCGTGCGCTATGAAGGTGAGACTTACACGATGTCCGCGCTGGCTACCAAAATCAAACAGAAGGATTACGTTGTTCAGGGAATCTTGTGGTGGACCTGCGACAACGAAACCTTGAGACAGAGGCGTGACCGGATGGAAGCAGAAAGCGACCAACAGTAGTATGCAGTTCGCGGATGTTTCGATGCTTAAACTCAGCTACACGTCCAGTTCGGAGGCACTGCACTCCAAGGAAACCTTTGACATACTGATTGAGCATTTGGATGCTGTGAGCGATGAACACCTTATGTCCAGCAACCTATAGATGAACTGTGTACCGACTCGGTGACGTAACCCGACCTTCTACCAACATATACCTCAAATCCCATTTCTCGGCCCGGGGGGCCTAATCTGATGTTTGGCGGTGTTCACAATTTCCAGTCATACTCGACAATAGGAAATACCGATAGCAAGGGTCTCGTAAACGGGGAGGAGTGTCTCGATATGGCAAGCTCTGATTTGGACCGCACAAACGAAGAAGTCATTGGTTCGATAGAGATTCGAATGGCAGATTTGGTTGAAATGGGTGCCACCGATCAGCTTAGATTCATGCGGGAATGGTTCTTGGATAATTTTGAGGATCCAGTCCACTCATTGCCTTACGAGTCGCGGGAAGGAGGCTACATCTGGATCTATGGTGGTCCTTATGACCCTCACGAGGAACTTCGTGAGAAATTCGATGGATTCGTATTAGAGGAAGTAATCGATGCGCTTGGAGATGAACTATTTGCTGAATGCCATGAATGGGCAGCGCAAATCGATCCCTCGGACGATGACCTCTATGGGTTTGCCCATCCTAGCGAACCTGCGGAATACTTCAATGAATATCGTTTGGCAATGGACAGCAACCGGGCGTTGTTAGCTATGGAAGTACCTTACTCTGTTCGGAGCACATTCTACGGAATGGTATTCGTTAATCTGATAACGATCATGGAAACCTATTTGTCAGACACTTTCATTGGCCTCGTATCTCATTCCGAATGGTTTATGCGCCAGTTCGTGGCGACGACTCCCGAATTCAGAGAGCGCAAGCTATCGTTTGCGGAGATTTATGAATCATTGGATGAGATACCGGAAACGACGCAAAAATACTTGGAAAGTGTCGTTTGGCACCGCCTGGAGGTCATAAAGAATATGTACCGCGATACCTTGGGAGTGTCGTTTCCTGACGGACTAGGGGACATATTTCGTGCAATAAAAGTCCGCCATGCTTTGGTACACAGGAACGGGAAAATCGAAGATAAGGATGTGGTCATCACGAAGGAGCGCATCCAGGAACTAACCGGAAAAATCGACCAGTTCATCAGTTCAATTAACGAACAAGTCACGCAGCTAGATGACCAGAACCTACCTTTCTGAGTCAGACTACTAAACTGTACTAGTGCGAGAACCTTTAGCTCGGCCTTTCCGGAAAATCCTTGTCACCGGCCCATCAAAAAAACAAGGCGCGTTTCCCTACTATATGCGTCATCTGGTCGTTTGTGGTTGTGCATAGAGACGATGCCCTCATGCCAGCAGCGTTTCAGTGGGGCTATCGCCTTTCGGCGTTGGGAACAAGGTTTGGTGGAAATTGAGCTAGGCAATAAGGTATGTCTTCGATTAGGCTGGTGCCTTTCGGCAATGGAAATAGCATCTTTGGGCATGGTTTATCCCCGCGCTTATGGGGGAACCCGCGTCTATGGAAACCTTGGGGAGTTGCCTGTTCAATCCTCGCCTCGGCTCAGTTGCAGGATACTTCCAGGAGGGCGGTGAGGGCGGCTGCGTCTCCAGTTGTCCGGGATTGCAACTCCAGGAACGGTCGCTTGTCGTCGTCTCTCATGACACGCCCTCCAGTCTCGACAGGAACGGCTCAACTTGACTCATCACTTGAGCGGGCGGGACGGCGCAGTTCACGCGGATGCGGTCCACTCCTGACCACGCCGGCCCCGACGTTCCGCAGATTCTCACCAGTCCGTCGGGCAGGAACCAGAGACCCAGCACTCCGTCGCCCGGTCCCGTCTCTGTTAATGACTGGCCGGGTATGGTCCATTCCAGTCCCACGTGTCCCCGGGAATCCACCGTGAGGTTCGGGGAACCCGTCAGGGGTTCCCTGGCAATGAAGTCGGCGAACAGGCTTGCCGACTCGGGGGAAATGGGCAACTCCTCCGGGTCCTCCTGGATAAGCGCGTTCTTGTATTCCAGGTCGCCGGCCAGGTCGTCCAGGCCCTGATCTCTCAGGCGCTGCAATAAGCGGTCAACTGGGTGCATGGTCTCCTTCCTGTTCGAACGATTTGCCCCCCGGTTTGGCTTTCAGCCTGACCGGGGGGCCGGTTCCTGAAGGTGCAGGGGTACGGCGCGGACGGTATCACCTGGTTGTCCGCTGGCTCAGTCCCGTGACCCTCTTCCCCCGGGGTTTCCGGGAATCCCGTTCCTGCTGCTGTTCCACGTATTCGGGGTGGGTTCGCAGGTGCGACCGGAAGGCGTCGCCGCCTGCGGGGGTTGCCGTGAATTCACGGCGGCAGTAGCCGCATACCAGTAGGTTCATTGTTCCCTCTCTTTCCCGAAGGCGTAGATGCGCTCGGGCAGTTGGGTGTTATGGTTGATGCTGCTTCCTACCACCCCCCGTCCTTCTCATCCATGCCCATGGCCTCCCAGATGTCGTTACCCGGGCCGGCGTAGGGGGTTTCCAGTACGTGCCCCGGCAGGGGGAAACCTGGACTGGGATCCTGGTAAATCGGCCACTGGCGGCTTCAATGGAGCCACCGCCTTTCGGCGATGGAAATTCCTGGGAATGTAGTCCAATTTCACCGCTGAGGTCATTGTGGGTTCGGTGGGTTGAACTGGCATTGATGTTTCCCTAAGGGTTGTCCATCGCGGTAAACGTACGCGCCGAACGCTTTCAGCCAGCCGTGCGGTTGCCCAATGGTGCCTGTGGATTGTTTCTCGCCTATTACGGTCCAACACAGCTCTAGTTCGTGGTCCTCCATGAACTTTTCCAGGACGTCGGTGCGTATCAAGAGCGCGTTGGGACCCGACTCGTGCGCGGCGGGATCGAGCGCTGCAACTGCGCCTTCATTGTCAACATAGTCCGCGGCGTTACCGCTCCACCTTAAGGCACACTCTCGGATGATTGAAGGACTTGGGAGGTACAGGTTGTTTCCTTCGTTCTCTCCGACAGAGCAATCGTACTCGCTGAATGCTGTTGAGTAAATGGCAACAAGAGTGCTGGCCGGGACGGAATCCGCGCCTTCCGGGTAGGGCCATTCTTTCTGGCCTTTGTTGTACGCTTCATATTGTTGGTTGGACGACCGGCTCCAAGCGTGTTCGCCTAGGAACACGCCGTGGGTCGCTGGGAGAAACGACACCCATTCATTCGTCCAGTACCTACCGGACATCACCCATTCGATGAAGTCGTCAGCTTTACCTTTGGGAACTAGGTAAGCCGTGGTTTTTAGCCAAACCTCTCTGCCCTCGACATCGTACTTGCAGAAGTCCGCTGGATGCGGCTGCCGATTGGATTGTAAGCAGGCGGCGTTGATCCAACGTGCTCCCGGTGCTGATGGGTCTTCGACTACTAGGTTTTTGTCCAAATCGGGAACGTCGCTGTCGTCCGCTACCCAGTGTTCGGTGTCAATGGATGGTTGCCAGTTATCGTATTCCATGGGGGCCCACCAGGTCGGGGGGTGTTCCGCAGTGGAATCGGGGGACCTGGTTCCTGATGGTAGAACCGCGGATGGGTCTATGTCTCGAAGTCCCATCTGCCAAGGCCCATCGTATTCCTGCGGTTCCTCCCATTCAGGATGGTACTGGTAACGGTCCGATATAAGAGCGAGGATTTCGTGGTACGCAATCCATTGATATTTTTTGCCGATGCGTTCCGCTTTGTGAGCCCTTCTCCCGGGATTTTGCATTCGGTCAACGAGTTGGTCGAAATCGCCGAACCTTTCGGTGTTCCATCCTAGTTTGATGACGCGGGATAGGATGTAGCGTTGAATGACTTTCAGGTCCAGACGAGGAGCTTGTCTGTCCAGCATCCTCCATTTTGATAGGTGGTCTTTCGACAGAGTGGTGACCAGGCGACCCTTTGCCATCAACAACTTTATGCGTGATACGAGATGTTTCGCGACGTGGTCCTCGTTAACGTGCAAAATCCTGAGCGACTCTTGTGGTATGTTTCCTTCTTCGTCCGGCCGAAGTGATACGAATACGTGCTTTGGAAACACTGTCGCGGCCTGGTGAGCCTTGTCATATTCGTCTAGGGCTGTTCTTTCCTCTGCATCCAGCTGGGAGACCAAGGTAGCTCTTCTCTGGTCGTACGGTTCCCACCGTGGTTCGTCCAAATTCATCGTTAGCCAATCGCGGGATTGGTGGCTGGAGTTAGTTCCGATGATGTAACGGGCAAAGTCGCCGGACCCCAATGAGAACCGGATTTGCCACCAGCCTGGCTCCGCATTGGGGTTTTCTCCCGACGATTTCTCCATGCTGTATTTCAGTGATTCGGTTTCTTCTTGACTCGGAATCTCTGGCCAGGTGCTTTTGTACGGTGGTCTGACTACTGTCCAGTCTATGTCTAGGTCAGCGCCTAGGTAAGAAGCGCGTTCGATTACGCCACGGGCATAATCGCGCGTCATCATGTGGGGTGGGGGAGTGCCTTGGGCAAATACGCGGTTGTACACCAGTTCCGCAAGACGTCCGACTTCCGACGCTTGGCTGTTACGCATCGCGACCCCGTAGGCGACCGCGTAGATGCGCTCCGTAACGTAGGGGTCATCCACGTCTGCGAAACGTCCCACCAAGCTCTCAACTGCTGTGAGCCTCCCGTCCAAGAGACTAACCAATGCCTTGGTGGCATTGTCTCGAACGAATCGGTTGGATGCCGTAAGCGTCCATGCCAAGGTGGTTGTGGCCAGGTCAATAGCTTGGTCGTCGAGGTCTCTCGGATTTGCGGACAGGGCCCACTCGATCAAACGGTCAACAGGTCCATTATTGCCCCATGACCTGTGGAGATGTACGCTCCACCAAGCGTCCCGGTCAGCCATTTCGTAAGAACTTAGCAGATGGTCTAGGTACTCAATGTTCAGAGGGTGGTCTTGGACTACGGCAATGGTAAGCAACGCCTCCAGCGCCGGGTTCCAATAACCCTCCCGCCTCTGTACCAACTCGGAAAGAATCCGCTTGGTGGTGTCCGTGACGGTGCATGGGCTACGCCAGATTACGCTTTGGCTAAAAGCTTCCACGGCATTGAACCGTTTTCCTAGTTTGGGACACAGTTCAACCAGTTCCTTACCTGTCCTTTCTGGGACCTGCGTATGCAGGGCTTCAATGATGCCCCCAGGGACGTAAGTGCCGTCGTTGACGAATTCTAGTGGCCCGCCTTTCTCGAACGCCTCCTTGGCCGAGTCGGCGTCGACCTCGCTGAGTAAGAATTTCACTTTCAGGTGATCGGCAATCCGTTCGTAAGCGAACACCACGACTTCGCTATTGCCGTCGTATCCCTTCACTTCTGTCAGTATTCCTTCCGTTGCCAAGCCGTGGTACAACGATTTCGAAAACGTCCGGTTCGGCAGCAGTTGATCAACAGTTTCCTGTGCGTCTGTCCGGTCTAACCATGAGGCGTTTTCGAGCATCATACGTTCGGCCAGTTTGATGACGGCTTGTTCAACCAGGTTGCCGCTCGCGTCATAGTCGAGGGCGTCTGGTTTAGCCAGATTCTGGTTGATTGCTTCGGTGTACAGGCCCAATGGTTTGGTGATGCCGTGCATTCCGCGCGGCAACCGTTTTTCGCCCGCACTCTGCAACCCTTCGCAGATGACTTTGAGCCATAAGGGATTGCTGAACTCCGGCTGTAGAATTGGCGTTGAAGGCAGTTCAAGGTTGTAGTATTCGAAGAACGTCTTGACGGCGTCGAACTCAATGCCTTCGAAACCGTAGTGTGTTGAGATAGGGGCTTGGTTTCTCACCTCATCTGGAATCACATCGGTCAAGTATTCTTCGCGCACAGATAGCAGGAGTCCGATCCAAGGGGACTTGCCGATACGGTCAATAAGCGCAGCCAAGTTTGGTTCCCAAAGTGTTTTGCCTTGTCCCTCGTTGAGGGCGTCGAGAATAACCAACGCCCGCCGACCCGCTACTTTGGCAGCGGACTCCAATGCCCTGACGAATTCCTCAAACGTGCCGTCTTGTGGGTAGTCCAACTGAGCAATGATCTGTCTGATGGGGTCGTCGGCTGAAGTGAATCTTTGCCCCATCAGCAGGATGGTCGGGGTTCCGGAACTGAGCTGACGCTCTGCGAAATCGCACAGTAGGTGTGTCTTGCCGACTCCTGCTTTCCCGGTCAGTATCATCAGGTTGCTGTTCGCAAACTTGGCGGATAGTTCGATTTCCGTTTTCGCCTTTCGTAGCTCTGGCGGGATGTATCGAAACCTTCCGAGGGTGTTCTGGTAGTTGTTTGAGGCGTGCTGGTCTTGGCTCCGCATTCCTTCTTCGAACGCGAGGTTTTGCAACTGTTCCTCGATTTGGTCGGCTGAACCTATGGCTGAATCCAGATCCGCGACGATTTCGCCAAACGGGTATTGTCCAAACGGTTCGTATTGCAGGTAAGCAAATTTCTCCAGTACGGCGGCTACACTGGCCGCGAAGCCGGAGAACGGCAAGCCGTGCTCTGATTCGAGGCGTTCTCGCTCCGCTTGGCTAACGCAGCTTGTACGCCGGCGTATTTCTACGGCGAGTGATTTTATGTGGTTGATGCCATTTTCTGTTCGCGCGAATGTTTCCAAGGCTTCGGTTGCCGGTACGCTGGTTGACACGTGAACTTCAGGGGTGTACCTGGCGCCGGCGGCATTTTTGGATTCGTCAAGGCGGGAGCGGAACCACGCATCATCGAACACGGTCGTGTCAAACCAATAGCGTAAGGTTCCTGCGTGCTCTGGTTTAGTCAAGCGGCTTATGAGCGCACTGGCGTCCCACAGCTCGAATTCGACGCTCATGCCGCTCTGCGTCGCCGCTTGTTTCCATTCCTGAACTAACTCGTCCCAGCGTTGCCTGGCGGATCTACCGTTAGATGACCTTCTATCGGGCAGGTCGATAGGTAAACAAACTATGTACCGAGTAAGGCTGGGGTGTCCGTGTAACGCAGCATTGACAGAATTTTTTATCTGCTGCCACTGTGAAACGCCGGTCGAATGCAGGAAGTACTTCGCCTGCCAACCCCATTCGTCGCCGTTCTCAAATGTGCAGTAGCATTCAACCCCGCTGTCGGGGTTGCCGGTGCGTACGAAATTGGCTTCGGGCGGGGTTTCCAGGCGGGCTAGTTGGGCGCAAAGTTCTTCGAAGCCGTCGCGCTGTGAACCGTTTAATGGGCGTATCTCTGACCAATAGATATTGTTCATTCTGGGTACCTTCTTTTCTCTATGAAACTGCCGAGACCGCGGCGTCGGTCAGTCTTCGTAGCGTGTGTTCCAACTGGTCGATCTCTGTCCAGTCCGTGCCCGTATTCGCCGCTTGGTTAAATTCTTTCGTTTCGGGATACAGTCAACTAGGCGACTGAACAGACAATGCCGACCGACGCCTAACCTTTAACCCCGCTTGTGCGGAACGCTACTTGTTTCAACCCGTATTCTCGGGTGTCGTTCTCCATATTGGAAGAGCTGATGTAGCCGAAAACCAGCCGGTCAATCAACACGGGTTTTCATGTTGCTACTGCCTTTCGGCGGTTGAGAAGCGAAATCCTTGCCAGACCAGGAGGAAGAATAGTACGGCTTCAATGGAGCCACTGCCTTTCGGCGATGGAAATGGGTCAAACGGTCAGTGCGGGTAACGATGTCGTGCCGCTTCCAAAGGGACAATCACGTTGGAGCTACCGCCGAAAGGCGGTGGCAAACGTATCTGGGGCTATCGGCCTCCCCTTACCACCCCCCGTCCTTCTCATCCATGCCCATGGCCTCCCAGACGTCCGTCCCCGGCCCCACGCCGGGGAAGACCAGCACGTGCCCCGGCAGGGGGAAACCTGGACTGGGATCCTGGTAAATCGGCCATTGCCTAAGAACTGAAACCCCGGAGGCGCCCCAGCTTCTTGGGCCCAGTTCGCCTCCAACCTCCTCTTCGCTGGCCAGCGGAACCTGGGCCGGGGTCAGCACGTGCCCGGGCGCCGGCCAGTGGTCTATCCTGGGGAGCGCGCTGTAATTCCCAGGTTTCAAGACATAGGACTCGCGGTTCCGTGCGGGGTGTACCGTCATCACCACCGGCCCTATGATCCGGTGGTGCATATAATCGGTGTCGTCCCAGTAGTTGGGATACTTGTCGTCAATGGCCGGGTCCGGAGTCCAGGGGGCCCCCTTGTATTTCTCCAGGTCGGCCCGGAACCGGTTCATCCACCGGTCCGGGTCGCTGAAGCTCTGCCAACGGTTCTGGAAGGACACCACGAAGGATACGGTGTATCTGATCGGCTCTTCCGATTCAGGTACTCCCGGGATTCTCAGGGGGAGCGCTTGTTCTGAAAATACGTTGACCCGGACTATCGGAAGGAGGTCGTCCACCAGTTCCCAGGTGACCTCCGGCGTTCGGTGGCCGCGCATATCCGTTAAGGCTGCTCCGGTTTCCGGACTCTTGTCGGGAGACCCTGGATGGAATGACTTGGTTTCCGGGGTGTATCCGGTGGATATGAATTCACTAATGCTCCAATCCCTTCTGACCGGTGGGGGGTCTTTTTCTTGCCTGTCATCCGTGTAATGTCGGTATGGCACGCCCTCTCCCCACCATCCCCGGGGCATGGGTTCCGCTTCTGGAACGGTCGCTTGCTCAATCAGCCCGGCCACGGTTTCCAATAACACTCCCCGCAGGGAGTCGTCGCCGAACCAGGGTGGCCAGGGTTGCTTTTCGTTGGAATGCCAGTCCGTCGTTTGGTCAATCCACCTGTTTCTCGGTCTGCTTCCAAAATAGGCGTATGCTTCTCCCAGGAATGTGATTTCGTTCAGGTGGACGGGTTCGAACCACGGATAGTTTATGAAGTATGTGATGCCGCCCCTGTCCGCGGAGATGTCTCCCCATCCGTGGGCGAAGAAGGTTTGGTCGTTCACGTCCAACTTGTCGTTTAACATCGTGACGTAGTATCCGCGCCTCAGGTTATCGCTCTCCAGCTCCACCAGGCTGTGCAGGTGAGGGAACAGGTGCAGGAACCGGTTCTTTTGTAGCCTGTCAGGGTCCATTTTGCTCATGGGATGGAAAAAATGGGGTGAATAACTGTCTGAGGGTAACGAACTATCCAGCGGTTCCTCGGGGTCCAGCTCGTATTGCTTCAGGTCCATCCCGGCGTAGAAGGACTCCTGGAGCACGAACTCGTCGGTGGTCCGGGGATCCGGCGGTATGCTCCGGAGCGCGTCTTGCGGGGTCATTGTTTCACTGGCCTGCTGCTCCGGGGTTTCCGTGGCCCCGCCGTTCTCTCCCCCGGTTTCCTCCCCGGCGGGTTCCACGGTCGGGGTTTCAACCCGGGCCGGTTCCGCGGTAGGCGTCGCCTGCGATTCCTCCGTTGCCCTGGTCAATTGGGACTCCGGTATCGGGGTCGTCCTGGTGGGGGTCGGGCCCGCCTGGGCGGCGGGTTCGGGTTCCCGCGGCGGCGCCGTCTGATCCGCCACCTCGGCGGGCAGGGTGTCCCCTCCGCAGGCGACAGCCAGCAGAATGGCGATGGCGATGGCGATTGTCCCTGCCGCTTTTCTCATGCTCTCCCTCCAGGTTTCTCGATTTTCCCTGCTTCTCTGCCTTCGGAATTATACCCTTGGAACTGCAAATCCGGCAGTGGGGTCTGCGGTGCTAGGCTCTCCCTATGCGATTGCCGGTTCTCTTCAATAGACGGGTCATCGGGTGGACTATCCTGGCTCTGGTGGTTCTTCTGCTGGGAACCCATGGCTCGCCTCCGAAGGCGGAGGCCCGGGGTCCCGTTCCGGGCAAAGATGCCTTTGCTCCCTACTCCGGCCCTCAGGACAGCGCCGGCGACGCTTACGCCTGCTGGACCAGCGGAAGAGTTGGTGCCGACGATGACGCCAGTTGGGGTGTTGACCACGAGGAGTTCGCGGTGGATACCGGAGAGATCTCCGAGCTCCGGGGACGGGAGTACATCCTCGATGGTGATGATTATCTGAGCAACCATCGCGTCAGCGCTTCCGATCCCAGGCTGACCGGCGGGCTCACTCAAGAGAACTTGGACGTTTTTTCCCTCTACGCCACCCTGCCGGAACTGGTCGACTATGGTATGTACGTGGACGTATTCAACACGGCCTCGGTCAGCGAGCTGAAAGACCGCCGGGTCCAGATGTTGAGGGACGTCCTGCAGACCAACTCCCCGCCGGTTTACGACATAAGTCCATCGGCTTACGCAAATAACCCCGACGAGGAACGCCGTCTGCTCCTTCCCTGGATTGATGGCGTGGTCACGGATGATTTGGAGGATTATCGCCTCCGCCGTTCCCTGGGCGCTCATTACGACGCGGGAGTGACCTCCTTCTCCTCGGGGTGGCACGACCCTTCCAATCCCTCGGGCGGGGTTGGCGCCGATTACGTGGCCATGGCCCGGGACCAGCTGGCCGGCTGGGTGGACCTCACCGAGGGCACGACCTCCCATGCCGGGGGCGGCGGCGTCACCCACATCGGCACCACCGAGGTGGTGGCCCAGCAGTTCACTCAGACTCGGACTTCGACCTGCAGCGGCACGTCGTGCAGCGAGACCACCACGCTGACTAGCAATCCCCAGACGGTTACCGCTCACGTCAATATGCGGGAGCAGAACGACGGCCAATTTGAGGAGAACGTCACCGGCGCCGGCGAGCGGACCATCCTGGTTTCCGACGGCACCACGGACGCCTCGGGCAACCTGGTACGGACGGAGCAGACGGTGGAGTTGGACCCCAGGCTGGTTCCCCCGTCCTCCCTCCCCTACCGGCATCTCTCCGGACCGGGGTACTCCCGCCAGTTCCAGGAGGATACCGATGCGGACGAGTTGAGGATTTCCATACGGCTGAGAGAGGATTACCGGGAGGACATCCCCGAGTTTTTCGCCGAGGCGGAACGTATCAAGACGGTCCGGCCTCTCCCAGCGATGGGACGGGATCCCTGGACCTACGCGCTTGGCTCCTCATCCAGTTCTAACCGGGAGGCAGCTCACAACGAGTGGCCCCGGGTCGATAATACTTATGTTGGTTCCGCCTTCGTCCATTCGGGTTACCGCCAGCCGAGCCTGAGCCGTCCCTACCGGACCGACGGTTCTCTCTATCCCGTTTCTTCCGCGATGACCCGCTCCACTGCCGAGCACATCAGGTGGCCGGTGAACCTCGAAGACCTCAACTGGTACCTCTACCGGCTGCCCACCGACGGCTATCGCAGCCCCCTGTGGGTCTACTGGTTGACTCCCACGGGGACGAATTTCGTGGTCAACAGCGCCTACGGGACCGACGCCCTGGATTTTCCGGCGGACGGGAGCGCGGTTCCATCCGGGTCCACCACCGTTCCCCACTGTCCCCTGGAGGCCGAGTCGGACTACTCGGCTGACCTGGAATCCGTCATCCCGTTGGCGGTGAACGAGAGTTCCTGCAAGAACCTTCCCACCAACTGGAGTTTGACCAACATCCGGGACGGCGCGCTGGACAACGTCCATTTTCCCTTCGACTACGAAGGCACGGATGACGACCGGGTCCTGAACGATACAATGCTGGTCCGCCGGGGAGCGGAGAGCCCCGAGGATTCGGACGAGGTCCTCGGAGTCCGCGACATGACCCGCTTCGACTTCTCCATCCTGGAATCCAGTCCCCTGGGCGACGTGGACCGGGACCGGGGGGCGGACTGGTACGCGCGTCACGGTATGCCGAATGCCTCCGGGTTGCGGGAGGCTCACCAGGCCTCCTGGCCCGGGGGTCCCATCAATCCCAACCTTCCCTACCTGATGGTGGTGACCTTCTACGAAGCCGACGTCAGGACCGGGGAACTGCAGGTTCACCTGCCAGCGCTGGTGGAGGGGGGAGAAATTGTCCCGGGTTACTTCCTCCCCAAGCGGTATCTCCGTCGGGTGGTCTGCCGGATGCTGGTCTATCCCTCGGGCTTCGACCCCTCCGAGGTGGAAACCAAGTCGGTGGTGGAGAAGTTGGGGGGAACCCTCTTCGGCTGGGTTGACGACCTTTTCAGCGAGGTCATGTCTGTGGTCTCCCGGGTGACGGTGGCGGTAGCCAAGGCTCCGGTCCAGGCGGGGGTTAAGACTACGGAACTGGTCTGCGCGGGAATGTCCAAGGTGGACGGGGTAATGGACGTGGGGGATGCCGGCCCATCCAATCCCACCGTCGTCGACCAGGACGGGCGCCTGGTGGTGAACGCGGCCGTGGCCAGCCGGGAAGACGGCCGTTCCCGGTGCCACCGTATTTCCTCGCCGGAGGTCAGCACCTGTGATGCTGAGGCGGACCTGATATTCCGGGGAGAGTGTATCCGTCTGCCCGAGTTCAAGCTGGGCATCCGGAAGGCGGAGTTCGTGGACCCCCCGTCTCCCGGGGGGGTGAGCTTCTACGAGTACCGGCGGGACCTCCCCCCGGAGGCCCACTACCGGAGTTACGGCGAGGAGGACTTCATGAGCGTGGCCCAGGTGCAGGGAGTGGGATTCTCCCAGCCGGTCTTTGACAAGGCGCCTGACCCGGTGGGGCCGGGAACGAAGCTGACGCCCTACAACCGGGGGCTCACCCGCCTTTACCTGGACTGGGACTATCGCTGGCAGGGAATATCTCCCCGGGTCAGCGACGTAATCTCCGGCTTCGTGGTGAAGGTGTTCCCGGACCAGCGCTCGGTGGCCCGGGAGGTTCCCGAGGAGGGGTTCTCCTTCGTGTTGCCCAAGTGGGTCAGGGTCACCGTCAAACCTTCGGGTTCGCCCAAAGATTTTTACCGTTACCGGGTGGATGGTTTTTCGGTGGGAGGCCTGGATCACTATCCGAGTGAGGTTATAACCAGCGGCGGCTCCGAGCCCCTGGTGGATCTGGGTTCCCTCGGGGTTGGGATCACCGCAGCGGATATCGTTTCCAATCGTTATGTCACGGCGCGCCAAGTGAGCAGTCACCCGAAGATTTTCAACCAGCTCCTGGAAAATATGCCCCTGGCGCCGGGGTTCACCCACGGGTTCCAGGTGGCGCCCTACGTGGGGTCTCCGGGGGATCCTTCCTACAGGGTCGGCCCCTTCTCCGAGATGCTCTGGCTGGTGGGAGAGCGAGCGGCCTGCGATGAGGTGACGGACCCGGCCTCCGACGTGGACCGGATTCAGGACCTCTACGACTGCCGGCCCTCCACACAGGATACCGTCCTGGGGTACCAGTCCGACGGGTTCCGTCCGGGCCTCCTCTCCCTCACCGGTACCGACATCTGCGGCGACATCTTCTCCGCGACCCCCGCCCTCTTCACCTGGGACAACCCGGTGGTGAAGATGGTCTGGAACATGGTCTGGGTGGTCGCCGGCTCCGTCCTCTTCTTCCTCCTGGTCTGGCAGGGACTCCGCATGACCTACGACGTATGGCTGGATCCCCAGCCGGCGGTGGGGTTCCGGGAACTCCTGCCCCGTTTCATCGTGGCCCTGATCCTGGCCTGGTCCAGCCTGTTCATCTGCAAGATGGTCCTCATCCTGGCCTCGGACCTGACCTGCTTCTTCGCCCAGCACACCGGGATGACCATGTGGGGAGCGGTGGGACTGACCTTCGGCGGCCTCACCGACGGTTTCATGTCTTGGTATGAGAACCTCAAGAACATCAGTGACTACACGCTGCTCTACCTGCTGAGCAACTTCCTGTTGCTGTTCGCCCTGGCCATAGTGGTGCTCTTCGTATTGCTCTTCCTGCTCTACCTCTTCGCCAAGGTGTTCCTGGCTATGCTAATACGGCTGGCGCTACTGGCGGTCCTCATCGCGGTCTCGCCCCTGGCCTTCGCCTTCTACGCCAGCGACTCCACCGCCCACTGGACCAAGAAGTGGGTCAGTATGTTCCTGGGCACCACCTTCCAGCAGGTGATGGTGCTGCTGGTCATCTTCATCGGCGCCAGTATGCTGGGAGCCTACCTGGCCTCCGGAGTGGAGACGGGATTCGTGGCCATGGTGGTGGGGATGATCCTGGCCTTCCTCACCCTGTCCCTGGCGGCGGACGTTCCCAAGATCGTCAACCCGGCCTCCCAGGGATTGTTCGGCTCCTTCGGGGAGGTGGGTAAGATGGCCCTGGCGGGAACCATGGTGGTCACCGGAGGTGTCGTGGGCGGGGTGATCGGGGGAGCCCGGGGCATGGCGGCCGGCGGCGCCGGCGCCACTCCCCCGGGTGGGGGCGGTGGTAGCGGCGGCTTGGGGCCGGCCGCTCCCTCCGGCGGCGTCCCATCTCCCTCCGGCAGCGGGCCCCAGGGGGTTTCTCCCGGGGTGATGTCCTCGGTGAGCCGGCGTCCCTTCTCGGGCGGGTCGGCGCCTTCGGGTTCCGCCGGCGGGGCCGTTCCCTCCGGAGCCGGTTCCGGCGGCGCCGCGCCGGGCGGCGGTTACCTCCTGACCCCGAGCGGGGCGGGAGCAACGTCTTCCTCCGAGTCCGAGTCCCAGCCCGGTTTCTTCCGCCGGGTGGCCTCCGGCGCCGCCGGCGGCGCCCGTTCCGGGGCCCGCCGGGCCGCTAACGTCAACTACCAGGCCGGCCAACTTGCCAGTGGCCGGGCCTTCTACCAGTCCCAGTCGCCGGGCGCCATCGCCGAACGCGAGCGGATCGCCGAGATGAGACGCGCCGCCGCCGAGGCCGCCGCCAGTATGTAGGTTCACATCCCGTTTCCGAGAGGTATTTTCTTCCATGCACCTGGAACCCTACGACTCACCCACCTTCCTGGCCCAGAAGGACAAGTATATGTTCGGCCTCTCCCTGCCGGAGCTGATGATCGCCCTGGGAGTGGCCGCGGCCTGGTTCCTGGTGCTCCTGATGTTCCCCATCGGGGTAATGTTCCGTCTCATCCTGGTGATTCCCGTCACTGGGGTCAGCCTGGCGCTGCTCTTCGTCAAGATCTCCGGCATCTCCATTCCCGGCTACCTGACGCTGTCCCTGGTCCGGATGTTCCGCAGCCCCTCCTATGAAGAGAGCGCGGAGAGCCTGCTGGGGGGCGACCCGGCCTGGCTGGCGCTGCAGGAACAGCGGGCCCTGGGGCAGAGTTCCAGGCTGTCCTTCCTGCGACGGGGAAAGAAGATGGCCGGTGAGGCGGTCACCCAGGAACGGGAGGCGGAGATCAGGGCCGAGGCGTCTCGCCAGGCCAACGAGGGCGCCGTCGCGGTGGAACGGATGGCCCGGGACGCCGTCCGCACCCTGATGAAGGGTCGCTAGTATGCTGCGCCTCCGGTTCCTGTTTTTCTTCCCGCTGCTGGTCCTGGCTGCGCTGCTGCCGGGCGGCGCCTCCGCCCAGGGCGCGGTGGACGCCTTCTTGGAGACGCCGGTCTGCCGGGACAATCCCCACAGCGAGGAGTGCATCTGCGCCGGGGTGCGGCAGTTCGGGTTCTTTCCCAAGGAGTTCGAACCGTCGGGAGTACCCAAGGACGTGGACGGCGACGGCTTCTTCCCGTCGGAAACCGCCGAGGGTCTGTGGGTGGACCATGCCCAGGAGGCCGACAACTACAATGCCATCGCTTCTCCCACGGATGCCGACTTTCCCAAAATATCCGACCTGATCTTCATGGCCGACGACCGCTACAACGCCCGCTGCGCCCTCTCCTACTTCCGGGAGGACCTGCGCCGGGCCTGGGTGTTCCTGGTCGCCGTAGGCGCCCTGGTCGCGGTGATGAGCCTGGTCTGGGTCGGCTTCACCTATATGCAGAACTCGGCCTCCGGGGTCAGCATCTCCCGCTCCCAGCTGATGCTTATCCGGGTGCTCATGGGGGTCGTCATCCTGGCCTGCTCCGCCCTGATCTGGGAGACCCTGGGAACCTTCCTCTTCTCCGGGTTCGACTTCTGGACCCTGGAGCGGGGAACCTTCTACGAGTTCCGCTAGTCCCCGCCGCGGTGACAAATCCCGGTCATCCCCTCATCCCTTAACCTGTTGACGACAATACGTTGATGGCGCCCGGCCCTCCGGCCGGGCCGGGGTGAAGCATGGCTGAGCTTATGGTCGTGGTGGCCGTGATCGGCCTCCTGGGAGTGATGGCGGTGAGCCTGGTCTTCGGGCTGGCCCGCAAGGTAGTCTCCCCCGTGGTGCTGCTGTCCGTCGCGGTGGTCGTGCTGGCCTACTTCCTGTTTCTCGGATGACGCCGCCATTTTCCCCTTTCCCGCCGCCGTTGGAGGTTTCCATGCCCGGTCTTCCCGCGTCTCTTTCCAAGCTGCCGGTTCCGAGCCTGTCGGTTCCCGGCCTGCGCCGGCGGAAGTCCGACGCTCCTCCCCCTGAAAAGCCGGAACCGCCCCCCAAGGTCATTCCCCCGGTGGGCGCCCTGGCGTTGATCCGCCGCGTCCATGATGGGGCGATCGAGGACTACTCCGGCTCCAGGTTCGCCGTCTGGAGCGTCCGGGGAATGGACTGCACCGACGAGCGGGTCACCAACGGCTGGCAGCTGATGCTCAACTCCATCGAGTACCCCCTCCAGGTCCTCATCCGCCAGCACTCGCCGGACCTCTCCGACGTCCGGGAGAAGCTCATCGCGGCCCGGCCGGACCACATGAAGGAGGGGCGTATCGCCTCGGTGGGCCAGTCCCTCCTGGACTACCTCACCACCCTGGAGACGGAGACGGGGGTGGTGGAACGCTGCTGGTACGTCATCGCCCGGGACGACCAGTCCATGGAACTCTCCACCCTGATGATCCAGTCGGGGTTCGACGCCCACCGGCTGGACGACGGGGAGCTGGGACTCCTGATCCAGGCCTGCGTCGGCGGGATGCGCTACGGCCACGTCCAGGACCTGTACCAGGTGCAGGAACGCTCCGCTCACATCGAGCTCAACCAGCGGTACATGGCTCTCTACGAGGTCGCCCAGTGGCCCCGGCGGGTCAGTATGCTGTTCCTGGAGAGCCTGCTCCGGCTGGGGGACGAGATGGACGTCTCAATGTGGCTCTGGCCCTCCAGCCAGCGGGAAACCCACTCCCGGCTGATGATGCAGCGCTCCCGGTTCGAGGGGTCCCGCATCGTCGCCGAGGAGAAGGGCAAGCTGGTCCCGGAGGAGGTCAAGCTGGCCATCGCCGACGTGACCCGCATCTCCGAGGACGTGGAGCGGGGCACCAGCAAACTGTTCCGCCGCACCACCACGGTGGCGGTCTACGGCCGGACCTTGGAATCCATGCGGGAGGCCGGGGAACGCCTGTCCACCCACTTCCGTTCCAGCCTGGCCAAGATCAACCTGCTGAAGCTCCGCCAGGGCAAGGGGTTCGCGGCGGTCATGCCGGCCCTGCGGATGGGTTTGGGACCGGTGGACCTGACGGACACCGGCACCCTGGTCCGGATGTTTCCCTTCGGGCCGCTGGACATGAACGAGCGGGACGGCACCCTGATGGGGATGGACCTGCGGAGCCGGACTCCCATCATCCACAACCCCTTCGACCAGAAGGCCATGAACGGGCACATGGTGGTGATGGCCCGTTCCGGCGCCGGCAAGTCCTTCTTCACCAAGCTCCGGGTCACCCGGGAGTCCCAACTGGGCGTTCCCATCTATCTCATCGACCCCGAGGGGGAGTACGGCGTCATCACCCGGGCGTTGGGCGGCCGGGTCTTCGTGCCCGGCTCGCCGGGCCACGGGATGAATCCCTTCCTGGTGACCTACACCGGCGACAAGGGGGACCTGACCAGCCGCATCTCCAGCCTGGGTTCCCTGGTGGGGGTGATGCTGGAGGGGGAGATGGACGTGGAACGGAAGGCCAGCATCGACCGCTGCCTCACCGGGTTCTACGCCGGGGAGATGAAGGCGCTGGAATCCGGCGACCCGGTGATGGGCAAGGGCGGGATGATGGCCTTCTACGAGTACCTCCAGTCCGAGGAGGCCCGGCCCTGGGGCGGCGAGAGCCTGGCCCACCTGCTCTCCCGGTTCGCCACCGGCTCGGCCCAGTTCCTGATGCAGGAGAGCCGGTATAACCTGCTGGAGGACGAGGCTCCAGTGACCTCCTTCAACATGAAGAACCTGTCCGGGCCGTTGAAGCCGGTGGCCACGTCGGTCTGCTCCGAGGTGGTGTGGAGCCTGGCGGTGAGCAAACCCCGTCCCCGGCGCCTGGTGGTGGACGAGTGCTGGACGGTGCTGGCTACCCCCTCGGGGGCCGAGGCTTTGATCAACATCGTCAAGCGGGCCCGGAAGTACCAGCTGGGTCTCCTGACCATCACCCAGGACGTGCAGGACTTCCTGGCGGAGAATCCCCAGAGCGGCTCCATCACCGGCCACGCCGGGCGTTCCCTGCTGCAGAACTCGGCCATGAAACTGGCCCTCAGCCAGGACCCGGCGGCGCTGCCCCAGGTGGTCGCCGCGCTGGGACTGAGCCCCGACGAGGGTTCCTTCCTGGCGGGGTCCCTGCGGGGACAGGGGCTGCTGATCAACGAGTCGGGGGTGTCCTTCCCCATCGAGATCGTATCCACCAACCTGGAGCGGGACCTGGTCACCGACGACGCCTGGCGGCGGGACGGCTCGGAGCTCGAGGACGACGAACCCATTCCCCAGGCAACCCTGGAACCCCTGCCGGACCAGGAGGCGATGCTGACGGCCCTGCAGCGGGAGCGGGAGGAGGTCGGCGTTGCCTAGCCTCCGGCTTTTTCTACCCCTGCTGCTTCTGCTGCTGCCGGCGGCGTGTTCCGTGGGCGGCTCCCCGCCGCCGACCCCGGTGATACTGCGCTCCACGCCGGTTCCGGTATACGACTTCGTGCCCGGGGTGCACCGCTACGTGGCGGAGGGATACGAGATGGTGATACCGACCCGGACGCCGGTTCCCACGGCGACGCGTCGCCCGCTGCGTTCGGTAAGTTCCGTCACGCCCACCCCGGCTTGGGAGTTTCCCGTCCTTGAGGTCCCGGAGACGGTGTGGGGCGGAAACGTGACCTGCACCCGGGAGTACCGGGCGATGCTGTTGGATTACGACGGACGGATTCCCTTCGGGGCCCAGGTGGCCCGGGAGTTGGCCTTGGAACTCCGGGATTCCCGCCCCGAGTGTGTGGAACTGGGGTGGAACCCGGAACTCAGCCCCGGGCGCGTCTGCGTCGGCGACCGGGTGGGTGCGGTCCAAATCAGCCGGCAGCTGTCTCCCCGGAGCGGCTCCCTCTCCTCGGGGGGCGCGCTGCCCACCGCCCGGGACGAGGACGGCAACGTCCTGGTGCACTTCGCCCGGCTGCCGGAAACCGGCCACGCCGGCTGCTGGTACTACGACTCGGCCCGGGAGTCCTGGGCTTGGATCGTGTCCGGCAGGGATTCCGGCGTTGACCGGCGGGCCTTCCCCGGTTGCGACGCACTGCTGATGGACCTGGTGGGTTCCCTTCCCGGCGACGATTTCGGGGCGGCCGACGTGGCCCGGGCCATGGACCGGGTGCGTCTGGGCGCCGGCGCCTGTTCCTCTCCCCTGTGGGACTGGTTCCCCTCGGCGGGCTCCCACGAGGACTGCGGCGTTCCCGGCGACACGGGCGTCTCCGAGGACGGCTCCCTGGTCGTCACCTGGCACCCGGACCACCTGCCGGCAGACTACGCGGTGTGCTGGACCCGGCCGGCGGACTCTGAAACCTGGGAGATTTTCTACGAAGTAGAGGATGAGGAATGAGGTTTTTCTTTCTCGTTTTCCTGCTTCTCGTATTAACAACCGCCTGCGGCGGCGGCGAGGCGGCTTCCGGCGTTTCCTCCCCCTCGGAGGGGGATTCGTCCGCCCTCGGGGTTGCGGTTCCCACGGCCTTTCCCACCGCGACGCCCTGGCCCACCTTCACGCCGGTTCCGACCCCGACGGTCACTCCCGTTCCGCTGCCGACGGTGGCGCCGGCGCCCACCAGCACTCCCTGGCCCCGGCATCCCCACGGCCCTCCGGGAGTCCGGCTGGGGGTTCACGAAGGTCACGGGGAGGAACAACGGCTATCTCACGAGGACATGGGGGTCTATCTGGTGCGCCAGACCCTGGTTCCCATGTGGGACGAGAAATTGCCTGACTACCTGGCCGACAACGACTGGGACCGGATGCCCGAGCCCCAGGGGGTGTTCAGCGCCGATACGCCCTTCATGCTCTGGGTGGTGGTGTTCGACTTCAACGAGGCCCCGGAGGACTACCACGTCCACGGCAACGTGCGCTGGTGGAGCCTGGTTCCGGGGGAGGAGCCGTTGCTCATGTTTGAGACCGAGAGCAAGACCCTGGGCCGCGCCCCGGCGCCCGGTGAAGGGTTCCAGGCGACGCCCTTCTTCTATGAGGGGCTGGGTTCGACGAGCGGCAGCGTCTGGACGCCGGGCCTCTACCGGGTGGACTTCGTGGACGACCGGGGCGACGTGCTGGCGGTGTCCTCCTTCGAGGTGCGGTCGTGACCGCACGACTCTTCGTCCTGTCCCTGCTCTTCCTCCTGTTGACGGCGGCGGGCTTGATGGCTTCGCCCTCCCCGGCCCTGGCGTCTCCGGACCGCTGCCCCGAGCTGGTCACGGACTACTCGGCCGCGTGCAGCCGGGATCACGTCAAGTGCGGCTCCTACTGCTTCTACGCCGAGTGCCTGGACTGCAAGAACGCCAGTCACCAGGATCACGGCAGGCATTGCCATTCCGACGATGACGACGACGACGACAACAAGTCCTTCGTCCTGGGAGGTCTGGAGGACCTCTCCTGGCCGGAACACCGCATTTGCCACCAGGACCACGGTTATCATTCCTACGAGATCTCGCCGTGCATCAAGTGGGACTGGCACCTCTACGACCCCGGCAAGGGCCGCAGTTCCCGGGACGATACCACCACTGCTGAAACGGTGAAGGACGCCCTGGACTACGGGCTGGCTCCCACCGGGTTCACCGGCGTCAATCCCGCCTGCGTCACCGAGCTGGGCGGCAAGCGGACCTTCACCGGCGTCAACGCGGCGGCCCCCGCCCCCGGCGGGTCGAATACCGCCGACCACTGGGGTACCGGATTGCAGGACCAGTCCGGCTCCATATCCATCGGTGACCTGACCCACCTGCCCAGCACTCCCGGGGAGTCCGGCGCTCCCAACCTGAGTTCCGTGACCAAGGACGCCACCGACGACCGGGTGGTGACCCTGGGGGTGACGGGCGCGGGTTCCAACACCGTCCAGTACCGCTGGTGGAACTACAGCGGCGTCCGGGTTGACCCGGCGGACTTTACCGGGGAGCGGACCGACCTGGCGGAACGAGCTCCTTCGGAGATACGGGTTCCCTTCGTCAACCTGCCGGCGAATTCCCGGGTGACGGTTAACGGGGTCCGGGGAATCATCTCCTTCCAGGTGCGGATGGTGGACTCCAACGACGTGGCTTCGGGGAACTCCAACATCAAGCACGAGATGATCGGGATGGCGGGGTTCCACCGCATCGGGCCGAGCCGGAGCGCTCTGCGCTACGAACGGGTGATGCCCAACCCGCCGCCTACCGCCACGCCGCTGCCGGCTCTTCCGGCGGGTTCGGGAACCCGGCCCTCGCGTCCCTCCATCACGTCCGCCTCCCAGGCCAACGGCAACGGGCTGGTGGACGTGGAGATTTCCTCGGTTCCTTCCGGCGCGACGGTGGAGTACCGCTGGTGGCCCCACAGTGGGTTCCGGACGCCTTACGTTGACTCGGGATGGTCCGCGGCGACGGTTTCCAACGGCGAGTTCCGGATCACCGGGGTTTCGGCGGATACTTCCACGTCCGGCGCTTCGCCGAACATTTTCTCCCTGCCTTTCATCGTCAACGTCCAGGTCCGGGTGAAGAGTTCCGCCGGCTACTACAGCGACCCCTCGAAGGCTGCCGTGCTCCTGGTCTGGGGCGGCAACTACACCGGCTGGTAGTTATTTCCACGTCCCGGGTTCGCCCAGCCGCTTAATCATCGCCTGCCAGACCTGCTGCTCTACCTCCTCCGGGCTGTTCGACGCGTCGATGACCTCCCACCCGGGATCTCCGGCGGCCTGGCCCAGGTAGGAACGCCTCACCCGCCGGTGGAACCGCATCGACCGGCTCTCGAACCGGCGGTCCCGTTCCGGTATCCGGGCTAGGGCCCGCTCCGGGTCCAGGTCCAGCAGCAGGCACAGGTCGGGCCGCAGTCCGTCCAGGGCCAGGGCGTTCACGTCCTTCACGTCCTTGGGGTGTATTCCCAGCCCGTCTCCCTGGTAGGCCAGGGTGGAGGGAGCGAACCGGTCGGCTACCACCGTCCGGCCCTGTTTCAACGCGGGCCGGATTACCTCCGACACCAGTTGGACCCGGGCCGCGGCGAAGAGCAGCAGCTCGGCCTCCCGGGATAGCGGCTCCCCGCTCTTCAGGTACTCCCGCAGGTGTTCCCCGAGGGGGGTTCCGCCGGGTTCCCGGACCTGTGTTACCGGCGCGCCGTTCCGTTCCAACTCCTGGGCCAGCAGCGCCGCCTGGGTGGTCTTGCCCACCCCGTCGACGCCCTCCAGGACTATGAGTCTTCCCCTGTTTATCACTGTCGCTCCTCCGGTGGCCCGTGGTCTGTGTTCAGTGGTTATTGAATAGCGGATAGTGTTCGCTACGGATAGCCTCCGGGTTATCCGGTTCCCTTCGCACCGCTATCGCTCCGGCGATAGCTGCTCCCGTCAGCGACTTGCTAGTCGCTTCCGGTCAGTGTCCTTACGGACACTTCCGAATAGTTGGGGACGGGTTGTGCCTGGTCACTGTCCACTAACCACTATCCACTGGGACGGGGGTGGGGTGGTGGGCTATGCCCCGTTCTTGACGCTGTGGATCACCAGCCCTGCGTTGCAGGCTATCATCAGGAGCATTCCCCACTCGGGCAGGGGGATTCCCATCAGGGCCGGCCCTCCGCTGTCGATGAGTTCCCGGGCCAGTACCAGGGTCGCCAGGGGCAGGACGATGAGAAAGAGTCCCACGGCGGTGGGATGTTCCCGGTTCAGGTTCTTGAAGAAGCTGTAGCCGGCCAGTCCCACTATGGCCGGGGTCATCAGGAACAGGGACGCGGCTTCCAGGAAGCTGGTTCCCAGCATCAGTCCGCGTTCCGGGCCGGTGAAGGAGTAGTCCATCAGCCCGGCGGCGTTCATGGCTCCCGAGTGGCCGTCCAATGTCACCCAGGGGAACAGCAGGGCCAGGATGGACAGCAGTGCCGCTAGCGTCCTGACTTGGGTGGTCTTGTCGAATTCGGGGTCCTTGCTTGTGGTTTCTTCCCACCGGTCGGCCAGGAATTGCCAGGCCTTCCGGAGCCGGTTGGTTCCTGCGCTGCGCATGACTAATCTCCTCCCGTTACTCGTCCAGGTCCACGTCGGGATTGATCCCGAACTGGCTCTGGATCCGGGCCGATTCCTCCTGGAACCGGGCCAGTTCCTCGTGGAGCTGGGTTATCTGGATGGGGATTTCCTGGAAGTCCTGGTAGATGGCCTGGAAGTGGGCCGACAGGTTCTGCTTGGTGATGGTGATGTTCATGTCGTGGAGGTCCAGCATTATCCGGTAGGCTTGGGCCTGGGTGTCGAAGGCCTGGTCCCGCCACTTCAGGTAGGCCTGGTACTCGGCCTCGTCCCGCAGTTCGTGAACCCGCCTCCGCTGGGGGTTGCTGGTCTCGGCGGTCAGACGCCGCTGCAATGGGAAGTACTCGTTGGCCATGTCCGCGGCGTGGTCTATCCGGCGGGCGAACCGCTTGTACTCGTCCACGGCCCTCTCGTAGCGGGGAGTCCAGGCCCGTTCCAGCTGTTCCACGGCCTCGATGTACTCGGTCCTGGTGGGATTCATCTCCGTCTGCAGCCGGTGCAGGTACTCCATGGCGTCCCGCACCGCGTGTTCGCTGGAGTGGGCGTAGGGGTCCGGCGTGGGAGTCGGGGTGGGTTCGCCGTTGGTCTCGGGGGTTCCCGCCGGGTCGACTTCGGTTCCCGGAATGGCGGCCTGGGCCGGCGGCGTCACGTTCCCGTTCTGTGGGGAGAGGGGCGCCGGCTCCCGGTGCGGGGGAATCACGTCGGAGAAGGAGTCCCCCATGGTTCCGGCCTTGTTGCTGGTCTGGCTGGTGGCCTCGACCAGGTTCTGGGCCTCGTTGGGCCGGTCTCCGAAAAAGCCGGCTATGGCCGGCCATACTATCATTATCATCGCCGCAGCGGCGGCGATGATCACCGCGTACTTTAACATCCTCTTCCTCCTCTGCCCGGGGAAACGTCAACAACCCGTTCCCCCCAATGGTTATCACACAGGGGGGAACGGGTTGGCAAGTCGGGAAATTGATGGCCGGTGGCCGGTGGTTGTTTACCGGTGGTTGGTGGATGGCCGGCGGAATTAACGCATGAGCGTTACCGAAGGGAACGGCTGCTGCCGGTGCGTCAGCGTTGTGAAAGCGGGGCCTGCCCACTGACCCCAGGTGACTGCCTGCCTTTTATCGCCGGTCCAGCCGCACGATGGTCCCGCACTGGCAGAGCAGGTGCGTCACGACCCGGGCGACCAGGTGACGCCGGGAGATCTCACGGTGACCGGGCTTGCCGGAACAGTGATAGGTCTCGGACAGCGAGGAAAGGTTCCAGTCGTAGCTGCTGCCTTGCTGCAGGCGCTGCATCGGGGAGGGCGGCCTTCGTTCCCGGGTCATGGGCTGTCTCCGTTGTCCGGCGTTTCGTTGAACTGGTTTCCGGCTGCTGGCGGCTGATGGCTATCCGCCGGCGGGGGTGGGTTCCGGGGATGAAACCATTCGTACCGTGGGTATCCTCTCCCAGCAGTGGTGAATCACCTCCAGCCGGATTCCCCCGACTTCGTAGATCCGGCTCACGGATTCCCTGGAATTCCGCCAGTCGTTCTCCGGGCCCGTCTCCCGCCCGAAGGTCGCCACGACCCGGGCCACGCTCTCCTCGCTCAGGAATTCCCGGACCGGTCTCTCCGCCCGCCAGCTGAGACCTCCAACCTCGTGGGTCTCGAAGTATCCCGGCGACAGGTGGGGGTTGAAGTTAATTCTCACCGGTGTCCTCCGTCGTAACGAATGCTTCCTGGGTGGCCCGGTTGAAACAGGCCTGCAGTTCCACCTCGGCTTCCAGCCAGGCTTGGGCCAGGTCGTACTGGGTCTCCCGGGTCAGCATCAGGTCTCCGTACCAGTCCTTCATCCGCTCGCAGTCGTCGTAGTGGGCCGCGAACCTGGCGAAATTGGGGCTGTTCTGCGGTGTCACTTCCACCGTCCGTTCCAGGGCGATCTTCACCGTCATCCTGGTGGGCGGGTCCATCACCGTAAACAGGTTGACCATTCCTCGCCTTACCAACGTCTCTCTCTCATGGGAGTGTATCTTGTCCCAGTTGCCGGGGTCCTGGCTTTCCAGTTCCTGCGCGGCGCATTCCAGCATCTCGGATATGGGCGGGTCGGGGGTCTCCAGCATCCGGTCCCGGCGCGCCTCTACGCACTCCCGGGGCGGGGCCGTGAACAGCGCCCGGGCAAACTCCCCGGGCCGGTTTTCCGCCGTCTCCCGGGCCACGTGAACCCACAGGTTCGCCGCTGCGTACCGGCCGGTGACCTCCCGGACCTCCTCTTCGCTGAGGACCCGTTGGCTCTCTCCCGTCACCGGCGCGTTGGGATTCCACGCGAATGGCTCCGGCGTGGGCAGCGGCTCCACGCCGCATCCCAGCAGCAGGGCCAGGGCGACGACGATTGAAAATCTCATAGGGCGCCCGGGTCCACCCGCCGGCGGAACCGCTCCCTGGATATGCAGTCCCAGATCTCTCCCGAAGTCATCTGGTCGGGGTCCGGGGGGTCTTCCATCCGCCGCAATGCCCGGCGCTGGTTCTCGGTGGGCTCCCGGCCCCGCCACTCGGCGTTCCGCTCCAAGAGCGGCGCCATGTGGCCCATGGCCATCCTCACCCGGTTGGCAGCCTCCTCGGGGGTCTGCACCGTCACCTGCTCCCGGCGCATCTGGGAGGGGCCCCGGGTCATCAGCGTCACGGTGGACACCCGCCAGCCCTCCCGTTTCAGCGGCTCCACGGTGACGTACTTCCCCGACTCGTCGTTCCTGTTCCACACCGGCAATGCCATCAGGGGCCGTTTGGGAAAGGGGCGGAACCAGGGGTACTGCACCCGGGTGTCGTCTATGACGTTGATCTTCCGGGGAAACCGGGTGGCCATCTCCTCCAGCTGGTCGGCGGTGTTGCTCTTGGGCCTCTCCCGCTTGGCCTTCTCCTCCTCCTCTTCCGGCTGGTCCAGCCGCCAGTAGTGGATTATCTCGCTCATGTCGGGACGGCCGGTGTAGTCCAGCACCAGGCAGTTGTCCTTGTCGTCGTGGGGCCTCAGCCCCCGTCCGATCATCTGGATGATGGTGCTCTCCGAGTCGGTGTGCCGTCCGACGATGACGCAATCGACGTTGGGCAGGTCGGTTCCCTCGGTCAACGCCAGGTAGTTCACCAGCACCGACGCGCTGGCCGATTCCTGGAACTTCCTGAGCGCGCCCCGCCGCCGCTGGGCCGACACGTCCTGGTAGATGGCCCCGGCGTTGATCCCGGCGGCACGGAGGGTCCCGGCCGTCTTCCGTATCACCTGCATCGGCGACGCGGTCCGGGTCTTGGAGGCGTAGAGGATGATGCGGTTTCTCCCCTGGGCCAGTGCGTAGCGCACCGCCTGGTGGTAGATTTCATCGGGGTTGCTGGCCTGGTTGATGGGTTGGGGGGCGCCGCTGCGGTCGCAGACC
Organism: Dehalococcoidia bacterium; assembly: GCA_963665735.1. GTDB lineage: Bacteria > Chloroflexota > Dehalococcoidia > Lucifugimonadales > UBA3495 > CATOSK01. Next base: position 1,236,386 of record OY762444.1, on the reverse strand, counting down.
ACCGGGGACTCGATGACCGCGGGGCAGAGCAGGCCGCGCTTGATCAGCTCCATGGGCGTCACCGGCCGGATCACCTGGGCGAAGGGCTGGGGGGACAGGGGTTCCCGGTCCTGCCGGAAGGGGGTGGCGCTGAACCCCAGCAGCCGCCCCGGGCTGATGCGTTCCACCGTCCTGACCCACCCGGGGGCTACCGCGTGGTGGGCCTCGTCGATCATCAGCAAGTCGAACCCGCCTTCGGGTATCTCCATCCCTGAGATGGTGTCCTGGGCCATGATGACCACCGGGCGTTCCCATTCCCGGCGGTTCTGCCACACCACCCCCGGGTTGGTCCCGGCCTGGTTGAGAATCTTCTCCTCCGACTGGCTGACCAGTTCCTGGCGGTGCACCAGCAGTCCGACGCGCCGTCCCTGCTCCAGCTCCCGGCGGCAGATCTCGGCGATGCAGACGGTCTTGCCGCTGCCGGTGGGCGCGGCCACCAGCAGGGATGGGTCCTCCCGCAGCATACGGTAGGACTCCTCCACGATCCGGTCCTGGTAGTCCCGCAGGGGCAGGCGTCCGGCGCTCACAGGAAGTCGTCCAGCGGTGGGGGCAGCTGGGGCAGGTCGGGCAATGACGGCAGCCCGGGGGGCTCGGGCATGGTGATGGGAAGTTCCACGCCGCTCACCAGGGCCAGTATCACCACCGCGATGAGGATTGCGGCGAAGATGAGTACGACCCACTTCCCGCCGCCCCCCTTGGCTTCTTCCCTGGCCTTCTCCTGGCGGCGGTACTCCCAGGGGGCCTGGGGGTTCTTGTCCCGCCACAGTCCCTTTCGGCTCCGCTGGGCTTCCTTCTCGGCGGCCTCGTACCGTCCCTTGTCGGCGGCCTTGGCCATGTAGACCCGGGCGTGGCCGTCCCGGACCATCATGTAGTTGTAGGAGTCCCGGGCGCCTCCCTTCCTGCGGCAGAGGTTGCCGATGGTGCGGCCGTACTGGTCCTGGCCGTGGTCTTCCATCCACATATTGTTTCGCCGGCCGATGAGCCGTTTCAGGTGCTTGGTGGATTCCGGCCCGCCCCGCTGGCTGGACTCGGGGGCGTCGATGCCGTACAGCCGGATGCGTTTCTGCCGGGCGCGGCGGAAGGCCCCGCCGTCAACCAGCACGTCAACGGTGTCTCCGTCGATGACCCGCGTAACTTTCACCCGGTTGGTGGGCAATCCTCTTCCCTCAGGTCTCCGGTTCCCACTCGGGTTCCGGGTCAGGCTCCCGGTCGTCCGGGGTCTCCCTCTGGCCGGACTCTTCGAACCCGGCCCCGGGCAGGGTGGTTTCCGGTCCCGGCGCGTAGGTCCGGTATTCCAGTATCTCATCCAGGGATTCCAGGAAACGGGAAGGCCGCACCTCGTTGTTCTTCCGGTCGGCGGTGGCGTAGCAGAAGTGGACCTGGTGGGTGGCCCTGGTGGCGGCCACGTAGAAGATGCGGCTCTCCTCCCGTACCCGTTCCGGGTCCTCCTCGGAGCGGGTCAGGGGCATATTGTCGTCGTCCGCGTCCATGACCCACACCACCTTCCACTGCATCCCCTTGGACTGGTGGATGGTGGCGAAGGTGATTCCCCGGTTGTGGGCGAAGGGGTCGCCGTTCTCCGAGGACTGGTGGTCCGGCTCCAGGGCCGAGGCCATCATCTCCAGGAACCGGGCGACGAACTCGTGGAGGGTCTCCTGCCCCATCCGGGGAGTGGTCTGGGCCAGGCTCATCAGCCGGTAGGTCTCGGGGTCCTGGTTGACGCTGCCGGCGCCGGACATCCGGGCCTCCAGCAGCAGGGTGTTGGCCCGGCGGCAGAGGTCGTAGAGTTCCGTCACGGGGTCGTGGAGCATCTCCCGGATCTCCTGCCAGGCGTGGATGACCTGGGTGATGGTCCGACGGTCGGGAGCGTTGGCGGTCAGCTTCCTCAGGTAGTTCCCGGCGGCCTGCACCATGTCCAGGCCGTCCCTCAGGGCGTCCCGCTGGATGGCCCGGGTCAGTTCCCGGTTCATCTGCCGGGGCCGGCCCGTCTTGACGATGCCGGCGGCGGTGGTGAAGGCCTTCAGGTCCGAGGGGTTGAGGGCCAGGGATACGAGGGCCATGATGCAGCGGGCATTGCTGTCCCTGTCGGTGGTGGCGTTGCCCAGCACGGTGTAGGGGACGTTCCGGGCGGTGAGCTTGCCCACGATCCGGGAGGCGGTGCGGCGTGTGCGGTAGATGAGGGCCATGTCCTCCCAGGCGTATCCCTCCCGCATCAGCCGCTCGGCCCATTCCACCACGTGCTGGTCCATCTCCCCGGCCCGGCCCAGGTAGCGGTTCAGGGTGGGGGCCGGCCCCTCGGGGCGTACCGCGTTCTGGAAGTCGTTGCTCAGCCCGTCCATTTGGGGTGATTGGGTCATCAGCGATGCCGTCCGGGAGAGGGACTCGGTCCCCCGGTGGTTCACCCGCAGCAGCCGGGTGTTCAATCGCCGTCCGTGGTCCATCCGGAACTGCTCCAGCAGGGCGGGGTCGGCGCCCGACCACCGGTTGATGCTCTGGTTGGGGTCCGCCAGGGCGGTTATCGACTGGGTGGGACCGGTCATCAGCTCCACCAGCCGGTACTGGCGGGGGGTGATGTCCTGGAACTCGTCCACCATCAGGTGACGGGTGCGGGTCCGGTTCCACAGGTGGCGGGCCTCGGGTTCCAGCTCCATGGCCGTCACGGCCAGGGGGATGATGTCCTCCAGCCCCAGGGTGTTGTTCCGCCGCTTCTCGTCGTTGTAGATCTCGATGACCCGGTGCCAGGAGGGGTCCTCGGCGTTGACCCGCTCCACCTCGGCCCGCTTCTGGTTCTTCTCGTGCCAGTCCAGGATGCGGGAGACCTCCCGGGCCGGCATTACACCGTCGGGCCCGGCCTCCCGTTCCAGGTTCTCCCGGATGATCTCCTCCACCTGCTCCCGGTCCCAGATGGTGAAGTGGGGGGATATTCCCACCACGGAGTATCCGGCCCGGCGCAGGTAGAAGGAGGCGTAGTTGTGGATGGTGCCCACGAAGATGGTGGAGGCCGCGGCGGCCGTCTCGGGGGTGGTCTCCAGCTGCTGGCGCAGCATCTCGGCCCCCCGGCCGCTGAAGGTGACGCAGGTGATGGTGTGGGGGGACGCGCCGCCCCGGAGCAGCCTTCCCACCCGGGCCACCAGGGTGTGGGTCTTGCCGGTTCCCGGTCCCCCGATGACCAGCAGCGGTCCCTCGCCGGCCTCGGCGGCGGCTCGCTGGAGGGGGTCCAGGGGTGTCTCCCGGGTCCTGGTCGTGGTCATGCCTTCTTCCCCTCCCCTAGAGATTTCGGGCCGGCGTCCGCTTGGGACTCACCCGGTTGACGGCGGTGCAGCGGAGGCAGATGTAAACCGTGTTGTTCCAACGGTCGGTCCGGTCCTTCTTCATGTGGTTCCAGTAGGCCCTGCACTCGCGGCAGCAGGCGTACCGTTCGATGAACTCCTCCTCCGGCGGCGGGGCGAAGTCCGCTTCCTCCGGCTCCCCGGGGTCGGTGTCCAGGGCGTTCTCGGACCCGCAGATCATGCAGACCATCACCGGGCGGTTCCAGGCGTCCTCGCCGTCCTCCCGGAGGTTGGGCCAGCCGGCGCCGCACTTCCCGCAGTCGTCGCCGATCTTGATGCTGGCCCCCGGGGGCGGCAGTTCCAGTTCGTCCGCCGGATTGTTGAAGTCCAGTCCCTCGTGGAGGATCCGCCGGTCCTGCATCTCGGGCTGCTGCCGCACCCGCTCATCGATTTCCTCCTCGGCCCGGCTCAACCGGGCCAGCAGGCTCCAGGGACAGTGGGTCGTCTTCCGGTTCGCCTCGGTCTCCCGGAGGTGATCCCGCTCGATCAGGTCCTTCAGGGTGCGGAAGGACATCAGCAGCTGCTGGGCGATCTGGTTCCGGGTGAATCCCAGGTCCAGGAGTTCCCCGATGCGGGCCTGGAGGCGCAGCATCGCCTGCAGGTAGGTCTCGCCCTCGGGGGCGTTCTTCAGCCTCAGGTACACCCGGATCAGTATGTTGGTCCGGTAGAGTATCGTCTCCTCGCGTCCCCCCTGGGGGATGGGGTATGCGTTCAGCTTCCAGTCCCGGACGGTCTTGGATGACACGCCGATCTCGTTCCCGGCCTCGGTGAAGTAGAAGTCGGGCAGCTCTCTCGGCGCCAGGATGCGGGCCATCCGGTTGGCCTCGGCCGCCATGGATTGGGACAGGGTCAGCTCCGCGTCCCGGTTGGCCTCGAACAGTTGCATCTGGACGTTGCGGTCCATTGGTGGAAGCATGGGTGGAACCTCCCGCGCTGTATCGGTCGGTTCTTTCTTTACCACATATTACCGTATGTTGCCTAGCCTTTTACGGGATTTTCCAGTAACCGGCGCCTATTTCCGGTTCAGACCGGCGGCGATCAGGCCGGCGACCCGGCAGCAGCCCTCGCCCCACTCCGGCCCGTGGCTCATGCGCCCGTCGCTGTCGGCGTGTCCCAGTTCGTGGATCACCAGCTCCAGCTGCCTGGCGCCCCGTCCCCGCAGGAACTCGTCGTCCAGATGATAGCGGTTGAGCAGCATCTCCGGGTTTTGCGTGTTCATGGTGCAGCAGGCCGCCACGTCGGTCCGGGGGTCGTTGACGAACCGGGTGGTGACCTTCTTGCCGGCCAGGGCCGCCGTCTCCTGCACCCACCTGATGAAGTCGGTTTCCAGCGTGTGCAAGGGTATGGGGGTCAGGTCCAGTTCGGTCGACGGCTGGCGGGGAAAGAGCTGGTTGGCGGATTGCAGCCCGCCCAGGTCCCTCATGTTCTTCATCTCCTCCCGGCTGGCGCTCCGGGGGTGGATGACCTCGTAGCCGGCGTCGATGGCCCTCATGTTGGAGTCGGGATTGCTGGACCAGCTCACCACCCTGTCCCCGTACCTCTTCTGAATGACCCTTTCCACCGATTCCTTTTCTATCGCCCGGTGTTCCATCCCGGAGCGGACCCACTGCTCGGAGAATTCCCGGTCGGGCATCTCATCGTTCATGGCGTTCAGGGTCTCGGCGTAGATGCGCTTCAGGTAGTTCTCGGACACCGTGTCCCGGTTGGGGGGCATGGGGACCTTCTGCATCACGTCCACCGAGTAGATCATGTCCACCGGCTGGATGGGGATGCCCATCTCCAGGATCCAGGCCTGCCCGTCCCGGTTGGGCGCCAGCACGTGCATCGCCGTCTTGCGGCGGGTGGGGCGCATGGGCTCCCCCGGCGCGTCCTGGATGACCGTCTCCAAGACGGCCTGGTGGACCCGGAGTTCGGGGGCGCGGCTTACCGGGACGCCGTTCACGGTCATGGCTATGCCCTCCGGCGGCCGGAAGTGGGTCAGCCGCTCCGCCAGTTCCGCCGACTTCTCCCGGTCCCAGGGCATCAGCAGGCTCACCCGGGTTCCCCTTTTCCGCCGGTTGGCTGCCACCCTGCGGCCGCCCTCGGCGGGGAATTCCACGGTGTGGCCGGCGGTCTTCACCTCGGCGGACACTGCCACGGATATGATCTCCTTCTCCCCCATGTTGAACCGGCCCCGGCGTTCCGGGTCCAGCCGCTTGGGGGTATCTCCCATCAGGGTGTAGGCGTCCCGCACGTCGCGGAACCCCGGGCCGTCGTCCTCCACCGTCACCCGGGTTCCCTCTATTTCGGGGATTATCTCCACCCGGCAGACGGTGACCTCCTCGTCGAATACGTTCTGCACCAGTTCCTTGACCAGCTGGTAGGGTTCCCGGTTCCGGTGCAGCTGGCGCATCCCCTCGGTGTTCACCTCGAACCGGGCGGCGCCGTTGGTTGCTTCCTGGGTCATCTCCTTCTCTCCTCCCTGTCGGTTGGCCGGGGAGGGAACGGTTCTCCCTCCCGTTTTCCCTCCCCGGCTTGGTTTCCGGCGGTTGTTAGCCCTGGTCGCCGAAGGGGACGCCCTCCTCGGCGGCCTGGACGGCGACGGGGTCCTCCAGGTCCTCGGGTTCCATCACCGGGGCGTCGGACTCGGGTTCCTCCTCGGGTTCCGGTACGGCGGGGGCCTGGCCGTTCCCGGCGGGCTGGCTGACGATCTCGAACTCCCGGGCGGTCAGCTCGTGGGAGTAGCCCTTGCTCCCGTCGTTGCGCTGGTACTCCCGGAACCGGTACTTGCCCTGGACGAAGACCCGGGTCCCCTTGCGGCAGCGGTTCATGGCGCGCTCCGCGTTGGGCCCGAAGAGGGTCGTCCTCACGAAGTAGGTGTCCTGGTCCTGGTCCGGCCCCCGGTAGTCGTTCACCGCCACCGTCACGTGGAGGTAGGCGTTGCCGGTGTTGGCCGCGTAGCGGAGCTCCTCGGGGTCCCGGGTCAGGTTGCCGAAGAACTGGGAATGGATTCCGTTCATGTCGTATTTTGCTCCTTTTCCTGTTGTATGTCCGTATTGCCGTGTGCTAGTATTGCCATGTTCCCAGGTTTCCAGGTATGGGAGACCTGAAATATCCGATGTTCCGAGAACATGGGAACCCGGATTCAGGGGGACCCCTGGGATATTCCTCCGGGAGGCTGCTTATGCCGGCCATTGCCTTGTGTTCCATGAAGGGCGGTACTGGCAAGACGACCATCTCCTTCAACCTGTCCGAGCGGGCCTTCGCCCAGGGACGGGAGGTTGTTCTGCTGGACTTCGACCCCCAGGAGGGATCAATGGGCATTGCCGACCTGCGGCGCAGCGACCCCGACCGGGAGGGCTGGCCCGTCGAGCGGGCCCGGGTCGCCGTTTCCGATGCTGCCCGGCTGGCCGGGATGAAGTTGGAGAACCCGGAGCGGTTCCTGGTCTGCGACCTGCCCGGCGCCGACAGCATGGCCCTGCTCCGTGTCCTCTCGGAGATGGACCTGGTGCTCTCCCCGGTGGGTTCCGGGGTATCCGACCTGATGGCGGCGGCCAACCTCTCGGAGGCCGTCTCGCTGCTGTCCTCGCCTCCGGTGTTCCTGCCCAACAACGTCTCCCACTTCCGCAGACGGCGGGAGGCCCTGGCCGGGGAGCTGGCGTCCCTGGAGGTGGAGGTCTGCCCGGTCTGGATTCGCAGCCGGGTGGGACACCTGGACGCCCTGCGCTCCGGCCTGGGAGTCTGCGAGGCCCAGCCCCGGTCCCGGGCCGCCGGCGAGATCAACGCCCTGTGGGACTGGGTTCTTTCCCGGCTGGAAGCCGGCAATCTCAACGGGAGTTCCGAACATGACTCAGAAAACGCCTCCGGCCATCCGGTCCCGGGAGCAACGCTCCTCCGCTCCTGATCCCCAGCCCCAACCCGATGCCGACGGCGCTGCCCCCGAGGTGGAACGGGTGCGGGAACAGGCTTTGGCCATGGGGTACGACCTCAGGCGGGTTCCCCGCAGCCGACGCCCCCGCCCCCAGGTGCGGGGCGGCTCCGTTTCCATGAACTGCAAGCTGGACCCCCGGGTCAGGGAGGCGATGGAGCAGGCCAAGCTGGAACTGAACATGAACTACTCCGAGATGGTCAACGCCGGGGTGGTCATGTTCCTGAAGTCCCAGGAACTCAGGATTGACCTGGACCCCCTGGAGTTCCTGCCAAGGGAGTGATTTCCTCCCCGGCGGCCGGGGCGTTTTTCCCCGACCCGGTCTCCTGCGCGGTCACGGCTGCGGTCACCCCGGCGGGGTCCATGGCCGGCGCGTTCTTCCCGGCCACGGTTTCTTCCGCGGTCTTTTCTTCAACTCCGGTATCCGGTCCGGGTTCCGCCGCCGGCGTTTCCTCCTCCACGGCCGCCGGGATTGATTCCACCGCCGGTATCTCCGCCAGGTTGCCGCTGCCGTTGGTTCCGGCCGTCTCCTCCCCGTCCTGCCGCCGGCGGCCGTTCCGCCCCTCCGCCGTCTCCCTCAGGAACTCCCTTATGTTCCGCTCCCGGGGGTCCAGCTCCCGCATCATCCTGGCCTGGGAACGGATGGACACCGTCGTCTCCTCCCGCCGCCGGCGGGATTCTTCGGCCAGGGCCTGTGCCAGCTGGCTGTCGTGCATCGCAATGACCAGGGAGCCGGGTTCCCGGCGCGCCAGCGCGTCGGCCAGCCTGCCCGGCAGCGCCTCGGCGTTCTCCCGCCTCCTCACCGCCACGCTCAATACCGCCGGCTGTCCATCGGCCCGCAGGGCCAGGTAGAGCCGGGGGTCGTCGGTGACCGCCACCAGCCGGGCGCCCCGGTTGACCCGGGTCAGGTTCAGCAGGTTGCGCCGCTGCCCCGGCAATCCCCGCATCCGGGGCCTTCCCCGGTGGAGGTTCCAATTCCCCGGGGGATCGGGCATTATCCCCGTCATCCACATGGCCGCCCCGGTGGGGTCGGTGTCCGCCAGGGTGATCCATCCCCCCAGCGCCTCCAGCCCGGTGTCCTCCTGGAATAGGGGCGACGTCTCGATCTCCCCGGGGTCCGCCCCCCATTCCTCCAGCCGCTGCTGGAGTCCCTCGCCGGGGCAGTACCCGAAGCCCAGTTCCCGGGCGACCCTGGGCTCGATGCCCAGCTTGGCCAGGCAGCAGAGGGCGGGATAGCTGCTCTCCACCCGCTCGCCGTAGAACCGGGCGGCCATGGTCAGGAGGGCGGTGTTCTGGATTGATGGCGGCCGGTCGGGACGGCGGCGGTACACTTCGGGGTCCCGCCGGGGCCTCGGCGCCGTCACCTCGTGACCCTCCTCAATCAGGGCGTAGGCGTCCTGGGAGGTCACCCCCCAGACCCGGGCGATGAACGAGAGGGGGTTGCCGGATACGTTGCAGGTCACGCACCAGAAGCTGGCGTTGGCGGTGTCCACCCGAAGGGTCTTGGCCTCCTGCAAGTTCCGGGACTCGTGGAAGGGACACAGGCCGTTCAGATGGTCCGGGTTCTCCATCCCCCGCTGCAGCTGGCAGCCCATCTCCCGGGCCACCCGCAGCATATTCCTGAACTGTTGGGATCCCGCGCTGGGACTTCTCACCATGACGTCGTTCCTCCAGGTTCTTCCGGTAAATTCCCGCCGCTCCCGGTTGGTCTAACATCCTAACCATATTTCACCTGGCCGGGATTTACCTTTTCCCCCGGCGGAGGAATCCCATGAAGACCCTGGCTGCCGGAGAACGCCCCGGCGTATCCGTTTTCAAGATAGTGCCTCCCCAGGACGGGGGATGGTCCCTGATGCCCATGGAGAACCTGCTCCGGGGCCTTCGCACCGCCGACGACATGGTTTCCCTGGAACTGTTCGGGGCCAACGGCGTCGTCGGCTACGGCGTCCGCACCGGTCGCCCCGAGGTGCTGGGCGGGATGTTCAACTCCTACTTCCCCCAGTCCCAGATCAGTTCCCACGTCATGGGACGGGTTCCCGGCGAGGTGGGCGAGGAGGACCTGGGGGACTGGCTGGCCCTGGACGAGGGGGAACACGCCCTGGTGCAGAGCATCTACCTGGAACGGGAGAGCTACCTGCCCCTGCGGGTGCTGGACGACGGCTTGATCCGCCAGGCGGAGATGGACCCCCTGGCCGGTCTCATCGGCGTCATTTCCAGCAATACCGTCAACGTGGGCGCCCAGGGCGGCGACCGGCTGGGCTTCCGGCTGCTCATCCGCCCGGCCCCGGAGAACTGGAGCTCCCGGTGGCAGGACAAGATGCAGGCCCGGCGGGACGGGGAGGACCGGGAGTCCCGGGCCGAGGCCGAGGCCTCCGCCAATTCCGGGATCAGCCTGAAGACGGCCTTCGTCCTGGGTTCCCTGGGCATGACGGCCCTGGCTAACTGGTACTTCTGGCAGTCGAGCAACATTCCCGGGCTGATGGTCTTCGACCTGGCCGCCGCGGCCGCGGGGCTGGGAGCCTGGCGGATCAGGAAGCTCCTGAAGGGAGAGCGACGGCGTCCCTACCTGGACGAGGCCCTCATCGAGGAGAAGCTCAAGTCCCTCGGTTTCTGGACCGAGCTCCAGATAGTCCGCATCTATTCCAACCCCGCCGACGAGGGCGCTGCCCGGATTTCCCTGGAACAGGTGGTGGACTGCCTGCGTTCCTTCGACAACCCGGCGGGGAATTCCTGGAAGGCGGGCCGGGCGGTGGCCTACTCGGGCAGCGCGGTGGCCCACCGGGAGTACAAGAGCAACCGGCTGGTGGGGGACAATCCCATCCTGGGCTGGCTGGCCGGTCAGGACCACGACGTGCATCCCTTCGTCGGCGGCAGCCGGGTCCTCTCGTGGCTGCAGGAGTCCGGGGCCCGGCGCACGGTGCTTTCGGCCCGGGAGGTGGCCACCGTCTGGCATCCTCCCCTGGGCATGAGCGAGATGGCTTCCATGGAGCGCATCGCCTCGGGGAACCTGGTTCCCTTCCTGGGCGACCTGAGCTCATCCTCCGAGGATTCGGGCCCCCTGGTGGGCCGCTCCGGGGAACGGGAGATTCACATCCCCGAGTCCTCCATCAACAAGCACGCCGTCATCCTGGGCAAGTCGGGGGTGGGCAAGTCCACCCTGGTCAAGCAGATCATCGACTACAAGCTCCGGCGCAAGGCCGCCGGCCGCGACCCCGGGGCCGTGGTGGTCATCGACCCCCACGCCGACCTGGTGCGGGACATCCTCAGGATGGTCCCGCCGGAGATCGCCCACAAGGTGCGGGTGCTGGACTTCGGGCGCACCGACCGGGTTCCGGGACTCAACCTGGTGGACCCGTTGCTGTTTCCAGACCGGGACCGTTGCGTGGACACCATCATCAACACGGTCAAGCACCTGTGGGATACCTGGGGAGGCCGGCTGGAGGACCTGCTCAAGCACTCGCTGATGATGGTCTACGAGTTCAACTCCCATCCCGACACCCGGCGGGACGAGATGCTGACCATGCTGGATATCCTGATGCTGCTCCAGGACGGCGAGACCAGCGGCTCGGGGCGGAACCAGACCACCACCATGAGTCCCTTCCAGCGCCGGGTGCTCAGCCGGGTCAACGACCAGAGCCTGAAGAACTGGTTCCAGATGTACCTGGGCTGGCCCAGGGAGACCCGGGCCGAGGCCGTGGGGCCGGTGTTCAGCCGGGTGGGAGCCTATGCCGCCAACCGGCGTTCCGCCGTCATCATGGGGCAGCGGGAGTCCACCATCATGTTCAGCGACATCCTCTCCGAGGGCCTGGTGCTGCTGGCCTCCACCGCCCAGGGAACGGTGGGCAAGGGCCCCGCCGCGCTGATGGGCGGCACCATCGTCAGCCTTATGGAGTCGGCCCTGCGGGACCAGGAGAACCTGCCCCCCTCCCAGCGGGCCAGGTGCCTGCTGGTCTGCGACGAATTCCAGTCGGTCACCGGCGCGGACTGGGAGTCCATGTTCGCCGAGGGTCGGAAGTACGGCCTCTCCATGATGCTGGCCACCCAGTCCATCGCCCGGCTGGACACCCAGGAACGTAAGCTCAAGGCCGGGGTGCTGGGGAACGTGGGAGTGATTATCGCCTACCAGATGTCCGCCGAGGACGCCCACATCATCTCTGCCGAGATGGACTCGGACCGGGTCAGCGGGAATATGCTGGTGAACCTGCTGCCCCGCCACTGCTGTGTCCGCATCGTCTCCGACATCATGACCTACCCGGCCTTCACCATGAGCACCCTGCCGCCGCCGGACGTCACCCATGGCAGCGACGATTCCGTGGAGGCGGTTCTGGAGGCGTCCCGGGAGTACACCATGGACTGGGATGAGGCTTGGGCCCGTATGGAGGAGGACGCGGCTCTCCAGTCCGGCGGCAAGCTGGGATCCGGTTCCGCGGCTCCGGCCAAGCCCGACGACGCCCGCGGTTCTCCCGACGCCCCGGCCCCGGCGGCTCCGTCGCCCTCCCCGGTTCCGGGCAGCCTCTACGATGAGATCCTGAGCGGCGGTGGCGGCGACCATCCCGGCCCCCGTTCTCCCCGGGTGGATCCGGTTCCCGAGGGTGACCCGGTGGGGGCCGGCGCCACGGCCGGCTGGCAGACGGCTCCGGCGGCATCCCTGGGGGAGGAACTGGTGGGCTCGCCGCCGGCCCGGAAGGGTTCCCAGCGCCGGGTGTCCGAGAAATCGGTGGAGCGCAGCCAGCTGGCTCCGGAGGTCATCGAGTACCTGGCCGATCCCAACAACCGGGACCCGGCATTGCGCGAGGCCATCGACAACCGGATGGGGGAGCAGATCTCCCGGGCCAACCGGCGGGCCGAGCGCCGGGTCAAGGGTGAAATGGCCCAGGCTGCGGAATCGGCCCGGGCCGAGGGGGTGGCTGCCGGGCGGGACGAGGGATTCGCCGCCGGCCTGCGGGCGGCTCGGGGGGAGATGGTGGATGAGGAACTGGGCGAACCCCGGGAGTCACGCAGCCTGGGTTCCCTGAACCGGACCGGCGGCGGGGAGGGTTAGGAGTTGACGGCTCCCGCGGACCGGATGGCTCCTCCCCGTACCCTGAGCGAGGGGGCCGCGCAGCTCTTCTCCCTGCTCCAAACTCTGCCCCTGGCCACGGTGGGGGACCTGATACCCCTTTCGGGGGTTGCCTCCAGCGTGGTCTATGACCGGATGCTGGAGTTGCGGGACGCGGGACTGGTGGGAGGGTCGCTGCTGGGGTGGCTCCGTCCCCGGGCGGTGCGCTGGCGGTTGGTGGGACCGGGGGCCCCGGGCTGGCACCACGAGGGATTGTTGTCCCGTTTGCTGGAGCGTCTGCCTTCCCTGGAACTCTTCTACCGTTTCCTGCCCGAGGTTCCCGGGATGGGTTCCTTCCAGGAGTTCCTCTGGCTCCGGGGCCGGGCGGCGGACGCCGTGGCCCGTTACGAGTTCGGCTGGGTGGCCCTTTTCTGGAGCGGGCTGTACCAGTCGGAGGACGTGATAGCCGGGCGGCTGTCGGGGCTGGCCATGGACCTGGAGCGGATCCGGGTTTCCCGGGAGTCTCCCTGGCCGGGGATGCTGATCTTCGCGGTCAGCGACGAGTGGCAGCGGCAGCTGGTCTACCGGGCGGCTCGCAGCGTGGGCATGGGGGGGTTGGTGACGGTCTGGTGCGTGCGGGACCGGCTTTTCTCCGGGGCGCGGGAACCGTCGCCCAGCCGGGGCTGGGTGCACCAGGCGCTGGAACCCCCGGGGATGGGGGGCTGGAGTTGGGAGCGCCGGGTGAAGGAATGCCCCTGGTCGGAGAACCGGGGAATGTCCGCGGGCCGGGCGTTGGAGGTGGTTGCCCAGTGGCCGGGGTGCCGGATGTGGCTGCTGCGTCAGGACGTGGGGGAGCCGGTCACCGGGCGAACGGCCTATTACGCCTGCCGGCAGCTGCAGGACTTCGGTATTTTGGAGACCGTCCCGTACCTGAACCGGCACCGTTACGTTCTCACCTCCCGGGGGCGGAATGTCCTGGCCCGGCGGGACCGGATGCACTATTCCCAGGTGGCGCGGCGTTCCGGCTCCATGTCCTGGGCGGAGCGTCCCCGGCTGCGGATTCACGAGGACGGGGTGATGAACCTGATCGGCGGGTTCATGGCGGCGAAGATGCCGGTGGCGGCGGGGTGGCGGCACTGGGAGGACCTGGGACGGGGTGGGGGCATCTTCCCCGACGGGATGGTTTTCCTGGGAGACGGCCCCTACGGCCGGACCTGGGCCTACCTGGAGTACGAGCGGTCGGCCCGGGGGAAGTTGCGGGTTTCGCAGAAGCTGCGGGGTTACGGGTCGGAACTTCGTTCGGACCGGTGGCCGGCTCTGGTGGTCTGCCGGGACGATGCGGCGGAAGCGGTCTTCCAGGAAGTGGGCAAGGGGATGGGGGTGAGGATGCTGACGTCGACCATCCAGCGTTTGAAGCGGACCGGGCCGGTGGGATCGCCGGACTGCTGGTCCAACTACGGGGAGCGGGCGGCGCTGGGATAGTTTCTCCTGCGATTTCTTCCCGGGTTCTCACAGTCCCATCCGATTCTTGAGGTTCACCCCGACCTGCGCCGCTTCCGTTCCTCGTACTCGGTCCTGCCGGCGGCTACGGCCTCAACGCAGCGGTCGAAATCCCTCACTACGTCGTCGGGAGGCAATCCCGCGGCGGTAGCCGCCGCCGGCAGGCATTCCCGGCACCACCGGCTGTGTGTCTCGTTGAGGCCGAAGAAACCGATGAACCGGCGCACCACCGGGGTTTCTTTTCCACAGGTTTCGCACTGCATCGTTCTATTCTCCGCTCGTTACTCAAAAGGAAAAGCCCCCCGATGTTCTCGGAGGGCTTCCCCGGTTTCCCCTGGGTCGGGTTTACGAATCCCCGTTTTTCTTCAGGCGCTCTTTTCCGCCTGGTTGATGGTCCGCTCCCGGCGGTGGTCCCAGGGACGATGCTCGCCCCTCGGGTCCTGGCTCCAGACTCCGCTCCTGCGCTGCTGGGCCAGTTTCTGGGCTTCTGCCAGGCACCGGTTGCCCGGGGCGTATTCGCGGTAGTGGTAGGCCATGCCGTCCAGCACCATCCGGAAGTTCACCGCCGTCTCGTCATCTTCCCCAAGGGTCACGATGAGTCGTTCGTAGGCGTCCGTCCCGATGATGTGGACGGGGATGCGGGTGTTCGGGTTGACCATCCGGGCCAGGTGGTTCTTGGCCTGGTCTCCCCGGGGCTGGTCCGATTCCGGGGCATCTATTCCCCAGAGCCGGACACTGACGCTCTCTCCCCCTATGGCCATTCGTAGCGTGTCCCCGTCCAGGACTTCCAGGACGGTTCCCTCGACGTTCATGGTCCGCATCCGGCTTATCTCCCTGCCGGAACAGTTCACCAGGTTCATGTTCTCACCCTTCTCCCTGACCTCGGGAGTGGGTTGGGCCTGGTGAAGCGGCGGAATGAAGTGGGATTGGGACGATACCGCCCGGTCGAAGGTTGCCTGCACGGCGGCCTCGTTCCGGGGGTCGGTTATTGCATCCAGCACGTGCTCCATCACGGTTCCCGCCGCGAAGAATACGGCCAGCGCCAGGAGAAATGGCTTCATCATGGCGTTCACCCCCTCTCCTACATCCCCACCAGTTTCAGCAGGAGGTTCGCGGCGGCGGCGAGAGCCAGCGCGATGATGGCGGCCTTGCCGTACCGGTTCTCCCACGTCCGGCGGGCCAGTCGGCGGATGCCGTCGGTCCATTGCCGGTTCCCTGGCGGGTTCTTGACGTACCCGATGCGGCAGTAGAGGCCGTCGGGTTTGCGGATCATCTCCGCGCTGCGGATTCTTGACGCTTCGAGTTTCATTGCCTTCACTCCTCCGCGCCGGAATCTCTTCCCGGCGCATTTCTTGTTGGCTATGCGCCGGGGTCCGTTATTCGGTTTTCGGGGCTGCCGGGAAGTTGTTACTTCACCAGGCAGCGGATGATGCGGGTTCCGTCCATGTTGTACCGGTCGGTCCACGGTTTGGCCACCGTTTTCTGCTGGGTGGTCCCGTCCTTCCGGTGAACGGTGATGGTTTGTCCCTCTTTGGGAGGCGGTTCCAGGTCCCTCCACCGTGCCTGGGCGACCCAACCGTCATCGGGGTCCCGGGCCCAGGTGAAGTACCCGGGGGCATCCTCGGGGTTTTCCTTCCAGTAGGCGCACTGGAAGCAGAGGGATTCTTCTTCCGTGCCCCGGAATTCCTCGCCGCACTCGGCGCAGTCTTTCCGGGTACGTTTGGGCAGGTTGTTGAAGTCGACCATCGGCCGGCCTCCTTTCTGTTCCGGGAGAGGTTTTCCCTCCTTCCGGTTACCAGTCCAGGCCGGGGTCTCCCGGGTCCTGTTTGATTTTCACCTGGTAGAGCACTTCCTCCACCAGTTGGGCTATTTCCTCCCTCACGATGACGCGTTCCCGGCTCCGCTTCTCCAGCTTCGCCATCCAGAGTTCCACGTCCTTCATGGCCTGGGAGTAGCCCAGTTTGTATTCCCCCGCGGTTCCCTCCCGGGAGCCGGGGTTGTTGTTGGTGATGGTGGTCATGTCGACCTCCCTTTCTTCGTTTTCTCCCCTGGGGAGAGGCTCTAGGCCTCTCCCGGGTTGATTACCACGAACACCGATTGGGGGTCGGCCTGTTCCCACTCTCCCGCGGAGATGACGGGAACCTCGCCGGCCGCCCGGAGCTTCAGGCCCACGTAGCTGCGGGCCTCGGGCCTCAGGTTCGTGATGATTTCGTCGTCGTTGGAAAGGTGGTAGTGGGGGTATCCCTTGCGGCTGCCCTGGGGGGCGCACCGCGACTTGGAACATTCCTCCACGTAGCATTCCTCCCCGACTTGTATCAGGTCCGGTTCCTCCGCGCGAATCACGGCGGTGGGCTCGGACCTCTCGTTCAGGAATCCCCGGATCTCGGCTGCGGGCAGCTTGACCAGGGCGTTGGTGCGGATGGCATCCACTTCCCGCCGCTGGAACCGCTTGGCGCGGCTCACCGAACACTGCACCCAGGCGGCAATGAACTGCCCGGGTTCCAGGTCCGGGACGGACTGCTGGGCCATCCCGTGGGCCTCCAGGATGATGCTCCTTTCGGCCTCCTTGGCTTCGTGAATCAGCGCGGCGATCCGGGCCTCCTTCTGGTTCCTTTCCAGGTCCTCCAGGGCCCAGACCTCCCGTTCCTCTCCCGCCTTGTTGGCCCACGCCTCGGTCCGGGCCTCCAGGGCCGCGGTCGCGATCTCGTAGAGCTCCGCCGGGAGTTGTTCGGTCAGGCGGCTCGCCGGTCCGTGGGCCATCAGGGCCCGGGTCCGGGAGCGTTTCCGCAGGTCGGCGTTGGCCGCCTCCTGGGCCTGCCGCCAGGTTTGGTGATGATGCTTGCAGGTGACGACGGGCTCGAACTTCTTCCCCTTGTTCCGCTGCTCGAAGAGCTCGCGCACTCCGGGCTTGATGCGGGGGAAGATGCAGCCGTCCACCGGATGGCCCTGCTCGATGAGGCGCACGTTGGCTTCCTGCAGGGGCAGGTAGACCTGCTCGGGATTCTTGGAGCCGTTCAGCGACGGGTCGATGACCTCCTCGCTGATGTTGAACTTGTGGAACTTGGGGTCGTACCGGTCGGCGTAGCACAGGTTCTGGATGGCCAGGAATACCTTGCCCATGTACCCGTGGTACTGGTTCAGCTCCGCCGTCCGCCGGACCATCTCCCGGGGATTGGTGGTCCACACCGGGGGGGTCTCGTGGGGCTTCGCGTGCAGCACGTCGGGGTACACCTGCTCGCCGTCCACCCGCCGGTACAGGTCGGGGTATTTTCCCTCCCCGGTCAGCCGGTGGAAGTGGTATCCCAGTTCGCGGAGCCGGGCGGCGTCCTTCAGGTTCAAGCGGAACCTGGCCCCGCCGTAGGGGCTGGAGGGCAGCCGCAGGATCTGCGCCATGGGCAGTCCGTTCTCCCCGGTGAAGGGTATGAACTGGACCTTGTCGCCGTCAACGTCCATCCCGTCCAGTGCCTCCCGGAATTCCAGGGTGTCCTTCCGGGACAGCCCCACGCCGATGAGCTGGTCCTCCTTGCGGGGGTGCCAGATCAGGCGCAGGTAACCCCGGCGGGGATAGGTCGCGCCGGCGTACCGGGGGTCCATCAGGAGCAGGTTCTCCCCGGAGATCATTATCCCGCTCATGGTGGGCTTGGCGTTGGGTTCATCCCGGTCGTAGGCCTTGCGCCTGGACCGGCTCAGGTGGGACTCCCAGGTATTGGCCAGTCCCTCGGTCAGCATATTGGCCACGCAGGTCAGGGCGAAGGGACTCTTGCCCGAGGCCTCGTAGGCCAGCATCAGGCCGTTCTTCTCTTCCTCGTCCCGCTGGGTGGTCTCCTGGATGTGGGTCTGTTCCACCTCCTCCCCGTGGGGATGAAGATGTTCCAGGTCCTCCTCGGTGAGGCTGCGGTCCTCGTCCAGCCACGCCTCGATGACGCGCTGCCACCGTTCCCCGTCAGCCCGTTCCGCTATGACGCCGACCTGTTCGGCCAGCTCCGCGGCGTCGGTGAATGCCCCCACGATCTCGCCGTGGTTCAGGGGTTCGACGTAGAAGTACCGCTTGTTGGGCTTGTGACGGGTGGGCATCAGCTTGCCCACCGTGAATTTCGTGCTGTGCACCTGGTGGTTGACGCTCTCGGCGTCGATGATCAGGTCCACGCTCCAGTCCTGCCACAGCTCGTCGGGGATGATGTTGATCAGCCCCTTGAAGCTGTAGTCCGCCGCCAGTATCACTATCTGGAAGGCGATGATGTCTCCCCACCGGGGCGCTCCGGAGGCCCGGAGCAATTGGTTGGCCACGCTCCGGGGGCAGCATCCGCCGCCGTCGCCCACCGTGCCCGAGTCACGGACCTTGACACGGTAGTTCATTCCCTCGCCCAGCCGCAGGTTGGGGAAGTGGGAGGGTTCCGGGTGGAAGAAGACGCCGGGGGCTCCGCTGTTGACGCGCAGCCGCTTGGCGACCTTGCCCGGGTCCGCTCCGGGTTTGAATGCCAGTCCCGACAGGGACTCCTGTTCCTCCCCGGTTATGTCGTGGGGGAGGAACCCGAGGGTCCCGGGACGGGCGGCGAAGATGGTCAGTTTGCCGGAACAGGTCCACAGGTACGGCTGGAGGTTCAGGTTCTCCAGGGTCTCCCATACCTCCTTGTCCTGTTCGGCGAGGAAGGGCTCGGCGTCCTCGTTGGGAGGGCGTCCGAAGTGGAAGTTGAGGACGGCGGGTTCCTCCAGGCCCAGGTATTCGGCCTGCTTGAACCAGACGCTCCTCAGGTGTCCGTTGGTCATCACCCGGGCCGGGGTTACGATTCGGTCCGGGGTGTAGAAGGACGTGAGGTGCCCGGTCTTCATCGCGTCCATCACGATGAGGTCGCTTTGGTCGCGGTTCTGGTTCCGGTACTCGTCCCTGACGATGTTTTTGAGGATTTCCAGGAACTTCAGGTTATCCAGTTCCAGGGTCATGTCCTCGGGAAGGGCTATTCTGTTTTCGGGGGCTTGAAGCATGGTTCCGCTCCCTTTACTGCCGCCGGCCTGACGGGCCTGGCGCGGCGCTTTGTGTTCCCCCTCTCCCCTGCCGGGCGAGGGTTCCGTGCAATTGGTTTCTCGTTCGCGTCTCCCCTTTGGGGAGGCGTGTTTTTCCGATACCTCCTTTCGGGGAAATGCGCTGGCAGTGGGTCCTTATTCGGTTGTTAAGGTGCGGGGATTCGGCCCTGTTCCTGATAGGGAAAAGCCGCTCCCGTTAGGGAGCGACTTCTGTTGGAAGGTCCGTGGGTGACGAGGGTTCCCGGAGGATCCCCCGCCGGTTTTTGAACCCGTCGGCTACTTGGCGGAGCCGGCGCGGCTGCGCCTGGGCTTTTCCGGGGCCGGTTCGGGTTCCACCTTGCCCAAGAGGGTGCCCTCAAGATGGACAAAGGTGTTGGTGACGTTCCCCTCTTTGTCCTTCTGCACCCATTCATTGGCGTGCAGGGAGCTGAAGGAAACGATGTCACCGGCTTCGAGTCCGCTGCAGGCTTCCAGGAAGGCGTTCCGCTCGGCGGTGCGCGCTTCGCTGTTCCGCTTGTAGGCGGGGCTCAGGGCCACGGTGACGGTGCAGGACACCGGTTGCTCGGACTTGCTCTCGGCGTCCCAGCGCATGATGTCCATGGTGCTCTGGCCGATGATGGCTCCGTACTCGTGCTTGGGGCCGCGGTCAGAGATGTTCAACGCGATCCGGTCCACCTGGACTTCAACCGCGTCGCCGGAGATTTTGGCCTGGTTGGGGTAGAAACCGTTGAAGATGAACGTGTTCTTCTTGGTCTCCTTGTTGAAGTTCTTAGCGACGCGCCGGAGACCCAACTCGTTGTCCTCGCCGATGGTCATGTACAGGCGGTTGACGGTCGGGTACAGAACACGGCTCATCATGCTGCTGCGGTCGTACTGGGGGGCGCTCTGTTGGGTAGTCATTGGTCTTTTCCTCCGATTTTAATTTGAGAGAGTGTTTATCGGAGATGCTGTTCCCTGGTCTTTCCCTTTACCTTAATTTGGTTCGATTTGTTCCCGTGGTGCACTCATCCTAGCTCTCGCTGGACGTTGACAACTCTACGGTATTCCATCTCTCCTTTTGGGGTTGGGGGTCGGATTTTGAGAGGCGCATCTTGATAACGCCTTCCATTCTGACCGTCCCTCCGGGGCCGGGCAATCGCGCTTTGGCCCTTCCCGGGGGTTTTGGGGGATTTCAACGCCTGTACCGGTGTTGTGTTTTCCCGGAACCCGGGGCCGGTCAGAGGACCTGCCGGCGTTCCCAGCAGTACTCCTCCAGCCGGGCGCGGAAGTCCGGGTCCCGGAAGTAGGCGCCGGCCAACTCGATGACGGGGTCGCCGGGCAGGATTTCCCTGGCCTTGGCCAGGAACGCGATCCGGCTTTCCGGGTCTTTCATCAGAGTTTCCACGGCCCGGTTCCAGTCATCCCGGCCGGCGTGGCCGGTTCCGTCGTCGTCCGTCAGGTCTTTGGCGTCGATTTCTCTTCCGGTTTTGTCCTCCGGTTTCATGCCTTTCTGCACCCCCTTCCGGCATTTCTTACCGGGTTTGTTTTCCCCCGCCGCAGCGCCGGGGCCCGCCAAGCGCGGCGGCGGGGGCCACAAACGGAACCCCCGGCCCTCCGCATCCCTGACGGGAGAGAGAGCCGGGGGCCCGCGAATCGTTATCCGGGGGGATGAGTTTTTCCCCCGGACCTGGAATTATGAATGTCGCTTCACCGGCGGGGTTTTGCGTTTCGGGCGTATTGACACCCGGTCCCTCCGTGGTTTATCCTGATACTTGGTAGGTCCGTAAACATTGGGCCTCCGATGAGAGAGTGTCCCCGTCGTCTCACCGAGGCGGCGGGGGTCTCTTTTTGCACCCCCATTGAAAAGCCCCGGCCTTCGGGCCGGGGCGCGCTTCGTGTTTCGACTTGTCGGAAATCCTGGAATTCAGAAGTTCCTCACCCGGCTCCGGGGCGAGTCCAGGGAACTCGATTGCCCGGTACGGATGCCGGTGTCGTTCCAGGCGTAGTTCTCCCGCATCTCCGGCTCCCGTTCCATCCGCCGGGATTCCACCCACGCCGGCTCGTAGGCATCCAGCATCTCCAGGAGCTCCCGGGTTTCCTTTTCCCACTCCTCCCGGCTCATGCCCCCCAGGTCCCAGTAGTCCTTCTCCGCCTCCCACTCGCCGTCCTCGATCCGGGACAGGTCGCCCTGGTAGTAGGCCACCGCGTTGTTCCACTCGGTTTCCATCATCTCCGGAGCCTTCTCCTCGAACTGGCTCTCGTAGAGCGCGTCGGCGAACCGGTCCCGGTGCCGTTCCAGCCGGGATACCTCGGGCAGGTGGCCCATACCCCGGCTCTCTTCCACCAGCCGGGCTGCGGCGTCGTGGTCCCGGTCGTGCTTCTCCAGGGCGCTCCCGTCGTGGTAATGCTGCGCCAGCTCCCGGCGGTCTTCCCGGATGTCGGACAGGAACTCCTCGGCGTCCAGGTGCTGGGACGCGGCCTCGGCCATCTCAACCTGGTCCCGGAGCGGCTCGAATACCTGGTGGGCCACCTTGTCGGCCAGCTCCCGTTTGTCCGACGCGCTGGAGTACTCGCCGGAGTTCATGGAGTAAATCATGGCCTGGATGCTCTCCACCCGTTCCTCGGGGGAGTGGTCCTCGGGGTTGCGGCCCCGGTCGAAGTCGGCGGCGGCCCGCTCGCTGACCTGGGCCAGGTCCTCGGTGAACCGTTCCACGTCGTGGTTCTGGCGCGACCAGGTGGCGTCGGCGTCCTCCGGGTGACGCAGGTCGTGTTCCTCGGCTTCCTGCCGGTAGTCCAGGGTGCGGTCCCGGTATTCGCTGCGATTGGTCATGGCGTTCTCCTCCCCCTGTCCGGTTACTGTCTCCCCGTCGGGGTTTATGCGGCGACGGGTTCCCGCTCGGTGAGCAGGGAGTTGATTACTTCGGACTGTTTGTGCATCTCCTGAATCAGGTCCATCCGGTTGGCCAGGTCCATGGGGTCGGCGTACTTCAGGGCCTCCCGGTTCTGGTGGTAGCTCTGCACCATGACGTTCATCACGATTCCCTCGTCGCTGCTGGTGCCGACGTCCTCGCAGATGCGGGCGTATTCCTCCAGGTTGGAGCGGGCGTGGTCGGCCCGTTCCTGGCCCCGTTCGTTCCATGCCAGGGCGGGGGGAATCTCGTCAACCTCGAACCTGATTCCCTCCTCGACCACCCGGTCCACCTTCTGGTGCAGTTCCCGGTGCTTGTCCAGGAAGTGCCGGTAGTTCTCTGCGAATTCCTGTTCCGGGACGTTCTCCCCGTTTTCCACCTGGAGCATCATCCGCTTCTCCGGGGTTTCCAGGACGTGGGCCAGGGCCTTCTCCACGGTGCGGCGGGTGTCGTCGGGCGCGCCGGCCACGTATTGGTTCCGGTGGTCGGCCATCAGGTCCGGGTTGGCCCAGGCCTCCCAGACCTCGGGGTCGTGGGGACGCATCATGTAGTTCAGGGCCTGGGCGGAGCGGTGGGCCTCTGCCAGTTCATCCCGGTCCATGGGGACGGCGGATTCGTCGTGGGACTCCATCCGCCGTTCCAACCGGTCCCGCATTTCCCGGATCTCCCGTTCCTGTTCCGGGTTGATGCGTCCCTCCAGTTGTTCCAGGGTTTCTTCAACTCCCGTCAGGTAACCGTCCAGGTCCTCCCTTTCGGTGAATTCCCGTTTCAACTCCGGCGGGTAGTAGCCCTCCGCCTGGATGAAACCCTCCCGGTTGTCCACGTAATTTTCCAGGTCGTCCAGGGATTCCAGCGCGCTGTTGAAGGCCTGCTGGTCGCCGGCTTCCACGGCGTCCCTGAGGCCGTCCTGGGCCTGTTCCATCTTTTCCGACAGCAGCCGGTGGGCCGTTTCTGCGTCCCGGTGCCGTTCGGCTCGCATGGATTCCAACCGTTCCAGGCACTCCCGGGTCCTTTCTTCAACCCGTTCCCGTAGGGCGTGTTCCAGTTCCTGCTCGCTCATGGCCTCGTAGTCCTGGAAGGAGAACCTGGACTTCTCCTGCGTCCGGTGTTCTTCCGGGGTCTCCGTCCGATATTCCTCGTCCGTTCCTGCTTCCAGGTTTCCTTCGGCCTGCCCGTCTTCGTTCTCGGCGGACCCGACTGATGGTTCCTCGCCCCGGTAGTGGGCGATGGCCCGGTCCAGGTACTGCTCCATGTTCTTCATTGCTTCCGGGTCGTCCTTGCTGTTGTAGAGGGCCTGGGCGAACCGGTTCTTGCAGAAGTCCAGTTCCTCGGGGCGGGCGACGTGGAACCTCCCGTCGCTCTGCTCCGCCAGCCGCTGGGCGGTCTCGTAATCCTTGACCCGGAACTGGAGCACCTCGCCGGGCAGGCCGTCCTCGGCCACCTTGACCTCCAGGTACTCGATTTCTTCCTTCTTGAGCTCCTCGACGAACTCGGTGCTCAGGTTGTGCTGGGCGGCGGCCTCGGCGATCTCCACCCGGTGGTACATGGGCTGGAAGAGGTTGTGGGAAACGTCCATGGCGGCCTTCCACCGCTCCGGGTCGCCGTTCCACTCGGTATTGTTGAAGGCTTGTTGCACGGCTTCCAGGGCCTCCCGGCGTTCCTCGGGGGCGTACTCGGCGGGGTTCTTCCGGTTGTCGAAGTCGGCGGCGAATTGCTCGTTGACCTGCTTCAGTTCGTCCTGGAACCGCACCAGTTGGTCATTCTGCCGGGCATAGCTGCCGTCGGGGTCGGCCCGGTACTCTTCCCTGGATTCCAGTTCCTCGTCGCGGTGCTCGGCGGAGCGGTCGGGGTTGTGTTCCTCGCTTTTGTTCTTTCTCCAGGGCATCTCTCTCACCTGTGCCGTCCGGTTGGGGATTTCTTCTTTCCGGGCTTGCTGCGGGTCATTTGGGGTTGCTAGGTCCGGATGTTGAACAGGTCTCCTTTGGGGAACATCATCACGCCGCCTTCGGGCATCTCAATGCGGGATGCTTTGCCCTGCTGTACGGATTCCACCACCAGGTCCATGGCCTCCTGGAGTTCCTGCCGGTTCCCCGCGTCGTCGGAGATTCCGTAGCGGAATATCACCCGGTCGTCGTCATCCAGCCAACTCTCGAACCGGCATTCGCTCCGCATCCGTGCTTGGTTGATAAGGTCCACCGCGTCGTTGAATCGTTCCCGGAAGTCGGCTTCGTCGTGTTCCTCGGCCTGCTGTCCGTCGGTCCATGTGAGGGATTCCTTGGGAAACATCATCACGCGGCCGTCGGACATCTCGATCCGGGAGGCCTTGCCCTTTTCGATAGACTCATAAACCAGATTGATGGCATCCTGGATTTCCTCTTGGTTCTTGGCGTAGTTGTTGATGTTGTATTGGAAGATGACTTGGGATTTATCATCCAGCCAGGTTTCAAGGTTGCAGTCGCCCCTTTCCTGGGCATGGTTGATGAGGTTCACCGCATCATTGAATCGTTCCCGGAACCGGTCTTCGTGTTCCTCAGCCTGTTGCCCGTCGGCCCACCGCAGGGATTCTTGAGATTCCATTTCCGGTTCTTCCAGGCCCAGTTGTTCGTCCAGGGCGTTTTCTACGGCGTCTCCCATGGCTTGGTCGGATTCCATCCTGGCCTCGGCCATGCGAACCCGGAAATCGTTCTCGTTCCCGGATTCGGAGTTCCGCGTCTCCTCCGGGTCTCGGTGGAACTCCTCCATCCGTTGCCATTCCGATTCGGTGGGTTCTTCGGAGTTCCGGCCGGTATGTTCCTGCAGGGCATTTTCTATTGCTTCCCGCATGGCCCGGTCGGATTCCATCCTGACCTCGGCCATGCGAACCTGGAATTCGTTCTCATCCCCGGCCCCGGAGTTCCATGCCGGGGTCAGCAGGTACTCAATGCCCCGGGCTTTCTGAATCGCGTCGCTCATCTCGCCGGGCTGGAGGTTGAACTTCAAGTTGGTTTCAGGAGATTCCCGGTCTACAGTCCAGGGTATGTCGTAGAACAGGCCGGCCACGGTTTCGTTGGCCAGGGGATCCATCCGATCACTGTTGTTCTCGTAGTCCCGCCACAGTTCCTCCAGGTATCGGTCGACTTGGGAGAGATCGTTCCAGTCGCCGGGCATGGCGCGGCGGTATTCGGGGTTTTTGACAAACCCGGCCTGGGTCTCGGCCAAGTTGCGGAAGTTCTCGTACTTGTCGGGAAATTCCTTCGTCTCTTCCAGTATGTTTTCCACGTAGGTCGCGCTCTTGTCGCTGTCCAGCCGTTGCGCGTTTTGTTTCATGTACGACAACAGGTGAGCCATTTCCAGATAGCATTGGCGCTTCTGTTCCCATTGAGGATCTCCCGAATCGGGAAGGGTTCCGGACCAGTCGTCCATGACCCGGGGGAACATCTCATCGAACATTTCCAGGTACTTCTCCCGGGTCTCCCGGATGTGGGGAGATTCCTCGACGTGGCCCTCGTTCCATTCCGCCAGTTTCGCCTCGTTGCCGCGGAACCTGTCCACGGATTGGGTGAGCGTCCGGTCCAGGTAGCGGGCGGCTTGTTCGGAGTTGATGTAACCGTCTCTCCCCTCAAGCATCGTGTCGGCGAATAGCTGCTGGTCTCCGTCAACCCGTTCGACGGCGGCGTGGTACTTCGTCCGGTCGTTCTCCTGGATTATCTGACGGGCCGTTTCGTATATCTCCGCCCGGTTCCCGTCGGGGGTTTCAAGTTCCCTGACGGTCTCGAAAAACCTCTCCTGGCTGCGGTGTTGCACCGCGGCTTCCAGGAACTCGGCCTCGGCGCGTAGCGGCGCAAAGACCTGTTCGGCAATTCGGTTGGCGGCTTCGTGGCTTTCCTGTTCGTTGTTCCATTCCGTGCGTTCGAAGGCGGCCCAGATGTGTTCCGCCAGCTCCCGGCGTTCCTCGGGGGTGTAGTCGGCGGGGTTGGCTCCCCGGTGGAATTTCACGGCAGTGTCATCGCTCACCGCGTTGAGTTCGTCGCCGAACCTGGCCATGGCTTCGTTGTACAGCTCCCACTTGCCGTCGGGGTCGTACTCCTGTTGTTTCCGTTCCCCGGCATCCTCGTCGCGGTAATCGTTCAGGTTGTCGCTGAACTTTTCGGCCCGGTTCCTGCCTGCCATGATGATTTCTCCCGCCGGTGTGGGATGAATCCGGGATTCTTCCCGCCAGTCTATCCCTGCTGCCGGGCGTCATTTGCACAAAACGGCGGCGAAAAACGCGTTATCATGGGTTATCATGCCTGATTGTGTGTGATTCATTCCCGGCAGGTCGGGCCGGTCGCTTTCATCCCTGGACCGGAGTACCGGAGGACTTGTGGGAAGAACAAAGGGGGTCACGGGACGGCTTGATGGAACTGGAAAGGGGGCTTGGGAACGGCTTTCCGGGGTGGTCTGTCAATGCCTCCGTACGGCCTTTCAGGTGCTCCCGGGGGGTTGTCTCATGGGGGGCCGTTTTCATATTCGGGAAACATTGCCTAACTGTTCCGGGCCTCCGGGCCGCTTTTTTGACGGACCGGGGCAACCTGGAAGCGTGGTTACTTGTTCCGGGAACCATCCCGGGCCCCCACGCCGGGGGTAGTTATCAAGGGAAACAGGCGTGATTTCCGTGGTTTGTGGTGTGCCGGTTTTTTTGGGAATTATTTCGCTATTCTGCGGCTGTAATCCGATGGGGGTTGAATGACTGAGGGAGCGGCTCCGCCGTCCTGGCGGGAGAAGTTGGAGGACATGGTGAAGGTGCTGGGGCTGGGACCCTTGGCGTCGGTTTTGGAGGTGGACGAGGATGCGGTGGAGGACATGATTGCGGGGCGGGTTCCCATCGGGGCGTCCATGGAGCGCAGCCTGGAGCGGATGGACGGGCTGTACCGCACGTCCCTGGGCTGGGACGATGAGCAGGCCTACGGGGTGGATGACGATGGGGAGGGGGTTCCGGTGGAGCCGATGGAGCGGGAGCTTTTGGGCGATGATTTGGGGATGATGCTGCCGGTTCCGGCGGTGCCCGGGGTGGATGCGACGCGGACGTGGAGTTGGGAGGAGCACATGGCGGAGCGGCGGAACTCCCTGCGGGCGACGTTGGAGTTGGCGCGGATGGTGCAGTACCGTTTGAACATGGGCTACCAGGGGCGGGTGGCGATGATGGGGTTGGTGGCGAAGATAGAGCTGGCGTTGATTTACCTGGGGGAGACCTTGCCGGAGCCGGGGATGGACTGGGACGGGGACCGTAGGTTGCGGGAGCAGAACCGGCGGCAGTCGCGGTTGATCTGGGTTGAGCGGGAGCAGGACCGGGAGTACGGGGGGATGCGGGGGATAATGAACTGGCTGATGGGTCGGGAGCGTCCCTCGGCGAAGGAATTGATAGAGCGGATGATAGCGGAGGCGGACGCGGCGATGGGGGTATTGCCGGAGGTGGGGCCGGGGATGCGGCTTTTGCCTGGGGAGGAGCGGCACTCGGAGGAGATGATGCGGTACGTGGATGCGGCGGGGGTGATAGAGGGGGAATTTGACGGTGGGGCGGTGGTTGAGAGTGGATAGTGGCCGGTGGACAGTGACCCGTGACCGGTCCCCGCGGCGCTTGCGATGCCCCGGTGGATAGTGGTCAGTCTCCATCCGCCCCAACTCTGCCGGTGGATATTGGCCGGCGTTGGCTGCGGATTGCCCCGGTTCGCATCGCTATCGCCCCGTTCACATCGCTGTCACTCACGTGACAGCTGCTCCCTTCAGCGACTTAACGGTGTCTTCCGGTCAGTGGCCGGTGACCGGGCCCCTGCATCCCGGACGTTATCCATTCCCTGCTGGCTGTTGTCTTTCAATTGTCCACCGTTCACTACCCACTGACTGTCAATCCCTGGGAATCCGGCGTGCTGCTGTTCCCGGCGCAGGTGGGGATTGCCTTCGCGCCGGGATTCCTTTTGCTGGGCTTTTGCCTGCGGCGGTTGAACGGCAGGGGCGCCAGGGGGGTGGGACTGCTGACGTTCCTGTTGGGGATGGGGGCGACGCCGGTTGCGGGCTTGCTGGAGGGAGTCCTGCTGGGTGGTGGAGAGGTGGAGTGGTGGAAGATGGTATTGGTGGTGGGGCCCTTGGAGGAAGTCTGCAAGTTCGGGGCGGTGTGGGGTTATGCGTACCGGAGCCGGTGGTTCGAGCGTCCTGGGGACGGGCCGGCGTATGCGGGGGCGGGGAGCGTGGGGTTCGCGTCTTTGGAGAACCTGCTGTACGTGGGGGGACACGGCCTGGACGTGATGCTGGTGCGGGGTCCGGTGACGACGGTGTTTCACCTGGCGACGGGGGTGGTGTGGGGATGGTTCCTGGGGCGGCGAAGGGTTGCGGGGGCGCGGCTGGGGGGGCCGGGGGTGGCGGTGGGGGTGGTTTTGGCGGGGCTTTTGCACGGGGGATTCAACGGGCTGGTGACGGTTTTGGGGGATTGGGGGATGGTTCCGGCGGGGTTGATGACGGTGGTTTTGGGCTGGTGGGCGTGGGGAAGATTGAAAGGCGGGGATAATTCTCACCCGCGGGAGGGTTGAGAAAGGGGGTGGGCGGGTTGCGGTTTTTTTCTTTCCCGTGGGGCCGGACTATTCTGCCCGTCCGGCGTGGGCCGCAATCCGGTTCATGCGCGCCGGAATTGCCCCGGCGGAAGGGGAATTGTCATTCCGGCCCGGTTTTCTCCAACAGGTAGTACAGCTGCTGTAGGATGGACTCCATGCGCCGGATCCGCTGGTGTTTCTCCTTCTGGCTGGACGCCCACGGTTCATTTTCGCCGGGCTACCTGACGGTTCGTCCCCGGGCGTCTACTTCTGCCATCAGCAGGTAGATGCAGGAGTTGGCTTCCTCCTGGCGTTCGTCGGGGGTGTGGGTTTCCAGGCTGTCCTGGAACCGGCGCAGTTCGGCAATCATTTGTTGGACTTCGGGGTTCATTCGTGGACATCTTCCGGGTTTGATTCAAGGGTTGGAGCGGGCGGTGGGAATCGAACCCACGATAACCAGCTTGGAAGGCTGGCGCTCTGCCATTGAGCTACGCCCGCCGGTATTGGCCTTGATTATATCCTGTTGGGGAGATGGTTCGTTGACAGCGAAGTGCGGGTGGTGGAGGCCGGCGACGGTTGCCGGGTTGGGATTCGCCTTCCAGGGGTCGCGGTTCGTTGTCCGCCGGCGCAGGGATGCCGTTCATCGTTCGTGTCCACCGGCGGCGGTTTTTGCCTGATGGCAGCCGGCTGGGTGAATCCGGGCACCGGCAGCTTTCCACGGTCTGCCGTTGATTGTCCACCGGTCACCGGTCACCGGCCTCCGGCTACCGTCCACAGTCGGGGCAGGCGGTCAACACCATGGGGTCTTCGAAGACGTTGAAGGTCTGGCGCCAGACCAGGGGCGTGTGGTGAAGTTGACACAGCCTGGGGCTGCCGTCCTTCCCCAGGGGTGGGTTGGGCGGAAACTGGGCCCATTGCCGGAGAACGACGTCGGGCTTGCCTTCCAGGGTCATCGAGTCGTCGACACGGGTCGCCAGGTGGTCTCCCATCCTGAGTCCCTTGATACAGTCCTCCCGGGGGGCGTGCAGGGTGACGTATCTCCGGGGGCCGTCCCGGTTGGTGTCGAGTTGTATCCACAGGTCGTTAAGGGAGAAGGCGACCAGTTTGCCTTTGATGATCATGCCGGCGTCTCCTGGGGGTTCGGGTGTGCGGACGCGTACGGTGGTGTTCTCACCGGGACTGGAACTTCCCGCAGTGCTCGTCGGGATGGATCCGGGGCCATCCGGTGACGGCGGTGTACTCGCCGTCGGCGTATAGAGAGACCACGGTGGGCGGGTTGTACCGGCAGGTCAGCAGGTCGTCCTCCCTCTGGGCGTGGCGGCAGTCACCGCAGCGGGGGGCCGGGCCAGTGTCCTCCGCCACCCTGTCGGTGAAGTGGCGGCAGTAGTCCTGTCCCCGGACGATGGGCTGTACGGACTTGACTTCGCTCTCCCCGAAGGAGGTCACGGGCATGATGGCCGGGGGGTTGAGACGGCAGGCGAAGGTCTCCAGCAGGGTTCCGGTGGCCGTGGTGGTGGTTGACTTGTGCTCGGCGTGGATGCAGTTCCTGCAGGCGGGTTCCATGACGTTTCTCCTCTGGCGGGATTGGGTTTTCCGGTGATTCCGTGGGATGGGCTCCGTCTACCGGGCGCCGGCCAACTCGCCGGCAACCCTTCTCAGGAACTCGGCGACCTCCCGGGGTTTCCGGCCGGGATCGTCGTTCCACCGGGCGACCAGGACCGGCGTGCCGGGTTGACGGGATTGCTGTACAGTTTGCAGCGCCTTCCGGACGGCCTGTTCCAGGGCCCGGTTGATTTCCCGTATCCTGTGGTCCAGGGGGGTCACGCCGGGGGCGGCCAGGCTGATGAGTCCGAGGGTGCAGGCGGCGTGGGCGAGTTCCGAGCGGCTGGTGTGGCGGCCGTCGCGCAGGGCGTACCGGGACTCCTGGTGAAAGACGCCGGGGTCCTGCTCCAGCAGGTCGGCCAGGGCGAGGATTCTCTCGCGGTGGTCGTTTTCGGGCACGCCGGCTGCTGCCAGGCGGTCTACTATTGCTGCTGGGGCGCCGGCGCTGAAGTCGTACCTGGGTATGGTGGGACTGCGGTTCATGGGCTCTGGTTCTCCTGTGGTGGGGGTGGTTCCCCGTGGGGTGGGAAACGGGGGTGTGTCTTTGGAGGGACGAACCGGAGCGGGCGGTGGGGATTGAACCCACGGCCGGTCGATTACGAAACGACTGCTCTGTCACTGAGCTACGCCCGCGGGTGTTCCTGATTGATTATAGCCCGGTGCGGGGTACGGTTCGTTGACGGCGCGGGACCGGGGTGTTGCGGTTGTCCGCCAGGGGTCAGTCCTTTCCACAGACGGCCTTCAGGACGGCCGTCCTGGCCGGCTCGCAGGTTGAGTAGCGGCATGGCTCGGTGATGGGCAGGGGCGGGAACCGGTCGTCGCCGGAGGATGCGGCGGCGTGGCTGTTGCAGAGATAGGTCTTAAGTGCGGCCAGCATTTCGGGCGCGTCTGCGATGGTCATGGACATCTTTTTCGAGTCCCCAGTCTTCCGGAGTGACGAGCCGCTAGTTTTCGTAGATGATGGGCGCCAGGCTCCGGGCCAGCCTCTCGGCGCGACTGTTCTGCAGCGCGGCCTTCAGGGTGAGGGGGTTTTCTTCCAGGGTTATGTTCATCCGTGATATGCAGTCCCGGCACCAGAACCCGTTCCACTGGGAGGTTTGGTCCTCAACCATGGCGTGGAACAGCTGGTCGGGCGGGAGGTAGCCCCCTTCGTCGTCCCGGTAATGGGAGCCGTAGAGGGCTTCGGGGGCGAAGTCGTCGGCGCCCTCGCAGCGGTACATCGCATCAGGCAGCAGGCCGGGCTGTTTGGCGTTGACCCGGGTTACCTGGAGGGATTCGGGGATGGTCATGGGGTTTTCTCCTCCCGGGGATGGTGTATGGTTGCCTGTTTTGAATGGCGGATATTGGTCGATTTCCCACCCACGCCGGCAGGGGTACACTAAAAGCGTGAAAAAGAACTTGGTGACGGTGTGAAAAGGGGGATGCAAGGATGAGCGAAGCAACCGGGGTCCGAACCGGCGACTTTCCCAGGTTCACGGTATGCCACCGCTGCGGCGGGGAACTGCCGGCGGACCGGCCGCCGTCCCGTTATCTCTGCGCCGGTTGCTCGGCGGAGGAGCAGGTGAAGCTGGACGCGGTATCGCGGGACGCCGTTCTCCGGTAGGTCACGGCGCCGGGTTCAGTGAAATTCCAGGTCTTCATCCAGGTCCGCGGCCAGGCGCAGCCCCTTCACGAACCGCTTGGTCACCCGGCGGAATTCTTTCAACGTCCAGCCCTGGGGCATCTGAAGGGTGAAGGGCCCCTCCCGGTTGATGATCTCCTCCACCCGGTCGGCCAGGGGTCCGGCCAGTTCCGATGGGATGATGCCGTCGCAGTCGGAGTGGCAGGTGAGGACCATCAGGAAATCGGGGAGTTCCCCGTCGGCCCACCGGCCCATGGAGTGTTCCTGGCTGATGTGACGGGCGGGATGGGGGTCGGCGCCGTCCATGACCGCCAGGGCCTCCTTCCACTGGTTGAAGGCCTGGTAGCCGCCGCTCCAGGCGTCGTGGGTGGTTCCGAGTCCCATGTCTTGCTCTTTCCGACGGGGTTTCGACCCCGCCCCGCGTTCGTGTGCAGGTTGACCTTCCAGGACTGGAGTTGCGTGGAGGGGCTTGGTCACTGGACCATGCTCCAAGGTCTGGGCTCAGTACTCGCTTGCCGGGATGAGGTCCCGTTCCGCGTAGTCGTCCTCCGTTCCCCCCTCGTAATCCGGGCAGTCGCCGGCGCAGTCCGGTTCCGTTCCCTCTTCCGGCATATCGTTCCGGTGGTCGTGGTCGATTTCCTCGTGCTGCAGGTCGTCGGTGCACTGGGGCGGCGGGTCGATGCCCAGGGCTATCGCGGCCTCCCGGCGCTGCTCGGTCAACAGGACGTTGGCCATCCGGCAGTACTTGCGGATTTCCGGCGACAGGGTGGGGTGGTGGTTGGATAGTTGGGAATGGACCTGGTGGAGGATGCGGTGGGCGACGCGGGCGTCGTTCTCGGCGTTGGCGTAGCGCTCCCGGGGGTCCACCCCGCCTGGAATGGACTCCCGGATCAGCAGGTAGTCCAGGACGGCGGAGCCGATGTGGAACAGGGCGACGCCCATGGCCTGGAGGGGGTCGTCCAGGGAGTGGAAGGGGACGATGGGCTGGGTCTGCTGGCGTTCGGGCCAGTGGAGGGCCTGCTTGGCTTCGAAGGTCTCGGGGCGCAGGGGGGCCTGGGGCAGTTTGAGCATGGTTGCTCCTTTCGGAAGATTGGCGGGTGTTCAGTGATTGGCGTCTGGTGACTATTGGTCAGCTATCCACTGTTCACCATCCACCTGGGGCGGGGGCCGTTCACTTTTCCCCGGCCGCGCCGTTGTACAGTTCGGCCAGTTCCCGGTGCAGCCGGTGGTAGGCCTCGGGGGGACGGGACCTCCGGGGCGCCTCCAACTGGCCGGGCTGCCAGCGATCCCGGTGCCGGGTCAGCTGGGCCGCGGCCGCCAGTTCCCCCTTCTCCCACAGGGTGAAGATGCGGTCGCTGCCCTGGCTGCACCGGGTTACGAAACTTCCCAGGCAGTTCCCCATGGCCCGGCCCAGGTCCACCAGTTCCCGGCCGGTGGTGACGGGACGGGCGGTGACGTCTCCCAGCCGGGTCTCTCCCAGCCGGCTGTCCCAGGTCAGGGCCAGGAGCTCCCGCTCCCGGTTCTCCCGGACCCACTCGTGCCAGGCCTCGGAGCGGCGGACGGTGAGTTCCCAGTCGGCGGTGTTCCACCCTCCGCCGTGCTGAATCGTGTGGTGCAGGGCGTCCTGGGCGCCCCGCAGGTCCGACATACGGCGGTATTCCTCCACCTCGACCTGTCTCCCTTCCATCCAGTAGCGGACGTAGCCCCGGAGCATCCGGATCCAGGCCCGGTAATGCGCGGGGTTCTCCTCCCGGGAGACGTGGCTCAGGTTTTCGACCACCCGTTTCAGCAGGTCGTCGCCGGCCTGGGGCAGGTTGATTTCGTCCAGTACCCTCAGGTTGCGACGGATGCGCCGTTCCGGGTCGCCGGCGGCGCCGTGTTCCTCGTGGGGCGCCAGTCCCAGGCCCCGGACGAAGTAGCGCCACCGGGCGGGGTGACGGTACAGGCCCAGTTTCTCCCGGACTTGGTGCACCACTGCGCCGGGCGTTCCGGCCCGGGTCCGTTCCCGGTCCCGGTTCATCATCATCCGGCAGAAGAACCGCAGCACGTGGGGCTGGTCCCGGCGCAGCAGCCGGAAGGTCCGCAGGTTGACCGCGGCCAGGTTGTATTCCCGGAAGGTCACCTGGTTCCGTTCGGCGTAGGATGGACAGAGGTAGGCCTGGGCCAGGTCCAGGGTCTCCCGGTCCAGGAACTTCTTCCGCAGGATGTTGTTGACCAGGGGGATGATGCGTTCCGGGTTCACGTCCAGGGTCCGGCCGTTGTTCTGTGCCTGGGCAAAGGACTCGGCGAAGATTTTCCCGGCGGTTTTCATGGCGCGTTCGGACATCATCCGGGCGTTGTAGGGGTCGGCCAGCGCCCGGGCCAGGTTCCGCCTGGGAGTTGCCCGTATGACCTGTTCCATGGTCCGGCAGGTGAGAAGCCGGCGCAGGTCGTTGAAGTGTAGGGCGGCGGAGTCCAGGATGCGAGTACCGGGGCCGTGCCAGGCGTGGGGGGAGCGGCAGGAGAGGGTGCCGTCCTTGTTCCTGGTTACGGTGAGGGAGGCCCGGCCCCGGCGGCCCACCAGGATGCGGAGGGTGGGCTTGGGTTGGTCACGGTACTCGTAGAGCAGGCCCTGGCCGGTTGATTCCCGGAGGCTGGGCTCGGTCCGTTCCCGGATCAGCCGTTGCGTTTCCCGGGCGTGCTGGAGGGATTCCTGGAAGGCGTTGGGTTCGGTCAGGGCGGGGCCTCCTTGGGGTTGGTGATCATTCTCCGGCGTCCGCCGGCTGGTGTTCGCCGCAGACGTCCGCCGTTTGGACCTCCGGGACCACCGCGGCGGACCGGTTGATGAGTCCGCCGGTGATCCAGACCACCTGGGGCGGGTAACGCCAGCACCACAGCTTGCCGGCCTGGCGCCTGGCGAACCGGCAGTTGGCACACCGGGGTTCCGGTTGAGTTGTCACGGGCCTCTCCTTGGAGCGGGGACGGGTGTTGGTTCGTCAGCGTGGCGGCGCGGGAGTCTGCGCGTCGTGGAAGATGGCGGCGGACTTGGTTCCGCCCCGTCTCCCGCCGTAACGGACGATCGCCTTCACCCGGACGTGGGGGTTCTGGGCGGGAACGAAGAAGTTGACGGTCTCCTGGACGGTCTGGCCCGGCGCGACGGACAGGTTCATCCCCTCCACCGTCCTGCTCTCAAGCAATTCCCACGCGAAATCGCCGTTCCCTGCATGGGCCGGCTTTCGCTCGATCTCCCGGTCGGTGTACGCGGATACGGCGCGGCACTCCCAGTCAATTCCCGCCACCCGGGCGGTTCTGGGTGACGCGTTGTGCAGGGTTGCCGACGCCCACACCAGGAAGGTCCCGTCCCGGCAGGGCCAGCTCCGGGCGTCCAGGTCGATGTTGACGAAGGGTCTTTGGGACGTCCACCGTTTGACGAACAGGCAAGCTATGACCAGCGCGGCCGTCGCCGTGACGGCCGTGAATATCCATTCGGCCACGTTTACTCCTCCGCCGCTGCCGGCTTTCCGGGAAGGGTCTCCCGGTACTCGTCCATGACTTGGTTCAATTCGTCGGAACCTGACCGGACCGACGTGGCGTGAACCCGGATGCCGCCCCCGGGCTGGGAGGAGGTGCGTATCGTGTTGAACCCGCACTCCCGGACCATGGTCATGGCCGTCTCCCACTCCCGGGGCAGGACGGGTTCGGGAAAGAACAGGTCAGCTGCCAGGTGAGTTGCGAAGCTGGACGGCATACCCGACGGCATGACGTGGATGGACAGCAGCCGGACGTTCGCGTTGTCCTCCAGGGTGTCCCGCAGGGTCGCCATGCCCGCCGCCCCGGGGAGCTGCTCCGCCGGCGGGGGGTCGGGGTCGCCGGCGTGGGGAACCAGGTCGCTGTTCCCGGTCAGAACGGCCAGGGTCTCCCACGCGGCGGCGGCGGGGTCCCGGTGGTGGAGATGCCGGACCTTTTCCAACAGAAGGGCCAGGGCTTGGCGGAGTTCCTCCCGGCGCCGGTCTTCGGTGGGAACGGCGGGGTTGGGGTGTTCCACGAACTCGGCCAGGGTTTTCCAGGCGGCGGCGGCCTGGTCCCGTTCCCGGTGCTTTTTCAGCGTTCTTTCCGTTTCGTAGATCACCACGTCCAGGGCGTGGGTTGTTTCCCGGTGGTTGGGCATGGTTGCTCCGGTGTCCGGTGATGAGTGGATGGTAGACGGTTGTTTCCAGGGGGGCTTGGTCCTGACGGCCGGCGGCCGTCCGCTGTGGGGTAGAACAAAAATTACCCGTCTCCCATCAAGGGGAGACGGGACCGGGGTTCCCTCCGGTTGATGATGGTCTATCGGCGTGGCAGTGCGGGGGTTTCCCCCGGGTTCCCGGTTTCCGGGGCCGGTTTCCCTTGTTTCCTGAGCCACCATTCCGGGGCCGGCATGGGTTTTTCCGATGAGGGCGGAGACGTGGGGATGTTGCCGGGTCCTTCGTGGCGGGATTTCCTCAGGGGGTTGATCTTGATAATGACGGCGATGCCGGCAAGTACCTGGATGGACGTGCAGACCAGCATGAAGGCGATCATCAGGATGAGAACGGCGTTCTCCATGACGGTGTCACTCCTTCTGCGGGAATCCGTGAGTAACCCACCGGGGGGCTTCCATCATGCCCGTCTCGGGGTTGAAGTCGCCGTACTTCTCCACCCACCACCGGGGCGGCGTTATGGGGTCATTGGATGACGGCAGTGAATTTTGGCGGGTGTCCGGTCCACTGTGGCGGGACTTGCGGAAGGGATTCAGCATCTCTTCTACTCCTTTCCCGGATTATTCTATTGCTTTTCCATTCCCCGGGATTCTTTCCAACCGGGGTTTTCCCGTCACCTCATCCCCGGAGAGAGTTCGTGAATCTCTCCACGGTAATCCGACGGTTATGCTGATCCGGATGGTCAGAACTACGTGGAAACCGGCGTTGCTTTGCTCCCGGCGGTCCCGGCTTGAATGACTCCCGGGCCGCCGGCCTGATGATTTCGGCCGTGCTGCTCTACTCCCTGGTTCCCCTGTCGATAGGACTGGCGGGAGGACCGGCCGACCCATTCATGTTCGGCGCCGTGTGGCGATTCGGGGTGTTCCTGGGATGCGTGCTTTTCCTTGTGGCCTTCCACCGGGACCTGCTGCTGGATCGCCGGACGCTGCGGCTGGCGGCGCGGCTGCTGCTGTCCCCGGCCATGTTCTGGTCCTGCATCGGGAACCTGGACTACGCCCTGTTCGCCTGGTCGGCGCGTTACGGGGGACTGACGGTGGCCACGGCGCTGCTGGAGACCTGGCCGGTCTGGTTCATGCTGCTGACGGAGCGGCTGCTGCCGGCGCGTTACCGGCGGAACAACCTGGTTTTCCTGGCGTTGCCCCTGGCGCTGGCGGGGGTGGTCCTGGTGGTGGCCAGCCGGTCCGGCGGGCTTGAACTGCCCGGTCCGGGGCTGGCCATTATCTTGCTGTGGCTGGCGGGGATGGGGGAGGTGACGCGGGCCGAGTGGCTGGCGGCGGGCCTGGGTTTGGTGGTGGCGGCCAACGTGGTGGTGACGTTCAGTAGTTTGCGGGAATGTCCACCCCGATAGACTGCAACGCGGTTATTCCACTTTCCGACTTCTGCCGGGCGTCTTACAAAAACTCCGGCCGGCGTGAAAGGAATTTAGGGTTCTTTTCTGGCAGTCTTTTAGTTCCATGGTGACCTTTGCTCCGGGGGTTACAGGGTTTCGCAAAACTCAGCAACCGTAAGGCCGGCGGAACGGATCAGGCTCCGCAGCGTTCCTTTGGCGACAACCGCATGATTGGGAACTGACAGCGTCGCGCTCTCGCCGGGCTTGGTCATCACAATGTGACTGCCCCGGCGGCGGGCTACACTCCAGCCCAGACGCTCGAAATTCCGCACCGTTTCTCCACCGTTCAGACGCGGCAGCCGCGGCATTACAGGGCCACTTCCAACTGCCGCGTTTCAATGGTTAATGGAAGACCCTGTTCCGCCCGCACCTCGATACACAGGGCTATTGCCTCCTTGATATTGGCCAGGGCCTCGTCCTTGGTTTCTCCCTGGCTGACGCAACCCGGTATTGCCGGACACTCCACAATCCAGACCCCGTCTTCGTCCCGGTCAACCGTTACGGTGATTTTCATATCTGGCATTCTCCTTGACTCCCTGCAATTCCGACGGTGAAAGACGGGCGTGGGTTCAACTCCCCCGCCCCGGTTGGCAGGGCAATCGGCAAAAAATGGTGGGCGTAAACGAACTGCTTGCCCTGGAAGTCCGGCGCAGGCATGGCTGCTTCCATGAAAACCGTCTTCGTTGACGATTATAGCTATGGCAGTAATGAACGCAAGAGATTTGACGGCTTCCGCCAAGACGCTGTGCTGGAATCCGGCATCATGGCCATGCAGCAGAAACCGGTCGGGGAACGCAACCGGCGGGTTCAGTAGTCCTGGGGCGGCACCAGCCGGTCGGGGTCGAAGCCGGGGAAGAAAATTTCTCCCTCCACGGCGTGAACCATCCCGTTCTGATGGTACTCCCGACGGAGGTCGTTCTCGTCCTCGCCGTCGATGGTGAGGGTGAAGGTGACGTTGGGGAATTTCCGGGAGATGACGGCCATCTCCGCCTGGTGTTTCTTCCACTGGTCGCTGCTGCCATTGAGTCGTTCGTGCCACTCGCGTGGCGTGCCGCCCAGGGTGTCGGCAAAGGTTCGGTGGATCTGCTCTTCTTCCAGGGACATATCGTCCCATATCAGGACGTGCTGGGCGTAGTAGCTCATGGGGAGTCTCCTTCGGAATTCGGGATGAGCGATGAGAAGCCGGCTTGTGGTGAGCGGGGGATGGGTTGCGCCGGTTGGTTTCCGTCGGCCGGCATGGGAATCGTCGACCGGTCACTGTCCGATGCCATCTGCGCCAACATGATAGAATCCGGCATCATGGCCGTGCAGCAGAAACCGGTCGGGGAACGCAACCGGCAGGCTATCTGGTTCATGCTCCTGTCGGTGGGAGGGTTCTCCCTCATACCTCTGGTCATTGCTCAGGGCGCGGTTGAAAATCCATTTCTCTTCAACGCGGGATGGCGGCTGGGTTTCGGCTGCGGTCTCGCGTTTTTCCTGCTGGTCAGGTACCGCTCCCTTTTCATGGATCCGGGCGTCTGGTCGCTGATCATCAGGAGGGCTCCGAGTTGGGCTATCTTCTTCGCAATTATCAGCCAGTTTGAGTATGCAATTTTCTCACAGTCCATCAGGTTCATAGACGTAGCGGTTGCAACCATACTGTTTGAGACCTACCACATCCTGATAATCCTGTTCACCGCCTGGTTGTTCCGCCGGGAAAGACGGTACCGTGAGATCAGGCCGGGCATGGGATTGCTGCTGCTGTTGGGGTTCGCCGGGTTCGGGTTCGTGGTTGCCGGCGAAGTCGGCCGGGTGGATTGGGTCAGTTCCGGCGGGTTGTTCCTTCTGCTTCCGGGTTTGCTGCTGGCCATGTTGTCCGCGGTGATCGCCGCCTGTTCCGCATTCAACCTGAGGTGGGGCGCTGACGTCAGCGCCGAACTCGCCCCGTATTCGCAGGGACGTTGGACCCGGGAAGATGCCGATTTGTTTTGCGTCGTCGTGGCCAGCGTCATCGCAAACATGGTGGCGATTCCATTGAATGCCGGCGCGAGCGTTCTCAGCGACGAGTCGTTGGCTGTCAACGTCCTGCTGATCGGGGTCCTTTGGGGGTTCGTCATCAATGCCATGGCCAACGTCGCGTGGCGATACTCCAACCTGATTACGGACAATTTGGGCATAAACGCATTGTCGTACGCAACGCCCATCGTCAGCCTGTTGTGGCTGTTCCTATTCCGGCAGGTTGATATAGCTCGTGTGGACTACCTGTTTATCGGGGCCGCCGCAATCGTTACCGCCAACCTCATCATCAACTTCGAGGCCGAAGTGCGTTTTGGATTCAAGGCTCTCATCCTTGGCCTCTGGACCTGCGGGGCTTTCGTCTATCTCCGCGATGAGTTTCTGGCGTTCCTGTCCTCCGGAGGTTGGGTCTGGCCGAGAGGCGACGGGTACCTGGGAGTGCTGGCGATGTCTGCCACGGTGTTCATCCTGTTATTGTCCTTCCGCGTCGCACGGCTGACCTCACGTATCAGGGACGAAGACGTCCACATCTTTACTCTGTTCCAAACCGTTGACGTTCTGGCCCGCCGCAACCTGATCGATCCGGTTGTACGGCAGCACATCCTGTCCATGGAAGGCGCGCGCAACGCTGAAGAACTTCAATCGGCTTACGGAGACGCCAAGGATTGTTTCACCGAGGGGGTGGCTGCCGTCCACAGCCCCGAAGACCTGTCGCTCCTGGCTGACGCGGAAGCCCAGCTCAATGTCATCGCTCATTCCCGGCAACACGGCGTTGAGTTTGGCGAACTCTTCGCGCTGGTGGTCTTCGGCGCAATCACCGTGTTCCTGGCATTGGCTTCGCGTCCCGAGGTTTCCGGCTGGCCCGCATTTATGTTTGACGTGTTTGCAGCCCTGTTCTCTGCAGTCATCATCTTTCTCGTTGTCAACGTATGGGACTTGCAGAGGGACCGCGCCGCCCGGATATTGCATAGACTGCCGGGTGTCGACCGGTACGGGGTCGTCTTTCGGGATATGCAGAATCGCTCGTTTGAACAGGGTATGTCCGTTGTCGTCGGGTTCGGTATGACTATCTGCTACGTCATCCTCCTGGGGTACAAGTGGCTGTCCTGAACCGACGTTCCACGGGTATGCCGCGGGTTTCGACGGGGACGGGCATCGGGTACTCCGACGATTCGGGTGAGGTGGGCCGGATGCAGGGAGCGCCGTTACGGTCAGCTCTTCCGAATGGATTAACCATGTCTCTTGTTACCCCGTATTCTCCCGGTCGAACCGTTCCCAGCAGGCGGCCTTGTCGGGGAAGTGGGGGCATTGTTCGAAGGGCACTCCGATGCCGTCCTTGCACTCCTCCCATTGGACCCGGTGGGGGGAGGCAGCCCGGTGGAACCAGCGGGGGCAGGTGTATTCCCGGAGTTCGGCGCCGGGGCGGAAGGGGCCGGTCGGGTCGGCGTTGAACTCTTCGTATGAGACTCCGGCGTCTCCCACGATTTCGGGGTTCAGGATGACTCCGGGGTTCATGCCGATGACCCGGGTTATCTCTTCCCTGGGGCGGCGGCCGGTGAAGGGGGTGTAATTGAGATCTCGGGAGCCGGTCCCCCGGCATTCCTGGCAGACGACGGCCAGACCGTCCCGTTCGGCGAATCCGACGTGCAGGCCGGTTCCGTGACAGTCCTGGCACTCGATCCGGATGGTGGGCATGGTTTTGGCTCCTTGGTAGTTGTTGAACGGGCGGGAGAGCGGCTTCGTGTCAGGCGACTTCCGGCGGGAACGGGACGTTCAGTCTCACCCACGGCAGCGGCAGCGAGTCCTCCGGCAGGGACGCCGCGTCGGTTTCAACGGCCCGCAGAACCGAGTCGGTGGCCACGTCCACGTCCACCACGATCAGGCTGCCCGTTTCGGGTTGGTCCAGCGCCTCCCGCACGGTTATGTCACCGGCCAGGATTTCCCGGAGACGGGTCTTGGTCATAGCCAGGTAGAGCCAGCGGTCGGTGTCCTCGTCGGTGTCGTTCCACCAAGTCAGGTACAACTGCCCGTCTCGGGATTCCTGCAATATCATGCGGGGCCCGTCGTAATAGTCCAGGACGACGTCCAGGGCGAAGTCGTTCCAGGGAAAGTCGGGCTTGGGGGAACCGGCGATTTCGTCCAGCATATCCGAGTCTCCAGTCCTCTGTCGGTCTCATCCTACCGGGTTCCGGGCATCGGGGGAGCGATCCCGGCGGCCCAGGGTGCAGGTATGTCCCAGGGCATACCCCGCGGCCCACGCGGCCTCCTCCGCCAGGAATTTTCTCTCCGCTTCGGCGCAGCGGGGGCAGAGAAGGTCAACGTCCAGGTCCTCCACGGGGGACTCTTTGCCGCACTCCCGGCACTCGGCCAGGCCGTTTTCTTCCATCCAACGGTCGTGGCAGGGCCAGCATACGTCGCCCTCCCCCAGGTGTCCGCATCCCGAGCTCATGGAGGGCCTCCCATTTTCTGACTGGTGATTCGCTTCATAACGCTTGCCCTCCGTTCATTACGCTTGCCTTCCAGGGCAAGCTATTCGCGTCAGTAACCTAACGGTTACTTCCGGGGCAAGCTATTCCAGTCAGCCAGGCTATGCCTGGCTTCCCCGGCTGTCTGCGGCGATGGTTGCTCTGTTCCACGCTCTTCCGGCCTGGCAAGCCGGTTCGGTCAGTGACGCTCCGGCGTCACCTCCGGGGGAAGGTGAAGAATTTCCGTATCCTGACTGCGCCGCCGGCGACGATGCAGTGAATCCACGTGATGCCTCCGGCGATGACGATGGTCACGCTCACCATGCCGTCGGCGAACTTCTCCACGTTCCGGTTAAGTCCGCCGGGGCCGGTGTTCGCTACGCTTGCCCCCCCGGACAAGCTGCTCCCGTCAGTGTCCTTGCGGACACTTCCGGCCAGCGCCGTC
The DNA here is from genome assembly GCA_963665735.1 of Dehalococcoidia bacterium. GTDB lineage: Bacteria > Chloroflexota > Dehalococcoidia > Lucifugimonadales > UBA3495 > CATOSK01. The sequence goes on along the minus strand of OY762444.1, from coordinate 1,194,386 downwards.
AGGAATCCGACAACCAGGAAAAAGTTGATGAAGGAGATGACGGTGAGTGCTTGCAGGACGGTCAGCAGGGGTTCGGGTATCATGGTTTTCCACCTTCGTTGACTTGCGGCATTTCGGGATTGGGACCCGGTCCGCTTCCGTTCAGGCTGCTAACTGGGCGGCCTGGATTTCTCCCACCAGCCGGGCCGCCTCCCGCAGCGCCGCGGCCACCTCCCCGGGAGTCCTGGCCCGGGCGTCGTTCCACCTGGCGAACCGGTCCCGGTTGGGTTTCTGCCCGGGGTGACCTCCGACCTTCCGCAGGGCTTCCGCCAGGGCCCTGGCTGCCGGCCAGTCCGGGTCCATGTCTCCCGGAGTGTCCATCGCCAGGTTGCAGAATCCCATCAGGCAGGCCGAGTGGGCGAACCGGTAGTACTGTTTGCACCCCCGCTGGTCCCGGAAAAGGGCGCCCCGGCACCAGCGTTCCGGCTCGGCGTCCACCAGGTCGGCCAGCGTCTCCAACCGATGGGCCGGGGTTTGGGCATTCTGCCGTCGGAGTATTTCCGGCAGGGCCGATTCATTTCCGATGCACTTCCCGCAGATCTCCACGGCGCTGGAGTGGTCGGCGTAGAGATACGTGAGCCGGTCCTCCGTCCCGCAGGCCTGGCATCGTTCGCGGCGCGCCTCGCCGGGTTGGTAACGCAGCCGGCGGCCGGGGTCGCGGCTGTGACGGAACACCCTCTCCCCGGGGTCGTAAACCCAGTTGAAGGCCAGTTCCAGGCGGCTGGCGGCGTTGACGATAACGACGGGCATGGGGCTTTTCTGGTCCTCCTTGGGCATCATTCCCCGCAGTTCCCGCAGGTACAGGACTGGAGAACCCCGTCCTCCCGGGCCTTTCCCACGGCCTCGGCCAGCTTTACGTTCAGGTCCCGCACCGAGTAGGCGCAGTTCACCAGGACATTGGCATAGGGGTTGAGGGACAGCAGCCGGGCACAGGCGTTGGGGTCCTTGGCGTCGGCGAAGTCCAGGTAGTCGAGGTTGCGTTGGGGGTTGGTCATGGTCGTCATGGCGTCCTCCGGTGTTCATTGGCCTGGGGGGCGTTGGTTGACTTGCAGATTCGCCGGCTAGCCGCCGGGTGGAAACTCCGGGTGCTTTTCCGCCAGGTGGATGGCGGGGAGAATATCCCCGGCGCTGAATCCCTGGCTGGTGGCGGGGTATCCGTTCCCGGATGCCTGCCGGACCAGTCTGGTCAATTTCCCCATGTACGGGTACTTCAGCGCGTACTCCAGGTGTCTACAGTGGGGGTCGGGGCAGGCGGCGGTTTCTACATGGGCTGTGGTCACGGCTTTCTTCTCCTGTGGTGATTGGTTGATGGTATGGCGGCAACGCCTGGTGGCGGGTCGGGTCGGAGTACCGGGCCAACAGGCGCTCTTGCATCTGCACATCGATGATGGGGAGCCGGCTCTCGCGGGCCTTCCTTGCCTGTTCCCGTTTGTCCCGCTGTTCCCGGGTTATCTCCATGCGCCGGGACTGAGCTCCCCTCCATAGGTGTCTGCGGCAACTTGCTTGGCCTCTTCCAGGGTTTGGCAGACCACCTTTTTGTCGTGTTCCCACGAGTCGCGGAGTATGACGTGGCTGTTGCCGATCCGGTTCTGGGATATTTGGGCCAGGATTTCGCCGCTCCAGTGCACCACGTCCAGGGTGTTGGTCATGCCGTTTTGCCTGAACTCAATCGGCGTCTTTCTCCTGGTGTAGAGCCGGTGGTAGAACTCAGCCTGTTCCTTGGCCTCTTCCAGGGTGTCGCAGACTACCTTGTCGCTGTAGCGGCATACTTCGCGGACCACGAATTGCCCGCTTCCGGTCCGGTTCCGGGAGATGGAGGCTACGATTGTGCCGTCTTCGTCGACGAGGTCCAGGGTGCGGGTCAGTTCGTTCTCAGTGAACTCAATCGTCTTTTCCATTTTCCGTTCCTCTCGCAATGTTTTTTCCGTCCTGGTGGAGCGGGAGTTGCCGCCCCGGACCAGCACAGCCAAGGGGCGGCTGGAAGATAAAATTGGCCTTGGGGTAAGAATAGAAAGCTGGCGAAGGCAGGAGGATTCGAACCCCCACTACCGGTTTTGGAGACCGGCGTTCTGCCATTAAACTATGCCCTCGGGAATCCGGCGCGTCCGGCGGGACTCGAACCCGCAGCCTCCGGGGTAGAAGCCCGGCGCTCGTCCAACCCTGCTGCGGACGCAAATCCGGTTTACGGTTCCGCCGGGTCGGGACCGGTTTCGGGGAAATCCCAACCGTCGCAGTACTTCTCCAGCGTGAAACTGGCGTGGAACGGTTCCTCCAGTCTTTCGTTGTCGAAGTCCCGGATGAACTTCTTGAGGCGGTGGTGGTCTTCAACCGCCGGTTGGTACCACACTTCGTGCCGGCCAAGGTCGGGGCTCAACACCGATATGGCCCCGTCGCTCAGGACGTTGGGCTTCCGGCTTCGGCCCTGTTCGTCCGGGTCGCGTTCCAGTTCCAGTTTCTTGGACAGGGCCAGGGCCACCGGGCAACGGTGGTGGTTGCCGGGCACGCCGGTCCGGATCATCTCCCGGGTCACTTCCAGTTCAATCGTTTCGGGAAAATCGGCCATGGGGTCCATCCTCTACTCGTCTCTAACCCGCTCCAGGGTGAACCTGGTGGGCGCCGGATACGGCGACCGGCCGTCGTCGAAGTCCAGGATGAACCTGGTTATCCTCTGCTTCTGGTTGGAGATGGGCTCGTACGCCCTGACGATTTTCTTGTTGGAAGCGTTGTGCACGGCCACTTCCCCTTCGCTGGATACGTCGACAACGTACTCGTCGTCCAGTTCCAGGACATCGGTGAGGGCCTGGGCCACCGCACACCTGGCGGGGTTGCATGGAAAGGACTTCTCCATCGTGGCGCGGGTTACCCGCAGATGGACCTTGTCGGGAAATTCCATGTCGTTCTCCTTGGCTGCTGTTGACCGGATTCCGGTCTCCGTCCGCTATGCACCTTCCACTGTGGCCCGGCATTCCCGGCGGCACTCGATCACTTCCATCCGGCCGTACTCCCGGCGGTTTCGCCGGTTGCGGGCGAAGGCGTCGGCATCGTCCCAGTCGTCGAAACGGCGTTCCAGCTTGTCGCCGTAAAGACCGCCCTCCGGAAAGACCATCACGTGGAAGTGCAGCCGGGGATCCGCTTCCTGGGCCTCTCGGTATACTTCCCGCTGCCAGTTCCGGGTTCCGGTCATTCGTTTGCGCCTCGCTTCGGGATGAATCCCGGTCGGTCCATCACGTCTCAATCCTGTAGGCCAGGTACGGCGGTTCGTCCTCCGGGTGGTCGCCGAATTCCACCGTGACGGTTGATCCCACCCGGATGTCCGGCGGCGCCGTGGTCCCGGCGTCGTAGACGTGGTGAAAATCCCTGGTTTCGCCCGCGCCGTCAACCTGGAAATTGACCTCCATGAGTTCGGGATACTCCTCCGGCCAGTAGGGCCGGGACGGTTCCACGTGGGTCACTGTTCCCTTGACCTGGACGTAGTCCGTCTCCGGCTCGAAGGTTTCCGTCTCTCCCCGTCCGAAGTTGAGATACAGGGCAAGTCCGTAGTGCGGCTCGCCCCCGGCGGGGATGTTCCTCTCCGCCCGGGCTTCTTCCTCCTGGCTGGCGAAGAACATGGCCCGGTTGAACAGCGCCATCATCGCTTCGTCGGAGCGCGTTTCCATGCAGTTCCGGCACAGCCAGCGGGAGTCTCCCATGAAGGCTCCGATGGCCAGGGTGCAGGTGTCGGCGGGGTCCTCGTCCTCCCCGCACTGCCAGCAGCCGCCGGGTCGCCCGCGCCGGAGCAGGTGTTCCGCCGCGCCGGCGTAGTTTTCCAGTTCCGGCTGGCGGACGGCGAACAGGGCGTGGTCCCATTCCTCGCCCACGGAGGTTCCCAGGAGGGACTTGGCGATCAGGACTTCGTAGAGTCCCGTGGCGCGCTCCGGGTACCGGAATCCGGTCACCGCCTCGGTTGGCAGGGAATCCCACTTCTCCCGGGAGATGATCATCCCGCCCAGGTCGGCGGTCTGGCCCATGAGGATGTTCTTGGGCCGGTTGAAAGTCTCAGTGGTCATTTTCTCTTCTCCCGTTTCGTTCTTACGGTCACGGGCGACCTGGGCCGCCCCGACCTTGCACGGCCAAGGGGCGGCCCCTTTTCCGGTTAGATCGCCGGTCCCAGGTTCATTATTTTCGTTCCCCTCCGGGGCCGCCATGCCTCGGTGTGATGAACCAGGTAGGCCGTGTAGGGAGACTCATCGTCCTCCCGGACGCTGCTGTACTCGACCATGACGGTCCGGCCGGGATGAAACTCCGGCAGGCGGCCCCTGATTCCGGTGTCGTGGAGATAGCGGAACTCCCTGGACGAATGCCCGTCGTCCATCTCGAAGATGATTTCCAGTATGCCGGGGCGTTCCTCCGGCCGGTGGGACTTGACCAGTTTCACCAGGGTGACGGTTCCCCGGCTCTCGGAGTCCAGCGGCTTGATTAGTTCGTGCCGTTCAACTGTTGGTTCGGTCATTTTCTCTTCTCCCGTTTCCTGCTTCGGGTCACGGGCGACCTGGGCCGCCCCGACCTTGCACGGCCAAGGGGCGGCCCCAAAAAAACGGGCGGTTCCGGTCCGCCGGTCACCTTCTGCGGGGATGACCGTACCCGGCGACGTTGCTCTCCATGAGCGTCCTGATGAACCGGTTCACCGTCTCCCGCCGGTCCAAACCCTCCGCGGCGGCCAGCGTCAGCCCGGCCAGGGCCGAGTCCCCCGCTCCCACGAAGTCCGTTCCCGGCGGCGGGGCCGGGGCTTCCGATTCCACGTTCCCATTTGCCCCGTTCAGCAGGCTCCAGCCCTCCGCGCCGTGGGTCACCAGGAGCTCGTCGGCTTGGAGCAGGTTCCGCAGCTCGTCAGACCTGCCGGCGTCTCCGTGCCGGGACATGAATGCCCCGGCCTCCGCGGCGTTCATGGCGGCAACCCGGTACTGCACCTTCCCCTTGTGGCGCGTCGCCGGCGCCAGGGAACCCACGCTGCGCTCCGAACACACTCCCAGGGACAGGCCCCGGGCCGCCGTGCATATCACCATGGCATCATCCTGATGCTCCGCCCCGGTCAATACCACCCAGTCGTGGTCCAGCAGGTCCGACATCTCGGCGGCCGCGAGCCGGGGCAGCTTGGGCCACTTCCCCCGGGCCTGGACGCACTCGCCGCGGCGCACGGTGATGTTGGCGGATCCGGTTTCCGGGCCCCGGCGTTCCATGCGCCGCAGGGTGAATCCGTCGCCGCTTTCGCTACCGGAACCGTTGGTGTACAGGGTGACGGCTGCGCCGGCCCCGGCCAGCATCCGGGCCATGATGGCGGCGGTTCCGCCCAGGTGGGTCCGGGACATCCCGTCCTCCTGCCGGACGACCGTTTCGTTGACGCAGTTCCCGATGACCGCGTAGCTCTTCATTCCCGTTCATCCTTCCCGGCCAGGGGCAGTCTGGCCGCCCCGACCTTGCACGGCCAAGGGGCGGCCCCCACGGGAGTGGAAGTAGTGGTTCCCCTGCGGAAAGTGAACGACGGTCGGGGAGCGGTCCCTCACGGGAGTGGAAGTAGTTCAGACAATCCTGGCCAGGGTGAACCGGGTGGGTTCTCCCACCTCGCCGTCGCTCAGGTCGTAGTCCTGCACGAAGTCCAGCATCCGCTTCCGCTGGTTGGGAATCGGCCGGTAGAGGGTTATTCGCCGGAGTTCCGGTTGGTACAGTTGAATCTTCACCTCGCAGCGGTCCAGGTAGACCCGGGCGCGGTGGCCGGGAACGGCCTGGTTGATGGCCAGGGCCAGGGCGCACGCCGCGTTCCTGCGGGGCTTGCCTTTTCTGATGTGCTTCCGGCTCACCCGCACCGGTATTTTTTCAGGGAGTTTTTCCATGATTCAGCTCCGGGGGGATGGGATTCCGGTGGAGTCGGGTCTGTTGGATGTATCCCGGCCCAGCGCAAACCCGGCTTCTTTTTGGCCAGGGTGAACCGGGTGGGCTCTCCCGCCTCACCCTCGCTCAGGTCGTAGTTCAGCAGAAAGTCCAGCATACGTCTTCGCTGGTTGGGAATCGGCCGGTAGGAAGTGAGATACCAGGCCCCCTTGAAATACAGGTCAATCGTCACGTCGTCGTCGTCCAGGTAGACCCGTACCTCGCAGTTGGTCACGGACTCGCTGACGGCCAGTTCCAGGACGCGCTGGGCGTTCCTGCCCGATTCGCCCTCCCGCAGGTGCTTCCGGCTCACCCGCACCGGTATTTTTTCAGGAAGTTCCATGCTCGTTCTCCAGGATTGAGCTCCCGGGTGCGTGGGGACTATCCACAGCCCTAGAGGTCGAAGTCCACGTACTCTATGATGATAGCAATGGCTTCTTCATAGGACTTGGACTTGAACATCCGCTCGGACATCTCCGTGATGGCGGTCTGCTCCACGCCGGCTTTTTTCATGGCGGTCTTGGCCGCGCCGGCGATGTTGAAGATGTTGCCGTCCACAGGTTTCTTGGCCAGGGGCTTGTTTGACGTCGTCATTTTCTCTCTCCTGCGTTCCGTGTTGAGTGTCCGTTTTACCGGTTCACCAGGTGCAGACCGGCGTCGTAGTACCGGTCCCCCACCCGGGCCTGGGCTGCCTGGTAGCGGGGATACTGGTGGGTAACCCGGTAGGCCCATTCCAGTTCCACCGGCGTCGCCAGTCCCAGCAGCGCCAGCGCCACCGGCATCTCGCAATCCTCCTCGGCGAACCCCCGGTTGAGGAACTTCTCCCGGACCTCCTCCGGCAGGGACTTCCACCTGGCTTCACTCATCACCAGCCCGCCGTGGCCCGGGGTCTCCACTTCCAGGATTCCCGGCGCCCGCTCCCGGGCGTTTTGAACGTCTCCCCAGGGTGTGGGGCCGTCCTCGGAGTTATGGCCCCGGAACCAGCCCCATGGGCTGTCGAAGACCTGGTCGTAGTCGTAACGGATTACGGGCATGAACTTTCTCCTTGGCAAGCCGGAAGTTGGACGACGGCCTGCTGCCGCTACAGGGCGTTCTCGAAGTAGGCGCCGGCCCGGTATTCCTGCACCCAGACGTGGCGAGGGTGGCGGGCGCAGCGGATGGTCATGGTGAAACGGGCCTCGGGAAACCGCGCCGAGATCAGCTGCAGGTCCCGCTCCACGCTCTCCCACCGGCAGGCGGCCCGGCCCGACAATACCTGTTCCCAGGGAAACCCGTCGGGGCCGGTTGGGGGCAGCAGGTCCAGCACCCGGGCTTGCACCGGGGTTGGCCGCGCCGCGCCGGACGGCGCGAAGGACTCCAGGTCACATTCCAGCAAGTAGGTCTCCGGGTAGTGCCGGTCCAGCACGTGGGACGCTTGACCGGTCTCCGCCGGCCTTTCCAACAGGGTTGTCATGACTTCCTCCGTATTTCCCGGGACGGGGAAACTTAGCCCGCCCAATCTCAGCATCCGGGCGGGCGACGGGATACCGGGATTCACCCGTTCCTGGTGCCGTCCACGAAGGCCGCCGCCTCGGCCTTGGCCCCCTCCTCGCTGGCGTGCATCCTCCGTTCCGGGCTCACCGGCCGGCTGCCGTACCCGCTCTGCCAGAACCCCGCGACGTACTTGCCCCTGACTTGGTGGATCTCCAGCCGGGTGTCCTCGTACAGGGTTCCCCGGTAATCCTCCGGCAGGTTGGCGGCCAGGATTCCGGTGGCAGGAGTCCGGCGCCATTCCAGGTTCGTTGACTGGCTTTCACTCATGCCGCTCTCCTCAGCTTTGTTTTTGGAATCCGTCCCCCGTGGGATTGAATCCCCTGGACCGGGCCAGTTCTTCGTTCCCGGTCAGGAACGCCAGTTTCTCCCACGCGGCCAGGATCTCCCCCTGCCGTTTTTCGTTGTGGGCCGTCAGTTGGTCTCCCTCCGCGCTTCCCGTGGGGTCGTTGACGTCGTCGGCGGCCCGCAGCAGGTCCAGCAGAGCTTCTCTCACCTGCCCTTCGTTGCTCACGCGACCTCCTCGGCGTTCAGCGCCTGCTCAATCAGTTTGGGGTCCTCCACGATGTGGCAGTTGGCCCAGGCGGCCAGCGTGTAGGCCTGCAGGCTGTGGGTCGGCTCGAAGTACAGGTCCCGCTCCAACCGGAGCGTCCCGGGGCCGCCGGGAAGGAGGGAAAACCGGAGTTCCCTCAGTTCCTTCAGGCTGACGTAGCCGATTTCAGGACTGCCGAATCCCAGGTCGGCCAGGCCGTAGGCGATCTCCTCCCCCGGGGTATCGTCGGTTATGGAAATCAGCAGCCAGGTGGCGGATCCCATGGGGAAAAATATCTTGACCACCGGCTTTTCCTCCCAGTCCTTGTCCCTGTTATCAATCAGCTTGCGAAGGATTTCCGGGGGCGTCAGTTCGTAGGCCGGATGCGACATGATTCCTCCTGTTTGAGTGGGCTATGCCCGGGGTTTCGACTTCACGACGCTATCGCTGATGCGATAGCTGTTCTGCTCAACGCTTGTCCTGATGGACAAGCTGATTACCTCAGTGACCTACGGTCACTTCCGCCGTCAAGCCTTTTCAAGGCTTTCCGCCCTCCCCGGTCCGGCGCGTTGGCTGGCTCGTAGGGGCTGAAACGCTATGAGCGCAGGGGGTGGGGTCGGAGCCCTTTTAATCCTGGGTGGGGTCCAGGGGGGTGGGGTCAAAGACGGGCGGCGCTTCTCCCAGGATGTAGTCCACCGCCTTCTGGGCCAGCGTCGCCGCCCGCACCACCATCGCCTTGTCGCCCTGGATCGCGTCCCGCCAGTGACGCACGTAGGCGGCGTCCCGGGCCGCGTTCTCCCGCTCCAGTCCGGCGTGGGCCGACAGCATCGCCGCCCCCATCCCGGCTACCAGCTCCTCCCGTCCGTAGGCGTGAATGTCCGCCAGGCCTCCCAGGTCGGGGCGGTTCAGCCGCTTCTCGTGCCCCGTGGAGTGAACCAGTTCGTGGAACAGCGTGTCGTGATAGTGGTCCGGGTTGGCATACCGGCCCGGTTCGGGCACCCGTATCCGGTCCCGCCCGACGTTGTAGTGGGGCGTCTCGTCGGAGTGGAGGTAGTGCTGGATCTCCGGGGGGTCGGGCATACCGTCAACAATGCGCCGGGCGGCCTCCAACGGCGTGTGGTCCCGCAGCTCGGGGACGGGGAGCTCCGCCAGCCGGCAGCCCTCGGTCTGCTCCACGTTGAAGACGCTGTAGGCCCGGAGCAGGGAGTAGGTGGGGGATTTCTTATCCCCGGTTCCGCCTCCGGCGTCGTATTCCCGGGTGAAGACCTCCCCCTCATCGGGGTTCTCCTCCCCGGCGGGCTTGCGGTTGACGATCTTCCAGAAGACCACCATGGTGGACTTCTCTCCCTCCCGGACGTGGCCGCCCAGGGACTGGGCCTGCTTGAAGGTCAGCCAGCGGGGGTCGTCGTAACCCTGGATTCGTTGGGTGATGAGGGTCATCCACCGGTTGATGCCCCGGTAGGGCCGGCCGCTGAGGGCGTTCATGGGAAGATGCCGTCCGGTCCTGCTCCAGCCCTGCTCCCACGGGGGCAGGTCTCCCCGGTCCAGCAGCTCGATGATGCGGTCGGCGATCTCCTCCTCCACCTTCCGGCGGGGCTTTTTTGGGGTTTTTGATTGGGGCTGCCGTTTGGCAGGGTTGGGGCCGGCTCCCCTTTCAATCACTGCTGCGGTGGTCATGGTTCCTTCTCTCCTCCACGGTTTGGCGTTGGGCGTGGTTTGTTCCGGCCCGGCGCCGGGCACAAAAAAATACCCCCGCCTTTCACGGCGGGGGCGGCTGGTTGGGTATCCTGAATTTCAATACTGCGGGGGCGGTCTCTTACGCTTGGCGACGATGACCGTCACTCCCTTTTCCTCGGTTTCCCTCTTCCTCTCGGGGCTGATGCTCTCGCAGATCACCGCGGGAATCACCTCCTCGCTGACGATGGACGCCAGTATGCCGGCCCGGTTTACCGCCCGGTCCAGGTTCTCGCTGCCGGCCGCGAGGTTCACGTCGGCCAGGACTATTACCGGGGTTTCACTGCCGTCCCGCCGGACGCCGGAGAACATCATTTGAACCGTCCATATCTCGTCGTGCCGCTCCCACGTGAGCAGTCCCTTCCTGCCCGCTTCCTCGGTCCGGCGGGTGAGTTCTTCATCCTGTTGCGCGTACCCGCCCTTGAGCAGTTGAACCTTTTTCAGTTCCATGTTCCGGCCGGCGTGATATTGAATGAACTTGCCGACTTCCATCTCGTAGTAGTATCGATCCCAGGTATCGGCGTCTATCTCCCATTGCTCCCGTTCCGTGTTGTCATCGTACCGGGTCACGAATCCTTCCTCCGTCACGCCGGGATTGCATCCCGGCCCAGCGCTTCCATCTCCCGGCGGAATTCCTCCGCCTCGGGGTTCAGACCGACCCGGGAAACCAGCTCGGCTATCCTGGCCACTACGATCTCGGTCAGCTCCTGGGACTGCTCCGGCAGGCCGGGAAACTCCTCCAACTCCTCCCGGGCCCGGCTCGTCAGCCGCCGCCACTCGTGGTTGGAGTCCTCGGTTTGCCACCCCTCGGGGTTCCACTCGATGTTCATCCCCCGGGATTCGATCCCCCGCAGGATGAGCCACAGCCATGACGCGCCCCGGAAGGTCTCCGGGTGTACCGTCCCGTGATCCAGGAACTCCCTTCCCCAGCCGGCCATGGCGTCCGCCAGGGGGTTTCCCACGTGAACTGCCACCCGGTCGAACTCGACCCGGGAACGGGCCAGCAGCATCAGGGCCTCGGTCACCGCCTCCAGCTGGACGCTCAACCGTTCACTGCGGAAGGTGGATCTCCGCGACAGCGCCCTGCGAAGGGCGTTGCCGTCCCAGCTGCCGGTGTCGTGAAACGGGTCCTTGTCCGTGATGCTGAAGGCCCAGGCGTGGACTGGGATCCGGCCCTCCCGCTTCGCCGAAGCGCTCACCGCGTGAATGTGGATGTTCCTGCTCATGCTTTCCTCCGGTGGCCGGTGGATGGCTCCCGTTCGCCGGCCGCGCTTATTCACCCTCAGGGAATTCCCGTTCCCGACCGGCGATGGCTTTGACCGGGGGGGCTGCCCACGTGCATCACCACCCCCGGCCCAACTCTACCCGGGAGCGGGGCAACAGTGACAGCGCCTCGGTCACCGCGCCCAGATGGGTTCTCATCCGGTCGTTGTAAGCAGCCTTTCGCGACAACGCCCGGCGAAGGGCATCTCCGTCGTATGTTCCGGTGTCGTGAAAGGACCGCCGGTCAATGACGTTGACGCCCGGGCGTGGGCTTTCCATGACTGGAATTGTATATAATTCCAGAAAATCGGAATGGTGAGGTTTATGTTTGTCCCAAATCGTGATGGTGGAGAAGGCAGGTATGTGAGGGACTTTCTAGCGACTTTCGTGATGGCCGGATCGGTGTTTGTATTTTCAATCGTGCCTTTGATCATAATTGGTGCGAACGCAGTGGATAGCCCTTTTTATTTCAGCGCTTTTTGGAGATTGGGCACAGGCGCAGGTTGTCTTCTTATTCTGTACCTGTTCTTCAGGCAGCTTTTCTGCAGTAGGGATGTTCATCGTCTGGTCATAAACCGCACATTTCACTGGATGCTTGTCTTCATGGTTGCCCAGGGACTGGAATATGCGCTGTTTGCGTGGGCAACTGATTTCATAGATGCTGCTGCTGCGACAGTGCTGTTTTACACTTGGCCTATCGGTTTCGTGATCATTATGGCGCTGGCCTATAGGCGGGAGGGCCGGTACCGCAAGAACATTCCTTCCGTAGTGTCTTTCATGGCTCTGGCATTCCTCGGTGTTGCTTTCATAGTGATCAGCGAGGGATCCGACTTGGATCCGGGAAAACTGGCGTACGCAGTAATAAATTTTAATTTGCTGGATTTGTTCAGGGGAACAAGTTTGGCCATATTGGCGGCTGTGTTCTCCTCCTTTGGCGCATTTACTTTTTTGTGGGGAAGGGAACTGGCTGATAAGGCTTCGAGATTCCACTCAATAATGGAACTGGAAATCGACAGGAGTCACCTGGAGGTTTTCGGCGCAATCCTGGGATTCGCTATTGGCAGTGTATTGAGTGTTCCTATAAGCGGGCTGATAGGAGTTGCTACGGGAGGAGATTTTCAATTCAACGTATTGCTTACTGCAATCTTCGGCGGTTTCATACTTCATGCTGGTGGCACGGCTTTATTCCGATGGTCCAACTTGATGACCAGCAATTTGGGACTTAACGCGATGCCCTACGCGACTTCGGTTGTTGCCCTGTTCTGGATGTTCCTGATCTCAGTCGCAGGCATTCCGTTTTGGATTGAAAACATATCCGGATCCAGCATTCCAAGTTGGCTTGTAACCCTGTCTGGAGTCGGTGAAGTTTATGTTCCTTTCCTGGTCATCGGCACGGCTGCCATTGTTTCCGCGAACCTTCTGATAAATTTTGAGGCGGAAAGATTGCTTGGATTCAAGGCTCTGGTCGTGTCTCTATGGGTTTGTGGTACATGGGTATATCTCCGCGGCACGGAAAGTATGCAGTGGTTTGGAAAGTCCGATGCGTACTTTGATATTTTGTTTCTTTCCGCAACGGTGTTTGCCTTGATACTGTCCTTCCGTGTTGTGCGCCTGGCAAACCGGACCCAGGAGGAGGATAACTTAACCTTCAAGCTCTTCCGTGATCTGGAGGAAATGGCGGGACGGGGAATTTTAAATCAATCGGTGGCCCAGTATGTGATTAGAATGGATGAAGAAGGTGGACGCGAACTGCAGGTGAACTATACCCAAGCCCGTCAATCCGTAAGTGAAGCTCTGTTTGATGCTTCAGGCGAAGATAGAAAAAAACTGCGTGAAATCGAGGTTGACTTGGACGTGTTGGCCCATTCCAGGCAGAAGGGGATAAATTTCGGTGAAATATGTGCCTTGGTTATTTTTGCCTTCTTGGTTGTTGGAACCGCCTTGTTCTCTCGTCCTTCCGGAGTTCAAGGATTGACCGGGTTCCTGGTGGAAATGTTCACAATGCTTTTCCCGTCTGTCATAATTTTTTTGACATTCAACGTCTTTGATCTTCAACGAGACCGGACTACCCGGATCCTGGAGTCCAACCCTGAATATAGAGGACATGGCGTGGCTTTTCAGGATGCGGAGCAAGAAGGTGGAATAATACACCATTCGGATCGCCGGACCTGGGAGCAACGGCTGTCGGTTCTGGCGGGTCTTGCAATAATTGCTGCTTATGGAGTCTTGTTCGTCCAGAAGTGGCAGGCATGGCCTGAACTTTGGCCGCTGGTGTAACCGGATATTGGCAATCCCGCGGCTCATTTCCAGGGCGATTTTTCTTTCTTCGCCTATATGCTCATCGCGTGGACGTGGATGGTCCTGCTCATGCTTTCCTGTCCTCCGGTTGTTCGGTTTCCGGTGCAGTTTGGTCCCAGGGAACCTTCCAGAGACATCCCAGGAACATCAGGATGACGCCGGTTGCGGCGATGAATCCCGCCCCCGCCACCAGTAGATTCTGCCCCCGGTCGTCCAGGTCGAACCCGTAGGGAATTGCCGCTGCGGCCGTGAGGCCCAGGAATACCAGGATTATCCCCAGGATGGCCGTGCTTTGCAGCAGTTCGGATTTCCTCATCAGGTTTGTCCTCCCCGGAATGAAAAAATCGGGGCGGTGGAGTTGATGCCCTTTCCACGTCGCCGGCTGTCCTCACGTTGACTTTCCATAGATTCCTTTCAGGAACAGGGCTGCGCCGATTATCCAGATCCACAGCATGGCAACCGCCGTTATAAGTTGCATCTCCTTGGTCGGTACGACGCTGAAGGCTATCGTTAGAATGATGGGAGATGCTACGGTCAGGATGAATCCCACTACCGTCGCCAGGATGTGAGGCTTGAGTATCCTCATCCGGTTCACGCTCTCTCCAGCGCCGGCTGCCAGTCCACCACGCCGTTCGCAATCATGCCGTCCATGACCAGGGCGGCGTGGCGGGGAGTCGCATCCTCCGAGCCTCCCTCCGTGGGGCAGAACAGGTCCATCATCTCGCCGTCGTCCAGGTCGAGGATCTGCTGCGCCAGGTCGATGATGGCCTGTTCGTTGACCGTCAGGCATCCATCGGACCCTTCTCCGAAACACTTCCGGATCTCTTGTCCGGTCCCCAGCCAAATCACCGTCCAGCCGGCGATGCACGAAGTGGTCCCGCAGTTCCAGGGGTCGTCCCGGGCGGCCAGGGCCTGCGGCAGGTCGCACTCGCTCCACGAATTCATGTTGAAGGAATCGGGATTGGAGTCGTCCATTTCGTACAGGAAGTCCCGTATCTTCACCAGGTTTTCCTTGTTCATCTTTCTTCTCCGGTGGCCGGTGGTTGGTGGCTAGTGAATAGTGAATGGTTGGAGTGTGGCCTGATAAACGGTCACCGGCCGCCGGCCGCTTCCAAGAACTCCATGCCCCGCTCCAGCCATGCCACGAACTGCTCCGGGGTCTGCACTTCCTCGTCGTTGTGGGACTCCACCGTACGCTCGCTTTCCCGGAATCCCTGTTCCGGCAGCAGGTGCTCCGGGTCCACCGTCCGGGCCAGCGTCTGCACGTAAACCCGGTAGGCCTCGTGGGACTCATACGTCTTGCGGTGGCGGTTGTCCAGCAGACAGCCGAACCCGGCGGCGCAGGCGTAGGTCACCTGCCCCGGCTCCAGCAGGTCCGGGGCCTCGCGGCCCTCGTTCTCCCACAGGTTTCCCTGCAGCCAGCGTGCGGGTTGCTCCTTGACCAGGTTCCGCACCGCCCGCAGCCACTCCAGGGCGTCGTTCTCCGGCGTGGATTCAATCACTTCCACAATCGGGATCATCTTTCCCGTTCCTCCTCCAGGAATGTTATGGCCCGTTCCGCCCAATCGACGAACTCGGCCGGGGTCTCCACGTTTTCATCGTTGTGGGTCCAGACCGTCCACTGGCTTTCCCCCACATCGGTGACGGGCATCAGACGTTCGTCGTCCACCGTCCGGGCCAAGGCTTTGATGTACTCGCCGTACGCGTTCTGGGACGGGAGGGCAAATTCGTTGTGGTGGTTCAGCAGCGTCCCGAACCCCAGGGCGCAGACCCGGGTCACCTCCCCGGGTTCCGGCTGGGGCGGGTACTCCAACCGCTCGGTCTCGTCCTCCCATTCCGTGTCTCGGAGCCAGCGTTCCGGCTCGCCGGTTATCAGATCCCGGACCGCCCGCAGCCAGGCCAGGCCGTCGTGGCGCGGGACGTCGCCGATTACTTCCAGGATGGGTTTCATTCGGGTCTCTCCTCCAGCAGTTCCGTCAGGGCGCTGACCTCTTCTTTCGGAATCAGGACGTGCAATACCCGTTCAGTCAACCTGTCCGCGGCCGCGTCCACCGCGTCCTGCACTAACTCCGGCAATCCGACCCGCTCGGCCTCGTCCCGGAGCAGTTCCTCCGCCGAGGGCGCCGCCCGCCGGATTTCATCAATCCCGGCCCGGGGGACTTGGGCCAACCCTCCCTGGACCTCCAACGCCATCCGCAGCAGCAGGGCCGGAACTCCCACGTCGGCGGCCAGATGCCAGCCCCGGGACGTGCGGGTCAACACCGACCGGGGCATCTCCGGCGGCAGGTTATTTTCGCTCGTCACCGTCACTGCGGCGGATTCCGTCTCCGCCGGCGGGGCCGGGGCCTCGCCGACCCGGTGAACCAGCGCGGGGTGGTTCTCCGCCAGCCTTTCCCAGGCGTACCGGTTTATCTCCAACGCCTCCCGGCGGCGGGGCTTGTCTCCCCAGTCGGTGTGCAGCCGGGCCAGGTACAAAAGCGACTGGCAGGCCCCGGGCCCGGCGCTCCGGGGGTCCTCCCGGATCCGGAGTTCCTCCCCCATGGCTTCCAGGCAGGGGTTCAGCGCGCCGGGCAGCCACTCCAGGTCCCGCCCGTCAAAGATGACGTCGTCGGGTTCCGGGTCCCGCTCCACGGCGGTCAGGTTGTCAAAAATATCGAACCTGATTCCCAGCAGGAACAGCGTGGGTTCCAGTTGTTCCGATCGCTCCGGGGGAACGTCAATCAAGTACCTGGGCATTTTCTTCTCCCAATTGGACGGTGGTCGGTGTTCAGTGGCTGCTGTCCATCATCCGTTGTTCTTCCCAGTCCAGCCATTCGATGAGTTTCAGCGCCCGCTCCACCCAGTCCAGAAGTTCCGCCGGAGTTTCCAGCCGGTCGTTGTGGGCCGATACCATCAGCCGGGCGTAGTTGGTGGATTCCTCCCCGGATACGTGGGCCAGGGCGTTCATCGCCTGCTGCAGGTTCTCGTTGGCCCGTTCGTTGTTCCAGTCGGCCAGTGCCAGGAGGTCCAGGAATCCCAGCAGGCAGGCCCGGTTGACCCGGTCAAAGCCGGGATTGTTCTCGAACCCTGAGCCTATCTGGTATCCCTTCCGGATCCAGCGGCCGGGTTCCCGTTCCACCAGGTCGTGGACCGCTTCCAGCCAGCCCTCGGGGGTCTGTTCCCTGGGTTTCAGTTCCTGGATGATTGGCGTGGTACTGGTGACGGTCATCGCTTCCTCCCTGCGTGTTGGATCCGGACGTGGTTCCTGTACCCGGCCTGACTGTGGCCGGCGTATGACGGCCGGGGCCGGGCGATTTTCTCAACAAGTTCACCGGCCTGCCGGCGCAGGTCCCTGATGCAGTCCCGGCAGTAGCCGTCGCCGTCGAACCGGTCCAGGGGGCGGGACTGCTTGCATTTTCCGCAGCGTTTCAGTTGGGTCCAGCCCATCATCGCTCTGTTCCCTCCGGTCTTCCGGTCCAGCGGCGTATTCGCCGGTCCACGCAGTCGCCGCAGTCCCGGGCCCGCTCGGCGAACCGTTCCACGGGGCGGAGCATCCCGCATCCCCCGCAGTACCGGTACTCTTTCTTCGTGACGACCGTCATACCGACTCGTCCTCTCCCGCCGCCAGCCGTATCCAGTCGGCAATCTCCGCGGCGTCCTCCAGGTCGTCGTTCTGTTCCTCGATGTCCCGGTCCGCCCGTGTTATCACCGACTTCAGCCCGTCCCGGGCCCGCAGGAATTCCCGGCCGCCCAGGGCCATCTGAACCAGCCCCGCCAGGCAGGCGGACTCGCAGATGTGGGGGTTGTTGGTTGCAATGCCGTGCTCGTCCCGGTACATCGCGCCCCTGGACCACGCCCGGGGGTCTGCGTCCAGCAGGTCGGCCAGGGCCAGCAGCGTGGGGCGCCACTCGCCGCCGGTCCGGTTACGCAGGTCCTCGACCTTGTCAATCAGCGCCATGGGTCATCTCCCGCAGGCTGCCCGGCGCAGCCACTTAACGAATTCGGTTGGGGTTTCCAGGGCGTCGTTCATCTCGTCCAGGTCCTCCCATTCCTCGCCCACCGGCGGGTTCCGGGCCAGGGCTGCCGCGGCGGGATGCAACCGTCCGGGTACGACGTCGTCGTAGACCAGCTCGATGAATCCCACGGCGCAGGTTGCCGCCGGCCCGGGGTGGGGCCGGCCGGGCACGATGACGAACTCTTCGCCGTTCTCGTCCCGGTACAAAGCGCCCCGGGTCCAGGTCTCGGGATGATTGATGACCAGGTCGGCGATGGCGTCCAGGCCCCGGGCCCAGCTCTCCCGGGCTTTCTCCCGGACGGCGGGCAAGTTTTCCGTGAGTGTCGTCATGCTTCCTCCGGTTGCCGGTGACCGGGGAACTGGCCGCCGGTCACTGGCGGGGCGAGTCGGAGCCCCTTTCAATCAGGGGCGGGGTGTTGCGGGGCGGGGCTAGAATCCGCCCACGCCGTGGATGCGCTGCAGTTCACTGGCGACCCGGCTCTGGGGAGCGTGGCCCTGGGCCACCATGATTTCGTTGCGGACGTGGCTGGGAACGTCGGGGTTGTTCTTCAGACCCTCGATCTGGGTTCCCGCCTTGAACCACTCGAAAAACCGGGTTACCGCGTTGTCTATCTTCATTCCTTGCCTCCCTTTCTTTTTTTGCCGTTTGGTTGGTTGACGCCGGCCGGGGAAACCCCGCTACGCAGAGCTTCCCCGGCCGGGTTTCTCCCCTCCCCAATGGAGGGAGTTTGAACTTCCCGCCGGGCGGGTCGTTCGCGCCTCTCTATGGATGATTGGCACGACCAGGACCCGGTGGCCGCTCCCCTCTCATGCGAGGGGGCTCCCGCCCGGTGGGGAAGAATCACCGTTGTTGTTCCGGGACAATCCCGGGTCGGGGAAACCCCGCTACTCAGAGCCTCCCTGGCCGGGTTTCTCCCCAGGAAGGCCTGCGGGTCCTGCTTCAGGGCCCTTCCGCCCCCTTGGGGCGGTTCCGGCATCCCGGGGAGAGTTCGGCGGCGAAACACCGCCCCACAGGGCGCCGCCGCATCTCTCCTCACGAGACTTTCTTGAGACGCTCCGTGATTTGATCGATGGCCTCCTGCTCCGTGTTGACGTGATTGGTGGGGCAGCGGTCTATCAGGATGTCGTAACCCCACGTGGTGACGTTGCCCTTCATGTCAACTTGGGTCGGAGTGTTTCTCTCCCTGTACGCCCATGCGCGGCCCCACTTGTCTCGCCCGATCACCACCGGCGTGAACTCTTCGTCACGGACTTGGATGCTTTACAAGAAACGACTCTCAATGGGTTTCGCGGGGTTTCGCGTAGCGCTCACGGGTTCTCCTTTCCGGCCGTGGAATCATCCTGCGCCGGGACGATTCGGCGGATAAGCGTTGCCCGGCAGGGTGGGAAACTCCGCTGCGCAGATCTTCCGGCCCCGAGGACAATGAATCACGCTTTTCGGTTCAGTATGGCCAGCGCCTGGTTTATCCAGTTCAGAAGGCCGTCCTCGTCGTCCAGCTCCGCCTCGCGCTGGTCGATGACGGAGATGGGTATGTCGTGCCGGACATAGGCCAGGGCCAATTCCCAACCGCAGTTGGTCAGCACGGTGACCATCCGGCTGCTGAAGTGGGCGGACTCGTCCCGGCAGGCGTCGGAAATCCACCGCCTGATTCGCTGCTCGTCGTCGCCCGGCGATTCGTCCAGTTTGGGGCCGGCCTTGCCGGTCAGGTGCCGGCAGGGGCCGTCGGGGTTCACCTCCAAGGCGTGGGTCGCCAGGGCCGGACGGGTATGCCGGAAGGATTCCTCCAGCCGGTCTCCGGTCATGCCCAACCACGTCAGGGCATGGGCGAAGTGGTTGACGGGCCGGTTGAGCGGCAGTGCTTCCTCCCCGGCCCGGGGATGACTCCACGCGCCGGGCTCCAGTTCCTACGGGAAGGAAATCATCTACAGGATGCCCCGGGCGTCGTGATCGAAGTCCGGGTCGGCGGCTATCCGGGCGATCCTCGGATGGAGTTCCGGTATCGCCGGGTGGGCTGCGTCCTTTGAGGTGAGCGCCCCTTGGCCCACATGACTGCTCTTGACCGCGCCGCCGGAAATGAGACCGACGTCACAGGTTGGGTTAGAACTGGCCCCACCGGGATCATTGACAACCCTGATACTCTGTACCATAATTGACGGCAGTGGATGTTTTTTAACAACTGAACGGCACCCCCCGGGGCACCAACACGGTTTAATAGGGAAGGCGGTGTGAATCCGCCGCGGTTGCGCCACTGTATTCGGGGAGTCGGACGACGAAAGCCACTGTTCACTTCGGTGGATGGGAAGGTGTCGGCCAGATGATGATCCGTAAGCCAGGAGACCTGCCCGGGAAGGTGGAGCACTACTCTGCGCCAAACAGAGGATGGCCCATCGGACCCCCGGCAGCATATTGCAGGAGGCCCCGAGGCTAGAGAACGAATCGCACCCCGGCAGAGTAGATGCCGGGGTTTTTTGTTGCCTCAGCCGGGACTCGCCCGGCCGGCCTGGAACAGTCCCGGCGTCACTAATTTCCCAACAGGGACGGAAATCCGGTCGACACACAGTGGATAAGGAGCAGCACAATGAGACTTACCGGACGATTCTTCGGCGTGATGCTGGTGACCATAGCCATGTGGACCCTGGCCTGCGCCGGCGCACAGCAACCTGATACCGCACCCGACCCAACGGCGCCAGCCCACTCCGAACCGGCGGGGACCCCGGAGCCTCTGGCTCAACCCACGCCTGTACCGAACCCCGGCATGGAGAGCGAGCCGGTTGAGCTGAGAGTGGGCGCAGTCGCCGACACCTACAAGAATGACGCAACGGACATGAGCCGCCTGAACATCGGTATGTTCCCCCTCAACGTCAACGTATTTGACCAGTTGTTCCTGGTGGACCACGACTTCCAACTACAGCCGATGCTGGCGGATTCCTGGGAGTACATGGGAGAGACCGGGGCCTGGCGCTTTCGTTTGCGGGAAGGCGTGACATTCCATGACGGCCAGCCCTTCACCGCCCACGGCGTGGTCGAGATGGTGCAGAAATACTGGTCCCAAGGCGCGGGCGGAAACCGGTTGAGGATCGACGAGACCTCGGCTTCGGCGGTTGATGACTTCACCGTGGACATCACCCCCGTTAGGCCTCATCTGCGGCTGCCCGAGGAGCTGTCTCACTCGAGCTACGGAATACGGACTCCGGGTTCCGACCCTCTCAACGGGGACCATTCAGGCTCCGGTCCCTTCAAACTTGTCGAATATATTGAGGATGACCACATCGCCGTTGAGAAGAACGCCGAGTACTGGGGAACAGTCCCCCGGGTGGACCGGATTGAACACCGCTTCATGCCGGACCCGAACACGCGCATCCTCGCGATTCAAGCCGGAGACGTCGACGTGATCTTCGACGTGCCGCCCGAAGCAACGTCGCTTCTCAAGAGTATGAGCGATATCCGGGTCCTGCCGACCGGCGTCAGCGCCAGCCAATACATCATGGTGCTCCTCACGGGAGAGGAACCGCACGTCCTGACCCAGGACATCCTGGTGCGGGAAGCGCTCGGCCACGCCATTGACCGCCAAGCCGTCCTGGAAGTCTCATTCGACGGCTATGCCGCCGCAAGCCAGCTCTTCAGCCCGCCGGGGGTCCTGGGCCAATATGCCGGCCGGATCGCGGGCTATGAATTCGATCCCAACCGGGCTGAAGCGTTGTTGGCAGAGGCCGGTTGGACGGACTCGGACGGCGACGGCATCCGTGAGAAGGAAGGGCGGGAGCTGACCCTGGAGTTCATTAACGGGTTCCCCGCAGGGCCGGAGAACGGCCAGACTGCGGAGGTCATCCAGGCCCAACTGCGGCAGGTCGGGATAGACCTCAAGGTCACCAACGTCCCCGACAACGCTGCGTACTCGGCCCTGCTCAGCGACAAGCAGGGAGACCTTTTCCTGGAGATCGGGAACCAGAACAGTCCATCCGCGTGTTTCCTGGCCAGCCTGTTCTACTCCCGGTACGAAAAGCCTGGGTCCTACGCCAGGGGCTTCGGGCCCGGCCCCCTGGGCTGGCCGGAGTACGATGATGAAATTGACGCCTGCAACGGCGCTCTCACCACCGACCAGGCGGCGATGCACCGGGCCAACGCCATACACGTCCTGGTGGACGAGGCGCGGTCATTGATTCCCCTTGTTGGCATAACGCGAATCTACGCGGCCCGGGACCATGTGAGGGACTTCGACCCTCACCCGGTACGACTACACGTAAGGTGGGACTCTCTCTCGGTCAACCGATGATCACTTCGAACCGGCGGGAGTAGTTGGTTCAAGGGTCAGGAGGCGGTCATACGGACCAGGCCGCCTCTCACTACCGCATCGCCAGCTTAAAACAGGAGGACAAGTATCGGCCTGCACTTCTACCTTGCACGCAGACTGCTCTCGTTGTTGCCCGTATGGTTTGCCATTACTCTCCTGGCATTCACTCTGGGAGCCGTAGCGCCCGGTGATCCGGCTGAGGCGATCTACTATCAGACCTTCGGCGAGCCTCCTACGGACCAGGCCGCGCTGGACCGGCTGCGCGAAGAGATCGGTCTGAACGACCCTTTCCTCCTGCGCTATGGCCGGTGGACCTACCGGGCTCTCAGCGGCGACCTGGGCACTTCGTACCGGACCGGGAGCCCGGTTTGGAGCCAGTTGACATCCCGGCTTTGGGCCACTCTCATGCTGGCCATCGGTGGAGTGATGGTCGCGCTGGTTATCGCCCTGCCCCTCGGTGTCCTGGCCGCCGTGCGGCAGGACTCGCCGCTTGACCTGACGGCCCGCCTGTTCAGCCTGATCGGCGCCGCCATACCTTCCTACTGGCTGGCCTACCTGCTCATCCTCGTTTTCGCCGTTCACCTACACTGGCTGCCGGTAGCCGGATCGGGTTCCTGGCTGCACCTGGTTCTCCCCTGCACGACCCTGGGATTGAGCGGGGTAGCACTGCTCAGCCGGCTGCTCCGTTCGTCCATGCTGGAGGCGATGGGCAACGAGTATATGCGTGTGGCTCGGTCCAAGGGGCTGCCCGAGAGGCGGGTCATACTGGTACACGCCTTGCGAAATGCCCTGATTCCGCTGGTCACCGTCATGGGAACCATGCTTGGATTCCTTCTGTCCGGGGCCATAGTCATCGAGACGGTGTTCGCTTGGCCCGGGCTGGGGAGGATGATGATTGAGGCCATATCCTTCCGGGACTACCCGGTAATTCAAGGGTTCGTGCTCTTTGCCGGCACCGTGTTCGTGCTGGTCAATCTGGTGGTCGATGTTTCGTACACATGGATAGACCCGAGAATCCGGCTTGCCGGCGGTCCTGAGGACCGCCGGAGATGATGGATTCTCCATCGAAGTTTCGGGGCAGGCGTTTCCCGCGCCTGCTGAGACGAAACCGCGCCGCCATCGTGGGTCTCGTGATAGTGACCGTAATGGTGGGCATCGGCGTGCTCGGGCCAATGCTAGCGCCCTACGACCCGGACACTCAGTTCAGAGGGAGCCGTCTGCAATCACCGGGCCCGGAGTTCCTTCTGGGCACCGACAACCTGGGACGTGACCTTTTGAGCAGGCTGCTCCACGGCGCAAGGCTGTCCATCGGAATGGCGGCATTGGCGACCGTGTTTATTGTCGCCATCGCCGTGTTTGTCGGCGCAGTGGCGGGGTATGTCGGCGGTCTGGCGGACGACCTGGCGATGCGG
Organism: Dehalococcoidia bacterium; assembly: GCA_963665735.1. Classification (GTDB taxonomy): domain Bacteria; phylum Chloroflexota; class Dehalococcoidia; order Lucifugimonadales; family UBA3495; genus CATOSK01. The sequence goes on along the minus strand of OY762444.1, from coordinate 1,171,388 downwards.
GTGGTCGACACGATACTGGCGTTCCCGGGGATCATATTGGCGCTGGCGATAGTTGGAGTTTTGGGCCCCGGTCTGGAGAACGTCATAGTGAGCCTTGTCCTTGTCGCGTGGGCCGGATATGCTCGCCTGGTGCGCGGCCTCGTCCTGGAAACGCGTGAAAAGCCCTTCGTGGAGTCCGCCCTGGCAGTTGGTTGCAGCCGTACCAGAATACTGCTACGCCATATCGTCCCGAACATGATCTCTCCCGTCATCGTTTTGGGGTCACTGGAAATGGGGACACTCATCCTGGCCCTGGCAGGGTTGAACTTTCTCGGACTCGGAGTGCAACCCCCCACCGCTGAATGGGGTTCCATGCTGAATCAAGGGCGCTTGTTTTTCCAGAGCCAACCCCAACTCATGATCTACCCGGGCGCCATGATCAGCGTGACAGTCCTGGGATTCAACCTGTTGGGAGATGGGATTCGGGACTTGATCGACCCGCGATATTCCGGTTAATGGTCCGGTTGAAGGTCAACTGTGTGGAGAAGGTCAGAGGCACCTCCCACGCCTTGATTCCGAACGGTTGCAATTGGCGGCCATCGACACTTGCACGGTTCCCAATTGAGGCAGGGGGCACGGATAACCGGCGTCTGGGTCCGTGCCAGCCGGTTCAATGGCGTTGATATGACGGTCTATCGAGAACACGTAAAGCGGAATCCCTGGGAAGTGGTCCTCGGGTATTCCATGTTCCGCCGGATCACCGCTATCTCCTGCTTGCCCATTCGCTTTAGGCGTTCTGAAAGCGCCTCGATACGGTATACTTGCCGGGAACCATTGGGCGCTGAGGTGGACCCGGGAAATCTGCCCTTCCGCATTATTGATGAACATTGGACAGGATCCCAACCATTAAGCGAATTCGGGTATTGAACCGGCGCGCCGGATAGCCGTCATTCTACGGTGTCTTGACTGCCTTCGCCGGTTTCCAGTCACCTTCGCCAAAAATGCGGAAGAACCGGGAAATCGGATATGTAGACAGGAAAGAGTCCTGCTCCTAACCGGGGGAGGCCGTAGTTATCAGGAAGGAGAGGAAATGCCGAAAGGCGCCACATGGCTACGGACTCAGCGAAAAATTGGCGCTTGGTCGCTCAAACAACAGATTTCCGCAGGGAATGCCCCTGTTCGCAGGGCGGGGACTTGGCAACCCTTGCTTCGGGTGTAGTCGGAAAGACAGCCAGTTACACCTTCACCGGTAACCCCGATGCGGAAAGCTCTTGATTTTATCCGGTTTGGCTGGGAAGGTGAGTCTGGGATTCAATCTCATGTTCCGGCATGGGAGTTCACCTCCCCTTTCGGCGCTCCCGGGGGAGGCCTTCGGCGCCCGCCCCGCAACAGCCGGGGCAACGCATCGTAGGAAGCGGTGGCCAGTGGTTGGTGTTCAGGAGCCAGTAGTTCAGGGGCGGAGGCGGAGCCCCTTTCAATCAATCCCCTACTGCCCCGGGGTCAAAAATCCCCGTTCCGGGTGGAGACGATGGGAGAGCATCGCGGCGACGACTCCGCCGACCCTTCCGTTGCCGTCCTTGAAAGGGTGTATCGTCTCGAAATCCGAGTACCACGCCTGGATGTTCTCCACGGTGTCCATGCGGCCCCGGTAGGTCGCTTCCAGTTCCTCCATCAGCGCCGGAATCCGGTCCGGTTCGGGGGGAACGTGAAGAACCACCCGCACCCAACAGTCCCGCCAGGCCCCGGCGTGGTCGGCGTCGTGGAAGACGGTTTCGTGGATCCGGAGCAGGTCCTCCGCGGTGGGAACGTCCGACAGGTCGCTCTCGATCATCGCCTTCACGGTGTCGATCACCCGCCGGGGATAGTCCTCGTGGGGGCGGTTGATGTGGTCGGCGCATTCTCCCGCGATCCCTGTCCAGTGGAACTCGGGATCCCAGGGAATCACCCGCAGGTGCTGGAAGGCCGGCAATCGTTGGGTTGTCTTTTCTTCGGACATATCTCTCGTGTCCTTCCTGGAGATGACGTCCTCCCCCCGGGCCATAAGGCCCGGGGATTGGACCGCGCGGTGGGTGGAGCGGTTCTGCGGTGGGGCGGTTTGGTAATCAGGCCCGGGTCACCGGCACTCCGGCCCGCCGGGCCAGCTTCACCATGTGCTCGGTCCCGCTCCCGCCGGGCATGGCTATAACCCGGTCCGGCCGGACTTGCTCCAGCATCCGCGTGTTGCGGCGGAATCCGGCGGCTCTCCCGTCCCGGCTCCAGTCGGCGGGGTGCTTCACCTCGGGGATGCCGTTGCGCCGGGCGTATTTCCCCGCCAGGCGGTCGGCTCCCCGGGCGTCGCCGTGGTGCAGTTCGCTGATGCCCCGTTCCCGGATCTGCCGGTCCAGGGCCAGTTCCAGCAGCGCCCGGTCCGCGAAGTCCCTGCCGCCGCAGACAATGATTTTCTCTCCTGCGCTCATGGTTCCGCTCCCGCAGTTCCGTTGTCGGCGGAACGGGAACTTTCGCCCGCCCCACCGCCACAGCCGGCGGGCGATGGGACAGTGGCCGGTGGTTAGTGGTTAGTGGACAGTGGCCGTGTGCCAGTGCCGGGAGGTGGGGTCGAAACCCCCTCAAATCCTTGCGGGTCCTGGGGGTCAACCGGCCAACTCCCTCCGGGCGATGTTCGCGGCGTGGCGCAGGACCCGGACTGCTGTCTCGGAAGTCATATCGGGGCCGTCGTTGATGGACACGACACCGCCAAGGCTGGCTTTTTCGTCTCTCCCGAAGAATGCCTGTTTCAGGATGTTGGCGGGGACGCCCTCCTCCACGAAAAGGTCGGATTCCCAGGCGATCCGGGCCATTCCCACCAGGCAGGCTCGGCAGGCCGACCGCCGGTCGTCGGTGGGCTCGCCGTCGGCGTCAACATAGAAACTGCCGCGGGTCCACCGGAGGGGTTCGCGCTCGATCAGGTCGGCCAAGGCGTCCAGGCGTTCTGCGGCGCCGGAAACCTTGGCTCGTTCCAGTTCCCGGGTTATGGTTTCCACTTTCTGCGCCTCCACAGGTTGGTTCTGATGGCTGTTGCACGAGTCCGGTTGACAATCACTCGAACTCGTGGGGACACAGGTGCTTCCAGCCGGCTCGTTCCGCTATCCGGCGGTCCCTGCGGTCGTCGTCGCCCACGTGGGTCAGTTCGGCGCCCGCCAGCAGTTCACCGGCCAGGGACAGCATCTCCTTGGGGATGCGGAAGTGGGGCCGGATTCCCAGGCTTTCCATGAGTCCCGACTGCTCCGAGGGCAGGCGGTCGGAGCAGGTCCCCACCACGTACCCCATGGCCTGCAGTTCGGAGATACGTTCCGGCGGAATCCGGCCGCCCCCGTAGCCCTCGTCATTGTCCCCGGGCAGGGCCAGCGTCAGGTCGATGTCGAAGCTGACGACCTTCAGTTCCATGGGTTCCGCCGCAGCCTCCGCCGCGGCTCGCCGGCGCCGCTCCATCAGGGCCATCGTCTCCCCCTCGGGATTTCTCCTATCGGGAAAGAGCAGGTGCAGGGTAACGTCCCCGCCGCTCTCCTCGTCGTAGCGGGCCATTTCGTTCAGGAGTTCCAAGCGGTGTGATACCTGGGGGCAACCCCCCGGGTCGTATTCCAGGTCGGGTTCGGGCCAGGAGTCCCGCCAGTCCGTGACCCGGCTCTCCGGTCCGTACTCCTCCGCGCCCATTTTCAGTTCCTCCTGCCGTTGGCCGGTGGCCAGTGGATAGTAGTTAGTTGGGAGACGGGGGGACTGATCACCGACCACTGGCCACTAACCACTAGTCGTTTTTGCCGTCCCGATTGAGCACCGTGCGGAAGGTCAAGGATACCCGCCGGGCGTTCCGCGGCCTTTGCTCCCGCCGGATCTGGTGCGTCCACCTGCTGCGGGAGGGCCCGGTCATGGTCAGGCAGGAACCCGTCTCCAACGGAACGTCCAGGGTCTGCCCCCGGTAGCGGGGCGCGAAGGCCAGCGGCCATTCCTCCACCAGGCTGACCGTGGCGATGGCCGGGCCGAACCCGGGGTGGTCGGTGTGCTCGGCGATGCCCTGGGAACCCACGTACTCGTTGACGATGCACTGCTCGGGAACCAGGGTGAATAACCTCTCCCCGGTGTCCGGGTGGCGTACGAACTCCCGGATGTCCTCGGCCAGCTCCTGCAGGAAGTCGGGCAGCCGGCCCAGGTACATATCCGGGGTGATTGCCTTGGCCCGGTAGTCGTAGCGCCAGCCGTACTGCTGGGTGCGCCGGGCCAGGTCGTTGTTCCAGGGGGCGGAATCCACCCGAGCCAGGATGTCGGCTTGGCGCTCGGGGGGAAGAAACTCGGGTACGTGAATGAGCCCCTGGTCGGGGGCCAGCGCGTGGCGGCTGATTGGTGCGAATTCGGTGGTCATGCCTGCGCCTCCGGAAGTCGATTGTCCGGGCGGGACGGGACCTGCGCCCGCCCACCCGCAACAGCCGGCGGGCGCCAAAACGGTGGAATGGGTGGGAACCGGTCGTTCCCACGTGGGTAAAACCTTGACCGGTCCCTTTCATTGCCGGAAACTGGGACGCACGGATTTTGCAGTCTGAGGCCGTCTCCCATGAGCGATAATCTAAACGTCAGATGGATGTTGTCCTTTTGGCATCCCGACGGCGACAGCCGGAATGAGCCCGATTTCCCCAAGGTTGAGTTCTGGCATTCGGACAAGGAGAGCTGCTATGCGGCAGCGGCCCGGGTGTTGATTGAATTGAGGGAGGAGAGGGCCGACCAACGGCAATGGATGGCCGCCGGCCGTCCCGAACCGTTGCAGGTCGGCGCCGGCCGACATCCCGGCGGACGGTGGTTCCTCCGTTACGAGGACCTGGAACCGGACGGGGGTACTTCTGAGCTTTCGTTCTCCGAACGACTCGGGAAGATGCGGTCCGCGGCCGGCGGCTGGAAGGACGGACGCTCGGCCGAAGAATTGAAAAGCGAGATTTACGAAGCTCGCCGCTCCGGTTCACGCGGGGACTTGAGGCCGTGACGGTTGCCCGGCCTCCTGGATGCGGGCTGGGTAGTAGTCCGGGGATAGACGGGACGCGTAGGCGGCCACGGCGTGGGTTATCCGGTCATCCGGGTCCACGTCGGCGACGACGATGAACCCGTCCCCGGCATTGGCGAGAATCTCCGGGATGCCGGTCTCACCGGCCAGGGCGCGGGCCAGCCCGTCGGGCCCCAGGGCAAGAAAAATCCAGCGCTCGGTATCTTCGTCCCGGTCGCTCAACCAGGCCAGCCAGGTCCTCCCGTCGCCGTCGGTCTGCAGAACCGCCGGCGGCCCGTGACGCCATTCAACTGCCCGTTCGGGCCGGAATTTGCTGCCCCATGGGAGGATGTGCAGCAGGGTTCCTTCAACTTCGGGCAGCATGGCTACTCTTTCCCTTCCCTCTCGGCTTGCTCCGCTTCCAGCAGCGGTTTCATCCTTTCCCGGAGAGCTTTCTCCTGGTCCTCCGGCAGCTTCCTGAGCGCGCCCACGCCGATGCCTTCGGTCAGGTCGTCCAGGGTATCGGCCAGGTAGTTTTGGAGCGGGAACCGGTCGGCCTCCCGGTACAGGAGTTCCATGGCGTCGGGGGCCAGTTCCAGGATTTCCCTTTCGCTGAGCAGGGAGTCGTCCCGGTCCCATGGGCCGGAGCTGGGGTCACCGCCTTCTTCGTCGTAAACCTCCCGCTCCAGTTCCACCATCATCCGCATCAGGGGTTCCCGCCAACCGTAGTCGCCGATGAGGATTCCCCCCAGGTCGGGAATTTCTTCCCCTGGGGCGACGGGTTCGGGGGGCGGTTCTCCCGCGGCGTGGACTGCGGCGGGATGCTTCGCCGCGAATTCCGCCCAGGCTTCGGGGTCCAGGTCTTCGGGGACGTTCTGCCAGGGAGTCCCGTTCCAGCGGGCTGAGTTGAAGCAGAAGTCCAGCAGGGCGGCGCAGGCCGGGAGTCCGGCGGACCTGACGTCAGGGCGCAGCCGGGTGGGTTCTCCCATGATTTCCAGCCGTTGGTTGAGGGCGTCGGGCAGCCAGTCCAGGTCCCACCCGCTTGCGGGCGCGTCGCCGGCGTAGTGGTTGTCGATCCCGCGGTCGGGGATTAGGTTCCCCACGGGGTCGAATTCAACCCGCTGGTTCTTGAGAAATCCGGCCAGTCGGGGAACCCGGTCGGGGTGAATTTCTATCATGTAGCGCAGCATTTTCCCTCCGGTGGCCGGTGGCCGGTGGTTAGTAGTCGGTGGTCAGTGGTTGGTGGATAGTTGGGGACGGGTGGGGACTGGCTTCGCTTTGCTATCGCCCCTGCGATAGCTGCTCCCGTCAGTGTCCTTGCGGACACTTCCGCACCGGTCACCGTCCACTGGCAACTGCGGGGACAGACGCAGGCTGTCCCGGCATCATTCGCATCTCCAGGCCGCCCGTTTCGGTGCGGACCAGTTCGCCGTTGAAGGGAAGGACTTCCTCCCCCTGGTCATAGGCGTTGATCCAATTTCGCACCCGGCCGGTTATCGTGAAGAAGTAGTTGCGACCGCCCCGGCGGTACTCGCCGTTGGCCTGGCCCACCAGGGGGGATTGGGCTCCGGCGCTCGCCAGGGCCAGGGCTACAGGACACCGGCTTGACTGCCCTCTGACCGCTCCCCCGATGTGTTCGGTGGTGACCTTGAATTCCATCATCTGTTCTCCCGGGGTGTTTCATCGTTTGGGGATGCGTTTTTCCTGCCCCTGTTCCAGGGCCCGCGCCGCCTCGGCGCACATACGCCGGGTACGTTCGGCCGACTCCGCGGCCGGCGACGTTTCATCCACGGAATCGGTTATGCCGGCGCAACGGTCTCCCGCCTTTTGCAGCCATTCCAGGGCTTTCTCCCGGGTGGGCGCCCGCTCCAGTTCCGAGTGGGCTTCCCACAGGGAGAATCCCAGGTCTATGGCCCGGGAATTCCGTTCTCCCTTGACGGCCAGGGTCGCCGTGCGGTCGACGGCGTACAGCAGGTGATTCCCGGTGAACTGGGGATTGCCGGGGAACCTGAGTTCGGCGATCCTGAAGGGCTGGCTTCTGAGCATGGCTTTCTCCCGGGGGCCGGTGGTTGGGGTCCGGTGGACGTTGGCCACCGGCGGGGCTTTATTTCCACTGTGGGGGCGGGGTCGGAACCCTTTTCAATCAAACCGCTTTCAATCCGGGGGCCTACGCTCCCGTCAGCCGCCGCCGGGCGTTGTTCACCATGGACTCCAGGTGGTTGGACTCGATTCTCAGGGTCGTCCGGGTCTGCTCCACCGTCGTCCTGTTCCAGCTTTGCCTGATGTCATAGGCTATTCCAGCGCTCGGGTCGCTGACGGGTTTGTACGGGTCCCGGGCCTCCAGGCTGGGTAGCGGGTTGGGCCCGTCCATTTCCACCCACAGCCGGTGTTGAATCGGAACGTCCGGGTTCACCAGGTGGTCCGCCTCCGCTAGCAGAGGCGTCACCCGCTTGTGCAACTCCCGGTCCAGCCGGGGCACCGGGCAGTCATGGATTTCCAGCTCCACGGTCACGGCACCGTCCTCGTCTGCCAGGCACCTGAACCGCCAGGGGCCGGAGTCCGTCCTCCGGGGCAGTTCCACCTCCATGCGCATGGCCAGCCAGACCGCGGAGTGCGGCCCCGGGGGAACGACAATCCGCGCCGACGCGGTGGCCTTGGCCTTGGGCCCCCAAATCCTGGCGTAAAGGCGGTGAACGGCTATCCTCAGGTTTTGTCCGGCGCCGAGCCAGCCTAGGGACAGGAAGGTGGCCGATATGAGAAAGGCCCAGGGGGAGGTTCCCTCACCGGCCGCGATGAGCAGCAGGACCGCTGCGATAACGCCTGACATCAGCATCAGGAAGGCCAGGTCGGGGATTCTCACGTTCTTCTCCGGCTGACTGTTGGGATGGAGACTACTCCCGGTCAAAAAGCGTGCTGTAAGCCGTTTTCCGGGGCATTTCAGCCCGGGACGGTCCAGAGTGCCGGAAATGGTCTGGAAGGCCCGCCAGCGGCGTCTGGGGACGCTCTGGGGCCGTTTTTACGGGGTATTGGGGTATGCAATGCGGGTTTATCTCGTAAACAGGGGGTCTCGCCGGCCCCAGGGATGTTCGTATGGCGCGCTGAGAGTGATTTTCCGGGCGATTTTAACCCGGGGCGGTGTCCAGTGCCAAAAAGGGACAAAAAGGCCCGCCAGCGGCGTCTGGGGACGCTCTGGGGCCGATTTTACGGGGTTTCCGGGTGTCCGGTACGGGGTTATGCCGTAAATTGGGGGTCTCGCCGGCCCCGGGAATGTCCATAGGGCGCGCTGAGAGCGATTTTCCGGGGCATTTCGGCCCGGGACGGTATCCAAATGCCTCAAGGGGATTTCAGGGGCCGGAAACGGCGTTTGGGGACCGGGCTGACCGCCCCCGGCCGCCGGCTGCGGTCATCCGGCCGCCCGCTGTTTGACGATCATCTCCACCGCCGCGTGGACGCAGGGCATGGCGGGATGGGTTTCCGCGAAGGCCTCCGGGGTATCCTCGTCCCCCGGGGGGTTCAGCTGCAGGACGGTCTGGGGAACGCAGTCCACCATCAGCCTCATGTATAGACCGGGTTCCATCTCTTCCACCGGACGTTCCCGGTTGACCTTGGCCATCACCACGCTGGTTCCGCCCCCGGGCAGGGGCTGGGCTCCCATCCACAGGGCGCCCTCCTCGGTGACTCTCCATCCGTTCCTGAGCATCGTCTCATCTCCACTGGTTGCGTTCTCGCATCCCCCACGTCGTCGAAGGGGAAACGGCGCGAACAGCACCGGAGACGACGGGGGCGGGGGTGGTGTTCAGTGGTCAGTGGCTGGTGGATAGTTGGTGGAACGGCCTGGTCACTGGTCACTATCCACTGTCCACTGGTGGAGGATATGGGGCGGGGCGGGGCCGAAATGCCTTTGGATCCCTACTGTTCCTGTTGGTCCAATATCGTTTCCAGAACGGAGCGAACGCAGGGCTGGGAGCCTTCGTCGGGCAGGACTTCGAGGACTTCCGGCGGGTACATGGTCTCGGGTTTGGGATCCAGCTTCAGGTAGCGACCGGGTTGTTCGGTCTTTATCAGGATGATTCCGTCCTCGGTGACTATCCAATCCTGTTCCGTCATGGTCTCATCTCCACGGGTTCTCGTTCTCGCATCTCCCGGCGGCGCCGGGAACACGGCGCATGAAGCAAAGGCGACGCCGGGCGGGGAAATCGTTTCGTTGACTGCCAACGGCTTGGGGAACCCATTCTAATCCGGGGTCGAAACCCCTTTCAATCCTGGGGGGCTAGCCGCCTTCCGCCTCCCGCTGGTTGCGTAGAAAGGCCTCGATGTCGTCGGTCATGGCCTGCTCGTCCCCGGGTTCCAGGCCGGTCACCGGGGCCGCGGAGGATTCCTCCGCCTGCGCTTCCCGGCGGTCCATATCCTCTTCCACGCTCCGGGCCATGGCCTGGATCATGGGGTCCCGGGATTCCAGCAGGGCCAGGTTCCCGGCGTATGACGCCGCCTGGCCGGCCAGTTCCGACAGGTCCAGGTCCGCCGGCAGTCCGGCCACGTCCCTGATGACGGTGGCCAGCCGGTACGCCACCCGCAGGTCGGGGCAGAACTGGAAGTAGGCGGGGCTCACGGCGCCGATGCTCAGCAGGGGAATTCCGGCGGATATGGCGGAGTGAAGCACGGCGCCGTCCTGGGACACGGCGGCCGGCCCGGAGGGCTGGGCCGAGGCCCGCATCCGCCTCAGCCGGTCGTTGACCTCGCCCCCGTATTCGGGGCTGACGCCCTCGGCCGCCACCGGCACCGGGCGGTTGTGGGAGCAGTTGCCCACGGTGGCCTGCAGGTGGACGAGGGAGGTTATTCCCAGTTCCCGGCAGATCCGGGCCACCGTGTCGGCGAAGGCCTTCAGGTTGACGGTGGGACGGGGCCCCACCAGGATCAGGGGGCCGGGTTGGAATTTCTCCCCCGGGACGTAGAGTTCCAGGGAGGGCCAGGTGGTGACGGCGTGGTTGTTCTCCTTCCACGTCAGTTGGGGCATCCCGTCGTGGTAGAGGTGGAACCGGTCAAGGACGGTGCGGGCCAGGACCCGGCCGTCCATGGCCAGGGTCACCCGTTCGGCGGCGGCGCTGGCGGCCATCAGGACGTCCCTGGCGCCGGCCATGGCGATGACCAGGATGCCGTTGTTGGGGGGCGGGTCGTCCAGGAAGTCCAGGTTGGGGATGGCGTTGGTTTTCGCTTCGCTATCGCTCCGGCGATAGCGGCTCCCGTCATTAACCTTGCGGTTACTTCCGGCCGGTGGCCGGTGGTCAGGGGCCAGGGGGAATTCCACGGGGTCGACGGTCTCATCGCCGAAGCCGGGTTCGTCCCCACGGTTGGGGTCGCCGCCGGCCGCGTGGGGCGTGGTCAAAGCCTTCTTGAATCCCCGGGGCGAAGCGCTCTTCGACAACAATTCCCGCAGTTCCCGGAACCTCCGGGGTTCCTGGTCGGCCTGGATGGACTGGGCGATGCTCGGCTTGGACGTTTTCATAACTGCTTGCCTCCGTTCCTGGCGGCGTGGGGGAGTCACTGGTGGGACGAACGGGGAAGAGAAAATCCCCACGCCGATTCTATTCTTTTGGGTTCCGGCGGGGTTTTACGCCGTCCGAAGTCCCGGGGTGAGCCGGTTGAGGATGTGGGCCAGGCCCCGTACCGGGTTGACGTGGACGGCCCGGGCGCCGGCGGTGGGAGACGCGGGGGAGCGTTCCTCCAGGCAGACGCTGCGGTTGCACATGAGGCATACCCGGTAGAGGCCGGTGGGGTCGTCCTCCAGAGCCAGGCTGCCGCCGCAGGTTGCGCAGGAGTGGGTGTTGGGGTCCAGTACTCGGGTGAGCATGGGGTTCATCTCCCCGGGGGATGGTGTCCGGGCCGTGGTGAAAGCGGCCCGCCCCCGTCACACCCGGCGGGCCGAGGGGGAGAGACCGGTTGCGGGATTCCCTTCCACAGTGGGGTGTGGGAGTGTTCTAAAACCCGGGGTTTGTTGCACGCCGCAACTGTTTTACGGGTCACCTAGAATAACGGAATAACGGGCTCGCGCGTGCGCGCGAGGACAACAGCGAAAAAAATCTCGTTATTCGTTATTCCGTTATTCTGCAGGCGTGTGTTCTAATAAAAAAGGGCGAAATCAGGCGTGAAAACGGGTCCGGGGCCAAAAGTGTTCGGAATAACGTAGAACATAAGTTATTATTCTCCAGACGCTTTTTCGTTCGCATTTACGTTTGGGCCCCGAACGGATTTTCGGAGAAAAAATAACGGCCGATTGGTCAGACCAATTTTTGGAATAAGAACGGATAAGCGTACCCACGCTTGGCGTGGAAAATATGTGCGGAAAATCGGAATAACGAGTCGCCGCGGCCGTTATTCCCGTTATTCCGGTTTTTGGTCGAAATCGGGCCGGTCCGGCTGTTCTAAAAACGTGGAAATCAGGGCCTTCCGGGGGCCTCCGGTCCCTTCCCCTCCAGCCTCCCCGTGGCCGCTTCGCCGAACCATTCCAGGATGGTTCCCACGTCCGTCTCCGCAGCGTCGTTGCTGGCGGATATTCCCGCCATGCCTTTCACCCCCGGACGCCGGCCCAGCAGGGCCAGGGCGTCCAGGTAGTCCGTCCGGTCGCATCTCATCACGTGGGCGGCGACCGCCACCAGGCCTTCGGCTCAGCCCGAGACTGCCTGGTGCCGGTCCGAAACCGGGTTGCCCCGGCGGTCCCGCAGGACGGCGCCCCGGCACCAGGCGTCGTGGTTCCGGCTGACGGCGTCCACCAGGGTGAGCAGGATCTTCGCGGCGCCGTCCCTGATTTCTGAAAGTTCATCCCGGTTGCGTTCCATGGCCTCCAGAACCAGTTTGGCCAGCAGGGGCCTGGCGTGGGAATCGGCTGTGGTCATGGCTTTCTCCTTGTGGCCGGTGGTCGGGGTTCCGGCAATGCCGGATTGCGAAGTGCCCGTGGGCCCGGAAGTTCGTACTGCTCCGTTGCGAAGTTGCCGTAGGTTGGGATGTAATTGATGCCGTGGTGTGGAATCTCCGTGAACTTGGATTCCCGTATTGCCCTATGTCCGGGTTGCCGTGGTTCGTGATTCTGATAATGCCGGACGGCCGGATTGCCCGGTTTCCGTGTATCCGTAATCTTGGAATGTTTTGTGTCCAACATCCTGCATCGCCCGGTTCCCAAGGTCACGGACGTGGGAACTTCCCGGAATCCAAGATTCGGGATTGCCCGGCGCCGGTATGCCCGTAACTCCGGATTTCCGAGCGTCCAGGTATCCCGGATTCCATGCGTCCGGAGTTTCATATTCCCGTGATGCGGCGTTCAGGTACGCTCGCACTCCCCGGCTGCGGCAACCTCGTGTTCCCGTGACGCCGGGTTCCCCTGAACCGTCGCTCCTGGACCTTCACCCTTCCTGCAATGCCGCAGCGCAGGGCGCGGCCTTCAGTTGCTCCACGTCGTCGAACACTCCCCCGCAGTCGTCGCAGATCCACGGGAACCGGCACTCCAGGACGTGGGATTCCTTTCGACTGCATCCCTCCACGGCGCAGGGCGTGTTCGGCCCGGGCCAGGGTTCCACGGGCGTTTGCGTGTGCTCGCACCAACCGACGAATACCCTCCGGGGCCTGGCGTGGACGGGATCGTCCTCCGGCGGGGGCAGGGTTGCCAGGGCCTTTTCAACCCACTCCACGAACTCCTCCGGCGTGGACAGCCCGTCGTTGTGGTTGACCAGTTCGTCCTCGGCGTAGGGATGGCCGCGGGTCCCGGACTGGCGGGCTACCCGGGCCAGGGCCTCCACCGCGGCTGCCATGGCGTCGGGTTCCGAGAACTGGGTCATCACGTCCATCCAGCCCAGGGCGCAGGAGCTGGCGGTGTTGCCCCAGTCCGGCGGAAGGAGGTGGTTGCCCTGGGCGTCCCTGTGGGTGGCGCCGGTGGTCCAGGTCCCGGGTCTCTCCTTCACCGTGTCCCGGACGGTCTCCAGGACGGCGCGGGGGGTGAGCCGGTGGTGGGTTCCAATGATGTTGTCAATAAACTGAATGGTCATGGCTTCTCCTTATTGAAAGGACTTCGACCCCGCCCGCCTCGCGTGAGTGCGATGGTTGACCGGCGGGGCTGTGGGGTGACGCAGCCGGTGGGCGGGCTGCCGGTTGCTGTCCGTAGCGAACGCTATCCACTGGTGATGGTTTTGTCGCGGAGGTCTTGCAGGTATTCGATGGCCCGGTCGATGTTCCCTTCTACGTCCTGCACCTGGCGGGCGGCGGCCCGGTGAATGCGACGCAGGGCGTCCAGCGCCAGGGTGTCCGGATCCCGGTCTCCCGATCCGACTTCCAGGTCGGCGATGACGCGTCCGTGCGCTTCCCGGAGTTCCGGCCGGTAGGACTCGGGGTTGAACCTGGCCCGGGTAACCTGCAGGGAAAGGCCGTGGGGCATCCCGCCGACGGCGTAGGTGTCCCGGAACCCGGTCTCTTCCCAGGAAATTCTGCCCTGTTCCGATGCTTCCAGCAGCAGTCGGACCAGTTCGGTCACTCGTTCCCGGCTCACTTCGCCCCCGCTCCGGCGCCGGCGGTTTCCACCATCTCCCGCCGCATCAGCGCGGCCAGGTTCCGGACGTATTCCACGTTCTGACGGGCGTTCTCATTGCCCACCATCCAGGTGTCGACGACGCCCCGGTTCCCCATCTGCCGGGTGGGAATCCCTCCCACCAGCCGGCAGGCTTGGTACTCGAACCGGTCCACGTCCTCCGCGTTCATTTCGCCGGCGGCGAACCCGGCCCGGGTTTCCTCCAGCATTTGGGTCACTTCCCGGTTGTGCTTCCGGTCTTTTCCCCGGAGCTTCTTTCCCGTCTCCCGCAGGTGCAGCAGGGCGCGGTCCATTTCTTCAACGGCGGTCATACTCTCTCCTGTCGTCCGGTGTTCGCCGTCCGGTCACCGGCCAATGTTATTCCGTTCTTCCAGCCAGTGGTCGATGTCCTGGCCGGTGTGGCGGCAAGCTTGTAGCACCACCAGGGCCGCGGCCCGGGCGTCCTCCAGGGCGTCGTGGTGGCTGAAGGTTATGCCCAGGTCCCGGGCCAGGTTGGCCAGGTTCCAGCCCCGGGTCCCGTACCGGTCCGGCCAGGCCCGCCGGGCGATGCGGGCGCTGTCCAGCCACTCCACCTCCAGGGCGGGCAGCCCGTACTTGTCCATGGCCCGGTCCAGCGCGCCGCGGTCGAAACGGGTGTGGCTGACCAGCGGGCTTCCGGCCAGGTCTCGCCGCAGCCGCTCCGCCAGCCGGTACAGGGTGGGGGCGTCCCGCACTTCCCACTGGTCGATACCGTGGATGCTCGTGTTGACGGGGTGGAAGTACTCCTCCGGGTTCACCAGCGTGGACCTGCCGCCGGTGATTCGCCCGTTCCTGACCCGGACCCAGCCGATCTGGCAGATGCTGCCGTGGTCCGGGTTGGCGGTTTCCACACAGGTGGCGTTGAAGTTAAGGTTGTTCATGGCGGCGTTACGCCGGTATCCACTGGCACGCCGGGCAATTTGGATCGTGTTCTTCGTGCATGATTGCCGCGATGCCGGGAAACATCCCGCGGAATTCTTCGGCCGCTCCGGCGGGGCCCTTCCGGGTTTCCCGCCGTACGTCCCGGAGCAGGGTCAGCAGCTGTCCCAGGACGTTCACGCCGGTGAGGACGGTTTCGTTGCGGCCGGGTTTGGCGCCCCAGAAGGCGTCCCGGTAGGACTTCTCCACGATGGGCTTGTCGCCGGTTTCCAGCAGCGCCCGGGTAATCCGGATGGGATGCTGCTCCAGCTTGACGCTGAGGGCCAGGGCCATGGCGTCCACCCGGACGTGGTCCCAGTCGGGCCGGGGTTGGTTGCCCGGGGCGTAGGCCAGTTTCTTGGCTTCCATGCCGGAGCGGGCGGCGCCGATGCTGCGTTGCAGGTCGGGGTCGTGGGGGAACTTCAAGGCCTGGTAGAGTCCCTCGCTGCACTGGAAGTCCAGGCGGTTCCAGCGGAGCGCCAGGCCGGCGAAGGTCATGTTGGACAGGTCGCCGTGCTTTTCCCGGCTCCGCATGAAGGCGGCGACTTCGGAGGCGTTATAGGTGGTGGGTTCGGTGTTGAGTTGGAATACTTTCATGGTTTTCTCCCTCCGGCCCGGGGCCATTTTTCGGGCGTCCCCCGGGTTACAGCCAGGACGCCCGAACCGGCGTGGAGAGAAAAAGGGGAGAACCGTTGGGTCACCTGTTGCCTTGTGCCGCCTGCCGGATGGACTGGGAGGCCCGTTCGTAGTCAACTTTGGCGGGCGGCATCAGCCGGCCCCGGTCGTCGGTTAGGCCCATCTGCTTCAGGTCGTTGGCGGGGTCGGAGCGAAGCAGGTTCATCCGTTGGACGGCTTGGGAAAGCATTTCGGGGTCGGGGCCGCTGTCCCGGCTGTTGCTCCACGCCTGGGCCAGCAGGTTTATGAAGGGCCCGTCGTAGGCGTGGTGGCGGGTCCTCTGGTAGGGGACTTCCACCGGGTTCCCGTCACGCAGGGATTGCCACTCGTGCCTCGCTGCGGCCAGCCATTCCAGGAATTCGGTCAGCTTGCCTGCTGCCTCGGCCCGGCCGGCGTCGGTTTCCATGCGGTTGCGGGCAGCCCGGGAGATGCTGCGCCGCACCCCGGCTTCGATGGACCTGAGGACGGCGATGAGCATGGCGCCGGTGAGCACGTCGTTGCTGTCGGCTGCCGGCCTGGTCCTGGTGGTGTCGGTCAGGTTCTTGACCCATCCGGCGGATTCCAGGGCATCCCGGACTACGTTGACCACAGGGTTCCGGGAATCCAGGAAGGTCAGCTCGGTGGCGGTGATGCGCCGGCTCTTGTTCAGGTCCACGAAGAGCTGGGCGGCGTCCATTGGGCTGCGGTTCTCGACGTATTGGAGGGTGACGTGGGATTCGAGCAGGTTCTCCAGCTTCCGTTGGCTGTGCTCGTCCTGCCGGGGGGCCAGTTCCTCTTTCAAGAGATGAAGGGCTTGGATGCGGTGCTGGCCGTCCAGGACCTGGAACTCGCTGGTGAATCCCTGGAATTTCCCGTCCCTGATGTCCAGGCTGCCGGACTCGCAGGTGAAGACGAAGGCGGGGATGACCCAGTTGGTCACGTCTTGATAGTAGCGTTTTATCTCCTCGCAGTGGCCCTTGTGGAGGGGTCTCTGGACGTCGGTGGGGCGGCCGTAGTCGTCGTCCGGGGCGCGGTTGGTGGCGTCGAGCAGTTGCCGTACGGTGGCGGTTCCTGCGGCGGTCCACCGTCCGTTCTGTTGAACGGTGGATTCGTTGACCGAGTCGAAGAGTCCCATGCTGGCGCGGGGCTGCTGTCTCCTGCTTCCCGGCATTCCCTTTCCCCCTGTTCCGTTTCCTGGGTGAATTCTACCCGGCGGGGTACGGGGGAATGATTTACTCGTTATGCTGGCCGGCCCTTCTCCGTCGGGCCGTTTTTCCTCTTCCGATTCCTCCCGGTAGGCGGCACATCGGTCCATCCCCGCGTGGGATCCATGTGGTAGAAGCTTTGGACTATCGCTGGGAGATGGTCTATCCCGGCGCTTACGTGGGAACCAGCTCCTCGAAAGCCTTGGTGGTAAAGCCCTGCGAGTTTATCCCTCCTCTTGCGAGGGAACAACCCGAACCTATGGCTTCAATGGGGCCACCGCCTTTCGACGATGGAAACATCACTTGCCCACAACCCAGGACATCTACATCATCGTCCTTCAATGGGGCCACCGCCTTTCGACGATGGAAACGGCAAGCAAATCAATATGGCGAAGGCGCAGACGAAGCTTCAATGGGGCCACCGCCTTTCGACGATGGAAACAGGGTTGTGGGGCAACCCCTTCTACGGGGCCGTGAACCTTCAATGGGGCCACCGCCTTTCGACGATGGAAACCGGAATGGCCGTAACATCACCGCCCTACAACCTGATGCTTCAATGGGGCCACCGCCTTTCGACGATGGAAACTGCCGAACTCCCCGAACATCTTTCCAGCGAAGAGAAGCTTCAATGGGGCCACCGCCTTTCGGTGATGGAAACCTGCTCGTCGCGCCATACCAACTCCCCTGCCTGCTCGCTTCAATGGGGCCACCGCCTTTCGGTGATGGAAACTCTACGATCATGGTTTGCGACGCCAGGGATGGCAACGCTTCAATGGGGCCACCGCCTTTCGGTGATGGAAACCTGCGCCGCTTTCGCCTGGTCGAACCCGTAGTCCTGGCTTCAATGGGGCCACCGCCTTTCGGTGATGGAAACCGCGGCCTGGTGGCCGTATTTGAGGACGACGATTGGGTGCTTCAATGGGGCCACCGCCTTTCGGTGATGGAAACGGCGTTGATTTGATCTACGGTCAGCGCAATCCGATCGCTTCAATGGGGCCACCGCCTTTCGGTGATGGAAACTGATATGTGCAAACGCTGCCGACGCATTAGCCTTTTGCTGCTTCAATGGGGCCACCGCCTTTCGGTGATGGAAACCATCTGGAAAGTCAAAACTCCGGCGAAATTGTAAATGCTTCAATGGGGCCACCGCCTTTCGGTGATGGAAACACTGGACAAGCGCAAAGACCTGCTGGCCAAATACCGGCTTCAATGGGGCCACCGCCTTTCGGTGATGGAAACGGAGATTGCCATGCCCCGGCACAATGACACTTGCGTGCTTCAATGGGGCCACCGCCTTTCGGTGATGGAAACCGCTCCATGTCGAAGCCGGATAGCGCTAAGCCGGTCGAGCTTCAATGGGGCCACCGCCTTTCGGTGATGGAAACTTGGATATTAGTCCCTGCAACCGTCGTGCCGGTATCGCTTCAATGGGGCCACCGCCTTTCGGTGATGGAAACACGTCCGGGGCGAAAGGGCCGCCCTGTCCGATGTCAGCTTCAATGGGGCCACCGCCTTTCGGTGATGGAAACCTGGCCCAGGAGTCCCAGTCGGAGATGTAAGACCGCACGCTTCAATGGGGCCACCGCCTTTCGGTGATGGAAACTCGGGCATGACGTGAATCTCGTCGGGATGATCACATCGCTTCAATGGGGCCACCGCCTTTCGGTGATGGAAACCCCAGGGATTTTTGGAAGGCTATCAAGGCGAGGAGATGCTTCAATGGGGCCACCGCCTTTCGGTGATGGAAACCGCACCGCTTGCATCAGCGCCCCCGGTAGCCCATGGCGCTTCAATGGGGCCACCGCCTTTCGGTGATGGAAACCTTATTGGCGCAACGCGTTAATCCCTTTGCATATCTGCTTCAATGGGGCCACCGCCTTTCGGTGATGGAAACTTGAAAGGACCGTCACATGATTCCAAGAGGATTCCATGGCTTCAATGGGGCCACCGCCTTTCGGTGATGGAAACCAGCAAATAACAGCCCAACCATGGCTGCAATGGCATAGCTTCAATGGGGCCACCGCCTTTCGGTGATGGAAACGGGGCCTCATAGTCCTTCCCCCCGTGCCATCCGCAAGCTTCAATGGGGCCACCGCCTTTCGGTGATGGAAACCGGTCAACATCCGGGTGGGTGAACTCATTATCGGCATGCTTCAATGGGGCCACCGCCTTTCGGTGATGGAAACTCGGACTGGAACGCCACTACTGGGGTAGCGGAAATCCTGCTTCAATGGGGCCACCGCCTTTCGGTGATGGAAACCGGCCAACCGCCCCCGCAAGGAGAGAGGAAATGACTACGCTTCAATGGGGCCACCGCCTTTCGGTGATGGAAACCGGGCCTGCGCCAGGACCCTGCTTACCGCCCATGCTCGCTTCAATGGGGCCACCGCCTTTCGGTGATGGAAACCCGTCACCCAGGCGGCATTGCTGGCGATAATCCACGGCTTCAATGGGGCCACCGCCTTTCGGTGATGGAAACCCTTCACTTACAACCCAAGCAACGGGGCCAAGAATCAAGCTTCAATGGGGCCACCGCCTTTCGGTGATGGAAACCAGTTGGCACGTCGGCAAACCGGCGGATTACCGCATCGCTTCAATGGGGCCACCGCCTTTCGGTGATGGAAACCCGGTGAAGGGGGCCAAGGCCACGCCGATGCCCAGGGCGCTTCAATGGGGCCACCGCCTTTCGGTGATGGAAACTTGCCATCTTGAGGCAGCAGTACCGGCGAGAGTAGCTTGCTTCAATGGGGCCACCGCCTTTCGGTGATGGAAACGCCTTAACTGCGGCAGGAGAACAGTGATGGAATCCCAGCTTCAATGGGGCCACCGCCTTTCGGTGATGGAAACGACGGGATAGGGGCCAGGGTGATGATAGATGGCGTTGCTTCAATGGGGCCACCGCCTTTCGGTGATGGAAACAGCTATTCGCTCCTGGAGTTGTGTGTTCGTTCGTAGAG
Organism: Dehalococcoidia bacterium; assembly: GCA_963665735.1. Taxonomy (GTDB): domain Bacteria; phylum Chloroflexota; class Dehalococcoidia; order Lucifugimonadales; family UBA3495; genus CATOSK01. The sequence continues at coordinate 1,152,086 of OY762444.1, read as the reverse complement.
GAACGTGATTGTCGCCGCTTTTATCTCTGGAATCCGCAACTACATCCCGTCCGACCAACGGGCGTTTTCGTTTTCGCGTTGGGATTTCTGCGAGAGGTTCATCGTAACATCGTCACCGTCGGACCTCTCGCAGGCCCCGGAGTTGTTTCTCTTCATACCACTACCGCCGTCCGGCGCGGCATATCCCGGGCGTTTCCCAAAATCGTGCAACTCCCGGTTCCCCGCCCTTCGGAAGGCCCCATGTCCACAATCAAGGCACGGTCTTCCTTCAGATTCAGGATTTCCGTCAGGGCCTCTTCCAGCAGCGCCCGTTCCTTGGGAGACAGGTCGCAGATAAACACCGAGTATTGCGCCGGCTCCCCAAATCCGTTCATCTTCTTGTAGGTCCGCGCCAGACGCCTGGGATCCGACACGTCGTAGCATACCAGGAACCGATTGCGCATATCTACCTCGTCCTGAACGGCGGGTAGGCCGGAAGTTCTCCCAGCAGATGCCGGGACAACAACCTGGCCTGCACCTCCATTATACGCCGGTAGCTCACGGTGTAGCCAAAGAGGGGGTGAGTAATCAAAGTATCCATTCGCCGTTCATAGGCTTCTATCACCTTGCGGCGGCCGTTTTGGGTGAGAGCTGCGGCGTCTCCCCGCCTGATGAAATGCTCCGCTCCCAGTTCCCCGTTGTTGATGAGACTCAGACAGACCGAATCGGCCACCAATGGCCGGAACTCTTCCACCAGGTCCAGGGCTAGGGCCGGCTTCCCGTACTTGGGTTGGTGGTAGAAGCCCAGGTAGGGGTCGAACCCCACGGCGAAAGCTGTGACCGTGGCGTGCTTGATGAGCATGGCGTAGAGAAAAGAAAGGACGGCGTTCACCGGGTCCCGGGGTGGACGCCGGTTGCGACCTCGGAAGTCGAAGTCCAGGGAATCGTTCTTGATCAGCCCCGGGAACTCGGAGAAGTAGGTCCGGGCTGCCGCTCCTTCTATGCCCAGCAGAGTGTCCAGGGATGGGGCCGTCTTTGCCCGTTCTGCCAGCCGGTCCAGCTCCGCCAGGGTAGATGCCGGGGGGTCTCGGTGGTTCCGTCGCAGCATGGTGCGGCAGTTCTTTATCTTGCCGAATACCATCCGGCGTGCTACAGGCAGAGCGGTTTCGGGGTTCATTGCCCCCAGGTACTGCCGGCACCGCAGTTCCACGTTCTTGTGGCTCATGCCGTTGGTGATGCCGCTGAACCAGCCGCCGTAGGTGAAGTAACAGATGGGGATGTTCCGGTCGCACAGTTCGCGCAACGCCTGAGTGGTTACCTGCACGTTTCCGAAGAGGGCCAGGTGGGAGACTTCCATCAGGCGAACCTTCTGAAGTGACTGGCCCTTCTGTTTCACTTCCAACTGGTCGCCGGTTTTGCCGACAACCGCGCCCTGGGTCTGGATGTAAACGGGGACGGTGTCATCTCTGGCCGGAGCCATGCGGCGCACGTCCTCGGGCTTGACGACCTGGCGGTTAGCGGAAAGGAAATTCACCTCGTCCGGCAGACAAATCCCTACCAGGGAGCACCTGGGGCACTTGGGGCTATCCACCAGGGGGTCGGGGATTTGTCCCGACACTGCCATTCCCCTGATGCCCGATAGAAGTTCCATGGTCCGGGAGACAAGCGCATCGTCAAGGGGGACTTCCACCCTCTGGCGGGACTCGACGAAGTAGAGCATTCCCTGGTTACAGGTGTAGCCGTTGGCCCGGAGCAGCAGTCCCTGGATGCAAACCTGCACCCGTTCCGGTTCCCAGGCTCCCTCGGGAACTTCGGGGGACCTGCCGTGCTTGTAGTCGACCGGAGTGACCGTGTTGCCGCGGCCTTCCAGCAGGTCTATGCGTGCAACGGCGCCGAGGGTATGGTCGGAAAGCGTCACGGAACGGGCGTGAATAATTTCGGGAACATCGCCGTCTTCGTCCGGCGAGTCAGCGGCCCGAGAGGGTAGTGTTCCCGAAGGCCGGTCCACCCGGCGGTGCTGGAAACGGCCTTCCACGGTATCCACGCTGTCCTCAAACTCGCCCTGCACCCATTCCAGGTAGGCCAGGCGGGGGCAGTAGGCGTACTCGTTGAGCATCCGGGCGGGAACCAGTTCGGGGGTGTCGGCGGCGGGTGTTTCGGGCACCGGATTGGTCGGGGTCCGTGGGGCTTCCAAAGTCTCTTGCATCATCTACCTCCCTCTCCCTGTTCTTTTGAAGCCGATTATACCGGAGCGGATGGGGTGAAGTTGCGGTACTGGCCGGTGGTTATGCGTCGGGACTTGAACACCTGCTTGATACCCATAGCGGCCAGTTCCCGGCGGTCTGGGTTGGATTCCTGCAGCATTCTCAATGCCAGCAGGGACCGCACGGTATCCAGACCAGCGGGGACGTCCCAGATGGGCCATGTCCAGGATGTATCGCGGCTATTGCTGCCGGAAAATCCGATGGTTCGCACTGATCGGCCCACCGGCATAACGGGGAAGAGGGGCAGCGCTTCATAGGCCAGGCGATTGGCGCCCCATTCGGTTGGCGCTCCGCTCTTCTCACCTTTGGCGGAGACTTTATCGTCGCTGGGATTCCTCCACCTCAATGCGTACCTGCGGTCGTCTTCTGGGTCCCAGCGCAGGGACAATTGAGGGTCTTGTCTTTCCCATGGGCTGAACAAACACCGGCTGAGCTTTTCCCGGTCCACTTTCTCCGCCAATTCGCGCATGGTTCTTAGGAAGTGCTGATGGCCCGTTCCGCTCATAGTGCGCAGCGCCGTATCTTGGACTTGGTCCTTATACTGACCCTCCGGGCGGGTAATGGCGTCGCAACCAAAGGCCGCTATGAAGTCCGCGCCAGCTCTTCCCGACAGGGACGCGGATGCGGTTTCTGCCGCATCCCGGGCATGAACGCGGAACTTGTCAGAGGGGATAGTGAGATTGTCGCCGATTTTCAATACTTCATGCCCCGGACGCGTCTCTATGAAACGTCCCAGCCCGTCGAGCACTTGCTCTTCATCCAGAACGCAATCGTCCACGTACAGGGAGGGACGCCAAGTATCCCGCGGTTTCCAAGAGAGGCGGACCCGGCGCTCGGGCCATGCGATTGTCAGACCCCGCAGCGTTCCCAAGGCGGTCAAGAACGCCAGGGGGTTGCTCCCGTCCAGGGCAGGTAACAACAGGTCGTTGCTTGACTGTTCTTGACCGTTCATTGCATTCCTCATGACTTTTGTTCGTCTTCGCTACAACGGTGGTCTGCCACGCGCATCAAGGATTCCAGCCACGCCAGGCCCCACCATCCATAGCTTCGGGTCAGTTTCCAGAATCGTTCCGGCACGCCACTATCCAGGCGTTCCAGTTGGGTGTCGGTGCAGGCCGACATTGGTATCCCTAAAATTGTCTGCTCCACCTGGACCGGGTTTTGGTTGTCCACCACGGGCGCGAAGGGGCGGCAATGGCCGTGGTGACTGGCGACCAGATGCAACACTAAGTCCTTGTCGTGGGCGGATTCCAACAGGCCGGAGTTCTCAATCATGCGCACCGAAAGCAGTTCGTGCCGGCAGCCTGAACCGCGGGCGCGGGTCTTATCCGACTTGGCCAAAAGGGGCAAGCCAACCGCCCATGGGTTGCCGCCGTGCATCCACAGTTGAAACCTGGGGTCGGCCTTGCCCACGTCGTGCAGGCGGGCGGCCAAGGCCAGGTCCGCCGCTGTCGTTTCCGGCAGGCCGGCTCCTCCGCCGATGCGCTTGGCCCAGCTTTTCACTCCTTCCAGGTGGTCGTCTAGGAGAACCCGCACCGTTGCCGAATAGGAGTCGTCTTCGCTGGTGAGAGTTCCGGCGGAATTTGTATACCCTTGGACTCTGTGAGATCCTTGGATGACCCATCCGCCGCCGGGATGCGCCAGCTTCTTCCAACGACGATCTCCAAGCAGTGCGGAGGCAGCGTCTTTCAGCCATGTCCATTGGGGTGTAAGGTCGTTATCTCCCAATTCTTTGAGGTCTGACACCGCCTGCCGGAGGTCGTGCTCATCTTCGTCAGCGTCCTCCGGTTCTTCCGTCTGTCGTGAGAATCTCTCAAACAGGGCACGTGCCGCGTCAGGCCAGCGCCTCACCAGGTCCGGGTGGATACGGAAGATGGCCTTCGCCCGGGATTGGAGGTATGCCCGGTCACCCAGGTCCACAGGTGAGTCGGGAGGTTTGTGCCCCAAGCTGTCCCAACCTCTCGATTCCGCTGGGATCACCACAGTATCGCCATGGTGGAGGTTCCCGAGGACGGCAAGCGGTCGGCTATCCTCCGGCCCGCGCCAGCAGAGGACTCTGTAGCGGAATTGGCGTCGCTGTTGCGGTGGCGAATCATCGGCGACGTACGCTCCTTCAACGTCGCTATCCTCCCGTCCGGCAGTTTCGTCGTTGCCTTCTAGCCAGCGGCGTAATCTGGGTATAGGCACCGAAATACATTCTGACGACGCCGGCGGACAGAGGCTTACAATGTCAATTGCCCTTTGTCCGCCCTCTGACAGATCGCCTTCTGACAGGTCGGACCGCCAGCAAACCTGCACCTCCGGCGTACTTCGTTGTGGGCCGTGCAGGAAAATGGCGACGTCAGGGTCCGGAACGGGAACGGGCGACGTCTGCGTCCAGGCGTCAACGTGGGCCGGCAGCATGACCGGGGCGTCCGGCGCCTGTTGGCTCAGCTTGCGAAGTTCATCCTGGTCAGGGATGATACCTTCCATCGCCGCATAGCCGAAATCAACTTCGCCATCGACTGACTTCGCGTTGAGCCACTGCCATGTCTCGGATAACGCTGCCCCGTATACCGGATCGTCCGCCGTTTTTCCGGCGGGATTGGCTTGGTCAGCCCTTACGATGACGGTCGCCTTCGCTTCGATGTCCCGCCCGTCCCGGTTCAGGCGTCCAAAACGCTGGCGCAAGGCGTCAAGACTGGCGCACTCGGTGACCAGCCCGTCGAAGTCCAGGTCGGCTCCCACCTCCAGGGTTTGAGTGGCGACTACGAATTGTTCTCGTCCGTCCCTTGCGGCGCCGGTTTTGAGCGATTGCAAACCGCCTGCAATGTCGTCCCGGTCAATCGCACGCATACGCCCGGTGAGTAGAATGGCATCGCGTCCGTTCTGGCCCAACCGCCGGTAGATGGCCTGCGCTGTGGCCACTCGGTTGACTATTATCCCGATGGCCCGGCGGTCATCACCTACCAGTTGCTGCGCCTCGGAAGCGATTCTTTCGGCCAGACGCTCAAGAGCGTCATTGCCTCTGGCATTTTGTGCAACCGCCAACTTCGCCAGTTTGGGTGCGTTGATGCGCCTGCCCAGTTGTTCATGCTTACGGTCTTCTTCTCCATCGGTGAAGGATTCCTTGGTTCCCGGCGGGGGCGTGGCTGAAATTAGAGTGAAATGGAAAGGCGTTGCGCCGATGCTACCCGGCTCGGTAGCCCATTGGCGGTAGCGTTGTACCGATGTAACCGTTTGCCGGAAGGGATTGGCGCAATGGGCCTCGTCCAGCAGCACCAGGCAGTCGTTGGCGGCCAGCCCGGCGTGGATAGGGCGCATCCCGGGGCTGGAACCGTATCCCCGGAAGAGGAGACGGGAACCGTATTGGTCAACGGTGGTGACCACTACCGTGGGCTGGAGCGGCGACCGGGCCCAAGCGTCGTCGCGGTACATCCCGCCCCGTAGTTGAAAGCAGGCCAGCGGTGGCTGTTCAGGGTCGTCTTCTCCCGAGGTTAGCCGAAGCCGGTCAGCTACCAACCTGACGATTCCGCCATCGTCTTTGGCCTCGTGAAGTTTGCCCGCCAGATCCCTGGCCCGCTCGAAGGTTGCGTCCACAATCACGCGGCGGTCCACGACGAAGATTATCCGGCGCGCAGCCGTACGTTCTTCTGAACAACGGTCGGCCTGGCAGGCCAGAGCGAAAATGGCCATGTCGAGGCAGGCGGTCTTGCCCGCGGCGGTCGGCAACGCCAATGCTCCCGGCCAACAAGACTCTCCCGGTCGGGCGTCCGCAACCTGGCGGGCCAATTGCGCCTGCCACGGAAACGGCTCATAACCGTACAGAGATTGAAAGAACTCGTCGAACCGGGCTGGAGTCAATTCGTTCATTCCCAATCGCCTCCATCCCACCGGACTGGTCTGCACATTCCATACCCCCTGTAACGGCCTGCTCCCAGGGTTATCGGGCCAACCACCGGCTCGGCGAAAGTCAGCATGGCGTGGGAGTGTTGCCGGCGGCCCTCGCCGGACTTGCGCCTCATGGCAGGGAATTGGCGGCTGTGAGGAACGCCCAGGTGCAGACTTACCTGGCTGAGAACCACATCCAGGGGACGGGGTAAACCGATTCTTTCGCAGGTTTCAGCTACCATTCGCTCTGCTTGAACCTCCCGGTCCACGCCCTTCGGGTGACGGTCGAAGACTATGGGGGTAATTGTTGCCCAGCGCCGGGCGGGCCGGGTCCAGGTCTCGGACCTCAGGGCTACTGGGGGGGAATCCCGGTCTTCCATTTCCAGCAGCCATTCAAAGTTGGCCCCGTCGTAAAGGCGCACCCGCCGCAAAGAGCCGTCTTCATTGACGCCCAACAATGGGTTGAGGCACCGGCCGACTTCCGCAGGACTGACACTATTGGGAATGGCCAGAGCGAGGCCCAGAAGATGACCGTCGGCGTGTTCGCTTCCGGCAAAGGGCAAAGGTAAAAAGGCGAGATGCGGCTCTTGCGAAGGACGACCGTCACGAGTGTGGCCGCTCACCCACTCCGGGACCGGCTCAGGACAGCGCTTGACTACTGCGTTGCGCAGTTTTCCGGTGAGTTGAAGAGCGCTCTCCAGTCCCATCCGCCTGCCGTCCACTTTCCGCAATACCAACAGGCGATCCTGGAAGACACTATGGGACGTTTCCGACGGGGTCTCGGGCTGTGTCCGGGCATAAGCGGCCCATCGTGAACGATCCGGCCTGCGCCCATTTTTGTATTGGGTCGCAAGATGTTCCAGCCGACCGGGCCCGGATACTCTCATAGAACACTGGGCTACCCCGTCAGTGGGAACCAGGTTGGGTTCCGGGGGTGAGTCTTCTACCCACGCCTGTACCAGAGAGGCCGAATGGCCCACCCGGATAACCTTGCCGCACAAGGACTCTAGTCCGTGTCTCACCTGCGGCGATGGGGTGTCCGGCCAGACCAGGTACACGGTGGGGTCATTGGGGATGACCACCGGGAACTGACGAGGTTGCCGGGAGCGGTTTTCGGGCAATACACCCAACCCGGATTCCTTTAGTTTATTTATCCTGTCACTGAAACTGTTGAGCCTGCTCAAGTCTGAGGCCGAAGGGACTCTCTTAGGTCTGGGGCGTTGGCGTTCCGGGTTCTGCCAACTACTCTCGTCGTTGACCGGAACGTAGGTGGTCACGGTGTCCCTATCACTCGCATATCCGGCCCTCATATTCGGAGCGTCCTGACGCTCCAGCCAAAGCAGCGCTTGCCGTTCATCGTCACTTCCATACGTTTCGTAATAAGCGGCGGCCAAGGCCATGAATACCCGGTCGGGGTATGGGGGCCATTCGGGTTGCTCCCGGTCAGCGGAGTTGGTAGCCATTGACCATCCCATGAGGTAGCGTATGCCGATGCCAATCACGACTCTACCTCCCCGCTGTCTCCTGTTACTTTGGTAGCAAGGTTCTGGCTTCGGCGAACCAAGTCTTGAAGTTGTCGTGACGGTTTCAAGACCAACTCTTGGTCCAGCCAAGGCAGTCCCATGGCCTTGGCCTCCTCCACTGCCTGCCGGTACACTATTCTGGCTTGGTTTCCGGGGAATCTGTACTCTTTGGCCTCATTTCCGGGGCCGTCCAGCAGCTCCCAGGCCAACGGGGAAGTGGTGTGCAACAGGCACCGGGAGCGGAGATCTGCCCCTTTTTCCCTCACCAGACTGGCGGCGAAAAGGGCCTGCGCTGTTAGAACAGCGCGGGCAGCCAGGTCCGCTTCTGCGTTCAGTCCACCCCCGCCTATGGGAAAGCGCAATCGCCGCAGCGCGGGCAGGGAAAGCACGGTGGTTTGCACCGCTTTGCTAATAGTGAAGCCACCGGGGGCAATGGCAGGAGTCACGTTGCCGTGGTTCGCCTTTGAGGGATTTCCCGCTGTTCCCGCTCCGCTTCGATTGCGATTGTACCGGGTCGGGTTTCCACGCTCTTTGACGGCCTCATCAGGTGACAGTGTCCAATTGTCGTCCTGTGACAGGTATAAGGGGCCGGCATTTGAAGAAATTTGAGCCGGGTCAATGCGGCTGCTGGTTTTCTTTCCCTGTTTGGCGTGAAAGCCTACTATCTCCGAGACCAAGGCACGCTGGAACTTGACGCCTAGGCCTCCCCGTGGGCCGGTGGAGTCCCACATACCGAAAACTAAGGCAGTGGGGCACAACTCGAACAGGGCAGTGGCATTGTGCGTATCCAGCGCATCCAGCCTCTTGCCGATACTCGATTGGCGAAACATCACCCCATCAAGTTCGCTGTCGCGGAGAAGAGCGTCGGCGATACGGTGGGGTGCTTCCAAGCTGGTAACCCGAAACGGTTTGGGCAGGTCGGCGCCTGTGAAATCCACGGAAATAACCGGGAGCGGCACTTCTCCTGACTCCCATTCCCCAAGCAACACTAGCTCCATACGGTTGGCTTGGGACTGCACCGAGTCAAGAAGAACGCACTCAACTTCTTCTCCACTGACGTAACGGGATTCCGTGGCATATTTCCCGCCTTCGTAAGTAGGCGGAAATATCTTGTCTCCGGGACCGCCGGCCGGCTGATATTCCGTGATGGACCGAAACGCGGCAGCGTTACCAGACAGGGCTTCCTTGATGTTGACCAGGTTAAGTATTTCCATGGTGAGCATCCCCCTTTGAATATGATTTCTCGATCTTGACATTGAATGTTTGTGTAGCTTATTCCGCTAAACCCTTGAAGTGTTAGAATGTTCAGGAAGGCTGGCTTTCATACCTGTTTCGTGGATGTAGGGAACCGGCGTCTCATCGCTATTGCGCGAGAGTCTGATTGAGCAGAGTCGGCCCCAATAGGATTCCTTCCACCTGCGCATCAGTATGTACAGAGGCTTGTTGCTTTATTTGGGCCGATGTAAGTACGATACTTATAAAGGATACGCTGTCTCTAGGCCCGCGTCAACTCTTTTCTGACAGGATTTTCCGTAGCGTTGCTATGGCCCCATTGCAGAATTAGCATCGTTCTTTAGCTGGGAAATTTTCCTGGCTTTTCCATCGCCGAAAGGCGGTGGCCCCATTGACCTAGACATCATGGAATGTTTGCGGGGAACCTTATATCCTCCAATACTTTGCCAAATCGGCATATTCCAGGTTCGCAACGGTGGAATTGTGGAGAAGACCTCAATTCCGGTCAATCCCGAAGAAAGGTTCAGTGCCTTCAACATCGGCATCCACGGCATTGGTCCTGAAATGGTCAAGGGCTGCCGGACGCTGCCCCAAGTTGACGCCAGACTGCGCCGTATCCTGGAAGGCAAGGTATTGGTCAGCCACACCGGGTTTGACCGGGGCGCGTTGGACGGGGCCATGACCAAGTACGGATTGCGGCCCATTGGCGTCACCTGGTTGGACAGCGCGATGATCGCCCGGCGGGCCTGGCCGGAGGAATACCGCCGCCGGGGTTGGAACCTGGCCAACGTAGCCCGGAACCTGGGAATAACCTTCCGGCACCACGATGCGCTGGAGGATGCCATGGTGGCGGTGGAGATTGTGATTCGGGCCTGCTGGCATACCAGGTTGGACATTGACGGATGGGTCGACCGGGGTTGAGGGGATTCCTCAACGGGTCTATCCACTTTTGCGTGGCGCTGGCCGGCCTGTTCCATTGGTCCGTTCGCAACGGTTGCCCGGGAGACTTTCTTCTCCGTCCCGCCAGTTTCCTTCGTTTTCGACCTCCTCCCGGTAGGCGGCGCACTCGGAACTCTCGGCGTGGCTGTCGATCCCGAATTCCTCCACGCAGGGGCAGGGCGGGCGCCCGAGGCAAAATACTCTCGGCATCAGCATTTCTTCACTCCTTACGGAAGAATACGGTTCCCGGTCTGGGCGGCTCCATTGCACCCTCCGGGACCTGCGGGAATATCAGCCGATTGCGGGATACCAGCCTGGCGTACTCGTCCGGAGATCCCTCCCACCAGGCGTACTCCACCCTGCCGTCGGACCAGTTGAAGTTGGCGTCGGCGAAGTCCAGGAACTGCTGCAGGGTGGGCAGGTCCCAATCGTCGGGATTTCCCGTCACTGTGGGCTGCGCGTGGTCCTCCCGGATGAACTTGTTGACCCGTTCCAGTACTTCGGCGGCGGTCTCGCCGCTGATGGGATACTCGCTGCCCGAGTTGTCGGGAACCATCTGTTCCCGGGGGTTGAAGTACACGCCGGCTTCTTCCAGGGCGGCCCGGGCGTCTTCGACATTCTCCTCGGGTATGATGATGTTGAAGTGAATGGGCATGGTTCGTCTCCTTTGGCCTGTGTTCGGTAGCCGCTGTTCAGTGGGGGTTCCCGGTTCTTCCGGCCGCTCGGCGGAACAGTTCGGCGATGTCCCCCGCCGTGCGTTCCGTCCCGTCGTTGTAAGATTCCAGCGTGTTGTGGCCCGGGGGCAGTGACTCCTCCAGCGCGTTCCGGGCGTCGTACCGGTCGCCTGCGTTCTTGCAGGCTGTCTTGTACAACCCCACGGCGCAGGCCTGGGCGATGAGGGAGTTGTTTCCGATGTGGATGGGACGCCGTCCTTCCCCTTCCCGGAAGACGGCTCCCTGGGTCCAGACTCCGGGGTCCGATTCCAGCAGGTTGGCCACGGCTTCCAGGCGTTCTTCCAAGGTCGGGTTTTCCGGGTTCAGCAGCGCGGTCTGGCAGTCCAGCTTTTCCCTGAGGTTCAATGTTCCTCCTTGCTCATGGCCCGGGGGGCTGGTCTGCTGTGGGCTTGGTCAACCCCTGTCCAGCGCCAGCCAGACGTTGATGGCAAGCGCCTTCCGGCTGCCGGCGAACCTTTCCAGCGGAGCCGGTTCTCCCGGGGTGATTATTCCGTTGTCCAGCATCTCTCCCCCGGCCACGGCCACCAGGTGGTTCCACAGGGGGAGTATATAGGCCTCCCCCTCCCGGGGGTATCCTTCCCGGATCCACCTACCCAGGGTGATGCGGGGCTCCCGCCGCCAGTCGCGGTCCGGGTCCTCCCAGAGCCGGCAGTCCCGGCGGGGTTGGTATCCCATCCGCCGGAGTACGTCGTAGGTTTCCAGCATGGTCACGGGCCCGTTTCCGGCCATTTCAACCACCCGTTCCAGGGGTTCTCCGGTGACGGCGGCGATGGCCACGGGGCCGCAGCAGGCGTCCTCGTTCATGGATACCGGGTGCAGCCTGCCGGTTATCGCCATGGGATCACCGTCCTGACGGACAGGAACGTCGGGGCGGCGCAGCCGGATTCCTGTTCCATCTTTCCTTCTCCCGGGTTCAGGATGCGTCCACCAGCGCCGGGGACGCGGGGGCGTCGCAGCGGGGGCAGTGCTTCAGCCGTTCCGGGGGCTGGCCCACGGTTACGCCCATGACGGTCACCCGGGGTCGGATGTTCCTCACCCGGACGGTGGTGCCGCACCGGTCGCAGTGGTACTCGGAGCGGGGGTAGTGGGCGCTGGACGGCGTCCGGTTGCCGGCGTTCCGACGGATGGCTTCCGGTGACCGGTGTTCGGGAGCCGTTGTCCGGCTGCCGGCTGCCTGGGGCTGGTGTCGGGTTTCCGGTGGCCTGATGCCGGTGACTTGCCGGGATTCCCGGTCTTTCTCCGTGGGCGGTATTTCCCGTCCACTGACCACCGGCTCCTGGCCCCCGGCGACTGTTCCGTTCCGCCTCCGGTTGTTGCGGTTGTTCTTGTTCTTCTTCCTGCCGCTCATGGCGCGTCGCCTCCCGTATCCGGTTGGGAAGAAGTTCCCTCCGCGACCAGACGGCTGAACCGGAAGATGCCCGGGGCGCTGTTGCCGGGGATCCGGGATTCCGTGTGTCCGGTGGAGTATTCGGTTGTGGTTTTTTCCGTGGTCATGGTCGTCATTTTCCGTGACGCTCCTTTCCGCAGGTTTTTGATTTATCGGCCAGCGGTCGGTGTCCGGTGGCGGGGTCGGGACCCCTTGCAGTCCGTTTGGGGCCTTTACGCAAATAAGCCGGCGGGCTGTCCCGGCTTAGAATCGCCCATGAACTGCCCGGATTCTTTTCCCTTGGGGGGTGTTTCGTGAATTTCCTGCGTGGATTCCTTTCCCGGCGCTGGATTCTTCTGCCCTTGCCGGTCCTGGCGCTGGGTTTCCTGGCCTGCGACCCGGTCAACTACACCGCGGACCACTACTCGGACGACGTGCGGGTGCAGGTGGTCAAGATCGAGCGGCGGTCGGACAACGCGCCCTTCGTGATTACGCTGAAGAACCGCACCAAGGACACCTTCCGCTACCTGGGGATCAGCGCCGTCTGCTACGATGCGGGAACGGCGACCAAGCCCGGCCTGGCGACGCCTCCGCCCAACGCCCACACCACCGTGGGTTCCCTGGAGTCCGGGAAGAAGATAACCCTGCGCCCCTACTCCACCCAGGCGGTGATAATGAAGGGGGTGCTGGCCAAGGTGGACAACAACGACAAGGTCTACTGCGACGTGGTGGAGATAGATGCCCTGAAGACCGTCGCCGGCGGCTTTTAGCGGCGGGTAGCCCGGCTGATTGGGACTTTCCACCATCCACCGGCGGGGTGGGGTCGGAGCCCCTTTCAATCCGGGGTCGGAGCCCCATTTAAAAGGGAACCGCCGGCAGTTCCGCGCCGTGCCGGTGGGGATGTTCCCACCGGGGGTCTTGGGTGACGCGCTGGCAGTCCTCCCGGCTGATGCTTCCCAGCCAGTTCTGCCCGGCGTCGTAGGCCTCGCATTTGTCCCCTTCCATGTGAAACAGCGTCATCACTTCTTTCATGGGAATGGCGGCGCCGTTGTTCACGTTGGTGACGAACTCGCCGGGGTTGCCGTGAGCCTGTTCCAGGGCCATGGCGGCCAGGGCTGCGGCGTAGCCGTCGGCGTATCCCCGGTCGTAGTCGCTCAATGCGGGCTCATCCTCCACCGGTTCCGGTTCCGCAAGGGGTTCTCCCCAGTGATGCAGGGTGTAGCTTTGTCCGCAGTCGTGGGCCTGCCAGGTGTCCCGGAGGACCAGCTGCCGGCCTCCCACCACGGGGTCGCTGCCGCCCCGGGCCAGCCGGTCGCATTCCTCGTTGCCGGGATGTCCGGCGTGGCCGGGGACGTGCTCCCAAGTTATGTCGGCGCGGTGGGCCAGTTGGATGATTTCGACGATGGTCAGCAGGGCCTTCCAGAATTGGCGGTTGGCGACGGGCTTCTTGCCGGAGGTACGCCAGCCGTTGGCGACCCACTTCTTGAGCAGGCCTTCTTTGAACGGCCGGACCACGTACTCGGAGTCGGAGACGACCCGGATTTCACATCCGGCCAGGGAGATTTCCGTCTGGGAGCGGCGATGGGCCTCCTGCAGCGCCTCAAGGACGGCCCGGAGTTCCATCGCGTTGTTGGTGGTTTCCCGCTGGTTTCCGGTGACGGCCAGGGAGGGTTGGCCGGGGGACTCGATGGTGGCGGCGAACCCGCCCCAGCCGGGGTTGCCCCGGCAGCTGCCGTCGGTGTGGATGGTTACTGTCTTTTCCACGACGTTCTCCTTTTTCCGCCGGGAGTTTTTCTTCCCGGGGGCGGCGGCGAAACACCGCCCAACAGGGCGCCGCCGCCCCGCTGTGGGAAAGGAGAAAGGATAGCCGGTTGTTTCCCACCAGAAACCTTTGTAAAAGACACGTAGAATAACGGAATAACGAATAATGGACTTTTGAGAATTTTACATTGCCAAGAAAGGCTCAAGTTTCAGAATTACGTTTCGATGTGTGATTTACGGGCAACCGTTACGATACCACGGTTCTGACCAAAGACTTTCGTAATCGCCGTGCCTGGCAAAAAATAAAAGTGCTAGATCTAGCACGTTTCTGCCACTCAGGTTAGTTCTGATAATACCCCGCAACAAACTTGATGGTCTGTTGTCATGAGGTCATCCGGAGCCGTTTCAGGGATTCCCGTCGAGGGCCCGCTCCAGGGATATTCCCGGCTGGATGCCGTAGTAGTAGTCGTCTTCGTCCTCCCTTCCCCGGCTGAGGGAAAACTTTATCTCTTCCCAGTCCCCCTCGCAGTAGAACCCGGCGGGGAACTCCCCGTTCCCGTCGAACCAGTAGAGGTTGTCGGCGGGGAAGGTGACTTCGTCGGCGCAGCTCGGGAGAGCGCAGGAGTAGAGGGGGGTCAGGGTTGCCGCGACCTCCCGGGGTGTGGATGGGGATTCAGTCATGGCTCTTCTCCCGCTTGAATGTGGTCCGGCCCTATTCCCGGCGTGGTTGATCATGTAGACGAATCTCATTACAGGGGATCAGCCATCTTGGAGCAAATGTCGCAACCTAAAATTCGTCCAGCACGCAACCGAAAATGATAACAGTCTGTTTATGAAGCTTATGATGGGGCGTTCCCAGTTGGGAGGTGGTCAGGGCGAACACGCACCAGATCGAACCGCTCAGGGTGGTAGTTGTAATCTTCCGTTTCGACCTGTGGACCACGGTTCACGAATTCGGTGATTACGTGGCGGACCATCTGGCTGAGCCCCTCGAAAGTCAGGTAGGTCTTGCGGCCAACTGCCGCGATCTTCCCAAGCTGACCGGGAATTTTGATCTCGTTCGGCATCCTTCGCAGGGTATGTAAGTAACCTGACCGGATGTTGTAGGCTTCTTGAACGGCTCGACGGATGAGTGCTTCAGTGACCGGTGTGGATCCTTGGTCTGATGCCTGTTGGTAGTACTCAGGCCGCAAATGATCCACGGTGAATTCGCGAAATCGCCGAGCCAGTGCAGTGTGCTCGATGTCCAGTATGGCCTGCTTGACCTTCTCGGTAGTCAAGGGATCTGCCCCAGCTAGAGCGTCGTCTATCCTGTTGCGCTTTTCTTCTGGGTAGTCGTTCCATTCGGGTTGATGACCGTCGAATTTTTGAGCCAGCGACTCTATGGCCGCCACCATGAGGGTGTATGCCAGTTCGTAGTCGTCAGCGACTCTGTGGACACCGGTCACATACGTGTTGATCGCACGAATTGTTGCCAAGTGGCGTTTGCGTCCGAGGCCAATCAAACGTGCTGCGAACTTGACCAGCTCCTCGATTTCGTCAGTTTGGGCCCATACCTGTTCGTCGAAGACCCGCGAAAGCAACTCTTTCGGTTGAGCGTCGCCCATCAGATTGGGTCTTGGTCCGAGCAGCCGTTGCGTCAGCTGGTAATCAGGGGTGCACGTGACATTCAACGCAAACGAAATTAAGGTGGCGGCTTCTTTGAGGTAAGGGTCAACGCCATGGGAATGAAGGTTTGCCGCCACTGGCGGGTTCTTCTCAAAACGCTCGGTGAGCTCGTACACCATAGTTTTGGGGTCACGCAAGTTAGTGACTGGCAGGATGCTTCCAATGGCTGTCTCAATCGGTTCAGACTCCAAGATCCGAAGGTTGGTGTGCAAAACACCGCGCAGCCGATTACGTTCCTCTGTTTCGTTTACGAACATCTTCTCTGAGTTGATCTGCAGCATATTCACCTGCCAGAAGTTAGTGTCGTGCGTCGGGCTGAGGGACTGATTTTGCACCTTTCCACGTCGGACGAGTAGTGCAATGACTAAATCATAGACGGTTTCGTTTTGGGGCGAATCGCCTGGAATTTCTGGGTTTTCGCAGTTCGTCAGCGTACCAAGGCCTGCCCGGTACGGGCGTTGCGAAGCCTTCCGAAAATCTCCAAACAAAGCCCTGAGACTGCGATTCACTTGCCGCGGATAATATCGCATGGCATGGAATCGAAGTGAGGCTATCACAGTCCGTCTGGTGTAGTTTGTGGGCCTTCCGGTGTCGCTGGGGCAAGATTTTCGCGTGCAGTCGGTGGGCATCAGCCCCCCGGTGATTACCCGGGTCAAGGTCCAACCCGCCTCAATATGGGTTGTTTTCCTACTTAAAGAATGGCTTCAACCCCACCCTTTTCGTTGAGTCTGGAAGGGCTGCCGGCTATAATCTAGTCAATAAAGACTGAACAAAAAAGTTGATCTCTCAGCCTAGCATTCCGATCGGTCGCTTGCCCTCGCAGAACTGCGAGGATTTTTGACACGCGATTGCTCCTCCCTCTGTGGCCTTAGCCTATGCCACTGTTTCCATGCGTGTGGGTCCTGTTGTAACCTACATGGGTATAATGTTCGTGTCCCGCGACGTCGTAGAGTCCTGACGCTTGATGATATAGTGAGCGCCCCGGCCGGCTAATGGCCGAAAGTGAGAAAGCAGTCCAATGACTGAACAGTCGGATTCCTGGTTGTCGAGGATTGAGCCGAAATGAGCAACGCTCTTCACATCGCTGCTGTCCGAGGCGACGTCGAGGAAGTAAAGCGCCTGTTAGCCGAAGGCACTGATCCTAATGTGGTGGACCGAGACTACGACACTCCGCTTCATCTGGCTGCTGACGCAAGCCAAGCGGAAGCGGTTAGTGTCTTGCTTCAGGCTGGTGCTGACCCCAACGCACGTTGTCGGGATGGCGATACCCCGCTCCACCGGGGCCTACGAAGCATTGGAATCACCGAAGTGCTGTTTCGAGCAGGCGCGCAGATGTTGCCTGACGCCACGGGTGCCACTCCACTGCATTTCGCAGCCCACCTGAATCTCGACTCAGTTATACCTATCTTATTGCAGAGGGGAGCGGACATTGACAGACAGGACATAGATGGGGATACAGCACTACACGACGCGATCCGGACGGGTAGCACGATGGCGGGTCTAGCTCTACTGCGCAACGGAGCTAACCACCTCATCGAGAATGACCGTAAGCTCACGCCGTTGGAAATCGGTCACGAAGCAGGACAATATGATCTCGTGCAATTGGCGATGCGCGAGATCGAGACACCGTTGCACCATGCTGCATACCGGGGTGAGCTAAGCAGGGCCCGGTTGCTGATTCAGGAGGATGCCTATCTCAATGCGCGAGATGATCGAGGATTTCCCCCACTTTTCTATGCTGTCATGGCAGGGCACCTCGCAACTACTGAATTCCTGGTGGACAGTGGTGCGAACATCCATGCTGTCTCCAGATTTGAGTCTAATGTTATACATGTGGCGGTGACATCTCAGCAGATCGAAACGCTTGAATACCTGCTGGAGAAGGGCGTAAGTCCCAATGTGGGGGAACGTATCAGAGGAGGCAACGCTCTCCATAATGCTGCCAGGCAGTGTTCTCCGGTTATGATACGTCTGCTCCTTCTACACGGAGCCGAAGTCAACAGAGTTGACTTTTTGGGACGTACCCCCCTCGACTACGCTCGAGATTGGCCCCGAACGGGTCATACCGTTGATCAGAGAAACTTGACCATGCAAGCTTTATCCTCTGCTGGAGGGAGTCATAACCTGATAATGTCTGACCAACGGCGACTGAACGAAATTCAGTGGCTTGCCGCTATGACAGACCGGGTGAGTATGCTCGCTCCTTACCGTGGCATAACTACGGGATAGTTGTACAGGGCGGTTCGTCGAAAAACCCCGCTTGCGTGGTCCAAACTGTTTTGAGCGTAACGCTAGCTAATTCCATCGTGGCCCGTCTCCCGTTTGAATTTTGAACGGCCCTATTCCCGGCAGTGGATCATCAGGGTTTCCCGGTTCAGGATGTGAATCTCCTCCCGCAGGTCCCGGGCCCTGGCCAGGTCTTCGTGGTAAAGGGGCTCCGCGCCGGTCGTTGGGATTTCTTCCAGCCGTTCCACCAGTTCTCCGGCCCGCCGGTCCCATTTCTCCGATTCGGACTTCTGCATCTGGCATCCGATGCCGGGGTCGGCCCCTTGGTCCCTCCTCATGTGGTAGATGATTTCCAGCGCCTTGCCGGTGGCTTGGGCCTGCGTTGCCGGGTCGGTGGGTTCATTGCGCTGACGGGTTTCAGCCTGGTGGGAGTACCAGATCAGCAGGATCGCCAGGAGAATGCCGACCGGCGCCATGATTATGACGGCGCTGGTGAGGAAGTTCTTCATTGTGGGTCTCCTGGGTTCCGTGAAAAAACAACCGGCCCGCCGGAACCGTGCAAAGGATTCCTTCGGACCGGCCGTTCACGCCGGGACGCGGTGGGCTTCCACCACTGCGATTATACTGGCTGGAAGTTCTTCGTTTTTCCCCTCCGGGTGTTTTGGTGGGCCGTGCGGGACTCTAACCCGCGACGTCCCGATTAAAAGTCGGGCGCTCTGCCGGCTGAGCTAACGGCCCAGGGGCAGGTCGGAAAGAAGGATTCCCTCCGACCTGGCGGCGGCGCGGAGGAACCACCGGCTGACCAGAGTGGGCGTCGTGTCCGGGTGGTTGTTGTACCCGGTGATGACGTCGAACTCGTCCATGTCCGTGTCCCGGTGGGGAACGACGTCGGCCAGCAGTTCGCAGGCCTGGCCCAGCTTCGCGTTGTCCTTCTCCCATA
The DNA here is from genome assembly GCA_963665735.1 of Dehalococcoidia bacterium. Lineage (GTDB taxonomy): Bacteria > Chloroflexota > Dehalococcoidia > Lucifugimonadales > UBA3495 > CATOSK01. The sequence goes on along the minus strand of OY762444.1, from coordinate 1,133,583 downwards.
CCAGGTAGATCAACCCGAAGGCGCAGCCCCGGTGTATTTGTTCCGCATCGAAGACGTGGTTCCCCTCCCGGTCCTGCCAGATGGCTTCCCGGCACCAGGTATCGGGGTGTTCCTCAATCATCCGGGCGACGGCCCGCAGGCCGCGTCCGACGCTGATTTCGCCGGCCTGGCGGAGACGGGGGAGAGATTCCCGGAGGGCGTTGCTCGCGGTCATGGCTGTTTTTCCTTGAATGAGGCTCATTCGTCCGGCACGGTGACGGTGGCTACCACGTGCCCGTTCACCGCCACTTCGTAGCTGCGGCCCCGTTGCAGGTCGTTGGGCAGGGGTATGTCGCTGACATTCTCCTTTAATGCCTGGGCGCAGGCTATCGCCTGGGTTTCGGCGTCGTTCACGAAGGTCACTGCAACCATCAGCTTGTCTTCTTCCACCTCCAGGTCATGTCCGGTCCACCGGTAGCAGTAACTGGGCAATGTGGTGGCGACGCGCAGGCTGAAACCTTCCCCGGTGGGAATCACCGACACCGACTCCACCCATAGCGGCCAGAGTTTATCCAGCAGCTCCGGGGGCGGCTGCTGGGGAATGACTGTGGGTATCTCCGTGGGGGTGATTGCGGGGGTTTCGGCAGCAACCGGTTCCGGCGTCAGCGTCACGCCGCCGGGGTCGTCTTGCGGTGTTGGGGAGGGTTCTTCGGTTGGCGGCTCCACCTCCTCCGCCGGCGGCTCGATGGTCGCAACTACCGCCGGAATCGCCGTGGCCGTCGTGGTGGGGACAGCCGGTGTTTCGGTGGCGGCCGGCGCGTCGGCTGTGCCGCAGGCTATCGCCGCGGCCACCAGCGCCAGGGTCAAAAAGGCGGGAAATACTCTCATGGGTCAACTGCTCCTGCTGCGGGAATTATTTCCGCACCCGGGTTTCTTCATCCAGCGCCGCCAGTTTACCTTCCACCTTCTGCAGCCAGGATTCCAGGCTGGCGCGGGGAGTCCTGCTTCCGGGAGAGGTCCGGGTCAGCATCCGTTCCAGTTCCACCTTCTCGGCCAGCAGGCTCCGCCGCTCGGCTATCCTCGCGGCCAGCCGGTGAAACCATTCCCGGCCTCCCTCCGGCGCCCGTTTCATCTCCTGCTCGCATTCCCAGCAAAGGCAGATGGACAGGAGGGGCGGCGGGGGTTCCGGGTTTACGCCGTACACCGGCCCCTGGGAGGGCTGGCGGCAGTTGGCGCAGAGCAGGTCGTGGATTGACAGGAAGGTTTCGGCCATTTTCTCTCCCGGTGGTCGGGGGAACGGGGTGCTGGTCACTGGTCACTGGTCACTTGGCCGGGGCGCCGTGTTCAACTGACGGGAGTCCTGGTTCAGGATCAACTTCAGTGGTTCCATCTCCTCGCCCCGCCGCCACCGGTTCAGCCACCGCATCACCGTGGGCGCGTGCCGGTAGGAGTAGCTCCGGTTCCCGTACTCGCCCCGGGTCGATATTCCCTCCACCCGGGGGTGTTCCATCAGCCCGTTCTCCCGCAGCGCCAATGCCAGGGGGTTGCCCTCGCCGCTGCGGCTGCGGCGTACGTGGTCGAGGGTCACGGTGAAGTGGCAGACGTTCTTCAAACTTGCTTTCCCAGGATCACCCGTTCCACCAGGGCAACGGTTTCCTCCAGCTTTCCTTCCCGGTTGACCAGGACGTGTTCGAAGTCCTTTCCCCGCTCCATCTCCCAACGGGCGTTCCCGAGCCGGGTCTCCAGGTCGGCGGGTTCCAGGCCCCGGAGTTCCAGCCGCCGGCGCAGCTGTTCTTCTCCCTCGGGCATCAGGAACACGCCCAGGGCTTGGGGCATGAGCCGCTTCACCTGTTCCGCGCCCTGCACGTCCACTTTGAGGATAACATTCCGCCCCTCGGCCAGGGGTTTGACTACCTCATCCTTGGGGGTGCCGTAGAAGCACCCGTGGACTAGGGCCGTTTCCAGGAATCTTTTTTCCCGTTCCATCGCCAGGAATGTTTCGTCATCCACGAACCGGTACTCCCGGCCGTCCTTCTCCCCGGGGCGCATGGGCCGGGTGGTGACGGTAAGGGGGACGTGGAGTTGGGGCAGCCGCTTTTGCAACGCATCCAGGACGGCGTCCTTGCCCACGCCGGAGGGGCCGGCCAATAGGGTGAAGGTCGGCTGGTGTGGGGAGGTCATGGGCGCGTGGTTATCTCCTTCCGCGTTGGTTTTAGCGGATTGAACGGCAGGCGGGGTTTGGCGGGGTGAGGGAGAGTTAAACTAGCGGGGCGATTATCCGCCGGAAGTCGGCGTCGGTGAGGATGCGGAAGGGGGTTTGGGAATCCATTGCCAGGAGTTTCCCGTCCCTGGTGACCAGGTAGGCGGCGTTTCCGGCGTAGGCCAGGTCAATGAATATCTGGTCGGTTTTGTCCCGGCACTGCGGGTTAGCAGGTTCGTCTTCCACCCTGATCGTCTCACACCATTGAGCGTAGTCGTTGAGGCCTCTCTCGGCGAACAGTATTGCTTGGTAATCTTTTGTCGTGGGAGATGCCCATATCAGCTTCCTCCGGAGTTCTTCTGAGGTTTCCTCGCAAATCAGGGGGATTACGCTGTATGACTTCCAGGATTTGACTAGCCAGTTGTCGTTGGGTGATTTGTATGTCAGGATGGGTACCAGGACATTGGTATCTATGACGATTTTGATTCTGCCGTCTTGGCTGTCCGTCATGCGGCTATCCGGTCCATGCTTTCGGCGAACTCCCTTTTACTGAGTTCCGCAGCTTCTTCGAATTCCCGGTTGGCAGTTTCCCAGTCGTCCATTTCTTTGTACGCGATGCCCAGATTGGCGTGGTAAAGCGGTCTGTCGGGCTCGATTTCTATGGCCTGGTTGAAAAGGGTCATGGCGATTTCCGGTTCCCCTATTTCCAGGAAAAGCACCCCCAAGTTGTTGTGGTGCATTGGGTCTTCCGGGTCCATGGACAGGGCTTCTTCAAGGTTGCCGTAGGCGTCCTCGTACTCGCCCAGTTCGATAAGAACCAGTCCCCGGTTGCCGTAAGCAACGTCCAACCCTTTATCCAATAGGATGGCTTCGTCGAAGTGCTCCAATGCTTTCTCATGTTCTCCAATTTCCAGGTAGAGCAACCCGATGTTGTTGTGGGCCAATCCCAGTTCCGGGTCCCGGTCAATGGCTTCCCTGAAATTTCTGAAGGCCCTGGTGAGGTTCCCGGATTCGAGGCATCTCATCCCGGCGTCGTTCCGGCGTAGAGCGGTTCCGTCTGCGGTGACCCGGTACTCTCTCCAATCCTGGTATTCCGTTGGCCGGAGGCATCGCTCGGCTCTGGCCAGTCTCAGGAGCATCTGCTCCCGTTCTTCCTGTTCAAGTCGCCTTTTCTCCCTGAGTCGCGCCTCTTTCAGGAATTCGGCCAGGTCTCCCGGCAGTTGCAGGTAATTGGTATCTGCCACTTTCGGAAAACGCCGGTACTTGTAGTCCGCATGAACTGGTTGCATGGTGTCTCTTTCCTGTTCCAAGTTGACTGTCATTCTACCATTTTCTTCTCAGCGGCCACGTCGGATCGCCACATAGGGTCGTTCTACCGGCTGGCCATGTTCCAAGTCACCTGGGAGTAGCCTAGGTGTCCTTGGTGTTTCTATTTGTTGGTTTCAAGGCAACGGGTTGGTAACCTTTCCAACTGGGAGGTCACCATCGAGCAAAGTCCAATCGGACTCGAGTTTCTCAGCTCATCGTTAGTATTCGGAGATGACCGGGGGCTACTACGCCCATCTCCTGTTCTGTGCTATTTGGTTTCAGTGGTAGACAATTGCGGTTGATAAATTCCGTTCATGCCTATGCCTTGGGTAAAGGAACCAGCATTGCTCCTGATTTTTTGTTTTGCTCAGTTGCTTCGATTTCTTCGTATTCCTCTCCCACGTACTCTTCTATGAATCTGCCGAAGGGGTCGTCTCCACCAGTGTATTTTTCATTGACTTGGTAGTATTTCCCTAGGGTCTGTCTGTATCTCTTGGCGGTTTCAGGGTTTAGATCCACAACGTAGATTTCTTTCTCCCCGCCGTTAGATTGACTTCCTTCCCACAGGAGGGTGTGCATGGCTGTGTCCGTTTCGGGCAGTGAATAGCCGATAACGTATATTCGGTTAGCGGGTCGTATTGCGGTATCTCTCGCCAATCGCCATAAACTCCTTATGGTGTCGTGGCTGAGCAGAGATGATTTATCATAGACGGGAGGTACTATAAATCTTCTTTTATCGACGACTAGTTGGTTCTCTTCGACGTTAGTAGTGCTGTCGTATGAGACTCCATAGATGGGGTCGAAGGTAACCTCCGTGTCTGACTTGAACCATGTGGTTGATCCGTGCAGTTTGTATATTGTGAAAGTTTCGTGGCGCGTTGGGCCTAGTACAGCTGTTCCGTATCTGGATTGGGCAGTGCTTATGGGTATGGGATAAATAATCTGGTAATGTAACTGTTCCTTCTTGCCCCCTAGTGCTGAGTATATTCCTTGGTCTGCTATTCTCTCGATGAGAGTGTCGTAATTGGTAGTTAGCACATGGGTTTTCTCATCGTGCCACTTTGACAATAGCCGTCCCGCCAGAGGGTTCAATCCCAGCTTTGCCCCCTCCTCCTCCTTGTCACTTATTATCTGTCCTATCTTGTTTTCCAAGTAAGCCGTAACTTGTTTCTTCTTTAACAGTTGAATTCGGTCATCTTGGGGACTGGGAATTGCGTAATAGGAGAGCAGCGTCTCCGTATTGCCGGAGGCGTACTCGTAAGCTTCCCTGGTTGGGCCGTCTGGGTTGTTCAAGGAGGCGCCTAGGAGGTCGTACAACTCTTTCATGGTTGGCATGGCGCTACACACTGCTTTGGAGAAGCCTGCGCCCAATAGGAATGTGTCTGTCATTCGTTATTTCCTTCTTCCATTGGATGTCCTCATTGTCGTCTGCCGTCGCTTCGACGTTTACGGTAGGGGTCAATCTGGCTTCTTCATCGAAGTTCCCGTCCCAGCTCATCGGCGAGTTCCACGGCCATCCGGGCGAACATGGTGGCTTCCTCCGACGTTCTTCCAGATTCCAGGTAGGCGCCGGTCCGGACGGCCTCGGGCTGGCCGGTGGCGGCGGCAAAGGCGCTGTTCAGGTCCTGCCCTCTCTCCGGAGCGGAATCCAGCATCCGGTAGATGCTTTCCCCTTCCGCCGGGAATTTGCCGCAGGCGATTCCGGCCATGACCCTTACGTCGTTCTCCGGGTCTCCGTGGGGCCAGCCTAAGGACGCTCCGATGGCCGTTATGGAGCAGGTGACGGCCCGGTTCAGTTGTTCCGTGGCCTGCTGGACGTCTCCGGCTTTGAAGGAATCATCGGCCATGCCGAAGTACTTTATCCTGGTATTCTCCGCGCTTTCCAGGATGGCCCGGCGGTATTGTTCGGTGACGGGATATTCCCATCCCGGGAATTCCCGGTTCCCGTTTATGTGCGCCACTCCGGCCAGGGACTCCATCCGGTCGAGGATGTACCGGACTGGATAAGTCCCGGTGTATTCCGGGATTCTTGCGTCGAGTTGCCGTTCCAGGAGTCTTTTCTCGCCGGGGGACAGTTTTCTGCCCGTGCTTTCTTCCAGGACCAAATACCCGGCGTTCAGGGTCATTTCCCGGACTTCTTCCCGTACGGTCATGGTCTTTTCTCCCCTGTTCCGGTCTTCCCGGTATTCTACCACTTCCGACCGGTGCCTTCCCGGTGGGGTTTTATGTCTCCCGGCGAAGCACGTCCTCCACCGCCTCCTGCATATCGTTCAGGGCTTCCTCCGCGGCGTTCTCGCACATCCGGGCCAGTTCCGCCAGCTTCTCCGGGGTCAGGGTGTCCTCCATTTCGGGTTCTTCCTCCACCCAGGCCGACAGCTTGGCGTCAATCATATCCACCACTCCCGGGTTGACGTGCCGGAAGTGGGCAGGGGTGAAGGTGAACTTCCCCAGGTCGCTGATGACGTTGACGGGGTAGTTGGGCAGTTCGCCCTGGGGCTGGAACCCCTGGCACAGTTCGTTGAACTCGGCGGTGAAGTCGTTGTTTCCGGTGGTCATGGCTTTTACTCCTCCTCGGGGTGCCTGATTTTCAGCATGGCCTGGTAGGTTCTGGGGGCCTTGGACGCTTTCGGATTTCGTATGTCTCCGGTCTCCTCCCGGAGCAGGCTCTCCAGCCGTTTCCATTCCCTGGCCAGTCCTTTCCAGGTCTCCGACGCTTCCGACAGCAGGGGCATCGCGCAGGCCGCCTCCGGCACCCTTTCCAGCAGCAGCAGGCAGAGGCGCAGGTCGGCGGGGTCCAGGGGGTATCTTGGGTGTTGACCGGTTTCTCCGGTCAGGGCGGTGCGGACGATCTCCAGGGAGGACTTTCCCACCTGGCCGTTCATCATCCAGTCCAATGCCCGTTCCCGGGCGTCGTCGCTCAGTTTGTACTCGGTCACTCTCTCCTCCTTTGGGTTCATCGGGTCCTGCCGGGGACGAATGGTGGGGATTATTCTCTCCCTAACGGGGTTCCCCCGTTCGTCGTAGGTCACGGCGGTGAACCGGGTATTGCAGGTTATGGCCCGGCCCCGGGAGTCCTTGCCCGTCACCCGGGAGCAGTAGAAGATGCGCCCGTTGGGGGAGTGGGAGAGGTTGCCCGGGTGGTCCGGGCAGTCGGGCCTGAGGCGGTGTTCCCCTCCCGCGCAGAATTGCAGCGTGGTCAGCCGGCCCCGTCTCTCCCGGAGCATTTCCCGGGCGCAGGTAACACAGAGCAGTGGTTGGAAACGGGGGACTTCGTTCATGGCCCGGGGGATTTTACCCGGGCTTCCGGCGGCCCGTCCCCCGGTTTTTGTCATTGGGGGGTTTATCCGGGCGGGTTCAGGGGGACATCCTCCCGGTCGCCTCGGGGCGCACCGGGAATCCCATCCAGGAGACGGGGACTATTCTCCTGGTGTGGTGGTTGTTCCGGGTGACGTACACCAGCAGGCCGGGGGATTGTTCAACTGAGCCGATGCCCACGGCCTGGAACCAGGGGTGGCCCTTCAGGTATTCGTGCAGCGACTCCGCGGCCGACTGTATCTCGGTGGTCATGCTGCCGCCGGTTCCGTTCTGCGGATGGTTGCGGGAAGATTACACCGTCCGTTGTCCGGCCGGCTTTGACGACAGCTGCCCCCGGTTCATGGTGAAAGCGTGGTTCAGGAAATGGAACCCTCCAGTTCGTCTTGGGCCAGCTGCAGCATCCCGGTAATCTGCTCGAATGTGGTTCCGGGCAGGTCGTTGTGCTTCTGCACCCGTTGCCCCGGAGTCATGTCGGGAAAGAACTCCGGGTCCAGTTGCGGGGCCAGGAGTTCATCGACCGCGTTGGCCATGACGTGGCCCCGGTGGTCCAGGCGGCTGGCGGCCCAGCTGATGCGGCCGACCACGGAGAAGTACCCCGCTTCCGGGCTGGTTGGGTCGTCGGGGATGCCGGCGGTTGTCCGCCCGTCGGGCTCCCGGTGTACTGCCCGGGCGGTGCGTCCCTTGATCCAGTGTTCCTCGTCCCAGTCCCTGAGGGCGAATTCAATGACGGCTTTCATCTGTTGCTGGTTGTCGTTCATCGTTTTTTTCTTCCTTTTCCCTTTGGTTGGGGTTCAGTCCTCTTCCGCCGGGGGCAGGGCCTCCGGCTGCCGGGTCATGGCGGGTACGGCGATCTGCGGGTGACGGGCCAGGGCGTAGGCCTCCATCTCGGCCTTGGCCTCGGTCACCGTCCGGTCCATCTGCCGGGCGAACTGCTCCTGTACGAAGGGCAGGTTGCTCTCCAGCCTTCCCCTCAGGATTTCCAGACGCCGGCGCACCGTGCCCTTGGTCTTCTCGATCAGCTCGTCCACGATTTCGATGCTGTGGGCCATGCTCTCGTGAACCTCGGCATCGAACTGCTCCCTGACCCGGGGCGCCGGCGGCGGCCGGCGGCGTTGCTCGTCCCCGGCGACGAATTCCAGGGTGATGGGAGTCCCGCCCCCCTGCCCCAGGGAGGTGATGGCCTCGGCGAACTGGGCCGGGGACATGACGGCCTGTAGTATCACCTTGTTGCCGTGAATCCAGTCCCGGCTCAGGTTGCGGGTCCGCTCGGCGGTCATCACCTCAAGCATGATGACGTTCTGGTGGTTGATGGAGGAACCGAACAGGGGTATATCGCCGGCGCCGTTCACCCGGGTGAAGGAGATGGTCCCGTAGGACTCGTGGGTTTCCTTCTCCTGGCTCATTCTTTCTCCTTTTCCCGCAGCGCGTCTTTTTCCTCTTGGATCAGCTTTCGCCAGACGTCCCAGGCGGCGGCGCCCACGGCGTGTTCCAGGTGCTTGCAGACGGGCATGGGGTTTTCGGTCAGCTGCTCCATGACCAGGCGTTCCAGTTCCGGCATCCTCCGGCGCAGGGTCTCCTCATCCAGTTCGGGAGTCTCCTCACCGGCCTCGTCGGCTTCAACTTCGATGATGGTCAGGATTTCCGCCACTACGGCGGCGGCGTCGTTTCCGGGGCAGACGGGATGGTCGGGGTTGTAGACTGTTTCCCGGGTCATTCTTCACCCATCCTTTCATTGGTTATTTTCTCCAGCGCCCATGCCATTCTCTCCTCCCAGCTGTGGACCGACTCCGCGCTTCCGTATTCCTCTTCCAGCCTGACCTGTTCCCCGGGCTCGATTATTCCCAACTGGCCCCACCGGCGGAAGATCTCCCGCCGCATCCGGGCTACCTCGGAAGGCTCGGGCCGCTCGTCGCAGACGTTGCAGAAGTCCCAGGCAGAGCCGCCCATCAGGGTTATCTCCTTACTTTCCCGTTCCATCAACAGGTAGGTCTCGTTCCGGTGCCCCAACGAACAGGTCCACCCGGCGTGATGGCAGGAGGGCTGCTGCTCATAGCAGGCCCGCCGCACCCACTCCACGAACTGTTCCGGCCGCTCCAGCGAGTCGTTGTAGGCGATGATGGACCGCGGCGTGAATTCGTCGGGGATGGCGTTCAGGAGCGCCTGGTTGACCGGTTGAAGGATGTCCGGGTTCCTCAGCGCAGCCAGTTTCAGCCAGCCCATGGCGCAGCCGCTGGCGGCTTCGGCCCAGGCATCTTTGTCAGCCAGCTCCAGGGCCAGGCCCCGGGCGTCCTGGAAGAAGTTGTCCCGGTTCCAGGCCCCTGGGTTCCGTTGCACCGTCTCCATGACGGCCCGGAGGATGCCGGGCACGTCTTGGGGCAGATCTTCTCCGTCGTGGAGCAGTTCCCTGATGGTCGGCTTCATTTCTTCATTCCCCATTGGGTAGGAATGCTGCGGCGCTCCGGGCCCACCGGGCCGCTTCGTACTGGTTTGCCAGGGCGTCGTTGGTCACTCCCACGTCCTGGTTGTGGGTTTTCTCCAATGCCGCCAGCGCGGACCGGAATGTTCCCCATTCCGGTTCCAAACGCTTGGCCAGGCCCTCGGCGCAGAAGGATACGGCTCTGGCGCTGCTGGATGGAACCTGCTTCCCGTCCCGGTCCCGGGCCGGGACTCCGGTGGTCCAGGAGCCGGGGTGATTTTCCCAGATTTGGGCCATGCTTTCCAGGAGTTGGCCCGGGCTGCCGGGTTTCTCCAGCCGGGCGAGGGTTTCGCTGAGATTCTTCCGTTTCATCTCCTGCCGGTCTCCACGTCCTTCCTGATGCGCCGTCCCACCCGGTCCAGCAGGTCGATGACGTCTTCCTGCGTCCGTTCCGGGTCATCGTTGTAGATGACCGGGTTCCTTGAACCCAGGGCGTCCTCGATGTACTTCAGGTGCCAGGTGAGGAGGTCGGACAGGTCCTCCTCGGGGACGATTTCCCGGGCGGCGCGATGCACTCCGCCGGAGATGCAGAAGCTCACCGCCTCGGGGCTATTGGGATTGACGGCGGTTCCGTCCTCCCGGCGGGCGAAGACGTCCTGGGTCCAGCCTTGTTCCAGCAGTTCCCTCACCCGGTCGTTGGCTTGGGCCAGCTGCTGCAGTTCTTCAACCTTCATTCCTTCTCCTCCGCCTCGGCGTCAATCATGGCGACCGTCCTCCGGGCCCACTGCACGAACTGTTCCGGGTATTCCAGCTGGTCGTTGTAGCCGGTCACTCCGTGGGCCTGGAAGGGAGGGGGTATCGCCTGTTGCAGGGCTTGGTCCGCCCGGCGCCGGGCCAGCCGGCCGGCCTGGTGGCCGAGGAACTGGATCCATCCCACGGCGCAGGCGGAACCGGCTTCGTTGAAGTGACTCTCTTCGTAGGGGGCGTTGGCGGGGTTGGCGGCCATGGGGCTGCCGTCGGAACGGCGGAAGGTCTCCCCGATGGTCCAGGTGTCGGGATGAGTTTCCACGGTATCGGCGGCCATTTCCAGTATGCCCCGGGCGTCCCGGGGGAATTCCCCGGCGTTGATTTCCCTGATTGATTCCATCAGCGTGGTCATGCCTGCTTGTCTCCTCCGTTTTCCAGTATGGCCAGGGCCCGTTCCACCCAGGCTGTGAATTCTTCCGCGCTTTCCAGGGAGTCGTTGTAGCCGTCCACTCCCTGCCTCCTGAGTTCGGCCGGGATGGCTTGTTCCAGGGCCTGCCCGGCCCGGCGTCTCTCTTCCTCCGGGGCTTTCTCCCCGGCCAGCCGGAGCCAGCCCCGGGCGCAGGCGCTGGCGGCGTTCCGGCGGGCGTAGCCCGGCCACCGGATTTCCCAGGGGGTGAATACCTTGCCCTTGTGGTTGACGAACGTATAGTAGCGGTTCCAGGATCCGGGGTTGCGGCGCACGGCGGCGGATATTTCGGAGAGAATCCCTTCCGCCGTTCCGGGGTTCATCGCCCCCCGTTTCTCCAGGATGGTCAGGGTCATCTTTCCTGCCTCTCTCCGCGTACGGCTGCGCTCTTTTCTACTCTGCTGCCGGCGCCCGGTGAACCTTGTCCGGGTCGGTGGTGGTAAATACCTGCGCCTCGCCCCGGATGCCCAGGGCGATGCTCCGCCACATTATTTCCCGGGCCTCCGGTCGGATTCTCGTGTGGGCCTGGTCCAGCAGCAGGATGCCTCCCCGGGCGTTCTCCAGGGCCATCGCCGCGTGGGCCGCCTGCACCGTTTCCGGTCCCAGGCTGCGCAGCGGCACGGGGGTCCGGCTCCCCGGCGTTCGCACCATGACCCGCGCCCGTTCCTGGTCCCCGACGCTGCCGATACGGTCCACCCATGTCCCGGCGACCCTGGTGATGAATTCCGCAACCCGTTCCTCCCCGTCGGTCAGGGCTATGGGGTAGTAGAGTCCAACCAGGGTGTCGTTGTCCGGCTCCCGGGGTCCCACCCGGATGCAGGTTGTTGCATCCCTCTCCCCTCCCGGGTGGAACCGGAACCCGTACGGGTTCTCCAGGCTCACCCGGCGGTTCCGCCCCTGCGTTGAGACGGTGAGAGTGTTCTGTTCCAGGTCCTGTTCGTCGACCCGTATTGCCAGCCGGCAGTCCTGGCCGGAGATGCTAATTTCCGCCCCGTTGTCCCTGTCGTGGAACAGGGCGTCCCGGTCCGGTAGGACGGGGCCGTCGTAGGTTCCGTTCAGGAACTCGTCGTCCCGCAGCAGGATCTCCCGGATGACCTGGGGGCTGCCCCGGCCGGCGTACAGCTGGACGGCGTCCAGGACGTGGGTATTTCCGACGTCGTTCCCGGTGTTGACGACGTTGATGTCTCCCAGGTCCCGGAGTTCCAGACGGTCGATGCTGCGGAAGTTTTCAATTGTGATTTCCGTCAGTTTGTCGGGTTTCACCGGCTTTCTCTCCTATACCCGCATCAGGGTGACCGGGTCGTATCCCCGGAGCCCGCACTCCCGGCAGGTCCAGGTGGCGGCGATTCCCGGGTCGCGGGGCGTTCCCAGCCAGCCGCCGGGGTCGTGGTCCCGTTCCAATTTCCCGCAGAACCGGCAGACCAGGAATTCATCGTCCTCGCGGGTGATCGCCCGGTACTCGAATTCCCAGTTCTGGTGATGGTTCTCCGCGTCCAGTTCCGTGCACCGTTCGCAGGATATTCTTCGCTTCCGGCTCTCCTCCAGTTCCCTGGCCAGGTACTGCCGGCCGTCCCTGGCTCCGCAGAGGGCCGTCTCATGGCCGTTGGGGCCGGCGTTCCCGAAGAGGTGGGAGACTTCAATTTCTCCGGGACTCTCGTTCAGCCTTTGAATCAGCCAGTTCATCCCGCCGGGCCGGGCGCAGCGGCTGGCCCAGCCGTCCAGGTGGCGGTCCAGGTTCTTGTACCATACATCCATGGGCCCCGCGCCGGGGTCGGGGGGAAAGGTCGCCAGGACGGTCACCGGTCCGTTGGGACTGGCGGCGTAGATCTCGCCGGTGTTCATCACGTAGGAGACCCGTTGGCGGGTCCTCTCCCCGGGCATGGTCCAGTGGACGCCGTAGTCGGCCTCGGGGCTGTTTTGTCTTCCCCCGGGATTCTCCCGGTAGTAGGCATCTAGGCTGGGGTAGGTGGTCATGTTCCTTTCTCCGTGAATTGTCAGTGGGACATGAGGTCGGGGCACGCTATGGCCAGCAGGCGTTCCCGTTCGCCGTCCCAGGCAAAATCCAACTCGTAGATGTCATCCTCGCTGAAGCCGTAGGGGACTTCCCTGCCGCCTTCCCTGACCCCGACGGCGACTTCCATTTCGGGGTCGAAGTCGTCCAGGACTTCTTTCAACTCTCTTACTTTCATCCGGGTTGCTCCTTTCCTGTGCCGGGCTCACCAGCCGATGACGTCGAGCGCCGTCTGGGTTTTTTCCTTCCGGAGCTTCCGTTTCGCCTTCTCCCGGACGTACTGAGTGATGACGTGGATCAACGGCCGGGGCCGCTGTTTTTCCCGGGCCCGTTCCCGCCACTCCACCCATTCCGGCTGTTGGTTGTGGTCGAACCAGTCCTGGTACTCCTGGGGGGACATGACGGCCAGGTTCTTCCACCAGCCGTCCGGGGGGTGGCAGTCCGCCGGCGCGGTCAGCCAGCCGTCGGGAGTCCAGGCGTAGAGCCACTCGGGGCCGGGGATGTTCAGGGTTCCGAAGAAGGCCTCGCTGCCTCCCTGCATGACGACGGGGGCGGAATCTTCCCAGTCGTCCCAGTGGGTCAGGTGGTAGCGTCCGGTGCGTTTCTCGTCGGGCCCCAGGTTGACGATGGAGCCTCCCCGGATCAGGGCATCGGCTTGTTCTTCTTCCCGGTAGTTCTCCAGCAGGATGATGCCGGCGTCATCGGGGTAGCAGCCGTGGCCCAGGTAGACGTACTCCACTTGGCCGTCGGGGTGTATCTTTCCGATGTGGGCGCGGGATCCCATTCTCTCCTCCGGTGTTCGGTGGACGGTGGCCGGTGACTGGTACCTGGGTGGGCGGAAAGCCTTTCAATCCCGGGCGGTCGTTTCAAGTATGCTCGCGCCTCCTCATGTGCGCGTAAATCTTGCGGGAAGAGCCGGGACAGGTCCCCCGTTCGTTGAGCGGCTTACCCTTGGGCGGCTGGTGTTCTCGGATCTGGACGGAATACTTGGACTTGTAGGCTATCTCCCGTCCACAGGCGGGGCATTCGGCTTTGCTGTGAGTTCCTGCTGGCATTCGGACATTCTCCACGGTCGCCGGCTACCTTTCACTGACATCGATGTTCCAGGCTTCTGCGGCGGCCTGGCAGATGGCGCAGTCCCGGTGGTTGCAGCGCAGGATCTTATAGCCGGTCAGGGCCAGCCTTTTCTCGGCCCAACTGCGGGCCGACGACCGCGACGTCCACGCCGCCGGGGTCGGGTCGTGGGGCCGGCTGGCCAGCCGTTTCAGGGTGTCGTGGTCCAGCAGCGCCCAGACGTGGTACAGGGGGGTCTTCACCAAGTCCCATCCGGGGGTTCCGTTTGTTCCTGCCGGGCTATTTCCGCCGCTTTTCGGAACCAGGCGATGATCTCCGCCACGTCCCGTCGGGTATCGTTGTACTTGATCGCGCTGTAGCGGGACTGACGTCCTTCTTGTTTCGGCGCTATGGGTTCCAGCAGCCTGCCGGTCAACTCCCGGTTTTCCTCCGGTAAGACGTCCGGGGGGTATACCAGGTCGGCGAACCCGACGGCGCAGGCTGAATGGGCCCGGCTCGCGTCGTAGGTGGACTCGCCTTCCTCGGACTTGAACACGAACCCCCTTCCCCACCTGTCGGGATCGTCCTCGATGATGGCGGCGATTCCCTCCAGTACGTCGGCGTCGGGTTTTCCCCTGAGGGTAGCGGCCAGTTCACGGATGTTCCTGCCGGTCATTGTCTGCCTCCTGATCCCGGGGTTTCGTCCTATCCACGGCTGCCGGTCGCCTGTTCCCGGTTCCGGGCCGTTTCTGCGGCTCGCCGGAACCATTCAACGGCCTGCCCGGCGTTTTCCAGGGAATCGTTGTAGCGGGTTACCAGGTGCCGGACCTGTTTCCAGGGGTATTGCCGGACCCGGTCCGGCGATTCCGTTGGAACTGCGCTCAGGAGATGCCGGGCCAGTTCCCGGTTCTCATCGCCGTGGATTTGGTTGTCGTACACCGCGTCGGTGAACCCGACGGCGCAGGCCTGGTGGGCCAGTTCCGGGTTGTCGGTGGCGGCTCCGCGCTTCTCCCTGAAAAGATTGCCGGTGGTCCACCTCCGGGGGTTGGACTCGATGATGTCGGCGATTCCTGCCAGTATCTCCGCGCCGGGCTTGCCGGGCAGGTTCCGGGTGAGTCCCGATATGCTCTCCGTTTCCATTGTTCTCTCCCTGTTGCCGGTCATCCGGCCTGGGCTGCGGCCCTGCGGAACCAGGCGATGACCTCCGCTGCGTCACGGCGGGTGTCGTTGTACTTGGTCAGGTTGTACCGGGTCCCGGGGGTCCCGTATTTTTTGGGTATGTTCTCCTGCATCATCGAGACCAGGTTCCAGTTCCGTTCCCAGTGGATTTCGATGGGGTATACCGCGTCGATGAACCCCACGGCGCAGGCGGAGTGGGCCAGGTTGGGGTTGGTGAGGCACGTTCCGTCCTCCATCATGAAATTGACGCCCTGGGTCCACCGGGTGGGGTCGGCTTCGATGATGTCGGCGATTCCCTCCAGAACTTCCTCGTCGGTTTTGTCCCGGAGATTCTTCGTCAGTTGGTGGATGCTGGTCATTCCCTTCCTCCTGGGTGGATGGTGGGTATCGGATAGTTGGGGATGGGTCACCAATTACTGGCCACTAGCCACTATCCACCGGGACGGGGCGTGGGGCCTGTTTCTACAGCCGGGGGTCGCCGGGTTCCGATTCCAGCCCGGCCACTCCCATGGCGCACTGGTACACCCGGGCGGGAGACTCCCCAGCGGTGAACCGCCGGATTCCCTCCAGTCCCAGGGCGAACTCCTTCACGGCGTTCTCCCGCCGCGCCCGCAGGTTCCGGCCCCGCATACGCTCCAGGTTGCCGGGCAGGTCGTACTCGGGGCCGTAGATCAGCCGCAGGTACTCCTTGCCCCGGACCTTCACCGCCGGCTGTATCCGGTCCCGGCTGCCCCGGGGCAGGAGTTCCAACGGTTTGACCACCATTCCCTCACCGCCCCGGCAGGTGATCTCCTGCCACCATTCCAGGGCGGCCATTTCCTGGGCCTCGTTCCCCGTCTCCACAACCACGTGGCAGGTGGCCTGGAACAGCTTGGGGTCCACGCGGGCCAGCCGGCTCCCCACGCTCATCTGCCAGAGGTGGTCCCGGTGGTTGACTCCCTGCTCCCCGGCCAGGGCCATGAAGGGCGCCACCCTGACGCCTTCAAGTTCTTCGGAAGTTTCCCAGCAGTACTCGCGGTAGGCCTGCCGGTATCCCCGCACCGCATCCAGCCGTTTCCCGTTGTCCTCCAGGGCGGACTCCACGTCCATGCCCCGGGCTTGGGCCTGCTCCAGGGATTCCCGGGCGGCTTCCAGGGTGTTCAGCGCCGCGGCGGCCACCGGCGCGTAGGTCTGCTGCAGCAGCCCCCGGGCCTTCAGGCTCCAGGGCATGATCTCGCAGTCCAGCAACATCCAACCGGTGTCGAGCTCATCCCACAGCCCGGCGGCATACAGGGCTTGGCGGGTGCGGTCCAGGAATTTCTTTTCCAACTCCGGCGGGAAAAACCGGCGTCCGGTGCGGGTGTAGCATACGCCCCCGGCGGGAGAATCCACTCCGAACTTCTCCCGGATGACCTCCGGGCTGCGGCCCACGATGACGATGCCCCGGGAACCCATGTGTTTCTCCTGGCAGATCACCTTGGCCACGCCGTCTTCCCGGTACTGGTGGAAGGCCTCGTCGGGATGTTCCATCATTCCAGGCAACCGGGAAGTCTGGGTGGGAGATATGGTGGGGGGCAGGTAGATGAGCCACCTGGGGTCCACCGCGTACCGGCTCATGGGTTCCAACGCGTGGTTGACCCGGTTGGCGGGAACTTCCACCGGGCCGTGGGTGGCGGTGTCTATCTTCAGGTCGCCGGTTATCCCGGCCAGGGGGATGTGGCCCGGCTCGAATCGTTCCGTCGCCCGCTCCCGGGCCTCCTCCGCCGTCTTCTCCCAGGGCTTGATGCCTTCGTAGTAAGTCTCCCGGGCCGGCACGGAGACCAGTTCCCTTTCGGGGTAGCGCAGGGCGGTGAGGCTGCCGCCGAAGACGCAGCCGGTGTCCAGGCAGATGGTGTTGCCCACCCAGCGGGCCTCGTCCACGGCGACGTGGCCGTAGGCCACCAGGGTCTCGCCGGTGTATTCCCGGGCCCAGTCCTGGCGCACCGGCAGGCCGTACTCGTCGCTCTCGCCGGTGGTCTGCCCGTAGAGGCAGAAGTCCCGCACCCGTCGGCTGGTCCGGCCTTGGTACTTCTCCAGGATGCCGGCGTGGGCCACCGCCAGCCGTCCCTCGTCCAGGAGGTACTGTTCGGGCAGCCGGTGCAGGAATTTCTTCACCCTCTCTTTGAATTCTTCGTCCCTCTTGTCCAGCTGTTCCAGGGTCCGTCCCAGCCCGTGGCTGACCTCCACCGGGTTGCCCTTGAGCTTGCGTTCCAGCTTGTCGTCGTGGTTGCCCATGACGGCCAGGGCGGAGCCGGCTTCCACCATGTTCATGGCGGTCTCCAGGACTTGGTCGCTGGCCGGGCCCCGGTCCACCAGGTCGCCCAGGAACACGGCGCGTCGCTCCTCCGGGTGGATGAAGGTTCCGTCCGCGTCCCGGTAGCCCAGCTTGTCCAGGAGTTGCACGAGTTCCTCTTGGCAGCCGTGGACGTCGCCGATGAGGTCGAAGGGGCCGGGCTGATCCCGGAGGTCGATCCGCATCTTCACCCGCCGGATGACGGCGTCTTTGGCCTCCTGGGGTTTCAGCTGGTACACCCGGGACCGTTCCTTTTTGGTGTCCCGGAGGGACATCCTCATCCGGCGGCAGTGGGCCTGGACCACCCGTTCCGGGGATTTCCTGCCCTCCCGGGCGGCGTTCCGTTCCAGGCAGACTTTTACGGGGGTGTCGATGGCGAAGATGACCGACTGGCAGTCGTGTTCGCGGGCGATTTCCTGGAGGGTCTTCCGGTCCTCCTGCCTGAGGTTGGTGGCGTCCACCAGGGTGAGGCGGCGGCGCTTCAGACGCTTGTCCAGGACGGCGTGGAGGACGGCGAAGGCGTCGTCGCTGCACTCCCGGTTGGCGGGGTCGTCGGAGACCAGGGCGCGGCAGTTGTCCGAGGAGAGAATCTCGGTGGTGTTGAACCACTTTTGGGCGAAGTGGCTCTTGCCGGCCCCGGTGGGTCCCATCATCAGCGCCAGGCAGAATTCGGGGATTCGTATTTCCATGTTTTCTTTCACTCTGTTCTCTTTGGATTGAGAGTTACCGGTTGCCGGATTCTTCGCATAGGTCCAGGGTCAATGCCCTGATGGGGTCGACGTACAGGTCGGTGGGGTCGTTGCAGTACATGGCGGCCAATGCCATTCCGCCCGGGGTCGGCATCTCGGTGTCCATTCCGGTCTTCATCCTGACCCATGCCAGGGCGTTGTAGAGATTCGTCCGGTTGAATTCTTCCCGGGGCTTCCGGTGTATTTCGGCCCATTGCTCGAACTCCTTGGAAAAGAGCCAGGGATCGAAGTGCCGGCAGTGAAGCTCCACGTTGTTGGGGCTGTACCGCTCCGCCGATTCCATCAGGTTGGACCGGGCCTTGGCCAACCGGGACAGGAGCAGGTTCAGGTGCCGTGTTATCACCGCGTTGCCTTCCGTCCGTTGAGTCATGCGGTCTCCTTTTTCGTGAATACCGCCATTTGCGTCGGCGGCCCGTGTTCCGGGTCCTCCTCGCCCACCGGCAGGATTTCCGCCGCGTAGCCGTTCCTTGCGGCGACTCCTTCGGCCCATTCCCGGAACTCCTCCCGGTCCCACTCGAAGCGGTGGTCCCGGTGGCGGAACCGGGTCTCCATGTTGGGTATGACGGCGTTCCACTCCCGGTTGGGGGTGGTGGCGATGACGGCGCGGGGTTTGGCCTGCCCGAATACGTTCATTTCCACCAGGTCCAGCTTCTCTGGGTCCACGTGCTCGACCACCTCCATCAGAACGGCGGCGTCGTGGCCATCCAGCCGGGGGTCGGGGAACAGCAGGGAGCCGTGGAGCAGGGTCACCCGTTCCTCCTTGCCGATTCTCCGGTGAGCGCGTCCGATGGTTCCCTGGGAGACCTCCAGGCCGGTGATTTTCCGGAACGCGTCCTCTTTCAGCAGGGCCTCGATGAGCCGTCCCTCGCCGCAGCCCAGGTCCAGGACGCTGTGGGCGCCGGCGCGTTTCAATTGTTCAATGATGGCCCGGATTCTCAGCTGGTGCAGGGATTCCCGCTTCTCGCCGACGGTTCCATCTTCCAAGGTCTCTTCGTCGGCGGGGGTCTCTTCGTCCCCGGGGTGCCGGGCCAGGAACTCCCTGGTGAGACTGTCCCGGAATCCCAGGTAGCGTTTGCTGATCATCTCCCGTTCCGGGTGTTGGTCCAGCCAGCCCTCCCCGTGGCGTTCCAGCTTCTCCATCTCGTCCCTGCCGATCCAGTAGTGCTTCTTGTTGTCCAGTACGGGGAGCAGGACGTAGAGGTGACGGAGCAGCTCGGCCAGGGTGTGGGACTTCGATTCCACGACCAGGTTGTGAATCCCGGCGTCGCCCCACATGGGGAAATCCGGGTCCAGGGGCAGGGGTTCCATCTCCACCTGGTATCCCAGGGGTTCCAGGATGCGGCGGGGTATTTCTTCCCCGCGGCGGGCCGGCAGGGACTTTATCTCCGCTCGCAGCGGGATGGGGGTGTTGGCCAGTTCCGGCTTGGCGTCGCAGCGGCCGGTCATGGCGGTGCGGTAGACGTTGTTCAGGGCCACGGCCAGGTGGCTGGCGGCGACGTAGGGGCGGTCGTTGACGTAGTCCTGGAGCAGGTGGGAGGGGGCGTCCCGGTTGCCCTTGGGGGTGAGACGCACCGGGTCGACGTCCAGGGTGAGGACGGCCTGGCAGCTTTCCTCGGAGGCCTGGGGGTAGTGGACCCGGGCCTTGCCGAAGGCCAGGGGGAACTCCTGGACTCGGTCGGGGTGCTTGTGCAGCAGGTATCCCAGGTCGGTGGCGGGCTGGTGGGTGGTGGATATGGTGAGCATGGGCGGGGTTTCCTCTCCTTTCGGCGCGGGGCCTCATGGGCCGGCCCCGTCTTCTTCACCGCAAGGGGGCGGCCCCAATAGAGGCGGTGTCAGTTAAGGAAAGTTTAGGAAAATCGGTCCCTGCCCCGGATTAGCAGGTTCGTCTCGCCGCGGGAGATTCTTCCCGCCTTCGCCCGCCGGCGCGGCGTTTCCCTTGGTGGTGAACCGGGCCGGTGGAATGACGGTGTGATAGGGTTCGGTGTGTGGGTGTGGAGGGGGTGGATGTGGAGCGATGCCGGAAGTTCCCCGGTTCATTTCTGCGATTCGTTCTTCTTCTCCAGGTCGCCGAAGAACAGGTTCAGAACCCAAGTCTCGGTCTTCTTCACCAAACCCGGGTCGATGATGAGAATATCGTAGGTGGGGTCGGCGGTCCTGCCGTTGACGATCCAGCCGATGATCCACCCCTTTTCGTTCACCCTGGCTTCTTCCAGGGTTACGGGTCTCCGGTTCCTTTGGTGGTAGTACACCTTCAGGTACTCGGTGTACGGGTCCTGGTCGTGGTGGGGGCAGCGCTCGGCCTCTGGCCGGCAGTCGGGGCAGGCGTGGTGGCCCTGCCGGATGTGCTGGTCCAGGCCCCGGCGGCTCTCGAACCGGCGGTCGCACCGGGGGCAGGGGTAGGGGGTCAGGGGCATGATTCCCGGTCCAGCCGGGCGATTTTCTCGTTGACCTTTTGCAGCGCGTACTGCAGGCTGCCCCGGTCGATGACCGCTTCCTCGGGGCACCGGTTGATCATGTCCTGGAGGGCATACCTCTGGGACAGCAGGTCTTTGCGGTAGTCGAATTGGGGCGCGGGCGGCCGGCCCGCCAGGTCCAGCAGGCGGCTGATCCTTTCGTCGGCGGTGCCGTCTTCACCCACCGTCTTTGTTATTCTGTCCCAAGTCTGGTCGGATACCCTGATTACTTTCGTCATGCTTCTCCGGTGTTCAATTGCCGGCGTCCCGGGTTGGGGTCGAAACCGCCTTTCAATCATTGGTTGGTGAGAAACGCGTGAATGAAGTCCTGGATGTTCCCGTCCAGCACGTCCTGGGCGTTGGCGCTGCTGAACCCGGTTCGGTGGTCTTTCACCATTTGCCGGGGATGCAGGAAGTAGCTGCGGATCTGCCGTCCCCATTCGGCGGGGGCGTTTCACCCTTCAGTTCGGCCCGTTCCGCTGCCTGGCGGATTCTTCGACATTCCTCCAGGCGGGCCCGCAGAACCCGCAGGGCGTACTCCCGGTTCTGGTATTGGGAGCGCTCGGTCCGGCAAACGGCGATGACGCCGGTGGGCAGGTGGGTCAGACGGACGGCGGAGTTCACCTTCTGGACGTTCTGGCCGCCGGGGCCCCCGGAGCGGAAAAGGTCCATCTTCAGGTCCTCGGATCGGATTTCGATTTCGGACTCTTCCTCCGGCGCGGCGGGGATGACTTCCACCCGGGCGAAGGAGGTGTGGCGGGCGCCTTTCGGGCTGTAGGGTGAGATTCGGACCAGTCGGTGGACGCCGCGCTCGGCTCGGAGGAACCCGTGGGCGAACCTGCCGCCGATCTCCAGAGAGGCATTTCGGATTCCTCCCCTGTCCCCGGGTGCGAGGTCCAGGGTCTCGACGCTGCGGTCATTGGCCTCGGCCCACAGCAGGTACATCCGTAGCAGCATTCCGGCCCAGTCGTGGGCGTCGGCGCCGCCGGTCCCGGCCTGGATGGACAGGATGGCGGGGCGGTCGTCCGTGGTACCCGAGAGGGCCAGGTTGATCTCCTCCCGTTCCAGGTCGGCGGCCAGGGATTCGCCCCGGGCGGCCAGTTCGGAGTCCAGGGTAGCATCCTCTTCTTCCAGGGCCATCCGGGCCAGTTCCAGGAGTTCCCGGGATTGGGAACGCAGGTTGTTCCAGATGGTTGCAGTTTCCTTCAGGCGTTCGAGTTGCTTGGTCCGGGCCTGGGCCTGGCAAGGGTCGTCCCAGTAACCGGGGCGGGCGGCTTCGGATTCCATCCGGGCGATGGTGTTTTCCCTGGCGGGGAGGTCAAAGACGCTCCGTCGCGGCGGTTATCCGGTCCGCCAGGGCGGATAGGTCTTGGATCAGGTGGTTCATGGGTCCTCCTTTGCCGACGGTCGTTTTCCGGTGTTCATTGGCCGGAGATGGGTGACGTGCGACCCCGTACAATGTTGGCCAATCCCTTGAGACGGGCCCGGCTATCCACTCTCCAGGCTGCTGCTGCACCGGCATTCGTGCCAGACGTCGGGGGCAATCTCGCCGCCGTTGATGCCGTTCACCACGTCGGCGACGAAGGTGACGGCCTTGAGTTGCATCAGGTCTCCCTGGGTGTTCGATGCCCGGAGTTCGTACTCCTCCGTCGTTTGGAAGTGAACGGCCGGGTCCCCGTCGTCGTCCACGGTAACGGCTTCGATGATGGCTTGGTCGATGTAGGAATGGGCCACCGCCCGCAGGGTGTTCAGGTCCATTACTTCCACCTTATCATCTTGCTATCCGGCAGGGTTTCCAGTTCCGGGTCCAGTGTTCGTCCGTCTGGACGTGGCCGGCGCGGACGCTCTTGAATACCCGCCGGTGGAATTCCTCCCGGCTGAACCCGGCGGTATGCCTCACCACAACCCCCTCCCGGTCTCCCCCCAGGACGGAGGGTTCCCGGTGGTGTTCCCGCAGGCATTCTTCCAACTCTTCCACTGAGTCGAATGAGTCGAACCGGGCCCGTACCAGCACCGGGACCGTCGGGATGTCCAACCGCTCCGCGATCTCCTCCACTTCGGGAAAAGACAGGAACCGCCCGTCCTCCAGGGCGGCGAAGACGTAGAGGGTGCGCGCTTCGGGCACCGGGTCGTAGGCGATGCTGTGAACCCCGTAGATGTCCTCGGCGTAGAGGCACAGTCCGGGTTGTCCCCGGAGCTTCCAGCCGTGATGCTTGCGGGCCATGGCCAGCCAGGGAGCGTGGGGGTCGCCTCCCCGGGTGAGTACCCGTCCCTCGTGGATCAGTACGCTGCTGCCGTCCAGCTTCTCAGTGACGGTCAGGTCCGCTCCGGGGAATTCCCCGGCGTGCCGGGTGTTGCGGTCTCCCCGCGGCTTGGAGGGCGACGTGGGCCAGCAGGGAGTCCGGGGGTAGGCCGGCGGCTCGTTCACGCTGGTTTCCTCAGGCCTCGTAGGGCCCGATGACCCGGCCGTTCCACAGCGCGCCGGTGGGGGCGTAACGATGCTTGATGAATTCCCGGACGGCTCCCCGGGACGGCGGCGAAGTTCCCCGCTTCCGGTCCCAGTCGTCGCCGGCCTCCACCAGGTACTCCTCCAACTCCTCCTCGGTGGTGAAGGCGGGGGTCACCGGGGTTCCCTCGGATATGTTCTCGTACACCTGGAACCGGGCGTCCTCGCCCCGGTAGTTCTCGTCGAATTGGGGGATGTACTCTCCCCGTTCGTCCCGGGGGTGTTCCCATCCCGGGGGTACCAGCCTGACTTCTCTTCCCATGTTCTTCTCCTCCGGTTCAGTAGAGGGGCACCAGCTCCCCGTCATCCTCCTCGGAATCCTCTCCCCAGTGGATGACGGCGATGCCGGTCTCCTCGTCGGACTCGATGTAGTTCCAGTTCAGGAAGTCCTTCCCCTCCTCGGGGAAATCCGGCACGCTGTCCGCCAGGACTTGGGCGATCATCTGCTGGCGTTCCGGGTTGTTGGAGATGGAGCGTGGGTGGAGGGTCACGCCGAACTTCCGCAGTTGGAAGGTGCCGGGGACGATGCAGGAATTTCCCTCCACGTGGGGTTTCTCCGGCTCCTCGAATTCGGGTTCCAATCCCGACCGGGCGATGCGCTCCACGACTTCCTGCAGCCGCTGGGGCACGGCGACGGTGAGGCGGTAGCTGTCTTCCACGTTGCTCTTCTGGACCACTTGGGTTATTTCGTCCCTTTCCGGGCCGGCCAGGTCCTCCACGTATTTGTCGAAGAAGGCCCGGAGTTGGTCTTCGGACTCGGGCAGTTGGTGGCCCAGAAAGTGGACGTGATACACGTTGCTGTTCAAGGTCTTTCTCCTTGGGAGTTTGGATTCCGATTATGGACGCCGGGGTGGTTTTGCATCAATGGGCGGGGGTCAGCGTTTTCCCCGTTCTGCTACGAGCCGGGAAAATACCTGGCGTTGAACCGGGTGTGGGCTTCCCGGAGGCACTCCCGGAGCGCGGGCATGGCGGCCCGCTCGTAGTCGGTGAGGCTCATCCGCCGGGGAAAGTGGTCCGATTCCAGCCAGTCCATGAAGGATTTTCGCGTGGACTCGGACTTCTCGGGGCTGTCGTACCAGCCGGCCCGCCAGACGTCCTCCGAGAATTCCCGGTAGAGCATGACTATGATCCAGTCGCTGCCCTCCTCCAGTTCGGGCTCGGCGTATTGGGATGCACGGGTTTCGTTCACCCATTCCAGCACGGACTGGGCCCGTTCCAGCTTTTCCCGGGCAATCTTCACGTAACGGTCCTCGTAGGGGATGCTCTCCGCCCTCCGGATTACGCCTTGGGCGCCGTCCCGGTGGAACCGGGCCATATCCTCGATGGCGTCCAGTATTCCGGGGTCGGGTTGGTCTTTGGCCAGGGTCATCGGCTTCTTCTCCCGGGGTTGAAGTACTTGTGCCGGCGGTTCCGGGGACAGTGGCAGCTGGGCAGGTCGCAGGGGATGTCCTGCTCGGCCAGCAATTGCTTCAATTCCTGGAATTCCTCGTGGGTGACGCTGCAATGGGCCAGGGCGTATTCCAGGTCGTCCTGGTCCAGGTGGGCCTGCAGGGCCTTTTGGAAGTACTTGTTGGGATGCTGGGCGGTCATGGATTCTCTCCTTCGGTTGGCCGGTGGCCGTTGACTGGGGGAACGGGTGGGCTGGCCACTGTCCACTGGTCGCTGACTACTGCTGTTTGGCGTGAGGTGGGCTTATGACGGGGGACTAGTGACCGGGGTGAACTTGGGGGGTGATTCGCAGCGCTTTCCCGTCGTCGTTCACCACCCCGAAGACGGTCTTTCCCAGGATGCTTTCCAGGGACTTCGGTACGTCTTCCACTTGCAGCGTCACGACCCCGGCGCGCCCGGTGTCCACTTCCAACGTGGTCCGGCCTGCCGCGAAGTTCAGCTGGAACCCCACCGGCTTGCCCCAGACGTATCCCACGGTTTTCTGCGGCGCCTCGGTCTCCTTCATCTCTCCCCTCCGCTTCCCGTAGTCCGGTCGGGGCCGGACCGTTTACTCAAGGTTTCCACGAACCGCTTGATGTGGATCCTGCCGGCGATTATGCCGGCGATCAACAGGATTAAGTGGGCCAGTAGGTTCTCCTGCATCTGGGACAGGCCCATGACGGCCAGGGACATCAGGCTCATGCCATAGTGTTCCCAGGCCCTGGAGTCCAGTTCTTCATCTCTCTCCGGTTCGGGGTGGGGCCGGAGATTGCCGTAGGCCAGCAGGCCGGTGAGGGCCAACGCTCCCGCGATGATGACCATCACCAGCAGTGGGGTTGAGAACGCTCTGAAGAGTTCCAACGTCGCGCCTCTACCGCAGGGATTCCCGGAGCTGGTACTCCGGCTCCGGGGAGCCTCCCACTTCGCTGAACCCCGCCGCGGTGAGTTCCCAGGTTCCCCGGGGGGACTTGTCGCTGAGTTTTCCTTCCGTCACCAGTTCCTTGCCGGCCCACTCGACCATCTTCTTCCACCGGGGGCGTCCGTTCCCCAGTTTGGCCTCGTCGGCGGGATGCAGGCTTTGTTCCATTCTCTGGTGGACCAGTTCGATGACGGCGCCGGCGGGAGCCCGGCCGCCCCGTTCCCGGAGGGCCTCCATGATGGGAAGCCGGTAGTCGTTCTGGGGGGTGGAGGGTTCCGGGGGCGGGTTGTTCCTCCGCCGGGGTTTTTCTGCCACGGTGGGCTGTTCCACGGTGGGCTGTTCCACGTCCGGTTCTTCTGCCACGGTGGGCTGTTCCACGGTGGGTTCTGCTGCCGTGGCGGGCTGTTCCACGTCCGGTTGGTTCACGTCCCCGGGTTCTTCCACGACGGGCTGTCCCACGTCCGGTTCTGCTGCCATGGCGGGCTGTTCTTCCACGGCGGGTTCCTCAGTGGAAAAGCTGGCGGTGTGGTCGTCACCGGGAGACTCCTCCGGTATTTCAACTTCCGGTGCGGAAATCTCCGGGATCCGGTTCTCCTTGGTGATCACTTCCAGCTTCGGCGCTCCCGTGTCGGGAATCTCCCGGAAGAGGATTTCCGGGACCGGGGCCTCCCGGGGAAAAGCCCCCGGCTCCGACGGCTTCCTCCGGTCGGTCCTTCCCGTGAGCCGGTTCATCAGGTCGTAGAACATCTCCGGGCCGCCGTCCTTCGCCTCATCCCGGCGGTGTCCGGCCTCGGCCAAGTCCATTATCTTGGACAACGTGCTGTTGAAGTCGTCGTCCATGGGCACCGCGAACCGCTGCATCCGGGAATAGTTCCGGTGGCTGACCGCGACCTGGCGGTCGGGCTTCCGGTTCCTCCCGCACCCGTCTGCCGGTTTGCACTTCTTCTTCGCCGCCGCGGGTTCTCCCTTCTCCCCGGCCTCCAGGTTCAGCGCCATCAGGGCCACCAGCTGCACTCCGTCCAGCCGCAGGTCCTGCTCGTCGTACCGGTCGTACTGCCGGCTCTTCCGGTACACCGTGCCGGCGATGATTGCGGCAGCGAGGACGAACAGCTGGGTTCCGAAGGGCCAATCTTCGAAGACGTCGCCGCCGTGGAGGTCCCGGAGCCGTCTCATCTCCCACTTCACAGCCGGTTCAAAACTCCCCGGATTCCGGCAGTCGGCGACCCGCCCGGCAACCACGTTGGCCAGGGCTATGGAGTCCCGTTCCAGGTGGTCCCGGTTGTATTCGGTGAAGTCGTGGGCGGTTTCCATGATGACGCCTTCCATGAGACGGGCGGCGGCGTACAGGAAACGGAAGGGGAAGTTCTCCTTCCCCTGTTGGTTCCACTTTTTCTCTCCGGGTTCAATGGCTTGCAGGAATTCTTCGGTGTTCAAGGTTTATCTCCTCCCTGGTGGTGAGTATCTTCGCGGCTGCCGTTCCGTCGCCGGTTGTGCAGGATTTTCAAGGCGTACCCGGCGGCCAGGCCCAGGACGTAGATGGGCATATCACCGAGTCCGGGGTCAACTTTCCTGAGGGGAAATTCCATCATCAGGGTGGTTACTACCACGGCTACCAGAAGGGCGGCGGTCATCCGGTGAATCTCCCCGTTGACCCGGTTTGCCAGCCGGTCGTCGACCAAGCAGCAGATCACCCCGGCGGCGAATCCCGCCGCCAGGATCATGAAGTATTCCATCAGGTTTTCTCTCCTTCCCCGGCTTTCTTGCAGCGCTTCTGGCTGTTCAGCCTGCACTGGCATTCGCAGCAGAGATGGCTCAGCTTCAGTTTCACCAGGACTGCGACGAGGTACCCGGAGAAAATGGCCGGGGCGTATACCATGAACCACTCGAACCTGGGGTGAATTGCCATCATCAGGCCCATGGTGGCCACGCAGGCCGCCACGATTAGCGCCATTGCGCGAAATTCTTCGGCCCCTGGCATTATTGTCCAGACGATGTAGCTGGCGAACCCGATGATGAATCCTGATACCAGGGTGATGACCAGGTATTTCATCAAATTTTTCCTCCCTGCCGGGCCCGGGCGATCCAGTTCCGGGCTACCTCCGGCCCCGGGTGGGCATCTCCCATCCGGAAGCCGTTTATCTCCGGCGGTATGCAGTCCATCAGACGTTTCACGGCTTCTTCAAATGCGGCCTCGGACATTTCCATGCCGACCTGGCTGACGATGCTGGACATGCTGTAGTTGTGGCGGTGAGGGAGATTGTCCTCGCCTGCCCACGTCGTGGTCGAGTTGGCCGGGGCCCAGACCTTGGGGTTGTCGGCCAGCAGTCGCTCCACCGCTTCCAGCAGGTCGTCGGCGGTGGATTCGGGGCCGACGCGGTATTTGTTTATTCTGGGAATGGGCGGCATATCGGGGGCCTCCTCTGTCGTTGGTCGGGATGGGTTTACTGTCTGAGTTGCCGGGCCCGGGCGATCCACTCCCGGGCTGCCTCCGGTCCCGGGTGAGGGTCGTTCAGGTCGTGACCGGAAACCTCCGGCGGCTCGGTTCTCCTCACCCTTTCCAGGGCTTCTTCCACTGCCTCAGTTGCCGCCGTCATCCCCACCTGGTTGATCAATGTCGCCAGGCTGTACCGGCGAATGTGACGGCGGTTCTCACTGCCGGGCCACCAAGTCTCCAGGTCGAAGGGGTGCCAGATACCGGGGTTCTCATCCAGCAGCCGGTCCACCGCTTCCAGCACCTGGTCGGCGGTGGCGTCGTTCCCTGCCCGGTGTTTCACGATGGTTGACGTGTCGCAGGTCCCCTGTTCCCGCGCCCGGGCGATCCACTCCCGGGCCGTTGCCAGCCCGGGTTCGATGCCGTAGTCCCGGAAGTTCTTGATGCCCCAGGGTTCGGCGCTTTCCAACCGTTCCAGGGCTTCGTCCGTTGCATCGACGGGCGCGTTTACGCTCAGCATTATGATCATGTCCCGCAGGGTGTACTGGTATCGGAGCCGGATGACCTGTCCGTCGTGCCACCATGTCCCGGTGGTCCTTGCCGGTCCCCACATCATCGGGTCCTTATCCAGCATCAGTTCAGCGGCATGGAGCAGGTCGTCGGCGGTGGTTTCCGGTCCCGCCCGGAAGTCTTCTATTTTCGTGACGGTCGGCATGGTTGTTTCTCCTTCTCCGGCGCCGCTCATAGCGCCGCGGCCTTCCGGGCCCAGCGGTAGGCGGCCCGGCCCCCTTGGGGCGGGTTCTTCCCGTCGATCCTTCGCTGGACCAGCCGCCGGGTGGCCCGCAGCTTGACCCGGGCCAGTTCCAGTTCCCTTTCGGGCAGGTGCGCGCCCAGGACCCGCACCAGTTCCTGCACGGAGTAGCGTACTCCGTTGGATTCACCGGCCCGGTTGTCGTCGTCGGTCCAGGCCTCGGGGTTCAGCCGGTAGAACCGGGCTATCTCCCCCAGCAGACTCCGGGCGTCCTCCGGCCTTGCCGCCGTGAGTTCCGGGGCGGTCATCGGTTCCTCCCCAGGGCTTGGTCGATGGCCTGGCAAATGCCGTCCTCGTGGAGCTGCTTCCACCCCCAGGCGACGACGTGGTCGATGATTTCCTCCCGTTGTTCCGGGGTCAGGTCGTCCCAGAGGGGTTCGCCCTTCCGGTCGTCGTCGAACTCGATCTGCTGGTCGTGGTTGCTGGCGATGGTTCCCACGGTGACGTATGCCAGCAGACGGTGGCTGTCCTGGGGGTCGTCGCCCCGGTATCCCTCGTCCCAGGGAAATACGGCCCGGGGGTCGCCGTCCCGGGGTTTCGGGGTTTGTTCCTGGCTCATGCGTCTATCTCCAATTTCTCGACGTCGCCTTGGTGTACTCGGGCCGGTTCCGGGGAGAATGCCACCCGGTCCGGTTCTCGAAGGGCAGCCCGAAACCCTTTCTTCCGAACCCCAGCTTCATGTCGGGGTCCCGGGTCAGCTCCGCCGTCAGGATCCGGGCGTTCTCCTCGTACTCCCTCCGGTAGCGGGCGTGGACCCTTTCCACCGGGATGCCGTACAGCCGGGCCAGCTGCTCCGGCAGTGTGTCCCGGGTGACGGCCTTCAGGTTGCCGATGGCCGAAGGCGTGGTGTCGTGGGTTTCCTGGATTATGAATCTCCTCACCCCGGTGGCCAACAGCCTTTGGGCGAACCCTTTGAGGTCGCGCAGCGGCAATAGCGGCGTCAGCGTGAAGCAGGCGTGGAGGTTCTCCACGTTGGCTTGGGCGATGATTTCCAAGGCCTCCACCCTGGCCTCGGTGGGCGGGCAGGTGGCTTCGATGACCCGGCGTACCTCCTCGTCGTCGGTGGAGACGGTCACGTTGACCTGGATTTCGTTGCCCTCGCCCTGGGCTACGGCGGCGATGTATTCCAGGTCCTCGGCGACCATCGGGCTGCGGGTCTGGAGGGTCAGTCCGAAGTTCCTGGCCTTGGCCATGGCCTGGAGGATGCGGCGGGTGACGCGGTGGGTTTTCTCCGCCGGCTGCCAGGGGTCGGTGACGGAGCTCATGTAGACGGTCTTCCCGTCCAGTTCTTTTCGGGACACGGCTTGTTGCGCCAGGAGGGGCGCGTTGGTCTTGACGTCGACCCACCGGCCCCAGGATGCGCCGGCCGGCGCGTTCTTCTGGGTGAAGGCGGCTGCGTAGCAGTAGCCGCAGCCGAAGGCGCAGCCGGCGTAGGGATTGAGGGTGTAGTCGTACTCGCCGATGAAACCGTTGGCGGGGTTGAGGATTGTCCTGGCGGGCTTCTCGCGGAGGGTCATTGGACTCATGGCCGGTCTCTCCCCCTTTCTTCTTGTCTCCCCGGCGGCGGGCGACACCGGGCGCCCAAAAAGCCGCCGCCGGGGTGGGGGGAAGAATAACCTACCCGGGGCCGTTTCTTCTCTCCCGCAGCGTCAGTACCAACTCCCTCCCGGTTATCTCCCGGGCCCCAGTTGGTCGATGGCCTGCCGCCGCTTGCTCCGGCTCACGTCCAGGTGTTCCTTCCACGTCCCCGGGTACTGGACGTGCCGGGGGTCAATTCCCAGTCGCCCGGCTGCCTGCCGCAGTTCCTCCGGGGTGTCGGCTACCAGGTGGGACATTCGCATCCGTCCCAGGGGCCACCGGCTGTCGTCGACGTACAGCATCTACCGCCGGTTGAATTCCGCCATGACGGTGAGCTGCGCCGCCGCCTGGGCCACCCGGAGCGCGGATTCCGCCAGTTCGGCGGGCCGGGCCAGGTACTTGTGAATGGTTCCTCCTGCCGGGAGTATCTCCAGGTCTTCGTAGGTCGCCCGGAGGAACTCAAGGGCTTCCGGTGAGAGTTGGCTGCCGCGAGTTTCCAGGAGCCCTTGGGTGTCTCCCAGGTCGGAGACGCGGAACCCCGGAGGGTTGGAGGTTACGAATACGTCCACCACCGTCCCGTCGGTATGGGTGAGAGGGGTCCTGAGCCTTATGACGCCGGAGGGGAGGGTTGAGACCCGGAACAGTTCGGGGAACTGGCGGGCCAGCAGGGTGGGAATTTCCGAAGTTTCGGTCACGTTCTCTTTTCTCTCCATTCTTGCTGGGTGTGGTCTGGGGGCGTCAAACCGGGAAAGAACTATTCCTGCCACGTCTTCCCGCACCCAGGGCAGGATTTTCTCACCCCACGACTCCACTCGTCAGGCACACTGGTCCCACAGTGGATGCAGTAGCCGCCGTGGATCTCCCGGTTCTTCTCCCGCCGGTACATTGCGTAACAGCCCCGGGCCATCAGCGCCATGCCCATGGCGATGATCACGTGCAGGCCGGCATCACCGGTTGCCATGTCCCTGACCGCCAGGCCGAGGAAGACCTCTCCCAGGTTGTATAGTGTGAAAAAGATGGCGGCGATGGCCGCCCCCATCCACATCTCGGCCAGGGTTATCTTCACGGTTGTAATTCCAGCCGGGCCATCCGGTTGGCTTGTTCTATCCTCTCCGGGTCGGCCAGGTATTCAAATGTTTTGGCTTCTCTCAGCCGTATTCTCCGGTCGGTTCGCTCCCGGTAATGCCGGCTTTGGTTCCAGTTATCCAGGTGGATTTTGTAGAACGTCCGGGCCTGTTCCAGGATGAATCTCTCCAGTCTGGCGGCGGGTTCGAACCGGGCCCGGTATTCCAGTTCATCGCCGGCAAGCCTTTGTTCCACCGCGGCGGCGTCCCGGATGACCTGTTCGTGGCTGATGCCCTGTTCCAGGCACTCGTCCCAGAGTTGTTCCGTGGTTTCCGTGGGATGGTTTTCAGCCAGGACGCGAAGGGTGCGGTGCAGTTCCATCTCCTGGCTGAAGGCTTGGATCGCCCGTTCCTCGTCGCCGGACTCCAGGCTCCGGGCCGCTTCCGCCAGGAAGCTGTATTCCCTTCCTCCGTTCCATTCCGGTCCGGCTTCACACAACTCCGACGCTACCCGGAATAGTTCGTGGAGTCCGTTTTCTTGATCATCTTTGCCCCTCAATGCCTGCCCGTACCGGCCGTAGTTCCGGAGGGATTCTTCGTTCACCATGTCGTGGGTTACTGCCTGGATCCGGCCCAGGTCGATCCGGGCATCGCCGCTCCGGTAAAATTCCCGGGCGTGTTCTATTGATTGAAGATACAGACGGGTCTTCTCGCCGGGGTCGTCTTTGTCCTGGGCGGCGGACCGGTACTCGTTCATGCGGTCGAAGTGGTCGTCGGTCTTTTCCACCCGGTGACAGAGCAGGGCAGCTTGGGATAGTAGTTCCCGGCCCTGCTCAATGCGGGTTTCGTCATCCTCCAGGATTCCCCGGAGCACGTCCTGCTCGGCCACGATCATCGCCCTTCCGCAGTTCCAGAGATGGCTTTTCATGTCCTCGGCCCAGTCGCCGGGATTCCGCTCGGCGTACCGGGCGGCTCTCTCCGCAACGTCATCCCGCACGAACCAGCCGTCGTCCTCCGGGGAGTCCTCGTGTTCCAGTTCCCACTCGGGGTGGGCCCCCTTCTCGTGTTCCTGGAGTTCCAGCAGGTAGGGAAGGGCTACCGTCCGGGTGTGGTGAACCGCCAGCCATGAGTTCTTCCGGGGGTCGTCGGGGTACCGGGTTTCATCGTCCCGTTCCTCGTGGTAGAAGGCCAGGATCACGTCGTTGCCCTGGTCCACGGGAGCGTCAATGGGATGTTCGCCCAGTCCCAGTTCAAAGTACTCATCCCGGGAGTCCCGGATCTCCTCCCGGTAGGTGTAGTGTTCGGACATTTTCTCCCCCTGTTGTTGTTCCCGGATGCCGGGCGGGGATCCCGGCGTCCGTTACTCTCTTATTATCCGGTGCGTCGATTCCTGTTCCCGCCGGAAGATCTCCCGGTCGGTGTTCTCGCAGACCGACCGGATTTTTCCCTCCCTGGTGAGATGTTCCAGCCGCCGGGCCTGCTCCAGGTAGAAATAGCTGTGGGAGGACCCCCGGCGCTCCAGGTGCGCTTCGTACATGATGGCCGCTTCCGCCAACACCGCCGCCTCCAATTCGTTGGCGGTGCGTTGAAAGTCGTGCTGCGTCTCCTCGTTCTCGATTTGGCGGATCCGGTCCCGGGCCGCCTCGATGTCCTCCTCGATCTCGTGGGCGGAGTAGAGCTTCTCTCCGGCGTAGGTCACGATTTCCGGCTTCTCGTCTTCGCAGGTCCGGGCCAGGTTGCGGAAGCTCTCGTTCAGGAGTTGCTGGGACTCCATGACCTTGCGTAGCCGGTAGGCGTGACCCTCGCTGTCCAGGTGCAGAACGTCCAGGGCCCTCTGGGTGTATTGAGTGTTGTCCAGCCGGTTCATGGCCGGGTACAGGGGGTGACTCCAGGCGTCCAGGTTCCCGGTGTGGCGGATCAGGGCTTCGTAGTTCAGCTGCTGCTGGCGATGGTTCTCCTGCTGCATTATCCCGGCCAGCACGTGGTCCCGCCGCTCGTCGTCGTGTTCGTGGTCGGAGTTGTATCTCATCTGCCAGCCGGCGGCGCGCACCATGTTGGTGTAGTGGAAGGCCCTCTCCTGGATGGAATCGGACTCCCGGGCCTCCCGCTCGCTCCGGGCCATCGTTTCCAGGGCCGAGGGCCAGTCCTCGCGTTCCATCTCCCGGGAGGACATGGCGGCGCCCCGCATGATGCCGCGCCCCTCGGCGATGCGCCGTTCGTCTTCCTGCAATAATCCCTGGGCTACCTCGCGCTGGCCGGTTTCCTGGATGCGGCCGCAGGCTGCCAGGTAGTCCCGGATTTCCCGGGTCCAGTCACGGGTTCCCACCAGCGCGTACCGGGCCACCCGTCCCTCGGCGTCGTCCCGTTGGGCCAGTTCCTCCAGGGTGGGTTCGGGCCGGGGTTCAAGGCCGTACTTCTCCATGACCGGCTGGGCGTGTTCCTCGAAAGCTGCCCTCTGGGCCCTTCCCTCCTCGGCGTGCCGCGCCAGGGCCAGGGTGTGGTCCTGGAGTTCCTTGAAGTAGGGGGCGGCGATGTCCTTGGCGTACTGCTCGGCCAGCATCCGGTGTCCCTCGGGATTGTCCCGGTATTTGGTTCCCGCGTCCCGTTCTTCCTGGTAGGCCTCCAGGATGACGTCGTTCCCCTGGTCTACGGGAAAGTTCACCGGGTGGTTGTGAAGGCCCAGGTCCAGGTAACCTTCGTGAGCGTCCTCCTGCGTCTCCCGGTAGGTGTAGTTCTCCGTCATTTTTCTTCCCCCTGTCGTTGAAAACTGCCCGGGGTTGGGCGGCCACTACAATCATATCCCGTGAGTCTCCTCCCGTTTATTGCCCGTAGCCCGGCCCTGCCCTGGATGCTGCTGGCCGTCTTCATCTACTCCCTGCTCCCGGTGATGTTCCTGCCGGACGGCGGCGGCAACGTCCTGTCCCAGGTGGCCGTTTTCCGGGTGGGGGTGTGCCTGGGACTGGCGGTTTACTTCCTCTCGGCCCGGCGCAAGTTTTTCCTGGACCCGTCCACCTGGCGGCGGTTCGGACGGGTCTTCCGGGAACCGGCTTGCTTCCTGTTGCTGGTGGGGGCGGTCCTGGGATTCTGCGACATCCTGTTCTTCGTCTGGGCCCTGTCCTACCTGGACGGCGCGGCGGTGACGGTCATCTTCTGGACGTCTCCGGGGCTGATCGTCTGCAGCGACTCCTTCCTGCGTTCCCGAGAGACTGGGCCGTCCCGGCGGTTGGGCCGGGGCATGGCTTTCTGCCTGGCTTTGGGGTTCGCCGGCGCGGCGTTGTCGGCCCTCTCGCCGGGGTTCTCTCCGGAGGCGATGGTCTCCTCGGCCCGTTTGTCCGGCGTGGCCCTGGCCTTCCTGTCGGTGGGGTTGTGTATGTTCCAGCCCTGCTGGTGGACCCTGGGGCGCAGGCTGGGCGGCGGGGTCGATGATTTGTCCTTCGGCGTCCTGGCCATGGCCGGGGGAGAACTGGGTTCCAGCCTGGTCATCGGGAACCTGGCCTTCTTTTCAGGAGAGTGGCCCTCGCTGCATCTGTCGGGCTGGTACGTCTCCGGCGGGTTGTTGGTCTTCCTGGCCAACCTGGCCTGGGTGCGGGCTAACCTGTCGGGCTCCGGCTCCACGGTGAATGCCCTGCTCTACCTGTCCCCGGGGCTGAGCGTCCTGTGGCTGGCCCTGGTTCCCGGGGGCGCGGGGGTGGCCCACTGGGAGCTACTGCTGGCCGGGTTGGGGCTTGTTACTCTCAGCAACCTGCTGCTGGCCCGCCGGGCGGGGTAGTTTTTGGCCGGAATCCGGGCCGTCGGTTGTCATTCCGGGTCCAAGCGCGTGAGGATCAGTCGGGCCAGACGGATCATCTCCTCCCTGCTGCCGGTGGCGGCCGTGTTCTCGTCCCTGCCCTCCACCAGGTACATACCCCCGAAGTCCGGGTGGGGAGTGAACTGGACCCGGTCGGTAATCCGCTCGCCGGTCCAATCGGGATTCTCTTCAGGGCATCCTTCCACCGGGCGGTACTGGCCGGGGCAGTGGTGCCGCTGGGCGTGGTCGGAGCACATTATCTTCCCGCAGCCGACGCAGCGGACCAGTTCCCCCGTTTTCCGGCACTCGGGAACGTCGAAGGTGGGGCTGGCACAGTAGGGTTCCGGCGGGGGCAGCGTGTTCGCGTGGTTGATCTTCACTGCCACCCGCCTCGAGTCCCCGGTGTAGGGGGCTATGGCCTGGATGAAACCGTCCCGGTGAACTTCAAGGGCGGAGTTGTCCCGGAAGGCCATCAGGCGCCGGCCTTCGTATTCGGCGGTGGATTCGGCTTCGGTCATCGCCTGTTCCACCAGCATCCGCCGGGTCTCATCGTTCCTGGATTTCCTTATCCCGGCGGCCAAGCGCGAGGCGGTGGACTGGGGCATTTCATTTTCCTCTCTTTCTTCGTGGGGTGTTTTGACGGAAGTCGGCCCCATCACACCTCAACCGTCTGGTTTTTCTCTTCCTCGCCTTGGCTCTGTTTCCACCGTCGTATAGTCCATGCCGGCATCCATGCGCGCTATCGACCCCGTACTGTCCGCGTAGTACTTCTTGATCATTGTTGGTTGCTAGCCTGCTGTTTGACGGAGTTTCCGCTAACGGGAAGTGTCTTCCCTGGTTGAACTTGGAAAGACCATCACTCTTGACAGACGGCTCGCGCGGCCAAGAGTGATGGTCTTTCCAATCTGGGCTGGTGGTCAGAGGTTGTGCGGCTCGGTTTTCGCTTGGTTGGGAATGTTGACAACTTGAGACGATTACGAAATCAAAAACCTCGGCTCGTATGGCTCCAACATCGCCGTGTTTGGTGAATTACGTTCATCGTGCGACGTGTTGCATAGTAGTGCTAAAGTCTCACAAGATTGTACTGATTACTGCCATGACTTATGTTGCAGTGGCAGGATATTGGTCAAGGCTGACTGCGGACTGTGGCAGTTTTGCTGTGTCTTGGTGAGGCGTACTGGGTCCGTAGATTGCGGATTTCGCTAGATGTCGTTTCCCAGAGTCCGGTATAGTTTTCTCATAGCTCCCTATCCTTGATATTGTCCGTATCAAGTCCGATCTCCACAGCACTGGCTCTAAGATAGCAGTATACCCATCGCGGGTTCAGAGGAGAACTGAAAAGCACGTTGCAATTGGGGATGGATTCCCCAACAACAGCCCTGCGCGCCAAGAGAGAGGCATCATGCCGCCTGTTGTCTTACCAACCGCGTGAGTTGGCCGTCTATTCTGAACTGTCTTGGCGAGGCCACCTACGACCTGTCAATTTGGCTAAGGAGATGGTAGCAGGCGAGGTCTGTATCTGATGTCCAGTAGGGAGCAGATAGCTTGTTCTATGGGTGCCCTGCTACGATGCGTGTTCATGTAGTACTGAGTTCTTATCGATAGTACTCTCTGTACGAACAGGTCGTCGTGTTCTTTCAAGAGAGATTCGAGACAGTCTCGCTCTCGATTTGTCAGTTCGGTGGCGCTGTCGAGTCGGCTGAAGTATCCTATTAGGTCGTACGCTGGCGTCGCGTTTTTGTTTACTACTGACTCGATTGCTTCTCTGATTTCTGGGATGTTGAATGCTTCCACAACCTGTTCTATGTTCACCATTGTCCAGACGAACGACAGAAACCGAAGCACCTCCTTGATTTTTTCTGCGTCCCAGTCGTTATGCCTTTGGTTCACGTAGGAGGCCCATCGAGCTATATCTTGCTCGTTTGCGAGCACTAGGTTCACGAGCCGTAGCCCACTATCCGCTATCGTTTGGATTATCTCCTCAATGGTCGATTTGTCTAGGTTCCCGTGCCGGTTCCGGAGTACTTGCCCCATAATCTTGTTATTCTTCAGTATCTTGTAAATCCCATTCAGTGTCTCCGGGCTGTCCAAGAATTCATCTCCATTTGGCGATTCTTCTTCTCCGTTCTCCTGAGCGTTTGCCCGTTGTTCCTCCATCGTGTCTCTGAGATGCCGCTCCTCAATTCTGGCCTGTCGTACTCCTTTGTTGGATAGAACATCTTCTGGAAGTTGCGTTATCACCTCTCCGAATCTTCGAGTCTCGTCTTGTTCTAGAGTAGCTGGAGAGATTGACCCCAAAGTGTCCATTGTGCGGAGCAATAAGTCCTCAATGATAGAATTATCTGTGGTGTGATGGATAGCGAACAGGAGCGTTAGGTAATTTGCCTCCCTGTGGCTGTTGATGCACATTTCTTCGATTACAGGAGGTCCCAGCTTGCTGTTTCCGGCGAGAAACTTCCCCAAGAAGTAGTAATACATGAAATTTGTCCGGAAGTTGCCCGTCTCGTCAATCAGGCCGTATGGTCTACTCTTGAGCCGGTTGATGATGGCTTCTCGGATGAAAAATCGCCTTTTGTAATCATCTACGAACGCCGAAAAGTCAAAGGTTTCGTTCTGAGCAGTATTGCGGTGCTGGTAGGTTGCGAATGCCAACTGTTCAGAAAAGTTGAAGCAGGCGTTCACGTCGTCGTCTGTCTCGGAGATTCCAGAGAGGAGGAGACTGGCGAAAATCAATGCTTGGTAGCAGTGTCCGTAGGAGGTCACCGAAAGACTAGTTGGCATATACGCTTCATAAGTTTGTAAGATCGACAGTACATAGAATGGAAACCTGGGTAGCAGTCTGTCTGAGATTATGACCGAGTTGACTCTGTTTTCCACCTGATCAACGAATCCGTCTGTGATTTGAGTGTTGGTCTGCAACAGTGCCAAGCGTTTCCTGATGAGCTCCTCTTGTTGGACTCGTGAAAGGGGCTGTATCTTCATAGGTATGAATTCAGCAAAGCGAGCGTCATCTCTAAAGAAGGCATAATAAATATCGGAAGAAGTGGTTAATATGATGCGCTCAAAAATTTCCTTCGACGCTTCAAGGAAGTCAGGAATCCGGGACTCTGGGGTTAGGCCGTCTACTATAAGTGTCTTCTTGCTCTGCTGAATCCATAATGAGTAATCACCACGAAATTGTGCTTCGTACGTTCTCCTTATGAGAGCCTCGGTCAATCGTCCTCGTCCTTGACTCGGGTCCAGCAGAAGTACTGGATCAGTTGCTTCAATGAGAGAAAGGTATACATACCTGGCGAGTGCAGTTTTCCCAGATTTCTCCGGTCCATGAATGACAACATATTTGTTGTCGAGAAGTTCCTCTATTCTAGTTACGGTGGTGTCTCGTAGTTGTTTTTCGTTGGTCAGAGGGTCCTCGCGGTTCAATCTAAGGAAAACAAACAGATCTTTCAGCTTCAAGTGCTCCTGCGACATGAATTCGGTTCTGTCGATCTCTTCTAAGGATTCTTCTTTTGGGCGAAAGGTCATCCTTAGTGTGTTTACTACTTTCTTGATACCTTCGTAAACTTGTTGCCAAGCTACGTCGTAGTCATCGAATTGCGAGACCGGTTTTCCATCGTTTGGCAGGGCCAACACGTCATCGCCCTGTAGGACATCTTTCCAAGCGCAAGGACGCACTATAATCGGGATTCGGAACAGGTTTTTCCCATTGTCTGATAACAGCTTGGCGTACCTCCACTCCTTCATGCACTCTTCGGAGCTTAAGAAGTCGGGGCTAAAGAGGAAGACCATGATGTCCGCTTGGTCCATCTGTTCCCTAATTTCTGATGAAATGCTCCGTCCCGGGAGTATTTCCGCATCAGACCATTGATGTAAGTGTCCCTTTTCCTTCAATAGAGCTAGAGATGTCTCCATGGACACCCTGTGGAAGGAATCTTTATGGCAATAAGAGTAAAACAGCTGCGTGGTCGGGCTAACTGTGGTGTTTGCCATGTAATAGCCTCTGGTTGATACGGCTTAGCGCGAGAGCGGCTCAAAGGTTAACTAGGTCATCCCTTGATGTCAAGAGAGAATCTGCTAATCGGGTCGGACCTCAACTCGGCTCGCGTCCTCCGGTGGTCTGCTACTACTTCGGCGCGGCGGCCACCGTTACCTTGTACGCCGCGGTGGGGCTGATGAGGCAACTGATATCTGGAGCGTGAAACTCCCGTTGTGGATGGACTACCCATAATCGGATGGCACAAGCTTCTTATTGTCCAATTGCGTCGTGTTGATCAAGTAGCGGTTCCTTGGTCGGGTGGAGCAGCTGACCTTAATCACGATGATGTACGTGGTGTCTGAGGCCAGGTTGCAGTCCAAGCTGGAGCAGGAATAGCTTCGCTCGGTGTCTTGGTTGCTTCCGCTAGGGGTGGTAAGTGGCTCCGGGAGTATTGCCGGATGCGTTTAGCGTCACGACGGAGTGGGTTGGCATTCCGATCTTCGCGATGGTCTGGATTGTGACACTCGAGAGGGTGCACCTGCCGCTGTTTCAGCGTATGGTGAACTCCTGTGCAGCTTCACGGCCGTCGCCACCCGATTTGCTCACCGTGGCTACCCCGAAATTTGCCTCGCTCATGTTGCTGAACGTGATTTCCGCTATTGCGTCTGCGCTGTTGCACCCGTCCTTGGAGTACGCCTCGTAGGTGTACTACCTTTCTGCCTTGAGGTTGCTCGGGTTGGAAGTATCCCTCGCGAGGGGCCCCTTGGAACTCGCTACGCCTTCGTCTGTATGAGAACGCGCCCGCCGTCCTGAACGTCGACGTTCAGGTTATAGCCGC
This sequence comes from Dehalococcoidia bacterium, assembly GCA_963665735.1. Lineage (GTDB taxonomy): Bacteria > Chloroflexota > Dehalococcoidia > Lucifugimonadales > UBA3495 > CATOSK01. Next base: position 1,094,058 of record OY762444.1, on the reverse strand, counting down.
TCAGGAGGCGCATACCCACAAGGGGAGAGGAGTCCGAGATATGAAATCGACACTGCGGGGGAAGCCGTCCCATAGCACCGAGGCCCTGTGTACCTCTAGGGCAACTTCGCTACCATCAGCCAGAATCACCGTGTTGATGGTCACGAGGGGCAATTCCAACGCCAAGACTAACTCCGTCGGCAGTGTCAGGCGTCCGTTATAGCCGGTATCGACAACCGCTTCAATTTCTCTGTTCTGCCCTGACGGGCCCTGTACGGTGAGTGGTATGACGGCCTCGTAGGCCGCGTTTACTGCGCCCTCAATCACCGGGGCATCCGGGACAGGGAGTTGCCCCCAAACCGGTATACCGCCCGGTGGCCTACCAGCAAGGACCAGACGTTGATTGCTTCCGGGTGTTGCGCCCGCAGCCGGCCCGCCGCTTCCAGCAGTTCGTCGGCGATGGCCCACTTGCCGGAGTCCACGTCGATGGAAACGATTTCACCATGATGCGCGTCCTCCACTTCCCGGCGGATGTCGCGCTCGTATATCTCATCGCCCAGGCGGGCAATCTCTTCGCGGGGGCGGGTAGGCCCGCCCCGGTTCGGTTGCGGCGCGGGAACCGTTGCGTCCGTTTTCGGCATCGTTCTCTCCGTCTCTTGGCTGCTATTGTACCACGCTTGGTCTGCTGTCCCACTCCGCCGGGGTTTTTGGTCGGGCGGCGGGACTTGCACCCGCTCCTCCGGGACCGACTCCCGGCCAATGCACTGCTACACTACTGCCCGCCACGGGGGTTCCCGGTTGAACATTCCGTTACTACGGAGAACCACGCCGGCATATCGAATGGTACCGGGGCCAGTGGATAGTGACTAGTGACCAGGCTCCACGACAGTCCCGGTGGATGATAGACAGTAATCACTGGTCGCCGGCCGCCTTCCACTGCAAGGGCTACCCCTCCGGCACGTTGAAGGCCGCCCGCCCGGCCCGTCCCATGCGGCTCCGGTGGAGGCGGACCTCCCTCTCGTCGCAGACGGCGATGAGCTGCTCGCCGGGGTTCTCCCGGCCCCCTCCGGCGTAGAACCCGTTCCGGCCGGTGACACCCCTGCCCCGGGGGGACAGCTGCCGGTCCTGCAACAGGATCATGTCGGTCAACGCCCGGCCCTCCCCGGCTACGGCGGTGTAGTCGTACCACCGGGGGGACTCGATGTCCTGCGCGGCCAGCACCAGCCGGACCCGGATGTCCTCGTACATCAGAACGGTCATCGTTTCTCCCTCCCCCTACTGGAGGCCGTCGGTTTTCATTCCCGCCCGCCATCCCCCGGCGCTCCGGCGCTACTCTGACCATGAGCCGGAGGATGTCCGTCAGGGCGGCTCCCAGACCCGGCAGCAGCAGGGCCGGGGTCGCGGCCAAAAGTTCCGGGCCGGCCCGTCCGGGCTCAATTGCCAGCAGGGCCATGAGGGCCGCCAGCAGGAACAGCGTCACCGTGGATACGGGGTAGATCGTCATCGCTTGTATACTGCTTTACGCAACGGGGCGACCAACCCCGCCGGGATTGCCGGGCCGGTCACTGTTCCCCCTCCACGGCGCTTTGCTGTTGCGTTTCCTGTTCCTTTGCCAGCGCCGCCCACGCCGCGTTGGCCTGGTCCTGGAGGGATTCCGCCCGAATCCAGCGCAGCCGGGATCTCAACGATTCCTCGGCCCTCCGCACCGCGTTCCCCCGGTTGGGATTGTTCTCCCATTCCAGCTCCGCCGCCCGGGCGTGAAATCCCGCCGTCATCGCCTCGGCCACGGATTCCTGGGCCCGGGCCTCCGCCTCCATCGCCACCTGTTTCATGTACTCCAGGACGGCCTGGTCAATTTCCTGCCGGACCTTCGCCGCGTCCTCAATGTGGCCCGGCATCTCCCGTATGGCCCGGTTCCGGACTTCGTTGGCAGTCTCCTGCTGCTCCAGGGCGGCCCTCCGGGCCTCCCTGGCCAGTTCGTGGGTCTTTTCCACCTCGGTGCGAAGTTCCTCCGGGTCCCTGATTCCCTCGTCCTGGTCGGGGGGTTCTATCACTCCGGTGCCTCCGTTTTCCTCGTTCATCTCGGTTTTTCCGGCTGGACAACCCATTCCACCTGGCCTCCTATGTGCCTGACTTGGTCCAGCTTTCCCCACACCATCTGCGATTCATCGGCGCTGAGGGGCAATTTGATCCCGTGGCCGGTTTCTTGGTCGGTGTGCCTGCTGAACGCGGTCACAATCATCGTGTGCCCGGACATCCTGACGTGGTGGTTGATATGCTGTCGGAAAGAAGCGGTGAATACGCCTACCCTGGGTTTTCCGATTATCCCCACCCTTTCCACGCAGTTCCGGCATTCCGCCAGTACTTCGGTGCAATCTTTCCCGTCGTTCATCTCACCAGCATCTCCTCGCCGAACCAGTGGAGCTGCTCCGCGCCGTCGGCCCGGTGTTCCAGCCACCACCCGGAGTCGGTGACCGCCATGACGTTCCGCCGGGCCCGCTGCGCCCGCTCCGGGGTCCAGTCGGGGCCCAGGTCCGGGTTCTCCCCATTCTCCGGGTCCATCCGGTGCAGCAATTCCCGCCGTACAACCTCCGCGGCGGCGGCCTGGCGGGGCGGGCCTTCCATGACCGGCAGTCCCTGCCGCTCGGCCATCAGGGCGGCTTTCCTGGCTTCCTCCTCCCGGCACTCCCGGCAGGGATGGCGGGCCATGTTCCTCATCTGGGCGGCCTTGTTGCTGCCCGACCCCTTCACCTGCCGCCTTTCCGGGTGGCCGCAGGACATCACCACGTTCACCGAGGGCATTCCGGTTCCTCCTCCTGCGGGCTGCATTCGGGACAATCGGGCGGTCCCTGTCTGCTGGTGAACTCCTCCGGGTCCACCTCCCACTCATTGCCGCATATAAAACACTTGGCCAGGCCGGCCAGGGCCATCATTCCTTCTACCGGGGTTCCTTCGCCGTATTCCTCAATTGTCGCCAACGCCAGGTCGATATCCTCCTCGCGGGAGGGAGACGGGGATTCCAGCATCTCCCGCACCAGCCGGTCGGCTCGGCGATTCAGACGGTCGGCCCGTTCCATGTTGTCGGGGTTCCGGCGGAGTTCCCGGGCCCGGTCTCCCATCCGCCTGGCGCACTCCAGGGCGGCGCGGGTGTATTTCCCCTCAGATTCCCTGATGTGAACGTCTCGGACCAGCAGGCTCATGGCGTTGTTGACGGTTGGGTTCTTGCGCAGCAGCCGGGAGGCCTCCGCCAGTTGTTCCCCTGCCCGCCGTTTTTCCAGTGTGGCTTGCTGGGCGAGTTCGCAGGCTTCTTTCATTTCCCCTCCCGTGGGGTTGATTCTACTTTCCCGCCGGCGGGTTCCCGTTTTGCCCTTCGCCGGAACAATCGGGGGGCCGAATGCGGGTGTTACCCTTGCGTCATTCCGGTTCTCACCGCGGAGGTTCCCCCATGCGATTCCTGCTTCTCCCGGCGCTGTTGATCCTGCTGTTGGGCTGCAACCAAGGGTCCGGCCCGGCGGTCATTCCCACCGTTACTACCCGGGCGATGGTTGCGGCGGCGACTCCTTTACCCACCGAGACGCCGGCTCCCACGGCAACGGCCGTTCCCACGGAGACTCCCGAACCCACGGCCACTCCCACCCGGCCCGCGCCTACGGAAATTCCACTGGAAAAAATCTCCCCCGATGACCCGGCCGCCTACTTCGCCCGTTCCCTGGAACTGGCCGTGGCCGCCGGTTCCTACCGCTACGAGGTATCGGTCCGCAACCGCGCCTGCCCCGACGACCAGTCCGACGCTCCCATGACTCCCGAGTGCGCCCTTTTCGTGGATATGAAGGGCCGCACCGTCCTGCCGGACCGCTCCGACGGCTCCTTCGCCTTCTCTCTGCTGGGAATGGCCATCTCGGTGGACTTCATCTCCGTGGGCGCCGATTCCTATATCCGCTCCCCCTTCACCGGGGAGTGGGAGCGGGACGAGGACGGGGACATGGCCTTCCACGGGTTGATGGAGGAAGTGTTGACTGTCTCGGACCAGGAAAGTCTGGTCTACCGGGGCCTGGAGGAGTTTGACGGCGAGGATTACCACGTCTTCGTGGGAACGGAGTCCGGCGGCGATTCATCCACCTATTCCCGGTTCAGCGATGATCTGGGATCCTCGGACGGGGCCGAGGCGGAGGCGGTCTACCGGTTCCACGCCGGGGACGGGCTGTTGCGGCTGGTCTCGGCGGAGCCCTCCGGTGAGGTCGTTCCCGAGGAGGATTTTGTCGTGGAACTCCGGTTCAGCGGCTACGGCGCACCCTTCGTCATCGAGGCGCCCCAGGTTTCCACGCCCTCCCCCGTGCCCGGTACTGGGCCGGTTGTTCCGATTCCCCCGTCGTCTTCCATCGACTGTGATGAACTGCTCATGGGCTGGCTGCGGGTGCGGGATGACGTTTCATCGGCGGAGGAGGTGAACGAACTGGTGGCCGAGGTCCTGGTTGATTCCCCGGCCTGTGCCCTGCAGGGTTGGTTCCCGGTGGCGGTGAACCCGGAGGACCCCGTGGACCTGTGCTTCGGCGACTCCGAGTGGCGGGGAATCAGGAACTCCACGGTGGGCGGGTATCACCTGGCCCCGGGGCTGGTCGCGGAGAACGATTCCGGGCCTTCGCCGGTCACCGTGCGGGACGGTTCAGGGAACATGATCGTCTACTGGGACCCGGGTTCGCCGCCGGAGGACGAATCCGGCTGCTGGCTCTACCTGGCGGGGCCTCAAGTATGGGCCGGTGGCGGGTTGCCGGTGTCCGGCGACCGGGGGGATGGGGGAACTGACCACTGACTACTATCCACTGAATGTGTTCGCTACGCTTTTCACAGTGGATAGCCTCCGTTCACATCGCTTGCCCTCCCGGGCAAACTGTTCCCGTCAGTAACCTGGCGGTTACTTCCGGGCTATCCTGTTCCCTTCGCATCGCTATCGCCCCGTTCACATCGCTTGCCCTCCGGGGCAAGCTGTTCCCGTCAGTGTCCTTACGGACACTTCCGGCGATAGCTGCTCCCGTCAGCGACTTAACAATCGCTTCCGGTCAGTAACCTAGCGGTTACTTCCGGCCTGTTCCACGATGCCCCGGCTCAGCCACAAGACCCAATCGGACCAGTCGCCTTCCTCGAACAGCCGGTAGTATTCCCACCGTTCCCGCAGGATGAAGGGGCTGATGGGGATGCGGGTTCCCAGCATCCGCTGCAGCAATGCCCGGCCGGTTCTTCCGTTGCCGTCGGCGAAGGGGTGGACGGTCTCGAAGTGGACGTGGGCCCGGATGGCCCGGGCTGCGGCATCCCCGTCCTGGCCGCCGGCTCTCCGCCATCCCCCGTCGTGAAATTCTCGCATCAGCGCCGGAACCAGTCCGGCTCCCGGCGGCCTCCAGTCCCCGATGGTGACTCCGAAGGTGCGGTACCGGCCCGGTTGGGCGTGGGCCTGGTTTCGCATCATCCGCCGGTGCAGGTCCAGGAGCAGGCTCTCCTCGTCCTGGCCCTTGGGTTCCAGCAGGTAGGACTCCAAGGCCCCGGCGTGGCGGGCGATTTCTTCCTCGTCGTACTCGCTCTCGATGTAAGCCGACGCCCGGGCCTCCTCGGTTATCATCTCCCGGGTCTGGGTCAGCGCAGCCCGGCGGAGGGCTTCGGCGGCGGCCTCCGCAGCGGCCATGGCTTGGGGGTTGGGAGTTTCGCGGGGTTCAGGATGATGGAGAAACGCTTCCCGGTTCCGTTGCATGGTTTTCCTCTTTCGGTTGTTTTGGAACGGACGGATTCCGCCTTTCATTCACCGCCAGGACCAGGTTCCACACGGTCATTCCGAGGGAGAGGGCCATGATTGCGAGAACTACCGGTTTTCCCTCGGCCATGGCGAAGGGGAAAGCGGCGCCCAGGAAGAACAGGGCCAGTGTCGTGGCGGTGAGGGCAATGACGGTGAAGATCTTGTCCATCAGGACGTTCCGGGTGAGGCTGTGGTTATGCAGGGAGGCGAGGAGCAGCGTGACGGATGCCATTACCGGGTTTTCGGGAACGTCTCCCCCGGCCAGTTCCCTGGCCTGCACTGCGATGTAGTAGTAGACGAGGGCGATGACGGGGATGGCAGTGATGTTCCTGAAGTTCAGGTCCAGTTCCCGGAAAAGCGTCGGGATTTTGCTTTTATCCTTCATGCCCGGTTGTCCCTCCTCTGGTTATTGGCCCCGGCGGATGGGTTGGCGGCAACGGGGTTAACCAAAATAACCCGTCATCATCGACCCGCCGGGGTCTCTTCCTTTTTATCCTGGGACCCCGGGCGGATGGGGGTTGCCGGCAGGGTTCAAGCGCTCTGCCTTTGAGCTACTCCCCCCGCCGGGGGGAGGCGGGACTCGAACCCGCGTCTCTCCATCTATGAGTGGATAACCTGTCAACTTCGACCCGCCCGGGGTCCGTGGTCCTGTTTCCTTATTCCGCTGGCACGGGCGGATGGGTTGGCGCCCCCGGAGTTTCGCGCCGCTCTACCACTGAGCTACTCCCGCAAGATGCGGGAGGTGGGACTCGAACCCACGGCCTGCGCGTTCCAAATAACCCGAGAACTTCGACCCGCCCGCGCCGGCGGTCTCTATTGATTTTGACACTTCCCCGGCGGATGGGTGATTGGCGATGGGGTTACTATTGGAGAATAACCCACCGTCTTCGACCCGCCGGGGTTTTTCCTGTTTCTGATGTCTCCCCCACGTTGGGGGTGCGGTTGAAGAAAGATTCGCCGGGGACGGATGGGGTGGTGTCGCCGGGGCTGTCGCACCGCTCTGCCACTGAGCTACGCTCCCCCCTGGGGGAGAACGGCGGGAATCGAACCCGCGCCCTATACGTTCCAAATAACCCGACGGCGTCGACCCGTCCCCGGAATTATTCCATTTCTTCTTCCCCAACGTCTCTTTTGTCGCTCCCGGCGAAGTCGGCGATGATCCGGGGCGCGGCGGCGTCGAAGCCCACCACGTCCAGCATCCCGGCTTCCTCCGGGTCGGCGATGGTGAACCCGTTGGAGACCATGCCCACCACCACCAGCTTGGCTGGGATTTCCATCTCCCGGCGGTACTTCCGCAGCGCCTCGGCGGGGTGGATCTTGCCGGCCCAGGTCTCGCCGTCGGTCAGGACAACGAAGCAGTCCGCCGGGATTTTCTTGTCCAGGGCATCCATCATCGGCAGGGCGCAGTCGGTGCCGCCGAAGGGCATCTCTTCCGTTTTCCTCATGGCGTCGGTCAGGCTGTCCCCGGCGGTGATGTCCAGGGACGCCATCATGGCCCCGCGGTATGAGCCGTCCGACCGGGAGAATCCGGCGATGTAATGGTTGGGCTCCCGGCGGGCAATCGCCATGGCCATGGCGGCCGCCGCTTCCCTGGGGGTCAGTCCCGGCACCCCGGCTATCTGCCCGTAGCTCATGGAGCCGGAGACGTCCACCGCCAGGTAGAACCTCTTCCCCGTTTGGGGAGCGTGCTGGAAGGAACGCTCGAAGGCGGCGTCCAGGGCCTCCGTCACCTGGGGTACCGGCGTCCAGGTATTGTTACCCCGCTGCCCCTTCCCGGAGCGGTAGGTCGCCAGGGCCGAGAGCACCTGGATGGGATGTATCCGGCTCCGGTCGTCCCGGCCGATCCGGCCGATGGTTTCCACGGCGCGGTCGAACTGCATGGGGGCGATGACGCCCACCCGGGTCAGGGTTGCCAGGTTGCGGACGGTGGCCACCAGGGGCATATCCTCGTAGAGGGCCTGCCAGACCTCCTTCTCCTGGAGCATCTCGGCGGGGACCATCTCCCAGCTCATGCGGTTTTCCCGGATGAGGGCGGCCAGGGTTTTCGCATCGGCGGTCTTGGCCTGCTCGTAGGCGTGGATGACGCCAAGAGCGCCTTGCTCCGCCGGCAGATCGCCGTGAGTGACCCACTGGAAAACTTCCCGCAGGTCGGGGTTGATGTCCGGAGTGTCGGCGTGGGACTTGCGGAGCAGGTCCCGGTGGGTCCAGCCGTAGCGCTGGCGGTACTTGACCGCCTGGTAGGCCACCTGTTCCGGGGTCTTTTCCAGGTACCAGTTGGCGACGACGTTTCTCAGCCCCCGGCCCCAGCCCCGCAGGGTGTCGGCGTACTGGACGAACTGCATCAGCTGGCTGGCGGTGGAAGCGGCGTCGGGAACCTGTTCCAGGGCCAGCTTCCGGGTGTCCTCGCTGCCGTGGGCGGTTGCGACGGCCAGGGCGAACAGGGGCGGGCCGGACTTCGGAGCCCTTCCCTGGCGGATGACGTCCATGATTTCCGTGACGGTCCGCTCGCCGTCCCGTTCCACGCAGCGCTTGACGGCGGCGGCGTTTTCCAGGGTGAGCTGCCGCTCCCCGGCGTAGTAGCTGCCCCCCTCGGAGCCGAGGATGAGGAACCGGCCCAGCCGGGTGAAGTCGTCCACCGGGTAGGAGTAGCCCCCGGCGCTGTTGGGAACCTGTCTTTCGTCCAGGGGTTCGTCCTGGGGAACGGGATCGGTGACTATTCTGGTGAGGTAGGTCATGGTTGGTCCGCCTTGCTGGATTTTTTGGTGGGGTGACGGGGCGCGACGGCCCTACGGCGGGGGCGCCCCGGCCCGGTTTTCATTATGGGGAAAAATAAGGGCGGGAAGTTTCCCTGTTTCGGAGAACTTCCCGCCTCGTCTGGTGCGGGTTTGCGGTGGGTGCAGTTCTCTACGAGTCGGGTGGGTCTCCCGGCTCAGGGTTCATGCCGCACGTGGGACGGCGGTGGTTATGGAGGTCTTGGCGTTTCATTTCTCTTTCAGGATAACACGGGGTTTGGGGCCGGTCAATCGGTTTGGGGGTGTTCGACCTCTTTGACGTTTCTTGGCTTGTTTACGGGATTAACGTGTGGCTAGGTCCCACAACGTCGCTATTGAATTTATGAATGGGATTGCTCCGATTCCTGTCTTTATCAGCACGTAGGGGATTATCTTCAGCCGTTCCCTTATTGTATTTTCGTCCTTCTCGTCGTTCCCTGTAAGCTCGAAGATTTGGTAGGTCTGCTGCGACAGGTTAGCGATGATGGCCAGGTCACTGATTTTGGCATCCGCGGATGTTCCACTCATCATTCCTGCGGCTATCACTTCCCAGGTGACTACGAATTCCAGGGTTCCGTCGTGTCTGAGAACTGGGACCTGTGAGAAGTCGCTCTGGGCCATTATCGCCGCGGTCCCGCGTATTGTGTGATCCTGGTGAGCGTGGACCAGTTTCCGTGCCCGGATTGAATCCATCAGGTTCTCTTGGGACATTTCTCACCCCTGCTTGGTGTTTTTGGTGGCGGATTCCCTGGTTGAACATCCCTTCCACACGAATAACCACGTTGGCGAATTGAACGTCCCAGGTTGGGGCGAGCTGCGCGTTTATTACCTGTGCTCCTCCACGAAGTCGATTATCCTCCGGCCCAGGTCCCGGACGGCCAGGGCCACTTGGATGAAGTATTCACCCTGTTCCGCCAAGGTATCCAGGTGCAGCGCCCTGTCCTTCAGGTAGGTGTCCAGTTTCTCCCGGAGTTCTCCCGACGACGTGTCTCCCAGGCCGAAGAAGAACCGGTTCAGGTGGAGGAATACCAGGGCCTCGGCGCTCTCCGGGTCGTGGGTCAGGGTTCGCGCCCGTTCCCTCGCGGTTTCGTAGGCCCGGCCCACGGGAGTGTTCCGTCTGGTGGGGGTCAGTTTCCCGTCTTCGTCGATTCCTTCGCTGCCCAGGGTTTCCACTGCGTGGCTCCGGGCCAGGGCCAGGTCTTCCTCGGCCCTTCTCCGGCGTTCCAGCAGGTCCCGGCGCAGTTTTCCGGCCAGTTCCGGCAGCAGGACGTTTTCCAGTTCCGGGTGGTCTCCGGGTTGGCTGTCGGGGAATAACTCCCGGCGTATGTGGTGGGGAAGGGTTTCCAGGTGGGGGTTGTCGTAGGCGGCCAGGGTGGTCATATAGGTTTCCTTTGTTGGGTTTCAGTAAGAGTCTTCCACGGGGTGGGCTGGTTGCAGTTTAACTTGGGAACTTTCCGTATGGTTTCGTCCCCTTCCCTCACCTGGGGATGCCGGGCATCATTTCCCGGAAGGTGTCCCGGCACTTGTCGCAGCAGAGCTGTTCCCGCTCCCCGGGGACCACCATGATCATTCCCACGTCCTGGCAGCCCAGGCACAGTACCTCCCCGCAGATGTGACATTTGCCGTCGATGGTCAGGCATGAGCCTCCGATCTGGGCGGTGGCCAGGGAGACCCCGCCCCCGGCGTCTTCGATGTTGACGGGCTTGGTCTCCTTCCCGGCGTACTCGGCGTCGTAGAGGGCGTCCAGGCCGGCCTGGGCGTCGCCGGCGTCGATGCGTCCGAACCTTTCGGTTTCGTCGTCGTACTCGAGGGGCAACCAGGTCAGGGTCTGGCCGATGCTGATGGCGTAGTCGATCTGCTCGTTGATGTAATTCCTGACCAGGCTCTCGGCCCTGGCGGCCGATTCCGCGCGGGCGACGACCCGGGCAGTTCCGTAGGCCATTTCTCTTCTCCTTGTTCAGGGGGGGTCTTGCCGGGTACAGTGTTCCACGGACCCGGCGGGTTCGTCCAGCAGCCGCGGGGCCGGCTTGGGGAGTTCGGCGCCGGATTCGGCGCGTTATGCTTGTTCCCGGTCCGGTTGGGATTGGAGGCAATGGGGATGGGATTCCCCGGGGTTGGAGGTTGGGGCGTTTCGCATCGGGTTCACCGGCAGGGGGATTCCTGCGGGGTCGGCGGCTATTGGGCGGACTTCATGTGGTCTCGCAACAGGGGATTGGCCTCGAACACCCGCCCCCAGTGGTTGCAGGTGTACTTGCTTTCGGGGTCGGGGACTGGGTCCTCCCGCAGTTACCCGTCCTGTTGCGGGCGCCGGTCCGGCATCAATTCCCGGAATGTGTCGTGACACTCCCGGCAGCAGATTCGTTCATCGCCCTGCGGACGCGCCTGGATCAGCCCGACGTTCTGGCAGCCCAGGCACATCATCTTCTTACAGATGTAGCACCTGTCCTCTACCGTTATACAGGCGCCGAGGACTTGCGCCGTGGCCAGGTAGCCTCCGTCCCCGTCGATTTCCGTCCTGACGGGCCTGGTTTCCCGTCCGTTGCGCATGGCTTCTTCCAGCGCGTCTATCCCGCCCCGTTTGTCGCCGGCTCTCAATCTGCCGAACCTTTCCGTTTCGTCGTCGTACTCAATGGGCAGCCAGGCCAGGGTCTGACCGATGTTGTCCGCTTGGTCCATCTTCGCGTCGACGTAGTTTCTTACCAGGTTCTCGGCTTCCTTTTCAGAGTGCGCCCAGGCGACCACCCGGGCCGTTCCGTATGCCATTTTCCGTATCCTTTGAGGTGGTTTCCTGATGCCGGCTAGTGGGAAGACTTCATGTGTTCCTGCAGCAGGGGGTTGCTCTCGAACACCTGACCGCAGTCGGCGCAGGTGTATTCGCTTTCGGGGGTGAGGCCCAGAGTCGGTGGCCGGGTTTCGTGGAGGCCGTACCTGCCGTCCCGCTCCGTGAGCCGGTCCAGGTCTCCCTGCTCCCGGTGAAACCGGATGACGGCCTCGGTCAGGTTGGACTCGATGGATTCCCAGTCCCGGGCGAAGGTCCTGAGCCGGGCGACGTACTCGTCCAGGTTGTCGGCGGGGATGGTGACGTAGATCTGGTCGTCGTGGTCCAGGCCGCAGAGGGGGCACTGGAAGTGGATGATGCAGAGGCGGCGGATGGAGTTGGGCATCTTTCTTGTCCTGGGTTTCAGCGCTGGGGCCGGACCGTTTTTGGCGCGTGGGAAGCTGTTGCGTTTCGTTTGAACTGGGGGTGATTTGGAAACTTCAACCCATCCTTGGCGTGGGATGCGGAGGAAATTCCTCCCTTCTGCCAGGTAGTTCTTACTACTCAAGGAGTGGGTTGGGGTGAGTCTAGCTTTAATCCCCGGCCGGTCTGGTCACTTGGTGTAATGCGACTGGGCTTTGACTAAGTCTGACTATCTTCTTTGCCAAAGCATATCGGCTGTGGCTTGTCGAGAAGGGCAATTTCGGTATCGGCGACCCTTGAAATTGCCCCTTGGCTATCCTCAAATTGGCTATTTCTCTATTTCCTCTGACGGGTCCGACTTGGGTGGGTGGTGGGATGCTCTGGTTCTGTCCCACATTGGAACTTTCGGAGCAAGTTCAGCGTGCAGGGCGGATTCCACGTAGTAAACAGCTTGTTGTCCCAGCCAACTTGCGTTGTCGGAAGGTTCATTTACCCAGTGCGCTGTTACTCGGTTTCGCAGTTCGGTTATTGCTTTCACCAAGTGGTCGTGAGGTTCTCCCATCTCAATGAGATGCCTGGCTTCTTCTCCCCATCCTATGTAGTAGTAAGGCCTCTCAACTGCTTTAGACCTCAGATACTTGGCTATGCCATCCCACAGTTCTAGGCCCCTGCGTTCAATCCTGAAACCAGAATCTATAGCCAGCCTTTGGAGGATAGCCACCGATGCGGTGACTGAGCTTGTCCAATCTCCTCTGTCCAGAGCCATAGTGTTATGCACGTACCGTTCTATCACGGGGTGGTGGTCTTTCCTGATGTTCCTTAACACTTGCTCCAGCACTTTTTCGGCGTTTGTCACTATGGGCATCCAGTTCTTATTCCGGTCCTGCTTTGTCGGCCGGGTAGTTTGCCATGCGCCCCATACTGGCACCCATGTTCCGCGCCAAACCGAGTCGGACCAAGTTTCTCTCCATGCAATGGCTACCTTTGGCCTGCACCAAGCACTGTTCATAAACGATAGGCTGTAGCTGATGGTCTTCTCCAATGCTGTGATTGCTTCTAGGTCCATTTCGGATTCGTCAGTTCGCCAGATGTGTAAGACGATGTCTTTTATCTCAAGGTCTTCGTGTTTTGCCTCGATTCTAGCTATGTAATCGCCCCACGTTATATCCCGGCCGTTTGCTGGAGCTATTGCGACTTTTACGAATGGCTTGCCCTTGTCGGTTCGGACAATAACTCCCTGAAAGGTATCGCTGATGTCCCATTCAATTGAAGGTTTCCCTGGCGTTGGCTTGGTGATTTCAATGAAGAAGTTGTTTGTGCCGTGCGGAGGGACTTTAGAAACTGCGAAATCTTCGTGGGAAATGGTGACTTGCTGTTTGTCTGAATTAGTGCGCCAGTCTTCCGCCCAGATTCCCTCGTACCACAGGGTTAGGGTCTTTGCCCTTACTGGTTCTGCTAGGCTTATATTTCTGCCGTCAATTACCCTTTGGTGTTCAATACCTGGACCTAAAACCTGTGGACCACCTCCCAAGTACAAGGGGACTTTTCTTCCAGTCTTGTCACTCGTGATGTCGTAAGAGCTTGGGTCGAGCCGGAATCTCGGCAGCGTTGGGAGGATCATTGTCGTTTCGGTATCGTTTGAATCCAAAAACGGGCCTATGTACGATTGCAACGTGACGTTAAGCTCGCCTTCTTCACCTTCTGATATTTGTGCGATGGTATCGAATTCATCCCCATTACTGGAGACGGTCGTGTTGAATGGCCTGCCCTCTTCTGCGTTGAGGATTTTCTCAAAGAATTCATTCTTCATAGGTGTACTTGGATTCCCTTCATTGGGTCAAGTCCAAGGTCCTTCGCATAAAGACGGCGGGATCTCCGTACGGTCCTCTGGAAAGCGACTCCGGGTTGAGGTGTTCGATTAACGGTCCTCGGCCCATCTTGTTGCGCCATAGTCCGTTGGGCATTTGTAGCGCAGCGTGGGTCCATAATCCCTGCTCTTCGTACAGCGCTACTTCTTGATAGCTGTCCTCGACTTGACTGTCGTTGCATCGCTCGAAGCCCAACCCTGCGAATACTTCAATCAGGCTTTCAATTCGCTCAGACCTCATCGCGTAGGATGGCCAATAGCGGCGGGTTGTATGATCCCACCATTGGCTTGCATCTCCCGCGACGTACGCTATGCAGTTGTAAAGGTCTGATGGCGGGTCTATTACGGTGAATCCTTCGTCGCGAAGTTTGGGGAACGACATATTCAGCCATGTCATCCACCTAAGCGTATCCATTGTCTTCGCCCCATTGCAGCCAGGAATTCTGCATCGCTGCAATGTTGCCGTAGTCGGCCGGCGATACTGGGTCTTCTCCCGTTATCCGTTGCAATGCTTCAAACCAGTGGCCCCCTTGGGAACGCATCCGCTCCAGAACTAGCTGAACCACTGGCTCGCCCATGCTGATGATTTCCTGGTGGGCGGGGTGGGCGACGGCCCGTTCTGAGTTGGACAAGAAGATGGTTTCTTCTTCCCATCGGTCGGCCAGTTCGCTGAAACGTTGACGGTCGGTAGGGTCGATTTCCAGGGCGTCTGAGTACTGGCCGTAGCCTAGGCCGCGGACGTGGGGTTCCTGGTGCGACAGGTTGTGCCCTTCGAACTCGTAATCGCGGAATGTAGGCATAGGAATGTCCTCTGTGTGGTCGAGCATTCGGCCAGGATTTTTTGACGGTCAGGCGACTTCGACCCCGTGGATTATTATGTCTTCGACTTCCACTACTTGGCAACCGGGAGTTTGACTATTAAACCCGGATTTCCAATTGGTTACAGAGATACATCGGTTCAACCTCTGTGAGGGTAACTTTGTCGGTGCTGGTTTGAACCAGATGTCCTATGCTGTTGTGTCAATTTTTGAGGATGCTCGCAATATATTCATAATCGGAGTAGCGTTCTTGGAAAAGGATGTGTTTATCCGAGAAAATGGCGAAACTAGGGGTACTATTGAGCGGTAACTGAAAACGTCTCATCCTGTGAAGTATTTCGTTTTCCGCCGCGGCTGGGATTCCGTGCTCACGGGGGATACAACGGGATAAATGAGGCAGGACTCAGTAACCAGTTAGCCGGCTCTTTGGTCGTGGGCGGATGTTCCTGTGCCACTGGGCAAAGTCACTGATTGGAGGCTAGGTTATTCCCCCCCGAGGGCCATTAACGTCGGGAGGGCCTTCGTTATCGTTGACTTGGAACCAGGCATCGGTAGCAAAATCGATCAACCGATATACGGGGGTAGGCCGTACCCGGTCATAAAGCCGGCGAGGGATTCCTGCTCCGCGCAATTCTGTGATGAAGTCGTCGTAGTCCCAAAAAGTTACATCCGGATCCTTGTATTCACGCCCGGGGCGTCCCATAGATACGAAAGTGCCGGAGATTTTGTGGATTTCCCCTGCATAGCCGATTTCCCGAGCTAATTCAGGAAGGTGATTCTTCAAGATTCTGACCTTGCAGGCAAAACGTTCGAATTCTTGCTCCAGCACTTTGTCAGTGCTTGACTGTCCTTTGATTTCCATTACCAGGCACTCGCCACCGTCGGAGACCGGGCGGACGCCCAGAGAATCCAGTTCTAATCCTCCCGGGGCTTGGGGCTTAAATGAAGTTCTGATTAGGTGATAGTTTCGACGGGCAAGCAATTCCGTAGCCAGTAGTTCTGGCAAAACTCCCCTTAGGTCTGAATTCTCGTGTTGTATCCCCTTTACGTTCTCAAGCATTGCTCGCCATGCACGTGGCTCAAAGAGACTGAGGAAAAACCTTTCGTCGATTTCTTCAAACTCGATCAGGTTTATTCGGTCGGCTAGCTTTACAAGACTCTCATTTACCAGACGTTCCGCGTGGTACACCTCTGAGTCAGCCATCTGACCAAAGCCGTGAGCCTTGTAAAATACCCACCACTTGGAAGAATTGGAAAATAAGCCGAATCGCGCGATCCTTATTGCGATGGAGTACCAGGTCAACTCGCTAGGTTCTAACACCGGATGTTTAACCCGAATGACCTCAATACGGTTATCGTACGGTACCAATTTACAGGCGGCTTCAAGAAACGTCGGGAAATGAAAGGCGTCGAACGGGTAGCTTCCCAGTATTCGACCTTCTTCGTTGCCGACTAATGCCTGTAACCGTTCTTCCGGATGTATATTCGGTACGGAGCATTTCGCAGTAATTAGCTGGTCCAACGGGATGCTTGACGGCTGGTTAAGCCCATACAACTGGCTAGGCCAGTTGCGGTTCATTTTGTTGCGAAGGCGATCCTCCACTTGGGCCGGAGATTCTATATATGTATTGAACAAAGAAGGGACATCGATGGCCTCCCGGCCTTCAAATCCCAAACGGGTTAGTGCAATCGATACGGCTGCCCAAATTCCTTTATCCCAATTCAATGTCCTTCTTCTCTCCGGAATGGGTAAAGGGGGTGAGTCGAGATGGCTTTCCGTATTCTGCCAGAATTCATCCATGATTTCCGGTGCGATAGTTTCTGGGTGATTGTTGTGACCCCAAGCGAACTTGTAGGCGGATGACATTATGCCAGTCTCCAGGTAGTCATCGACTCGTTCTATGGCACCCCTCCTTAACGCTTCGACTGTGTCCAGGTCTTCAAGTTGTCCCTGGGTCCAGGACACAGAGCTACTTAAGGCAGACTCGTACAGATTTTCGCCCAAAGTGTATGCCTTCCCTATTGCTTCTTGGAAGGACTGCCACTTATCGCTCTTGGGGAACTGCATTGCTAGGTCTTGAATAGATACGACCAGGTCAGCGAGGTTGGAATCGGGAAACGTGAAGGCCGAGCGTGTTGGAATGCCTTCCGAGTCACGTCGCCATCCCCACCACTCGGCGAGCCTGTTGTCAATCTCCAGCCCGACCAGAGGGGATAAGTTGATGATGTCGTCAATCAGGGAGTAAATGGGGGTGGCAACGACCAGCTTGTAGCCGTTAACTAAGCGGTAGTAATCTTTGCCCCGGCGCCGCTGAATACCGAGGGACTGGCGGATGTCCTCCAGGTCTTGCAGCGAGTCAGGCGCGCAAAGGGTTTTCAAAATTAGGGCATCGGAAAAGAACCTGAGCCGCGCGGTCTCTAGTAGTCGTTGGTATGCTTCTTGCATTTCACTAACCCGCTACGGGAATTGAGTCCCCGCTTTCCTCATCATCCCTCCTGCCCCATTCGGGTTATGCACCAGCAGACGGGTTCTCCCCGTTGCATTCCGGTTGAAAGACCGCTCCCCGCAATCCTGGCAAACCGTTGCGGAAATCCTGCTCACCAGCACTTATAGACCGCCGATCTCGAACACCTTGTCAACCAACTCTTCATCCAAACGTTGGCCGTGGCACACCATACATTGGGACATAGCTATTTCCGCTTTCCATAGCCTTCCCACAGGTCAGACGAATTTTTCTCGAATTTTCCACTCAAGAGTCATTCGGAAAAACCGCCAGCATAAAACCGTGGTCGTAACACTTCTTGAGCAACCTGGCTGTGTTCCTAGACTGGGCCGTTAGGGGTTTAATGTGCTTGATAACACCCAGTTCTTCTGTGTAATGCCTTGTCCCCAAACTGCGTCCTCTTCTGGTGCGCTGGGCAGCTTCCTCCAGAGAGTCCGAGGCATCTGGAGGCGCTGGATACCTAGGGTACGATTCGTGGGGCCACACCAAACTCCCTATGATTAAGATCCCAGCCAGCACTGACTGCATATCGAAAAAGCTTTTCAATGCCGGCGAAGTTTGACTTGCGTCGAATGAGAACTTGCCTCCCTGTTCTTCCAACCACTCCCATATCTGGTCTCCCGTGTACTCGGCATCAAGATTTGCTTCTACTCGTCCCGCAAGTCTCCGCAACAAATCTGTCTCGGCCTTGGACAATTTACGGCCGCCCGGCCGCTCACGCGACTGCTCAACCAATTGTTTGTAAACGGATTGCACAAAACTGCCGTCAGACCGCGATGGTTCCAGTACAAACGGTTCCTTGGTGAATTTGGCAATGGGCCCCTCCTTGGCTAGGGCTTTCTGCGTACTCTGGTTCAATTTGGCCAATCGGGTCAACATCATTTCCACCGCCTCTGGTGGAAACTGGAGAAGGACGTCAAAGAATGTTTCTGCGCTCTCTTTTTGGGCCTTGGACAAGCCTCTTTTCTTGGGGGAAGATGTCAGGGTGAGCATATTTCCCAATGCCACTTCGACATTGTATCCTCCCTGGCCTGCGTAGTAAGGCGCAAGCAGTTCATTGGCATATTGGATTCCGTTCGACTCTGTGATTACCTTCTCCATGAGCAGGAAAAATAGGTAGGGATAATCATGGGAATGCTTGCGAACTTCGTCGTGCGAAACCCCTGCCCCAATCGCGATGCCCTTTGCAGCAGTTTCCATGCTTTGTTGTGCGTGGTACAGCGCGTGCTTTCTGTAACGCGGCTTCTTGGCCAGTTCGGAGGCGATTTCCGAGTGTTCTATCGCCAGTTCAACCCATTCACCCGCGGCCTCAAATCTTAGTTCAAGGTCATCTCTGGTTCTCTTATTCACGATACCGCTCCCGATTGAGTTATCCTCCCGTCCCACCCTACACCTCCCCGTGGGTCGTCCGCCCGACGAACTTATGCACTAATTATACCACGCGCCGCAGGTCGGCCACCCCCACGTTTCCGGCCCCAACTTCCGCAAGTCTATGCGGGTCAAGACCGCCCCATGCGGTACTTGATGTCGTAGTTGATGATGAAGTCCATCTCCTCTTCCGTAAACCCGTAATGCTCCGCCAGCGCCCGGTCTATCTCGTCAATGATGGGCTTGGATTCTTTTATCACGAACGATTGGGTTTCTGTCGTGCCAGTCTGTTTCTGGTGCCGCGTCATCATGCGACTGTTGGCTTGTAGGCTGTCCAAATAGCGGCCACCCAATTCTGCCAACTGCACATCAGAAAATATGGATTCGGGGATAGGAAATCCGTTGATGTCAGTGGGGTTCATATCACGCAGGTTGGATGTGATTGTATACCACCACCAGAAGACATCGCTGCTGAGCGAGGCAATGATTGGCTTAGCCTGATCGCGGTGCCGCACAGAGAAGTTTGTCTCACGGCTCGATCTCCCAACCCGCCCATTGACGGAGAAAGCGGGCGCAAAATCAGTAAATACCTTCCAATAAAGCCCTCCCGTGGTTCGATAGAAGATACGATGGTCAGTTTTGCCCACAAAGTCCGCTACCGAGGTAGGAATTGATATGAGCTTTTTCAATATCGAATGTTCCAAGGTTGTGCCAATTTTGGGAACCCAGAACGCCAGCCTATCGCGGGGAACCTGTTCGTAGTTGATTAGGTCGAATAGACCTTCCCTGGAATCGCTCGTCCATTTCTGATAGGCCGTGGACGAGGATTGGGGACTTTCCGAAGGTGTCACGGTGAAAATGGTCAAAGCTCGGTTCACTGTGTCGAACAACTTGGCTGGTCGCCAAGCGAAGTTCCCATACCACACGTTGCGATATCCTACCTCCAGTATGTCTTGCACGGCTTTCATACGTTGGGTAGATGGCAGAGCAAGTGGAACAATCATGCTCATGCAACCTAGTTTGTCAATCAGGGTAGCACTGCGCTCAATGCAGAGCGCATGGATAGCTCTAGTGTCAAGGCAAGCATACCCACGCATCTGGTAGTCAACTTCTTTAAACTCAAGGTAAGGCGGGTTTCCAATCACAACGTCAAAACCGCCCCGGCTCATAATCCCGTAGAACTCCACGAACCAGTGAAAGGGCCGGTGACTGGCCCGCCAGGCGTCGTAAGCGGCGGCTTTCTTCGGGTCAACGCCGTACTCTTTGGACAGCAGGGCGTCCAGTTCGCCGCCCAGGTCCTTCAGCTTGTCCCGCAGGTCTCGCTTGGACTGGGCCAACCTGGCGGCGTCCATTCCGAAAGTCGTCTGTATCCATTGAAACAGCCCATACTCCCGGGCGATTTCCCTGCCTTTGTCTTCAATGCGCTGCAAGGCTTCCTGCTGCTCTTCATCCAGGGATCGAATTTGCTGGCCCCGCACGGCGCGGCGCACTTCGGGCCTGGGCCGGTCTTGAGTCTCGGTAATGGTCATGGCCCGGCTCACCGCGTCCAGCGACGTAAACCCCACCAAGGTGTTACCGGCCCGGATGTTGAAGTCAATGTCCGGCAGCGGTTCAATCCGGTCATAGCTCTCCAATTGGGCCGCCAGCTTCAGGAAAAGGCGCAGCTTGCAGATTTCTACCGCCTCTTCCATGATGTCCACGCCGTAAAGGTTGTTGAGGACGATGGACTTCAGGATGAAGTAGCGCTCGTTGGGGTGCTTTTCCACTTGCGCCAGAACGTCGCGGAAGTGACTTAGCCGGTTGGGATTTCGGGGACGCGCCGACCGTTCCATATCGTCCAGAAAGCCCCGCATCCCCTCCAAGCAGGCGGTGTAAAGGGGTTCCAGGATGTTGAGGGCGGCGAACAGAAACGCGCCGGAGCCGCAGGTGGGGTCGAGAACGGAGATTCCGGCGTCGGTGCGTTCCCGGTTGCCATAGAGGGAGCGCCAGAAGGCGGTCAAGAGGTCTGAGCCTTCACTCAGCGCGATAACGTCCCTGGCGAATCGCTCCAGGTCCAGGTTCAGGGTGATAAGGTCGTTGACTTCGGAGACTTCCCCGGCCGCCAGCTTGTCCCGGACTTCGTGGTAGCGGGCGCGGCGGGCGACCACCTCCCGCCAGGTCTCGGTGGGCAGGGCATATTCCTCGGGAGCCGGGGCATTCCAGCCGCCGCGGCGGGAAACGTCGTTGACGCCGGCGGCAATGTCCTCGGGCAGGTCAAAAGGAGAGTCCAGGCGCGCCGGGGCCTCCGGCTGCCGGGCGTTCCAGGCGATGCCGTGGCCGACGGCAGGGTAGATATAGCGGTCCGGGTCGTCTTGCAGCAGACGCCAGACGCCGCCCTCCGGCCCAAAGGCCACGGGGCACTCCTTCTTCGCGGCATCGAACAGGAAAGGAATGACGGTGTTGCGGGAGATATAGCCAGTGATGTCCTCCTTGGTGTAGTAGGCGCCCATCTGCTTCTGGTTGACGTACTTCTCGAAGATGTAGCCCAGCACGTCGGGGTTAATCTCGTTGTCCTCCCGGTAGGGCCGCTCGTCCAGGTGCCAGCGGTAGCTGTCGAAGAAGTCGAAGACCCGTTCAAAGGCTTCGTCGGGGATGGCGATATCCGGGTTGTCCCGCTCCAGGTCGTGAACGTCAAACAAACCGCCGTTGAGGAAAGGCACCTTGCCGAGCAGTTTTTCTAGGTCCGGGGAGCGCCGGGCCTTCGGCTGGCCCAAGCCCTCGTGGAACAGCCGCCGCAAAAATTCATAATAGAACAGTTGAAACTTCCCTTGTCCGCGTTCCCATCGCACCTGGTCCAGCTTGTTGCGGAGATAGTCGGTGTCGTCGTCCAGGAAGCCCTTTTTCTGGATGAAGTAAACGAACATCATGCGGTTGAGCATCAGGGAGGCGTACCAGTCACGGTCGCCCTGGGCCGTGATGCCCTCGATAAAGTTGCCGAAAGCGGTTAACTCCGTCCTGAATCGGTCATAGAAACGCCTGGTGACTTTCTCCACGTCAAAAGCCTTGCCGACGTTCCGAGCAACGTCGCCTATGCCGATGCCCTTGACCTCATCCTCCAGCGTGAAGATGAAGTCGTTGAGACGTTGCAACAGTGGCAGCCCGGTCTGGCCCGTATGGAATTGATGCTCCCGGCAGGTAGCCCGCTTGCCGGCCTCCCGCTTGACCCACTGCCAGACTTGCCGGGTACGTTGGGCATCCACGAAGATTATCAGGTGCTCAAAGACGCGCTTGGCGACTTCGGTCTCAATCCTGCGCCGCGCCGGGTAGTCGGGAATAGCGCCCTCCGGGCCCGGGGCGCACTCAAAGACGCCGAACCCCGCCTTTTCCGCCACGGGTTTGAGCAGATATTTATGGCTTTCAACGGTCAGCGCCAGCGGCTCCGCCTGATAGTAGTCCCAGCCCAGGCCCTCTACGAACAGCCGAGGAAAGTCAAAGGACTGTAGGTAGGTGCGGAGTTCGTTAACCTGTACTTGCATCAGTCATCCTCAAGAGGTGTGCGCCAAATCCCCTCCCCCTACGACGATGGAGGGTTAGAGCCCGCCCTGAACGCAGCCGAAGGGGTGGGGGTGGAATCCCCTTGGGATAGGAACGAAGAGAGGATTTTCAGCACACCCTCTTGGGACGTGCCATCAATTCCATAATGCGCCATTCCCACCCCCCACCGTCATTCCGGCGAAAGCCGGAATCCAGAAATTCCGGCCACGTAACAGCGTCCTTGGGGCAAACTAATCCCGGATACCGGCGCAGGCCGGTATGACGGTGGAATGTGACGACACCGTTTAGAACGCTGGCATCTACAAAAAGGGAATCACCGGCCATCGTCATTATAGATTTCGTCCCTGCTCCATGACGTTTCGCGCCCTGTCGAGACCGTTACTATCCCGAGAGAGTCTCGTTCCTGCCGCATCGGACCTGGTAGGCTATGCCGATTCTCAAACAGCCCCAAAGAGCAGATGATGCGCGGCTCCTGGATTTCGGTTTCCTCCGGTTCCATTAGGCACAGCCGGTCTTCGCTCCGCATCTGGACTGCCAGTTGAGCCAGGCCGGCGTCATCAATCCCGCTCCGCATCTGGCGATTCAGGGTATCCACGGCGGATTGGCGCAGTGGGTAGCGGTAGATGTCGTTGATGGCCTGGCGCAGATCTTCGCTGTCGAACAACTGGCCTTTGATACTCTCGGCGTATTCCTTCAGGCGGTTGTAGGCGCGATAGCGCGCGCTGCTGGGCCGGCCCAACTGACCACCGATGTTGCGCGCTTGCTGGGCGATATGTCTGGCCCCTGCCGTAACCAGTTCGTGGTGTTCCTCTTGCCGGGGATAGGCTACCGTATTTGGGTGGCACTGGGCGGCCGCCAGGA
This sequence comes from Dehalococcoidia bacterium, assembly GCA_963665735.1. GTDB lineage: Bacteria > Chloroflexota > Dehalococcoidia > Lucifugimonadales > UBA3495 > CATOSK01. The sequence goes on along the minus strand of OY762444.1, from coordinate 1,071,393 downwards.
TTTCGATAGGCGACTCGGTGATGCTCTGCCCGTCGCGCCCGATGTAGGCCAGCGCGTCATTGTCCTCTGCGGTACGCAAGTAAACCAATACGCCTTCCGGGTGACTGGATCCACCATCGTGCTGCCTTGATGAGAAAACCACGTCCGGGAGGGTGGTAACTGCCTTTTCCAGTCCCGGGGCGGCGGTGATGGCGTTTTTCCAGATCTGGTAGGCGTAGGATGTGAGGTCAACTTCACTGTCGACGTCGCCGTCCAGAATGCCGGCTCTCTCGTTGTAGAGATTGATGATGGGTTGGTCGTCCGGGTCGTCTTCGAAGAAAGCCTCGTCGGTGCCGATGACCTCGGCGTTCTGGCGCAGCCTTTCCCGAACTCTGCCCCGTAGGTTGATAATGCGTTCCACGCCGTCGGAAGGCATGAACGAGTGGCAGAGGATTTCTTCGGCGGTCTGACCGATGCGATCAACCCGCCCGGCTCGCTGGATTAGCCGGATGATGGCCCAGGGCAGGTCGTAGTTGATTACTATGGCGCAGTCTTGCAGGTTCTGGCCTTCGCTGAGCACGTCGCTGGCAATCAGTACCCGCAGCTCGTGTTGCGGTTCCGTGCTTTGCCTTTTGTCGTTGCTGACCGGGCTGAATCGCCAGGCTGTGGCGGTTGGGTCGGCGGATTCTCCGGTGACGCTGGCCAACGCCGTTACTCCCCGGCTTTTCAGTTCATTTTCCAGGTATCGCACTGTGTCTGCGAACTGGGAAAACACGATCATTTTCCGGTCTGGGTAGGACTTGGTGATAAGCTCCTCCAGGGCGGCCAGCTTGGTGTCGTTTTCCGGTTTCCAAGACCCGTTGTTGTGGAGCAGCGCAATCAGAGCGTCGGCGTCCTTTTGCAAAGCGGTTTCCAATTCGGGCCGGAACATATCATGGCGCATCCAGGTGAAACGGCGGTGATAACGAACTTCATATTCCTGGTAGATCCGAGCCGCCCGTTCCCTGAATGTCTCCGGCGTCCGATGAGACGGGCCAAAGTCATCGTTGAGGTTATCTTCTTCCGTTTCCTGTTCTCCTTCGTCTTCCCGGTCCGCGAATTCGCCTTGGGCTTCTTCTACATCTTCGTCGGTGAATCGGGAGTCCAGCATTTCTGCATCCTGAGTGCCTACGGGGATGGGCAATCCGTTGCGAAGGGCGTGGAGAAAGACGTAGTTGCGAAGCGCGTGCCGTTCCACGGACTGCATGAACGCGTCACCGCTGCTTTCCAGCCTCTTGAACAGGTTGGTGCGGCAGAATCCCATCAGCCGTTTGCCGGCCCGGGCCAGGTTCTGGATTTGGCGTTCTTCGGTGGTTGTTGGCGGTGTTTCCGGATTATCCAGCACATAGTTTCCGAGACCGTAGCGGGGCAGGCTTAGACTCCCGATAACGTCCACGGTTGCCGGCGCGTACAGCCGGGCGTACTGGTCGTTTGGGTCTGAATCGTTGACGGCAAATCCGACGGTCTTGGGAACCCTCGCTGGGAAATAGGAGCGGTTGCCGTCCTCGAAGGTGAGGAACCTGCGGCCGGTTTCGGGATCGGTTTCGGCGTAGTGTTCCTGGACGAAACTGCGGGTGCGCCGCACCATGTACAAGCGCATCAGGTCGCGCCAGTCGTCGGGGTGATGGCTCATTTCAAACGCGGCCAGGCTGCGCGGATTGGCCTGGTGCTGACGCCGGAATTCCCCCTCCCCCATGTCGCGCAGCATCTGCTCCGGACGGATTCCCAAGTCCTGTTCCTCGCTTATGAACAGCCGCAGCTGGTTGGACAGGTCGTGGTAAGTCTTGTTGTAGGGCGTGGCGGACAGCAGAATGCACTTGCTTTCGTTCTCACTGATGTACTCGCGGATAGCCCGGTACCGCTTCCCGTCGCGGTTGCGGAGGTTATGGCTTTCGTCAATGATGACCTGGTGGTAGCGGCGCAGGTTGGGCAGTTCGCCGAGCACCCGGCTGATGGACAGTACCCGGGCGCGGAGTCCGTAGTCATCCCGGTATTGCTCCCACATTGGGACCAGGTTCTTGGGACAGATGATAAGTGTCTGGGTTCCCAGGTCTTCCTCAAAGATGCGGGCGAGGGCTGTTGCTACCAGGGTTTTTCCCAGCCCGACTACGTCGCCGACCATCACGCCGTTGCGACGGTTCAGGTGATGGGCTGCAATTTTGACGGCAGCGGTTTGGAACTCGAACAGTCGGTTGCCGAAGACGGTGGGGACTTTGAAAGCCTCGATACCGGCGCGGGCTTCGTTGGAGAGGTGGTACGCCATTTTGAGATAGACGTGATATGGCGGTATCAGGTCGGGGCGCGCCCAGCTTTCCTCAATGATTTTCAGCAATTCGTCGGTAATGTCAACGCAAAACCGGTCGTTCCAGCGGTCTTCAAACCATTTTCGCAGTTTGTACGTGGCGTCGTGATCCAGCACGTCTATGTTCAGCTCCCCCTGCTGGGACATACCGGCGAAGGTGAGGTTGCTGCTGCCCAGGTAACCGGTGATGGGATTGTTGGGGTCGTCCCTGAAAAGCAGGTAGAGCTTGGCGTGCAAGGTATGGCGTAGGAACAACTTGACGATGACGCGCTTTCCCCTGAGTTGTTCGGCCAAGCCGCGTAACGCCCTTTCATCGGCGTTTGTGGGTAAGCCGTAAACCAGCTGCTGGCGCAGTTGCTCAGCAAGTTGTGTCCGTATCCGGTGGGCGGTGGCGTTGTCCATCCCCGGAGGATTGTCTCGCAACGCCAGGAATTCCCTAAGTTCAGAGTTGGGTAGGCGGTGCATACCAATCAAGACCCTGCACTGCCCGTCTTCCGGGTCCCAATTGTCCACGTAAGGGGCCAGGTCGCCCCACCCGCGCAGGTTGAAGTAGCCGACGCAAAAATCCGCCCTTTTGGATAAGGCTAGGGTTTCCCGGAGCGCTGGGGCCAGTTTGGTGTCGGGGCTGAGGTTGTCAAAAATCCTGGGCAACTGGGCCTCCTGCTAGGTTTACGGGGTATTTGTCAGGCAACCTTGGAGTTCATCGCATTGCTGATGGGTTCGTTGCTTGATTTTCAAGTTGATTCAGGACGGTTTGCCGCGGGCTGACGTACACGCAGCTTTGTTCCAGCCCGGGGAGAGAATTGCGGAATAATGGGCTTGCTTGGCAAAGGTGAACTTCCGCCGGATGGACGAATTGTGTTTCTATTTGTGCAATTTCGTACCAGTCTTTTGGCTATGTTCGATTCTACCGCAGTTTGGCTTGGTTGATGACCCCCTCCGGCATCTCCACCACGGCGGAGAAACGCCGGCCGCTCTGACCCCTGACGCAGACCGCTATCCGGGGGCGAAATCCGCCCTCCCAATAGCGGGGCTGTTGGACCATGCAAGCAGTTCCCGTCCGTATCTCGCCGGGTTCCAGGACCGTTGATTCCTCGTCGCCCAGGCCGTCCCAACGGCCGCTTCCTTTGCTCAACCCGTCCGTCGGCCCGGGGGAGGAGACCCGGCAAGTCTCCACCCCGGCGTTCTCGCACTCCACCCGGAACCAAATGCTCCGGCGCCGTTTCCTGGTGTCCACCGTCAGGGGCTCCGCCCGGACAACCAGGGAATCTTCTGCGGTAACCTCTTCCCCGGGACTGGGTCTGGGTGTGCTTGTGATTCTACCGAGCATCATTCCTCCCGCAGCAGTTCCACCGGCTCCTCTGCCCCGAACCCGGGCCGTGGTTTTCCTCCCGAAGGGTAACATGAATGCGGCCCGACGGTTCCCGGAGGTCATCATCGCCAGGGGGAATCTCTGTTGCGTCGTGTTATTGCCACGTACGGGAGGGAATAATCCCGGTCACACCACCGCCCTGGTTTCTCCGGGCCGATTACGGCCAAGCCTCCGACGGTTCCGCGCCTGGGGGTAAGGCGGCGCGGTGCCGTAACTGCCCGCAGCGTTCAGGAGGACGGCGTGGCGATGGGTGTCAGAATTTGGACCTCATCCAGCGTGTTGTCCTTGGCTCAGCAGAAGTCGGAGTAACCCCGATGGATGGATAGTATGCCCCATCCTAGCTCTCCGTAGGGTGAATTAGCACTCGCCCGCCATTGCGGACCCGGACGTTCAGGTCATACCCGTCCAGCAATAGCATACCTACCAGTGGGGTACTCCCCGTTGCGTCGGCCTCGATGTCTCTTGGCTGGCCGTCCCAGAGCACGGTGACGTCGTACACCTCGAATTCCACCTCGGCATCGTTGGCCAAGTGTGCGAGGCCATAGCCCACGAAGGAGAGCTCCAATTCCGCCACCAGCGCCTGCGGCAGGGTCAGGAACCCACTGTATCCCGTGTCTATGACAGCCTGAACCTCCCTGGCTTGGCCCTCCGGTCCCTGCAGGGGAAGGGGTACGACGGCTTCGTAGGCGGAGTTCACTGATCCTTCGATCACTCCGTCCTCCGCAGGGACCCGGCTCCGAAGCTGCGCAGCGCACGGTACCCGGCTCGCACCAGCCAAACGTCATTGGCGTCCGGGCGTTGCGCCCGCAGGCGTTGGGCCGCGGCGCGGGCATTCTCGGCGATGGCCCAACTTCCGCTGTCCACGTCTATGGCCACTATCTGGCCACGGTGGTCGGATTCGACCTGGGCGCGGATGTCTCGTTCGTAGATCGCTTCACCCAGGCGGCGCGTCTCTTTTCGGGGGTGGGTCGGGGTCTTTGCGTGCGCCATTGCGATCTTCTCCTAAGGCGTTCAGCTATGCTGCATTCTACTGCGCCGGGGTAGGGGTGGACAACAAGCAAGGGCGGGCCCGGTATCCTTGAGCGAACGGTGTCCCGCCCCTACCCAACGACAACGTGGCCCCGCCCCGGGCAAGGCCACGCTGTTCGTGGTTGGATTCCCGCTTTCGCGGGAATGCGGTCCCCTCCCTGGTCCTTTTGCTAGCTATCCACGATGTCGTCGCCCAGGAGTCGCCGGGCCTGTTCCTTCAGTTGTCCGGTTCCCTTCTCGCCGACGTACACCGCCAGTCCCATTTCCCCCTCCAGTTCGTGCCCCGTCTCCCGGTGATGCTCCTCGGCGGCGTGCTCTCCATGGACGTAGTCGTAGGTCTGGAAGTCGCAGGACAGGCAGGCGACGTTCAGGTGGACCCGGCTCATGTAGGTGATGCCCCAGGGTGGTTCATCCATTATTCTTTCTCCTCCCGGTTTCCCGGTTCCTTTGGCAATGAAAAATCAGCCTAACGGGTTGTCCCGTCAGGCTGATTGGCGTTCTCCGGCGGAGGGCGTTCGGCGGTCGGTTCCTAACCGGTCACTGCCTCTCTCCCGCAGTGTTCGCAGCTCCCGCCCTCCCAGTACACCGTCAGGACACCCAGCGCGTCCTTGTGGGCGTAGTACTCCTGGCCCTCCATCTTCCAACCGGCGTCGGGCATCACCAGGCAGGATTCCAACCGCTCCGGGTCGTCGAAAAGCTCGTCCAGTTCCGCTTCTTCCCAGCCGTTGGGCATGATGTCGTCCAGCAAAATCTCCGTGAAGTGCTGGCGGTAAACCATGCTGTTCTGCGGACAGCCGATTGTCACCTTGACCCGGCCGGCGTTTTCGAGAGCCTCCTCCCACCATTCGGGTATCACGGAGCCGGGCAGGTGAACGTAGCCGTTGTCGTAGACGTGGTCCAGTTCTCCGGCTGACAGCATTTCCAGCAGCCGGGGTTGGTAGAGTTGGTACTCGGCCATGCGGGGGTCGTTATCGGGTTGGATCATTCTCTCCTCCGTTCCTGTTCCGGGGAGTCTGTTTTCATGCAATTGCCAGCACAGGCCGACGGGGTTCATTGCGATGCCCACAATCTGGCCATAGTAGTTCGGATACGGGTTTCGATGACGCGGCGGCCTGTGGCGCGGCTGGAGATTTCGGGGGCCAGGCACCGCATCCCGGTCATGGGGGAGCTAGTCCCGGATGACGATGGGTGTGTGGTGTGTGAACTCGACGTAGCAGCCAGGTTGGGACGGGACCGTGATACTGCCGTTGTGGGGGAGACCTTCGATTGCTCGGGTGGTTGTTGCGGGGTTTCCTCTTAGGATGACCGTACTAGTTGCCCGATTCCCTGACGGCGGTTTCCGGCATCTTGCCCCATTTGGGAAAGCGAGTCTTCAGAACGTATTCCAGCAGAACCCGGTTCATTGCCTCGTGACGGTTCTCCTCATCCGGTTCCTGTTCCTCGAACCACTCGATCACGTACTCGTCAAGGGCCAGGGTGATTTCCCGTTTGACGGGTTGGTAGAACAGACCCCGCCGGGCCTTCGACCAGTCCACGTCCCTTTCGGGAATGTCCGAGAAGTCTATCTCCTCGTCGGACATTTCCTCCAGGGCCCTGAGTTCGGCCTGTTGTTCCTCAGTCAGCTTTGCCATATCCTTCCTGATACCGCGTCCGTTCCGCACGGGTTGCCTTGCGGGCGCTGATTATTCTTCCCGGATGGCCGGTCAACCCGGGGTCCGCGTGGACGACCATGATTACGGATTCCCCTACCTGCCCGGTGGTCCTCCAGCGTTGTTCCAGAGGGTATGGGTCCGGCTCCGTCAGTGATCCTGGGTCCCCAAAGACCAGTGACGCCGTCTCGAAACTTACGCGGTGCTTTCTCCGGTTGATTGCGTCCTTCTCGTCGTCCTACGTCCACTGCAAGTTGCCGGTTCCCCCTCGGTTTCCGGTTGTATTTTAAGCCATGAGCGATTGTCCGGGAAGATAGCTTGTCCCGTGTCCCGTTTCCCTCACTCCCGGTCAATCTCGGCTCGGCAGTGTTCGCATACCTCTTGGTCGGGTATGACCTTCCGTTCGTAGTCCTCCCGGGATATGCAGTTGAAGTTGAACCGGAGGTGGCCGCACCAGGTTTCCAGTTCCAGGATTTCCGTTCCGTAGGGATTTCGCCGGAGGCTCGTATGAAAGACACAATGGCAACGGAAAACTGCATTACTCGCGGGCAGTCAATCTGGATGTCAGTGTGTAATGTCACTGAGACCGATAATTGGTTCTCCCAGACCTGTCGTACATAAGTGGTTAGACCGTCCTTGGATGGGGTTGTGGGGTCCCACCCGTTTGCGCCAACGCATTTGTTGCCAACTATTCTGTTGGTATGTTATGCTTCGGTCAACATCGGGAGCCACTGGAACAGGAAGAGAAATGACAACACTACGGATAAGCAGCAATTGGGTCGATGGAGACCGGTTCTTCGACCGCGAGGCGGAACTCAGGTTGCTGCGGGAGCGTGTGGAGAACGGGACGCATACGCTGTTGACTGCGCAGCGCCGGATGGGCAAGACGAGCCTAGTGCGAGAGTTGCTCCGCCGATTGGATGAAGATGGGGAGTTCGCCACGGTATTCGTGGACTGGGAAGGGGCGATGGACCCCGCGGACGCGGTCGCCGAGTTGGCTACCCAGGCGCGGCGGCTTCAGGGCTTCCGCAGCCGGATGGCGTCGTGGCTGAGAAACAGTGTTCGGGAAGTCCGGGATACTGTCGAAGAGCTAAGCGTCTCTGAGCTTCGCGTGAGGTTGCGAGCGGGTTTGGACGCCGGCAACTGGCAACGTTTCGGCGACCAGGTTTTCGAGGTCTTGGCTGCCAATGATCGACCCGTCGTACTGGCCATTGACGAGTTGCCCATACTGGTCAACCGCCTGCTCAAGGGACACGAGTATCGCGTCACTCCTGAACGCCTGGCGGAGACAGACGGTTTCATGGGTTGGTTGAGGAAGTGCTCCCAGACCCATCAGGGCAGGATCTGCCTGATCATATCGGGCAGCGTTGGGTTGGAACCGGTCCTCAGTCAAGCCAGACTCAGCGCCCATGCGAATGTCTATACAGCTTTTGACTTAAGGCCCTGGCCACACGACGTTGCAGTTAAGTGCTTGGCAGCCTTGGCTCGGGGATACGGGACTGTTCTTCCCGATGAGATACGTCGGGAAATGTGCCGCCGGCTGCGCTGCTGCGTGCCGCATCATGTGCAACTGTTTTTCTACCTCCTCTATGAGCACCTCATCAGAAACGATCGGAACGAGGCCACGTTTGACGACGTGGAACGTGTGTACAGACGGGATCTTCTCAGCGTGAGGGGTCAGGCCAGCTTGGTACACTACGAGGAACGCCTGCGCATGGTGCTTGGAGACGGAGGATATACCGAGGCTTTAAGCCTTCTGTCGGAGGCTGTGGTGAACTGTGGGTTGCTGACCCACCGGATGATCGACCTCTATCGTGGCGAGGCAGTCGATACGGGTGAGGAGGATAGTGTCGCTACCGTGTTGTATGTCCTACAGCACGACGGGTATCTTGAAGAAAGCGAAGGCGGATACTCTTTCGTGTCCGGTCTGCTTGAGGACTGGTGGCGCGCTAGGCATGGCCAGAGTTTCACCTCAATAACCAATCGGTAGGTCGGAGTGAGAGGCTCGGCATGGTTGTCAGCATAAAGAAGTACAACCCCGGTTTCCTAAGCGATGATGAGATCGTGGCGTCGTTCTGCGTGAGGAATGGCGAGTTCGCTTCTCTCCTGGAATCCCTGCATACCAGCGACGGTAATGCCAATGCGCACTCCCTCGTAATCGGTCCCCGCGGCAGTGGGAAGACCCACCTGCTGTTGCGGGTGGCGGCGGAGGTGCGCCGCGATGCCCAACTGTCGGGATTCTACCCGATCGTATTTGCCGAAGAGAACTACGAGGTCGCAACAGTAGGGGAGTTCTGGCTCGAGTGCCTGAATCATTTGGCCGAGCAGGCCCCGGAAGTCGAGCGTGCCGGTCTACGACTGTCCTACAACGACCTAAGGACCACAGCCGATGACCGCGATCTGGCAGGGCGTTGCTTAGGGACCGTTCTGGACTTTGCAGATCGATATGCGAAGCGGTTGTTGCTGACGGTGGAGAACCTGAATATGCTCTTCGCCGACATTACGGATCCCGACACCGGATGGCGCTTGCGTCACACGCTCCAGACTGAGCCTCGGATAGTCCTGCTAGGGAGCGCCACCAGCCGGTTTGATGAGATTGACCATCCTGGTCACGCGCTCTATGACCTCTTCAGGGTGGTGGCGCTGCGGGCATTGGACACCGAGGAATGCGACACGCTCTGGTCGGTGCTGTCAGGACAACCTAGAGGGAGCCAGCCGATAAGGCCGCTCCAAATCCTTACCGGAGGGAACCCGCGCCTAATCGCAGTGTTGGCTGGATTCAAAAAAACGTACTCTTTCAATGACCTAATGTCCAATCTTTTTGATCTGGTTGATGAACATACCGAGTATTTTCGAAGCCATATCGAAGCTCTCCCTCCGCAGGAGCGACGCGTATACCTGGCCCTGGCTAGATTGTGGAAACCGGCGACTGCCAAAGAAGTCGCCTCCCAAGCTCGCGTGAACGTCAATAAGTGCAGCGCCCATCTTGGACGGCTAGTGGATCGCGGCGCTGTGTTGATTGAGGACGGAGCAAGACGTCGACGAACGTACTACCTCTCTGAAAGGATGTACAACATCTACTATTTGCTGCGGCGTCCTGGTGCTGAAAGCCATGTTGTGGCCGCCCTCGTGCGCTTCATGGCGCTGTACTACTCCCCTGACGAACTGGCGCGTATCGGTATTGGCATGGCCGAGGGCCTTGACAGGGATGATCCGAGGCAGTTGTACATTCAATCCGCAGCGTTCCTACATCTGATCGCGTTGCCGGAGTTGGGTGATCTGCTCGTCGATGTGTTGACGCAGGATGCGGTTATCGGTGCATTTGGTTCTGCCCAGACGCCCGGCCTTGCTGAACCCATGGTATACGCACTGATGACGAAAGCGAAAGCAATGGAATCAGAGCAGCGCTTGGAGGAGGCGCTCGTCTGCTGCGAAGAAGCTATCCGTATGGCCGACGAAGTTGGAGGCGATGACCTGATCGTCCCCAAGGGCGCAGTGGTGTTGAGCAAGATCGGTCTGCTGAATCGGCTAGGTCGGAACGAAGAAGCTGTTGCAACAGTTGCTGTCAACTATTTCGCCCGCGACCAACGCGTAGACGTCGGCATGGCAAACGCAATAGTCGAGATGCACCTGGATGTTGCCCACGCCTCGGCGGATCCCATCGGCACAGTCTTTCGAGCCTTCACATTACTCACGTTTGGAAATGTCGAGGCGGCTATTTGCGAGGCCGAGTCCGCTCTGAAGCTTCTTGAAAACGCTACTGACGATGATGACCGCAAATTGCGGGGAATTGCAATCGTCATGAAGGGACTACTGGCGGCGACCGTGGGCCGTACTATCGGGAAGACTGATGCCGAGAACCTGCTCTTCGATATGGCAGAGGAAGGCCTTGCCATTCTCCCAACCTCGAGTGTACATATCCTGCTCCAGTACGTTGCAACCATTGATCCTGCGGAGGCATTGGCCCTGATTGACCGCGCCGGCGCGACTGACCCCCTGAAACCGATCGTGGTGGCGTTGCGAAGAGAACTTGGCCAAAGCCCATCGGTGTCTCGGGAACTTGATGAAGTTTCGAAAGACGTTCAAGAGTCCATTGTGCATATGAGAAAAGGCCTCCATAGTGAGTCCGACTAAATCTGGCCAGGATGCGGCACCGTACGGTTCGGCGCGCGACCTGCCGTCCCATCAGGAGCTTGCTCGTCAGATTCATGGCGGCAACCTACTTACTCGATTCTTCGCGCTGAGTCATAGATCTGGCTTCCTCGGAATTGAACGGCATTTGGATCGCCTCGCGGCTGTTGTAGACAGATTCTACGACTGTCTCGGTTCCCGGAACTGGATATTCCAGGAACTGCTCCCCGTCTTAAACGTTGAAGCCATTCTCGACCATATGGCCACTCCGAAGAGGCTGAACAAGGACTCATTGGAATTTATCGAGAGTCAGATAAATTAGTCCTCTGGACTCGCTCGCTTTACGATGTCGAAGGGATCCGAGAATGCTCCCACCAGATTGAGCGAACTGGCGAGCACTACTTCGCAGACCAGTTCGACAGTGCAGTACTCCAACTCATTGCGTTGATGGACGGGTTCGTTAACGACTTCGAGCCAGACGAAAGGAGTGGCCTTGCCTCTCGGGACCATGACGAAATGGCAGTTTGGGACAGCGTAGTTGGTCACCACTTGGGACTTACGAATGCGTTGAAGGCACATGACAAGACTGTCAATAAGCAAGTCGATGAGGAGGCCTACGAATTACACCGCCATGGGGTAGTCAACGGCGCGATCACGCGATTCCACGATGTGGTCGTTGCCACCAAAGCCTGGAATACGATGCTCGCAGTTGTCGCCTGGGCAACGGCTACCAAGAAGGTTCGCCAGCTGGAGCCTGCCGAGACCTCGTTCCGGGAGGAACTTCGAAAGATGGTCTCAAACAGGAAAATCAAGAAGAAGTTAGAGACCTGGAATCCGAGTCGTATGTAAGTTTCTGATGTCAGCTTCAAAGACCACGAGATATACACACTAACCGTACAGTTCCTGACCGGCTGGCGTGGGGGCAACTTCGGCGCTCTTGCGCTCCTACCGAGTAATCGGCTCGACAAAAGGAATACAACGATCGAACAGATGGCTGGGTGACTTCGCGGCGTCTTCGAGAGCTTTACCTTATCGGAGTTTCGAGTGACCGAGCTGGAGAACACCACACCGGCTATCTGGTTGTCTAGGGGTGAGAGGCGACCGCGAATGAGTCATCGGGAACCCTCGAGTGCCGCTGGACCTTGGATGAGGCTGATGGAGGCTTCGGGTACAGCTCCGACTCTGCGGTCTGGCGCCTCGTATTCTGCGACCCCACTCTTTGGCAGCGTGCGAATAGCTACAGGACTCGGACTCGAAAAAGGACCGCTGCACAAGTACGTCTCCCCGGAGTGTGTCCTGATATACCTGCTGGAGATCGGTAACGGGACGCTGAGGACAACCTAGCCATCGGGCCTGAATGTTCCGTTTGAGTCTTCCGTCTACAATCTGTTCGTTCAACGGGATGAAGAGGAGGGGTACCCGCTCAGCTGGTAGCAGGTCCAGTGGACGGCCCTGTCGTCCTGAGTCATTGCAATGAGGAAACGGGTGCCCACGTATGGTTTTCCCTTTAAGTGGACGCGGCTCCGGGAAACAGGGTCGGGAATCCCTGTATGATTTCGCTCCACGGCGTTCCCTCGTCCAGCCACCAGGCGCCTGTGGGGCCTTGGCCGTTCTCCCAGTTGAAGTGGGACACGGCCAGTTCCAGGAACTCGTGGAGTTGGGCCATGGTCAGTTCTTCGGGGCTCCCGGGAACCTGTGGCCCCATGTCCCGTTCTTCCAGGAACCGGTTGACCGCGGGCAGGATCTCCTTGGCTTCGTAGCCCATCAGCAGGGGAGTGTCGCCGTTGTCGGACTCGTTGAAGGCCAGGGCCTGCATCCGGGGGTTGAAGTTGACTCCCCGTTCCCGGAGGAAGTCGGCCAGGGCGTCGGTGTGTTCGATGGGCAGAGATACGGAGTAGGTCACGGTGGGGTTGAACTCGGGCATTTTCTTTCCTCTTTCCGGGCGTGGGTGTGCCTCCGGCCCGTTCGCGGGGCTGGATTGGTTGATGGGATCGGTGGATGGAATGGTGTGGCTTGCCGGGAGAACCCGGTTGCTCGAGGGATTACTTGAGGTCGCGTACTTCTTTGGCCCGGTCGATGATGTATTGCGCGTCTTCCCGGGTTCTCTCCAGGTAGTCCGGGTAGGAGGTCAGTTCGGGCTGGAGCCTTTCCCCGTATTCCCTCTCTCCCCGGTATTCGGAGTAAACGTCGGGCGGGATGGAGAGACTGAAGTCGGCCATTTCCGGGTCAACGTACCGGACGTTGCCCAGCAGTTCGCTCAGGTTGTGGACGCTTCTGTAAGAGGCTCCGTGGGCTTCCAGCAGGGCTTTCATCCCGTGTTCCAGCGTCCCTTGGGCGTGTTGGCCAATGACCAGGTCGGCGTATCCGTCCTGTACCATCCGTGTGAAGGTGTCTAGGTGAGTCTCGGTGTGGCGCAAACGCTGGTCGTAGGTCGTCCAGTCGTATTCGTACTCGGTTTCCTCGTCCTCGTAGTCGTGGGCGCTGTAATTTTCCGGGTTTCCCGGCATGATTATCCCGTCCCTGACGGCGTTGGTCTCAACACTGTTGACGTACCGGCGGTTGCGCCGGAACTCCTCCAGGGTTCGCCATACCAGTTGTACGGGAACCTCGCGGCCATAGGCTTTTTCGGCTTCCTCGCCGGTGGACCTATCAGCCTTTTCCTTGACTTCGGAGTCCGGTAGGTCCTCCCGTATCAGCATTACATCTATGTCGGACCGTTCGTCGTAGTCGCCCCGGGCGCGGGACCCGAAGAGTATGGTAAGTTCGGGCTGTTCCTGCTGTTGCACGAAACGGGCTACCTGGAGGGCCAGGGGGTCACAACAATTTGCCATGATTCCGCCTCAACGGGTCATTCATCATTACAATTGCGATGCCGGCAGGTTTCCTGCCCGGTATGCTGCGCGGTGTCCTACCCTTGCGGCCCAGGTGTAGGCGTTGGGATTTCTCTCCCGGATGCTCAGCAGCGCCGCGATGTGGTCGGCGTTGACCTCCCAATCGCCGGTGTCCACGTCGATTACGACCAGCTTCCCGGTGTCTTCCTCCCCCAGTGTGGGAAGTATCTTCTCTTGGTATATGGCCCGGCCCGCCTCGGCGATGCCGGGTCGGTATTCCCTTGTCACGATTTTCTCTCCCAAGCGTTCCCGATTGCTCCCGATTATACCCGGCAGTCAATTCCGCTGCGTGGGGGTGGTTTCAACCCTCTACTGTTACGCTCGCACCCGGTGCATTTCCCGGAGTTATCGGGTCAACCGTTCCAAGGGAGCGTCCGGGTTGTGCGGTTCGCCCATCTCCAGGACGGACAGGGTAACCGGTCCTCCGGCCATCCGGGTCATTTTCTCCGCCGCTTGGCGTTTCACTTCTTCCAGGTTTTCGTCACTGGCAGGCTGGATGCCGACGATTCTGCCGTCGTGGTAGGCCCGTACCAGGTATCCCCCGGTCATTTTTCCATCCTCCAATTCTTCCAGTGCCTTCCGGTAGTAGGGTTCGTGGATTTCAATGCCCACCGCGTTCCTACCCCTGTCCAGGGCCGCCCTGACGGTGGTTCCCGAACCCATGAATGGGTCCAGTACCAGGTCTCCCGGTCCGGTGAACTGGTCGATGGCCCAGGCGGGCAGCCAGTAGGGGAAGGCCGCGCTGTGGCCCCGGTTGCCGCACTCGGTGGCGCCCTCCAGTACGTTGGTCGCGCCGGGTTCCGGGGCGTTCATCCTGAAGTCGCGGCTCTTGTTGAATTGCAGCAAGCGTTCCCAGGCGTCCCGGAAGCGGTTGGGCCATTTCCCGGGATAGCAGTTGGTCTTGCGCCAGATGAATTGCTCGGTCCAGAGCCAGCCCCGTTTCCGCATCTCCAGGATGAGGTGGTTGACGTAGGTGTGGCGTTCCCCCTTGACCACCCGTTCCTTGATGTTCAGGACGAAGGTTCCCTCGGGTTTCAGGACGCGGTGTAGCTGGTCGGCTGTGGGCAGGAACCACTCCACGTAGTCGTCGGGCTTGATGCCGCCATAGGTGGAGGCCCGCTGGTCGGCGTAGGGCGGGGAGGTGACGACCAGGTCCACGGTATCCGGTTCCAGCCGGGTCAGTTCCTCCCGGCAGTCTCCCAGCAGCAGGGTCGCGTGAGCCATCCCGTTTCCCTTCCTTTGCGTTCGGTGATGGCGCTTTTTTGCCGTATGGCGGGTTGGGATGTCAAGGGGATGGTGTCAGGAGAAAATCCTTCGTTCTATCTCTTCTATCGGTTTCCACTCCTCTTCAAATTCCCACGTGTTGAGGTATTCACCATCCGGTTCCGATGTTTTGAGCCGGGCCTGGGCTTCCGCTTTGTCTGCTAAGTCCGTGACGGTCCGGCTGTGGATGGGTTTTCCGAATCCGTCGGGCGGGATTACCTCCCAGACACTTACTCTCATAAGGTCGTCTTCGTGCAGGATCAGAGCCACGTCTATCTTCCCCAGATCCGGCCAGGTGATTTCGTCCCAACTCGGTTCGTAGAGAAATTGCGCGTTGTGTATCACGAGGCAGTGCTTGGCTCCGTTCAGGGCATCCAGCTTGTTTTTCTGGTTGCCGTGTTCAATTGCCCGGTCCAACGCTTGCTGGAGGGTTGGCGCGTCCATGGGCACTTGCGTGATGGGTTTTGCGAACCTCTCGAGTTGTTCTCGGATTGGCTTTGGGTCTTTCGGATGCCCGACTTTGCGATAGTCGCTGTAGCCTTCACTTAGTCGAGTGAGTTCGAAGGCCCAACGGACTCCGTTCACTGTTCCGAGGAAGTCCAGAGGAGACTCCGGGTCTTCTCTGGGTTCGATTGTGACAGTCAGGCCTTGTTTTGTGAGAAAATGGGTTAATCTTGCCATGTTCCGATGTTCGTCGAATTCCTTTTCCGACATCGGAGGATAGGTTAGTTCCCCTACAATCCCACTGATTTCCGGTATCGAGTCTCTCAAAGCCCGGGCGATGGTGAGGGGGGCTTTGGTCTCGCTCCATTTGCTGATGGGTGCGAATTCATCTGCGAGATCGGGGTAGCGACGCTTGAAGTATTGCCCCAGTTCCCATGTGATTTTCTTGAACTCGTTGTTTCTCCTTTTCTCCTCACTTTGGGGGATGTTCGCCAGGATTTGCTTCAAGGCTGTGCGAAGTGCTTCCATAGAGTAGATGTTTTCTCCCGTGCCGCTTTCCTCTATGATTGTTGCGGTGTGGCTGAGCAACACCGATGCGAATTCAGCCGCGTTTCTTTCGTTACTCATCTGATTCTCCCTTTTCTCGACCTTTTTGAAGTGTGGAGCGTTCTTTGGGTGATGTCGGTTGTGATTCCGGTTCCAAGGACCCTGGAAGTGTTCATTCTCTCCCTTGCCGGAATACCAGGGGATAGTCCTGGACCACCCTCGGCCATCCCCCGGGCGTGAACTCCCAGTGGTGGTCCCGCACGTTGAACCCTTCCCACGCGAACCACCGCCCCGCCATTTCCATGAACTCCCACGCTCGCTCCGGGGTCCAGTTCTCCGTGTCCTCCCGCACCCGGGGCGGCTCCATCCTCTCCCGGTCCAGGTAGCGGTTCACCGCCAATACCGTGTTGAACAGGTCACAGCCCCGGAAGATGGGCGCCCCGGGGTCCGCCTCCGGGTTCACGTTCTCCACGTTCAGGATGCTCCGGGTCACGTGGAAGTATATTCCCACGCCATCCAGGGCCTTCCCGGCCTCCTCCACCCGGCTCACCGGTATCTCAACGTAGTAGCCCACCTTTGGCTCTCTCATTCCCGTTCCTTCCCTCCGAACACCAGGGGATACTCCGCCGCGATCTCCGGCCAGGGCCGGTTGGAGTACTGCCCCAGGAACTCGTCCACCCGGAACTTGTCCCGCCAGCTGAACCACCGCCCGGCCAGGTCCAGCAGCTGCGCCGTCCGGCCCGGGTTCTCTTCCCCCTCCGGTATCAGGGGGGTTGCGCCCTGATCTTCCAGCGCGGCGTTGACGGCGGCGGCTATCTCCCCCGCATCCCCGCCGTGGAAGATGGGCAGCCCCGGGTCCAACTCGTAGTCCACGTGGCTCAGGTTGATTACGTCGTGGTTGGGGTGGAACTTCATCCCCGCGCTTTCCATCAACTCGGCGAACCGGTCCACCTGGGCGGCGGGTATCCTCACCTTGTACTCGATGGTAGGTTGTTGCGTCATGGTTTCTCCTTTTCTTTGATTGCTTCCAGCAGTTCTTCCAGTTCCGATGCTATTTCCCCCGGCGGGTTTCCCGCCAGACCGGCTTCCGCCAGCTCCCGGGCCTTTTGGAAATTACCGCAACGCACCGCCAGCCAACCGGCGCTGCGGTGCAGTACCGCCCAGGACAGCCGGTGCCGCTCCGGGTCCACTCCCTCCAGGGCCTGGATTTCCAGGGCCAGGGCTTCTTCAAACATCGCCCTGGCCTTCTCCGGGTTGCCGTCCCGCATCTTCGTCTCCAGGTCGGCGAAGCAGGCCAGGTCCATCGCCCGGTCGTGGGGGTTTCTCTCCGGGTTCATCAGTCCTCCGCTTCCTGCCGGGCCGGGGCGCGGCGACCGGCTTCCTCTCCCGTGATCCCCGGGGCCTTCTCCAAGGCTTCCCGCCAGGCCCTGGTGTAGCGGCGGGCGATTTCGTTCATGACGTCCCGGGCGTCGTTGCCGGGCGGGCCGTTCTTCCGGCCGCGGACCTGGTTCACCTGCCAGACCCCGCCCCGGCGCGTTATCTCCCCGGTGTAGCAGCGGCGGCCCTCCTTGTCCAGCCCGTAGATCCGGGACTTCCCCTGCTGGCAGCGCTCGGCGTAGGAACTGACGCAGTGCTTCATCAACGCGCTCTCTTCCAGCAGTTCCCGCTGCGTTCCCAGGTGCGTTACCCGGAGGCCTTGAATTTCCTGCACGGTGGGCAGCAGGCTGTCCCAGGCGTATTCCACCCCGCCCTGCTTCTCCATCAGGCTGCGGTACTGTTCTTCAACGTCCTGCGCGGCCATCCTCTGGTGCCACTCGTCGGAGTGACGGCACAGCCGCCGCCAGGTCCGGCACCGAAAGGTGATTCCCTCCCGGTTCATGGCGACCAGGTAGTCCCATGCGTCCATGGCCTGTCCGGCCAGGTCCTCCTGCTGCCGGTCGCCGGGGTCCAGTTCCAGCCGCCGGGCGCTCTCCCGGTACAGGAGTACCAGGAATGCCCGGTGGGTCTCCGGCACCCGGTAGAGGGCCCGGTTGACGCGGCCGGCCAGTTCCGCCGAGGGGTGCGTCCCGGCCTCCCGGACGGCGTTCATCATGGAGGCCATCTGTTCCCGGGTGCAGGTCGTTTTCAGCATGGCCTTGGTCCACTTGGGGTCGGTCTTGACGAAGGTCTTCCAGGAGGCCGGTTCCAGTCCGCTGTTTATCATCCGGGAGCGCACCAGCTTGACCAGTTCCCCGGGGTGGGGCACCGGCTCGGGGAATTGCTCGGCGTGCATCGCCCAGGCCAGCAGGGTGGGGCTGGTCTTCCGCAGCCGGAGCAGCGGCTCCCACCCCATCATGGCCAGGTTCCTCCGGTTCAGGGTGGTGGGGGCGGCCACCTGCCGCACCAGCCGGTGTGTCTCCGGCTCCAGGACGGCCACCAATGCCTCCTCCGCCCGTTGGCGGGTTTTGTTATTGAAATTGGACTGCATCGCGGTTTGCATTCGCTGGACGGCATCCCGCATGGCGCTGTTCCCGGCGGAGACGGATTGGCAGATTTCGCCGGTGGACTCCATCATCCGCAGCAGGTGGTTGGGACTCTTGCTCTTCCGGATCATGCCGGCCATGTAGACCCGGGGCAGGCGGGCCAGGTGTTGGTGGATCCGGCGGGCGGGGTGTATCCCCTCCGACCGCAGCATTTCGTAGAAGAGGTCCAGGGCCCGTTCCGGGGTTTTGGGGTCGGGCGCGTGTCCCGGCATCCGTTCCACCAGGTAGGTCAGGGCCCCGGGGTGGGTTTTCTCCAGCTCACGGAAGGTCCCGGCTCCCAGCCGGGCCACGTTGTTGTAGCGGTGGAGGGTGACTCTGCTCTTCCGGTGCCGCCGGGCAGCCCTGAGAACTTCCGGATCGGCCATCCCGAGCAGCGCGTCGTTCAGCTGCCGGTGTTTAGCGCCCGGCGTCTTGAGACATTCGCAGATGGGTACGGCCAGCCGGGATACGGCCATTTGGGTCTGCTGTTGACCCGGGAACCCCCGCTCCTGCATCCATTCCAGGGTTTCCCGTTCCGAGGCCCGCCACTGGTGACGTTCCATCCACCACCACTGGTCCCACCCTGTGCTGGGGAAAGTGATCTCCATGTCCAGCAGATGCTGCCAGACTAGATCCCGGTTCAGCTTGTTCATCCAGGGGGGATTTCCGACCTCCGGCCGGATCTGCCCGTCGGGCTGGGCCGTCAGGTTCAGGACCGGTTCGGGGTTCCCCTGGGATCCGACCCGGATGCTCCGTCCGGTCTCCACCGTTATGACCCAGCACCTGGCGATGCGCTCGGCCAGTTGGTCCAGGCCGGCCTCGTCCAGGACGTCGGCAAAGCTTTCCAGCAGTTGGGCGCGGTGTTTTTCCGTCAGCATGGGGGGTTCGCTCTCCCGGGGATAACTGTTGCGGGTTTCCGGCCGGGGTTCCAGGGCTCATTCCCGCTCCGGGAAGAGACGCGGGTACTCTTGGGCGACTTCCTGCCAGGTGTTCCCGTCGTGTTCCCACCAGGCGTCCACGATCCGGGCGTCGCTCCAGCTGAATTGGGTGATTGCCAGGTTCAGGAATTCCTGGGTCTGCGCGGGGGTCCAATCCTCGTGGTTTTCAGGGACGGCGGGGCGGCAGTCGTTCTCCCGTAGGTGATCGTTGATGGACTTGAGCAGGGCCGGGACGTGTTGGCCCATGGCGACGCTCAGGTCCATGAAGTTCTCGTTCAGGGCGATGACGCTGCGGTTGGGCCCGAAGGTGAGGTTTCTCTGCTTCATCCAGTTCGCCAGTTCGTCAACCAGGTCCTCGGGGATGTTGACGTAGTAGCTGATGATGTCCTGGGGCATTTTTCTCTCCCTGTTGTGAATTTCAGCGGGTTTCCCGGTGCGGCGGGAGGGCGGGGGTTTCCGGTCTGGGCCGGCTTCGTGTACGTCGTCGTGGATCGCCCAGGTGGGGAAGTAGGACTCGCTGGGTTGCAGCCAGGTCCAGTCGCCGGGGGAAATGACTTCCAGGCGGTTTCTTCCGGTGACCAGGCCCGCCCGGTGTCCCCGGTAGGCCGTACTGCCCACCGCCGTTTCCAAGTCGTCGTTCTCCCGCAGGGTGACCTCCCGGCCGTCTCCGATAAGAATCACCGCCCGGTTCCCCTCGATTCGTTCGAGCTTTATTACCGGGGGCTCCGCCTCGCGTCCGGTCATTTCCTTCTCCACACCTGCAGGAAGTCGTTGATGCGGCAGAACCGCGGTATCGTCCGCTCCTCCTCCAGGGTGAATCGCTTCCTGAGTTCCCGGAAGGTCGCTGTCTCCGCGGTGCAGCCGTGTTCCTCCTCGCCCACGTAAATCAGGTGTCTCCCCGGGGTGATCCTTTTTACGATCTCAGTGGGCCATTCATTCATTGAGGGCCAGCTGAGAATCACGTTGCGTTCCGGGTATCTTTCCAGGGCCTCCAGCCCGGCCATTGCTATGACCGGGTGCCACCGGGGCGAATTGGGAAAGTACTCGGACGTATCCGGGTCCACTGCCACCACGTCCGCCCCCCGGCGGGAAAGCTCCATGGCCAGGTAGCCGGTGCCGGCCCCGATGTCCAGCAAAGGTGAGAATCCGGCTATGAAATCCGCTACCTCCGCCGTTATGACCGGGTACCCGAAGGTGCGGACATACTTGAACCGGTAGATGCTGTTGTCCATGTCGGGGTGTTCGTCGGGACCGTGGGAGTGGATGATCCACGCTTCGGCCAGGGACATGGGGCCGCCGGGGTTTTCTTCCCGGCGCTCCAGAACACTGCACCTGACGCAGGGCCGGTACGATTCCCGGCAGGTCCGTCTCAGTTCGTCCGTTGGGGTGGGGATGGTCATTCCTCTCTCCTTGATTGTTACAACAGGCTCGGTCTCACCCCTTCGTTCATGGTGGATGCGGGGTAGACCCGTCCGTCGTCCCCCTGGGGATGCCGGCTGCGGCGGCTTCTCCGCTCGGCCAGTTCCACCCGCCAGCAGCCGGGGCACAGGTACACCGTCCCGGATGCCCGTCCGCTCTCGCTCTCGAATTCCACCGGGGTCAGGTTGCCGCTCTCCCGGCCGCAGCGTCCGCAGGTCCGGTTCCTCTGCCTGGGAACGGGCCCGGGCTTCGATGGTGGCGGGAGTTTGGCGATGCAGTCGGCGCAGAGTCGCTTGTCCTGCCGCTCGTTTTCACCGCACTCCAGGCAGAACTTCTTCTGGCAGTTGCGGCACATCCCGGTGGGGCTCTGGGTCTCCTTTCCGCAGCGGCGGCACTTGGGAGGGGGTGGGGCGGCGTTCTTCCGGGGAGCCATGAGTCTCCCTCCTGGGACAAAGGTTGAATCCGGCGCGGCGGTCTATGCTGGGCCGTGTCTCCTCTCCATTTT
Source organism: Dehalococcoidia bacterium (assembly GCA_963665735.1). Classification (GTDB taxonomy): domain Bacteria; phylum Chloroflexota; class Dehalococcoidia; order Lucifugimonadales; family UBA3495; genus CATOSK01. Next base: position 1,050,385 of record OY762444.1, on the reverse strand, counting down.
CCCCGGTGGCTGGCGGAGCCGGTTTCTCCCGCCTCCCTCAACGCCTTCCGCTTCGTCTTCGGCCTGCTGATGGCCTGGAGTTCCTGGCGAATGTTCCGGGAAGACTGGGTGGGCGCCCACTGGGACCCGGCCCGTTTCCACTTCTCCTACCTGGGCCTGGACTTCGTCCGGCCCCTCCCCGACCCCCTGATGTACGTCGCCGTGCTCCTGCTGGGCGCCGCCGGCGTGGGGGTCGCGTTGGGGTTCTGCTACCGAGCCTCCGCGGTCATCCTGCTGGCGGTCTTCAGCTACATTTTCCTGGTCGAGGAGGCTCGGTATTTGAACCACTTCTACCTGGTCGGGCTGTTGTCCACACTGTTGTGCGTCATCCCGGCCCACCGGGGATGGTCGGTGGACGCCCTGGTTATGGGGCCGTCCCTCCGGGAAGCGAGAATCCCCCGGTGGTGCGTGGCCGCGTTGCAGGCCCAGGTGTCGGTGGCCATGGTGTTCGGGGGTCTGGCCAAGCTCAACGGCGACTGGCTCTTCCGGTTCCAGCCCCTCAGGATGTGGCTCTCCGAGCCGCCCTACCTGCCGCTCCTGGGGGCGTCCCAGGCCGAGGTTCCCTGGGTGGCGGTCTTCTCCTGGGGCGCGCTGTTAATCGACCTGCTCTTCCCGCTGTACCTGGGCTGGCGGCGCACCCGGCTGCCGGGGATGGCGGCGCTGCTGGCCTTCAACCTGCTGAACGGTTACTGGTTTTACATCGGTATCTTCCCCTGGCTGATGGTGGGGGCCTCGCTGCTGTGGTTGGGGGCGGACTGGCCGGAGCGGGCTTTTCTTTCCCTGAAGGAACGGCGCCTTCCGGCGTTGGCGATGCCGGTGGTGGGACTGGTTGCGGGACTCCTCTCCTGCTGGTCCTTGGGCGGCTTCGTCCCGGTTCCCTTTGTGATTTCGATGCTCTTCGGCGCCGCGTTTGTTTCTTCCAAAGGGGCTTCGACCCCTCCCCCCGTTGGCCTGCCGCGGTCGTCGCTGTCCGTATGGGTGTCGGCCTTCCTCGCGGTGTGGTTCCTGGTACAGGTTGCGTTGCCGCTGCGCCACTGGGCGATACCGGGGAACGTGGCCTGGACCGACGAGGGCCACAACTTCAGCTGGCGGATGAAATTGCGGGACAAGGACGCCTTCATCAACGTGCTGGTGGACCGGGGCGGCGGTGGGTTTGAGAATTTCGAACCGCTCCGGGCACCGTGGGCGGTGCGGCTGGACCCGAGGCAGCTGGGGAAGATGTCCACCAGGCCCCACATGATGGCGTCCTATGCCCACCGGCTCCGGGAGGAGATGGCGTTCAAGGGAGTGCGGTTCCACGTCCGGGCATCCCTGAACGGGGGGCCGTGGGATGTCCTGGTGGACCCGGCGGCGGACCTGTCCCGGGTGGACTACCCCTGGTGGGGCCACGCGGAGTGGATCCTGCCGGAGCCGGGGGATGGCCGTTAGCCTTCAGTCCTCCCTTTCGGGAAAGCAGTGGTCCCGGATGCTTTCCACCTGTTCCCTGGGCAGCTCTTTGAGGGCCTTTTCTGCGATGTAGTCCTGCTCGAAGTCCAGGGATTCCATGACGGTCTCGGGCAGGTCGTAGTCGTCCATCGCCAGGTTGATCAGCCAGCTGAGGGCCGGGGCCAGGGTTGCCATCTTCCCGGCGTTGGGCGTGGATGGCTCGTGGCAGTAGCGGTCTTGGTCATCTTCGCCGGCCTCTTCCTGGGCCCGGTCTCCGATGAGTTGAATCACCCGGGCGATGATGCTGGCCTCGTTGGGCCAGTCCACCAGGGCGCGGGGGCGCTCGGTCTGTTGCATGGTTTTTTTCACCCTTCCTGGAAAGATTGCGGGGTTGTCCCCGGGAAATAAAAACCGGCCGTCCTGTTCGTCACGACGGCCGGCGCCGCCGCCGGAGCGGCGACGGGTTCATTATGCCCCGCCCGGTTTGCAGCGCGCAACGGGCGGGTGTCAGCAGCTACACGTCCAGGTTCTTCACGCTCAGCGCGTTGGCCTGGATGAAGGCCCGCCGGGGCGCCACCTGGTCTCCCATCAGCGTCACGAAGGCATCCTCGGCCTCCGCCCGGTCCTCCAGGGTCACCAGGAGCATCTGCCGGGCCTCCGGGTCCATGGTGGTCTCCCACAGCTGGTCCGGGTTCATCTCCCCCAACCCCTTGTAACGCTGCAGCCGGGGACTCCGGCCCTGGACCTGGGACAGTACTTTGTCCTTCTCCTCCTCGGTGTAGGCGTACTGCACCCGCCGCCCGGTCTGGATCCGGTACAGCGGGGGCTGGGCGATGTACAGGTACCCGGCGTCGATCAACGCCGGCATCCGGCGGAAGAAGAAGGTCAGGGCCAGGGTGCGGATGTGGGAGCCGTCCACGTCGGCGTCGGTCATTATGATCACCCGGTGGTAGCGGGCCTTCTCCGGGTTGAACTCGTCTCCCTCCCCGGCCCCGATGGCGGCGATGATGCTGCGGATTTCCTCGTGGTTCAGGATCTTGTCCGGCTGCTGCAAGACCCGCTCCACGTTGAGAATCTTGCCCTTCAGCGGCAGGATGGCCTGGAAGCTGCGGTCCCGGCCCATCTTGGCGGAACCGCCGGCGGACTCCCCCTCCACTATGTATAGCTCGGACTTGGCGGGGTCCCTTTCCTGGCAGTCGGCCAGCTTGCCGGGGAGGGATGAACTGTCCAGGGCGTTCTTGCGGATGACCAGCTCCCGGGCCCGTTTGGCCGCGGCCCGGGCCCGCTGGGAGGTGAGGCACTTCTCGATGACGGTGCGGGCGACGGCGGGATTGTCCTGCAGCAGCATGGACAGCCCCTCGCCGGTCAGGGACTCCACGATGCCCCGCACCTCGGCGTTGCCCAGCTTGGTCTTGGTCTGGCCCTCGAACTGGGGCTCGGGCAGCCGGACGCTGATGACCGCCGCCAGTCCCTCCCGGGAGTCCTCCCCCGACAGGTTGGGCTGGTCGTCCTTGATCATGCCCAGCTTGCGGGCGGCGTCGTTGACCACCCGGGTCAGGGCGGCGCGGAACCCGGTCAGGTGGGTCCCGCCCTCGTGGGTGCTGATGCAGTTGGCGAAGGTGTGGATGGACTCCTGGTAGCCGTCGTTGTACTGGAGGGCTACCTCGACGTTCACGCCGTCCTGTTCCCTACGCAGGTGCAGGGGGTCCGGGTGCAGGGCCTTGCGCCGCCGGTTCATGGAGCGCACCAGGTTGGCGACGCCCGAGTCGAAGAAGTAGGTCCGCTCCACGTCGCCCTGGCGGGACTCGTGGTGCCAGGGGGAGTCGAAGGCGATGGTCAGCCCGGAGTTCAGGTAGGCCAGCTCCCGGAACCGGTCGGCCAGGGTGTCGAAGTCGTAGTCGATGACGGGGAAGATCTGGGGGTCGGGGGTGAAGGCGATGCTGGTTCCCTGGCGGTTGGTCTTGGGTCCGGGAACCAGGTCGGTGACGGCGGCGCCCCGGGCGTAGGACTGGGAGTGGATTTTCCCCTGGCGGTGGACGGTGGCGGTGAGGGATTCGGAGAGGGCGTTGACGACGGAGGCTCCCACGCCGTGGAGGCCGCCGGAGACGGTGTAGGCCCCGGAGCCGAACTTGCCCCCGGCGTGGAGGGTGGTCATTACGGTCTCCAGGCCGGAGCGGCCGGTGCCGGGGTGGACGTCCACGGGGATGCCGCGGCCGTCGTCGTCCACGGTGATGACGCCGTTGTGGGCGATGGTGACGCGGACGGCGGAGCAGTAGCCGGCCATGGCCTCGTCCACGGAGTTGTCCAGGATTTCGTAGATGAGGTGGTGGAGGCCCCGCTGGTCGGTGGAGCCGATGTACATACCGGGGCGGACGCGTACGGCTTCCAGGCCCTCCAGGACTTGGATGTTTTGAGCGGTGTATTCGGAATCGGGCTGGGCGACCGGGGCGGCTTCGGGTTCCAGGTTGAGTTGGGTCATGCGGTCTCCTGTGGCCTGTGGCAGGGATTCATGGGCGGGTGGTCAGGGTAACCGGTCACTGCCCACTGTTCACGGGGATGGGGGGCATGGTTTCCTGGATGCTGACCACGGCGGTCACCCGGTCGTCCAGCGTCTCGATGCGGGCCGAGGCCCCGGTCACGTATAGCTTCTGCCGGGGCAGCCGCTCGAGGATCTCCCCGGCGTCCCGGGTCACCTTGTCCAGGGCAGCGCGGCGCTCGTCTGTGTCGCCGGCCGCCAGGGTGAGCAGAACCCGCCAGATGCGGTGGGCCGGTTCTTCATCGTCGGCCTGGGGCTGCTCCAGCCGGGCGTGGTAGTCGCCGGGCTTCATGTCTCGGCCGAAGTGCCGCCCGGGAATCAACAGCCGGGACAGCCCGGTCAGTTCCAGCATATCCAGGTAGCGCGCCAGGTACTCGGGGGACAGGGGCTGCTTCTCCGTGACGTCCGGGTCATCCTCGTCATCCGGGTCATCCGGCAGGTAGCGGTCCGGGTCCAGCCAGCTCTCTTCCCTTATCACCCGGTCGTTGTGCCGCTGCATACGCTCTCCCCTCCCGCTTTTCCTCATTGTGGACCGTAACGTCCGGCCCGGGGTTTTTCCCGTTGAACCGGGTTCCGCGCCGCCCTGCGGTTATACCGAAATGCCGGCGCGGTGCAGGATGCCCTCACCTCTGCGTAGATGCTCGTAATCCGTCAGCGGCAATGGGGTGTCCCGTCCGCAATCGTGGCAGTGGATGTGCTGTTCCACTCCGAATACGCCGGTGTACATGGTTCTCCGGCTGCCGCAGCGGCAGGGTGGAAACGGCTCGAACTTTCCGGTCGTCATGGACTTTTCTCCGGCTCCTGGTTTCCGGTCAAAAACTGCATTGCCAATAAGCTATCAAGTTTGTTGCGGGGTATTGTCAGAACTAACCTGAGCGGCAGAAACGTGCTAGATCTAGCACTTTTATTTTTTGCCAGGCACGGTGATTACGAAAGGCGTATTTCTAAACCGGGGTATCGTAGAAACTTTCTACAAAGAACAATGTGAAACGGATTTCTGAAACTTGAGCCTTTCTTGGCAAGCAAAAATTTCAAAATTCCATTATTCGTTATTCCGTTATTCCCGGCTCCGTTCCGCCGGGGTCAATGCCAGTAACCCGCCGAGCATGGCGAAGAACGCCGATAGCACCAGAGGAGTCAATACCGGCATCCCCGCACCGGGAAACAACATGGCGTCCAGCAGCGCTCCGGCTGCCATTCCCAGGATTCCCCATACCGCCTGCTGCTCCAGCATCCGGCCCGGGTTCCGGGAATCCCTCAGCGTGAGGCCCATGGCTATGACCATGTAGATTGCAACCTGGGCAACCATCACTATCGTCATCAGTTCCCAGAGTTCCCGGTTGGTCATTCCATAGAACCAGGGATTGTGAGGCATATTCCCGCCTCCTTCTCAGTTGTTCGACGACAGGAAGGGGGACAGCTTCTCCGCCAGCGGTCCCAGATTCATGGCGATTTTCCGGGCCGTTCATTTCCTTGTCGAAAGAAAGGGCGCCAGCTTCTCCGCCAGCGACGCCAGGTTCCGGCTCTGTATCCACACCTGTCCGCTGCCCCGGAACTTCAGCACCAGTCCCTCGCCGCCCAGTACCAGGGAGCGCAGCCCGCCCACCTTGCCTATGGTGTATTCCACGTCTTCGGTGAAGGCCACCAGGTGTCCGGTGTCCACCACCAGCTCCCCGCCCGGCATCACCTGCATCTCCTTGATGGCCCCGTAGGAGTTGTAGAACACCGAGCCGGGCCGCTCCTCCGCGAAGGCCCGCAGGAAGAACATGGACTCGCCGCTGAACAATGACCGGAACCCCTGGAACTTGCTGTCCGTCTGGACGTGATCCTCGCAGGCCAGGAAGGAACTGGCCTGGATGTAGAGGTTGCGTCCGGGGGTCAACCGGAACTCCCCGATGTCTCCGGGGACGCAGGGGGCCAGGTTGACCTGGCCGCCGCTGGCTCCGGCGGTGAAGGTGTTCACCATGAAGGACTCGCCGGCCATCATCCGGCGGATGCCCCGGAACACTCCGCCGGAGCCGCCGGTCTGCATCTCTACCCCCTGCTGGGATACCATGGCCCCGGGCTCGGCCTTGATTTTCTCCCCCGGTTCCAGGTCGACGGTCAGGAGCGCGTAGCTGGGATTGGACTCGATCAGGGTTTTCATGGACGTTACTCTCCCGGTTGAGGATTTCCGTCCATTGTGGCCCGGCGGGTACGGCTCCCGGTTTTTCTTACGGGTCGGGAAACTCCCTGATCAGTTCGACCAGTTTCATGGCCGTTTCTTCCCTGACCTTCTTCCACCCGCGTACCCTGCCGGGAACGTAGTTCTCGTATTCCCGGAGAATGTCGTGGATGCGGCCGCGCAGTTGGTGGAACCTGTCCCCGTGGACTATGGCGGTGAAGACGTATCCCTGGTTGTCGCCGTCGCTCACTCCCAGGTGGGGGTGCGAGCCGCCCTTGTCGAGGCGAATCCACCACTCCTTTTCGGCCGGCCGGTTCATGTTTCCGGTTCCGGCCGGTTCGGGTTGGCGGTTTCTTCCCGGGGCTTTTCCGCTTCCGGCCGGTCCTTCTTCGGCCTGCGGCCCGGCTTCACGGGTTTCTCCACCCGGGGCGCGGTGTGTGGGTCCCACGGTCTCTGGTCCAAGTTCATGCTCCTTGCCAGACTGTTTCTCCCCGGAAAAAACTATTCCCAGGGGCCGTCGGTCTCGTACTCCCGGCGGAGTTCCGCCCGGTTGGGCGTCGCCCCCACGATGTAGCCCGTGGTGGGACCGATGCCCGTTTCCTCCTCGTGACGGCGGGCGAACTCGTCCAGCATCTCCATCTCCCCGCTGCTGGCCCACCGGTTGGTGAGGGGCAGGTAGCCGTAGGGCGCGCCCAGGTACACCGGGTTGCCCCGCCCCCTGGGGTCCATCCTTTCCGGCCAGCCGGGGTCGATTTCGCTGCCGGTGATGCGGAAGCTGGCGGTTTGTCCCGAGATCTCGGTGATCAGGCCCCGCATCCGGGCGCAGCTCTCCCCCACCTGGTTCCAGATGACCACCGGTGTGTCGTGACGGAGCTCCGCGCCGTCCCCGGGACGGGTCAACACCATGATCCCGCCGTCCTCGTTGGATTCCTCGATTATGCCTATTGGCATCAGCGCCGACATTCTATTTCTCCTCCTCTTCCTGCGGACGGTCCTTTTCTTCAAAGGCCAGGGGGCACTCCGCCACGGCCTCGGCCCAGTTCCCGGGGTAGGTTTGGGTGATCTGGTTCCCGTCCCAGCGGAAGTTCCGGTTGGCCAGCCGCAGCAGGTCCGCCGTCCGTTCCGGCGGCCAGCCGGGTTCGGGACGCGCCGGCCGGGGTTCCCAGCCCAGTTCCTCCAGGTGGCGGTCCAGGTTATCGTACCGGAACTCGGTCAGGTCGGTGGCCAGCATCACCTGGGGGTCCGGCTCGACCTCGAAGTCGATGTCCACCAGGTCGGCCGTTGGGTCCAGGCGTATCCCCAGCTTGGCCAGCGCGCGGCTCGCCTCCTCCGCCTTATGCGGGGGGATGGTAACCAGGTATTGCAGGTCCTCTCTCATCGGTTGTTCTCCTGTTCCCGGATGCACAAGACTCCGGGAATCCGGATTCTTGGGTTGTCGTGTTGCATTGTGTCCGTGTTGTTGATGGCCGTTGTCTGGTGTTCGGGGGAATGGGGTTACTGACCACTATCCACTATCCACTGGCCAGCGGAGTGGAGTCGGGAGGGGTCGGATCCCCTTTCAATCACTGTCCTACGTCCACCGCTCGGTGCGGGCGTGGGGCCGGGGAGTCCAGCCGCGCGGGCGCAACTGCCCGATGTCCTGTTCTTCCAGCGATTCCACCGGCCGCATTTCGGGAGTCTTCCGCCGGTTCTCCCTGGGGTCCGGTATCCTGTCCCAGCGGGTCTGTTCTTCCGTTCGCATGGCTGCCGGCCCTCCTTCCGACGAGGCTCTTTTACTCCGTCCCCGTCCATACATCTCACCCCCGGGACGGGGACGATGCCCGGGGCTCTGGAAAAGAGGGGGCGCGTCTCCCGGATGGTATCATCCGGGTCATGGACCCCTTCGCTGCAATCTCCGCCTCCGCCGTGGGCGGCTCCGCCGGTCTCCGGCTGACCCTTCCCCTCTTCCCGGTCAGTCTGTCGGCGGCCGGCATCCTTCCCCTGGACTTCGACCACGGAGCGTTGCCCTACTGGGTGGGGGAGTGGTACGCCGCGGCGGGTTTCGGGTCCCTCTACCTGCTGGAACGGGTAATCTACCTGGTTCCCTGGTTGGACTCGGCGGCGGACCTGGTTGAGTTGCCTGCTGCGCCCACCCTCGGGTTCCTCCTGTCCGCCGGGCTGGCTGGGGTCGACCTGTCGGAGTTTCCCCCGGATCTCGATTTCGTCTCGACGGAAATGGCGGTGGGTCTCGCAGGAGGTCTCCTGGCGCTGGCGTTCCGGGCTGTGTCCGCCGTTGCCCGGTTCCTGGCCAACCTGGTCTTCTCCGGCCCCTTGGTGGGACTGGCCGAGGACCTGTTCGCCGTGATGCTGCTGGCCCTCGCGGCCTTCCTGGCCTGGCTGGCGTTGGTCTGGGCCCTGGCCGTACTGGTCCTGCTGGTGGTTGTCATCCTCCGGCTGCGTTCCAAACGGATGACGGCTGGTGTGTAGTTCCTACCGGTAGTGCCGTTCCAGTTCGTTGGCGTACTTCCGCCCCAGCCTGTGGGCGTTGTCAACCAGCCACGCCGTCAGCCGGGTGCGGCAGGGCGGCTCCTCCCCGGATTTGGATACCAGCAAGCCCCCGGAAAGTCCCTTTATCTCGTCCCCGGTCAGTACGATGTCCCGCAGCATCATTCCCAAGGCCCGTCCCGCCAGGTAGGTCACCGGCTTGGGGGAGGGAATCACCGCGCAGCAGGATCCCACCGCGTCCCGGACCAGTTTGACCATCTCACGGTACTCGAAGACCTCCGGCCCCACGGCGTCGATGGTGACGTTCCTCTCTCCCGCCAGGGAGTCCACTGCCAGCTGCGCCAGGTCCTCCACGAACACCGGCTGTATCGGGTAGTCGCCCCGGCCCGGCAGCAGAGACACCGGGAATTTCCGCAGCGTCCAAGCGATGTTGTTCAGCAGGATGTCCTCGGCGCTGTAGAGCACGGTGGGGCGCAGGACGGCGTGGGATACCCCGCTCTCCCGCAGGGCTTGCTCCACCTCCGCCTTGCCCCGGAAGTAGGGCAGGTCCGACTCCGGGTCGGGATTGGTGATGCTCACGTGGACGATGCGCCGCACTCCGGCCTCCCGGGCGGCCTGGAACATGACCCGGCTCTGCTCCACGCACTCCTGGTGGGTGCGGCCCCGGTGGTTTACCCGGATCCAGTAGGTGTTGAACAGGGTGTCTGTGCCCCGGAGGGTCTCCGCCAGCCGCTCCGGCCGGTCGAAGTCGAAGGGGTGGAGCGTCACCCGCTCCCCGAAGGGGTTTTCCCGTTCCGGGTGTCCGGTGATGGATTGGACCCGGTCTCCCCGTTCCAGCAGTTTCTTCGCAATGCGCCGGCCGGTGTAGCCGGTGGCCCCGGTGACGGTGTGCATTGGCGCCTGTCCCATGGTCGGCCTTCCTCTCAGTCTAGGGATTCAGCTTCATGCCGCCGTTGGCCGTCCGTCCCAGGTTCTCCAATTCCCCCTCCACCAGCTTCACCACCAGGTCGTCCAGCCGGTTGACGGTGTACTGTTCCACTTCGTGGGGCGTCTCCAGCTCCCCGTAGTAGCCCGTCTCGTACAGGATGAAGATGAACCGTCCCATGGTCTGCTGGGCCAGCTGCCGGAAGACGTACTCCCCCTGGTCGTCCAGCCCGCTGGAGGCCACGGCGAAGATTTTTATTCCCTTCTGCCGGGCCCGGACCATGTCCTTCGCGTAGTCCTCGTCCTGTTCGTAGTCCAGGTGGGGCGGCGCGTCGGCCACCAGCAAGATGATCCTGATGGCGTCCTGCCGCCAGTCGGCGTCGTTCACCGCCTCGTTGAGCGCCCGGTTCAGGCTCTCCGGGTAGTCTCCTCCGCCCTCGGCTTCCACCTGGCTGATTGCCTGCCGGAACCGTTCCACGTCGGGGTCGAAGTCGTAGAGCCGGGTCACGTAGTCGTCGCCCCGGTCCCGGTAGCTGAGCATGGCGAACCGCAGGTCCGGGTTGGCGGGCAGTTCCCGGATGCGTTGGGCTATGCTCTTGAGCGTCTGCTTGATGCGGCGGATCTCGTCGGCCATGCTGCCGGTGGAGTCCACCAGGAACAGCACGTCCAGGGGAACCTGCCCGTAGGCCATCTCCCCGTCCAGTTGGATAACGGCCTCGTATCCCCGGTCCAGGTCCAGGCTGGCTCTTCCCTTGAACCCGTCGCGCTCGGCGGTGAAATGCAGGGTGGTGTATTGGCTGCGGTCTATCCCCAGGGCGTCGGGTATTGCGATGACGGGGAAAAACATGGTGCGGCCGTCGGCGTAGGTCAGTTGGGCCTTTCCTTCGCCGTGGGACGATTGCACCCGGGCGTTGGGGACGGGCATTCCCTCCCGGTCCACCACCTGGATGATGACCCGGTCGTGGATGGGGGTGACGTGGACGGGTCTCCCGGCGTATTCCAGGGTGTAGTCCAGGTACTCGTTCCAACGGGCGTTGTCGTCCACCTCGCCGGCCTTCAGGTTCCCCGGTTGCTGGCGGGGGCGGGGTGGAACCCGGGGCCCGTGCCGGTCTCCGCTTTCCATTCCCTTGGCTTGGGGCACGGCCATGACGCCGGAATCGACGGCGTCGTCCATGGCCATGCTGGGGGCAGGGGTTCCCAGCGGCGCCGGCCCTGTTTCCATCCTCGGGATGGACTGGAGGGTTGGGGGACGCTCTTCGCCGGTTCCGGTTTCCGGGAGGTCGGGGCCGGTGACGTTTCCGGTCTCACCGGTGTCCATCCGGGTCTCCCCGGCGGGCTCCGCAGGCGCTTCGATGAGAGGCGGACCCAGGGGCTCGGTCCTTGGGGTGGTTTCTTCTACGGGGGTTGTTTCAGGCGACGCGGCCGGTTCGGGTCCGGTTCCGCCGCAGGCGGCCAGTGCCAGGGTCAACAGCAGGGTCAACAGGATGCGGCTCATCTTCCGTACCTCCCTCGGGGAGCGTGTGGAAGAATGTTAGCCGCCGGGGTTTCCGCCGGGATTTTGCAGGGAAATTGGATGGATGTCGGGGGGCCCGTCCTCCCGGTTGACTCGGGGGCATGGCTGTCGTGGGCGCTGCAACTTTGGACTGATGCTGCCGAATCCCTGGACTGCGCGATACGTTCGGGGTTGGGTTCACCCGCCGGCCGGCAGGTGGGCGTCCCATCCCCGCGCAGGGATGCCTCGCGCGTCGTCAATCTCCTTTGTTATCCGGGCAAGCCATGTTTTGTCAATTCTTCCGCCGGCGTCCAGGTGGACTTCGGCCTGCGTTCTCGCTCACTTGACCAGTGCGTTCAGGGTTTCAAAGTCTAACTGCTTTCCCTTGGTCAGCCAGGGGAACAGGGCTATTTTAACCGCTATCCCCGCCGAGTTTATCGGTCTGCCGTAAGTATTCCATTCCACCCGGCTGAGCCTGTCCTTGCGCCGGAGGTGAAACCGCTTGGCTGCTTCTCCTGATGGCGTCCTGCAAGGCTCGCCTTCACCGCTCCCGCACTGGTAGCAGTCTACGTCAATCTCCGTCTTTGCGAATGGCATTTTCTGCGGCTTTCTCCGTGGTCCTTCGGTGAGACGGCCGTTAGTTGGGTCCTCCTGGATTTGGTTTGTCTCCTGACGGTATTTTCCCTTCGTTGGCGGGTCCTGCGTTCCTACCCTGTTCCGTCAGGCGATGAAGGCCAGTGGGCTGCAGACGACGACGATTGCCGCGTTGACGAGGTAGAGAATGGTGAGTTCCCGGATTTTCCCTTCCCACGGGGGCGCTTCTTCCCGGCCGTGTCTGGCCCAGGCGTAGGCCATAACCATCCCCAGGGCGGACGTGATGATGATGGCGCTCACCGCCATGATTCTGCCCGTGTACCGGAGGGCTATGATCGGGTCATCGGCCAGGATAACCACTGTGATGAGGATTAAGATGGTGAGAGCTGCGCTGTTCACCAGGACCGGTTCAACCCTGATTCCCTGTATCTTCATCGGTTGCTCTTCTCCTTTCTTTTCTCTCCAACCGGCGGGTCCCCGGTTGATAAGGTTAGTTGCCGGGAAGTCCGCGTCCGGCGCCGGCGTCGTCAAGCATGGGGGGCCAGGGACTTGGCTGTCAGCTTTTTGTGAAACCGGGCCGTGGTCCGCGCCATCTCCCCCTTGCTGATAACGCCGTTGATGTAGCACAGGTTGATGGCGTCAAACAGCCGCACTGCCCAGTCCCGTTGGAAATCGTTCACGAATTCCAGTCCCTGGGCCTCCAGTTGTTCTTCCAGGGTGGGATTTGCCCACCCGTAGTTCAGGCTCTTCATGGCTTTGGTCCTTTCACAGCAGTCTGCCCTGCTTTTCCGGGGGTTGGTACCCGTGCAGTAGCATCCCGATCTTGATACTCATTCGTATAGCGTAGTGACGTATGGGCAGGTTATCCCAGTGGGTCTGTAGGGTTTCTTCAAGTACGTCCGCGGCTTCCTCCAGTTCGGCGGGGGAGGCGGTCAGTATCCTCCGGGACAGGTCCCGCTCCGTTTCGGCCAGGAACTCTATCAGGCTTTCTCCCTGCTCGCTCACTGTTGACTGCGGGCCAGTTCCGCCGATTCCCGGAACAGCTGCGCCACCTTCTCAACATTGGTGTCCACGTCGTCGTTGTAAATGGCTAGTTCCACCGGTTCTCCCAGCAGGTCGTGGATGCGCCGCTCGAGTAGTTCGTAAGCCCGTGATCTTTCGTCGGAGTCGGGCAGCGCGATTTGGCACAGTCCGATGACGCAGCCGCCGGTGATGCGGGGGTCACCGGGCAGGGCGGCGCTGTTGCCATCAATGTCCACCAGGTTGCCGTGGATGCTGGAGAAAAATGATCCCTGGGACCAGGTCCCGGGGTCGGTTTCCACCAGGTCTCCCAGGGCGTACAGGACGGCGGCGATCCGGTCCCCACCGGGAGGCGATTCCTGCATCCGGGCCGCTATCTTCTCGGTCAGTTGATTCATTTCCGTTCCCTTTCAGTTGGTTTCCTTCCCGGCGGCTTCCAGCGCCTGCCGGTAGGCTTGTGCCCATATCCCGGCGGCCTCCTTGGCGTGTTCCGGGGTGATTCCCTCGGCCACCTGGGTGTAAATGGACCCGGCTATCTGGTGCCATACGACCCAGGATTGGGGGTTGTCCGGCAGGCCCCGGGGCCGGATTTCCAGCTGGGCTCCGTCGGGGGCGGTTGCGGCGTACCGGTCGCCGGTGAGCCGGTTCCCGGCCGGCTGGTGGGTCCATTTCAACATGGCTTGATACTCCGTCGGTGGGGGTGGGAACGCCGGCGCCGGTTCAGACGATGAGGGAAACGCCTGCGAAGAAAGCTCCCGATGCCAGCAGCGCCGGGCCGATGATGACGGTGTTCTTCCTGATGTCCCGCTCCCATCCCAAGTAGTCCGGCCGGGCGCGCCGGGACCAGGCCCAGGCCATGAACAGGAATCCCATGACTGCCGACATGACGTACATCGCCGCGGTAGCTCGTACCGGCGCCTGCCAGTCGTAGATGGGGTTGTCGGGGGAAATGGATGTGACCGTGACCGTTACGGCCGCCCCGGCGATTCCCAGGGCCAGGGTCAGGATGTTGAAGGCCGCCGTGGCCGGTTGATTATTTCCCGTTTCCATTTTCATCTCCCTTCGTCTGCTGACAGTTCCATCGTTCCCTGGTCCAGGTCGACGTGAATCGTCCCGCCGCCCTGGGCCCTGACCCGTCTCCAGACGTCAAATCCCAGGATGATGGCCCGTTCCCAGTCGGCGGCGGTCCGGGTTGACACTTCCAGCCGCCAGGTCATCTCCTTGATGATCCGGAGTATCCCGTCGTCGATTCCCCCGGCGCCTTCCAGGAAGTTGCGCCCCCGGGCGTAGGAGAAGGTCAGGGCCACGATTCCCTCGTCAAGGGTTATGGCCCGGCGTCCGTCTTCCAACGCTGCCACCCGGGGGATGCTCTTCCGGCGGCGTCCGGTCAGCGCTCGCACCACGGGAGACCAGCCCAGCACTGCAGCGTAGGCCAGGTGGAACACGTCGTGGAACCGGTAGCCGTCGTCCTCGTAATTGTTGTCGGTCAACGGGTCGCCGTAGGGGACCCCGTCCAGCGTGGTGAAGGCTCGTCCCTCCCGGTCCTCGATGACCACTTCCATCCGCCGGGGCAGTTTCTCCCCCGGCGGGAACCCGTCGTCGAGAGATACCTTCCGGTCGGGTTCCCCGGGTTCCAGGACTATCCCGTGCCCGGCGGCCATCTCCGCCCGGCTCACCGTTCCCTGCGGTTGCGGTACATCAGACCCAGGGTTCCCAGTCCCAGGATGACGTACGGGGCCAGGATTGCCGAGGTGACTAGGGGTGACTGGGGGTTCCGGATCTGTCCCACGGACAGGAACACGCCGGCCAGCATCCAGGCGATGACGATGGTCAGGAAGGCGGCGTTGGTCCGGGTCAGGGGGTTCCCGTTCAAGGTCTCCACCGCCGCGCCGAAGAGGATCACCAGAGTGATGAACAGTCCGAAGTACTGGATTATCAGCAGGGTTTCCATGCCGGGTCACTCCTTTGAATCGGATTCCCGCAGCCGGTTCCGGGCCTGCTGCAACCATTCCAGGGCCTGCTCCGCGCTCTCCAGCTTGTCGTTCATGGTGATGATGGAACCGGGCAGGATCCTGCCGGGGGCGTGGGCCAGGGCCTCGTGGGCGCGTTGGCTTTCCTCCGGGTCCATGCCGACGTCCATCCGGATCAGGAACCCGGCCATGCACAGGCTGCAGGCGCGGTCGTCCAGGGCGCCGTAGGGATCATCGGGGTCGATGCGCCCCTCGGGGTCCCTGCCGAAGTCCCGGGTGGTCCAGGATTCGGGCTCGGCGCGGATGACCTTCTCGATCGCTTCTATCATTTCCTCCGCGGTTTGGGGCGGATTGGGGACGTGGGTTTCCAGTAGCTGGGTGATGGTTTTCATGGCTTTCTTCCTGCCCTCCCGGGTGGGGGTGTCTTGCTACTTGGGGGACTCGTCGGTCCTTGGTCTCACGATGCTCAGCAGTATCCACGTCGCCGCCAGGTGAAGTAGCGCGGCGACGATGAGGGTGACGACGTTCCAGTTATCCTGAGCTGGTATTCCAACGACTATCCACGTCATGGTGGTCGCTGCCATGACCGCGGCTGGCTTGCTCATCAGCCGGGGTTTGGTCAGGCTTGCCAGGAAGATGTTGTTGACCATCAGCAGGAATATCAGGTACATAATCATTGGGTTTGTCCTTTCACGGGAGCCGTTTACCGGGGCTTGGGGGGACTGACTACTGTCCACTGGAGGTGGGGACGTGGGGCGGGGTAAAGCTATTCCCCGTAGATGTAGTACTCCCGGCCGGCTACCTCGCTCCGGTGGTCGTTGGTTGGTGTTGGTAAAGCTTTCCTTCTTGGGCGAACCGTTCGGCTCCACGCTTGTTCTGGTGCAGGCTGGTCCGGTCAGCAGCCCGGGGGTTGTTTCCCCGGAGCGCTACCCCGGTTCTCTGCCGGCGTTTTCCATCCGTTCCCGCCATTCCTGCAACCCTTCCCAGGCGTCCCGGTAGTCCCGGCGGGCCTGGTCCAGGTCTAACCGGGCCGACCGCTGCCCCTTCAGGTAGGGCTGGATCGCCCGGTCGGGCCTTTCCTGCACCACGGAACGCCGGTTGATGCGCCGGTTCAGTTCCTGGATCTCCTGCCACTCCTCCCGGTAGTCGCCGTTCCTCATCCCGTCCCACAGGGGGCGGCATTCCTGGATGGTGTCGGGAATCGCTCCGTTGAGAATGGTGGCGGTCGCCAGGTCCAGGATTCGGATTTCCTCGATCTCCAGCGGCAGGCGGGGGTCGGCGGCGTTCTCCGGTTTGTCGTCGATTCTTTCCGTCATGGGCTACTCCCCGTAGATGAAGTATTCCCGTCCGGCGACCTCGGACACCCGATGGGGTCCCGGCGGTATGGCGGCGTTCCCTTCCGTCTCCCGTTCACCGGGGGTCAGGCAGACGTGGGTTATCGCCGCCGCCACTCCCTGCCGGGCGCGGCCGCAGTCGCGGCACTGGTACACCGGGAACCAGTCGGGCAATCGGAGGGGTTCGTTCCGACGACGGTTTCTCTCCCGCCTCCGGGTGGTCATCGTTCCTTCCTCCCGGTCTCTATCTGGGGCATGACGGAAAGGGCGATGCCCAGTTGGATTATGCCCAGCGCCAGGGCGACTCCCATGGTGGCGATGACGTTCCCGGTCATGTCGTAAGTCACGTAGGACAGGCCCATTATCAGCAGGGCTCCGGGGACTAATAAAATGAAGGTTTCCATTTTGTTCATCGCGTGGCACCTCGCTCGTCGTCCCCGGCCAGCATCCGGCTCGTGAGAACCGCTCCCCGGAGCAGGACGGCGGTGACGGTCGCGGCGCCGAAGGCCGCCAGCACGGCTATGGGGAAGGGCGTCGCCGTGACCAGCTTGGGTATCGTGGCGGCCAATGCCGCCAGCAGCAGGGTGGTCGGAACCCATACCAGCAGCAGGGCTACGATTTTCCTTTGATTCATTTCTGATGCCTCCTGCGGGGGCCTATCCACAGGCGTCTCGACCTGCCGTCCAGGTCGGGAATCGCCCGGCCCAGGATGATGAGGCCGGTCAGGGCTATCAGTATGATTATCGTCATCCCGGCGATGTCCCCGGGTTGGATCCCCCGGTTGACGGCAGCCAGGGCCAGGTACCCGGCTCCCCAGATGATGATGCCCAGGATGGTGAGCTTTATCTCCAGCCTCACCGGGGTCTCACCTCCGGCTGCGGGTCGGCGCCCAGTCCCACCACCGGTCCGGGTACGGGTCTCCCCAGGCGGTCCGGGGTTTCCTCGATGAGAACTCCCACCCGGGTTTTCACTTCCATGTCGGGGAGGCTGATCTCCACCTGGCAGACGCTCTGCCAGTACCCGCCGTCCACGTTCTCGGCCTCCCGGCATTGGAAACCGGGGCCGGCTTCCAGGGCGGCCTCCAGTTCTTCCCGGGCAACCTTGAACCCGTTGACTTCCAGGCTGGCGGCGATGCGCTCGGCGGCCACGGCGGGGTTGTCCGTCAGGTACTTCCCGGCGTGACCGTGGTAGGTGACGGCGGGGTGTTCCGGGGCCGCGAAGGCGGCGCCGATCATCCCCACTGCCAGCAGAATCGTGACGGCGGAGGCCGTGACGATTCTGAACCGGCGTTGGCTGGAGGTCTGCATTACCGGATTTTAGACGGGTTGGCGGGGGCTGGGATTTACTCTTGGCGGGGCAGGTGAGTTGCGGCCCGGCGGAACCATTCAGCGGCTTCCCCGGCGTCACTGATCACCCGGTCGTTGTGATTCATCACCAGGCGGATTCCCTCCGGTTCCCCGGAGGGTTCGGCGGTCCGTCCCAGGGCGACGTGGATTTCCTCCCTGGTTCGGAAGTCATCGGATTTCCAGTCTCGGTCGGGCCAGGCCATGCGGACGATTCCCAAGACACAGGCCGAAACCGGCTCGTACTGGTGCAGGTGGGTCAGGCTCCAGTGGTCGTTTCCCAGTTCGTCCCGGTACATGGTCCTTCTTACCCAGTACTCCGGGTTCTCGTCCAGCATATCGGCCAGTCCCAGCAGGGTTTCGCCGGCGGAGTTGGACCCGTTGTTGATTTCCCGGATTCTCTCTCTCAGCGTGGTCATTCTTCGTCTCCTTCCTGGTCCATTTCCTGCTCGTATTCCAGCCACTTGCGGTGGAATGCCCGGTCCAGGGAATCCTGGACGCTCTCGTCTTCCCAGCTTTCCTCGTAGGCGTCGGCGCCGTTTAGGAAGTGCCGGTAAGCCTGTTCGCCTTCAAGTCCGGTTACGGATGCCAGCTTTTCCAGCAGGTACGCGCGGTTCAGCTGGCTCCTGGCGCCGTGCAGCAGCTTGCCGGCCAGGAAGGGGACGTAGGTGACGTCAAGGCCGTTGGCGGTTCTTTCCTCTTCGGCCTGAGTGACTATGAGTTCAACCAGTTCGTTCATTCTAAACTCCTTTTTCCCTGTCAACGGTGATTACCACGCTGGCCGCGCACCGGCGGCAGTCGCATTCTCCCGGGTCCTCCACCGGGGAGTGAGCGCAGTCGACGCAGGACTGGAAGTGTCCGTGGCCCAGGGTCACGTCCTCGCCCCAGGGGGTGATAATGCCAGCGACGTAGTTGGCCAGGTATCTGAAACCGGGGAAGTTTCTGCCGTGACGGTCGCTGGCCTGGATGATGCTTTCCAGGACGTGATCGTCCACCAGGCGTTCGTTGGTCATGCCGGGGTCTCCTCCCTGCCGGCGGCTGCGTCCTCAACCACCCTGACTCCATCCTCGGAAAGTTCCCAGATTCCGGTGGGGGCGTCGTGTTTCAGCAGGCCGTTCTTGATCATGGCCCGGCGGGCTGCGTGGGCCGATCCGTACCAGCGGGCCTGCCCGCCCCTCGACCTGCCGTTATCCACGTCGTTCAGACGGTCCTTCATGCTCTCGTAAACCGATTCCATGACCTGCTTCACGGGAGCCCGGCTTTTCATCCGGTACAGGGCTTCCATGATGGGGAGTTCGTATTCCTTCCAGGGGGTTCGCGCTCCTACCGGCAGGTGTTTTCTCTTGTCCAGCTGACGGTCAGCCAGGTCCATTATCTTGATCAGGGTAGACTCGAAGTCATCCTCCATCGGGGTGGCGAACTCTTTCATCCTTTCGTACGCTGCTTCGCCGATTTTCACGGTTCTTGCCATCCGGTTCCTTTCCTCCGGTTACCCGGTTTCCGGGACCTTCGCCCGCGCCGCATCCCGGAACCATTCCACGAACTGTCCGGAGTCGGCGAGACTGTCGTTGTAACTGCTGATCCCGTTTCCGGCCGGTTTCCGGTATTCGGCGGGCAGCGCCGACCGGAGCAGTTCCTCCGCCCGGTCGTACATCTCCGTGGGAGGGGTTCCCGGCAGACGAGCCTCAAGGAGCATAATCCAGCCCAGGGCGCAGGCCGATACCGCCTCCTGCCGCCACCGGCGTCTCCGGCCGCGGGCGTCCCTGAACAGCTCGCCCCGGGCCCAGGTCTTCGGGTGACGTTCCACCAGGTCCGCCGCCCTTTCCAGTAGCTCCCGGGGAGTTTCTACGGGGCCCCGGCCCTCATCCCCGATGATTTTCACTATCGTCCTGGTCATTCTCACAATCCTGTATTGCTGTGATTCCGCGTTGCCGGGTTCACCGGTCGCCGGGTTCCGCGGGTTCCGTGTTGCTCTTCACCATGCGTGCCAGATTCCGTGAAGTATCCTTGCCGGCTTCTTCCGTGCCCTGATTTCCTTGGTGTGTTTGGACAAAAGCGTCATGCTTCTTCTCCCGGCTTCTAGTAGTCTGCACCTGTGGTCTCAAGACGCCGTCCCATGATGTTCACCAGGTAGGCTGCTGTGGTGCTCACGATGGCGGTTGCGTATTCTTCTTGGCTCATGCCGTTCTGGCGGAGAATTTCCGCCATTGGCATTTGGTTAAGAAGCATGGCGATTTCCATGCAGTGTTGCAGGTATTCCGGGTCTTCCATGCAGAGTTCTCCCATGATCTTGCGTCGGAAGAGGGCCAGATCTATGTGACCTTCAATTTGGGCCATTGTCCCGGCAGGGTCGATAGGGGTTGTCATACAATTCGCCTCCGTACTTGGTTCGTGTACTAAGTCTTCCTTATGGTTTGATGGTCTTATGTTGAGCTTCCCTCTCCCTGCCCAAGACTACCGTGCGCCGGATGTGCTTTGTCGATACCGGAAAATATCTCCGGCAGCCTTCCCGCCGGACTTCCGCTCCGCCCTCTCCATCTCCCGGAGCAGGCCGGGAATCATGTCCATCTCCGGCAGGTTCCCGGGTTCCGGCTTCGTCGCTCCCCGGTGGGGACGGGTGGGCAGGAACTGCCGGACGTAGTCTATCGCCGCCGGCGTCACCGGCCGGTGGTGGCTGCTCGACCAGATGGCTGCCAGCTTCAGCAGCTGCTTGATGTCCCGGCCGGTCAGGTCGTCGTGCCGCTCCACGATGGCCTCTATGTCCTCGCCGGCCAGCCCCGTCCCGTTGAGTTGGTCCAGCACCCGCCAGATGGCCTTCTGGTCCTCCGCCCCCGGCGGCTGGTAGTCGATGCGGGCGATGCACCGGCTGGTCACCGCGTCGTCCACCTGCCTCGCGTGGTTGGTGGTCAGGAAAATCGTCGCGGTGTGACGCTCCAGGATTCTCAGGAAGGCGGCTACTATCGCGTTCCGGGTCAGGTCCCGGCCCCGCTCGGCGATGTAAACGTCGGCCTCGTCCAGCAGCACCACCGCGTTCCACCGGCTCCCCAGCCGCAGCACCCGCGCCAGGTTCTTCTCGATGTCGTCGGGGGATATTCCCAGCTGGGCCGCCTGCACCGACAGTAGAGGCCGCTCGGTGGCCTCGGCGAATACCTCGGCGGTCAGGGTCTTGCCCACTCCCGGGGGCCCGCCCAGAAGTACGCAGATGCCCGACCCCTTGCCCTGGATGATGTCGGCAAACTCGATCCGGCCCTGGCCCACCAGGGTGTTCACCAGGTTCTTGGTGTCCGTTGGAAGCACCAGCTTGTCCCCCATCTCCCGGTCGAACTCGTAGGGGGATACTCCGTCCACGTGGACCTTGTAGCGCCGGTGCCAGCCCAGGTGGTACACCATCACGTAGTGGTGGACGGGGACTTCGGGCATGGCGTCCGGGTCTTCCGGTCCGGTGTCCCCCCGGTTGACGGCCATGTTGCCGGGCAGGTCGTCCTCCGCCGGAGCCCGGGTTCTCAGGGCCCGGGGAGTCTTCCGGGCCCAGAAGTTGGGCTTGCCGGAAACGCGCTCCGCCTTGAACCGGTCCCGTTCGTCGTCGGGGTTGTCCACCACGTCGATCACGCCCACGCCGGGAATCCCGTCAGTGGTCATATTCTGCCCCTGGCGGTCGAACCCGGAACTGTCCAGCCGGATGCCCTGGCCGGCGACGTTCACCATCCGGCCCACCCGGTCGAAGTACTCCAGGAACCGGGCGTCGGACTCCAGGTAGCTCCGCTGGATTTCCGGCGTCTCCACCATGTAGCCGGCCTCGGCCAGGGATTCGGCCACCGTCCGGGAGTCCACCTTGTTGGCATGGAAGTGGACGTAACCTCCGGTCTCCCGGCCCAGTTCGTAGTGGCGCAGGCACATGACCACCCGGGCTTCCTGGTAGTACTTCTCCCGGTCCCGGGTGGGATGCCGGTACTCCACGTAGCTGACCTGGTGGCCCAGCCAGGCGTCGTCCACGGGGTTGCGGCTGTATACCCGCCGTCCGGGCGATGTTCTCAGGTACTCGGTCAGTTGGTCAGAGAACTGCATCAGGCTCTCGGGACGGAGCTGGCCGGCCCCTCCTTCCCGGGTTACCCGCTGCCACATGGCGATTTCCTTCAGGAGATCCCGGGCCTGGGGAGCGGCCCGGTAGCGTCCGTCCAGGGCGGCGATGCGTTCCAGGCCCTTGAGCAGTATTCCGGTCTCATCATCGTCCAGGTCGAAGAGGTCCAGGTCGAACCTTTCCAGGCCCTTCAGGTCCGATTTAGTCCGCCCGGTGAGACGCAGTTCATCCGGCTCCATGCGTTCCAGGGTCGCCTTGGGAATCCTTATTTTCATGCCGTCTCCAGTTTTTCCCGCAGCGCTGCCGCGGCCCGGATGCTGCGGCGGTATCGCCACAGGGCGCGCAGCCGCTTCCGTTTCGGCCAGCGGGGTTTCCAGGCCAGGGCTATCAGGTAGGCGAGCCGGTTTCTCCCGTCCAGCAGGGCGCGGCGCAGGATGCGTCCCATTCGCCGGTCCACTTTCCGGTAGGTGTAGACGGCAGCGACGGCTGCTGCGAACAGGATGACGACGGCCCATACCAGGCAGCCGGTCACCAGGAAGATGGTTGTGATCACGGGCTGGATTTCCCTGCCGGGATTACCGGGTTGTCATCCTCATGTTCAACCCGGGGTTCCCCTAAGACGTGGGTCACGTTGTGGGACTCCAGGTAGTTTCTCAGGTTGCCCACCTGGGATACCAGGAAGGACATGGCATCGTCGATTCTCTCATCCAGCGCTTCCCCGGAATCGGCGTATACGACGATGCCGAAGGGACTGATCCGCGCCGCCCAGCGGTCGTTGCGTTCCTCGATTGACACTTGGGCCTGGAAGGTCACCTCCGTGACGGCCCGGAAGGTCAACGTGGTTTCCGGTTTCATTTCACTCACCGTTTTTTTCCTTTGGCATACTGGCTCTGCGGGATGCTGCCGTTCCGGGCGCCCCCGCGAACCCGCCCGTTTATCACCCGGGAGCGGGGGAAGGGAAAAGATCCCCGGGACCCGTTCGCGCGGTCGTCTCCGGCGTGGAAAGGGAGTTTCGCCTCCTGTCGTTCATCGCCCTTTCCGCGGGCTTGCCTCCGTCCCTTTTTGGTCTCTTCCGACGGGATCCCGGGGGGTTGTCTCATGGGAGACCGTTTTCATATTCGGGAAACATTGCCCAATCGTTCCGGGCCTCCGGGCCGGATTTCTGGCGGATTGGGGCAACATGGAAGCGTGGTTACTTGTTCCGGGAACCATCCCGGGCCCCCACGCCGGGGGTAGTTATCAGGGGAAACAGGCGTGATTTCCGTGGTTTGTGGTGTGCCGGTTTTTCCCTGGGAGATTTCGCCTGTTCCCGGGCTGTTCCTGCCGGCGCTGATTATGGCGATTCGGGGGGTTCCGGGGCGTTGCCTTTTGCCGGGTCGGTGATGCGGAGCGTCAGGCGTTGGCGTTGCCGATGAGTCCGTCGTTGACGTTGTGGATACCGGTTCCGACGTTGGCAATGCTGATTGTGGTTGGTCCCTGGTTGCGGGCGCGGGATTGGGATATGGTTGGCAAGCGCGGTCCGCGGGTTGGTGGTCGTGACCCGCTGGCTGACGGTCGCCAGGCGCGGTCCGCGGGTTGGTGGTTGCTGGCGGCCGGTCATGGTTCCCGGTTCCTGCCGGCCGGCGGCTGGTTTCCGGGAGCCGGTTTGCAAGCGACTGCCGCCGGTTTCCGGGAGCCGGTTTGCAAGCGACTGCCGCCGGTTTCCGGGAGCCGGTTTGCAAGCGACTGCCGCCGGTTTCCGGGAGCCGGCAATCAGTTGCCAGGTGCGTCCGACGGTCTTCCTGCGCCGGCGTCTTTTCCACAGTTTTTTTGTCAACCGGCTGGTGGCGGATGTTTGCGTTCTCCCCGTCCACCGGCTGCTCTTCCCCGGCCCGGCGCATTGCGGTTGGCCCCGCTCTCCGGGCAGCCGGCCGGTTTCCACGGTCTTGGCATCTCCCCGGCTGCCGTCTCCCTTCCGTTGCCCGCCGCCCCCGTTCAACCCCCCTTCCGGCCTGACGGCGCAGGGTTCCGTTCCCCGCGCTCCAGCCGGGCGGTTTCCCGCAGGGCCTCGGCCACCTCTCCGGGGGTGCGTAAGGAGTCGTCGTTCCAACCGGCGATCCGGTGGCGGTCCGGGACGCGTATGGCCTGGGCCACCCGGTCCAGGGGCCGTCCGGTGTCCAGGGTGTCGTCGGGCCAGACGATCTCGGCCATGCCGATGAGGCAGGCGGAATAGCGGTCGCCGGGGCCGTCCGCCGGGACTTCGTTCCGGTCCCGGTGAAAGGCGTCCTGGGTCCACCGGCCGGGGTCGGCTTCCACGATGTCCGCCAGGGCGTCCAGCCTGTCGGCGGGGTTGGCGTACCCTGCCAGCAGTTCGTCCAGGGGTTGGGGAGCGGTTGCTGCCATGTTGGTTCATCTCCTGTCTGTGTTGGGGGTCCGGGTCACGCCGGCGTCCGGCGCTCCAGCCGGGCGGTTTCCCGCAGGGCCCGGGCGACCTCTCCGGGGGTGCGGAGTTCGTCGTCGTTCCAACCGGAAATTTCGCGGCGTTCCCGGACGCCGATGGCCCGGACCATGTTGTCCAGAGGGCGGCCGGATTCCAGGTCTTCCTTCTCCCACACCATCTCGGCCATGCCGATGAGGCAGGCGGAGTGGCAGTCGCCGGGGCCGGCGTCGGGGTCCTGGTCGTACTGCCGGTAGAAGGTGTCCCGGCACCACCGCCCGGGGTCGGCTTCCACGACGCCGGCCAGGGCGTCCAGCCTGTCGGCGGGGTCGGTGTATTCTGCCAGCAGTTCGGCCAGGGTCGGGAGTATTTTCACGGTCATTCATTCCTCCTTGCCGGTTGCCCGGCGTCCGGGGTATTCCGTTGGCGGGAGGGTCTCTCCAGCCCGGCGGCCCGGCGCAGGACTTGGGCGACCTCCCCGGGATTCCGGTCCTCGTGGTCGTTCCAGGCGGCGATGAGGGTGGGTTCCACGCCGATGGCCCGGGCCATCCGTTCCACCTGCCGGTCGGCTGCGGCCTTGTCCTTTCCCGGCCAGGCGATCTCGGCGAATCCCATCATGCAGGCGGCATGGGCGCCTTCTGGATGGGCCGATGTGGTGGAATCGGCCCTGAGGAACAACGTCCCTTGGCACCACCGGCCGGGGTCGTTTTCCACGGCGCCGGCCAGGCGGTCCAGGCGTTCGGCGGGGTTGGCGCAGCCGGCGAGCAGTTCGGCCAGGGTCGGTTGTTGAGTGGCGGGCGTCATGTTCTCTCCTGGTGGTTGGTGACTGAAGCGGGCTTGGCGAAGGGGATGGGAGTTTGCGTATGTTGACGGGGACGGGTTGCGGGTTGCCGGGTACCGTCCCGTTGCTGCGTTGGCCTGTCCCACGGGGGTTTGGCGGCGGTTCCGTGCGACTGAGCTAGTATACCGGCATGGCCGGCCGGGTCTCCGGTCGCTCTCTACGGGACGCGGCTGTGGTGACGGCGTGCACCGGGATGCAGGTTGTTGCGAAGCCGTCCGTGCCGGGCTGACCGTACGATGATGGTCGTCTCCCTTCTTGCCCCGTTTCCGTTGCAATGTGGTGGCGTGAGGGGCTATTGTCCCCCGGGGAGACTTTCTTAGCGGTGTGACCGGCCGGATATGGGACGCGGAGCCAGTCTGAAGGGCGGCAATTCAACTGCCGTGGGCTTGATGTTGCTGTCGAGCTTCTGTTACTCGGTCATCCCACTGATGCTGGTGCGATTTGACTCGGATTCCCGTTCCACGACGCTGATCCGGTCCCGGTAGGTGGAGCGGGAATGGCAGGGTCTGATGGCCCAGGGGTTGTGCTAGTAGTAGATCATCCGTAGTTCTCCCGGTTGAGGATGGCCGGCCATGTCTGGAAGGAAACTCCCGTGCTTTTTTTCGGCCCTTATCCCGGAACTGACGTCGCTCTGGCGGGAGGGGCGGCGCGGGCGAGTCGTGCCGGCCAAGGCTCTCAGACGGTTTGGAAGTTCGAGAGCAGGGGGGCGGAGCCCAATGGGCTCCGCCCCCCTGTCCGGCGATGATGGTGACTGCGCTGCCGCTGCCCCCGGTGATCCTGCCGGGTTGCCGTTTACATAGTTTCCTTCCGGCGCTGCGGTTCTTGTTGCGATCTCTATTGCTAGTTGGTCTTGCCGGAGATTCCCCAGCTTTCCCAAGGGCCGTTCATCGCCCACCCGCGCTCGTTCCCGGCGCGCACGGCGACCTGGCAGCTGCTAGCGCTGCCGACGTCGCGCACCAGTGGGTATTCGGCGCCGGATTTGTAGTACCCGCCGCCGAAGTCTATGCCGTCGACGCTGTGCTCCCACTTGCCGTGCAACGGCATGACTTCCCAGGTGCCGTTGCAGTTGTAGTTCACGTGGAACCACCGGGCGTTCTCCACCCCGGGGGTCCATCGGGCCGTCAGGTTGTTGCCTGACTTCCCGGCCGACACCGCCGTCACGCCGCCGCCGGGGTTGTCTTGGTCCAGTCCGTCCGGCGCCCGGCACTTGTGGCCCCGCGGCGCGCCGATGGGGTCGTGCTTGTTGATTTCGAAGGTTGCGGTGTTGCGCCAAGGTCCTGCCACGTCCGGCTCGCCGTTGCCGTCCCAGTGCCCTCCGCCGTGGTATATGGGGCGTACGCCCATCTGTATCCGGTCGCCCTGGCAGAGCTGGATGGTGGACATCCAGTCGGTGGGTATCAGCCAGTGGCCGGTGTGGTGGTGCCGCACCAGGTGGTTCTCGGAGTAGTTCGTCCTCCCGTCCTCCCGGTGTTGCTGCGACAGCGTCACGTGGTATCCCGTCGCGCCCGGGACTTTGTTCCAAGCGACGGCCACCCGGCCCTGGTATGCCGAGTTGTAGAAGGCGCGGAGGTTGGATACTTGGGGGAGGCTCTTGGGTGGGAGTTCGGCGGAGTTTGTCCAGTTGCTCCAGCCTCCATAGTTCCCAGCGCGAACAGCTACGATGTAAGGCAATTGGCTGTCGTACTTGAAACTGAATGTTTCTCCCCTGAACTTCCGGTGGGTCAAGGGTCTCCAGTTGGTTACGGGAGGGGCACTCCAGCTCTTGCCCCCGTCCGTGCTGTAGGTAACGTGGTACCAGAGTGCTCGGTCTGGCTTGCTCCAAGTAGCGGTTATAGCCTCGCTCCCGGGTGTTGTCAGAACTGGTTTCGCTGTTTTTTCGGGCTGTTCCTCAGGGCCGGTGACGATGGTCTGATTGGTGTTCGTGTTTTCCGGTATTTGGATCTGTACTGGATTGTGTACTCGGATTATTCCGCTTGTTTTTACATGGTTGGGTGGATCCTCTCGGTACTCTGTGTATCTTAGTATAGGTATCAGAACAACTTTGTCTCCTGGATTCCATGTATCCGCGTTATATTTTTGCTTGCTACCATCCCATGCTGATTCTTGCACCTCGTGTTCATGGTCTGTCCAAGTGGTTCCGTCTAGATTATGCGTATTCCCGTCCTCCTTCCTCATAGGATTGCAGACGGATTCCTCTTCGTTCTTTTGAGCCTTTTGGAGCTGGAACTGTACCTTTCCTCTTTCGTTGGGGGTGGTAGCACCGGGCAAGTCCGCTGTTACTTGGAAAACCCGTTTCTCTTCCTTTATTCTCTTCAGTTCTATGTCAGTTATGCTGAAATTGCCTGTCAGGGTCACTCCTTCGAACTGCTGTAACTGCTCTTCAAACGGATCGCAACCAATTATGTGTCCTGTGCTGCTGCTTGCCTCTGCCTCATGTTTTTCTCCTCCGGCTAGCAGTAGCGCCATGGCCAGTGCCACAAGCACCAGCAATAGCGTCAGGCTCCGGGCGCGGGCGGGTCGGGATCCGGCTTGGGGTATCATGGTAGATGCTCTCATCGGTTTCCACTCCCTGCGCAGTTTGACAGGTATGGTAGAGAGAATTCCGCTGCTGGGATTTGGCGTTTTGACCGGCGGGGGTGTGGGCCACTGCTGCTGCGGTGAAGTTCCGGGGGTATTTCACGTCCGGCCGGGGAGTGGTTGGGGGCCCCGGGTGTGGCGCCGGTTCATCCTGCGTGGGGTTGTCCACAGGGGGCTAGTCGTCCAGGTCCTCTAGGTGGCAGTGACTGACCAGCTCCCTGAGTTCCGCCCGGGCCACCCCGGCGGGCTTGATGATGCGGTAGGCCTCTGGGATGCTTCGCCTGAGACAAGGGTTGCACAGGATGGAATCCAGGTCGGGGGTGCGGTGCAGGGGGCAAGGGCAGGTGTATTTTCCCCATTGGTAGATGCTGGCGGCGTCGCTGCCGCAATCCTCACAGCACAGGCGGTGGAACCGGGCGAACCGCAGCGCCTTGCGGGCCATCCGGTCGCGCCGTTGGGTACGCTGTTCCGGCGTGTTCATTTTTTTCAGCATCGGCCTGCTCCATTTCGGGGGAGGTCTTTCCACCGGATGATGGTATGGACGTCGGCCTTGCCGGGTATGTGTCGGGGTAGCCGGCCCGTGTTCCCCGCCGTTGGTGACGGTATGCCGGCGGGGGTGGGGTGTCATCCGGTAGCGTGGTCCGGGTTGGAGATTCCCGGCTGCCGCGTTCGGTCGGTTGCTCCGGGGATCAAGCATTGTCCGGATGGTGTGTTCCCGGTCCGGTTCCTCATCCCTGATTCGGCCTAATCACGGCTGGCCCCGGCGCGGGCGCATTTGGCGTCATGGGCGCCTACGTCGGGATAGCAGTTGGTGGTGCATCCGGCGTCCATTTGGGGAATGCACCGGCGGCAAACCATGTCCGTGCTGTGGGGACGCACGTACAGGACCCGGGTTCTGCCGCAGCAATGGCAGACCGCTCTTCCCGCTCGGCTCCATTCCGGGGCCTGGGCGCCGTCCGCGGCATCCCGGGAATCGTCGTAGTTGTCGGTCATTCGCGCTTCTCCTTTCCGCTCCTTGGGGGCTGGCGGTCAATGAAGTTGCGGGATGGGCGCGGCCGTGGCTGTCAGATGCCCGGAACCCGCCTCCGGTATGACCAGGGTCATGGGCGGGACGGTCATCCCGTCGTCGAAGCTCCGGATCCACCGGCTCAGCGACGCGTCGTTGGTGTAGTACCGCCGGCCCCGGGGCCCGGCGCCTGTGTTGAAGTGGCTGAGCCGGTCGTCTTCGACCAGGGGCCCGTTCAGTCCCGCGGCGGACATGGCCAGGGCGACGGGACAGTTGGTGGCCTTTCCCTGGGCGCCGGCGTCTATGTGTTCTTTGGTGACCTGGATTTCCATGCTGCCTCCTGTCCGTATGTTGACCGGTTGGGGGCCCGATAACTGAACACCATCCACCGGGGCGGGCAGGGCTTGATGCGGGGGCGCCTACCAGTCCGGGAACCAGCGGTCAAGGACCTGCTTGTCCACCACCCACCACAGCAGGAAGGACGCCAGGCTGCCGCATCCCATGACCAGCGCCCGCTCCACGTCTCCGTCCCTGGCGGCCATCACTGCCAGGACCATGGCGCCTCCTGCCGCCAGGTAGAGGCCCAATGCCGGGAGCGACAGCAGGGTGAAGGCCAGCAATTTCCGCAAGCTCCAGTTCCTCACCGGCGCGCTCCCCGTTCAACGACTGTATCTTCCCTGAGCGGGTTCTCCGTCTTGGTCCCGGCAATCACCCGTTCCACCAGTTCCTCCGGCAGGTACTTCACGTGGGCGCCGATGCCCCGCCGGCCCGAGAACCACCGCTCCCAACCGGCGTCCAGCACCAGGGTCAGGCCGCGGTCCCGGGGAGACCGGACGTGGCGCCCGGCCAGCTGGGCCAGGTCGGCGGCGCAGACCTCCAGCCAGTAGTCGGGGTGTATTTCCGAGCGGGCGTTGCCCAGCTTCTCCCCGGGGTTCTGCCGGGGCAGCTTGGCCACGATCAGCGCCCGGCAGGCGTCGTCGTCCAGGCTGCAGCCCCGCTCCACGCCGGTGCCCACCAGGATTCTTCCTTCCCCGCCGGAGAATTCATCGATGACCCGGGCCCGGTCGGCGTCGTCGTCCAGGTAGTGGACGATCTCATCCCGGTGAGCCGACCGGAAAAACTCTCCCGCGGCCGGGGCCAGCCCGGCGTAGTAGCGGGCGTCCTCGTTGGCCCGGGCGTAGACCAGGATGTTGGCCCGGGCGTACTCGGGGTTGTTCCTGACTGCGGCGACGGTCCGGTCGATTCCCCCGGCCCACTCCCGCCACAGGCCCGGGTTCTCCTCCCGGGCCTTCACGGTGGTTTCCACCGCCCAGGGGACCCTCAGGATGGGGGCGTTGGCCGGCGGGAAGGTGGACTCCACGCGGATGACACGGGAGTCCTCCTGCGGTATCCCCAGGAAGGTCTCCATGAAGGCGGGGGAGGGCATCATGGCCGACATCAGCAGTACCTTGTCGAAGGTCTCCGGCGGGGCGATGCGGTCGTTGAACACTCCGGCCGGCTGCAGGGGGTTGACGGCGACCCGGGTCCGGCCTTCGTTCCACTCCACCAGGATGGGGGAGTCGTAGGCGGCGATTCCCTCCAGGGGGTAGAGCCAGTTCTGCCGGAGGCCGGACTTCAGCCGGGCCAGCTCCGTTATGGAATCCTTCCGGTTTCCGGCCAGCATGGGGGGCGGCTCGGGCCGTTGGCCCGGTTCCCCGTCCCCGTGCATCTCGGCGTCGATCACCTCGTCCAGCCATTCCAGGGGCTTCTGCAATAGACGGACCCGTTCCCTGGCCCACCGCTGCCACCGGCCGGGGTCCTCGTCCCGGGGGTAGTCGGGGCCCCACCGGGCCTGCAGCTGCCGGGCGGTGTATTCGGCGGAGGCGGCGCGGTCGCACTCGCCCAGCAGCTGGTCGGCCTCGTCGCAGACCAGCAGGGTCGTTCCGGGCGAGAGGTAAGCGGTCGCCTGGCCGCAGATGACCTGCCACTTGGCGTAGTTGACGACGACGTGACGGCTGCCCTGCCAGGCCTGGGCCAGGGCGTTGTAGTAGTCGCAGTCCCCCTTTTCCCGGACCTTGCAGTGGCCGCAGCCGCTGGCGTCGCCGGCGTTCATCTCGGGCTTGGCGTTGCACCGGAAGTTTCTCTTGCCGACGACGGTTCCCACGGTGCCCGGGGGAAAGCCGTCCCGGTACTGGTCCTGGAGCTGGATGGTGGAGGTGAGGGCGATGGCGCGGCGGCGGGTTAGCCGGGCGGCGGCCAGGGCCAGCAGGGACTTGCCGGAGCCGGTGGGGGCGTGGAGCAGGCAGTATTTTTCTTCGCCGCGTTCAATCCAGTCCAGGAGTTGGCGGACGGTTTCCTCCTGGCCCTGCCGCCACTCCCGGTACCGGGGGCCAAAGATCCGGACCGGCGGGGGTATGGTACGTTCCATGAGTCTCCTGTAGTCGGTGTCCGGTGTTCAGTGACCGGTGATTACTTGGGGACGGGCCCTGGTTACTGATCACTGACCACTGACAACTATCCACTTGGGGGGCTATGGGTGGCCCGGGCCTGATGGCCGTAAGCGTATTGTGCTACAGCGTGTCTCCGCTGGTTGTTGCTGTGGCGGGAGCCTCGGCGTCGCCCTTTCTCTTCGTTTCGCTGATGCTGCTGGGCGGACTGTCGGGATACCTGACCCTGCTGGCTCTCCGCTACCGGGACCTGCTCCGGGGGGATCCGGGACGGACGGTCCTCCGGGCGTTCCTGCGCTGCCGGGGAATCCGGCCGGTCCTGCTGCTGGCCCAGTTGGCCAGCGGGCTGGACTATGCCGTCTTCGTCCTGTCCACCCGTTTCGTGGACGTGGCGGTCTCGGCGTCCCTGTACGAGACCTGGCCCCTGTTCGGCGTTCCCATGACGGTCCTCCTGGGACGGGGCCGGTACCGGAGTCCGGGATGGGGCGGCATGGCTCTGCTGGCCGCGGGGTTCGCCGGCGCGGCGCTGGTGGTTCTCAGCCAGGAGGGCCGGGTTCCCGGCGTGGGTTCGGTCCGGCTGGCGACGGGGGTGGGTCTGGCCCTCCTGTCGGCCTTCCTGGTGTCGCTGGCGGCGGGTCTCTTCCGGTGGTCGGCTGAGTTGGCCCGGGAGATGCCGCCCTCCGGCCGGGGCCGGCTGGACCTGGAGTTCTTCGCGGTGTCGGTGGGCGTCGCCGTCACCGACGTGTTCTCCGTGCTGCTGAACGGAGGCGTGGGACTGGCGACGGGCGAAGGCCTGGGATGGACCTTGGCGGCGGCGGGGCTGGCCTTGGGTTTCCTGGTGTACTTCGCCTCCGGCGCGGCCTGGCGGGCGGCGAACCTGGTCTCCCGGGACCCGGCGGCGCTGAACGCCCTGGGATACTTCACGCCCCTGGCGGTCCTGGGGTGGCTCTGGGGGTACTCGGCGGTGGGGCTGCCCGGGGGCGGCGGCGTGCTGGTTGTGGCCAGCCCGGGGCTGCTGGCGGCGGGGGTTGTTCTGGTCACGGCGTCCAACGCGGCGGGACAGTTTTCCGGTCGTGTTTCCCGCCGGCCCGGTTCCGGCGGCTAGCTCTCCACCCCCAGGGTCCGGTCCATGACGGCGCGTATGCCCTGGGCGAACCCGTCGGAGATGTTCCGGGGTTCGTGGGGGTGTTCCCGTTCCCACAGTTGTGAGATGGCTTCGGAGTCCTCCACCAATGCCTTGACCAGGCTGGCAAAGACGATTTCGGGGTCGCGGCCGTCCAGGTTCCGCCTGGCCCAGTCCTCCCCGGCCCGGACCCCCTGGTTGTAGTAGGTGTCGTTCTCACCGTCCACGATCAGGTACCCGTACTCCATCTCCCGGCAGCCGCAACCCTCTTGGCCGCATTCGCCGCAACCCTCCCGGTGCCGGAGGTTCAGGTGTCCGCAGCGGCAGGTCTTGATCTCGGTCATGGATGTTCCTTTCCCATGGGGTTGATGTGGCTTCATGCCCGTCAGTACATCGAGATAGCCGAAAGCAGGTGGAATACCACGTGAAGGTGCATCATCTCCACGTCGTCCTGCTGCTGTTCCCCAGGCGCCCGGGCGTTGTCGGCCCCGAACCACGTCAGGGAACACTTGTCGCATCGCAGTTTGAACCGCCGGTTCATGGTTCAGGTCCTTTCCCGGGCGGCTGGCCTTTGCGTCCGGTCGAACCCGTGGTGAAAGCGGTCGATGCGAACTCTGCCGCAGCGCTGGCAGATCAGGTCGCCGCAGCTGATGCACCTGGTGTCGGCTTCAATGTCGCTGGGGAGCATGGGGTCCTTGCCGCAGTGGGAACATTGCATTTTCTTGTCCCCCTTCCGTTGCAATGGTAGGTGAACGGGACGTCCGGCCGCTTGAGCGCAAGAACCCCTCCGCCACTCAGGCGGGGGGTTCTTGACGGAGGTTTGATGTCTGCCGGTTACTGTTAACCGGTCATTTCGTTCATACCCCTTTGTGTCTTACCAGGTTGAGGAGCCGGTTGCGCTTCATCCGGGCCTGCAGTTTTTCATGGTCCATGACCAGCGTGAAGGGTTTGGGCTGTGGCCGGATTCCAAACTGCCGGTGGGCGATGGCGTCCCTCTGCCAATCGGCCAATTCTTCGTCTTCAACATCGAATCTCGTCCAAAGGTTCTCGAAGCTGATTTCTCCTTGTCCTACGCATATCATGCACTGGCCGGCGATGGCTTTCCGGTACCCTGCTTCCTGCAGGGCCAGTGAGATAGCTCAATGGCCGGGCGACTGTGGATTGGCTTCGTCGATGTGCCGTTGGGTGACCCGGATTTCCCGTACGGGCATTTTTCTTCTCCTGTGGCCGGTTGCCGAGGGGTCAGGGAGAGCAGGCCGGTTCATACCTTCTCGCCCTTTATCAGGGCAGTCTGTTCTATGCCCATAAGACTTTCCTGATCAGCGCGGACACGTCGCCGGGAGTGCGGTTCGGCAGGTCGTTCACCTACCCCTGGCCTAAAGCGGCTGTGCTTGGATTTGGGGGGCGTTTATGGCTGTTCAGCGTCCCGCCGGTCCACGGCCAGGGGCGTTTCCCACTCCCGTTTGACGGCCTCCACCAGCGCGTCGGCGGCGGACCGGTCCCGGCACGACCAGGACAGCAGCACCCGGTCGTCCCCGGTGGACACCAGGCTGACGTAACGGGCGGTGTGGTTTCCCGATACCCTGATTATGGCCATGGCGGCTGTTCTCCCTTCATCCCGGCGGTCCGGGATTTGTAGTTAATGACCAGCGTGAAGGGGCGGACTTTCTCCTCGCTTTCGCCTGTGCGCCGCGAGTCCAGGGCTTGCTTCTGCCAGTTGTGGAGGTCTTCGCTGGTGCGGAACCCAAGGGTATGGACGCATTCGGTGGTCTGGAAAACCCGGTCGTCCAGGTGGATGCGTTCGAACTTGACGAAGGAGTGTTTGTACCCCGCTTCCTGCAGGGCCAGGGCGACGGCTCACTCGTAGGAGTTTATGGGGTTGCCGTCGTCGATGTGCCGTTGGGTGACCCGGATTTCCATTACCGTCATTGCCTTACTCCCGTTTTTCAGACCCTCTCGCCCTTCATCCAGGCGTGGCCGGTGTCCGGGTCCATGACCAGGGTGAATGGTTCCAACGGCTCTTCGGCGTGGCCGTGGCGTACTCCGATAGCTTCGGCCTGCCAGGCGATGAGTTCCTCGCTGATGCCGAAGTAAGCGCGGACGGGTTCGGGATTCGGGCCCGGGTCCGTAACGTATATTCCGGCCATGTACACCAGGGTATCCGCGTACCCCGCCTCCTGCAGGGCCAGCGCCATGGCTCAATTCCGGGGTTCGGCGGGGTTGGCCTCCCGGATGTGTTCCGTGGTTATTGCGACTTCGACGGTCATCTTCGTTTCTCCTGACGTTCAGACTTTCTGTCCCTTCATCCACGCCCGGCCGGTTTCACCGTCCAGCGCCAGGGTGAAGGGTTCCGGGGGTTCCCGCCCTTCTTCGTTCCGGTGGGCGATGGCTTGGGCCTGCCAGTCGGTCAGCCGGTCGCTGACCTGGAAGTGGACGACGCTGCTCCGCGGCGGCCGGCCAGGGTCCACGAACTCGATGTTGGACAACCTGACCAGGGGCTGCTCGATCCCCGCATCCTGCAGGGCCAGGGCCATGGCTCAAAAACGGAGGCTGGCGGGGTCGGCGTCCAGGATGTGTTCGCGGGTTATCTCGACTTCGGTGATCATATTCGCCTCCCTGCGTTCATGTTTGCCCGGGCTTCATCCACGCCCGGCCCGTCTCCCGGTCCAATGCCAGGGTGAAGGGCATCGCCGGGGGGTATTCCCCAGTGTGTTGAAAGGCCGCGTCAACCTGCCAGCCGGCCAGTTCCCTGCTGACGTTGAATATCGTCCTCCCCGGCCGGGGATGATTCCGCAGGCCGGGATTCCGTCCGGGATCCATCAGGTTGATTCTTGCCAGGTCCGCCGAGGCGTCTTCGTACCCCGCGTCCCGCAGGGCCAGGGCAATGGCTCACTCGAAGGCGCTGGACGGGTGGGCCTGGTCGATGTTCCGCTGGGTGACCGGTATCTCAAGAACCGTCATCTCTCTTCTCCCCTTCCCCGGACTCTACTCATCCTTCATCCACGCCCGGCCCGTCTCCTGGTCCAGCGCCAGGGTGAAGGGACCGGCTTCCGGGCCCGGGTTCTCCCCCAGCCGGTCCCGGATGGCTCTTACCTGCCAGTCGGCCAGTTCCGGGCTCACCCGGCAGGCGGTGATCATGGGCCGGCTTCCGTCCGTCAGGTTGAACAGGTTGACCTGTTCCAGGTTCGCCGAAACGTCGTCGTACCCCGCGTCCCGCAGGGCCAGGGCAATGGCTCAATTCATCGGGTCGGCGGGCCTGGCCAGTTTGATGTGGTCCCGGGTTATCTCAACTAGGGTGATCATTTCCGCTCTCCCGCCGTTCGGACTTCTTCGCCCTTCATCCGGGCCTGGCCTGTCTCCTGGTCGATGACCAGGGTGAAGGGTTCCGGGGGTTCCACGTCGTCATCCTCCCGGTTCGCGTACTCCAGGGCCCGGACCTGCCATCCGGTCAACTCCTCGCTGGCGGCGAAGCTGACGTATTCGCCCCCGGGCCGGCGGTTCCGGTCCACGAACTCGATGCCGGTAAATCTCACCGACGGCTGCTCGAACCCCGCGTCCAGCAGGGCCAGGGCCACGGGACAGAATCGGGCGCCGGCGTCCAGGACGTGTTCGCGGGTTATCTCAATCTCCAAGGTCATTCCTCTTCGTCCTGCTTCATCCAGGCCCTTCCGGTGGTCTCGTCCAGTACCAGGGTGAAGGGCCGGGGCGGTTGGGAATAGGGCTCCGGCGTCCCGTTGTGCCTGATGGCGTGGATCTGCCACCGGGCCAGTTCGGGGCCGACGGCCAGGTTGACGACCGCGGTTCTCCGGGGGTCGCGGCGGTGGACGTACTCGATGCCGTTCAGCGTCACGTCAGGACGGTCGCACCCCGCGTCCAGCAGGGCCGGGGCCAGGGCTCACCGGCGGGAGTTGGCGGGCCGCGCGCGCTCCAGGTGTTTCCCGGTTACCTCGACTTCGGCGATCATCTTCTTCTACTCTTTCACGCATCCTTTTTTGTCCCGGAAGACGACGGCCATTGGTTCCATCCCGTAACCGTCGTCGAACTTCCTGATGACCCGGGCCAGCCGGTCGTCGGTCTCGTAAACCTCGGCGCGCCCGTTGGAATCGTATATCGTCACCCGGTGGGCGTGTACGTTCACCTGCCATTCGGGATAGATCACGTCCCTGACGGCCAGGGCCAGGGAACAATGTCCGGGGCGCTTTCTCACCCCCTCCCGCACGTGCGTCGCCGTTACCTGAACTTCCGTTACTCTCCCTGGCGTCTCTCCTCCCACCTTGCCGCCGCCGCCGATTCGCCGGCCCAGGCCACGGCGTGCCGGGGAGTGGGTATGTGGTGGTCGTTGATTTCCGCCACGCGGGCCGCGGCGGCGTCCACGACAGCCTCGTCCGCCTCGCCGGGGGAACCGCCCAGCATTGCCCTGGCCAGGTCTATCGAATCGTTCCGGTTGAAGGTCAGCAGCACGAACCCGTCCATGCAGGCGTGGGCCACGCCGTTTGCCAGGGCTGACTCGGCGCTGTCCCCCAGGTCGCCGCCCGCCGCGTCGGTGAATATGCTTCCCTGGTTCCAGGTTTCGGGGTTCTCGTCGATGAAGTCGGCGATGGCCTCCAGCCCGCGGCTTACCGACTCCCGGCCGGCCTGCTGCAGGTATTCCAGCCGTTCCTGGATCTTCGTGGTCAAGGCTGCTCCTTTGTTTGGCGGCCGGTGGCCGGTGGTAGGTGGTCGGTGGTTGGTTCCTGGTCACCGGTTACTGTCCACGGGGCTGCCTTTGGCAGACCAGTGAATCCGGCTGGCCGTCGGCTCCGTCTGTCCCTGGTACCGGCTGCCCAGTCCGGGGGAGCCGTAGGGCCGGTCGGCTTCCGTGGTCAGCCGCATGAAGGAAATCTGCCCGATCTTCATCCCCCGGTACAGGGTGACGGGCAAACGGGCCAGGTTGCTCAGCTCCAACGTCAGGTTTCCCCGCCAGCCCGGGTCCACGAACCCGGCCGTCGAGTGAATCACCAGCCCCAGGCGGCCCAGGGAACTCTTGCCCTCCAGCCGGGCCACCAGGTCCCCGGGCAGCTCGATGCGCTCCCGGGTGCTGCCCAGCACGAACTCCCCCGGGTGCAGGATGAAGGGTTTCTCCTCCCCGATTTCCCGCAGCTCGGTCAGCGACTCCAGGCTTTTCCTGACGTCGATCACGGGTTCCCGGGTGTTGTTGAACACGAGAATCCGGGAGTCCAGGCGCAGGTCCACGCTGGCTGGCTGGATGTCCGCCGGGTCCAACAGGCTGATGACGATTCGCCCGGCGGCGATCTCCTCCCGGATGGTGCGGTCGCTGAGAACCATCGTCACGCCGTCAGGCTCGCCGGTTCCGGGGCCCCGGCGGGTTGGTACGCGGGATCCAGCCGGGCGGCCCTCCTGACCCACCGGACGAACTCGGCGGAAGTTTCCAGGGAGTCGTTGTACTGGAGTATTAGACCCGAGGTTGTGCGCTGACAATTGGGTCCCTGGGACATTGCCCGGGCCAGCAATTCCTGGGCCCGGTGCTGGATTTCCCGTTGCTCGTCGTCCCGGGCCATGATTTCCAGCCAGCCCCGGGCGCAGGCGGAGACGGCGGCAGCCGTCTGTTCCGGCAGGTGCATCTTCCGCCCCCCGTCGTCCAGGTACAGGGATCCCCGGGTCCAGGTCCCGGGGTGGGTCTCCACGACCAGGGCGATGCGGCTCAGCATCTCCCCGGGAGTTCGGGCCGGGGGCAGGTCCAGTCCGTTGAGAAATTTCTCGATGGTAAGGGTCATGCGGTTGTCTCCTTTCTGGATGTCATTCCTGGGCTAGCGCCTCTTCCAGGGGTTGCAGGTTGTCGTAGGGACGGGCCGAGACGATCCAGCCGCCCTCTCCCCACAGGTATATGAATCGAACGTCGCTCCCGGAAAGTTTCTCCCGAAGTTCCGTTAGGCTGGCCGAGTCGTACTCGTTCATGGACCTCCCGGCGCCCTCCGCGACGACGCACTTCTCCTCCAGCATCCGGGTCACGGCGTCGTCGGTGATTCCCCGCTCGCAGTTCCGGGCGACGATCTGCGCGAACCTGCGGTGGGGCAGCGGGTCCAGGGGATCGGGGCCGATGCTGGAGAGGCATCCCAGGTCCAGCAGGGCGTCGATTTTCTCGTCGTCTTGGTAGTGATGGAAGAGGACGTATCCGGTCCAGGCGGGGTGGCCGTCTGTTAGACAGGATACCGTCCTGACGCTCCCTTCGCTCTGTTCTTTTGCTATGACGCAGCGCGTTCCCATTATTCCTTTCCTTGGCGCTTGGCGCTCAGTGGCCGGCAGTTAGATTCTGTCCGAGTTCATCAATCTCTTGATTGCGCCGGCGATGAAACCCTGCCGGGCTGATTCGTTCTTTCCGCAGTTATCAATGCCCGCTCCGGCAGCCGCCGTTGCCAGGGCGTCCATAACGTGGACGTTGATGGGAATGATGGCTTCCATGTTTTCCATCGCCGTCCGGACCCACCAGTCACCCTGGGAAACCCCGCTGCGGTAATCTGCGTAATGGCCGGTCATCCCGTTCCTCTCAACCGTTTTCACGTCCGCCTCCCCCTTGCATCCCGGGCCAGCGCGTCTTCCAGGAGTTCCAGGTCGTCGTAGGGACGGGCGGACACCGTCCAGCCGCCCTCTCCCCACAGGTACAGGAACCGGGCGTCGGTTTCTGCCAGTTTGGCCCGGAACTCGTCCATGCCGGATGAGTCGTAATGGTTCATCGCGGCCTCGGCGCCGGCGGCGATGATGCACCTCTCTTCCAGGATTTTCGTGATGCGCGCCCCGTCCTCGCCCCTTTTCCACCGGTTGATGGACATTTTCGACAACCGGCGGTAGGGTATCGGGGCCTTGGCGCTGGCCCCGACGCTGGAGAGGCATCCCAGGTCCAGCAAAGCGTCGATGCTCGCTTCTTCCCGGTAGTGGTCGAGCAGTACCTGCCCCACGGCGGCGGGGTAACCGTCCAGGAAACAGAACACCGTCCTCACGCTCCCGTCGCTCTGTTCCTTGGCAATGATGCAGCGCGTTCCCATGCGTTTCTCCGGTGGCCGGTGTTCAGTGTTCAGTGGTCGGTGTTCGGTCGCCTTCCAGCGCCGCGGCCTGAGAAGGCCACCGGCGAGTGTAGCTCAGCGGGCCTTCACCGCTCCGGCAATACGATATTTTATGCAGCCGCCAGTCCCACCCCGGGCCCGCGATTCGTTCCCACTCGTGGAGGGAATGCAGGCTCTCCGGGTCCAGGCTCACAACCTTCCCGGCTACTGCCGGACTCAGGTGCCAGGGAATTGCCAGGAGTCGAGACTTCATCGCTGTTTATCACCCTTCCCCGTTCGCCGTCGCACCGGCCAGCTTCTCCCTGAGCCTGGCGATCAAAGCCGTGATGCAGCGGCGGCAGGTGGTCTGCCTCGGGCTGTAGTTCACCCGGTCGCCGGGCTGCATCGGCCCCCCGCAGGCGATCTCCAGTTGCTCGTAGTCCATGAGGTGCACCGGCGGCGGGGGCGGCGGCTCCGGCTTGGCGGAAGAATTCCCGGCCCCGCCGGCGGCGTACCAGTTGCAGGCGTCCCGGTGCGCCGCCGTCGAGTGAGCCGTTCCACAGTGGGGGCAGACGTTTCCGCTCACCCGGGGAAGGGGTTCCGTTTCCCGCCGCAGGGGGAACCCGAGCTCGTTTAGTTCGTCCGGCATCTCTCTTCACCCAGTCCCGTCAGCACGGCTTCCAATTCGGCTATCGCCGACTCCACCGGCCCCGGCAATTGCCCGGAACCGGCGTATTCCAGCCGGTTCCGCAATGTCACCAGTATCGAGCGGGCCGCCTCGGCTCTCATGCTCAGCCAACCGGTCCCGGCGGGAATGACCCAACGCTGTTCAAGGACCGCGGCTCCGATCTCCAGGACCAGCTCGTCGTGGCCGGCGGGATCGGCGCGGATTTCCTCCAGGAGTTTCCGGCCCCAGTGCCGGCGCTGCCCCTCCCGGGTCATCTCCTCCACGGGGATTTCGTCCACTCCCCTCTGTTTCGCCCGGGCGCAGTCCCAGCAGTCGTGGTCGAAGCGCCAGGGTTCGGTGATGCCGTACTCTCTGGCCACTTCCTCGCCCAGGGGTCCCCGTTCCTCGGAATGCCCGCAGGCGTAGATCGCGAACTTTGACATCTTCTCCTCCGCCCCGTTAGAAAAACCTGTAGTAAACCGTGCGCCCGGGTTCGGGGGGCCGGCACCTCTCCCCGCCGAAGGCCACGCAGATCACGTCGTGGTCGCTGGCGTCGTACACCCTCTTGGGACAGTCCACGTCGGCGTTGCCGCAGGAAACCTCCCGTCCGCCGCCCAGCCCGGCCGCGTTGCCGCAGTTGCGGCAGTACACCGGAATCCTGTAGTCGGCGGGAAAAACCCAACTGTGTCTCATCGCCTGAGTCATGCCGTCCTTCTCCTGAACCGCCGCTTCGCGCGGTCGTTTCGCCGGGAGTCCACTAGCCCGATACCGCCACCCCCGCTCCGCGGACCAGTTCCTCCCACGATTCCATCGTCGCCGGCTCCCGCCAGCTCCGGTGGGTGAATCCCTCCCGAAAGGCTTGGTCGTACCGCTGCGCCACCGCCTCGGCCGCCCGCTCCAGTTGCTCCGTCACCCGGTCGTTGAACCGGTTCCGGCACTGGGCCACGCTCCAGGGAGAATCCGGCGTCCGGCGGACTATCTCCAGGGTTGCCCGGACCCTTC
This sequence comes from Dehalococcoidia bacterium, assembly GCA_963665735.1. Lineage (GTDB taxonomy): Bacteria > Chloroflexota > Dehalococcoidia > Lucifugimonadales > UBA3495 > CATOSK01. Next base: position 1,009,887 of record OY762444.1, on the reverse strand, counting down.
CCTGCTCCCGGATGGAGAATATCCGGGACGTTCCCCCGGCGCACTTCTCCCCGTAGCTCCAGACGCAGTGGCCCATGACCCGGGACTCCAGGTACAGGAGCTCCTGCCGGTCCAGGGCCACCACCGAGTACTCCCCGTGGTGAAAGGTCTCCGGCAATGCCGAGTTCCAACGGGTCTGCATCCCGCCCTGCTCGGCCAGCGTGCGGATCCACCCGTTGCTGTCCCGGTTGACCCGGTGCCACCGGTCCGACTCCCGGCAGAGCCTCCGCCAGCTGCGGGCCAGGGTCTCCTCGCCCTGCCGGTCCATGAACCGGACGTAGTCCATCACGTCCCGGGCGTGGGGCCAGACCAGTTCCGGGTCCTCGGCGTCTGCCCGCAATGCCATCACCACCGCCCGCTCCCTGAGGCTGCCCGGCTCGGGGCGGCGCCCGTCGTCCAGCAGCAGGTGGAACCTTTCCGGGTCCGGGGCGTGTCCGGCCTGGGCGGCAAGCCGGAAATATACGCCGGCGGCCTCGTCGTCCATGAAGGAACAGACTTCCGACATCTTCCCCGGGGGCAGCGCCGCCGCCATTTTCCACGCCGCCGGGGTGAGTTCCATGTCCCGCATGGACTCCCGGACCAGGGATACCAGCTGGCCGGGGTGGTTGACTCCCTGCTCCGGGCGAAGCCGGTTCGTGGCCCAGGCCGCGGCGCCGGGGTTGGTGCGCTCCAGCTCCCGCATCAGGCCGGGGTCCATCGCCGCCAGGTTGTAGTGGCCCAGGCTGGCGGTCTTCCGGCCGGCGGGGAGCTTGGCCTGGGCCCGTTGCATTATGTCCTGGTCCAGCAGCCCGCCCAGAGCTTCCCGGAACCGGCGTCCGAATTCCTCTTCCCCGGAACCGGCGACGACGCGCCTCACCTGGTTCATCGTCGGCGGATTCGCTGCATCCCGGGGGGCCAGTTCGTCCCAGTGGGTGAAGAATTCCCGGTGGAGTTCCGTGACCGCCGCCTGCACCCACGCCGCCTCCACGCGGGCGGGCATGGACCGGATGGGCGTGTTGGGAGTCCACAGCCGGTTCTCATTGACCCGGACGCCCCCGGTGGGTTCCCGTTCCAGGTCCAGCAGGGTTTCCTCGCCGTGGAACAGGGCCAGCCTCTGGCCGGGTTCCTCCGCCAGGCGCAGGGCGTTCCCGGCCCGTTCCGCCATGGCGGCTCCGGCGGGGGTGGACAGGATGTCCTTCAGGTCGCCTGCGTCGGTGGTGCGGCTCCCGCTGCGCTTTTTCACCGGGGGTTCGTGGCCTCTCCGGCGGCGACGGGGGCGGCGCAGGTTGTCCCGCAGCCCCTGCTGTTCCAGGGTGTCGCTCAGGGCTTCCCGGACGTCGGCCCAGGCCGGCTCGCCGTCTCTCCCGAAGATGTCGTCGATTCTCCAGGTCATCCGGGACAGGGCCCGGTACTCCGATGCCAGCCTTCGCTGCTTCACCCGGGGGCGGCGGCTCTCCCGGATGACGGCCGTGTCCAGGGGGCTGGGTTTCCATAAGATGTTGTGACTTTTCTCCCGCATCACGGCGGTGGCCACGGTGCAGCCGGGCTGCATCCCCGCCCGGTGGACGGCCAGGACCAGCGCCAGGGCGGATTTGGTCTGGGGGGCGACGCGGTCGAAGGCCCGGGGGTTGATTTCGGAGAAGATCTCCCAGGCCCGTTCCGGGGATATGGCCAGCGACGCTGCCCCGTCCGGGGGGCGGTTCCGGTAGGCCCGTTGGAGTTTTTCCAGGAACTCGTTCCTGGCCTGGGTTATGGCCTCGCCGGGAGATAACCGTTCCGGCAGGGATTCCCGGAGTTCGCTGCCGGTGGGAACCGTGACGTCGTACTCTCCGGTGGAAGATGTTTCGAAGGTCAGGTTCCGACTTCGCTTGATGCCGAACCACAGCCGGACGGCGTTGGGATTCAGGGCGTGGTCGGATTCCAGGGCGCCGGCGTTCCGCATCACCAGGTTGTGCTCCGCCAGGGTGGCGTCCCGGCCGGCGATGCGGAGGGTGCGGTGGACCAGGTCCCTGCCGATGAGCCGGTGGAGGGTCCAGGCCTGGAACCTGCCGGGGGCGCGGATGTACCCGCCGGCCCAGCAGGCCGTCAGGTCCACGGCCATGCGGTTGGAGGCCTTGCGGTATTCTTCCCAGTCGTCCCGGTCCGGTTGCGACGGTCCCGGCGGCCTCATCTCCCGGTCGGCCCGCTCCATCATTTTGAGGAGTTGGCCGGCGGCTTCGTACCTCCAGGAGTGGATCTGGCCGGAGAGCCGGTCGGGCCGGAGCAGGCTCTCGGATTCCAGGTTGACGGTTTCCGAGTGGACGGCGCCGTCGGGTCCCACCCGGATTTCCAGGTTCTGCCCGGCCCGCAGCCCGTCGGGAAGAATCTCGATGAACCTTTCGTGGGTGTGCTTATGCTGCAATTCGGGAAAGAACCGGTTTTGGGCCAGTTCCATGACCCGTTCCCTGACGTTGACCATTTGGCGTCGCTCCCCGCCGCCGGGCTTTTCTTCCCCCGTTCAGGGGGGCCGCCGACGGCAGACAACGCGGCCCCCCGGGGGCGGGGGCGCTCGCTGGAACGACATGGTACGGTGACGGCCGGGGGCCGGGGGTTGGTGAGTATTGGATGGTGGGGGGGGTGGGCGGAAAGCCTTGAAAAGGCTTGACGGGAGCAGGGTAGCCGGAAGTGACGCCGGAGCGTCACTGACGGGAACAGCTTGCCCGGGAGGGCCGGAATCGACCGCGAGGTCACTGACGGGAGCAGGATAGCCAATAGGCTATCCGACGCGAATAGCGAAGTGAACCGGAGGCTATCCGATGCGAATAGCGTTGAGCAGAACAGCTATCGCGGGAGCGAGAGCGTTGTGAAGTCGTAACCCCTTTCAATCCGGGCAGGGCTGCGGGGTTGGGGGAATGTCCACCGTCTGCACCCGGGAACCCTCCAGGGCGCTCCCGCCGGGCAGGTCTTTCCGGTACTGGATGACGGCCAGGCCCGGGCGGATTTCAACCTGGTTCACCAGCGTGTTCATCAACTGGGCGATGTCATCCTGGTCCGCCGCCATCATGGCCTCGGGATCCCGGGCCATGTTCCACACCTCTTCCTCTTCGGGATCGTCGGCGGGCAGCTCAGGGTGAAACAGTCGTATCACCATCATGTCCCCGGCTATCTCCTCCAGAAGGCGGTCCATGATCCCGTAGGTGACTACCGACTCCATCATGGCGGCGATGACCACCCGGTTCAGGTGTTCCGCGTTCACCGGCGCGGCGCATACCCGGGAGCAGGAGTAACCGTCCCCGCCGCGGCTCAGCTGCATGGGGCTGCGGCACAGGCCGCATTGCAGGACGTTGTCCAAGGGGTAGCGGGGGTTTTCGCCTGGCTGGCTCATGCGTCTTCTCCGGGGTGTTGGTGGTCAGTGTCCGGGGGCGGGGTCGAAACCCCTTTCAATCGGCGTTTAAGGGAGTCTCGCCTTGGCGTACTCGATGGAGATGGGCGGGTACTGGGGGTACAGTTCGTCCAGGATCCTCTCCGCCTCCGCGAAGGTTTTTACGGTCCGGCCGCCGGTCAGCCGTATGTTCAGGTTCGCGCCGATCCAGGACTGGGGCGGGCCGGCTTCCATGATGACCTCGCCTCCCATCTCCATCCGCACCTGCGGACCCGTCATGTAGTGCCATTCGACGGGCGGGTGCGGGACGGTTCCCCGGATGCGTTCAGTGGCCTTCAGGTAGGGCTCCCGGGTCTCGTCGCAGGGTTCGACGGTGATTTTCGCCGTTTCCGGCTGGCCCGGTTCGCTCCAGTTTTGCTTTACGGTGAGCAGGCCCTCGGGGGTTATCGTGGCGACGACGCGTTCCTCGTCGAACCAGAACCAGGCGTCGCCTACGACGACCCGGTTGTTCTCCCGGTCGGAACGGTAGTCCACGGTTATCTTGGCGCCCATTGCCCCCTGGCGGAGGATGCGGTCGCGGGCCCGTTCCAGGATGGGCAGCGCGTCGATGGTCGGGTTGGTCATGGGGTTCTCCTTGTCCGAATTGTGAAGGCGTTCCGGTCAGTCCCCATCATACCCGGCAGGGGCGGCGGTTAGCCAGTGACGGGCGTCAGTTGTTGCTAGCTGCATCCGGCGTCTCCGCCGCCCGGGTCTCCGGCGCCGGTGAATCCCCCGAAGAAGACCGGGTTGAAGGAGCCGGGTTCCGACCTGGGCAGCCGGTCCGGGTGATGACGTTTCAAGCACTCGAACTGCTCCAGCGACTCGGACAGCGACGTCGGCTCACGGTCGCAGACGCAGGGGTCAACAACTCCCGGGGGAAACAGCCGGATCTTGTTCATCGCCGTCTTGCCTCCTTGTCGTTGGCCGGTGTTCAGTGGCCCGTGGCCAGGTCAAGTGTCGGGAGACTGACGGTGACGATCAGCCGGTGTTGTCGCCCTGGTCGCCCGATTCGCTCGAATGCGCGGCCAGCGCGATGATCATGGGAGCTCCGCCCTGTTTCAGGGTCATGCTCCTTACGATGTCGTGCAGGTTGTCGCCGGGTCTGGATTCCTCCAACGCCACCTTCATCGTTGCCAGGTAGACGTCGATGGCGAAGGCCAGGGTGTCTGCCGCCTCCACGCATTCGTCGAAGGTCACGTCGTTCCGGGCCAGCCAGGCTTCGTTCAGGGGGGCGCGGCCGTTCCGCAGTTCCCTGGCCGTCGACCGCAGCAGCGATTCCATGCGCGAAGTTCCTCCCGTCGTCATTTTCAACCTCCGTTGGCTGGTGGCCGTTGCACAGTGACCGGGGGACGGGGACTGGCCACTGGCCACTATCCACTGGTGTGGGGATGCGGGTTGGGGAACTCGTCCCAGGTGCGGCCGTCCAGTTCCCGGCCAGTCTTTTTCTTGTTCACGCCGCCCCACTGCTTGAAGAAGAAGGGCGTCCGTGTATCCATGCACCTGTCCCGGATCTCCCTGACCCATTCCGGCTGCATCTCCCGGGCCTTGGGGCCGCTCTCCCCGCCCACGATGACCCAGTGGATGCCGGCCAGATCCAGGTCGGGCAGGGGCCCCAGCAGGGGTTCCAGGGAAAGGAATCTCACGGCGGCGGGGATTTGCCGCAGGGTATCCACCCGGTGGAGGTAATCGCCGTTTTCCACCGACGTTCCCAGCCACAGGTTTTCCGGCCAGGGCAGTTGGCCGGCAAGTTCCAGGGCCCGTTCCGGCCGTTTGGTCAACACCTGGAATACGTGCCGGTCTGCCGCCATGATGGTTTCGAACACGGCGGCGATGAATTCTTCGGGAACCGCCGGGTGGCAGAGATCGCTCATCGAGTTTACAAAGATGCGCCTGGGTTTCGTCCATCTCTTTGGCAAATCAATGAGATCAGGGTGCAGGGTGACCGCGAACCCGTTCCGGTAACGGTGGCTTCCCATGCGTTGCAGCCTCCCGGCCATCCGCTCGGCGTAGCAGTTCTTGCAGCCGGGGCTGATTTTGTCGCAGCCCGTCACCGGGTTCCAGGTGGCGTCGGTCCACTCGATGCCCGTGTTGTCGGCCATGTGTCTCCTGGTTTGATGGGGTTTCGACCCCGCTCCACGTGGGTTCAATGGTTGACTTGTGAAGACGGGAATGTACGTCGGCCGTTGGCCGGCGCGCAGGGGTCAGGACTCCGGGTTTGGTGGGATCGGAGCCCGTTTGATAAAAGGGTAACCGGGTTGAGGCGGTGTCTCGTTTGGCGTGGGAGCCGAGGGGTTTGGCGGGTCAGGGAGCGCCGGCCAGCAGGTCTTCCACCGGCCGGCCCAAGGCGACGGCTATGGCTTTCAGTGTGGCAAGTCGCGGAGCTTGTTTCCCCCGCTCGATGTCTTCCAGGTCCCCTGGCGGGATGTTGGCGCTCTCGACCAGTTCCCCGGGAGTTTTCCCCGCGGATTCCCTCATTTCCCGCACCCGGTCGCCCAGGATCCGTTTCGACCGGGCGGTAAGGGCTTCCATCCTCACCCGGTAGTTTGGGTCGCAGTAGTGCCTGGCGAAGTCCCAGGGAATCTCCACCTTCTCGTCCCTGATGTTAACCAGGATGATCTCGTATGGGTTGGGCAGTTCGACGTCGTACAGGCCGCCACGGTCTCCAACCTCCGGGATGTCCTTGAAGGGAACGACGCCGCTGCGCCCGTCGGCGAATTCCACGCTGAGTCCTTCGTCCCTGGGGACGACGGCGACCATCATTGTCTCTGCATTCCTGACTTTCACGACCTTCATTGCTTTCATTCCCTGTGACAGCGTTCCCAGACTTCCCTGATTGCTTGGGAGTGTTTCCGATACGCTTCCGTGATGTCCCGTTGGGTTCCCCTTGGAGGGGGTTCCATGAAATCGCCGTCAATCAGGTTGATTCTGCATACGTTCTGGTTGTCAACCCAGACGTGGACGTGAGGGGGTTCGAACCTGTTCTCTCTGGTATTGATAACGAAGCGGAATCGTCCTTCGACTATCACCGTAGGCATTCCAGTTCCTTAGGGCGCAAGTTATCACGATGCGGCGTTGGGGGCAAGGTTGTTCTTACGCCGGGTCGCTTTCCGTCGTCCGGTGGTCGTCGGCTAGTGCTCAGTTGCCAGCGCTCCGCCGGGTTCGAAGTTCCAGTCCACGGCGGCGGCCACCGCCAGCAGCCTGAAGTCGCGCACCCGCTGCAGGTGAAACCCCAACGGTTCCACCACGGCGGCGACCTCCTTCCAGAACTCTTCCAGCAGCTGCGGGATGCGGAACAGGGCGTCCAGGTGGGCCCGGGATATTTCCCGGATCAGGGTTCCGTCCACCGGCTCCCTTCCGGTTCCCTCGATGATCCTGCCGACGTCGTCAATCCGCGCGCCGTGGAAGAACTCGTAGATCGCGTCGGGGGTTGGGAAGATGGCCAGCTTCTGGTAATCGTTGTCGTAAACCAGGCTGTCGGCCACGAGCTTGGGGCAGGGCCCGATGACCCGCTCCTCCAGGAACCTTTCGGCCAGGCGCAGGGCGCGGCGGGTGTTTGGGTCCATGCCGGACAGCAGCGGGACTTCCCCGCGGAAGGGCGTGAATCCCTCCCGGGGGTTGTACCTCATCCGGTCGGCGCCGCAGCGCTCCATCTCCCGGTCCACCAGGGCGTAGAGCCCCGCGGCGTCCCTGATTTCGGTTTCCTTGCTGGTCAATTTTTCTTCCTTTCCGACGGGACTGCGGCCCGGGATTCGACCCCGCTTGGTCTTCGTGCGCAGGTTGACCTGCGGGACCGGAGTTCAGCCCATCCTCATCCGGAGATGGGTGGGATACTGTCCGTGTTCCAATGCTTTCAACCAATCGAAAATCTGCCCGGGACCTGCGGGCCTCCGGGATGATGCTGGCGGCCGTCTCGGCCTGGTCCCTGGTCCCCCTGCTGTTGGCCCGGGGCGGCGGCCTGGAGAACCCGTTCCTGTTCAACACCGCCTGGCGAACGGGGGTGGCTCTGAGCGCCCTCTGGGTCGCCTGGCTTTTCTTCCGTCCGGCCTTCCTGAACTGTTCGCTGTGGCGGGCCGTCCGGCCCCGGCTGGCTCACCCGGGTCTCCCGATGGGGGTTCTCAACAGCCTCCAGTACGCCGTTTTCGCATGGTCGCTCCGGTACGTCGACGTTTCCATCGCCGCGGTGCTCCTGGAGTCCTGGCCCATTCTACTGGTTATTTTCCTGTACCGTCTGATGCCCGGGGACTTCCCCCGGAGGAGACTCAGGGACCTGCTGCCCATGCTTGCGCTGGGTTTCGCCGGCGCCGTTCTGGTGGTCGCCAGCCGTCCGGGAGGACTGCGGCCGGGGAACGGCCTGTCCCTGGAACTGGCTGCTGGGGTTTTCCTGGCGGTCCTGGCGTCGGTCCTGGGCGCGCTGGACGCCTTCACCTTCCGGTGGGGACGGGACCTGGCCGGCGACCTGCTGGACGGACGGGAAGAATTCTCCGGTTTCGACCGGACCGGCCTGACCCTGCTGGGTTCCGTCGTGGCCTATTCCCTGGCCAGCCTGCCGGGGGCGGCGCTGAGTTGCGTCGTCGGGCTGGCCCGGGGAGAGTTCCTCACGCCGGGGATGGTGGCCTGGGGTATGGCTGGGGGCCTGACGCTGCAGGGAGTCGGCAACTTCCTGTTTCGCCGGGCGAACCTGGATACCGCCAACCCGGGGGTCAACGCTCTGGGATACCTGACGCCGGCGCTGAGCTTGATGGTCCTGGCCCTGTTCGCCGGAATCCGGGTGGGATCGGTGGAGTTCCTGGCGCTGGGCACGGCGTTGGTGGTCATGGCGAACCTGTTCATATCACTGAAACGCCAGGATGGACGGTTTGGAATTTTGAGTTCCTGAGATTCGGCCGGAATCTATTTGCCCGCGCTCATTTGGCACTCGGATACGTGGTACAACGCTCCCGTCCACCGGCCCGCCATCATCTCCCCCATGGCCTGGCGCCGGTTCTCCCCGGCTACGGTCCACAACGTGGGCCACTCCCGGCAATCGGGGTCATCGCAGTCCAGCAGGCAGGGCGTGGGTTCCTCCACGTACCGGTCGCCGTCCCGCCACTCCCCCTCGGGAAGTATCACCGCATAGCCCACGGGTCCCCGGTATCCCTCCACCACTACCAGCTCGCCGTCCCGCCGCCGGGTTCCTACTCGGCGTTCCACAGCCGTTCCAGCCGGTCCAGGTCGTCGGGGTTGCTCCGGCTTTCTTCGTCTTCCTCCCTGCCGAAACAGTCCCGGCAGGTCAGTTCCCCGGTGTCCACCCAGATGGCGGCGGTCTGCGGGCAGCCGCAGCAGAGTTCCTCCTCGCACCGGTTGCACTCGCCCCGGGCCGAGCAGTCGTGGTGGATGCGGGTGGCCACGTTGTAGACCGTCCGGCCCTCGTCGTCCGGGGACTCGGCGCAGACGTACTCGGCTTCCTCCAGGGCCTGGGAAAGCGTGGGAAAGGGTTCCTTGTAAGAGAAGGGAAGTACCCGGTGACCCTTCTCCCGCCCCTCGCACCAGGCGGTCAGGGTCGCCTGGGCCTCCGCCTTGTCGTAGGACCGGGCTATCGCCAGCAGCGTGATCATGGGCTGTCCCCCTTTTGTAATTCGCGGCGCGTTGCCGGACCATGGCTGCTGGCCACTGGCCGCCGGCCACTGCTAGGTTATGTCGAAGGCCCAGCCCCAGCACGGTCGGCCGTTCTCCACGTGGGGGTCGTGCCGGCCCCGGTTCGGAAAATGACGAAATTTCGTCACGGGGCATCCCGGCGCCCGGGGGCTGCGCTCAGAATAAGAAACCCGGCCGCAGCCGGGCTTTGTCGCCGTCGCTCCAATGCGGTCTTAATCCCCTTCTTCCAGGCGCCGGAGAATCTCGTCCTGTTGTTCGAGAATCCGGTCCTGGCGGTTCAGGATTTCCGTGGACGCGCAGCGGTTTTCCAGCACCCAGTATTTCAGTTCCTGCCGGGACGTCTGGATGCAATGTTCTACTACGGGGTGGACGTCCACGGGTGTGTTCTTCCGGTTCTCTCCACAGGCGAACGTGAACATGGCCACGGCCAGCGCGACGGTGAGAATTTTCAGGTTCATCGCTGCCCTCCCACCCCCGTTGGGCTTTTCTGCCTTCGTGTCCTCCGGTTGTGAGCCTGGCACAGGGCCAGCAGGGACTTCAGGTTGCTGGCCCGTTCCCGCTTGGAACGGGAACGGCGCCGCTTCTCATCCCGCCGCTCCGACCTCAGCGGTTTCACGGTTCCTCCACCCGGAAGGCCGGTTCCGGCAACTCCGCGTCCACGCCTCTCCGGTGAAAGTGTTCCGCGTAGTGGGCCAGGACCTGGGAATGACAGCCCAGCGGGTGGCACCAGCAGCCCAATGCCTTCCCGTACAGCCCGGCCACCCGGCGGCGGAATTGGGGCTCCCTTTCCATCCGCTGACGGAGATATTCCTCGTACCAGGCGATGGCCTGGGCCCGGGTGCAGTTGGGGCCGGCGCGGTAGGGGTTCCCGAAGGGCGTCGCCCGGTCCACCCGCACCCTGTCCTGTCCCGGCGGGGGCAGCATGGCGCCCTTGCGCATGGAGTAGTAGACCATCGGCTCGGCGGATGTTTTCTGTCCGGTCATGGGTTCTCTCCTGTGTTCAGTGTCCGGTGTTCGCTACGCTTACCCTCCGGGGTAAGCTGCTCCCGTTCACTTCGCTATCGCCCCGTTCACTGCGCTTGCCCTTGCAGGGCAAGCTGTTCGCTTCAGCGACCTGATGGTCGCTTCCGGGCTATCCTGTTCCCGTCAAGCCTTTTCAAGGCTTTCCGGGGGTAAGCTGCTCCCGTTCACTTCGCTATCGCCCCGTTCACATCGCTTGTCCTCCGGGACAAGCGGTTCGCGTCAGTGTCCTAACGGACACTTCCGGCGATAGCTGTTCGCGTCAGCGACTTGCCAGTCGCTTCCGTCAGTGACCTGTAGGTCACTTCCGGCCGGTTCCACACCGGGACGGGGTGAGCTGCGTGAACCTGTTGGCAACCGGGGACCTCGGTTGGTTCCGGGTCGGGGCGGGGTCGTAACCCCTTTCAATCATGGGCTGCGTATATGATCCCCGTCACCCGGCGAATCACCGGGTACGACCCGGCCGGGTCGTAGTAGTCGGCGATCTCTTCGTCGTCGGGGTCGTGGCTCCCCCGGCGCATCTCCACCGGTTCGTCGAACTCCAGCATCATCCCCGCCTGCAGGTACAGGTTGGGATCGCCGCGGAAGTCCGGGTCGTCGATCCAGTAGGGACTTCCCTCCTGGTCTTCGTCCAGCAGTATCCAGGGCATCCTGGGGTCGAAGCTGGCGGCTCCCACCGCCATGACCGGCATCTACTCGTCCCCTTCCGGGAACAGCAGGTAGGTGGGGAGATACCGCTCCTCCAACCGGAGCCGGAGGCATCTCCTCCCGTTGTGCTCGGTCTCCACGAGTTCAACCTGACCGTTGGCCTGGGCCTTGTCCAGCACGTCCCAGGCGTCCACAATGTCGTCGTACTCCTGCCTGTTGGTGGCCCCCAGGGCCGGGTGGGGACGTCCGTTTCTCTTTTTCGGCGAAGTCTCGACTCCGCCCCCGTGAGTTGCGCTCATTCCCTTCTCTCCTCCAAGCGGTCAATCTCCTCGTCGTCGGGCTGCTCCAGGCAGCTCTCCCCGGCGGCCTCGTCGTAGAACTCGCACCACCAGCCGGGCCATATCCCCACCGACGGGTCGCCGGCGTCGTACTTCCAGTTGTGCTCGTGGTCCTGCATCCCGTTTTCCTCCCGGAGCGGCGCTCTTTGGTTCAGCCGGTTTCTCCCGGCAGTTCTTCCCACACTCTCATGGGAGCGATGCCGTCGGCTATCATGAACAGCGCCTTCGCCGCATCCTGCCTGGTGGCGGTTTTCTGGATGCGCGTCCCCGGGAGAAACAGGTCGCTGGCGCTGCCTTGGTCCAGGCCGAGCAGCTCCCTGGCGTAGTCCGGCACGTTGCATTTGTTCTCCTTCCAGCCTCCTTCGTTCCCGAACAGTCGGACGGCCCAGCCGGCAATGCAGGCCGACGTGTCGCAGGAAATGAAGGACTCCAGCGTCGGTTGGTACTGGTGGATCTTCTCATCGCCCCAGGTGTTCATGTCGAATGAGTTTTCCCCGGCCCGTTCGTTCAGGAACGACGCCAGCTCGATGATTCTTTCCCGGTTCATCCTCTTCATGCCTCCCGGTCGTGGTTAATTGCCGCTGCGCCGGCGTATCCTCTCGGGCGTCATCCCTTCCTACGCCTCCCGGCGGTTGTCCGCCAGCGCCGCGTTGTACGGCGATCGTTCGTTGGGGGATATGAGCGTCACCAGCAGGGGATCCATTCCCCGGCCCCGGTCGTAGTCCCGCACGATCCTGGAGAAGGACCGGCTGGCCCGGAAGTGAATCCGGCCGTCCAGCGTGACCTCCCGGGGCGTCACCCGGACGCTGCTGCAGCCCACCGCCCGCCGCAGGGCCCCGGCGATGGGACAGTGGAAGGGATCGCCTCTCAGGCCTCCTTCGATGTCGTTCCGGTTCACCCTGACGCTCAACGTGGGTTTATCCATGTCCGCCTCCTGTGCGACTGCGAATTCCTGCCCGGGAATCCCCCTCATCCCGACGCTCTGCACTTCTTCAAGGCGTCCCGGTAGGCGGATTCCATGTGCTTGATCCGCCGGTTGGCCTTGTTCACCAGGACTTTGTCCGCCGTCTCGCCGGGTTCGCCGTAGTGACCCTTCCCGATGTCGTCGACCAGCCACTCGGCCCAGTGACGGTTGTACCGGTCGTTGGGAATCATTTCCCAGTCGCACCGGGCCTGGGCCCGGTTCCAGCGGTCCAGGCTCTCCTGCACCAGTTCCTGCACCTCGGCCACTCCGGCGCCGGCGGGAACCGACGGGACCTGTTCCACGTTGGCCCGGCTGTTTCCGTCCGCGTCCCCGGACAGGCATCCGACTCCCGTGATTACGGCCGCCGCGAATCCCAGCGTTATGACCATTCCCACGATTATGCTCAGGACTTTCGTCTCCGGCGAGTCCTCTTCCCACATCATTTCTGCGCCTCCCTGTAAACTCGAACCCGCAACGGTCTCAACCGGCGGGTTCGCCGGCGCTGCGGCCGGACGGAGGTCATGAGCCGCCCTCCGCGCTGGCTGCGGCCCCGCACTTCTCCGCCGCTCGCCGGGCCTGCCTGTTCATGTCTTTGACCAGTCGTATGGCCATTTCTACGAGATGTTCCCTTGACGCGCTCCCGTCGTAGTAGCCGTCCCGGGCATCTTCTACCAGCGCCCTGGCATTGCCCCGCAGCGCCAGTTCCCACCGGGTCAGGATCCAGCCGCACCGGGCCCGGGAGCTTTTCCACTCATCCAGGCTGGATTCGACCATCAAGGTGATTTCGCCGGCGTGGAGATTCTCCATCTCAAGACGAAGTTCTTCCCCGGATTCCCGACGGCGTTCCTCCATCTCTCGGACCAGGCTCCACGCTCCGGCCAGTACGACCAGCGCCAGGCAGGTTCCTCCCAGCGCCGCCAGGATCGGGACCAGCCAGCGTTCCCTTCCGGTCATCGTTTCTCCTCTTCCGGCAGGCCGGCCGCTATTCACCGTCTCCCAGCCAACGCAGCATTCCCGGCCAGGCCCGCTCCAGCAGTTCCCGGGCTTCCCTGGCCGGGCCGCGGATGCCCGGGTGGGCCTGGGCTGAAGTTCTCAGCCGGAGGAAGTGGTACAGCTCCCTGAGGTTCATCGCCGCTGCCACCCGCTGGAGGTGGGCGTGGGTGACCAGGTAGGCCCCAACATCCCCCGCCCGGCGGCAGCCCTCCTCGGCCAGTTCCATCGCCGCCCGGTACTCGTCTTCCAACCGGCATTCCTCCACCGGCCCGGGGACCGTGTACCCCAGTCCCACCGTCATGGGCTGGGGGTAGGCCGACTGCATCCGGTGGCGGCGGAACTCCCGGCAGGCCCCGTAGTCCAGGGTGAACTCGAAGGTCGCCCGGGGCAGCTCGAACTCCCGGATCGCCGCCTCCCGCGGGTCCCGGCCCCGCATCCGCCGGTCGATGACTTCCAGGCACTCCTCCCCGGTCATGGCCTCCGCCCGGCGGGCCGTCTCCAGTGCGTCGCCCCACTCCCCCGTCCCGTACATGACGGCCGCGGCCACCCGGCGGTAGGGCTGGGAGTCGTGGGCCAGCAGCCTGGCCCCGGGCAGCGCCGGCCCGGCTCCCGGTCGCCGGTCTAGGACCGGGGCCGGGTTTTTCAGGTACTCGGCGGCCCGGACGTGGCGCAGCAGGGTGGGAACCTGCTCCCGGGCCCTCTCGGCCATGAGCTCGCCCAGGTCGCGGCATTCCCGCAATTCCGACGACAGCAGCTTGGATACCATGTGGGCCAGCTCCCGGGCGTTGGCGGTGATTCCCAGGTTGGTCAGGGTCGCGGCCGGGAGCACCGACCGGGCGGCGTCCGTCGCCTCCCGGCGTATTCTCTCCCGTCTCCTCCGGGGAGTTTCCCGCTCCACGGCGGGGCGGATTTCATCCAGCCGGGAGAGCATCGCTTCCAGCAGGTTCTCGTAGGCGTGGAACAGCCCCCGGCAGGTTTCCTCGAAGATTTTTCCCTCCGCGGGACGGTCCGCCAATTCCCCGGGGACGTGGAACCCGGCCTGGGTCATTACCTGGTAGCGGCTGGACTTCTCGGTGTAGCTGGCCAGGCGGCAGTCTTCTATCGCGTCCGCCGCCAGCCGGCTGACTTCCTCGACGGCCAGGTGCAGCACGGCGTGCTCGGCCACGCTGGCGTGGCCGTATCCCACGGTCCAGCGCTCGTGAAATTCGGCGGAACTCTCCGCCGTCACCCGTTGGGCGATTTCCTCGAAGGTGTCGGGGCTGCGGGAGGTCATGGCGAAGGTGACGGCCATCTGCTCCTGGGTCAGTCCGGGGTCCAGGGGATAGACGCGCATGGGAATCTCCTCGGTGGTCAGTTGTCAGTGGATAGTTTTTGGGGATGAGCCGAGTTTTTATAAACAGTAACGTCCGGCTCTAAATTTAGGCATATCCCTGAATTTAGGGATGTATCTAAAAGTGATGGCGGGAACCAGGTTCAGGAGCTGGTGGCGGGAAGGGGCAGCCTGACCACTGGAAACTATTCACTATCCACTATTGGGGGATCCGGCGGCGGGGGCCACTCCTGCATCAGCCGGCTTCTCAGCGAGTGGTCCAGGGAGATGGCCGGCTGGAACATGGTGATGATTCTCTCCCGTCCGGTTTCCATCCCGCCCCGGTCTCTGGGGGCCCGCTTCATCAACCCAGAGGCGGCCCGGGCCGCCATGCCCAGCTCCACCAGGTTCTGTTGGTCCCGGTGATGCCGGTCCCAGGCGCGGCGATCCATCCCGGGGGGCGGGTCCAGCAGTTCCTGGAGACTGTCGTATGGGAGGTGCAGCCGGTCGCCGTGGTTGGTGGAAGTGGTCAGGTACTCAATGACGGTGACGCTGGTATCGTACCACTCGACGATCTCCTCCCCGTCCATCAGGCTGAGAGCGGTGGTGGAGAATCCGCCGGGACGGGCCCGGTAGGTCCGGAACAGGATGAGCGGCCTCAGCCGGTCCAGGTCCCGTTTCTTCTCCGGGAGATCGGCTACCCGCCGGGCGGTCGTCCTCTCGTCGGTGAAGTTGTAACGGGCGAGTTCGGCGTATTCCATGCTGCCCCGGCGCAGGGGTTGCCCCGGCCGTTCGGGGTCCTCAAGCAGGTCCACCTCCACGCGGGTTCGGACCAGGCCTTTGTCCCTGATCCGGTCCCGGTGGTAGGAGTTATTGATGCGCTTGGACAACTCGGCGGTTATGACCTCGCCGTCTTCGGTTTCCAGGCGGGCCAGGTCGTTGTAGCTGCCCACCAGGATGCAGTTCACGGTGACGGTTTTGTTCATGCTTTTCTCCGGTGATATGTTGCCTGTCGCCGGTCGCTATTGGGTCTCGATTTCCCGGCGGAGCATCAGTTCCTGGTTGGGTTCATCGATGCCGGCCAGCTGGGGGTCCGTCTCCGCGCCGGGCAGCAGCAGCCAGACCTCCAGCCGCCACACGTCCCGGTCCTCGATCTCTTCGTCGATGCTGATGGCTCCCCGGAACAGGGCGTTTCCCACGGGGTAGTTCCGCTCGAACTGCCAGGGGTTCCGGTCCCGCTGCCAGTCGTCGTTCAGCCGGTCGGCCAGCGCCTCGATCACGTTGACGGTTTCCTTCTGGTTCATGTCTTTCCCTCAGTGTTCAGTGTCCACTGTGGCGGCGCCGACTTCCTCCGCCGTAATGTTCCGGCGCAGCGCCAGTTCCCGGGGCGCGTCCTCCAGGTCGGGCAGCTGGGGGTCCAACTCGTAGGCGTCGCCGGTTTCAAGCGTCCAGACCTCCAGCGTCCAGGTCTCCCGGCCGTCGTCGCCCTCCTCGGACTCGATGACGCCCCGGAAATGGGCCCGTCCGGACGAGTAGACGGCATCAAAGGCCCAGGGCCGGTCCTGCTTCCGCCAGTCCTCGATGAGCATTGCCGCTATTTCTTCCGCCGGGTTCACGGGTTCCTTCTCGTTCATGGCTTCTCCGGTGTTCGTGGGTGTCAGTCTTCGGTTCTCCGCCAGGGGCTCTTCTTCCGCCGCTCCCGGGCCATTCTTCTCAGCAGCGGGGTCAGCAGCATGGCGACCACGGCGACGCTCACCGCTATCAGCGCGTAGGTCTGGGGTCTGATTCCCAGTACCGCCCAGGCGAAGATCATGAAAGCGGCCACCGCCAGTAGCAGGACGGTCCGGTAGGGGATGCGGGAGAGAAACTTCACCGGGACCTCCAACGGTTCAGCGCGGTCAGCAGGGCCATTCCGGTGGCGGCTCCCAGGATTCCGGCCAGGTAGTTTATCCAGCCGGTTCCGGTCTCCCCCAAGGAATGCTCGACGACGGCGGCGACCGCCGGCGCTGCCAGCCATCCCAGGGCCAGCGCTGTCCTGCCGGGTATTACCCGGTCCAGGTACCAGTCTGCCCAGCGCCTGAATCGGGACGGGGGAGAATCGTTCACGGTGTCGTGTTCCTGCTGCGCCGGCCCAGGTGTTTTTCCAGCGTGGATAACTCCGGGTGGGAAATCCCCCGGGCCCGGGCCAGGTCCAGCTTCAGGTCCATGGTCCGGTTGATTATATCCATTGTCCTCAGACGGCCGTACGTCGCTTCGATCCCGTCTCCGGGATGGATGGCCAGGGTGTGGCTCCCGGTTCCCAGCCGGTCCATCCGGTCCAGGCACTCCGCGGCCGCACGGAGGGTGGTCAGGGATCCCGGGGGATTCTTCTCCAGCCACTCCGCCAGGATTCTCTCGGCGGGTTCCACCTGCCAGTCCTCCATCACCGGGATGAGGGCCAGCTCGTGGCTGCGGGCATAGAGCCTGGCCTCGGCGGTGCCGGCGGCGTCTCCCACGCTCCCGGCGGGAGCGGCTGCCAGGCTCAGGGGAACCAGGCACCAGGCTCCCCGGCTCCGGAGGGGCGCGGCGGGACAGGGTTTCCCGTCGTCCTCTTCCAGTTCGGCCAGGTAGTTGGTGAGCAGCCCGACCATCTCGTGGCCGGGGCGGCGTCGCCACCGGGATTCCATCCCGTGTTCCCGGGCCAGACGGGCCGCGGCGGTGACCAGGTCGCCGCCGTTCTCTTCAATCATGCGTTCCAGGGTTTTGTCGTTGGGCAAGAAATTCCAGGGACCTCCGTGTTTGGCGTTAAGGGGCCGGTTGCCTGGGTCGGGGTCTAATCCCCTTTCAATCAGATGGGTTTCACCCGGAAGGTCTTTCCACCCCGGGTTTCCACAGCCACTCGGTCGCCCGGCGCAACTCCGCCGGCCGGGACCTTGGCTTCTATCGTGAACCTGACCTTGATCCCGCCCCGGTCTTTCTTGATGATGATGAAGGGGTCGTCGGCGTAGGGGTCGAACTCGATCACCTCTCCGGTATGGCGCCGGTGGTACGGGTTGCTGGGTTCTTCCACGTGTATCCTGGCGATAAACCCCGCGGCTTGGGGGTGTCCGCCGCCGCCGGTTCCCACGCTCCGGGCTATCTCGGCCACGTTCACGCCGTCCTTCCGGGAGCGCAGGCTCCACTTGACGAAGCCCGGTTCCGTCTGCCGCCAGCAGGCGGCGAAGGGCGCGTCGGGAAACGTCTCCAGCAACGCCTCGCAAACCTCGGATGACAGGACCGGGGTGTTGACCACCGGGACTTCGTACCCGGCCAGGTTCTGTAGATAGGCGTCCTTCACCAGGGCCTGCACCGTGCGGCGGTTTTCCCGGAGGATGGCGGCGCCCTCGGCGACCAGGTCCTCCACCCGCAGTGCGTCCCAGACGGCGAACTCCATGGGGTGGCTGTAGAGGGCGGCGGAGACCTCCCGGGAGTGGGGGAGTTCCCACTTCCACAGGTCCCGGTCCTCCACGTAGCGGAGAAGTTCGGGGACCGGCTCCCTGGGGTGGAAGTGCTGCCAGGCCAGGACGGCTCCGGAATGGGCCGGGTCGACGCTGCAGCCGGGCAGGTCGCCCACGTTCCGAAGGGCGGTTTCGTGGTGGTCGATGAGAATGACCCGGCGGGTTTCGACGAGTCGCTGCATCGTCTCCCTGGGGAAGGAGAAGTCCAGTATGTATACCCTGGAACCGGGCTCGGTCTCCGGGGGTTCTTCACCGTGCTTCACCGGCAGGTAACGTACGCCGGGGATCAGGCCGTCCAGGGCTTGGTGGGCGGCCCAGGCTGCCCCGAACCCGTCGGCGCAGTCGGCGTGGTAGATGACGTTTACTTGCTGGCTCATGGTTGGGTTTCCTTTCCGGGGTAGTTGAATTCCATGCTCCACAGCATGGCGTTGAACTCGTTGCGGAGGTCAACGGCTTGGCCGTTGTTCTCCAGTTCCGCCACCAGGTAGATGGCGGCGACGGCGCAATCCTCGGCGATGCGGTGGCGGCGGCGCATTCTGGATATAATGTCTCCATTTTCCAGTAATCGGCGCTGGCTGGCTGCCTTGAAGGCGTTTACGGCCAGGAGCTGGGCCGGGGAGGAAGTTCCGTCTTCGTTGTCGGAAAGAGAGCGGAGGAATTCCCAGGCGACGGTAGCGGAAGTTCTTTCCCTATCGGACTCCCGCGCCCTTTTGGCCAGCTCTGCGAATCCTCTGAGTTCCATGACTTCGGGAAGCCAGTTCCTGTTGAGGTGCTCCGCCAGGTTGACGGCGCGGCGGTTCTCTTCGGCCTCGTCCCAATCGTGTTCGTATTGCATGACGTACAGGGGCGGGCCGTATTTCCGGGTACGGGAATTGTAGTCGCCGCGGAGGACGTAGTTCATCTCCTGGGGCGCGGCCCGTCTGAGTGGCAGGGGTTTGAACGGATCCATGATTGCTGCCCTTCCGGTTTTCTACGTGCGGCGTCCGGATTTGTCGCATAGTTCGCAGACGGGGATTTCCTCGGTCCGGTCCCACCGGTGTATTCCGATCCAGCAGCTGGGTGATAGCAGGGTGTCCCGGGCGATGCTGCGCAGCAGGCGTGATCCCATCCGGTTGGCCGGGGGCTGGTACCCCATTATGAAGGCGATGAATCTATCCGTGACGGTGGGACTGTATCGTTCCTTCACTGGGGTTCCTCCCGCGTCCGCTTGTTCGTTCATCCTGGGATTATGACCGGCGGGGGGATGGGCCGGCGTTGCCGTCGCCGGTCATTCGTCCTCGCAGAACCGGTATCCCACGCTGACCAGGTATTCCCGTTCCATGCTCCTGGCGGCTTGGTCCAGGGCGTCCTCGTCCACGTCCTGGTCCTCCAGGTTGCGGTTCTCCCACAGCCAGTCTTCCACTTCCCGGCAGTAGAACTCGTCGGTTTCGTCGGTGTCGGGATCGATCTCCAGGTCGTCCTGGAACATACGGCTGAGTTCCCGTTCCATCGTCAGGTTGTCCACGGTTCCCTCCTTCACGGGCGGGGAAATCTTTTCCCCGTTTGTCAAACCGGGGAGAAAAGCGTGTGTTATGATTCCGGGGACATCCAAAACTTTTCCAGGGGAGGTTTGCCGAGGGTTATGCTGATTTTCTGCGTGAAGTGCCGGGAGAAAACGGAGACCAGGGACCTGGAGCCGGTCACCATGAAGAACGGCCGCGCGGCCATGCGGGGCGTGTGCGTCGCCTGCGGGACGAATAAGTTCCGCATCGGTACGCCGGATGCGGAGGCCGTGGCGGCCTAGCCGCCGGGCGGATACGCGGGGAGATCGCCCTCTCCCTGCTGACCGGGCCCTCTCCCCGTATTGGGGGGGAGGGCTTTTTGCTGGCCGGAATTTTCCCCGTGGGGATGGTTTATGGTCGGACGGTTGGCGCCGGCCTTGATGCCGGGGGCAACCGTCCGACCCGAATCCGGGAACCCGCCGGGGTTGCTGGCGATGTTGCTGGCGATGTTGCGGGTGGATGGTCCCGGTTTCCTCGGGTTGGGCTGTTTCCTTCAAAAAGCCGGATTGACAACAAGCCATCAAGTTTGTTTCAAACCGTCAGGCCGGTTTACGGGGTATTTTGAACCTGCTAGATCTAGCTATTTAATTTTCGTCCACGCACGGCGATTCCGAAAAGCGTTGGTTGTCGCCGGGGTATCGTAACTGTTTGCCGTGAACCACGCAGCGAAACGGAATCATGAAAACTTGAGCCTTGCTTGGCAAGCAAAAATTTCAAAATCCCGTTATTCATTATTCTACGTGCGTTTTGTAAAGGTTTCCGGTGTTCAGTTTCCGGTGGGGAATGGACCTGAGCCGGTGGGCGCCGGGGTTCGTATCGGCCCGGGGTCACGGCGGTGATGATGCCGGTGAACCTGTGATCGATGCCGGTCAGGTCCCTGAGCCGTTTTTTCCTCCGGGGCCTGGCCGGCCAGCGCCCTGCTTAATCACCACTTGACGTGGGTCGTCTTCCCGGGGGCATCTTCGCCGGCGCGTTGCCCGCGGAGATCCGTAGGGTGGAGGGCCTCGGGATCTCCAACCCGGGTGCAACGCCATGGCCTTCATGGTCCGGGCGGTTCCGTTGGCGATACTGGCGGCGGCGGGCCTGGCGGACTCCTTCCGCAGGGACCTCCTCCTGGTGGGAACGGCGGTGATAACCGGGGCCCACCTGCTGCTGAACCGCCGGTTTTTAGAACAGCCGGACCGGCCCTTTTTTTGCCAAAAAACGGAATAACCGGAATAACGGGAATAACGGCCGCGTCGACTCGTTATTCCAACTTTTCCGCACATATTTTCCACGCCAGGCACGGATGCGCTTATCCGTTCCAATGCCCGAAAATTGGTCTGACCAATCGGCCGTTATTTTTTCTCCGAAAATCCGTTCGGGGCCCAAACGTAAATGCGAACGAAAAAGCGTCTGGAGAATAATAACTTATGTTCTACGTTATTCCGAACACTTTTGGCCCCGGACCCGTTTTCACGCCTGATTTCGCCCTTTTTTATTAGAACACGCGCCTGCAGAATAACGGAATAACGAATAACGAGATTTTTTTCGCTGTTGTCCTCGCGCGCACGCGCGAGCCCGTTATTCCGTTATTCTAGGTGACCCGTAAAACAGTTGCGGCGTGCAACAACCCCCGGGTTTTAGAACGCAGAAAACTCCCGTGGACGGGTCGGCTTCCCTCGCCTGTCCCGACACCTGTGGGCCGGTCCAGGTCCGCCGGCGGCCAACTCCCACCCGTGACTTGCGCTGTAGGCGCCGTGGCGGGCCTTTGGGTGACTCCCCGGGGTTGTTCAGCCCCAGGCCCGTGAAAGGTCCGGAAAATCGTTCCTGGCGCGCCCTGCGGCCGTTCCCCGGGGGCTGGTCGGACTCCAAGTGCGGTATAACCCCGTGCCGGATACCCGGAAACCCCGTAAAAACGTCTCCATGGCGTCCCCAGACGCCGCTGGCGGGCCTTTTGGCCCATTTCAGGTAGTTGGAGAGCATCCTGGGGCAAAATGCCCCGGAAAATGGCTTACAGCGCGGCTTATGGATGTTCCCGGGGCGAACCGGAGGCCTCATTTACGCTATAACCCCGTAACTGATACGCCGATATGCCGTAAAACCGGCCCGGAAACGCTCCCAGACGGCGCTGGCGGGCCTTTAAGCCCCTTTTTGGCACTGGACAGCGTCCCGGGCTGAAATCGCCCTGAAAATGGCTCACAGCGCGGTTTTTGATTGAAGGGGGTTTCCAACCCCCGGTTACATCTCACCGGAGGCCGGCCCGTCTTCGTCTTCGCGCTGCACCGTCAATGGCTGCCAGGGAATGACCCTCCACCTGCTGGCGCCTCGCCCCATGCGCCGGATGTGGTTCCTCGCCGCCTCGTAGCTACCGTGCTTCACCCCGCAGCGCCATCCCCGTTCCGCGCATTGCCAGTAGGCCGGGGCCGATTCCCCCTGGGGTTCTTCTTCCCCGTGTTGAAAGCATCTCTCTTCGGACATCTCTCCCCGTCTGCCTGTGGACGTGGTACGTTGCCCCCTAAACCGTGAACAGAGCCGGCTGCGCCCGCTCCGGTTCGGGGGCATTCGTTGCCGTTTCCTCCGCCGCGGGTTCCTCCGCCGCCTCCCGTCGCCGCTCCCGCCGCTCTTCCTTGGCCCGCTCTTGGCTGGCCTGCCGTATCCGCTCCAGCTCCGCCAGCGCCGCCGCGGCCCGCCGCTCCGGCGCCAGGTTCCCGTACCGCTCCAGGAACTTCCAGTACCGGCAGGTGAGATGCGTTCCGTCCCGGGTTATCGGGAATTCCCTCTCCCCGGCGCGCTGCAGCTCCCCGCACCTGCCGGCGCAGGTCCCCGCCGCCGGGCAGAGTTTCCGTTCCGGCTCGGGCCCCGGGTCCTTCCCCGCCAGGATTCTTCCCACCCTTTCCGGGTCGGTCCGGTTCAGCCAGGCCAGGGCCGCCTGGTTGGCGTCCGTCCCCGGCTCCGGCTCGGAGACCAGCCAGGTTGCGGGGTGGGACGGCGCGGTCAGGCTGACCAGGCATATCTCCTCCGGCGTGATTTCTTCACTTTTGCCGTCCGTCGCCAGCCGGGTCGTCCCGCCGGCCTGCCAGCAGGCGGGGTGGATGCCGCCGGTGTGCGCCCCCTCCCGGGTCCACAGTCCGGTTACGGCCGAAACTCTTATCTCCCCGGGCCGGCTCATCCCCGGCAGTTCCCGCATCTCCTCCGGCGTTCCCGTCGTCCCCATGTCCTCCAGGACCTCCATCCCTGCGGCCCGGAGTTCCTGAAGCAGCGACTCCGGCGTGTGGGTCAGGTCCGGGCGCCGCGGCCCCTCGGGCGCCCCCAGCCGGACGGCGACGCGGGCCATTTCGTCCAGGGCGCACCAGACCCGGGACAGCCGGAGTTCCGGCTCCGCCTCCCACCGCCGCCGGGTCCGGTCCCACCGGCCCCGTTCCCGTATCCGGTTGGCGACCTCCGCCGGCGTGGGCATCTCCTCCGACGCCGCCCGGAGGACGGCGGCCACCGCCAGGTCCAGCTCGTCCAGCCCCGGCTCCGTCTCCATGTTCCGGTCCCATTCCGGGACGTGATAATTCCACTCGGACTGGTCCACCCACCAGTCCCGCCAGTTCCGGTCCTCCGGCACGCAGCCGATGATTTCCAATCGCCGCCTCACCCGGTGGTGTCCGGTGGGAAGCGCGGCGTGGCTCAGGGACTCCAGGCCCTCCGCGACCGGCTCCGGAAGGCTCAGGGAACGCAGGGTTTCCACCTGGCCGGGGGTCAACGCGAAGATCTCCCGCCGGAGGAAGTGGAGCCTCTCGGCCAGGAGTTCCTCCGTCCGGCGGCGCATCGCCAGTTCCAGGGCCCGGAGGTCTTTCCTTCCCGGACTTCTCCCGGCCGGATTTTTCCCCTTTGGTTGCGGACTCGCGTGGGGGTCCAGCGCGGCCATGACCATGTCGGCCAGGTTCTTCCTTCCCTGGGTTTCCGTTTCTTCCCGGGTCATGGTTGTTCCCTCCGCTGGCGTCAAATTTCCGATGCCATCCGGAACCACTCGGAAACCTCCAGGTGGGTCCGCCGGACGTCGTCGTTGTAGCGCTCCACGTCATTGTCGTTCGCGTCCGGTCCCCAGTCTTCCGGCAGGGCCGTTTTCAGGCTGTCCAGGGCCTCCCGCTCCTCCTGGTCCACGTCGAAAGCCACCTTGACCAGACCCACGGCGCAAGCGCGGGAGGTTGCCTCGCTCTCGACGCTCTGGACGCGGCCCCGGTTGTCGAGCAGGTATTCTCCCCGGGTCCACACCTCCGGGTTTTCCCGGACCAGCGCGGCGATGGCGGCCAGCCTTTCGGATACGCCGGCGTCCTCGTCAAACTCGTATCCCCGTTCCAGGATTTTCTCCTCGATCTTCCGTCTCAGTACGCTGGTCAACTCTCCGCCTCCTCGTTCCTAGTCCGCCGCCGCGGCGACTGGTTCCCGCTCCCGGTTCCCCCGGTTGTCGGGAATATAGACGGGCATCAGCAGGTCGGTGACCCGTTCCTCCGGACCGTGTTGGAAGGCCACCACTCCCTGGTCGTCGGTCCAGCCGATCCTGATTTCCTCCCAGTCGTCGGTGATGCCCTTCACCAGGTCCCGGGCTATCGGGCTGCTTATGTACACCGCCCGGGGATTCTCTCCGGCCGGCAGGTCCGCCCGGAATCGGGACGTGGTCGTCTCGGCCCGGGCCGATTCGGGAAACCCGTTTCCAGCCTCGTCGACCACCAGGTTGGAGTCGGCGGAGAACACCGCCCGGCCGTCGTCCCGGGGTTCCAGGTGGAGCCGGACCAGGGGCTGGGCTCCCCGGGCCCGGTACCGTTTCGCGTCCCGTTCCTGGGCGGCGGCGACGGCGCCGATCATCCCCTTCAGTTCCTGCCCGGTGACGGTTGCCTCCAGGGGCGTCCGTCCCGGGGACAGCCGGGTGAGTCTCTGGTGGCTCACCCCCTCCCTGCCCCGGAGGAAGAACTCGAACCGGTACCGGTTTTCCATCAGGAACCGGGCGTAGGGGGCGCCGCTCCCGTCGGCGCCGCCGTGGATGGACACGAAGTCGTTGACCCGGGTCACGTCCCTCACCCGCCGGGCCTGTTCCCGGCTGAGCAGGATGAGGTTCTCCGGCTCGTCGCTGATTTCCCCGTTGTCGTAACGGCGCAGGTTCAGCCGGAACCCGTCAGCCATGGCGACGTAGGATCCCCGTCCGCCGTTCTGCCAGGCCAGCAGCAGGTAGCAGCGGGGCAGGCTTGGGTCCAGGACGGGGATGATGCGGACGGCCTGGTCCATGGCGGCGTTGATCTCGACGGCGGCGCTGTATATGAACCTCTGCTCCCATTCCATCCGGGGCCGGTACAGGCGGTTGTTGAAGTCCGTGGCGGGCACGGCGACCCGGCCGAAGTCCAGTTTTTCGTCACCGGGGAAGTACCGGATTTCGGTGCGGGCCTTCCACCTGGCGGCGGCCTCCTTCAGCCGGTCCACCGGGCAGGAGCAGGCGAATCCCTCCCCCGGGGTCAGGGCCTGGATGCCGGCCTCGGCGTATCCCAGGCCGGGCAACTGGGCGGACAGGGTGAGGAACCCGTTCCGGGATTCCAGGTTCACCGGCGCGGGGTTCCCCTTTTTCTCCCGGGTCAGGTGGTCCATCCCGGATATGGCGGAACGGAGGTGATTCTTGTCGTAGGGAAAGACGGCGTGGTTCAAGGGAAACTCCTTCGGGGGGGTGGTTTGGCGGTGTCCGTTGTCTGTTGACCGGTCGCTTCCGTTCACATCGCTTGTCCTCCGGGACAAGCGGTTCGCGTCAGTGTCCTAACGGACACTTCCGGTGTGGAAAAGAAAACAGCTACCGCGTATGCGATAGCTGTGGGGATCCGCTTCCTGGCCCAACGGTTTGCTGCGGGCCGACCGTGGTCAGTGCAGGTTGTAAATGCGGCTGCTGATGACCTTGTGCAGACGGTACTTGTCCCCGCCGTCCTCGCGCTTCTCCTCGCCGAGGCTTTCGGATTCCCATACTTCTATGCAGCAGGTCCGGCCCTCGGTCAGTTCCACCAGCTTGAGGATTTCCTCTTCCTCGTGTTCCGGGTCGGGGCGCAGCATCGTTATCTGTTGCGAGTCGTAGGTTTCCGGGATCATCAGCCGGATGTACTGGCGTTCTCCTGCCATTGATTTTTCCCCTTTCGGCCTGGGCGGTCGTCTGATGCTTCAGCCACAGCGACGCTGAGTGAGGATACCCGGGGCACCGGCCTTTGGTCACTGGTCCCTGGTCACCGCCTTTCGGTCCTGACCCAGAAGGCGGGGGGCTTCTCCCGGAGGTTGACCCGGCACTGGTTCAGGATGTCGGCGGGGACGACGCGCTCCAGGGCATCGGTGTCGTAGACCCGTTCGCTGCGGGGCTGGAAGTACCCGGCCACCACGCCCTCGGCGATGACGTCGGCCTGGTTGTGGGAGTTGGAGACGGCCTGGAGCATATCCCGGGCCCGGTCCACCCGGGGCTTGAGCTCGGCCCACTCCCGGGCGGCCTGCAGCACCTCGGCCTGCCTGGGGTAGTGGGGTTCCGGCGGCTGGCGGGGCGCCTCGTCGGGGTCCTCGGGGGTTTCGTCCGTCTCCCAGCACAGGGAGTAGTAGGGACAGCGGCGGCAGTCTGGGTCGCTCTGGGCGTGGGGCCGGTCGGGCAGGCGTCCCTCGTCGGCGTCCCGGGCGATGCGTCCCAGCCTGGCCAGGGTGGCGTCCACCTCCTGCCGTTCCCAGTGGACCCGCTGGGGGGAGAGGACCCTTCCCTCCCGGTCCATGATCCCGAAGACGCCCCGCTCGCCGTGGGAGACGGCCTGCATATCCTTGAGGCGGCGGCCGTAGAGGCTGATCTGGGGGATGTAGGCGGGGTAGACCTGGGCGATGCCCTTCAGCTGGACCTCGATGCCCTTGTCGGGGGACATGGACTTGCACTCCAGGGTGACCCAGAGGTCCCGGGTGTGGGTCTTGTGGCGGCAGATGCCGTCGGGGTGGCCCCGGACGGTCCGGTCGGCGCCGGGCAGGGGGAGTTCCAGCTCCAGCTGGCCCTGGTCGGAGAGGACGGTGTGGCGGGTTTCCCAGCCGTTCTTCTCCATCTCCATGATGATGAGGACCTCGGCCATGTGGCCCAGGGCCATCATGTTCAGGGCGTGGGGGGGCGGGGGGTTGGACTCGGGGGTTCCCATGGCGGCGTAGGTCTGGGCCCGGGGGCACTTGCCGGCGGCGGAGATGCGGAGGTGGGGGGATTGCTCCCGGGAGATGTCCTCGGCGGCCAGGGACTGCCAGGTGTTGCCGCGCTGGGTGTCGGTCATGAAGCCTCCCGCTGGCTGGTGTTGAAGCCATTCTAGCGGGGTTGGAGCCGGGGATTGTTTGGCCCGGGGCGCGATTTTCCTGAACTCGTTTGCGTTCCGTTCTCAGGCGTATTCCCGGTGTAAAAGGTCTTCCGTGGGTCTGGAGTGGGTGGTCTTATGGGGAGGGTGGAGTTTGCTCTATCCACCACTCGTCTATTTCCTGGATCTCACGTGATAGGTCCTCCTTGGCTTTCTCCAGTGTGATTATTGCTAGTGCTGCGGTCAAGGGGTCCGTGTTGAACTTCCCTGGATTATTTTCGAGTTCCTCGATCGTTTTCTCGGTCTGATAGACGGACAGACCCATCTTTTCCGTCAAGTACCACGGTTTGGTTTCGCTGTTGGGCGGATTGCTGATTAGGCAGGCTTCGTTCGTCACTCCTAGCGCCCCGGTGATTTTCTCTATGATAGCGGCTGCACGTTTAGCAGTTACGCTCGGTTCGTATGGTTTCATACCTCGTCTCCTTTCTCGTTCTTAAGCTAGCCGCTGGTTTCCGAAGTCCATTTGCATGTGGTTACTGGTCGCTGTCCATTGACTACAGGGACTTGGGCCGGGCGGGGCGGCTACTCGTGCTCCGACAGTGCCACCTCCCGGAACTCGGCCCGTTCTCCCAGCATCAGGGCCAGGTCCAGCTCGTCGGCCCGGGCCTGGTTCATCAGGCTGGTCACTCCCTCCGCCACCATTTGCCGCTGCTGCGGACTCAAACTCTCCCAGGCGGCGTGGGCTGGTTCCCCCGGCGGGCATCCCCCGCACCTCTCCCGGCCGGTCTCCTGGTTCCAGACGTCCTCGATGAGCCGTCGGGTCATTATCAGCCCGTCCACGTTGGGGGTGGTCCGGCGGAGACTCCGCAGGTCCAGTCCGGCCCCGGCCAAGGTTTCCAGCAGGGCATCCCGGGTGACGGGAAAATCCAGTTCCAGGTAGAAATGTTGGGACTCCCCCGGGACGGGAGCCTGCTCCAGGGCCTCCACGGCCTCCGTCATGAAGGCGTCGGGCAGGATCCGGGCGTTCTCGTAGTCGGCGCGCCGGGTTTCCGCCAAGAGGTTCACCTGGACGGATGCGGAGCCGTCGGCGCGGCAGGACACCGTCATCCGGTTGCGGGGTTCGCTTTGGCCGGTGAAGGTCAGCTGGACTTCGCCCCCGGCGGACTCCGCCTCGGGTTCCCCGGGGTGAATGCGGCTGACTCCCGCCAGGACGCGCCGGGCGGTCAGAACGGCTACGGTTCGTTCCTCCCCGGCCGCCGATTCCAGGCGTTCCAGGAGACGGCCCAGTTTCTCCGCGGGGGTTTCGCCGTGAAATGTGACCCGCTGGCCGCAGCGGATGCAGACGGACTCGATCCGGCCGCCCTCGGGGGTGGTGGAATACACCGTCCAGTGGCCGTGGGGAAAGCATCCGCCGTCCTCGTTGGGGTAGAAGTGCTTCCGGATGGCGGCCCGGTAGCCGTCCAGGTATATCTCCCGTTCCCGCCGGCGGTTTTCCTGCGTGGTCATGGCGTTTCTTCTCCCTTGGTCAGGATTCCAGGGCGCGGGTCGTCACGTTCCGGCCCTGCCAGTTTTCGGGGATGTGGCGCTTCACCGGAGACCCGGGGCTGCGGGTGACCACTACCAGGCTGCCGTCGTCGTCGCCGTGGACGTGGTGGAGTCCCATCCACCGCTCCAGCTCGCGGCGCAGTTCCATGGCGACCCGGGCGGTGTCGTCGCTGCTTTCGCAGGGCGGGAGGCCATCGACGGCGACGCCATGCCGCTGGCCAGGCCGGCCAGGGTCATGGTGACGGCGGTTCTGATGGGGTCGTCCTCGGTGCCGCCGCGGGCCAGGTGGTCCTGGGCGGCCAGGGTGAGGGACCTGATGCAGTCGGGGTCGGGGCCGGCTATCCGGCCCGCCGCCCGGGCGTCCTGGAAGATCCTCCGGTTCTGGGGTTGACGGGACGGCAGGTTCACGGGGCCTCCTGTTCTTGTGACTTGTCGCGCCGGGGTTCCGGTATTGCGGGGATGCGGTATGCCTGTGTTCTGAAAAGTCCGGGATGCCGGGTGGAGCGGCTCATGGACGCCCGGGTTGTATCATTCGGAAGTGTCCGTGAATCCGTGATGCCGTGTTCCCGTATTCTTCTGTGCTTGGATGCCGGGACTAAGGGATTGTCGAGTTCCCGAGTTTCCCTGTGGTTGTATTCCCGTACTCCGGGATTGTCGGATTCCCGTATTCTCCTGAGTCTGGATTCCTTGCTCACTTTTCCTAGCAGTGCCACCAGAACCGGGTCACCGGAACGCCGGGGTTGTTTTCCAGCCATTTCCTCATGGCCGTCACCCCGGTGGGAATGCCGTACCTCCGGCTGAACCCGCAGTTCTCCGGGAACTCCCGGACTATCTGGCCGTGGTTGTGAACCAGCGCTTCGGGAAACTGGCTGGTCTTCCAGTTGGACAACTCGGCGGCTGCCAGGGGTTCTCCGTCTGGCTCGGCGTATTCGAAGGTCATCCCGGGCCAGTCGTTGGGGAAGTTCCGGTCTCCCTCGTCGTATTCCTGCATCACGGCGACCGGGTGCTTCCCGGCCACCCATACCTGGTAGGTTCCCATGTTTCTTCCTCCGCGGATTTTATACCCTGCGCTCCCGGCGCCGGAAGGTCGCCACGGCGATGCCGACTGCTTCGTCGCGCCACCGGACGTGTCCCGTTTGCTCGTTGGCGGTAGGTTGTCAAGGGTGGTATATTTGGCTTTCGCCGTTGCAGTCTCATGGGGTTGTACGGAAATTCCGGTTCCAAGGGAGAGGTCACTGTGGGAGAGATGGTGACCCGACAATTCGGTGGGACTTCTCAGGGATGTCTTTGGGAGGAGAAAGATTATGCCTGATGTTACTAGTGAGCCGGTTGCTGGTGAGGCCGAAGTTCGTTCTTTGATCGAGGATTTGGGGGGAGTCGAGGGTTTCATGCAAAGTCATGAAGCGTTCCACCGCGTCGTCCTGAGGATGAATAGCGAGCGTGCTTCTCTTCTGGATCAACATCCCGACAAGTGGGTGGCCGTCGGTGCCCACGGCCTTCTGGTCGCTGCCGATTCGATGGAGAAACTTTTGGAAGAGGTGGGGGCTCTCGGCTTGGGTAATGATGAGTTTACGGTCGAGTATCTCGACTCAAACCCATCGGACCTCATCCTGTGATAGTCGGGGGCTTTGACACTGGAGGAGTTCCTTGGATTGAAGGGTTCCTTTCCTTGCCCCGTTTGGGCGTCTCGGGGTGGGTTACGTTCCTTCTTGATACGGGGGCTGACAATACGTCCTTGCATCCTTACGACGCTAGTAAGTTGGGCGTCCCGTTTCAGTCACTTGGGAATCCGGGTAGTTCCCAAGGCATAGGGGGCACCTCTGTTTACTTTGGAGAGCCTTGTCGCCTCCTGTTCAGCGATGGTCGATTGATCCGCGTCTACCTGCTGGAATTGCGGATAGCGGCACCGAGTCCCCACAATGCGGGATTGCCTTCCCTTTTGGGGCGGAACGTGATGAACAACTGGTCTGTCAGTTACGATCCTTGGGGAGGTGGTCTGAATTGTCGGGTCAGGAGGGCTGATTTCACTATCTGAGGCGCCTTATCACGTTGTGAGGAATCATCCACTGGTTCCCTCGCCGGGGTTGTCTGTGGCCCGGTAGAAATTGTCCTGCGAACACAACCGCTATCGACGTCGGTTTTGTTCGAACTCGTCGTGGATGGTCATAGTCTCCCTGTCTGCTGCTTGCACTCCGGATCTCCTTCCCTGTGCCGGAAGGTCGCCACGGCGACTCCGTCTACCAGATCCACCGCGGCCCTTCCGCCCCCTCGAACCGGCCGACCGCAGTTTTGGCACCGGGGCGGCGGCCCCGGGGGGCGGGGCCGGGTGAAGGATTCCCGCAGGGCGGCCTCGATGTCCAATGCCATCTCCTGGAAGCATTCTTCCCCGGGGGCGTTCTGGCGGAACCGGGGCCGGAGCTCGTCCATGCAGGACTCCCAGAACCGGCACTGCCCGGCCAATGCCTCCATGTCGTCGTGGGCCAGGCGCAGCCGCAGGTCTTCCGACGGGGCCTGCCGGGACTTGCGGAGCAGCTGGTTGACGCCGGGCAGGGCCTCGTCGTCGATCATCAGCCCGGGGGCTTCCGGGCTGCGCCGGTGTTGTTTCAGCCAGGCGGATACGGGGCGCCATGACTCGGGGGATATGACCGCGTCGGTGGTCTTGCGGGTGGGGACGTGGGGGGCGTTGGTCAAGGGGATTCTCCCTGGCGGCCGGCGTCCGGCGACCGGTGAATTGCGGTTGGGCGGTTGGTGTCTTGGTGGATGTCGACTACTGGCCGGTGTCCACCGGGGGTTGTGGGCTGCGGGGGCGCCGGGCGCTCAGGGCGCGCCGGCCTTCTCTTCCTGCTCCGCCGCCCAGGCGAAGAGGGACGCGGCCTGGTCGGGGGCTTTTCTGCCCCGTCCCCTGCCGGGAGTGGACAACGGTTCGGCCATGAACTCGGCCCAGGAGAATATGACGGCGCCCGGTACGGGTTCCGGTTCCACGGGTTCGGGGTCCAATTTGGTGTCCGGTTCCACAAGTTCGGGTTCCGTCTCCGCAGGTCCGGTCTCCACGGGCTCGTGGGGTTCTTCACCCTCGGCCGGGGCGGGGTCGGATCCCGTTTCAATATCAAACTCCCAGCCGTCGTCCACCAGGTACCGCTCGTCATCCCGCTCCTGCGCCCGCGTCCGCGCGAAGATCCGCTCCAGCGAGTCCCGTATCGGGAAATCCTCGTCGTTCACGATGCGCTTGGCCAGCGTCAGTACCAGGTCCTGGCTGTCGTCCCCAAAGGCCGTCAGTCCCTCCTCGGGCAGCTCTCCCTCCACCGCCAGCGAACTCTGCATCTTCCGGGCCACCAGCTTCAAGGCGTCGGCCTGCAGCGTCCCGTCGTAGACCATGTAGACCACCCGCACCGGCCGGTCCTGCCCGATGCGCCAGGAGCGGCGGCTGGCCTGACGCATGGTGTAGACCGAGTAGTCGGTCTCGTACCAGCAGATGGTGGGGAAGTCCACCAGGTCCAGGCCCGTCTGCACCAGCCGGGGATTGCAGATGAGAACGTCGATGCCCTCCTTCACCCGCTCGGCCACCCAGGCCTCCCGGTTCTCCGGCTTGGGAGTGGCGGTGTAGGCGCGCCTGGGCGACGGTTGGACGGGGTCGGCCTCCCCGTCCCTCTTTCCCGGCTGGGACGACCGCATCACCGCGGTCCTGATCCCGTTCCTTTCCAGGAACTGCTCCACCCGGGGTATCAGGTCCCGCCGGTCGCTGTGGGTAACGTAGACCAGGGTCTTCCTGCCCTGCGCCTTCTCCTCCCGCGCCAGTTCCAGCAGGGCCTTCTCCTTGGGGTACTCCTTCTCCGCGTCCAGGGGCGGCACGTGGGCGATGACGGCTTCGTGCTCGGGGTGGATGACGGTGTCTTCCGGGATATGGACGTCGGGATCGATGACCGTCTCCCCGTTGGCGCAGGCGTCGGGGTAGGCCAGCAGGGACTGGAGGTAGACGGACATCAGCCGGTTGGAACCCCGGGCCAGGGCCGCCCGCATGGCGCCCCCCACCCTGCGGAGCAGGAGGTCGTATCCCGACTGCTGGGAGAACCCGGCGGCTTCGTCCTTCTCCTGGTCCATGGGGTGGACGGAGATTATCTCGTCGTAGGGTGGCAGCGCCTGGGTGATGTCGTTCAGCCGCAGGAAAACCGAGTTGCCGATGATGTGGAACAGGGCGGCGGGGGCCAGGCCGGGGTTCTCCCGGTCCGTCGGCCGGTTGGTCCGGCGCCGGCTGCTGCGCCCGTCGGTCCAGCCGTCGTCCTTGTCGTACCTGAACCGGCGCTGGCGGAACCCGTAACGGTCGATCCACCGGGACACCTGTCCATGCTCGAAGTCCTGGCGCAGGCTGGGGCTGAAACGGTAGAGCAGGTGGAACAGGGTGCTGGAGTACCCGCCCATCAGGGTTCCCGTCAGGGTCAGCGCCTTGCCGCAGTCCTGGGCCAGGTTGCCGGCGATGACTCCCTGGGCGGAGTCACGGCTCTTGTACTCGTGGACCTCGTCGGCGATGAGCAGGTCGAATTGGCGGTGCATCTTCTTCTTGATGTAGTCGCCCAGGGCGTACTTCCGATAAAGCGGCTGGGGAGGGCCGGAGCCGTCGCCGCAGTCCCGGCACTTGCACTTGGCCAGGTGTCTTGCTTCCTTGTTGGGGCCCCACAGGGCGGCCCCGCAGTGATTGCAGCGGGACTTGCGCCGGGCCAGGTCGCCTTGGTCCAGGGGTATTCCCTTGCCGTCCAGGGGCCGTTCGAAGCAGTCCGGGCATACGATCATCCCGTTCTTCGTAACGAAGGCGGGTTCCCACCGGTAGGTGAGCTTGGCCGACTCCCGGGACATGATGGTGAACCGGATGCCGTCCCTGGGCGCGGGCCCCAGTTTTCTCAGGTCGGAGACGGTGCGCACGATGGCGGCGTGGGCGTCCGGGAGGGTGATTTCAACCTCCCGCTTCCACTTGCGGGTCATGTGGGGCGGGCAGATGACCAGGACGTTTTTGAAACCGGCCATTTTGGGGGCGACTGCTGCTATGTACGTTTTCCCGGTTCCCATTTCTCCTACCACCATGGTGCCGGGGTTGGCGCGGAGGCTGAGGGCGACGCCGCGGACGGCGTGTTCCTGGGCTCCCATGGGGGGCCGGAGCAGGGGGGGGAGGGGTTCGCGGTCCCGGGGGTCGCCGGGGCGGTAGAGGGGCTGGTAGGTCTTGGTGACGGTGTCGGCGATGGCGTCCCGGTAGCGGTCGATGAAGTCGGCCAGGCTCAGCGGCGCTTCTTCTTCGTTTTCCCCGTCTTCGTCGAGTTCCTCATCGAAGTCGTACTCTTTTTCGTACTCTCCGGTCTCGTCGTCTCGGTAGAACTCGGCGGGGACGTGGCCGTTCCAGGGGTTTTTCACGGCTTGTCGGGCGGCGGCGATTATTTCCGACTCAGTGGCTTCGGCCAGGGTTTCTGCCGGTGTCTTGGTGGCGGTCACGGCTTGCTCCTGATTTGGGAGCGCCGTGCCGACCTGCCTGTCATTTCCGGCGGCGGCCCCCAGGTTTAAGGAACAGGGCCGCCGTGGGCCTCAGCCGGATCCTGTTACTGTCCGGAGCCGTCTTGTGCGCCGCCTTGTGTGGAAACTGAAAGGCCCCCAGCAAGCTGGTACGGGTTTAAGTTCCTTCGTTTACATCATGCTCTTATCCACGGGGGGTGGGATTTTCCTTTTCATGGGAAAGTGCTCTCATTTTTGTTGAAAAAATTGTGGGTGGATTTGCCTCATCCATCCAATGTCGACGCCGGGTCCACTATCCACTGGTTCGGGGCCTGGGGCGGGGCGGACTGACCACTGGTCACTGGTAATTGTCCATTGAACACTATCCACTGGCCTTTGCCGCCCCGGTCTCCACGTTGGTGATTCTCCCCGTGTCCAGGTCCAGCATCCTGATGGTGGTGTACATCCGGTCCTTCCAGGTCTCGCCGTCCTTGTCCCGGGAGTCCAGTTCCATTCGCTTGGTCGTTCTTCCCTTGACCAGGATCCGGGAACTTTCGTCCTCCAGCAGCTGGTTGTCCATGAACCCGCCGGCCACCATCATGGCCATGTGGCCCCGGCGCAGGGGCATCAGCGGCCGGGCCCGGGGTGTCTGCTCGGGCCACAGGCTCTCCCCGATGACCGGGTTGTTCCACAGCCCGCTGCGGCGGGCCTCCAGGGCGGCGCGCTCGGGGTCCACTCGCCGGCTGGTGAACACCGGCTCCTCGTCGCCGTCCCGCCCCACGCTCACGCTGATCCGGGACTTCTCGTAATGCTCCAGGGTGTCGATCCCCTCGGGGTCCAGGTGGGCCAGTTGGTTCAGGTGGGACTCGACGTAGTGGTTGGCCAGGGGGTGGGGCTTCCGGTCGGCCAACAGCGCCACCTGGTCGAAGTCGTCGTACTCGGGGTCGGGGAACCTCCAGACCCGGGGGACGTTGTAGTAGTGGGCCAGGTAGCGGGCCGAGGCGGTGAGGCGGTGCTTGGGAACCACGAAGACCAGCAGGCCGCCGGTCTCCAGGTATCGGGTGCAGTGGGCCAGGAAGGACTGCTCCATCCGGCGGTCCTCCTCCTCGAAGTCGTAGGGCGGATTCAGGAATAGAACCTGGAAGGCCCCGTTGCCGATCATGGTCTGGAAGAGGTCGGCGGACAGGGAGTGGTCCAGGTTCTTCCGGGCCAGTTCCGCCCGTTCCCGCTCCAGCTCCACGCCGTAGGTCCTGACCGGGGCCCGGGTCTGCCGCTGCAGGCTCCGCTTCAGGGACAGGGCGGCGTCGCCGGGGCCGCAGCAGGGGTCCAGGATGCGGATGACCGGGGAGCGGGCCCGGTTGTTCTCGTTGACCCAGAGCTTGGCGGCGATCAGGTCGACGCACCTGGGAGGCGTGGGGTAGTAGCCCCCCTTGGCCAGGGCTGCCAGTCTCATGTTTCCTGCCTCCCGGTGGTTGTCTCGTTTCTGCCCGGATTCTCGTGGTCCCAGGCGGGGGAGTTCCGGGCCAGTCGTTCAATGTCGGGCGTTCGGACTGCCCGCAGGGCGCGGATAATCTTCCTGACGGTTATCACGCTCCGATCTCCCGGTTCCGGACGGCTTCGGAGATGTCCCGTTCCAGGAGCGCCGGGTTGGGCCGGCAGATCCAGGCGCGGATGCCGGAGGCCTGGAGGGGGATTATCTCTTCCAGGTCCAGGCCCCGCTGCCAGAGCCACTCGTCCCAGGCGGGGTGGAGGGGAACGGTGACCCGGCGGTCGAGGAAGCGGCGGTGGGCCTGCTCCTCGCCCGAGTCCTCCCTCCGGAGCAGGAGGAAGTCGTCGCTCTCGTGGCCGTACTCGGCGGCGCGGGAGTAGACCATGGCGTGGTATCCCAGGCCGGCGGGGAGTTTTGTGAGGCGGGTGGTCCAGGGGGCGTGGTTCTCGCCCCGGGGGACCCAGGCGCGGTGGTAATCCTCTCCCAGGTTCAGGCCGTCGGCGCCGGGGGTGATGTAGACGGCGCTGGCGGGCAGTTTCAGGATACTGCCCCAGACGGCCTTGAGGGCCTGCTGGGGACCGAGCATGGACAGGAACCAGAGGCGCATATCGCCGCTGGAGCTGCCCGTGTCCTCCAGGGCGAAGGCGTCCACGGTGGCTGAGAAACCGCCGGCGCTGGCGGTCCACAGTTGGGGTTGAGTCATGGCGTTCCTTGGTGAATGGTGAATAGTCATCCCGTTGTTCCACTATCCACCGCGGTGTGGGGCATGGGTCGGGGTACTCCGCCGTTCATCACGATGCACCTGTTGACCAGTTCGATTACGTCGGACTTGGTGGTGTCCGGGTGGTCGTTGAATTCAATCAACTCCTTCGATCCCAGGGCTTGGTGATAGTCGGAGAAGACACGCTGGGCGGCTTCGGGTGTGATGTCCCAGGCAGCGTGTTCTATGGCTTCGTCCAGGGGGAATGGCCTGATCCGGCCGGGGTTGATTTCCTCCTGGTTTTCATCCACTTCGATGGACGCGCTGCCCTTGCACCAACCCTGCTGGATGCGGTCCCAGACCCGGTGGTGAACGTCCAGCGGTGTTACGTTGGGATTGGAGGCCATTGGTTCCACTTCCTGTTAACCTGGTCTATCGGGCGTGACGGGAGAACTCCCCCTCCGGTGATGGCTGGAGTATCTCCTCCGGGAAACCGAAGTACTCCAGCAGGGCGGCGGCGGCCTCGATGACCGCCGGCTGTTCGGGTTGGTAGATTACTTCCGCCCTGCCGACCCGGTTTCGCCGGAATCGCTCGTCCTTCCAGGGGTGGCGCGTCCAATCGTAGGCGGTGACGTCGAAGATTATCCATTTGTCCTGCACGCAGTACTCGTCGTAGACCATTATCAGGTCCCGGTAGGGAGGGTCCCTGGTGATGACCTGGTCGTAGCCGGGTTCGTCCATGACGGCGGCGGGCCCGGCGAATTCCAGTCCCAGCTGCCAGAGTTCGTCGGCCTCCAGCTTCCTGCCGTCGTCGTCGGGCACGCTCCGGTAGGTTCCCGCGGTGTCCAGGTCCTCGGGGAGGCGGCCCTCCTGGTTGATGAATTCAACCTGCTGTTGGGTGAGTTTTTCCACGGGGTATTCTTCTCCTCCCGGGACATGGTGGCCGGTGGTTCTCGTACACCGACCACTGACCACCGACTACTGATTCTAGCGGCGGGGGCCGCTCACGGGATTGCAGGTACAGCCGTAGCCCTGGTGCCCGTCGATGGGACATCCCTGGGGGTAGCGTTCCTGCTGGGGCTGGGGACGGGGGGCCTTGGGGTGGTTCATCTTGTGGCGCATGGAGTCTCCTCTCCTTTTGCTTTTTCCGCGTCCGGGAAGTTTTCCGGCGCACGGTCACGCCCGGGGCCGGATTCCTGGGAGGGAAACGTAAAAGAACGGACGGCCACAAAGCTGTCCAAGAAGGATTCCAGTCAGTTTGGAAGTTCTTGGATTGGCTTATTGGGGCATATCTGCGCCTTTGGAAGTTGTCCATACTTCGGATTGCGGAGTACAAAAGGGTGCTGTGGCAGGGGTGCTATGCCACTTGGAACTGAGTAGTGGTGATGTCAGATTCATACCAACTATGCTCCATGAGGTGGCGTACCGTTAGTCCGGTATCCATAGGGAGACCTTCGTCAACTGGGACTATAGGACAGTGGGCGCCATAATCAACCCGTGGAGGACAGATTTTGCAAAGCATCAGTTTCTTGCTATGAACGGTCCCAGATCATAATGTTTCCAAAATATATCCTAGACGGCAGATGCAAGCTATATGAATACAGTATTCGTCGGAATAGTAAATGGAAACAGAGGAGACCAGACAAGAATCGGCTGACGGTATACAGTCTCAAAAGTAGCTCCATTAGCAGGACAAGCCGCTTGTGTCTGTGTAAGTGAGAGGACGGGTGAGGCCGCTGGAATTTTCTGATCCTTTCAAACACGAGGTGCCTATCGCTGTGCTCAGGTTCATTCACCAGTCGTGGCGTGATGAAAGTTAGTGATTGACAAGGTTCCAGACTTACTTTAGGTTGGAACAATGCTACTGTAACATCGTTGACGTGCCTGCACGTTCAGATGATTGGAATTGCTGGGACGGAAATGCGCCAGCTTGCGGATAGCGTGGCGGTAAGGTGAAGTAGTAACAGGTAGATTGGCCTTCTTTATTTGATGTGGCGGAAAAACCGCTGACTAGCAGGACGCCAATTTGTGGATGAACGGACAGTTGCGCATTTCTGCTGCCGGTGATATTTCTGTAGCTGGTCCTGTGCGAGGTACGTCTTAATCATGAATGACAACATTGCAGAAACACATCGAGTTTCCGGTTCTGGAAGTGAGTTGGCGGCTTCCTCCCTGTTGACCGGGGACCAACAGGATGAGATTGACGATCAGCTAGCCGAATCGCATATTACGAAGCGCCCGACGGTTGCGGGGATTGAGGAATTGCTCTATGTGCCCATCCCCCTCTTGGACCACGGGTTCGTTCGCGTTGTTGACTACATGGGGGATGATGCAGCGGTAGTTCAAGCGGCGCGGGTCTCATACGGGAGGGGGACGCGGCGTGGATCCGATGACCGGCGTCTCATTCGCTACCTGATGCGTCACCGGCACACTACCCCCTTTGAGATGTGTGAGATCAAACTACACGTTAAGCTTCCGATATTTGTGGCCAGGCAGTGGATCAGGCATCGGACCGCGAGCGTCAACGAGTATTCCGCCCGGTATTCGATTCTGGACAGGGAATTCTACATTCCGTCCCCTGACGTGATAGCCGGCCAGTCCCTCAGCAACCGGCAGGGACGTGGCGAACAGCTGCCGCAAAACGATGCTGCTCGAGTGCAGGAATTGCTTCGAGAGGATGCTCTCCTTGTCCATGAACACTACGAGGTATTGCTGAACGAAGACTTGGCGGGCAATGCTCGAGACCCTGGCAAAATCGGGTTAGCCCGGGAGTTGGCGCGGATAAACTTGTCCTTGAACTACTACACGCAATGGTACTGGAAGATAGATCTCCACAATCTGTTGAATTTCTTGTCATTGCGGGCCGACTCCCATGCCCAGTACGAGATCAGGGTGTACGCGGAGGCGATTCTAGACACCATTGTGAAATCGTGGGTACCGCTGACATACGAGGCGTTTTGCGATTATATGCTGAACGCAAGGCGGCTTTCTGCCCAAGAGCTGTCGATTGTCCGCGCCCTTGTTGCAGGGCGTCAGGAGGAGGCGGAGACATTGAGGGAGAGTTCGGGAATCACTTCCCGCGAGTGGGATGAAATTGTAGAGAAATTAGAGCTGGACCGGGGTGTCTAGGGTCAGCCATTTGGCTCTGCTTGCCGGCTGGTCGAAACGGGAGAGTGGCTACCCAGGCCCGGCAGGAACGGAATAAGGTACAATCCGTCTCCTGTAAGAAGTCCCTCATTTTGGTCGGCGGTATTTGCCTGGTTATTATCTCCCTATCGGTATGCAATTGAGGCCGGATGGTCTCTATAGGGCTTTACAAGAGAATCATTTATTCCCAGATGGTGGTTTCTTCCACATTCCGACGACAATTTTCTCAGGTTGGTGGTCTAACGGTACCGATGGAATTTCCTGATCAGACCTGGGAAGAGGTGAGTAAGGTTCTTTACGCCGAAGGTTAGTGGCTGAACGTAGAATTGTTGCCGGAGCCGAGTGTGTTCACCCTTCCCTGGGCCAAATTCGGAGGAAATCTCTTTTGAAATCCAGGTACTTGGTATCCCATTCCGCTCGGGGCAAGAGCCAACGCTCTCTAAACCGTTCGAAGAGTTGGTCAACAGGTTGGTGGTGCCAAATGGGCTGTGCAGTGTCCCCTCGTAAGAACTGTCTGGCATTCTCAGCGAGGGGAGCGACGAAAACTTCTCTTTTGACTCCGTGATATAGCCAGTCGCTGGGTAAGCCCAAGCTCGGCAGGGCCTTTTTTACGATTTCCCTACGGTTGCGAAACCCCTTCCCCCAAAGGTTGCTCTTCGCCGTAGGGGTGCAGTTCTTGACCGCATAATCGTATAGGGCCGCGTAAAGGCCATTGGCGAAGTGGAACTCGCCCGAACCTTGAGTGAATCCGACACTGTGGAATATCTTTCTGTCCCGGAACGTCAAACGGTTGTAGATGGAAGACCTCCCGAGTGCGGAGGCGGTGGTTACGCAGATGAGCTGGCCTGCAAACCTTCGCTGGCGAATTACGGAACTCTGGCCGGCATACTTGCTTTGGAAGGTCTCCCTGACCTCATCGCTGGCGGCGAGCATTGCTACAAGCTTGCCGCACAGCAGGTGGGAATACGGAGGGACGGCTCCGAGCACGAATGCTTCCATGATGTGGTGGAGACGCTCCCGCCGGTCATCCTTGCTCCATCCTACCCAGGTGTCCCGAGTTCCCAGACTGAAGATTGGGTCCCCAAGGCCAATCACTCCTATCAGCTTGTCGTTCTGGCTGTCCAAGACAAGGAATCTCAATCTTCGCCCGTATCCGGACGAAACCGGGATGCTCCAGTGGAGGGTGGCGTAGCGGAATAGAAGCTCCTCTCTGGAATCGGGCTGCACTTGGATAAGCACGGGTTTGATGTTCTCGGGGATTACATCTGGCCCGGATGCGATGGATTGTATGAGGTCTTCTTGGTGCCTGACTAGCCCGGGCTTGCTTCTTTCCATCTTGTGAGCCACGGCTGTCCGGTGCAATTGGCGGAGGCTTTCTTTGCTGAGGTCTGACGGAGGGAGAAGTTGGTCTCCTTGGAGGCGGAATCCTTGCTTCCTGAGCGAGTTCAACACCATGTTTCTTAGAGCCTCAGCTTCCATTCAACCTTCCCGGCGTATGAAAATTGGTGGGTTAGGCCTCTACCTCAAGCCTTCCGACACTCTCGAGAAGATTGCGGACCTCTGGGAGGGGCCCAAACTCGATCTTCCAAGTTTTGCGCCATCCATCGGAGTATTGGGCGGCGTTGTACTCCTGCGGTATAGCGAAGACGATTCTAGTGTCGGGGTGCATATAGGCGAAAAGTGAGCTGCCTAGGGCTTGCATTTTCGACCCTATGGGAGAGATGGTCAGTTTGTACCGGTCCCAAAGGCGGCTATATATTGATTCGAGTGTGGTGAGGGTATCTTTGTAGTCCAATGTGCTGACTTCACGCTGGAAGTCCTTTCCCGTGAGTCGGTTTATTTCTTTGAGGGCTTCGGTCCTCCATCTGTTTCCATCAAGCGGGGGAGCCCCTACTAACCAGACGATGTGTTCGCCTTGGGTACCTATCAAGGAAGGATCAACGAAGTCGATGACGGCCCTGCTCCGTTCGGCCTTGAAAGTGGGGAAGAGAATTACTGCATCCGGCAACTGATCGAAGTGCTGTCCAGGGAATTCTCTGCTGGGTCTCACGTCTCCTACGCCCCGTTCGAGTCCCAGAGCGGACTCGCTCTGCCAAGTTGAGGGTTCAGTTTGGTACTCCGCCTTGGTCGGATGGTATATTTCTGCTTCCGAATAGAGTACATTGAGGTCGGCATCCGCCTCGCAGAGAATGGCCATTGTCGTGACCACGATCCGATTGGCGGCGACGCTCAGATCGAATGTTATCCTGGGGGTTGCTGCGTAGGCTCCAAGGTTAAGCGACCGCAGAATCTGCCGCAACTGATTGGTGTGATCTGGGTTGCCTAGGGACAGGGGTATGACTCTATCTGAGATTGCGTTAAGGTATCTGAATAGTTCCTCTCGGTTGACTTCGTTTTCATCAATGTTGGTATCGTATTCGAAGACTACCACTCGTTCACTGCGGTAGCCGCTTGCTGCGAGCATTCCTGGTAACTTCAGACATCGCGGTTCGAACCCCAGTGTACAGATGAATAGGTCATCTGGGCCGTAGGGTTGGTCTTCAGGGAGGTCGAATTCCTGGATGTCGGGGAGTTTGCCTATGATGGTGCTTAGTTCGATTTTTCTTGCACGAGGCATGGGATCACCGTTCCTGCGCTGGGCTGTCGATCCCAGGCATGGACAGTTGGTCGGGGTGCGATCCCGGCCCTGATTTCCTTTTCTGCCACTTATCAAAAACGAACGAACAGGCTTCTTCGGGGTTCGACAGGAAGAGTTGGAACCATTCCATCTTTTCCTTTACTGCATTGTTTTTTGCTAGCGAAGCCCGAACTGCTGGCAAGTAGACTCTTCTCAATTGCCATCTGAGGGTTGTCACGTTTTTGTGGCGGGAAAGCCCCGGCTCCATCTCGATAAATATCGCGCGCCTGACGAGTTCCCGGGCTAGGGATTCCTGTTCGTCTGACAATAGAGAGTAAGCACTACCTTCGGGCTGGTCGATTTCTATCCTCGGACATTCAGTCAGCACAGTGGCGTCCTCTTTTTTCTGCTCCCGTCCATTTTCCAATATGTCCCGCACAAGTCTGCCGAATCTGGAAACCACTCTGTGCATATCGGGACCCTTGGGAAAGTAGGCCTCGACCGCCTCGAGCATTTCCCTCGACACAGCTTGAATTGATTCGTGTTGGACATTCTTGGGTATCTGGTGGGTAGTATTCCTATCTACCTGTCCTGCCTCGAACATTCTTCGGTATATCAAGAGGAGGGTGGATACGTCGCCGGAGCATACTGACGCGATACAGTCGAGGCCGTGGTAAAAGTCCCGACGTCCTGGTTTTACGGACACGATGGCACGGGCTAAGTTGCCCTCGGGCCATGAAGATATTCCGATTAGC
The DNA here is from genome assembly GCA_963665735.1 of Dehalococcoidia bacterium. GTDB lineage: Bacteria > Chloroflexota > Dehalococcoidia > Lucifugimonadales > UBA3495 > CATOSK01. Next base: position 967,526 of record OY762444.1, on the reverse strand, counting down.
TGTTCAGCGGTTCCGCTATATCCGGCTTTCTTGAGTCTGTTGTTCAGCAATTCGACTGCAAAGGAATATCCTAGGCTACCCTTTCGGTTGTCTTCCAGTGCCAGGTATTCCCGGCCGCAGTCTATTTCGACCATTTCCCGGGCTAACTCTGCCATGGTGCCGGACGGGTCTCTGAGTTCCGCGCCGAGCTTTTCGGAGGAAAGTTTGAATATGTGGGAAGAGCGACGTTCCCAAATGACTCGGTTCAGGACCTGCTGGACAGGTGCCGGTAGACGGTGGATCGAGTAGTCGTCAACTAGGAATACGATCTTCTTTTCTTGGAATCGAGGCATTGCCTTACACAACAAACTGGTAAGCTCTCCGAGATAGGAGGCCGGCAGAGTCGGCCAGACCGAAGACCCGCTCATCATAAGGGAGTGACAATCAAACATCTTTCGTTCTATGACTTCCAGGGTCTGGCGCAGAAGGCTGACGCCCTGCATCTGAAAGATGCTGTCGGTATGAAGGTGCCTGAACACGAAATCGCGCAAGGCTCTTTCCTCGGAAGATCCAAAGCCCCAATATCCCCTCTGTTCCTCGTGGTCGGACAAGGAGTTCAGAGTCATCAAGACCTCCCGAGTGAGGAGCAAATTGAAATAGTGGATGATCTCCCGGTTGTATTGTTCAGCCAGTTCGGTTGTCGTCACCCAGTCGAAACGGTTCTGCAGATCGGTGGCACAGGATATGTAGAAGCCGGCTAGGTTGATTTCGTCGAGGTCACTTACCGGGTCGGCAAGATGTGCTTTGAGGCTCATCCACCGGAACATCGTCGATTTGCCGCAGCCTCTAGGACCGGTAATCAGACAGGGATCGGCCCTGACTGCCTTTTCTAGCCAAGGACAGGATTTGGCGAACATATCCACAAGTAGTCTGTCATCTGCTATATGTTCAGCAGACAGAAATTCGAAGGGTGAAGTGAGTTGGCTATTTTGATTCGTTTGGGGAGTGCTTGCTCTGGAGAGAGCCAGTTCGAATTGGTGCTTGATTTGGACTGGGTCCCGCAAACGGATAGTAGCATCTTCTTCAAGCATACTGTTGATCAGTTTCTCTACCTCTGAAAGAAATCTGCGTTCACTTATCGGAATACTCCGTTTGGAGTGAATTGCATTGTGAATTTCGACAAGGTGGTCGACAAAATGATGGTGGTCATCCTTCGGCTTGGTCGTTGGAGGATGAGCGGGTTTGAGGCTTCCCATATCGATTATCCTTATCTGATATTCACCTTCTATCTGACCTGTCGGCGGTTTGGCGATCAGCACATTCCCTGAGTGCAGGTCGTCGTGTCTCAGGCCGGTGGCCTGTAAGGCAGACAGAGCTGACGAGAGGGTGCTTACGTAACTGACCATGAGGGACGGCGAAATTACCGATCCTGACTTTTTCAGAAACTCATCAAGCGTGTCTCCGTCTATCCACTCTTCCACGAATCCGATAAACGGGTGCTCTGGATGATCTGGAAGATTGAGTGTTACGGGGCCAGCGTCGTCGATGCGAGCAAATGCAGGGTATTGTTCGAGCTTAGCGGCCCGTCTAACTTCCTCCAGATATGATCTTTCTCGATAGTCGTCGAGAACAGCCAGTTTAAGAGCCCGAGGGCGACCGAACTTATCAGTGACTTTCCAAACGGTGCCCTTGTAACCTGCAGCCACCGGAAAGTTTGGGGTGTATGTACCTGTGCCAACAGAAATTTCTGTAGGCATATTAGCAGAATCGAGAAGGGATTCCCGCAATTTCTCGGATAGTTGAATTCGATCGGCCAATCGCTCTCCTCCTGGATATGTGACAATGCTACTGCGCGGACCATTGCGTCGAGATCGAAGCACTTCTTGCAAAATATATCACGATACTGCCTCCAATAGAACCTTCAACCGCATATACAGCCTGTGAGGGTCTCCCTCCACTTCGATGTACTGGGTCAGGTGGACAAATCGACCGCGCATTTTGGACTAAAGACAGTATCACCCCGCTCGTTTCGCTTTGGCGGTCCTCTGCCGCATTCCAAATCGGCGGGGCGGCTTTGGACTACTGTCCCGGTTTCCATGAGAAACCTTCGCTGTGCTGTCTTCATAACATACCTTCGGAGCAGACAATACGCGTTGGTTCCGAACTCAGCAGTTTCCACGAACAGGACGCGGAGTGCGTGGGCCACATCGTCGACGTTGCTAGCGGGTATGATGGCTTGCAGGTTGTACTCAACCTCGCGGGCGGCCTGAATGTTGGCAATCGGCATTAGGGGATTCCTCTGGCTGCTGGGATATTCAGGGTGCAGGGTTTAGTGTAGGGTGGTTGTCGGGAGTATGTTGCGTCGGTGTTGCTGATTGATGTAGGCGGTCTTGGTCGCTCCTCGGTTTAGGGGGTGTGCCGACGCAATATCCTGCATTCTTGTGACGTGCTGGTTCCGAGCTTCTCCTTGTTGTCGTTTTGGATGGGTCAGACTATATGCAAAGCGTCACAGAGCGGCTAGTTGACTGGAAATGATCGTAAGAATGACAGTCAGTCCAGATTTTGGCCGTTGACTTGGTTTCTGCTGCGGGGAGGCCGGCGGTGTTCGGTAAGTCGCGGAAATGCCAGGGCCGGTTCCATGGATTGGCCCGGTCCCAGGCTTGCAGGTGCTTTTCCAGGAGATCAGGCCCCCCGTGTGCGGGGGTTTTCGCCCCCGTGTGGTAGACGGCGTAGATCTCTTCGGGGTCGGGTTCTCTTCCTGTGGGAGCCGGCGGCAGTCCCGGGCGCGGGCCAGCAGGCCCCAGAAGTTCCGCATGGTCTCCTCCATCTGTACCCGGGCCCAGTGGGCTTCCAGATGACTGGGTAAGACAATGCCCTGGAATCGGGCATTTCCGCCTCCGTGTTCTCCCGGATGGCGCACAGGCACCGGTTGCCGTCGACCACGTCGTAGGTTCCGGGGATTTCCGACTTGGCCAGGTACAGGATGGGATCTGGAATTTGCCCTGCTGTATGGTCTCGAAAATCAGCGGCATCTGGAGGACTGAATGTTTCCAGATGGTTTTTTTGCAGATCAACCTTTTACTCCGGCGCCAGGTCGTACAGCCGGGGATTCCTGGGTCGAGCCGCAGCTTTTCCGGGTCAGGGATGATGACGGGCAGTTTCATTGATTCACTACTTCCTGCTTTGGATTTTTCCTTCCTTGTTTTTTCCCATTGTGGGGGGCAGGCGTATGGTGTCCCTCCGGTCTGGGAGGGAATTGGATCTTGTCGTTCCCGTAGGGAACGGATAGGGGTTAATCGGGACCTGATTTTGGGATCCCCTGATTCCTTTCCAAGTTCTTACCTCTTTCGATATGGGCTAGGGTTGGAGGTTCTTGGATCAAAAAACCCGTGAGAGTTTCTCCCAATCTTTGACTTGGTACCCCTTCGATTCGGCGCACTCCCGGCATAAGACTTGGGAGGGACTTTCCCCGGATTCCGGGTTTTTCAACAGGGTTTGGTAAAGTTCTTCCGCGAGGCGGAATCCTTGGTCATCGTCGCAGTGAATCCCGGTGGGATATTTCTCATACCCCTCGCACTAGGCAGTGTCGTCAAAATAATCTGGTCCACATTACCATTGCTCGAATCTAGCAGGCTGCCAGGAATGAGGCTTCGTTCTTGGCATACCTGGTAGCCACCCCACGCCACTGCTTGAAGGTCCGAAAGGCGTTTTCCACCAGGTGACGCAGCTGGTACAAGGCCCGGTCATAGTCCCGGGGTTCTTTTCGGTTGCGCCGGGGCGGTATTACCGCTTCCATCCCTTGCTCCTGGGCTTGGGCCACGATGGTATCGCTGTCATAGCCTCGGTCGGCCAGCAGGTATTGGGCTACTATGCCGGCAATCAGGTCGGGAGCCTGAGTGCAGTCGGCCGTGGTTCCCTCGGTCAGGATCATGCGCACCGGCATCCCATGGGAATCCACCGCCAGGTGCAGCTTGCTGTTCAGCCCCCTTTTGTGCGACCTACCGCCTGGTTGCCGCCCCGGGCCCCGGTTCCGTCGGGGTGGACCTTGATGTGGCTGGAGTCAATCATCAGCCACTCGAAGTCCGGTTCATCAATGACCGTATCCAGCAGGTCTTTCCATACCCCGCGATCCCGCCAGCGACAGAAGCGGCGATGGGTGTTTTTCCAGCCTCCCAAGTCCGGCGGCAGGTCCCGCCAGGGGATCCCGGTACGCAACTGCCAAAACACCGCGTTCAGGAACAAGCGGTTGTCTCTGGCTGGCCGGCCCTTTTTGCCGGACCCGCCAGGCAAATGAGGTTCCAGAAGTTCCCAGACCCGGTCCGAAATGTCATGGCGTCGATGCGGCGCAGTCATATCCCCACACATCACCTTCCCTCTCACATCAGCAATCTACTACTATGTTAACATTTTGACGACACTGCCTAGAACCCGTAGTCTTGATACGGGGAGGTGACATCCGATAGTTTGGCCATTTTTTGAAAGAGCAGGTGGTGGGGTATTTCTTCTCCTTCTCGGATGATCGCTTCGCACTCCTCGCGGATTTTCAAGTACGTCTCAGGGTGTTCTTCCCGCCGGGCGAAATGACCAACCTTGGCATAGCCCTCTGGGTTTTTCCTTATGCCGAGAGCCTGTACCTCGCTCACGCAGTAAACCTTCGTGATTTTTGGATTGCTCAGGACCCTGACTTGCGGTATGTCCTTTGCCAGGCCGTTTACCAGTTCGATGTCTCTTTGGTTCAAGCTGTGTGGTGGGAAAACCAGGATCGTGTGGTTCCTCTCCATCGCGTTTTGCCGGATTGCTCTGATTGCGTCTCTTCCTATGGATTGGTGGGGGGTGATTACTAACAAGGTTTCCTTTGCCTGGGTCATGGTCTGCCCCGTGCGTTCGTTGATTTGCCAGGCATACGTTAATTTTCGAGCCATAATGTTTGCCTCTCCTTTGTTCGTTTTCTCTTGGTAGGTACTTCCTTTATCGAGTTTATGGTCTTGGCATCTTTTCTACAGATGCCCTTGGTTCCGTCCGTTTACTCCTCCTCCCCGCACCGGCACTCCCCCAGGAGTTCCGGCGCCTCCCGCAGCAGGATGCCCGCCGCGGCGAAGTCCAGTTCGTCCAGCCACCGGGCCTTGGTAGAGATCAACTTCCGGTGTTCGGAGGTCAGCCCGGCGCGGTTTATCGCCAGGTACTCCGGGTCCACCTCGGTCCCGATGCCCAGGGCGGCGAAGACCGGTTCGGGACAGGTGTGGACGTACCCGGTTCCGGAGTGGGTTTCCAACGTCCGCAGGTCGTCTTCATCCAGCCTGACCTGGTACATCGTCCGGTTGGTTCCCGGCTCCGTGACCAGTTCCGGGTGCCGGATGCTTTCCGCCCAGTGCCAGCTCCACCCGTTGGGGGTCCGGACCCAGGTTCCGGGAGCCAGGACTGCGGCGGCCAGGCCGGTCACCGAGTAGAGTCCGTAGTGGTCGAGGAGGGGCATCCTCCGGTGCCTGCTTTGTAGATGGACGTTGGCCAGCAGGGCGGAGGACAGGGTCTCTCTTCCCTCCCGGCCCTGGCAGTAAAAGCATTTTTCGTTCATGGCTTCTCCGGTGGCCGGTGTTCGGTGGCCAGTGTTCGGTGACTGGTGACTGGTGGCCGGTGTTTGGGGAGTGGCGTCCTGGCTACTGGTCACTGGCCACTACCTGCTATCCACCGGCGCGGGTATCTCTTCTGAGCCGGTTTATCTCCCGTTCGATGTGAAACCGGGCCATCTCCAGGTCCCTGACGGGGTCGCCGCCATCCGTTCCCGGCAGGATGATGTGGTTCACCGCGCAGCCCAGGTTGTAGCTGAGCGTCTCGATCAGGTCCAGCCAGCCGTGGTTGACCGGCTTCGCTTCCGGGTCCCCGGGTTTGCCGGGCCGGGAATCTTCGACCGCCGGCTCCAACCGTTCGACGGTTTCCGGGGTTTCTCCGTCCCCGGTGGTCCCAACCGGCGCGGCAGGTTCGGAGAAGTCCCGGTCGGCGGCGACGGTTGTGACGGGATCCTTTGCGGCCCCGTCTCCAGTTCCCTTTCTCCCCGGTTGCAGTCGGGCGGACCGGGGTAGTTGCACCTTGAGTTCCCGGATTCTCTTGAGACAGGCGCTGGGCGTGCGTCCGTTTCCCACCAGCTCGGCCAGCTTGTCCCGGCGTACCCCGTTCAGGTAGCCGGTTTTCAGACGTTCATCCTCCTCCGGCGTCCATATCGGGGACCTCTTCCGCCGGCTCCGTTCCGGGTTGTCCTTGTTGTTCCCGGCGCCGGATTCTTCGTGGAACGCCGGGGCGCCGGCGGTTTCCGGGTCCAGTTCAGCGGTCTCCCCGGCTTTGGGTTCTTCCGCGACTGATGTATCCACGGTTTCCCCCACGCCGGACGTTTCCACCGGTTCTCCCTCGCCGGGCATATTCGCGAGTTCATCCAGCGGGGGCGGTTCCTGAATTTCTTCCAGGTCGGGCGTTTCCGCCGCCTGGTCGAGCGGGACCGGTTCCCCGGTTCCGTCCGTCGTCTCCTGCATCCTCCCGCCGATCTTCCCCTGTAGCACCCGGATGCGCCATTCGCAGGAGTAGTTGGTCCGGTTTCCACCGACGAACTCGGCCAGCTCCTCGCCCCGCAGTCCCTGCCCGTATCCCTCCTCCAGGCGGCGGTCCTCCTCCCCGGTCCACGGCGCGTTGCGCCGGTTCTCCCGGATTGCTCCGGTCTTTTCCGGTTCCATGCCCTCGGTGACATTGATATTCTCTTCCGGTTTCATGGACTCCTCTCCCTTCTTCCGGCGATTCAATTTCCCGGATTCGGGCAGTCTGATTTGCAGGTACTGGATTCTCCCCCGGCATGACAGGGGGGTGCGTCCGGGACCTACGAATTCGGCGAGTTCCTTCCCCCGCAGCCCTGCCAGGTATCCCTGGGCTACCCGCTCGTCCTCTTCCTTGGTCCACCGGCGCCTCCCGGGTTGCTCGTCTTGGTCCATCATCTGCATCTTCTGCATCCTTGTGGAACAGGCGCTGGCGGTGCGTCCGGTTCCCAGGCTGGCGGCCACCGCCTCCCAGGTCATACCGCGCTTGCAGGCTTCCACCAGGGCTTGGTCCTCCTCCTCGGTCCACGGGTTCCGGTCTTCCAGGGGGATGCCCCGGCCGGTCCTGACCGGGTTCGCCGGCTGCAGGCTGTTCCCGTGAGCGTCGGCTCGCCTCCCGCAGTTGAAGCACTTCAGCGTCCCGTCTACCTCGTCCGGGTCCGGGTAGGTGGCGCCGTGACAGTGGGGGCAGACCGGCAACTTGTTCATGTCTTCCGCCCCGCTCTCTTCGCTCTCGACTCCGGTGGTGGGTGAAAAGTCTTTTGGCTACTCGGCCCGGGGATTCAGGGTGACGGTCACCCGACCGTCACTGCTGGTGCAGGTCAACGGTTCGTCCCCGGTCGGTACGATGGGAAATATCCCGTCGGCCAGCAGCTGGAGTTCCCGCATGGCGGCGGCGCGGGAGTCGCCCAGGTGGTGCTCCGCCAGCAGCTTGGCCCTCTCGGCCAGGGCCTCGTACTCCTCCTCCGACTGGGTGCGGTCGTCGTGCCAGCAGGCCCGGAGCACCAGGTCCGCCAGTTCCTCCCGGGATATTTCCGCGCCGGGAGCCAGGTTGATATCCAGGCTCTCCTCCCATCTTCCCTTCACCAGGCACCGGAGGGGGTACTCGTACCGCTGGTCGTCGTCCAGCCGGACGATGACGGTGTGGTTCTTCTCGTTGAACTCGGTGTCCACGATACTGGGTACGCCCCCGGGAGGCGCTTCCGTCCAGTTCCGGCCGTTGAACCGCTTCTCGGGAATCACCGGCACCAGTTGCGCGTCGGCGTGGTACAGGGCGTCCACCAGGGATACGAACTCACCGTTGTCCAGTTCCCAGTCGTTGATCACCACGGGGACTCCCTGGCCGGTGACGGCCACCGGCGCCGGGGTCAGGTTGTACTCGTAACTGCTCTCGGTGGTCAGGGAACAGCAGTAGGGAACGTCCTCGCAGGGGTCGGGAACGTCCGGTCGTTCCAGTATGGCGGTGATGCTCCGGCTGGCTCTTTCCCGGAGCACGCGTTCAAAGGGGGAGTCCTTGGGTACGATCAACTCTCCCCGCTCCGATTCCTCCAGCAGGGCGATCTCCTCGGGGTGGATTTCCAGCCAGGCCTGGATGCTGACCTGGTCCAGGAGCCGGTGGTTCCGGTGTCCCCGGGGGTTGGCTCCCAGGGCGAAGTACCCCATCCGGTTGGGCAGGTCCCATGTGGCGACCCGGCAGGCCACCCCGGCGGCGATGGCGTTCAGGTGGCCTGGCATGGTCTTGGACTCCGGGAGCAGGTCCTGGTCGGGTTGTTCGTTGCCGTAGTTGATGCTGCGGGTTCGCAGGACGGCGGCCCTGGCGGCGGCGGGCTGCTGCCGGCGGACCAGGGTATCCCCGTCGATGATCACGGGGCCGGGGTGAAAGGCCAGGATTTGCTCCAGCTCCTCCCGGGTCGCTTTTTCCTGTAGGGTGACGGCCGGATGGTTCCCCTTGACGACCCGGTGGAATCCGTCCTCCGACGTGGTGATGACGAGGGGGTTCCCGTCGTGGGCCAGGGTCTTCAGGGTTTCGAGTTTCACGGTTCGTTCTCTCCTGTCGCTGGGATGTCCGGGGCCGGCTGCTCCTCGGGGTCTTGGGTGTAGCTGCCGGCCTTCAGGGGGGCGGCCATGTGGCTGTGGCTGTGGGGAGGCTCGCCCGGTTCGTTGAAAAGTTCGTGGGAGTGGGTGATGACGGCTACCTCGAACCGCTCCAATCCTCCGTGGTCGTCCGCGAACCCTCCGGGGGTGTCCTCGTCCATCTCGTCATCGGTCATCACGACCTCGTAGATGTGGTGGGTATGGCTGGTTTCCACTGGATTCCTCCTTTTCGGTTCAGTGTTGGTTGGCCGGCGGTTTACCCGGCGGATTCCGCGACCCGGTCCGGCTCCGGCTTGGGGGCGCCGTGGGTGTGGGCCGGGCTTCCCTCCGCCTGTTCCGGTATCGTGTGGCGGTGGGTGAGCTGGGCGACCCGGAAATTGTCCATCCCGCCGTGGTCCTTGATGAAACCCTCCACGTCGTTTTCCATCCGTTCGTACTGGGTCATCACCACCTCGTAGACGTGGTGGGTGTGGGGAATGTCCATGATTGTTTCTCCTCTAGCTTGGTGCATGGTGTTGACCGTTCGCTGGTGACGGTTTCAGTTCAGCCAGGGGCTGCCGCTCCGGCAACCGGGGTCGTACCTGGCGTACAGGACCTGGAGTTCGTCGGCGTGGAACCCGAACACGGGAAGGTGGAAGGGGCCGCCGGGCCCGTTCAGGCAGGAAGGGCAGACCTTCTCAAAGTCGCCGGGCTCCATCATCCGGTCCAGGAAGTCCACCCCCGTCGGCCAGCCGATTTCCATGCCCGTACCGGTGACGGGGTTGCCGCAGATGATGCAGGCGGGTTCTTGGTCCATCTCAGAAAAAGCTTTCCTGCGCCGGCTCCGGCTCCGGCTTGGGGTCCTCTTCGGGCGGGTCCTCCCTGACCCGACGCAGGGCCTCGGGTATCCCGGCGAAGTCCCGCACCACCCGGTCGCGGAACTCGTTCCGGCGCAGCCCCGCTGCCGGGTGCATGATGGGCAGGATGAACCTTCCCTCCCGCTGCCGGAGCCTCCCCCCGGCCTCGCCGATGCTGTCGCCGGGCAGGAACTTCTGCAGGCTGTACCGGCCCAGGGAGACGATGAGTTCCGGCTGGATGATTTCCAGCTGGGCCTCCAGGTGCTTGTCGCAGGCCTCCAGCTCGCTCGGTTGTGGGTCCCGGTTTCCCGGGGCCTGGCAGCGGATCATGTTGGTGATGAATACCTCGTCGCGGTTCAGTTCCGCCAGGGCCAGCAGGTCGTCCAGGAAATCCCCGGCGGGTCCCACGAAGGGCTTGCCGGTCTCGTCCTCCTTCTGGCCGGGCCCTTCGGCGACGATCATGACCCGGGCGCCGGCGGGTCCCTTGCCGGGGACGGCGTTGGTCCGGGAGTATCCCAGGGGACAGTCGCGGCAGTTGCGAATGATTTCGGCGCGTTCCTCCAGCCGTCGGGTTTTCTCTTCCACGGCGTTCTCCTTCCGGTGGTTAGTGAATGGTTTGGGGCGTGGGCGCTGTCAACTTGCGGGGGGTGGTTGGCGCCGGGCGCGGCGACTATCCACCGGCGCTCCGGCGCCGTTCCCGTTCCATCAGGCGCCGGGTTTGTCCGACCACCGCCTCCCGGCCCTGGCCGGGTTCCCGGTGGTTGATCCACCATCCGGCGCGGGTGATGCTTCGTATCCGGGTCATGCTGCGCCGGCGCAGCCGTTCCAGGTTCCGGTATTCCGCGGGCTCGGCCTGCCGGCGTTCCATACGGGCCTTTTCATCTTCCACCCAGGCGTCCAGGTCGGCTACGACGTACTGCCGGATGGCCATGGCCCAGTTCACCTGTTTATCCGTCCCGGACAGTTCGGGCAGCCCGTGGGCCTGGGCCATTTCCCGGACCATCCGCCGGTTTCTCTCCGCCATGTCCCGGGTCCAGCATTCTAGGCACTGCTGGGTCTGCAGCCACTGCATCCGGTACTCCCGCTGCTCGCGTTTTCCCGCTATACGGTGATTCTGTTGGTGCCCGCAGGCGTGGGTGACCCGGTGGTTGGGCATGGTTTGGGGGCGTTCCTCCGGCTTTCGGGTCTTTTCAGTGGCTGGTGCTCAGTGGGGGCGGGGTCGACACCCCTTTCAATCCGGGGTCGGATCCCCTTTCAATCCCGACGGGCTTGTACGACCTGTTCTTCAGGGATGTGGCCGCGTGGCTCAGCACGTCCTGCGCTCCCACCGCCATGGCGTAGAGCTGGGCGTCCCGCCGGTTCACCGTGGGGTCGGTCCTCCGTTCAATCTCCAATGCCGCCCGGCGGGCCTCGTCCAGGAACCCGGTGATGTTGGCCCGGGTCTGGTTCCGGTACAGGTTGGCCTCGGCCTCGATCATCCCGTACCCGGCCCGGTTGACCTCCGGGCTGCCGGCGTTGATGGCGGCATTGGACACCGCGTCCATGATGGACAGGATGGCCTCGCCGGTCATGGTCTTCAGCCCGGTAATTTTTATCTCTTCCAGTTTCATGTTCGCTCCTCCAACCGTGCCCGGGCCCGTTCCACCAGTTCCAGGGCTTCCTCGTGGTTCTCCAGGCTGTCATTGACTGCGGTCAGGGTCCACAGGAACCTGCTCCCGGCGGGCGTTCCGGCGTATTCGATGGCCCATCTGGCCCGGTTTATCTCCCCGGGCGTCGCCCCGGGTTCCAACCAGTCCAGGAACCCGCTCAGGCACCGGCTCCGGGCCAAAGGGTTGGTTGCGGAGCACGGTTGCCCGCCGGCGGTGCGGGCCCGGACGTGCTGAATCCAGGAGTCCGGGTCCTCCCTGATGACTTGGGCAATCCGGTCCAGGATCTCCCCCGCGGTGGCATTGTTCCACTCTCTCATCACGCGCTCCCGGCGATGAACTCGGCTATCTTCCGGGCGTTGCCCGGGAGCAGTACGTGTTCCCGGTGGGTGGCGATGGTGGCGAACTCCCGGTCGTCCTTTTTCTTCGGCTTGTGCTCGTATATGGATACGATCTCGCCGGGGCGTACGTACATCTTGTGGCCCTCGAGGCCGGTGAACTCCACGAAGCTGCACGGGCCGGCGGGCGCTTCCCCGGATTCGTCGTAGGTCACGATGCCGGGAACCTGGGGCATATTGAAGGGAAACAATTGGGATATGACTTCAGACAGCAGGTGGGGGTCCTCTTTCATCCGTTCGGCGATGGACTCCGCGTCGGTCGATTGGCTGCGGTTGTTTTCGTTCTCTTCCACGGTTCATCCTCCTGGGTTCCGGTATTCCGGGCCAGCGTTTCCAGGGAAAGGGCGGCTAGGAGCAGGGTCAGGGTCGACGCGGCCAGCAGGCCCAGGATTCCCCGGGCCAGGGGCCCGGCCGTCGAGACGCTCCTGACCTCCAGTTGCGCCGTCATTTCCGGCGGACCGTACAGTTCATGGTGGCTGCCGCTGACCCATCCGGGGTATTCCCGGGCGTTCCTCCGGCCCAGTTCCTCCAGGTATCTCCCGTTTACGGCCAGCTTCACTCTCCCGGGACAGGGCGCCGGTTCCACCTGGGCCAGTCCTCCGTGGAGCCGGGCGTGATGGGCGGTGGCGGCGGCGGCCCGGCAGCGGTGGACCCGGGCTACCCGGAGAACCAGGTAGTTCCCCTGGGGGAGCGCCCAGTCCGGCGGTACGTGGTCGTTGGCCAGCGCCCCGGGAAGGGCGGGCAGGGGCGCGTGGGCCAGTTCCCGTCCGGTGACCAGCATCACGGCAATCACCAGAACGTAGCAGGACAGAATGGACAGGTTCCAACTCCACGCTGCGGCGGTTCCGGCGGGGTCTCTTCTCCCGGCGCTCACCTCTCGAAGAACCCGGCGTCGTCCAGGGGTTCGTGGCGACGTTGCCAGTTCCGCTCCCGGACGGCTTCCTGCTCCGCCCTTTCCCGGTCGCGGACGGCCCGGGCTTTTTCCGCCAGCTCGGCCAGGTACTCCGTCCACCGGCCGGGGCGGTTGATCTCCTTGGCCCGGATGATTTCCAGGTTCAGGACGGTCACCGGTTTCCTCCCCATCAGTACCTGCACCTTGACCTTGGGAACGGCTTCGTCCAGGCACTCCACGTGGATTTTCTTGTCCCGGTATATGTGCCGGTAGGTGTTCCCCCGTTCCCTCATGCAGGATCCCAGGTACCGGGCCACGTCCATGGCGTCCTGCTTCAGTTGGGGGTCGGGTTCGGTCTCGTAGTCGGCCCTGGAGTGGTCGTCCGTGACCTGGCCCCGGGGTTCCCGTTCCCGTTGGTTGAAGAAGAGGTTCGTCACGGCGCCGTCTCCCCGATTTCATCGTCGATGCGTTCCAGGACCCAATCCGGGGCCCGGAATCCCTCCGCCAGCAGTTCCGCCATCTTCGCCCGCATTTCCTCCAGGGTGTTGAATTGCAACATTTGGCCGGCCAGGGGGTGTTTGATGGGAATTCTCTCCGCCCGCTCCAGGGCTTGGTGGTATTGCCGGTACACCTGCCGGAACTCGCCGGGTTCCGTCCTGATGACTTTAAGGTCGTAGGGGCTGGGGGGAGGGTCCCAGACCGTCCGTACCCCGGCCAGGTGCAAACGGTATCCATCCCGGTCGCCGTAGGCGTAGAAGTCGCATCGGAAGTCGTCGTCGCTCCACCGGCAATAGCTCACGGTTTTTCCTCCAGCCGGGCGATGGCCCGCTGCACCCATTTCCGGGCGTCTTCGGCGTTCTCCAGGGCGTCGTTGATGTCGGGTACTGAAGTCCGCATCAGTTCAACAAGCCGGGCGTCCCGTTCCTCCTCGTCCCCGGCAACGTGGTTCCGGTATCTCCGCAGCCCGTCGTCGTCCTCCTCCAGCAGGGCGATCACCGCGCCCTCCAGGACCTCTGTGTCCAGGCCGTGGAGGTACTCCAACGCTTCCATCAACCCGGTGGCGCAGTAGGCGACTGCTTCGCACTCCTCGGCGGGCTCGCCCCGTTCGTCCCGGCCCAGGGCCTCGACGGTCCAGGCGCCGGGATCCTGCCAGAAGTCGTCCATCGCGCGGAGCAGGCCGGCGGCGTCCCGTATGTCGTAGTTCATCAGGACTTCCTGGGTATCCTGCAGGCTTCTCATGGCTCCATTCCTCCGGTCGGCTCGGTGTTCCTCTCTTGCAGGTCAATCAACCGTACGGGTGGGTCGTACCCACGCGGGTTTTTGTTCCCCTGAGAAACGCTCCGCATCAAGTTGCGCCGGCCCCCGGTTTCCGGAAGATGAGGATGAATTCGTGAACCTTGTTGATTCGAAATACGCCGGGGTGTCCCAGGGGGCGCAGGTTGTTGTATTCGCGCTTCCGGTCCCAGATTATGAGGTCGTCGAACAGGAAACCTGTTTCCTGCATCTTCGCGGACAGGTCGGCGTGCAGGGGAAAGAACCTGCTGCCCTTGCGTAAGTCCATCACCACCACGCAGCAGTAGCAGTCCGGTTTGAGGACTGTGAGAACCCGGGCAAAAACGTCGCCCAGGGTTTCCATGAATTGGTGGTAGTCGGGGATTCGTCCCAGGTCCGATTCCGAATCGCCGTAGTTCCTGATTTCCCGGTAGTCGGCAGTCCTGTTCCGGAGCAGGATGTCCCAGTAGGGGGGAGATGTTGCCACGAAGTCAACCGAGTCCGGGTCCACGTACTGCAGCAGGTCCCGGGCATCGGCCTGGTGGAAATGCCTCTCTCCCTTCCCGGCGTCGCCGTCGGGCCTGAACAGGTCGGGGCCGGGCTGCGGTCGCTGCTTGGCCTTGGCGATGTACCCGGGCGATATGTCCAGCCCTATGCCCCGTTTGCCCATTCCCTCGGCGGCCAGTACCGTCGAGCCAATCCCGGAAAAGGGGTCAAGAACGACCTTCTGGTCGGGACGGGTGAAGGACTCTATCAACCGGCTCGCCAGTTGGATGGGAAACATGGCTGGGTGCCTTAACGAGATTTCTTCCGGAGTCTTGTGGATGTCGCTCCAGACGCTGATGGAGTTCCGCAGCCATTGCCGGCCGTCCAGGTCGTTGGCTCTCCGGAAAGGAGGGGGACTCCTCCTGGATTGGCGGGATTCCCCGGCGATGAGCTGGCCCTGTTCGATGGGTCCATTCACTTGAGTATCTCCCTCACCAGGGCGCGGGCCAGGTTCACGGGCACCGCGTTCCCGATCTGCCGGGTCACTTGGCCCCGGTTTCCGGCGAACTCGTAGGTCCTCTCCCCGTCGTCGAACCCCATGGCCCGGGCCAGTTCCCGGTTGTTGAGCATCCTGAACCTCAGGTCCAGCAGGTGGGGCCGGTCCTCCAGGAACACGACGCGCCGGGGGTCCAGGCCGGCCTCGCGGGCTTGGTGAAAGGCGTCTCCCGGCCGGCATTGGCCGATTGCCGACAGCGTGGGGGTGGCCAGCCCGTGCCGGTCCTTGGTGGTGACGGTGGGAAGGGGATCCCCGGTCCCGGTGCAGCACTTCCCGTTGCTGTAGTACTGGACCAGGATGCCGTCCGGGGTTGTCTCCCGGACCTTCATCCACCGGACTTCGGGCGATCCGGTGTCCCGGTAGTATCCCACCAGGGCCGGTCCCCGGGATGTTGACGGTTCGGGGAGTCCCATGACTACGGGCCTGGTTATGGAAATGGCGCCCTTGCCGGCAATGGTCGGCAGCGGCCGGTCCCAGGGCCTGGCTTCCGAGCCGCTCTGCTGCCCGATGACCAGGGCGGCCGCCTTCTCCGGCTTCCCCGGCGGATGTTCCTCCCCCGGGGGCAGGTCCAGCAGG
Source organism: Dehalococcoidia bacterium (assembly GCA_963665735.1). Classification (GTDB taxonomy): domain Bacteria; phylum Chloroflexota; class Dehalococcoidia; order Lucifugimonadales; family UBA3495; genus CATOSK01. The sequence continues at coordinate 952,216 of OY762444.1, read as the reverse complement.
CGCACGTACAGGTGCGCCATCTCCCCGAAGTACTTCCACATCCCCCGGGCGATTCGCTGCCGGGTGCGTACCGCCAGGGGCTTCCGGGCGTACCGGGGGTCGTCCAGCAGGCTGCGTCCCGGGTCGTCCCGGTCGATCACCTCCCGGGCTCCCCGCCAGGGCGCGCGTCCGGGAAACATGGGGTTTGGGTTCCTGGCGTGGGTCGGTTCGGGCCAGTTCACCGGCCTCCCGTCCAGCCGGCCCTGCAGGAAGAACCTGACCCGGCTGGTGGCATCCCCGTAGTCGGCGGAGTTCAGAGTCCGCCACTCGACCCGGTAGCCCAGCTCCCTGATGGTCTTCACCCAGGCCTGGAAGTGCATCCCGAGACGGTCGGCGTCGGGCCGGTCGTCATCGTCCAGGGGTCCCCACCGGACGAACTCGGGTACGTTCTCCACCAGCAGCCGTTCCACCCGCAGGTCGGTGAGCCACCTGACAATTGCCCAGGCGTTCATCCTGCCCTGGTCGTGTAGGGGCAGTCCCCCCTTGGCCCGGCTGAAGCCGGTGCATTCCGGCGACGCCATCAGCAGGTCCAGGCGCCCGCCGGGGACGGCGTCCCGGGGCTTGACCAGGTTGACGTCCTCCAGGACGTGGGTTGCCCCGGGCAGGTTGCGCCGGTGGGTGTCCACGGCGACGTCCCAGTGGTTCACCGCCACCAGTTCCATCTCCCGGCCCATTTCCCGGAGGGCTTGCTCGGCGCCGGAACTGGTCCCCCCGGCCCCGCAGAACAGGTCTGCAACCCGTACGGTTTTCATGCCCGGGCTCCGAAGATGATGGCGTCGTCCACCGGACCGTAGCGGCGTTCCCGTTCCAGCCTTTCCTTTTCTTGCCGTTCGTCCTCCTTCCGGTCCCGTTCCGCGATTGCCTTGGGCAGCAGTTCCTCCAGGTACTTCATCCACTCGCCGGTACGGAAGACCTCCGGGTTGCTCCACCTGGTGTAGCTGGCGGCGAATACGGTGACCGGGTTTTCTCCGGGCGGAAATATCTGGACGTCGATATTGGGAACGTAGGTGTCCAGCATGATGCGGATCTTCTCGTCCTCGTATACGTCGTAGCCGCCGTGCTTCTTGGGGGTGTGCCTGGTGCGCAGGTGGGTGGCGACCAGTCTCGCCATGGCCGCCGGGCCGGGTTTCGTTTCCACGTTCTGGTTCATTCCGTTACTCCTGTTCCTTTTGCCTGATGATGGGGGCTATTTCCCGGAGGGCGTTCTCCACGTCGGAGGCGGTCCGGTTCCGGTCGTCGTTCCATTCAACCGGGTCCTCGTACCGGATTGACTCCTTGAGTGTGCCGTACACCGGTTTGTCGTTCTCAAAATCAATGATGTCGGCGTGCCGGGCGGCGATGGCCGCCAGCCCCACCAGGCAGGTGCCGGTGGCGAATTCCGGTTCGTCGGCGTCGTAGAACCGGTTCTGTCTCCACCGTTTTGGGTGGTCCCGCACCACGTCGGCAATCCGCTCCAGCCGGTCGGGAACCGGGGCATCTTCCGCTATCGCCATCAGGTCCATCAAGGTTTCCATCATTCCTCCCTGCCGTTTTCCATCTGCTTTTGCAGCCTGGCGCGGGCAGCAACGAGTTCCATCTGCGCCGTTACCGCCCGGTCCAGGAGACTCCCCTCCCGGTAGTCGGCGGGGGCCGCCAGGTCCACCCGGCCGTCCCGCAGGAAACCCCGGGCGTTCTCCTCTCCCCCGGGCCCGTGGACGGCGACGGCCATCCCACCGGCGTCCATCATCACCCGGAAGCAGGGCACGTCGGTCTCCCCGTCGCCCAGGTAGATCATGTTCTCGAAGGGCACCTCCCGGAGGTGGTGGGGTATCTTCCGGTTGATGACCTCCAGGTCGTCCTGGTCCAACGCTCCCTTGTTCACCCGGAACAGGTACTGGGTCTTGTTGGTGAAGTTGATGGCCACCGCCGGCCAGACTGCGATTCCGTCATCGTCGTAGAGAAACCGGGATGCGTAGACGCGGTGGAACTCCCCGGCGATGGGGGTGGCTTCAATAATTTCCGCGTTGCCGGAGCTGACTACGAAGTGGCGCAGGGCTATTCCCAGGCCGGCGGCGCGGCGGTTCATCCTTTGGAACCAGTCCGTGACCCCGGGAAAGAACTTGATGCCCCGGGCCTGGGCGTTCAGGTCCCTCTCGTGGACTACGATTCCGGCTTTTTGGGCCAGTTGGAGCATGACGTACATATAGGTCAGGATGGGGTCGGCCTGCCGGTCGTGGGTCATTTCGTTGACTTTTTCCCAGAATTCGCCGGGGGTCAATCCCAGGTTGGGGATGAACTGGCGCTCCTGCATATTGCCCGGGGCCAGGGTGCCGTCGAAGTCGTAGATGACGGCCATGTTGGGCCGGGCGGCTATACCCATGATTCCCGAGGGCCTTCCTGGACGATTTCCCGCAGCAGCTCCCGGGTTTCCTCCACCGGGTCCTGTTCCTCCCGGCGATACATCTCGTGGGAGCGGAGGTAGCAGGCCCGCACCGCGTTGCCCACTACCTCGTGGGGTATCGGCCGGGCGTTGGAGGTCGGCATCCCGGGTTTCATGACGCGGGTCTGCTGCTCCAGGGGCATGGGGCCGCCCTCCACCTTCTTCAGTTTCATGGTGGGAATGGCGGTCTCGCCGTCCTGTCCGATCATCACCGGCCCCTGCCAGTGATAGACCCGTTCATCTCCCAGGTGGACCCGGGTTTCCAGTTCGAACATCTCCGGCCGGGGTTCGATTACCTGCCAGACGGTTTTAACTTTCATGTTTTGCTCCTTCGGCTGTGGGTTAGAACCAGGCCTGGTTGACGCCCTGCTTGGCAATCTGCCGGAGTTCGCTCCGTGCCTGGGGTTCATCGTTCTCCCGCTCCGCCTCCAGGGCCAGGGAACGGTTGACGCATTGCTCCATGGCTTCCTTGATGACCAGGAGCGGGGGCGGGTTGGCTCCGGGCGGGGGCGTTATGTTCATGGCTCTCGGGGTTGTCCGCCCGGGAATTTCTCCGGGATCGGCTCCCGGGCCGTCCACCCCGGTCAGTTCCATGACGGGTACGACGGTCCGGTTGCCGGGTTCCACGTTGACGGTTCCCCGCCAGTGGTTGACCCGCCCCGGGTGGATGCCGGTTTCAAGTACGAGGGTGAATTCCCCCTGGGGGTCCTCTATTACCTTCCAGGTGACTTTCACGGGAGTCTCTCCTTCATTCCTGGTATTCGGGGGGCGGTGTGCGTCCCTGCCGGCGCAGGATGGAACGCACCGCCGCCTTCACCTCGTCGCCGTGCTCGCCCAAGAGCGACGAGTTGACGGCCGCCAGCCACTGCTTTTTGGTATGACGCCGGGGGCGGGTGATGACGTACAGCGGCCCGGTCAGGTCCTGGAAGTCGGGGATGCTCACGGTTTGCCTCCCACCGTCACGGTTATCCGGCCGTCCAAGCTGGTGACTGTCAGGGGTTCGTCGGGATAGGGAACCGGGGTGTCGAACTCCTGGAGCATCCGGCGAATCTCCCGTTCCATGGCTCCCCGGCTGTCGCCGGCCAGGTGCCGGGCCAGGTTCTCCGTATGCTCCTCCCGCCGCGTCATCTCGTCCTGTTCCAGCTGCTCGTCGTTGGGCTCGGCCAGGGCGCGGGTCAGCAGGTTTTCGATTTGTTCCAGGTCCATGGCGCCCGGAACGGCCTTGGCATCCACGTCGCCAACCGCGTCCACGCTGATCCAGATGCGGGCCGGGAATTTTCTTTCCTGCGGTTCATCTCCCACCCGGGCGAACATGGTGATGGTCTTGGGGTGGTCGGTCCGGTTATCGTCGGCCACGAACCATGGGCCGGATATTCGCACCGGGTTCTCTGGAGCGGGAACGTCGATGCTGCCGCACCGGGCGGCGTGGGGATGGACCGGAACCATTCCGCAGTCCGAGTCCAGTATCGCCTGCACCGCGGTGACGTACTCGCCGGGGTCGTCGCATTCGATGACCACCGGGGTTCCGGCGACGGCCATGGCGCAGGGAAGGTGCAGCCCTCCCTCGCAGCCGGGGGCGGTCAGCGGGTAGGCGTAGACCGGTCCGTGGTGGGGCTGGGGGATGCCGGGATGCTCCCGGGCTTGTTGCACCGTTTCCAGCCGGCGTTCCCTGACCCTGGCCTCCAGTTCGGAGCCGGGGGGTATGTATACCTGGCTTCCGCTCCTCTCCCGGATGGAATCCATCTCCCCGGGTTCGAGCCGGTTCACGGGATCGATGCGGACTTCGGTCAGAGGAATGAACGGGCCGTGTTTCCCGGGTTCCGGGCTCAGGTAGCGGGCGGTTTCCAGTTCCCGGCCATCGGGGCCCACGCTGCTGTAGAATTTCACCCCGCCGGCGCGGGAGTTGGAACCGAGATAGTCGGGGCTCTCCTCGCCGGTGGCGGGGTCCAGCTGCCTCTTGGTGGACCTGGCCAGGTTGAACTCCACGGGCCTGGTGACCTTGAGCCGGAAGTCCGGGGGCGGGGCGCTGTTCCTCTCAACCACGCGCCCGTTGATCTTGACCTGGGCGGGGTAATCGGCCAGGCTTCTTGCCAACTGCTCCTCGGGCTTGTAGCCCAGGAGGTTTCTCACCGGGGGATCGCCGTTCACGGCGACGGTGATGCCGGTCAGTTCGATGTCCAGGGGTTCGGGGGCCCGGGCCAGCAGGGCCAGCAGTTCCAGGTTCATGTTCTCTCCTTGGCTTTCAACGTCCGGTGGTTGGCGGGGTCCGGCCACTATCTACTGGTCGCAGGTCTCCTGCTGGCAGGGGGGCGGCCGGGGCGGGTTGATGGTCACGTCTACCGTGGTCACCCGGTACTCCGCCCGGACGCCTTCCGGGGTCTCTCCCTCCGGGGTGATGCCCCCGGGGTTCAGCCACAGGAATTCCTCCAGGACGCACCGGATCACCGTTCCGGCCAGAAAGGCCACCTCCCCGGCTCGTACCGCCTCCAGGAAGATGTGGTCCCGCATCAGTACCCGGTACTCCCTTCCCTCCCGTTCCAACAACCACTCGTCGTCGTCATCGGGCAGCAGGCTGGGCATGATCACCCGGTACTCTGCTTCCTCCATCTTTCTCCGGGCCAGCAGGACTTCCCTGGGTTTGGGCTGGCTCATGTGGGTTCTCCTCCGTCGTGGTTCTCCCGGCTGCAGGTCCAACAGGTGGGGCAGTTGCCCGGCGGGTGTCCCCGCCGGATGATGTCGATGGCCAGGTCCAGGTCCCGTCCCCGCCAGACGTGGGCCCGGTGGGGCGGCAGGGATTCCAGCCACTCCACCTGGTCGGGGTTCAGCTTTCCCTTTTCCGACTTCAGCTCGGCCCAGATGGCGCCGCCTTGAGCGATGATGGTCAGGTCGGGGTACCCGGAGGCCCGGGCGTCGCCCACCAGCTGCAGCCTCCCGTCCTTCCGCACCTGCCGCCTCGAGTCGTGGACGTGGAAGGCCCGGATTCCCAGCGCGTCGCAGGTTTCCAGCAGCGTGTTCTGCAGTTCCCGCTCGGTTATCACGGGGTCAGCACCCGGATGGGCATCATCACGTGGTCGTAGTCCTCGTCCTCCGGTATCCCGATGCGGGCCGGGGACGTGGCGCTCTCGGTCTCCATCACCAGCTCGGCGGCCGACAGGTTGCCCAGCAGGTCCAGGAAGTACTTGCAGTTGATGGCGATCTCGATGGGCTGGCCCCGGGTCTCCCGGGACATCATGGATACCCGGCTGCTGCCCACCTCCTTGGACTCGCTGTCAATCACCACGTGGTTCCGGCGGGGGTCCATGTTGATGCGGACGGTGTGGGCATCGTCCTGGGCGAAGATGTTGGCCCGCCTGGCCGCCCGGTTCAGCTCCGCGATGTCCATGACCGTGGCGTTGGGCATATCCCGGTTGATGAGGCCGGACAGTTCGGGATAGTTCCCCTCCAGCAGCGTCGAGGTCACCCGGACGTCGGTGTCCTGGGGTTCCTCCCCGCCGATGCGGAACTTCACGTTCTTTCCGGTTCCCGAGGCCAGGATCTCGACGGCCTCGGCGTGGTTGGCCATCCGCTGCACTTCGGTCATGGTCTGGGCGGGTATCACCAGTTCCAATGCTGCGGCGGGCGGGTTCTCCAGGACGGTCACCTGCCGGGCCAGCCGGAACCCGTCGGCGGCGGCGGTCACCAGTTCGTCCCGGTCGTTGACCTGGAGGAGTATCCCGGTGAGGATGGGCCGTCCCTTCTCCCCGGCGGCGCAGAAGAGCACCCGGTTGACCGCCCGGCGGAACTCCGCCACGCTCAGTTGGAACCTCACCGGGTTGTCCACGGTGGGGACCGGCGGGAAGTATCCGGGGGACTCGCCGTTGACGCTGGCATGGGCTCCCTCCCAGTTGACTCGCAGAGTCGTGTCGCCGTTCTCGGAATCCAGGTTCAGCTGGTCCCGGGGCAGGGTCTTTACCAGTTCCATCAGGAGCTTGTTGGGAACCGCCAGGGTTCCCTCCTCCTGCACGTCGGCCGGTATGCTGGCCTGGATGGCCATCTCCAGGTTGGTGGCGGTGAAGTGAAGGGCGCCTCCCCGGGCCTCGATGAGCACGTCCCGGGTCATGGTGATGGGTGACTTGGTGGTGGTGAACTTCATGGTGTTCTGGAGGGTCTGGTCCAGCGGTTCCTGCAAACATATCGCCTTCATGCTCTCAACTCCTCCCGGCGCCGGCGGGTTTCCAGCCCGGTTCCGGCGGCGTTGGTGAATACGGTTACGGCTCCCTCGGTCCTGGCCCCGTTCAGGTTGGCCTTGGATATGTCGGCCCCGGTCAGGTCGGCTCCCCGGAGGTCGGCGTCCCGCATACGGGCGCAGCGCAGGCTGGCTCCCGCCAGGTCCGCCGCCCGGAGGTCGGCTCGGGTCAGGTCGGCGTTGTCCAGTTCCGCTCCCCGCAGGTTGGCGCGGTAGAGCCTGGTTCCGGCCAGGTCGCTGTCCCGCAGGTCGGTGCGGGCCAGGTTCTGCCGGCTCAGGTCCCGGTGGTGGAGCCGGGGCATCTCCCGCAGGGATTCCAGCCGGCGCCAGACGGCCCGGGGGGATTCCTGCCACCGGGCCGGTCCCAGGGGGTCGGGCCCGGCCCCGGCGTCCCGGAGCATCAGGATGACCTGGGCCCGGGTGGCTCCCATGAGCCGGGCCCATTCGTCCACGCCGTTCAGGTAGTTGGGGGTCTCCACCCCCAGGGCGTGGGCGATGCGGCTGCCCATGCAGCAGCGGCCGTCCTCCCGCCAACTGCCCACGGACTGGTCGATGCCCGGGGCGGTGACGGCTTCCTCCACCAGCCGGGCGGCCTCCGCCACGCTCAGCAGGGTCACGGCTATTTTCCTTCCGCCGGCAGGTCGGGGTTCAGGATCACCTCCAGGGTGCCGGCGTGGTTGCGGACGCTGACGCGCCGGTCCTTGGGCATGGGAACGGCGGGGTGGAACCCGTTGACCAGCATGTTGAGCTCCCGTTCCACGGCGCCCTCCCGGTCTCCGGCGGCGTAGGTGGTCATGCTCTTCACCCGGTCCATCAGGACCTCCGCCTCGTACTTGGCGTCGTCCCAGCTGGTCATGTCCTTGTAGGTCCAGTAGCCGCGGAAGACGTACCCTGCCAGTTGCTCCTGGGTCAAAGCTCCGGGAACGACCCTGACCTGGGCCTCGTCGATAAACTCGCCGGTCATGACGAAACGGGCGGGAATCTCGATGGGGTCCTCCTCATCGTCTGTCTCGATGGTCAGGGTGATGGATTCGGGCGTTTCGGAATCCACCGGCATGATGGTGAACTCGGCGGCGCCCACCTCGGCCACGTCCTTGAAGGGCCCGGAGACCCGTTCGTTGTTGATCCAGTCCCGTTCGTCTACGGGAATCAGCCGGCCGTCCAGGTACAGGTTCTCGATGACGCTGACGTACTCGGAGTTGAACTCGGCCACGTCTCCATCCCTCACCACGATGGGGCGGGCGGTGACGGCGATGGGGTAGCTGTCGGTGAAGACGTCGGAGCCGTTCTCCCCGGTCATGGGGCGCCGGTAGACCTTCCCCTCGTGGGGTGGGTTCACCTCCCCGGCGGCGACGGCGACGCTCCGGGCCAGTTCCTGGTCCCGCTGCAGCCGGTCGCGGACCCGGCTCTCCAGGGGAGACCGGGGGACGATCCGGGAGCACCCGTCCTTCGATTCATCCAGTTCGGCTATCTCGGCGGTCTCCACCTGCATCAGCACCGAGAAGGCGACTATGGCCAGGGGGTCGTGGCCGGGCAGTCCGGAATGGGTGGGGGCCAGGTAGGTATCCCGGTTGATGTCCATCTCAGCCTGCAGGTGGGTCAGGACTCCGCCCACCCGGGCGTTGTGGGAGTATATCTTCCGGGCCGGGTTGTTCTTGACTTGATTCACGGCGCCGGACCTGCCGTCCAGGGCCGGCAGCTGGATGTCGATGCGGGTTCCCAGGTCCGGGTTCCATTCCCGGGTTTCCAGGGGTTCGCCGTTGATGGTCACGGGACGGGGGTACCAGGCGAGGGATTCCTCCAGCCGTTCCCGGCTGTCCAGTTCGGGGTCGGGGCCGGCGCTCCGGCCGTCGCGGTTCATGATCCAGCCCTCCCGGGTCGGCACGAATTCCAGGTCCAGGGGACCTCCGTTGTCGGCCAGCAGCGCCAGGGTTTCCTTGTTCATTCTCTCCTCCTTGGTGGCGGTTCAACCCAGCAGGTCGAAGTGGTTCTTCCAGTTGGTTTCCAGCATCCGGCGAAGGCGGTACGAGACGACCTCCCGATGGCCGGTTCCGGGGATGATGATGAAGCCCCTGGGCGGGCGGTGGTGGCGGTAGCGCATGACGGCGGCCCGCCGGTGGTTCCTTTCGTAGATTTCCCGCTGCATCCGGTGGGCCTGCTTCCTCACGTGGGACCGGGGACTCATCCGGTGGTGTATCACCAGCGTCGGTCCCCGTTCCAGGAAGGCCTGGAGCTCGGCCTGGTGCACCCGCTGCGGGTCAATGCCGGATTCCTTGTCCGAGGCGCCGGCGTCGGGGTCCAGGAAGACCAGGTCGGCTCCGGCGCAGGATTCCAGGGCGCGGTTCATCCATGTCCCGCGGAACTTGGTTTTTTCCTTCCTGGATCCGTTGCCCATATCCAGCCGTTCCTGGTGAAAGGTCGTTCCCGGGGGCAGTACCCCGGATTCCTGCAGCAGGGTCACCGACCGGCGCCGGGAACGGGTGACGGGTTCGAGGGCCTCCGCCAGCCAGGGATTGCAGCGGCGGAGTCTCCGCCCCGTGGGGTTGTCCGGTTCCAGGTACTCGTCCCGCCGGGCGTCGGGGGATGGGGAGTCGGCGTTCAGGAACCACACCACGGCCAGTTTCAAGGGTTCCTGTCCCCCCTCCGGGGCGGCCAGGGCGTTCAGGAGTCCGATTTTGCCGAAGTCGAGCACGTCTCCAGCGCGCTGGTTCTGCATATTCTTCTCCCTTTCTCCCTTATCACCGTAACCGGCACAGGGCCGGCAGTTGGGCGAACCAGCGCAGGGGCGCGGGTTCCAGCGGGGCGAAGTTCTGACACATCGCACCTCCTTGGGTGAACAGGATGGCCAGGTAGATGAGGGTTCCCGCAGTCATGGCGGCCAGGGTTCCCGCCCAGCCGGGAATTTTCCTCTCCCACGGGCGCCGGCGGCCCGCTCGGTCTTGCACGTTTCTCCCCCTATCCACAGAGGTTCCAGCCGCAGGCGGGATTGGAGCAGGCCTCGCAGCCCTCCTTGAACTCCACCGGCGAATTGCAATCCGGGCACTTGGGACGCCGGTTGGGGTTCTCCCTTTCCGGCGCGTCCATCAGGGCCAGAGCCATGGCGTCCACCGCGGAGCGAATCTGCCGCCCCTCGTCCCAGGCGGGGCAGCAGGTGATTCCCTCCAGCTGCCGGGCGATGCGGTCGGGGGGCACGCCGTAACGCAGCGCCAGGGAGGTCATCCGGCTGATGGCCTCCAGCTGGGCCGAGTCGCAGCCCCCGGCCTTGCCCAGGTTGCAGAAGACCTCAAAGGGCCGTCCCTCCTCGTCCAGGTTGACGGTGACGTACATATTCCCGTGGCCGGTGCGAAAACGCTGGGTCCGGCCGGTCATCACCCGGGGCCGTTCCCGCTCCCGGTCGGGGAACTGGACGGCGGCGGCGGTTTCCTCCCGGGTTCCGGCGGTCAGCACCTGCTCGGCCTTGCTGCCGTCGCGGTACACGGTGATGCCCTTGCAGTTCATCTCCCAGGCCAGCAGGTAGGCTCTTTCCACGTCCCCGGGGGTGGCTTCCACCGGCAGGTTGACGGTCTTGGACACGGCGTTGTCGGTGTGTTCCTGGAAGGCGGCCTGCATCCGGACGTGCCACTCCGGCGCGACCTGGTGGGATACCCGGAACACCTCCTTGATCCAGGCCGGTACGTCCAGTTCTTCCAGGCTGCCGGTTTCGGCCAGTTGTTCCATCAGCTCCGGGGAGTGGAACCCCTCGCTCCTGGCGACGGCCTCGAAGTAGGGATTGCTCTCCACCAGGCGGGTACGGTCCATGACGTTGCGGGCGTAGGCCAGGGCGAACAGGGGCTCGATTCCGCTGCTGGCCCCGGCGATGATGCTGATGGTGCCGGTGGGGGCGATGGTGGTGGGGGCGGTGTTCCGCATGGGTTCGGAATAGGTACTGCCCTCCAGGGCGGGATACGCGCCCCGCTCCCTGGCCAGCTCTTGGGAGGCCCGGTGGGTCTCCTCGCGGAGGAATCCCATGACCTTCCGGGCCAGTTCCAGGGCTTCTTCCGAGTCGTAGCGGATGCCCAGCTGCACCAGCAGGTCGGACCAGCCCATGACGCCCACGCCGATGCGGCGGGTGAGCCTGGTGGCTTCCTCGATGGCCGGGATGGGGTAGCGGTTGGCGTCGATGACGTTGTCCAGCATCCGGACGGCGGTGCGGGTCACCCGGGCCAGGTGGTCGTAGTCCACCTCCAGCGCGCCGTGCTTGCCGGGCCTGACGGCCAACGCCAGGTTCACGGATCCCAGGTTGCAGGACTCGTTGGATAAGAGCATCTGTTCTCCGCACTGCGCGGTTACAAAGCCGTTGGCGATGATGGAGTGGGTTTCCGGCTCCGTGGTGCAGTAGACGTCCTCGGCCCCGTAGGGGGTTACGCTTTTCACGCGGTCGGTGAAGGGTTCCTGCTTCTGGGGTTTTCCCCGGCCGTTGATCCATTCCAGGACGGCCTCCTGCTTTTCAGGGATCAGGAACCCGATTTTCTTGACGAAGGTGTTCCGGCTTTCCCCGTCGATTACCAGCTCGTACTGGTCCTTGACGGAGTAGACCTTCGGTTGCCGGTCCGGCCCGGGGAGTTCCTTCTCCCCTCCCTGCCGGCGGAAGTAGATCTTCCCGACTATCCCTTCGTTCAGCAGCAGGAGCTGGGTCTGGCGGAGCAGTTCGGGGGAACTGCTGGCCAGCCTGATGGCGCAGCTGGCTCCGTGGGCGGATACGTTCACTGTCCCGTCGGCTCCGAACAGGGCGGAGAGATAGCCGGTGACGGCTTCCCGGGGCGCGCTCCAGAGTGATTCGGGAACTTCCTTCGCCGGGCTGTTCTCCCCGCCCATCCCCAGGGACTCCACGAATTGGGCGGGGGACCCGCCGTAGAGAAGAGATAGAGTACCGTGCCGCTCTGTTGTTGACCCGTTAACCCCGAACCATTCCCGGATCAGCGTTCGGAACCTGGGGGCTAGGGCCATCTTCGGTTCGTTGCCGAACATGAGACCCACAGTACGACTCCCTTTGTTGTGACGGGTTATCCACCCGTCGGCGGTTATCCATCCCAGGAGTTCTCCCAGTTCCCGGGTCCACTTCCCGGGAGGGTTGGCCTCACCCCTTGTGATCTTGTTCTTCAGCCTGGGGTTGGGAGTGAATGGCGGCAGGTTGTAGTCCCGGCTCCATACTCCGTTGCCCGACTGGATGAGGATTTCGTCTCCGGGTTCCAGGTCTTCCAGGGCCTTTGGCCCGTCGGGGGTGAAGAACCGGTGGTCGGCGGTGGCGACAACCTGGTACCCGTGCCGGGTTTCCAACCGGAATACCGGCCATTCCCGCCGGGTGACGAACACCGGCTTGGCGTCTCGCAGTCTGGTTCCCTTCCGCAGCTTGGGCGCGGTTGCCACGGCGCCCCCGGCGGTCACGGGTTCCAGCATTGATTCCACCCGGTTGTCGGTGGTGACCTGGATGGGAATCCCCCTTTCGTGAAGTTCCCGGAAGGTCAGCATCCCGTGGCCGGTGGACAGCCGGACGTCGCCGGCGAAACACGGGTTCGTGCTCTCGATCTCCCCCAGGTGGGGGTTGGGGTTGTCGGCGTTGATCCGGTCAAGGAATATCATCCCCGGGTCCCCGGTCCGCCAGGCCAGTTCCACTATCTCCCGGAACACCTCCCGGGCGTTCAGTTGCCCCACGCTCTCGCCGGTGCGGGGGTTGACCAGGTCGTAGTCCCGGCCGTCCCGGGCCCGTTCCATGAAGTCGTGGGTTACGGCCACCGAGACGTTGAAGTTCTGCAGCTTCGTCCCGTCGGCCTTGGCGCGGATGAACTTCAATATGTCGGGATGGTCCGCTCGCAGGATTCCCATGTTGGCCCCCCGGCGGGTGCTGCCCTGTTTCACCACGTCGGTGCCGGTGTCGAAGGCGTTGATGAAACTGACCGGGCCGGAGGCCACGCCCCCGGTGGATCCCACCACGTCGCCCTCGGGCCGGAGGCGGGAGAAGGAGAACCCGGTGCCGCCGCCGCTCTTGTGAATCAGGGCGGTGCGCTTGACGGCCTCGAAGATGTCCTCCAGGCTGTCCTCCACAGGCAGCACGAAGCAGGCGGAGAGCTGCTGCAACTCCCGTCCGGCGTTCATCAGCGTGGGGGAGTTGGGCAGGAACTCCAGCCGGCGCATGACGCGGTGGAACTCGTCCTCCACCTCCTGCCTTCGCTGTTCGTCGGCGCCGTGGTCCAGTTCGGGCAGGGAGAGGTTGTGGGCGACGCGCCGCCACATCTCCGGGGTGTCCTCCACGACGTTGCCCTCGCGGTCCTTGGACAGGTAGCGGCGTTCCAGCACCACCTGGGAGTTGGGGGTGATGCGGCCGGTGTCGTTCTCCCTTTCCCGGAGTATGCCGGCGGATTCCAGGGCACGGCGGATTCGGATCCCGTTTTCCCGGTTGGGGTCGGTCATTCTGTTCCGGAACCTCCTGATTTGATGGGGCTTTGACCCCGCCCCGGGGGATTGTTGCCGGTGGTCGGTGGTCACTAACGACTGGCTGCTAACCGCGGCCCGTGTTCCTCCAAGGTCTCCCGCACGGCGGGGTCCTGGAGGTCCAGGGCTATGCCCAGGGCCGCGATCTCGTTGATGCGGGAATCGGGCTGGTCCTCGCCCTCGGCGCCGCACTTCCGGCATTCGACTTGTTCCACGGGCCGGATGTAGTCCTGGTCGCAGTCGCAGTCCCAGTACCGGTTGGTGGTGATGAAGTAGTCTTCCTGGTTGGGATAGTCCAGCGCGGCGTCTATCTCGGCGTCGCCGATGGGTGCTTGGGGCGGTCTCGCCCGGTACTCGTCCATCCGCCGGTGGGCTTCTTCTATCTGCTCCGGGGTGGCCCTGAATCGTTGGTTGCTCATCCCTTCGTTCCTTTCTTGTGTTCGGGGTCCGGTGTCCAGGGGGTCCGGTCCCGGGGGTGGGGTCGTAGCCCCTTTTCAGTCAACTCTCACTCCGGCTCTCCCCCGAAGTACCTGGTTCGCCCGCAGTTGATGCAGGTGTATTCGTGAACGTCCAGACGGGGCTTGGCTCCCCTGATGACGTCCAGGTACATCCGGCCCCCGCAGTTCTCGCAGCGGGTTTGGGTCAGCCGCCGGTCTTCCGGTTGGGGTTCCCGTCTGGTGGTGACAATTGCGGTCATGGCTCTTCCTGCTCCGGGCGCCGGATTTCGGGTACGGGCACGGGGCTGTCCCCAAAGACGAACCCGGGGTTTGCCTTGACCACCACTCCCCGGGGCCCCACGCCGTCCATGGTCCAGTTCTCATGCCCCAGCATTTTCTCCAGGATCAGTTCCATGCTCTCCTGCAGGGATCCGGCCACGACGCAGTAGCGGTCCTTCCCGCCGTCCTCCAGGGGATATTGGTCCTGCCACGGGTTTTCGGCCAGGATGTCGTCCCAGGAAATGAACCTGATGTGTTCGGCTTGGGGGTAGTCTATTCCGCTTATGCTCACTCTCCCTTTTTCCATTCCCACAGCATCCGGCTGCCCCGGGCCGGCTCCGGCGGGTTCAACTCCTGCACGTCCTCCAGCATCCACATCCAGTTTCCGGGGCGGAAGTCTCCGAAGGGGTCGGCGCGCACCTCCCCGGGGTTCCTCCCGTATCCCTGGTAGATGACCCTGTCCCGGTTGACCTCCCGGATGAAGAAGAAACCGGACAGGACGGCGGTGGCTACGACGACTCCCCGGGGCAGTTGCTGCAGCCACGCGTCGCCGTGGCTGGTCCGGATGGCCCGGCGGAGTTCCTCAAAGGCCGGCTTGTTGATTGCCGTGTGGGTCTTCGACGCGTGGATGCCGATGCGCTGCCCGATCAGGTTGGCCGGGGGCTTCCAGGAACGGGTCTCAATCCTCTTGTCCCCGGCGGCGATCAACGACGCCCACGGCTGGTGCAGGGTCAGCGCTTTCACTTCAGTCCTCCGGTGTTGTTCTCCAGCCATCCGGCCACCGCCTCCCGGGTCAGGGGGTTGTCCATCCAGCCGGTGTCGGGCAGCGGCAGCTTCATCGCCTGCCGGACGGTCAGCCATCCCGCCAGCAGGGACAGGCTCCGCTTGTTCCCGGAGCGGCTGGTCCACTTCAGGCTGCGGGACTCCTCGGCGGCGGCCGCCGTTTCCCAGGTGGCCCGGGCGTCGTTCTCGCAGTAGGCGATGACGTCCTCCCGTTCCCCCTCCTTCCACATCCGTACCGCCGCGCCGCCGTCCATGCCCTCGGTCTTGCCCGTCAGCCCCATGCCCCGGGCGGCGGCGTCCAGTCCCAGGGGGAACCCCCTCTTGCATAGGAGGTGGAACATGGGGTCCACGTGGTTCAGGGCCAGCCGGCGGCACTCCTCCGGCATCCCCGACTCCTCGGCCAGGACGTCGAAGTCGAACCCGGCGCCGTTCCAGGTCAGCAGGGTGAAGCCCCGGTCCTCCTGGAGGTGGAGCAGCATCCTGACCAGCAGGCGGAGTTCCTCCTCGCTCATGCGGTCGGCGATCTCGCCGTCCGGGTCGGTTCCGGTCCAGGACACGGGTTCGCCCAGGGCCGGGGAGTAGAGGGCGGCGCAGGTTATCCCCAGGGGGCGGTGGTCCCGCCAGTTCTCCCCCTCGGGCATCTCGGCTCCCGTCTCTAGGTCCAGGGCGGCGTAGTTCCGGTTCATAAGTTCCTTGTCCGGTGTTCTGTGGTCCGTGGCAGCTGGCCGCTATTCCAGGTTGACGGCGTACTCGCCGGCGGGTTCCGGCAGCACCAGCGTGTCCCGGGCCCGGGTCATGGCGACGTAGAAGAGGCGGTACACGCTGGCCCGGCTCTCGGCGTTCCCGGTCCACTCGGCCATGCCGGCCCGGCTCAGGTCGGGAAAGACGTAAACAACGTCGGCCTCTCCCCCTTTAGTTGAGTGGGCAGTTCCAATCACCGCCCGCGGCGGCCGCTCCAGTTCCTCCAGGCCCCGTTTCCTCGCCACCGCGATGGGGAAGGCGGCGCCGCTTCTCTTGTCCGCGGTCAGGTTGTTCTGGAGCCAGTCCAGGTCGCCGCTGATACCGGCCTCCTCCGCCTCGTCGGTCAGGAGATTCCTTATCTCCTCCGGGTGCAGTCCGTCCCTGGCCCGCACCCTCATGGACTCCTCGGCGGTCACCGTCCTGATCCGGTCCCATCCCTGCGGGCTGACGCCGGAGTTCAGCACGGCGTCGCCTACCGCTTCCAGCAGCCGGTCCAGCCCGGTTATTCTTCCCAGTTCACGGCTCAGCTTTTCGTTGGACGCGTTCGCTTCGTTGATGACCCCGACGAATCTCCCCCACAGGGTGAAACTCTCGTGCCTCCGCATCACCTCGGGGTCGTTGATTACGTCCAGGAACTCTCCCAGCCTCATGCCGCCGTTGTCCTGGTCGTCCAGCGCGCGCACCGCCTTCCGGTTCCCGTTGCGGAGGGCCTCCCTGGCCTTCACCATGTCGGTCCAGCGGTTGAGATGCTCGGAGTTCCAGTAGCCCCTTTCGTTCAGGTGCAGGAAGGACGCCACCCGGTCCGACGCGCTGATCACTCCCCGCCGGCGCTGCAGCGGGTTCCAGGCCCCGTTGCGCCGGCGGTAGGGGTTCCAGAAGGGGACTCCCTCGCTCCGCAGTACCCTGATCAGTTCCGTCAACATGTAGGAGCAGGTGGCCAGGAACATGACGTTCAGGTCCCGTTCCAGGTACTTCACCGCGTCCTCGACGATTTTCTCCGGGTCCTTCCAGGTGGCGTCGATGTTCCGGACCTCTCCCTGGTAATCCCTGGGGTGGTACTCCACCCGCTCCCGTCCCGGTGCCTCGTTGATCCAGCGCAGGGCCCGGGCGTGGACGGCGGCGGGAACCCGGTAGGACTGGGACAGCACCTGCCGGTTCTCCTGGGGTATCTCCACGGCGGTGAAGGCCCGGGGGTCGGCGCCCCGCCAGGTGTAGATGGCCTGGTCCGGGTCGCCCACCACGTACAGGCTCCGGCAGTGGGCGCCCCACTTCCTGACCAGGGACATCTCCAGGAGGTCCAGGTCCTGGGCCTCGTCCACCAGCATGGCGTCGGGGTAGCCGGGGGCGTGGTCCACGTCCCGGAGCGCGGTCTCGATCAGGTCGGTGAAGTCCATCAGCCCGTTCACGTCCTTCCACTCCTGCCACTTCTGCACGAACTCCCGCAGGTTGGGGGACATCCGCTCCGGGGCGGTCATCCGCGCCCGGTGCAGCTGGTACTCGTTCATCAGCCGGTCGCCGTCGGTGCTGGCCGAGGGCTCCAGGTTGTCGCCGTCCACCCGGTCGGCGGTGGATCCAGAGCCGGGACTCAGCTTGTACTGGGGATACCGCTCGTTCCAGTCCTCCAGGTGCTCCCGGCCCTCGGCGATTTCCGGCTGGCCCAGGGCGTGGTAGCAGTGGGAGTGGAGGGTTCCCAGGGCGTCGTAGCTCACCGGCAGCTTCCGGGACCCGATCTCGGCGGCGGCGGCCTTGGTCATGGAGGCGATGAAGGGCTTCTCGCCCCGCTCCACGATCTCGTCCACCTTCTCTCCCAGCCAGGTGGTCTTGCCGCAGCCCGGGGGTCCCACCACCCGGCGCTCATTCCGGTGTTCGTTCACTTTCCGTTTCTCCTTGGTCGCTGAGGTCCGGGGGCAGTTCCCAGCAGCTGCGGGTGGTCTTCCTTCCCCCGACGCTGAGGTTGACCCGCCGGGGCAGGCAGCCGGCCTGGCGCATCCGCCGCCCGGCCTCGTGGGGCTTCATCCCGAATCCCCGGTTGACCTCCAGCCACTTCTGAAGGTCCTCCAGGAAGATGACCACGGCGTCGTCCTGGCGGAAGGGCCGGCGGCTCTTGGCGGCCTCCTCCCACTCCTCCTCGTCCCGGGGTTCCCGGTCCAGCAGGTAGTCGGCGATCCAGGAACGGGTCTCCTGGGCCGGGTGGCTGGCGTCCCCCACGTCCACGTCCTCGCACAGGTTGAGGATGGCCTGGACCCGGTTCTCCCACTCCCGCTTGCCGACGGCGCCGATGACCCGGCCGGTGGCGGCGCCCACGGCTTCCCGGAAGTGTTCCTGGTTGTAGATGTTCCGGATCTGGCCGATGGTGATGTTTCCCTGGCCGGTGACCATGTAGTAGACCGGGGGGTCGCCCAGGTACTTGATGACCCGGTGGATGTCCACGCCGAACAGCTGGGCCAGGCTGCTCCGGAGCACGTCCCGCTGGTCCTCGGGAGGGTCCGCCAGGGCGTCCTCCAGCCGTTCCTGTTCGCGGCGCTGGCGTATCGGCTCCCGGGCCTTGGCTAGGGTGCGAAGGTAGTAGTTCTCCCGGAGCTTGAGTTCCTCCCCGTGAGTTCTTCGCCAGCAGATCATGGCGTTGACCGCCTCCTGCTCCGGCCAGCCGGCGTTCAGGGTTATGTTGGCGACGCTCATGTCGTAGCTGGAGGCCGACTGGTCCGCCAGGTCGGAACGCTTGCGCTCCCAGGTGCGCCGGAACTTGTTGTCCAGCTGCAGCAGGGTCTCCAAGCGCGCCGGGGTCGGGGACGCGCCGGGGTCCAGCACCAGCCCCGTGGACGTGGTGATGGGGCCCTCTTCCTCCTTCCTGCCGTTCCGGGAGTTCCGCTTGGGGGCGGCCTCCACCTGGGCGGCGGCCTCAAAGTCCCCGGGAATCATCCCCAACAGGGTTTCCAGGGAATGCCGGGGGCCTCCCTCCAGGCTCGGCTGGACGGGCCGGGGTTCCTCCTTGACCTTGTTGTTGAAGGTGCCGGGCAGCCGCATCACCCGGGCCAGGTCGAAGACGGAGTCCAGGCCCCAGCCCCGGCCGGCCATGGCCTGCTTCACCAGGCTGTGCCACCACTGGGTGAGGCGGCGGGCCCGTTCCCGGTCCTCGTCGTTCCCGAACACCCAGGGTTCCTCGAAAAGCCACCAGTACTGGAGGCCGTAGCCCGAGTCCACTACCAGGGTCGGGGGCAGGGGGAGTTCCCCCATCACCCGCCGGGCTTCCTTCTTGTCGGGGGGTAAAGATTTCTTGGCGTGGGCCTGGGGGTGGCTGATGTCCACGTCCTGCCAGATGCCGGCTATCCCCGCGGCTTCGGACTCGCTGATGCGCTGGCGGGTGTTGAAGGACCCGCCGTTCCTGACGGCGACGGAGGTCCCGGTGTAGATCTCCTCTCCCCGGTATTGGGCGACCTCGCCGTTCACCCGTTCCAGGGTGGCGTACCAGAGGGATTTCTTGGTGGGCAGAGTCCATACGTTGACGACCCCCGGCGGCGGATCGCCCCAGAGAAGCGTCAGGAATTCCCGTGGAGTCATGGCGCGTCCTCTTTGATTGTCTCCGTTGCGTCCCCGCCGGGCGGGGAAATTTGCCGCCCCCGGGCATCAGCCCGGGGGCGGGGGAGCTGCCGGGGGTTTGACGGTCTAGCCGGCCGCGACGGCCTCCTCCACGGGGGCGTCGGCGACGGGAGCCTCGATGGCCGCGACGGCGTTGTCGGCGTCGGGCAGGACCTCCTGCGGGGTGACTTCGAGGATCTTCTCGACGCCGTTCTTGTAGGCCTCCAGCTTGGGGATGATGTCCTGCTGCACCCGGCCCACGTTCCTGAGCTTGAGGCGCCCGTAGGCGGTGGGGCCGGCGCCCACCTTCTCCAGGGAGACCTCGGTGTAGACCTCGTGGTGGAAGAACCCGTCGTTGCTGATCTCCATCAGGTAGTCCTTGACCGGGCCGATGCTGGCGGTGGCGCCCTGGATGACCGTGGGGAGAATCGAGTCGGGCCGCAGGATGAAGAGCATCCGCTTTTCCTTGCAGGCCTTGGCGTTGCTGCCCTCCCGCTTGTCGGAGCCGAACTGGTTGAAGGCGCACTTCAAGCACTCGCCGCCGGGGTCGCCGTAGCCGATGATCCCGTCGGGGCTGGAGCAGTTGGGCGGCACTACGTTGTTCAGGTCCAGTTCCTTCTCCCAGTAGGCCTGGGGCTTGGTGAACTTGACCAGGATGCCGGTGATGGTCTCGTGGTGCTCGTCTCCGTCGGGGCCCGGGACGTTGAAGATGGTCATTCCCTGGGCGGGAATGGTCACCTTGGGCAGGTCCCGTTCGCCGATGGCCTCGCCCTGCAGGTTCTGCTCGTAGACCTTGAGAACCCGGTCCATGTCGATGGACTCGTCAAACACCTTGTAGGTGCTGGCGTCGGTGGCGTTCCGTTCCACCACGGCGGTTCCGGCTTCGGCCGGGTCTTTCGGGGTATCGTTCTTGTCGGGCATTGCTTGCTCCTGTTTTTTTCTTGGGGTTTCCCAATCGTTGTCTCTCCGGTCTCCCGCGGGCGCTTCCGGCGGGGCCCCCTCCCCGGGCCCTCCCGCCCTAGTGATGCACCCGGACGCGGTAGACGTTGGAGACGTTCAGGAAGGGCAGGAGTTCCTCGGGGATCTCCTCCTCGTTCTCTCTGGCCTTGCGGTACCAGCCGCTCAGCTGGTTGGCGTTGACCCGGTCCTGGACCAGGTACTCCAGCCCGTGCTGCCGCAGGGCCAGGTGGGCCTGTTCCAGCCCGCCGTCCTCGTCATGGACCAGGCTGACGTAGGTGTCGCCGCGCAGGTACACGGTCTGGCCGCCGGCCATCTTCTGGTTCTTGATGTTGTTCATCAGGAAGTGGTCGGCCACCATGGACTCCATCCGGGTCCGGGTCGCCTTCTCCTCCTTCAACTTCTCGTCCAGTTCCCGGATGCGCCGGTCGACCTCGATGAATTCCTGGATCATCATGTTCATGTTGACGCTGACGGGTTGGGCCGGCGCCCCCTCCGGCGGGCCGAAGGGGTCCTGCTGTTCTGCGGCGTTCTGCTGGGTCATATCTCCTCCTGTCCGGGAACCGGCCTCAGTTGGCCGTTGGTCAGGTCCCGGGTTTCCAGTATCCGGTTGATTACCTCTTCCTTGTTCTCCAGGGCCCGGACGACGATCTCGTCCACGGTGTGTTTGGCCACCAGGTGGATGTAGTCCACCATGCTGGTCTGGCCGGGCCTTCTCAGGCGAGCCAGGCTCTGCTGGTAGTCGCCCAGGCTGAATCCCAGGCTGTAGTAGATGCAGTAGTGGGCGGCGGTCAGGTCCAATCCCTGGCCCCCCGCCTGGATCTGCACCGCCAGGGTTCCGCCCCGCTCCCGCCACTCCTCCAGGTCCTTGACCCGGCCGGATATTTCGTAGCAGGGCCGCTTGAGCTTTTCCGAGACCGCGGCGACGGCGTCCAGGTCGGCATGGAAGTGGCCGAATACGACCACCGGCTCCCGCGGGGAAAGCCCGTCCAGGATGTCCTCCAAAGCCTGCCGCTTGGCCTGGTCCACGTCGAGAACCTTGCCGTCCTCGGTGACGGCGAACCCGGAGGTCAGCTGCTGGAACCGGAGCAGCCGGCTCAGGGCGTTCTGGGCGGTGACCTTCTCGCCGCTGTCCAGTTCGGCCATGAATCCCCGGGCCATCTGGTTGTAGAGGCGGCGGGCCTTAGCTCCCAGCTCCACGTGGGCGTAGGTCTCAATGGCCCCGGGCAGGTCCAGCACCTGGTCGGCGGTCACCCGGAAGGCCAGCCGGTAGAACTTCTCGTTCAGCTCCTCCAGGTTCTGGTAGCCGACCACCTCCTCGGGGTAGCGGACTTCGGCGGTCCCGTCGGGATTCCGCTTGACCACCGGTTTTCCCACGATGCGGGTCTCGGCGTATCGGGTCTTGAACAACTGGTGGTTGACGCCGAAGACGCTCTTGTCGATGGCCCGGTACTGGGCGTAGATGTCCAGGGGGCTGTGGGGCATGGGGGTGCCGGTGAGGGCCAGCCGCCGGGCGGAGCGGTCGGCCACCTGGCTGGCGAACCGGCTGGTCTTGCCGGCGGCGTTCTTGATGCGGTGGGACTCGTCCATGACGAACAGGTCCCAGCGGATTTCCTTCAGAAAGGAGGCCAGGGGTTCGCGGAAGGCCGACTCGTAGTTGACGATGACGACGGCGGGCCCCTTGCGGGCGGTGGCCAGGGCCAGTTTCTCGACGGCGATGCGTCGCTTGTCAGCCACGGTTCCCCGGGAACCCAGGGGTATGACGGTGACGTTGTCCCGGGTTCCGTGTTTCCTTATCTCCCCCGGCCAGACGTGGTCTACCACGGACAGGGGAGCCAGGATGAGGGTGCGGCGGGCGTCCAGGCGCTCCATGTGATTGATGGCGATGTACGTTTTCCCGCATCCCATTTCGAGGGCCAGCATGGCCCCGGGCTTGTCGGCGATGAACTCGCCGGCCCGAACCTGGTGCTCCCAGGGAACGGTTTTATTTCCAGTGGTGGTCATTCGTTGAGAACTCCGCTGTGTGCGCTTGAGTTATGTGTTGCAGGTTTCCCGGAAAGGGTGCTAGAATCAAAACAGGAGTACGCAGAGAATGTGTCGTCTCTCGCTCTATGGACCCGCTCCGTCGGCTCGAAACGCGGAGCGGGTTTTCTCGTCCTGGCCGGGATTGCCGCCCAACCCCGCCCCGTCGGGGGGCGGCCTGCTCCTGGCGCCGGGGGAGGATTCCTCTTCCATCCAGGCGAGCAGCGCGGCCCGGGGGATGATGACCCTCCGGCCCTCCCTGACGTGGGGCAGGGGATTCCGGTCTCTTCTCAGCCAGTCCTGCACCGTCTGCACGGCGACGCCCAGGGCCTCGGCGGCCTGCTTCTGGCTGAGACAGATCCGGTGCTGGGCTGCCGGGGATTCCCGTCCTTCCAGCCATTGGCACAGGCTCTCGGTGTCCCGCCGGTCCCACTCCCGGAGCCTTCCGGGGTGTTCCGGGTCCCGGACTATGATCCCGCCCTCTTTGCCGTAGCGTCGGGCCAGGTACTCTTCGATGTGGTGGGGGTGGATCATTTCACCGCTCCGGCCAGGATCTCCTCGTCCTCGGGGCCGTAGGCCTTCAGGTCGATGCCCATCCCGGTGGCCCACTTGTGGAAGGTGCTGGTGGAGATCTCCAGGTCCACCGCGGCGCGGGCGGCGTGTTGGGACTTGCCCCGGTGTTCCTCCAGCTTCTCCTCCACGATTTCCCGGATCGGCTTTCCCCGCGTCACTTCCAACAGCTTCTGCCGGTCGGTCTTTCGCATAATCCCTCCATGCCCCGGCCGCCGCTCCCGGGCCGGGATGCTCCATTTCCCGGATTATACGGGATTTTACCGTGTTAATCAAGATATTTCCGGGGTTTTACCGGATTTATCCTTTTGTCGTCCGGGATGGAATACGCTCTCTCCAGGATGGTATAATCGTTGTCGGAACGACCTGCGGAACGATTACCGAAACATCTTGTGGGGGGCAGTGATTCATTATGTCTTCTCTCATCGAACGTCTCCGGGAGGCGCGCCGGGAAATGGGCTGGACCCAGGCGGAGGCCGCCTCCCGCGCCGGCGTCGACCGGGATACCATCGGGGCCTGGGAACGGGGCGGGCCCGGCCCGGACGAACTGCGGGTCATGGGCCTGGCCTATCTCTACGGCCGTCCCCTCTCCTGGTTCTATGACGACGAGGAAGCCTACGTTTCCCCGCTGCACCTGGCCTCCCGTTCCGGGAGGGTCCTGGCCCTGATGGAAGTGCTGAAAGCCGGCGCGGCCGCCCGGAGAATCTCCCTGGACGAACTGCTGGGGGCGGATGATTCCTCCCCGGGTTCCCCTGCCGACCTGCCGGACTTCGATTCCGCCGGTTCCTTTCCCGTCGCGGCGGCCGCCGGGGCCGGCGCCGAGGTGCTGGACGAGTCCCGCGTCTCCCACGTCAGCCTGGACCCGGGCTGGCTTCGTTCCCACGCCCTCAGCCCTGACCGGTGCGACGTGATCTCGGTGCGGGGAGTTTCAATGGAACCCACGCTGCCCGACGGGTGCAGCATCCTGGTGGACCGGGGTTCCAGGGAACTGGCGGAGGGGCGGGTCTTCGTCCTGCGGACGGCCGAGGGCCTGGTGGTCAAGCGGGTGAGATTGGAAGAGGGCAATTGGATCCTGGCGGGGGACAACCCCGACTGGGATCCGGCGCCCCTGGCGGAGGGTGACGACGTGGTGGGGGAGGTGCGCTGGTCCGGCAGGTTTATCTAGCGTTCCGGGGAACCATCCGGCGGCGCGCCGGTGTGGAATTCCCGCGGCAGGGAGCGATGGTTTGACGTTGGCTAGGATGGCCGGTGGATCATTCGGACGGGTCTGTCTCCTGGTCTCCGGTGGTGGGCAGGCTTTCAATCCAGTTGTCAATGTCCTGGGCCAGCCACCGGACGGTCCTGCCGCCCAGGTCGCGGGGCTTCGGGAAGGTGCCCTCACGGATGCGGTTGTAGATGGCCGTCTTTCGCAGGGTGACCCGCTCCATGACGTCCTCGATGCGCAGCAGTTGGTGAGGGTTCCTGTTCATGCGTCAACCTCATTTTTGCCGTTTGAGGTCATGCTAGACCGTTTTGTTTGCACGCACTTTTGCATTTAGGCACCTGGTTCCTTTCGGGGTTGTTCCGGGCCGTTGAATGCCTTGGGGCCCGTCGTTTCAGGCCTGACCGCGGCATTGTTCCTGGACGTCCGGCCGGAGGGACCGATTGGCGATGTTTCAACCGGTCTCACCCGGGCCGGTTGTTCCACAGGTTACCGGCGACTGGAACGGCGCCGTCGGTTGACCGGGGGCTGGACTGATGTGGGAAAGAATGTGGGAATACACTGTAATCTGGACGGATGCA
This sequence comes from Dehalococcoidia bacterium, assembly GCA_963665735.1. Lineage (GTDB taxonomy): Bacteria > Chloroflexota > Dehalococcoidia > Lucifugimonadales > UBA3495 > CATOSK01. The sequence continues at coordinate 927,918 of OY762444.1, read as the reverse complement.
AGCGTGAGTTCGATTCCCGCCAGCTCCACCACGTTTATACTTGAAAGCGTGTCTAAGTCTCCCTCGCCTCTGGTGGGGGAGGATTTTGAGGAGGCTTCCTTCACGGTTCTCCATCTCCCGCTGGTGATTCACAACCGACTTATTGGACACCCTTCGGCAGGTAGATTGTCGGACATAGCGCTAAAATCGGTGCGGCAGACGGTTTGCCCACCGGAAGCGGTGGGGCACCGTCCTCCATTTCCCGTCGTTTTAACCCGGCGGGTAACTTGCATCAACCGGGCCGGGTTCCGGGGCTGGGTCTTGGGCAGACTGCCGGCGCGGGCCGCGGACGCAGCCAGCGTTCCAAACCTGCCGATGATATACGGACAGCGCAATTCCAATCGGAGGCGCCAGGCATGAAACCCGGCATTGCAGGTATTGCCCTTGCCGTTGCGGCCCTGCTGGGCGCGCTGGCGATACACGGGGGAATGGTTGCGCGCTCAGGGACGGTGGACGCGTCCCCCCAGTCCCCCGACCGGGCCGCCACCGGAGCTTCCCCCCCACGTCAACTTGGCGAGAATGGAGGTAAGTATCCCTCTTGGTCTCCGAATGGTCGCCATATCGCCTTCATCTTCTCGACCGGTCTTTCCGAAGCCGGGTCTCTTTACGTGGTGGATGCCGACGGCAGCAACCTGCGCGAATTGACCAGCAACATTACCGACTACCTCTATAGCGGCCCCTTTGCCTGGTCTCCGGATAGTCGCCGCATCGCCTTCGTATCCGGCTTCGACGAAAGCAATGAGATTCACGTAATAGATGCCGACGGCGGCAACCTACGCCAACTGACCCACAACAATGTGAGGGACGTGTTTCCCTCCTGGTCTGCGGACAGCCGCCGCATCGCCTTCGTGTCCAGGCTCGAGGAAAACGGCGCAGCGGGCGACCAAATTTACGTGATAGATGCCGACGGCAGCAACCTGCGCCAACTGACCAGTCACGGCAGCGAAAATAGGAGGGCTGCTTGGTCTCCGAACGGTAGTCATATCGCATTCGACTCGTGGGATATTCAAGCAATAGCCCCCGATGGCAGCGACCTCCGGAACCTGACCAACACCGAGGCGGTCTGGGAAGGGTGGCCTTTATGGTCTCCCAATAGCCGCCACATTGCGTATATACGGCAGAACCAAAACCACGACAACGAACTTTGGGTGATGGACTTCGATGGCGGCAACCAGCGAATGCTGACCTTACAAACCCGGAGCACGGGAGGTAGTTGGCACGGGATATTCGCTTGGTCCCCGGATAGCTATCAGATCGCGTTTGAAACCGATCGCGACGGCAACCATGAGATTTATGTGATAGATTTAGACGGCAGTAATCTCCATCGGTTGACCAACAACAGCGCCTTCGACGGGTGGCCCGCTTGGTCTCCGGACGGAGACCATATTGCCTTTACCTCCAGCCGCAATGGTGAAGGGGAGATATACGTGACCGATGGGAGCAATATACGAGAGCTGATAGGCGGCGCGCTAACATCCACGGCCACACCAACACCCACGCCGCCAGCGCCCGACCTCATGCTGGAGCATGACCCCATACCGGCGCCGGCGGTTGATCCCGCGGCAGTGGCGCCGCCTAACCCGGCGGCGGCGGGAACTGTCGGGACGCTGGAAATCTCGCTGAATCCCGGGCCCGTGGGGGCCTCCGGGCTGGCCGGCGGTCCCTTCCGCGGCGCCAGCAAGACGCTGCGGCTGACCAATAATTCTCCCGGTGGGCCGGGCATTGACTGGGAGGCGGTGGTCTCCGAGGAGTGGGTGACCGCGTCTCCCGCTGTTGGAAATCTGGCCGGCGGCGCGTCCGTGAGTGTGGAGGTAAGCGTCAACGACCGGGCCATCCGGCTGGGTCCCGGGTCCCACGCCGCCAAGGTGTGGTTCGTCAACTCGACGTCCAGCCAAGAGAACCTGGCTTACGAAGTGGAGCTGGACGTAACATCCATGTCGGGGCCGCTGGACGTAACATCCATGTCGGGGCCGCCGGACGGAGGGGAAGAGGCGCCGTCAATAGTGGCCCCGGACTCGGCGGGAGATGCGGAGGACGTTGAGGGTGAACAGGTGCGGCGGGGCTTCTTCGCCAACTCCACCACGGCTTCGGTGGACGGCTCGGGGATGGGCTGGCTGGGGGATGCGACGACACTGGCCCTGGTTGGCATAGTGGTGACGGTGGCTGCCGCGGGAGTCCAGATATTCAGGGGAGGATAGATATGGCTCAGCAGGAAACCGGGGCCGTTTCGAGCCCGGCGGGGAACCGCGCCGGTGGCCTCCGTCCGGGGCGTCTCATCTCGATAGCTTTCCGGGCGGCTATGAGCCTTCTGGCCGGCTCGCCCTTTGTGGTGGCCGGGGTTTTACTGATGGTGGATTCCGAGTTTTCCCCGTGGGCCGCGCGGGGGATTCTGCTGGTGGGGCTGCTGATAGTCTTTGGCGGGATGTACCTCAGCGTGGTGGGCACCCATCCCCGGCTGGACCTGTTGCCCGGGGAACGGACCCTAGCGCTGCGTCATCCCTCCATGAAACCGGCCTACGCCCGGATTATCCTGAGCCTGCCCTTCTTCGCCGGGGCCGGCTATCTCCTGTGGTTCACCAACCTGCCCTACATCTATCCCTTCCTGCCTTTCGTGGCAGCGCTGTACCTGTACTTCCGGGGGGTTGTCCGGTACTGGATAAACCACCACACCAGCTACTTTGTTACCGACCGCCGGGTGGCGCGGATGTACCGCTTCGCCTGGTTGGACACCACCGAGATACCGGTGAACTCCGTCAACTCCATATCCGAGGCGCGGAGCCTGGTCGAAATAATGACCGGCCGGGGGAGTGTAGTGGTGGCCAGCGGCATCGGCAGCCGCCACAAGGTGCAGATTCAGGAAATAGACGACCCCGGTCCGGTGGCCCGGACCATCCGCGAACTGGTTGGGTAGGGAGGGAGACGGCGAACTGTTCGCGTCGCAAGGGACGCTCAACGACTGCTGGGGGAGCCTCCCGCCAGCGTCTATAACAGCCGGCGTCACATTCGCCGGGGGAGAGGGTTGCCGCCAGGCGGTACACCGAGGCCACGGCGTCCACCAGGTTGCAGCAGCGAGGCCCCACCAGGGCGGCCACGTCCCGGCCCACGGTTCCCTGGGAGGTAAACACCAGGAGGATGCCGCCCTCCAATATGACATCCCGCAGGTCGATTCAGGAAACAAATTTACGGCCGTACCCAAGTGGAGCAATGGTCAATCAACACTTGGGTTCATTACAATAACTGGGAGGATATGTCAAAGGAAGACTTTTCACCAGTGGTGGACGTCTTCGGAGATTTGCACGGCCTCTTTATGTGTTTCACCTGTGGCGGGTTAATGGAAAAGATGCCCCATAAAGGAACACTCCAGGTCGCCAAGCGCCCTTGTGGAAAACTCAACTGGAACCTTCGCCAAAAGCCTTGAATGGGATGAAATTATCCACTGCCTACCAAAACGCACTGTTTATGTCAGAACCTCCTAGCGAAAAGTTCGCAATACCGTACCCTTAGGCCCACCAGCTTTTCGGCTTTCCGATGATGCGTCCGGCTTATTTCCTGGCTGACCGCCTGCCCTTCTTCTATGGGTGGGTGGTGCTGTTTTCGGCGGGGACTACGCTGGTGGTTCGCAACACCGCCGCCAGCCTGACCATCGCGGTTTTCATGTACCCGTTGGCCGAGGAATTGGGGTGGAGCCGGACGTTGATTGCCGGGGCGGCCAGCTTCGGGGGCCTGGCGGCTTCGGGGCTGTCTCCGGCGGTGGGCTGGCTGGTGGACCGCTACGGGGCGCGGTTGGTGCTGGCGTCCAGCGTGTTGGTTCTAGGATTGTCCACCTTTTCGCTGGCCTATGCCACGGTTCCGGTGGCCTTTTATGCCGCCTACGGGGTCAGCCGGGTCATTTTTTCCAGCCCCATCCAAATCAGTTCGTCGGTGGTGGTTGCGCGGTGGTTTGTCCGACTGCGGGGGCGGGCCAGCGGAATCCTGTTCATGTCCCACTCGGTCGGGTTGGTGGCTTTTCCGCTTATCGCATCCGCCGTTATCGCAGCGAGCGGCTGGCGGGAAGCGTGGATGGCCTTGGCGGCCCTGGTCTGGATGATCGCCCTGGGGCCGGCGGCGCTGTTGATAGTGCAGCGGCCCGAGGATATGGGCCTGCGGGCTGACGGAGACCGGCGGGAACGGGCCGATGCCGGGGGCGATGCGTCGGTTGCCGAAGAACCGGCCTGGACGCTGCGGGCGGCGATGCGGACGCCGGCCTTGTGGATTCTGGCCAGCGGGGTTGGCACTCTGTATCTGGTGCAGGCCGGGGTCAACACACACCTGGCGGCCTACTTGCGCGATCAAGGTTTGGGGGTTGCCCTGGCCGGAGTAGGGCTGAGTCTCAACGCCGTGTTCATGGGGGCGGGCAGCCTTTGTTGGGGTTGGCTGGTGGAGAAGTTTCCCGACCGCTACGTGCTGGCTGCCGTGGCCGCGTCCGTGGGCGGGAGCGTGGCTCTTTTCCTGACGGTCAATTCCGTTGCGGAGGCTTTGATTTATTCGGGGTTGTTCGGTTTTGCGGTGGGCGGGATGCTGTCGGTGCCGCCGGTGGCCTACGCCAACTACTACGGGCGGCGGTCTTTGGGGGCGATTCGGGGCGTTACTGAGCCGTTTACCACGCTGGAACAGGCGGTTGGCGCGGTGGTCGCCGGCCTGGTTTTCGACTTTACGCAGAGTTACCAGTTGGCTTTAATCGCTTTTGCCATCCTGGGCGGGTTGACGACGGTGTTCGTTCTGTTCGCCAAGCCGCCGGGACAGCCGCCGGCGGCGGAGTCGAGTCCCACCGACACCGCGCCGGCAGAGTCCAGCCGCGCCTAGTCCGGGTGGGATTGCGTCGGAGTTGCGTTGACAAGGGACGGCGGGCAACGTAGTATCTTGTTAATCAGAAGTGTGTCCGGGGCCGATAGGCGGAATCGGTACGCAAACGGGATTTATGAGGTGGGATTATGGCTACCGTCCAGAACCGCCCTTCCTATTGGGAACAGGCCAAAGAGCAGGGGTTTGACCTTTCCTGGCTGAGCCAGCTGGAGGAAAGCGTCGCCAAGGAAGACGTTGACGAAGTTTCCAGCAACAACACGGGCCGCGTCGAAGGTTCCATTCCCCGGGGCAACGTCCCTCAATTCGGGGCCTACACCTTCCGCACCAAGAGCGAGGTCTGGGCGCACAACCTGACCAAGCTGTATCAAGAGTTCGTCACCCGCCAGTGGAGTTCGGCCACCGACATTCCTTGGGGGGCAATCAAGCCGCTGCCCGATGACATTGAGGCCGCCGAGTGCCAGTTGGCGACGTTTTTCACCCAGGTTGAATTCGTGGCTTCGGACGTTCCCGGCAGGTTCATTTCCACCATGTCGCCGGACTACCACGAAGTGCGGCTGGCCCTGCTGGCCCAAGTAATGGACGAATCGCGGCACCTGGACGTTTTCCGCAAGCGCGCCCTGTCCAACGGGGGCGGTCTGATGCGGATGACCGACAGCGTAAGCGACGTAGTGGGCGGCAGCACCGACAACGCGCGGGAGTTTACCGAGCTTTCCTCGCGGCTGCACATTACCGGGGAAGGCAACGTCCTGACCCTGTTCCGGCTGGGGGAGTTGATGGCCTACAACGAGGCCGAAAAGACCATCTACCGCCGCTGCGCCCAGGATGAGGCCCGCCACGTCGCCATTGGCGTGCTGCACCTGCGCTACATGAACGAATTTACCCCGGAACGGCGGGAGGAAATTCACTGCTACCTGGACGAAGGGGAGGCGCGTCAGTCCACCGGCGCCGGCGGGGAGAACCCGGCGGGCCGCAACCAGCTTACCAGCGAGGCGCTGGCGGTGCTGCTGGGCGGGGGCAAGGACAAGATGGATGAAGGCCAGAAGGTTTTGATGGCAATTCGGCAGCGGCAGGTCAAGGAATACTTCCAGCGGCTCAAGTCCGCCGGTTTCGACGACCGCATCCACAACGGGCGGGTCAACTCCTCGCTGCTGGAAGCCTATAACGCCGCCCCGTAACGCGGGATTCACACAGAGCCAAAGAGGGACGCCGAGGATTTCTCCGCGTCCCTTTCTGAAAAGACGGCCCATTTCAGGAGAATAATGCCGCCAGGCGAGGAACAACAGCCGGAGGAAATTTCCGGCGAAACCGCCGCCAAGCCGCCTCCCAGCGCGGAGTCTCTGGCCTGGATGAAGGATACCCTGGAATGGGGCGTCCGGGTCCAGCCGGGGAAACACGGCATGACCATGCGCGGGCTTAACGTGGGCAGTTACGGCGACGTACCGGAATCCAGTACGGATATGAGCCGCCGGCCCCGGGGCGCGTTTCCGATTCCGGGGGTGCCCCGCACTGATTTCTACGCCCTGAGTTCCAAGGTGGACATCTGGGCGGACAATGCCGTTGACCTTTATGAAGAGGCGATTCAACGACGGTGGATGGCCCACGCCGACGTGCCTTGGGATGAATTGACGCCGCAAGCCGCGGAAGTGGAACTTGCCATGAGCCAGCTTTGCACCGAGTTGGCCCAGCAGGCATCCATTGAGACCGACGTAATCGGTATGTGGCTGCACCGGATGAACTACGCTTATCACGAAGTCAAGACCTTCCTGGCTTCGGAGATTTGGGATTCGGGGCGGCACTATACGGCCTTCCGACAGCGGGCCTTGGCCAACGGCGGCGGGCTGGGGTTGGAAAGTCCGGGGCATATCAACCGCCGGTTGATGGAAGTGCGGGCCGGCTGGACGGAGGCGGCGGTTTACCTGTATATCATCCGCGGGCCGATGACCCTGCTGCTTTACCGCTACGGGGAAGCCTACGCCACCAACCCGGCGGACAAGTATCTTTTCCGACGCAGCATGGAGGACAAGGCCCGCCACATCGCCTACGGCATGGCCCACGTCAAGTACGCCGTGGAACACCAGGATGCCGGTTTTGGCATGGGCCTGAATAACCTGATGCGGGGCGTGGAGCGGGACATGGGGCTGGAACTGAAAGACCCGACGCTTTGGGAGGCTTTGGCGATTGTCTTCGGCGGTGGTCTGGGCAACATAACCGGGGGGATGGAAGTGGTGCGCGACCTGCAACAGCGTTACATCGAAGAGTACTTGGCCCGGATGCAGTGGGCCGGCATCGGCAAGACGGAGGCTAACCTGTCCCTGGACCTGGGAGCCTACCTGCGCCGGCCGGAAACCGCCTCGGCCTGAGAACCGCCGTGCCCATTTACGAGTACCGCTGCCAGGACTGCCAGGGCGTTAACAGCGTTTTTCTGCGGTCTTTCAACTCGCCGGCTCCGACCAACTGCCAATTGTGCGAGGGGGGCAGTCTGCGGCGGATAATGTCGCGGGTGGCCTACGTGAAATCGGAGTCGGCCAAGCTGGCCCAGCTGGACCCCAAGTATTTCAAGATGGTTGACCAGGCTTTGGGTCAGGCGCCGGCCAACTCGGACCCGGACTACCACATGAAAAACATGACGCCTTTCAGTCAGGCCAAAGAAAAGGGAGAGCCGTACTTCAAGGAGTAACGGCTGAGATTGGCCGGGTGGCGAGCAGTCAGGAAGTTTCGTCAACCCCGGTTTGGTTCTACGGACACGGAGGAATTAAGGGATGAGCGTCCAGGGGACGAAGCGGTTAGTGTTCCCATCGGTGGGGTGGTTCCAAGCGTTGCAGGAATTGGTCAACGGCGATCCGGAGTTCCGCCAACTGGGCAGCGTGGACGCCGTTATGGGAGTCAAGGCCCGGGAGCGGGTGTTTATCGTTACCTTCGAGGCTTTCGAGTGCCTGGAAGTTAAAGAAGGCACCGAGTACGACTTGATTGACGCCGATTTCTTCCTGGAAATGACTATGGAGCAGTGGCGGGACCTGATTGCCAACACCAAGGAACACGGCGGCGCCGACTTGAGTCATACCCTGAACACGCTGGATTTGATGATTGCGGGCGGCATATCCAAGAACGCCACCGGCGACCAACTGCGGGCGGACATCTTCTTCCGGGTCAACGAGAGTTTACAGCATTTCTTTGACGCGTCGGCGCAGTTGGAGACGGTTTTTGGGACGGAGTGAGGGGCTGGCGGGGAACTGCGTTTCTGCCCCTATCATAACCTTCCCCAAGAGGATGCCACCCCCACCCTAACCCTCCCCCTAGTAGGGGGAGGGGATTTTTCTGCCCCGTTTGGAGCCTTCGTTGAAACAGGGCGTGCATCCCTTGACGGTAGCAATCCGCCGTTGCAAAGGGGGAGACAATGGGGAGTCTCCCCATTTGAGAGAGTGGGACGCAGGAAAGGCTTGGTTTGGGATAGCTCTTTATCGTGCGGCCTTCATCCAGTCGGCGACTCTTTCACCGATGGATATGGCAGTGGTGTTGGTGTTGGCCCGCACCACGTCGGGCATGACCGAGGTGTCCGCTACCCGCAGGCCGGTGACGCCCCGAACCCGACAAAATTGGTCAACCACGGCCATCGGGTCTGAGTCCGGCCCCATCTTGCAGGTGCCGGCAAGGTGTTGGGAGGTGGTTACGTTGCGGTTCAGCCAGTCGTCCAAAGCGTCGTCGGAGGCCAGGTCGTCGTAAGTGGGGGTTAACGGGCCGGCCACGATTTCCTGGAAGGACTCATGCTCCAGCAACCGGAAACAGATTCGCACGGCTTCCCGCAGCCGTTCCCGGTCTGACTCTTCTTCCAGGAAACCGTAGTAAAGGTTGGGCTGGTCGTGGGGGTCGGCGGAAGCCAGGGTAATCTCGCCCTTGCCGGCAGCCAGCTCCAGGATGCAGGAAAATCGGACTCCCTCACCGGCCAAGGGGTCGCCGCCCAGGGGGAAGGAAAAGGAAGAGGGCATAATCTGCATATCGTTGCGGAGGTCTGACCCGGCGGCGGTGTAGCGGAGACCGGCCTGGATGCGGGGCGCTTCCGGGTCTTGGGGAAAGTCGTCCCTGACCCGCAGCCGCACCGGGGCCATTGGATGGTCTCGGAAGTTTTTGCCCACGCCGGGGAGGTCTTGCACGACGGGGATGCCCAAGTTTCGCAGTTGTTCCGCCGGGCCGACGCCGGAGAGCATCAATATCTGGGGAGAGGCGATGGCCCCGCCGCTGAGGACGATTTCGTCGGCCTCCACTTGAAAGACCTCGCCGCCGCTTTCGACTTCCACGCCGGCAGCCCGGTTGCCGTCGAACAGAATCCGGCGCACCAGGACGTTGCCGCGCACGGTCAGGTTGAGGCGGTGGCGGTTGGGGTTGATGTAGGTCAAGCCGGTGCTCATGCGGATGCCGTTGGGGTTGTTCATGGGGATGGGGCCAACGCCGCCGGAGTCCGGGTGGTTCATATCCGGGTCTTCGCGATAGCCGGCGTCCAGGGCGGCTTGGTGAAAGGCGTTCTGGAAGGGCAGCCAGTCTTCCTTACGAAAACGGCGCACCGGAATGGGGCCGTCGGTGCCGTGGAAGTCGTCGCGGATGTCGGTGTCGGTTTCCAGCTTGCGGAAGTAGGGCAGCATATTGATGTAAGACCATTGGTCGTTGCCCAGGGCCGCCCAGGAATCGTAGTCTTCGGGGACGCCCCGCAAAATGACCTGCCCGTTGATGGCGCTGGTTCCGCCAACCACCCGGCCGCGGGGGACGGGCATGGGTTCGGACTGCTCCGGTCTTGCCTGGGCCTGGAAAGACCAGTTATGAGGAGCGCCGGGGGTGGAGGCCGTCGCGCTGTATCCGAACTTGAGGTCATCCGGGTAATTCTCAAAGTCGGGATAGTCCGGGCCGGCTTCCAGCAGCAGCACGGATATGTTGGGGTCTTCGGACATCCGGCCGGCGACGACGCAGCCGGCGGAACCCGCTCCGATAACGATAACGTCGTACTTCATGCCCATTTTCTCCGTCGGTCAAAGGTGGGTCAAGGTTTACCGGGGAAGGTTCAGGGCCTTTCCAAAGTAGCTGTTGACCATCCTGCCACTCAACGCTGTCATTCCTGCGAAAGCGGGAATTCATAACCCTTTGGTCGTCCAAGCGCTGGATTCCGGCCTTCGCCGGAATGACGATCCAACTTTGGAAAGGCCCCAGGGAAGGTAGTCAGTTGGTTTACCGCACCGGGGGCCACATTATCCAGCCGCGGCGTCCGGTGTTGCGGAGGCGGAGCAGGTGGCCGCCCAGGGTGGTGACGTAGAGGCTGCTCTGGTCGGCGTCACCGAAGGCGCAGTTGGTGGGCATATCCACTCCCACGGGCATGGGGTAGGTTTCCAGGACGCGGCCTTCGGGCGTCCAGACGTAAATCATCGGGCCTGGGCCGCTGGCGTTGCTGCCGGCGGTGCCGACGATGTTGCCGTCGGAGTCCAGGCACATACCGTCAATGCCCCGTTGGGGGCCGCGGTGGTCCTGGCCGAACTGGTGCAGGACGATATACTGGCCCAGGGAGCCGTCGGCCTGGATGGGGTAGGAGCGGAGTTCCCGCACCGAGCCGGGGGCAACGTCGGTCTGAATCATGTACAGGCGGCTTTCGTCGGGGGACAAGAGCAGCCCGTTGGTGCCGGTGGTATCGAAGGTCATGCGGCGGCAAGTCCAACCGCCGTCGGAATCGGGGTCGGCCCGCAGGATGTCCCGCTCATCCATGTCCGGGGTTTCGCTGGGGTCAATGTTCACGTCGTTCCAGGGGTTGCTGAACCAGATGCGGCCCTGGCGGTCAATGGCCAGGTCGTTGGGCGTGTTCAGCCGCTGGCCGTCGAGTTCGTTGACGATGGTCTGGGTAGTGCCGTCGGGGTCAAAGCGGACGATGGCCCGGCCACCGGAGCAGCAGCCGTAAAGCCGGCCCTCGGCGTCGAAAGCCAGCCCGTTGGTGTGGTTGGTGTTCTCGCGAAAGACGGCGCAATCGCCGGTTTCCGGGTCGTAGGACATGATGCGGCTGGCCGGGATGTGGGTAAACAACAGCCGCCGGCCGTCCCAGGCGGGGCCTTCGGTCAAGCGGCTGAAAGGGCCGGCTACGTGCTGCCATTGCAATGCCATGCTGTCCTCCTTGGTGGTTTCGTTTTGCGCGTCCGGTAAACCCGTTGCCAAGGCAATTAGATTCACAGGATTTCTGGATTCCGGCCTGCGCCGTAATGACGGATTCAATCGGGATAGGGGCAAGAGACTTTCAGTTAATCCCTAGATGGGCAGCGGGTCTTCGGTTCTTTCCGCCGGGAGTTCGACGCCGAAAGCGTTGACGTTGAAGGCCAGCATGGAGTAGCAGCCCAAGAGGGTGGTCAACTCGGTGGCGCCGGTTACGCCGAAATGGGACACCACGGCGTCAAAGGTTTCCTGGGTCACTCGGCGGGTGCGGAAAAACTGCTGGCCGTACTCCACCACCGCGGCCTCGTCCGCCGCCGGGTTGGGAAGGTCTTGCTTGTCGCGGAGGGCGTTGACCAGTTCATCCCGCAGGCCGGCCCGGCGTCCGGGCGGAGCGTGGGCGTTCCAGATGTATTGGCAGTCGTTTTCCCGGGCCGCTACCAGCATGGCGAGTTCCCGGATGCGGGGTTCAAGGGAGGTGTCGGTACGCAGGTAAAGGGCCAAACCCAAGGCCCGCTGGGCGACTTCGGGGGCGTTCAACAACACGGAGCCGGGGCCGCCTTCCGGGACGCCGCCCCGTTCCGCAACGATGGCGTCGAAAGTTTCCCTCTGGGATTCGGGTACTGATTCCCTGGTAACCGGGGGTGTTCGGGCCATGACTTTCTCCTTTTGCGGCCAATTTCCCCCGCCAACAAGAAACGGCGTGGCGGGAAAGGCCGCCGGGGTATTTTCCTGGGGCTAGTTTAACACCGTTTGGACAACTTAACCTTGGTTGGGGGCGCAGGCGCGCATCACCGCCAGGATGGACTCGATTCCCGGACGGGCGGCCACCACCCGGACGATAGCCACATCCAACCCCTGGGCCAGTTCCAGGAAGGCTTGATTGGCCCCCTCCGCCGGGCCGTAGTACCCGACGGCGCGGAGCAACTGCGGGGAAAAGGCGTCGGCTACTTCGTCGCGGGACGCTCCCTTAGTCCGCATTTCGTCAAGGCCGGCCAGTTCCTCGGTAAAACCCATTCGCTCAAAGTGGGCGCGGTAGCCCAAGGCCCGCTCCCGCTGGGTAGGCACCTGGGGGCCGAGGGCGTAACCCATCGTGGCCGTGGCATAGGCTCGGCGGGCGGCGTCAACGTCGTCGTCCACGCAGACCCGGATATACTCCACCATCTTGACTTCCGCCGGGTCACGCCCGACCCTGGCCGCGCCTTCGTTGATGCGCTGGCGGCTCCAGGCGATTTGGGCCGGACTGCACCAATTGAGGCAAGCGCCGTCGGCCAACTCGCCGGCCAACCGCAGCATTTCCGGCCCCAAGGCGCCCAGGTAAACCGGCGTGCGGGGCGGCGGGTCAATATCCAGTTTCATGCCCCGGAGAGTGACTACCTCGCCCTGGTAGTCAACTTCCTCTCCCGCCACCAGGCCCTTGACCGTAACCAGGTAGTCGCGCATGAGGGCCAGCGCGGAAAGGCGGGGCATACCCAAGGCCCGGCGGGAACGGGGTCGGTAGGCCCCGCCGGTTCCGATGCCCATGCAGAACTTGCCGTCGGTCTGCTGGCTCAGGGTGCCGCCGCTCATGGCGAAAGCGACGGGGGTGCGGTAAGTGACCGGGGAGACTGCGATGCCGGTTCCCAGACCCTCCGGCGTAACTTCGCGGCTGGCCGCCCAGCGTTGGGCGCAGATTTGGAACATATCCTGGCCGCTGCCCTCGTTGGTCCAGATGGCGGTGTAGCCCAGGCGGGCGGCTTCCTGGGACAACTCGGCCTGTTCCGACGCGGACAACCGCAGTCCTCCGTCCAGTCCGATTGCAATTTCCATAGTTATTTCCTCCTTGTCGTTCCTGCGGGCGGCCATTGGCGGTTAGTGGCGCAACTCAATTGAACTGGTGACCAGCGAGGGATGTATCATCATTCCGGGGAAAGCCGGAATCCAAAAAGTCTAAGCATTGAACAGGATACATGAAGGCGAGGAATCCTGGATACCGGCCTACGCCGTTATGACGGGCTTGTCCGTTAACCATCAACACAACGGCGACAGACTACTGGATTGCGGTTGCGCTTGATTGTCTTAGCCGTTACGCTGGCCGGGCGCCATGCGGCAATACCTGAATCCGGCGCGGGAGTTTGATTTATGCCCATTTACCGATTGTTTACCGGAGACGACGGCCAGTCCCACATTGAGGAAATGGATTTGGAATCCCACCCGGCATTGGCCCAGCCGGATAGTACCATTGGGGTTATTTTCCGGGAATCCCCGGCGGGCAGCTTTTCCGACTGGCACAACGCCCCCCGGAGGCAGTATGTCATAACGCTGTCCGGGGAAATGGAGATTGGCCTGGGGGACGGGTCGGTTCACCGTTTCGGCGCGGGGACGGCGTTGTTGGCAGAAGACCTGACCGGCCAGGGACACACCACCCGCAACCCCGGGGATACCGTCCGGCAGTCGGCCACGGTGCAGTTGGACACATAGCTTTCCGGCCTTCGGCTTCCAAGTTTCAGGCGCAAGGGTTGGCCCCGGCCTGGTTTGTTGACCAGTCCCATATCCGCCCATACACTTGAACCGGCGTTGAACGTCGGGCCGGCGGCGACGGACGCGGCCATAGCGGTTCCCGGTGGGACCAGGGCGACGAGGAGGCAGGCATGAATCCGAGAAGGGGGAGTTCCCCGGCCGCGAAACTGTGGGGGCATCTGCGTACCACGTTGATTGAAGGAATCGTGATTCTGATTCCCCTGGCAATCACCTATTACATCGTGGCGTGGATGTTCAACGCGATTGACGGGGTGTTGAAACCCGTTTTCGAGCAAGCCGCCGGCCTGAGCATACCGGGCCTGGGATTCATCGGGCTGGTAGTCATCGCCTATCTGCTAGGGTTGGCCTGGCGAAAACGCATCGGCCGGCGGGTCATCCGGGCGTTGGGGCAGTCCATCCTGCATATCCCGGTAGTTGGGGCGATATACGGCCCGGCGCGGCAGTTGATTGTCTCTTTCCGGGGGGACAGCGCCGCCGGATTCAAGCGGGTGGTGCTGGTGGAGTACCCGAAACAAGGGACATGGATGGTCGGGTTCCTGACCGGCATAACCGGAATCGGCACGGCCCACATTATGGGCGTGGTTTACCTGCCCACCGCTCCGACTCCCAACTCCGGTTGGGTGGCGGTGATTCCGGTGCGGGAAATTTTTGACACTACCATGACCGTGCAACAGGCGATGCAGATGGTGCTTTCGGGCGGCATTTCTTCGCCGCTGCAAATAGACCTGAAACCGATGGATCCCCAGGAAGCGGCGGCGTACCTGGAGCAGGGCGGCGCCGCTACCGTAAGCTAGCCGGTGTCGCCAAATCAAGCCGTTATTCCGGCGAAGGCCGGAATCCAGGAATCTACCCGAAATGCGACGTTCCGGGGATTGGGACTTGTGGATTCCCGCTTTCGCGGGAATGACGGTAGCGGGCGGGAATGACGAATTAAGAAATTGACGACACACCCCAGCCGGCCGAGTTCCTACTGGCCTTCGCTCAGGCGGGCGGCCAGGTAGCCGGGCAGTCCGGCGTTCCGTATCTTCTTTTGAGTGGCGGCGATGTCGTACTCGGCGCGGAGGTGGGTGATGCTGTCCAGGTCGGAGTCGTAGATTGCGAAACTGGCGGTGGGAATGCCGTCCCGGGGCTGGCCGACGCTGCCGGGGTTGATGATGTACCGGCCCTGTTCCAGATTTACGGCAAGGCCCACGGGGAACTCGAAAAACTCGGCGCTTTCGCCCTGCTGCCGGCAAAGAAAGGGAAAGTGGGAATGACCCACCAGGCACCGGGCGGTATCGAAATGCCGGAAATTCTGGGCTGCCGAAGGCACGGAAAGCACGTATTCCTCCACCGGACTGCGGGGGCTGGCGTGAACGGCGGTGAAGTCGTAGGTTTCGATTCTCAGGGGCAGGCCGTCCAGGTAGTCCAGATGGCTTTGCGCTAGGTTTTCCCGGGTCCACCGGGCCGCGGCGGCGGCGTGGGTGTTGAAGTAGTCCAGCCCTATCCGGCCCAGGACGGCCAGGTCGTGGTTGCCGGCGACGCCCCGGTGGTCGTACTCCCGGAGCAGCTCGATGCAGGCCGCCGGGTCAGGGCCGTACCCGACAACATCCCCCAAATGCCAAATTTCGTCGAATCCGCCCGATTGTCCGGCCAGGTCAAGGACGCTTTGCAGGGCTTCCAGGTTGGAGTGGATGTCGGAAATAATCAAGGAACGCATGGAATCACCCGCGACAGTGTTGGTTGCATTATGATACCCGATGCGGGGCGGCGTCGAGGATGGGCCGGCCATGAGCGTTAAACCGGAATGGTGGCGGAATTTCTTTTCAGGCCTGGCGCTGGATTTCGTGCGGAACGCCCGGAGCCACGAAATTATCGAGGAAGAGGCCGACTTCGTGGAAAGCGCCTTGGGATTGGCGCCGGGGGCCAAGGCGCTGGACGTGCCTTGCGGGTCGGGAAGGTTGTCGCTGACGCTGGCCGGCCGGGGCTTTCGGGTCACCGGAGTTGACTTTAATGGGGAATTGTTGGCATCGGCCCGGCGGGAAGCGGCGTCTCTGGGTCTGGACGTGGATTTCCGACAGGGGGATATGGCGGACTTGCCCTGGCTGGGCGAATTTGACGCCGCGGTTTGCCTTTGGAACAGTTTCGGTTACTTCGATGACGCCGGCAATGCGGCTTTTCTGGAGGCGGTGGCGAGGGCGTTGAAACCCGGCGGGGCTTTTCTGATGGACACCCCATTGCTGGAGACGCGGTTGGGGGAAATCGAGGGTGAAGAGCGGGTTTGGCAGCCGGCGGGCGACCTGCTGGCGTTGGAGGAACGGCGTTACGACCACGAAACCGGGCGGGAAGTGTCGGACTGGACTTTCATCAAAGGGGGCCAACGGGAGCACAAGCGGTTTTCCCTGCGGCTCTACACCTACCGGGAATTGACGGCGATGCTGGACGGGGCCGGTTTCGGTAATCACCGGGCTTTCGGGTCATTGGAGGGGGAACAGTTTGGGATGGGGTCTCCCTGGCTGTACCTGGCTACTACCAAGTCATAAACGGCAAGTTGTAAACGGTGCGGCCCAATGATAACATCGCCGCAACGGAGCTTATTTTCGCCGTATTGCTATCGGGAACGTCAGCCACGGGATGAGGAGTCGCAACGTGCCTTACGCCAATGTCAACGGAACCAATCTCTACTATGAGGAGTACGGCGATGGGCCGGCGGTGATATTGACCCCCGGCGGACGGGTGGACACCAACGGTTTGCGTCCGATGGCGGCCCTGTTGTCGCCCCATTGCCGGGTTATCCTTCACGACCGGCGCAACTGCGGCAGGTCGGACGTGGTTATCGGGGGCGAGCTTTCGGAGCAGCACCTTTGGGCCGAGGAAATGGCCGCCTTGTTGGAACACCTGGGCGCGGTTCCCGCTTACGCCGCCGGGGGTTCCGCCGGCTCCCGGACTTCGTTGACCTTGGCGGTGCGGCACCCGGAGGCGGTGAAGGGAGTGTTCATCTGGGAGGTCAGCGGCGGCCCCCACAGCGCCGAGATAATGTCGCCCGGCTACTATGGCCAATACATCGAGGCGGCGGAACGGGGCGGGATGCCGGCGGTGCTGGACATGGAGTTTTTTGAGCTGCGAGTCAAGGACAACCCGGACAACCTGGAACGGCTGCTTGCAATGGAGCCGCAGGAATTTTGCGACGTGATGCGGCGGTGGCAGGCGGCGTTCTCCAAGCCCAACCCGGTAGGGGACTTGACCGAGGCGGAGCTGCAAAGCATCCGCTGCCCGGTATTGGCTTTCGAGGGAAACACGCCGGACGACGTTCACCACATATCGGCGGCGGAAAACGTGAAACGGCTGGTAGCCGGCGCGGAGTTGCGGCCTTCGGCGTGGACTCACGACGAATGGGCGGTAATAGGGCAGCACGACAACACCTTCCCCGGCATCGCCGCCACCAACCGCTACCACATGAAGGCCACTTTCTACGCGGCGCAGTTGCTGGAATTCATCGCCAGGGTAGAGGCCCGGCAACCCTCGGCGGTGGCGTAACCAACGGAAACGGGCGGGATAACTCCGGTAGCGTTGCGATTCGGGAGGTCTAACGTCGGGATTGGAAACTCCCGGTCTCAACCCGTCATACCGGCGCAGGCCGGTATCCAGGAATCCTTGCAATTGGCGACATTGTTGCACCCCCGGCTTTGCTGGATTCCGGCTTTCGCCGGAATGACGGGCCGGTAAACCGCTTGGAACGGAACGCTGCGGGTAACACTTACTCAATTTGATGGAGAGCAATCATGGGAACTTACAGGCTTTACACCGGCGACGACGGCCAATCACACGTTGAGCCGGTGGACTTGAACGAAACCCCGGACTGGACCAATCCCCAGGACGCCACCACCATTCGTTTCAGCGAGGCGGCGGCCGGACGGTACTCGGACTGGCACGTCGCGCCCCGGCGGCAGTACGTCATCATCCTGTCGGGGCAGTTGGAAATCGGGTTGGGCGACGGCTCCAAGCACGTCTTTGGGCCTGGCGACGCCCGCTTGGTGGAGGACATTACCGGACAGGGTCACACCACGGCCACCTACGGGGATGTGCCTTGCGTCACCGTGACCGTTCCCCTGGCCAACCAGTAACGCGGCAGATGGGGGGTTTGGATTCTTCGATACGCCAAGAACGGCACATAGAAAGTCGGAGGTATTAGACCATGAAACTGCTGGTAATGTCCGGGGGGCGACATCCCTATGAGGAATCAACCCCGGTGTTGGAGTCCTTCCTGAAAGGCGCCGGCCACGACGTTACCGTGACCGAGGACGCATCGGCGCTGGCCGACGGCGGGGCCATGAGCGGTTACGACGCGCTGGTTTTCAACACCCGGCGGGAGAACCTTCCCGACTTTGGGGAATGGGCCTTGTCCGCCGACGAACAACAAGGGTTGAAGGACTACATCAACGGCGGCAAAGGGTTCGTCTGCATTCACATTTCCACCTGCCTGTCCAGCACCTGGCCGGAGTACCACGAAATCACCGGCGGCGGCTGGATTACGGGGACGAGCTTTCACCCGCCCTACGGCCAGTTTACGGTGAACGTCAGCAACGCCGACCACCCCGGCGCCAAGGGCGTGGCGGACTTTTCCACCAACGACGAGCTTTACATGGGGCTGGCGATTGAAGAGGGCAACGATGTCTTTATCACCGGCACCGCCGAGGATGGGACGCACCCCTGGGGGCCGGATCGGACGCCCCAATTCATGCCGGGCGGCACCTATCCCCTGGGTTGGACGCGGCGGTACGGGGATGGCAACGTATTCGTGCTGCTGCTGGGCCACGACGGGCGCAGCTTCGAGACGCCGGAGTTCCAGCAAATCGTGTTGAACGGGGTGGATTGGGCCACCGCCGGGGCATGAGAACCGGCATTGTCGCCCCGTTTTTCTGGAACGAAATTCACCCCATAGATTCAACGACAAAGGAGGGATTGCAAATGGCTACGCAAACGGAACAAGCGCGGGCGGTGCAGCAGCCGCTGGTGAAGATAACCGAAATGGACCACATCGTCCTGCGGGTCAAGGACGTGGAGACTTCGCTGCGGTTTTACGCTGAAACCCTGGGGCTGCAAACGGAAAGGGTTGACCAGTGGCGGGCCGGCGAAGTGCGGTTCCCTTCGGCCCGCATCAATGCCGACACCATCATTGACTTCTTCGGCTCTGACCAGGAACCCGTGGGCAGGGACAACCCCCGCAACCAGGACCATTTCTGCATGGTGATTGAACCCACCGACATGGAGGAACTGAAGGCCAGTTTCGAGGACATCGGGGTGGAAATCCAGGCGGGGCCGGGGAAACGGTGGGGTTCCCACGGCGACGGGATTTCCCTTTACATCTACGACCCGGATGACAACGTGGTGGAGTTGCGGCACTACTGATACCGGGGAAACGGGTGTCCAACGATATAGGGGCGCACAGCCGTGCGCCCCTACGGTTTTGGCGGCGATGCAACCTATTCGGCGGGTGCCGGTTCAGGCTTCCTGCCAACTCCAGTTGAAGAGGTTGTCGTAGGCCAACGCCCACGGGGGCCGCAGGTAGCCCAAGGCCCGCACGTCCTCGAACCAGGCGCCCAAGGGAGAGTACCAGGTATAGGCGGAACCGCCGGACAGTCGGCACAACCGCCCAAGAACGGACTCGGCCAGGCGGGCCACGTTTTCCTTGGCCATTAACACCACCGTCCGGTCCAGGTTGCCGGAATCCAACACCCGCAACGCGCCGTCCCAAGCCTGGTCAATCAGCCAGGCTTCCTGCTCGGCCAGCGTCCACTCAACTTGCTGGAAAGCCCGCAGGGAACTGCCTCGAGCCATGACGGTCTTGAGCTGTTCCCGGGTGTAGGACATGGCGGCGTCCACCACGCCGGTAATCACTGAGGTGAAGGACAGCCCACCTAACCCGTTGTTGGCGGCCATCAATTCCGGTTGGTGACCGGGCCAGGCTATTCTGGTGGCGGGGTAGTTGGTGAACTCGAAGGCGTGGCTGTTGGTGGAGCGCATCCCGTGGCCCTGCCAGGGAGCCGCCAGTCTCATGCCGGTGCTGCCGTCCCAAGGCTGGTTGCGGACTTCCATGAAGAACAAGTCCGGCGCGGACTCGCCGGCGGGAACGGCGCGGGTGGTCATAAAGGAAGTAAGGCCGGAACCGCTGCCGAAGTGCTTTTGGCCGGAAAGCCGGTACTTCAACAGGCCGTCGGACTCCGGGATACAGGCGGCGCGGGTCAGGCCGGTGTCGCCGCCGCTGCCGGGTTCGGAAACGATGGTTCCCCACCAAGCCCCGTCCGTGACGGTGCTGAACACTTCCTTGCGCTGCTGCTGGAAACCTTCGTTGAAGGGGTCCGGCACTTCGGGGACGCGCCAGGACGCCAGCACGCCCTGGTGCATGGCGCTGGCCAGGGTTATGGACGGGTCGCCGGCGGCCAGCGTCCGCAGCATGGTACAGATGGGCCGGGCGGACTGGGACAGGTTTTCCCAGGTGCCGCCGAACTCCACCGGCACGGCCATGAGGTTGATGCCCAGGGCGCGCAAGCGGGCGTAGTCGGCCGGGTCGGCGTCAGTGCGCCGCTGGCGGTCTTCCCGCTCCGCCGCCCACTCTCGGGAAAGGTTGGGTATGGCTTCAAGAATTGATGCGATGCTCATGGACTTCAACCGTCGCTAGTTGGCGCGTTGGGCGTAGGCTTGATTGGCCCGGTCAATGGCCCGGACGCGGCCGCTGACCAAATCCTCCTGGCGTTCCCTGGCCCACTCGTTGGAGGCGCGGGTGCTGAGGACGGAACCCTGGAAGTGAGGCATGACGTAGCGGGCCATCAGTTCGTAGCTGCGGAGCATCTTTTCCCGGGGCGCCCAGTCAATAGTCTGGACCAGGAACGCCCCGAAACCGCCGCTCTGCTCGCCCAGCCGTTCAATGGCTTCGATGCAGTCGTCGGGGGTGCCGATAATCCAACTGCCGTTGTCGGCCATGTGGTCAATTACCTTGTCCAGGGGGCCGTCGAAAGCGGCTTTGCGGCCATTGGTGCCTTCGCTGTATTCCCGCAGGTATTGGCCGGCGCCGATGCGGGCATCGGCCAGAGCCTCTTCCCGGGATTCGGCCAGGTGGCAGGGCAGCACCAGCCGCCAGTCATCCCGATTCATGGTTTGGCCGTGTTCGGCGGCGGACTCTTCGGCAATGGCCCACAGATTCTTGAGGTCAGAGGGGCCGGCAGAAGGGTCGCGGGGGACGGTGATGGTCAAGACCGAGCAGCCGTGCTTGCCGGCCAGGGTAACGCCGGCGGGGGACTGCACCGAGGCGACGGCGGTGTGCATATAGGGCCGTTGGTAGGGCCGCAACTGGAGGAGACCCTCTTTAAGCTCGAACCAGTCGCTCTGGTAGGTGATGGGTTCGGTCTCGGTGAAGAGACGCAGGATGATGCCCAGGGACTCGTCCATGCGTTCCCGTTGCAGTTCGTGGGGAATGCCCATCATATAGGCGTCGCCGGGCAGGGCGCCGGGGCCAACGCCGAAGAGGACTCTCCCGTAGGTCATGTGGTCAAGCTGCACCATGCGGTTGGCGACCATCAACGGGTGGTGGTAGGGCAGGCTGACCACGCCGGTGCCTAGCTTGATGCGCTTGGTGCGCTGGGCGGCGGCGCCGATAAAGACTTCGGGAGAGGAAATAATTTCCCAACCGGCGCTGTGGTGTTCGCCAATCCAGGCTTCGTCGAAACCCAGATGGTCCAGCCATTCCACCAACTCCAGGTCGCGCTCAATGGCCAAGGTGGGGTTTTCCCCGACGCGGTGGAAGGGGCCGAGGAAGATTCCAAACCTCATTCTCTCGGGAAACGCCATACTTCATCCTCCTCCGATTTGGCAGTCGTGGGTTTTGCGGGCGGCGGTTGCGGTAGTTAAACCCCGGAACCGCCGGCCGGATATATTGGGTTCATTCTGCCCCGGCCAACCTGTCCTGTCAATTGGAAGGGTTAAGGCCGAGGAATGTATCGTCATTCCGGCGAAAGCCGGAATCCAGAAAATCCAATCAAGAAACAACCCGCTTGCCGGCAAGGAATCCTGGATACCGGCCTGCGCCGGTATGACGGGTTTCCGTTTTGTGTGGTCATGCACTAACGCAACAGTAACAGACTAACGGACAGGCCAGTCTTCTTATTGGGATTCGGTGACGGTCTGGCGGACGGCGGCGGCAACGTCGGCCTGGTCGGGGATGCAAAACTGTTCCAGGATGGGGCTGAAAGGAACAGGCACGTCGGGGGCGCAGACCCGTCGCGGCGGCGCTTGCAATGACCGGAAGGTGGCGGGGTCTTCGACAATGACCGCCGTGATTTCCGAGGCCGCGCTGCCGGTGACAGAGGCTTCGTCCACGACAACCACCCGCCCGGTCTTGCGGGCGGAGTCGCGGATTGTGGCGGTGTCCATAGGCGTCAACGTCCTGGGGTCAACCACTTCCACGGAAATGCCTTCCCCGGCCAGGGTTTCGGCGGCGGCCAGGGCCGCTTGCACCATCCGCCCAATGGCGACAACGGTAACGTCGTCGCCGGCCCGCTTGATGTCCGCCGTTCCCAGGGGAATGGTGTATTCCTCTTCGGGAACCGGGCCAATCAACCCGCTGATGCTGAAACTCTGCGGCTCGAAAAATACTACCGGGTTGTCGTCGCGAATGGCGGACTTCATCAGGCCCTTGGCGTCGTATGGGGTCGAAGGCATGACGACTTTCAAGCCGGGGAGGTTGAGAAAGAAGGGGTGGGAACTCTGGCAGTGCTGGGCCGCGGCGGCCCGGCCGGCGCCGGTGGCGGCCCGCAGCACCAGGGGGAATCGGGCTTGACCTCCCAGCATATAGTGGGTCTTGGCCATTTGGTTAACAATCTGGTCCATAGCGGTGAAGGCGAAGGCCATGACGCCGGGGCTGATGATGGGGCGGAAACCGCAGCCGGCCGCGCCGATGCCGGCGCCAACGTAAGCGTCTTCGGAGATGGGGCAGACCCGCACCCGGTCCGTTCCAAACTCGGAGGCCAATGGTTCCAGCGGCCCCAAGCCGCCGCAAAGGTGAAAGACCGTTTCATCCCGGCGCATCTCTTCCCGGAGGGCTTCGATTATGGCGTCAACATAGGTGATTTCGCGCATGATTGGTAATCCTGCCGGAAATGAGGATATTGTCGTGCGGAGCTAAGCGGCGAACACGCTGTCCAGGGCGTCTTGCGGGTTGGGAATCGGGCCGGCGGCGGCGTAAGCGGCGGCATCTGCTACGGCGGCGTCCACTTCACGGTGTACCCGTTCCAAGGCGTCGGAGTCAGCGGTGCCGGCGTTGAGGATATGCGAGCGCAGGGATTCCAGGGGGTCGTGCAGGCGGCCGCGGGCGGCGGCGTGGTCAACCTGGGAGTTGCTGTCCCAACGGTAATTCTTGCACTCAATCAGGCTGGGGCCGTTGCCGGCACGGGCGCGGGCGACGGCCTGCTGCGCCGCTTCGTACACCGCCAGAACGTCGGTGCCGTCCACGGTAACGCCGGGGATTCCGTAGGAAACGGCTCGCACCGAAACGTCCTCGACGGACAGGGCGTAAGAGGCGGGAACGGCGATGGCCCAGCCGTTGTTCTCGCAAACGAAAACGATGGGCAGTTTCCAAATGGCGGCCAGATTCATGGAGCTGTGGAAAGTCCCTTCGTTGGAGGCGCCGTCGCCAAAGAAAGCCACGGCTACCCGGTCGGAGCCTTCCAGTTGGGCGGCCAAGGCGGCGCCGGTGGCAATGGGCAGCCCGCCGCCTACGATGCCGTTGGCTCCTAGCATCCCGACGCTGAAATCGGCGATGTGCATGGCGCCGCCCTTGCCTTGGCAGCAGCCGTTGCTTCTGCCGAAGAGTTCGGCCATGATGCAGCCGAGGTCAACGCCCTTGGCGATGGCGTGGCCCAAACAGCGGTGGGTGCTGGTTATGCGGTCATCGGGGCGCAGGGCGGAGCATACCCCAACCGCCGAACCCTCTTCGCCGACGTTGGCCGGTATCGGCGTCGGGATGTTGCCGGCCCGGGACTCTTCCGACGCCCGCCGGGTGAAGGCGCGAATGGTTGCCATTTGGCGGTACATCTCCAGCAGCCGAGCCGGTTCCAGGGTCATTGTTGTTGTCCTTTCGCGGGGGCAACGGTAGGTTGTGCGATGGGGGCAATTGTACCCGGCGGCATGGTTTCATGCCAGGGTAGGGGATTGAGTCAAGGCACCAGTTTGGATTGCTTCGTTTTTTTGCGCCGGCGGGTTGCCTTGGTTGTGGTTAAGGCGGTTTAATAGCCGCAAGTTTTTGACCAGGGGAGAGAGTTCGTTGAGAGAACCGCATATTTTCGCCGGCAACCCGCTGGATCGGGGGGAAACGGAACGCCGCGACGAGGAATGGATTGCCCGGCAAGCCAGGGAACCGGCCAGCCGTTTCCTGCCCTTGTGGGGCGGGCGGGTGTTGATTACAGAGTCGGAGCAGCCGGAACTGGGTTGGCTGGGTCGGGAGGACTTGCAAC
Source organism: Dehalococcoidia bacterium (assembly GCA_963665735.1). Classification (GTDB taxonomy): domain Bacteria; phylum Chloroflexota; class Dehalococcoidia; order Lucifugimonadales; family UBA3495; genus CATOSK01. Next base: position 903,862 of record OY762444.1, on the reverse strand, counting down.
TAGCGGGGGTGGGCGAGGAATCGCTTTTTCTGGGGCTGAAAGACGGTAAATCGTTTTTCGCCGTTGACCTGTCGAAAGAGGAATCGGCGGCGGAAAACCTGGCCGCGCTGCCCGGCGTTGTTTTTGAGGACGCCCGGACGGCGGCGGAAATGCTGTCCGGGCCGGATTCGGGGATTCTGGCCCAGGGCCGATGTCAGGTCAACTGGCACAACCGGCACGGGTTTTGTTCGGTTTGCGGCCAACCCACGGTTATCAAGCGGGGCGGGCAAAAACGGGAGTGTCCCCAGTGCGGAGCGGAGCATTTTCCCCGGGTTGACCCGGTTATCATCATGGTGGTTGCCGACGGCGACCGCTGCCTGCTGGGGCAGTCGCGAGGCCGGTTGCAGGCCATGAACCGCTATTCGGCGTTGGCCGGTTTCGTTGACCAGGGGGAGAGCATTGAGGAGGCGGTGCAGCGGGAGGTTATGGAAGAGGCCGGCATCCTGGTGCGGAACGTCCGGTATCATTCCTCGCAGCCGTGGCCCTTCCCGTCGTCGTTGATGATTGGCTGCCACGCCGAGGCGAGAACGACGGAAATCAGGATGGACCCGGAGGAAATGACCGACGTGCGATGGTTTGACCGGGAGGAAGTGCTGCTGGCGTTGGAAGAGAAGAGCGACAAGCTGGCTCTGCCGGGGCGGATAGCCATTGCCCACCACATCATCCGGGCGTGGGCTTCGGGGGAAGTGGACTGACAAGGGAAGAATGGTCATTCGGGCGCGGGCCGGAAGGCGGGACTCCTTGCCCTTATGGATGTTGCCCGGCGCTTGGAATTTCTGGATTCCGGCTTTCGCCGGAATGACGGGTTTGGATTGCCGGATTGGTTGGCCGATGCGACGGTGACGGACGACTAGGGTGGCGGCAATTCCACCGTCTGGACGGTGAAACCCAGGTTGCGGGCCGCGATAACGAAGTCAACCATATTGACGTAACCGTCGCCATCGCCGTCGCCGAAGGGCAGGGTCACTTCGGGGATGGTGATGACCTCTCCGGGGTCAATGTAAACATCGGGAATCACCACCGGGAGAAACCCGGGGGCGCGGATAGACAGGTTTGCCTTGCCGTAAGGCACCATCCCGTAGAAACTGCCGTCGCTATCGGCGAAGAAACGCCGGTCGCCTACCTCCAGGAAAGCCCCCAAGCTGGAATGGTTGTGGTCGAGTTTCACCGTGCCGCGGATTTCGCCGTTGCGGAAGGGGTCTTGCATCGTGGTTGACGCGCCGAAGGTGGCGTCAGCGTTGGCGACGAAGATTCTTGCCAAATCGTTGCCGGTGGAGTCCATCAGGGGTTGAACCGGGTCCGACTTCAAGTCCAACTTGGCGAGGACGGTGCGGGCGGCGGTGAAAATTGCGGTTAATGGGCTGGTTTTGGTGTCAATGGGCTGCCGCTCGGATAGCTTGCCGTAATGGTGGGCGTCAGGTATAAAGCCGTCCCCGGCTCCCGGCACAATTTCCGGCGGGGGCGTCGGTGTTGGCGTAGGTACGGGGGTTGATGTCGGCGTAGGTTCGGGAGTGGGCGTAGAAGTTGGAACGGGAGTAGGCGTTGGCGTAGGTTCGGGAGTGGGTGTTGGCGTAGGTTCGGGAGTGGGTGTTGGCGTGGGTTCGGGAGTGGGCGTTGGCGTGGGTTCGGGAGTGGGCGTTGGCGTGGGTTCGGGAGTGGGTGTCGGCGTAGGTTCGGGAGTGGGCGTCGGCGTTGGTTCGGGAGTGGGCGTCGGCGTTGGTTCGGGAGTAGGTGTTGGGTCGTCAATCGGGCTGCCGGGCGCTTGAACGGTGATCGCGTCGAGGGTGAAAGAGTTGTTGGACTGGTCATCATCATCCGTCAAATAGGCGAGTACGACTAGTGAATGCTCTCCCAAGGTAGCCTGTGTTGTGTCCCATGCGAATTCTATGTCGTCGGTAGCGTTAGGTTCTAGGTCTGTGCGGGCGATAGCGACCATTTTGTTGTCCGTCGCATCGCGAAGAATGAAGGGTATATTAGCCAAAGATTCGGTGCCCTTGTTTTCCACGGTGGCAGTGATGGTCACTTCATCGCCCTGGTTGACGGTGTACTTGTCGGCAGTGGCGTCGGTAACAGCGGCGTCGCGGGCAAGTTGGGAGTTCGGCGGGCCGACGGTGGTTTCGGCACCGACCAGGCCCAGGGTGACGACGGCCACGGCCAGACACGCTAACGCTAACAATAGGCCGGGCCACTTCAAGGCAGATGTTCCTCTTTCTCCAGGGCTGCGGGCCGGACTTTACGGTGGGGAATAGACCAGCATCATCAGGACGCCGGTGGCGCCGTCGTCGGTAACGGATTGTTCCAGCGTTACGTTGTGGCCCGATGTTTGTTGGAAGGCGGTCAGGTTGTTGACCCGGTGGTGCTGCCAACCGGGAGCGCAAAGGGGGGTGTTGCTCAGTGCTTTTCCGTCCAGGGTCACGGCCGCGCAAGGCTTGTCGGTACTCTGGGTGCTGACCACGGCCCACCAGGAAGCCGCCGCCTCGTAAATGGTGAAGGTGGAGGGAACTGCAAAGGAAAACGTATCTTCCCCATCCACCAAGCCCCGGGCCGAAGCCATCAACAGAAATTTCGTAGCTTCCGGGTAGGCCCAATGGTAGTAACCCAAGGCTGTGTTATCCACGCTGACGGCATCTCGTTTCAGGACCTCGTTGACCACCGCGTTAATGGCGTCCAGCAGGACGGTGTTGCTCAAGTCGGCCAACATCGGCTGGTCGCTGTCCACGTTGCGGGCTTGCCATACTTGGGAAGACGGCGTTGCCTTGGGGAGGTAAGCCACCACCCAACCTTGATCGTCGTAATAGACGTTGACCGGGGTCGCGAGGTCGGCGGCGTTTTTTTCCACGTGGTGGATGTTTTTGATAGGGACAGAAGTCACCGTGTGGGAGCCGCTCATCTCCTGGAGGACGGCAACTCCGGCGCGGAGGGATGTGGAAGAGTTCTTTTGATGGAGTGTCTGGTCAACGAGGTCTTTGTCCAGGGTATAGTTATCGGGCTTGTTGGAGACGCGGTAGTAGGCGGAAAAGCCGGCTTCGGTTTTGGGGAAGGCGCTGGTGGCGGACTGCAACGACTGGCGGGCTTCGGCGGTCAGGGCCAGTACCAGCCGGGGGGCGGAATCGTTGGGGGTTTGGTCGGAAACGATGCCGGGGTTGATGATGAGGGCGGCCAGTACGGCCAGGGCTGCAACGGCGGCCAGCAGGGCCGGATGTTTGACGATGTTGCGCCGGCGGTGTGGCCGCATCCACCCCTCCCCAATGGTTGATGGCCGGGGTTGGCCTGTCGGGTTGCCGGAATGATAAACGCAACCCGCCGGTTGTCAAGGGGTTTTGGGTACAAGTTTAGACTATTTTGGGAAATTGGTTAAAATATATGCAGTCTCAAGCTCCGGTGGCCCGGATTATTTCGATGCCGCTGCTTACATTGCCACGCCGGCCTGCCTTAGCTGGGTCAGGATGGAATTGGGGCTGTTGACCACCACCACCGTGAGGAAAGGGTCTTTGTCGCGGGATTGGGTGGCGATGTAACGGCGGTCGGCGGCGGACACCTCCCGCCCGATGAGCAGGGCGTCGTAAGTTGAGGAACCGGCCAAGTCAATGGCAACGCCGTCGTCCTGGGTGGCGGTGACGATGTAGCCGGCCATTTCCAGGATGCGGGTCAATTGGTCGAGGGCGTCCTGGCGGCGTCCCACCAGCAGGATGCGTTTGTTGTCAGTCATCGGCGTTGCAATTCATCCGGCAAACAGGTTTCTCACGGCGGGCGGTTGTGCGGCCCGGCGGTTTCGCCGGCCCGGTTGAGTCAAAAGGATTCACCGATGGATACCACTCCCATTCTACATAAACAGCCCGTGTTGAAAACACTGTCCACCAGAATATGTTGACAGCCATGTTCCTTGGCAGTAGGATGCTCTGTCCGAGACATAGTATCAGGTCAACAGCAATGGTTGACTGACTGTTCGGAATCTACGGGAACCTCCGCAACGGAGCAACTCCCGGATAAGAGCGCAAATCGCTACCCCCGGCCCAGGCAACTGCGCCAAGCCCCGGCCATTACTGATACTATATACCACTAACAGAGATTAAATTGATACTATGTACCAGTTAAAAACTGGTGCAAATCCGTGGAGGGCATACATGAAGTTCCCAATGCGCGCGAGTCGCCGAATTGCTTTGCTGACGATGTTCCCGGCCGTCATCCTGCTGCTGGCCGCCGTCATCATCGCCGCCCCCGGCCCGGCCGGCGTCGCCCACGCGCAGGCCGCCGACTCCATCACCGGCGCAAACCTCACCATCTCGACGACCGCCTTGGGCGTCAACGAGGGCCGGAGCCTCACCTACACCGTCTCCCTAAACAAATCACCCGCCTATCCCTATGGCGCGGTCATCGTCGGCCTTGACGTGCGCGACAAGCAGAACTCCAACATCACGGTGTCGCCAACCGACCATCAATTCAACTACTGGAACTGGTCAACCCCGGCAACCTTCACCGTCACCGCCAACCGCGACAACAACCTCACGCACGGCAGCGCCACAATCAAGCACACGGCGTCTATCTACGACAATGACCACAGCAATTCTACGACGGTTCAATTGGCCGACGTGACGGTCGCCGAGACGGACCTGCCCCGCTGCCCGACTACCACCATCAGCGCCAATGTCGCTACCGAGGAAGGCACCTACCGCGCCACCGGCCAGAGATGGGAGTGGGAATGGAGCGAGAACTGGCACGAAAGGCAAAGCTGCGCCTCCCAGAACCACGAATTACAGCCCGCCCGCTACTACCACTTCTCCATTCCCCAGAACGCTGCCCGCCGGGATGTTACGATAACCCTGGTAGCGGACGATGCCGACCCCGAGCTGTACCTGCGCACCGGCAACCAGAGGAACGGGAGGCAGTTGGCCTATAACGACGACTACCGTTCCAACCCCAACAGGTCCGGCAACCGTTGGATTTCCCGCATACGGCATAACCTGGGCCCCGGCGACTACACCATCGAAGCCGTTTACAGGCTGACGGCGAATACTCAATACCTGCCCGCCTATAGCCTCACCGTGGACGGCCTGGATACCGACACCGACACTTCGCCGGAGTGCAATGTCAACCCCCTGCCGATGTCCTCTCCCGAACCGGGCGCGCCGCCGCCGCTGCTGAACGCGGAGATGAACGCCACTTGGGACGGCAGCTGCGACTCTACCTTTACCGCGTTCTACGGTCACTCTGGCACATCCAACGCCCGCTGGTACAAGTTCCAGGTCAAGGAGCGCGGGCTGTACACCATTGACCTGAAATCCGACAGCGCCCACCCCTGGCTGCATCTGCGCCGCGGCGACAGCGCCAAGTCCGGCAACTACATCACCCGCGCCGAAGGCGGAAGCGGCGCGCGCATCCAGCGCTGGCTCGACCCAGGCTGGTACACCGTGGAGGCAACCAACTACCACGGCGGTTCGACCGGCCCCTTCAACCTGACTGTCAAGGAGACGCGCATCCGCCCCGGCAGCGCGCCTTCGGCAACCGGCGCGACCCTTAACCTCTACGGCTGGGACGGCGCCTGGCACTACCGGGCCAACACCGGCCCCCATACCTCCTGCTCCGGCGCGCAGAGCGGGAACTCCGTGACCCTCACCGGACTCTCGGAGGACGCCACTTACACTTATACCGTCTATAGCGACGCCAACTGCGCCAACGCCATCGCCTCCACGTCCTTCATTGCGACAGCCAGCGCCGGCGTCGCTCCGGGGGTCATTCTTACCGACGGCAACGCCAACGTCATCAGCAGCGTGTCCGTTCCCGAAAACGGCTCAGCCACCTACCAGGTCAGGTTGAGCGCCGCGCCCTCCGGCGGCGCCACCACGGTCACCATTGCCGAAGGAACCACCGCGCCCAACAACGACACCGACATCACGGTAAGCAGCCCGTCCGACAAGACGCTGACCTTCGCCACCGGGAACTGGTGGCTTGCTCAGACGGTAACGCTCAGCGCCGCCGATGACATAGACAAGACCAGCGGCTCCCGCGACATCGGCCACACCGCCAACGGCGGCGGGTACAGCAACGTCAACGGCTCGCTGACCGCTGTGGAGATTGAAGACGACGCGGCAATCGTCCTGTCCGAAACCGCCGTTACCGTCCCCGAGAACGGCAGCGCAACCTACACCGTCAAGCTCACCACCCCGCCCACGGCTGACGTGACCGTCACCATCGCCGGGGCAACCACGGGCAACCATACCGACGCCAATGTCCGGGTTTCGAGTCCGTCCAACGGGACGTTGAACTTTACCTCGCAGAACTATGACACGGCGCAGACCGTAACCCTGCGGGCGTACTCCGACTCCGACAAGATTAACGGAACGCGCAACATCACGCACACCGCCAGCGGCGGCAACTTCGATGGCGCTCCCGTTGCAACCGTGACCGCCACCGAACGCGACTCGCAAGCCCGCGTCAACGTATCTTCCACCACCGTCACCGTGACGGAAGAGGCAACTGCCACCTACAACGTGACCCTTAACGCCCAGCCGGCCGCCAACGTAACCGTCACCATCGCCGAGGCCAACACCGGCAACTACACCGACGGCGACATTACCGTTACTTCCTCCAAGGCGCTGACTTTCTGCCCCGACGCCAGTAGCTGCACCAGTCCCAACACCGTTTGGAGCACGGCCCAGACCGTAACCCTCAGCGCCGCCGAGGACCAAGACCTTTCCGACGGACGGCGTGCCATAACCCATACGGCCAGCGACGCCGGCGCTACCCACAGTGGCTACGACGGCGCCCCCGTCAAGAGCATTACCGCCCGCGAGGACGACATAGACACCGGCGGACTGACTTTCGACAAGTCCATCGTAAGCGTGGCGGAAGACGGCACGGGAACTTACCAGGTCAAGCTGACGCACAAGCCTACCGGCACTGTTTATGTGCAAGTGCGGGCGGCAACCGGCGGCAGCAACGATACCGATATAACCGTCAAGGACACCAACGACAGCAGTTCGGGCAACCAGACCGGCTCCATCCAGTTCTCCACCGACAACTGGGACACCTACCGCACCGTAACCCTGGCCGCGCGGGACGATGACGACACCGACATTGGCTCGCGCACTATCAACCACACCGCCAACGGCGGCGGGTACAGCAGCATCACCGGCTCAGTGACCGCCAGCGAGGTTGAGAACGACGCTACAATCGTATTCAGCAAGTCAACCGTAAGCGTTCCTGAAGGCAGCACGGCGACTTACACCGTCAAGCTGGGCACCGCGCCCACCGCGAACGTGACCGTGAACCTTTTCGCAATGCCGGGCAGCGAAAACGACATCACCATTGATAGCCCGTCGTCCGAGCAGCTGACCTTCTGCCCCACCACCAGCAATTGCGCCAGCCCCAACACCGTTTGGAGCGCGGCGCAAACCGTAACCCTTGCCGCCGCGGAGGACACCGCCAACTTCGGCGGCGAAGTCAACGGCTCCCGGCGCATCAGGCACCGCGCCGACAGCGCGGACACCAACTACGACGACTTGACGGCATTCCTGACCGCCACCGAGGTGGAGAACGACAAGGGCATACTGGTACCCGGCTTCGTGGACGTGCCTGAAGGCGGCAGCGCAAACTTCGATGTCAGTCTGCACGTTCAGCCGACCCACGATGTCACCATTACGATTTCGGAAAATACGACCGGATGGGGCATTGACCCCGATATAACCGTCACCAGCCCGGCGTCCAAGACGCTGACCTTCACCAGCTCCAACTGGAACATAGGACAGACCGTAACCCTCAGTGCCGCGCAGGACGACGACTTCGATGGCGGCAGCCGGAACATCAATTTCAGCGCCGCCAGCACCGACGTCGGCTACCAAGGCACGTCTGCCACGCTTTTCGCTATCGAAGCGGAAGACGATGTTGGCATCGTGCTTCCGGCTACTGCCAGCGTGAACGAAGCCGGCACCGGAACCTACCGCGTCAGGCTGAGCGCCGAGCCTACCGGCAACGTCTATGTCTCCGTAAGAGCGGCAAGCGGCAGCGGGCAAGACACGGACATCACCATCAAGGACACCGACGACAGCACGGACGGCGACCAGACCGGCTCGATACTATTCACCGCTGACAACTGGAGCACCTCCCGCACCGTAACCCTGACCGCGCGGGACGACGACGATAAAGTCATCGGCTCCCGCACCATCAACCACTCCGCCAGTGGCGGCCAGTACGGCGGCATCACCGGAACGGTGACCGCCGAGGAGGCTGAGAACGACCGCGCCGTCGTACTCAGCAAGTCAGCCGTAAGCGTTCCCGAAGGCAGCACGGCAACCTACACCGTCAAGCTGAACGCCGCGCCCTCCGCCAACGTCACAGTCACCATTGCGGAAGGAACCACCGCGCCCAACAATGACACGGACATCACGGTAACAGGCCCGTTGTCCAAGAGGCTGACTTTCTGCCGCTACAGTTGGGGCTGCACCAGTCCCAACACCGTTTGGAGCACGGCGCAAACCGTAACCCTTACCGCGGATGACGACAACGACTCCACCAACGGCTCCCGCACCATCAACCACACCGCCGACAGCACGGATACCAACTACGACGACTTGACGGCAAGCCTGACCGCCAGCGAGGTGGAGAATGACCTGGCCGTCCTGATTAGGAACGAGGACGATACCTCCACCATCACCAGCCTGAATGTGGACGAGGGCGGCTCCGCCAAGTACAAGGTCAAGCTGTCCACGCAGCCCACGGCCAGCGTAACCGTCAAGCTCACCGCCGCCACCGGCGACAGCGACATCACCTTCAGCCCGTCCAGCATGACCTTCAGCACGAGCAGCTGGAACCAGCTCAAGACCGTTACCGTGCGCGCCCGCCAGGACAACACCGACGTAATCCCCGGAACCAAGACCATCACGCACACCGCCAACGGCGGAGATTATGTCAATGTCACCGCGACCCTCACCGCCACCGAAGTGGAGGACGACACCCTCACCCTGGTGTTCAACCCGACCGACGACGTGCAGGTCAACGAAGGCGGCACCGGAACCTACACCCTCAAACTGAGCCACAAGCCCGCCGCCAATGCGGACATCGTGATTGTATGCTGCTCGCACAACTACGACGACGGCGACCTCGGCATCAAGGACACGGACGACAGCACACCGGGCGACCAGCCGGGCGGCGTTACCTTCACACCGGACAACTGGAACATCGCGCGCACTATTACCCTGGACGCCGATGAGGACGACGACGCCAAAAACGGACAGGCCGAAGTCACGCACCAGATAAACAACACCGGCCCCTACTACAACATCACCGCCCACGAGGTCGAGAACGACCCCGGCATCCTTATCAGGAACTATGCCGACGACTCGGACCTCCCCTCAGATGGCGACTCCCTCCCCTTCCTCGACGTGCTGGAAGGCAGCACCGAGCGCTACAAGGTCAAGCTCGCCACGCGGCCCGCGGGCACAGTGACCGTGACCATCGCGGAGAAGACGGGAGGCGACAGCGACATCACGATAAGCAGCCCCTCCAGCAAGCGGCTGACCTTCACCACCAGCAACTGGCACCGGGGGCAGACCGTAACCCTGCGCGCCGCCCAGGACGGAGGCAGCGCCGAGGGCAGCCGGGTGATTCAGCACACGGCCAGCGGCGGCGGATACAACATCAGCACGCCCGTGGAGCTGAAGGCTTATGAGATTGACGACGAGAAGGCTATCATCTTCTGCCCGGCCTCCGGCGATTGCTATAACAACACCATCACCTCCATAAAGGTGCCGGAGGGCCGCTGGGCAGATTACAAAGTGAAAGTCAGCCAAGATACGCTGGACCATCGCGGCGACGACATCTTCGTCACGTTGACCGCCAGCGGCGACAGAGACATTACCTTCGATACCGACATCTACACCGAGGGCATCCAGACCGGCAGCATCAATCTTGGCAATGGCAATACCGAGACGATTCGGCTCTATGCCGCCAGGGACAACGACCGCTCCAACAGCGTGACGAACATCAAGCACACGGCGACCAGCGGCGGCTACGAAAAACTGCCCGCCACCCTGAAAGCCACCGAAATAGACAACGTGATAACGCTGAACGCGGATGTAGCCGCCACCGCCGTAGAATTGACAATCAGCAACTTCTGGCCGCTCGATTCCGTCTGGCACTTGAAGCGGACCTCCCCGTCGGCCGGAGACTGCGAGCGAATCGTCGGCATTGACGCTAGACAGAGGCATGATGAGCTGAGCCCCGGCACGGCCTACACCTACAAGGCTTACAGCGATGCCTCCTGCACCCAGGAAATCGCCAGCGGGACATTTACCACCCGCCGCCCGTCTCTGAATGTGAGCGACGTAACTCATAACTCGGCGACCCTCCTGCTGTCCAACTGGGACTTTGACAGCGGCAGACCACAATCCGCATACTGGGGCAGCAGCAAGAGCCCGGGAGGAACGTGTTACCCCTCCAGAGACGCGTACACCGTGGACCTTCTTAGCCCGAACACGAGCTACACCCTGACGGCTTACGTCGAAAACACTTGCGCCACGGAAATCGGAAGAAAAACCGTCACCACTCTCGCCGCCGCCTCGGCGCTGCACACCGTCAGCAACTCGAGCGAGACACAGTCAAGCCATTTCACTGTGAACCTGTCCGATTCTTATGCCACTTCCTTCACCACGGGCGACGAGCCAGGCGGCTACACCCTGGGGAACATTACCATCACCATGTCGGGCGGAGTGAGCGACCCGAGCAAGTTCGCCGCCAAAATCTACAACAACAGCAGCGGCAAGCCCGGCTCGCTTAAGACCACCCTGGTCGGCGAAGCGCCGGTGAATAACGTGGCATACAGCTACCACTGCATCAGCGACTGCCGGCTGTCCGCCAACACCACCTACCATCTGGCGCTCGAGGTGTCCGAGGATGGCAGCTTCGTTCGCTGGCCGAGGACGGCGTCGGACGACCAGACCGTCACGTCGGTCAACTCCGGCTGGACGATAGGCGACGTTTCCAGCAAGGCGACCGGCGGCGTCTGGACGGCAAGCGCCGACACCAAGTCCGGTAGGTTCTCGGTGCGGGCTGCCCCCGTGTCCCCCTATATGCTGCCGTCAAGCATTAACGGGGACTCGGCGTCCTTGACGGTGTACGGACATACCGGCAACTGGTACTACAAGGCCAACAAGGCGCCCCACAACACCTGCTCCACGGCGCAGGCCACGGATACCGCCAGCCTTACCGGCCTGACCGCCGGCACGGAATACGCCTACACCGCCTACCGCTACAGCAACTGCTCCACGGCGATTGCGAATGTTACCTTCACGACGAGCGCCGGGCTTACGGAAGTCCACGTCACAGCGACCACTGCCAGACTCGACCTCGTCGGTCACAGCGGCGCCTGGTGGTACGATGACACCGCGTCCGCCGTGAGCTGCACCAGCGTCTCCAGCGGCACTTCTCCGGGGCGCGCCAAGGGCCTGACCAAGAACACCAGCTACACTTTCAAGGCATACAGCGCCAGCGGCTGCGCCAACGCGAACCTGCTGGCTGAGACGACGTTCACCACCAAGAACCCGGCGCTGGCGTCGTCCAACGTGACCGGCACCACCGCCAAGCTCACCCTGTCCAACTGGGCGACTACCAACGGCCAGCTCGGGTCGAGCAACAGCAGGGACGGATACTGGTACTACCAGTACACCGTACCCACATCGCCGGCCGGCGTATGCACCGCCGGCCCCACCTCGCCCGATGATAGCAGCGCGTATCTGGTATCCAGCGCTGAACTGTCCGGCCTGTCGCCCGGCACCGCCTACACCTTCAAGGCGTACCACGACAGCAGTTGCACGTCGAGCAAGGAAATCGCAACGGCGGCGTCCTTCACCACCGACGCGACGCTCACCGTCAAGGACGACACCCTCACGACCACCTCGGCCACCCTGGTTCTGGACGGCAACAGCGCGGCCTGGTGGCTGAAGAAGACCGCGCCCACCCCGGCGGGAAGCTGCGAATCCAAGCAGTCCAGCGACACCGAAGTCGCCTTGTCCACCCTGACCCTGGGCACCCATTACACCTACAAGGCGTTCAGCAGTTCGGCCAACTGCACCAGCGGGACAAGCGAAATCGCGTCCGTGTCCTTCATCACCACCACCCTAGCGGCCTCCAGCATAACCCCGACTGGCGCGACGCTGACCATCAACGGCCACAGCGGGAGCTGGTGGTACAAGGCAAACCAAGGACCGCACACCACCTGCCAGAGCGGCGGCAGCACCAGCAACAACACCGACGCGGAGACGCTCAGCGGCCTGTCCGCCGCCACCGAGTACACCTACACGGCATACAGCGCGAGCGGCTGCGCCGCCGCGAACCTGGTCGCCACGGAAACCTTCACCACGAGCGGCGTGTCGGTGAGCAATCTGGGCAACAACAATAGCAATACATTGTTAATCGGCAGGCAATTCGGCTCGCAAGTTGACAGCATCGCGGTCGCCTTCACCACCGGCAGCGAGTCCAACGGCTACACCCTGTCCAGCGTTACCGCATCCTTTGGCAGTAAGACCGGCAGCCCGGGCAACATCTCCGCCAAAATCTACAGCAACAGTAGCGGCAAGCCTGGCTCGGAGGTCTCCAGCCTCACCCTCAGCGGGACGGCCAGTCCCAGCAATGTGGACGCGGTGTACACCTGCTCCGGCACCGGCTGCTCCCTGTCCGCCAGCACAACCTACCACCTGGTATTCTCCACGACGACTACCGGTATGCTTCAGAATTACAAATGGAACAGGTCTGCCTTGACTAGTGAGGTCAACTCACCCTCCAACGCCGGCTGGAGCATCGCCGACAGCAGCAGCCGCAAGAGAGACACTAACGCATGGACGACGGTTTCCGGCAATAGACCCGCCAAGGTCAAGGTTGTGGCGACGGTGAACTCCAGCAGCATCAATGCCCTGGAGCCCGTATCCAGCGTAACCGCCAACCGGGAGAACGGCGGCGCCAGCGGGGCCAGCGGGGACGGAGCCACCGGCAGCCAGCAGAGCGGCAGCATCGTCGCCGGTTGGGGCGCGGCCACCGGGGCCACGGGTTACGACGTGCGTTACAGCAGCGACGGCGGGGCAACCTGGACCCAGGCCGCCACCAGCCAATCGGCAACCGCCTACACCCTGGCCAACGCCGACGATAACTCGGCCTACGTCGTCGGGGTGCGGGCGGTCAACGAATCCAGCCAGAGCGCTTGGGTCAACTCCAACACTGTGCCAGCAGTGGCGCCGGCGGACGTGGGCAGCCCGTCGCTGACCGTCAGCGACAGCGGTTCGGCGTCCTGGACCTACACCGTGCCGGAAGGGGCAGAGTACGTTTACACCGAAATCCGCTGGTTGGAAACCGCCGGCCGGGAAACCAACGACTGGTCGGGCAAGGAGAACCAGGTCTTCTACGACAGCAGCGTGGCGGCCCATGACATCGCGGGTCTCACCGCCGGCGTGGAGTACAAGGCCAAGGTGTTCGTGGGTCTTAAAGTGGACGGCGAAAACCGCTACGCCAAGTCCAACACGGTGACGTTCACGCCGCTGGTCCCGCCGCCGGCCAGCGTGTCCGGCGTAACCGCCAGCCGGCAGAACGGCAGCATCGTCGCCAAATGGGACGCCGTAACCGGGGCCACCGGCTACGATGTGCGGTACAGTACCGATGACGGGTCAACCTGGACCCAAGCCGCCACCGGCCAGTCGGCAACCGGCTACACCCTGAAGGACGCCGACAACAGCCTGGCCTACATCGTCAGCGTGCGGGCGGTCAACGACTCCGGCCAGAGCGACTGGACCAACTCCGCCACCGTGCCGGCCGTGGCGGAGCAGCGGGAACCCGAACCGGACCCGGACCCGCCGGCCAGCGTAAGCAGTGTAACCGCCAGCCGGGAGAACGGCGGCATCAAGGCGTCCTGGGACGCGGTGGACGGGGCCACCAAGTACCACGTAACCTACACCACCGACGGCGGCTCCAGTTGGTCCCTGGCCGCCAAGGAACACGCCACCAACAGCATCACCATTGCCAACGCCGCCGACGACCTGCCCTATATCGTAGGCGTCCGGGCCGGCAACTCCGGCGGTTGGAGCGGCTGGGTCAACTCCGACGAAGTTCCGGCGGTTGAATCGTCGCCCTCGAATCCCGAACCTGACCCGGACCCGCCGGCCAGCGTTGCCAGCGTAACGGCCAGTCGGGAGAACGGCAGCATCAAGGCGTCCTGGGACGCGGTGGACGGGGCCACCAAGTACCACATAACCTACTCCACCGACGGCGGCTCCAGTTGGTCCCTGGCCGCCAAGGAACACGCCGCCAACAGCATCACCATCAGCAACGCCGACGATGACCTGCCCTATATCGTAGGCGTCCGGGCCGGCAACTCCGGCGGCTGGAGTGGCTGGGTCAACTCCAACGAAGTTCCGGCGGAGGAAGCGACGACGCAGGAACCGGACCCGCCGGCCAGCGTGAGCAGCGTAACGGCCAGCCGGGAGAACCGCAGCATCAAAGCGTCCTGGGACGCGGTGGACGGGGCCACCAAGTACCACATAACCTACTCCACCGACGGCGGCTCCAGCTGGTCCCTGGCCGCCAAGGAACACGCCGCCAACAGCATCACCATCAGCAACGCCGACGACGACCTGCCCTATATCGTAGGCGTCCGGGCCGGCAACTCCGGCGGCTGGAGCGGCTGGGTCAATTCCGACGAAGTTCCGGCGGAGGAAGCGACGACGCAGGAACCGGACCCGGACCCGCCGGCCAGTGTAGGCAGCGTAACGGCCAGCCGGGAGAACGGCGGCATCAAGGCGTCCTGGGACGCGGTGGACGGGGCCACCAAGTACCACATAACCTACTCCACCGACGGCGGCTCCAGTTGGTCCTTGGCCGCCAAGGAACACGCCGCCAACAGCATCACCATCAGCAACGCCGACGACGACCTTCCCTATATCGTAGGCGTCCGGGCCGGCAACTCCGGCGGCTGGAGCGGCTGGGTCAACTCCGACGAAGTTCCGGCGGAGGAAGCGACGACGCAGGAAGCAGAGGATGAAGCGGCGCCCGCTGGGGGGGCGTAGATGGACGGTTAAAACCGCTGCGCCAAGTCGGACGCTGGGATGTTCACCCCGCCCTAACACCGGCGACGACGCGCAACCACAACGGTCCGGCCGCCCCAACCGACGGGCGGCCGGTTTCTTTCCCAACCAACGGGCCAAACGCCGGACTGCTTGCCGAATGAAATGCGACCCTGTAAGCGGCGGGGGCTGGCCCCGACCCTGTGGGCGGCTACGGAACCGCAGCCGGGGCGAGAAACTGCCGGAAACGCCGCGGGGAGCAGCGGAGGCCCAGGACGCCGGGCTACTGAAAATCACCCTGCACCTGCGGAGCGGGGAGAACAACCCCTTCCAGCTGGTTCCCACGCCCCGGGGAGAGGGCCATCCGCGTCCTGGAACCAGGCAACTGACAGCAGCCGCGGGATAGACTACCGGAAGCCCACTAGAATCCCCACGCCATGATGGAATCATCCTGTTTCCAACCCCTGCTGCGCGCCCTCTGCGCCGGGAAAATGTTCCGGGAAAGGCGGGGCCGGCTGACCACGCTCCAATTCTGCGTGGACCGGGAACACCGCCTCATGCCCGACTGCCCGGACCACCCGGGCAACCTATCCCATTCCCCCAACGGGTGCATCGCCTACTGTTCCCGGATGAGGAGAGGCACTTCATCGGGAGACATAGGACCGGCCGGGCCGGAAGAATCGCCCCGGTTCAACTTCCAATCCTGCTCCAGCCCGCCAAACCCCGCACACTCCCCGATCCGCTAAAACCGGGGCGGAAGGAGACCACCTCGCGCCCATGACATCCTCCCACCGGCCGAACCTCACCCTATTGGCCGGACCCTCCGGCGTCGGCAAGGACGCGGTCCTGGAGGCCCTCAGGAAGCGTCAGCCCCGTCTCCACGTTCCCCTCACCGTGACCACCCGGCCCAGGCGCCCCGGGGAGCAGGACGGACGGGAGTACCGGTTCGTAAGCGGGGAAGAATTTCTCGCCATGGAGTGGGAGAAGAAATTTCCGGAAACCGCCGTGGTCCACGGGAACCCCTACGGCGCCCCAGGGACGAAATCTTCAAACCCCTGGCCGCGGGACGGGATGTTATCCTCAAAGTGGACGTGCAAGGCGCGGAACAGATCAGGCGGCTGATGTCCCAGGCTGCCAGGGTGTTCCTGATGCCCGAGGATGAAGCACAACTCCGTAAACGTCTGGAACTCCGGGGCCTGGAACCCCCCGACCTGGAGAACCGGCTGCGGAACGCCCGGTGGGAGATGGAGTGGGGAGAGAAATTCGACCACGTCCTGGTCAACCGTGAGGGGAAGCTGCACGAAACGGTGGCGTTGGTGGAGAGGGTGATAGTGGGGAAGTGGGAAAGAAAAATTGAAAGACGTTTGCCGCTTCACCGTGACCCCCGACCACGTCCTCCGCAGTCGCAGCGGCGAGGACAATCCCCTGCCCTGGCCCTGCGGGAGAACGGGCTGATGAAGAACCCCCTGGTGGGAAGGGTCGCTACCCGGGGCGAGTACAGAGGCCGCATCTACGCCTACCGGCACGCGCCCACGGTGATGCGCTGGCTCAACCGGTGGGGGCGGGGAGAGCAGATGAAACCCCTCCGGTTGACTGAGAGATGACCCTGACGAAATTGACGATTGGGAGGATGTAACCGACAGGTTCGAGGCCAAGTACAACTTTGCATTAGGGGAGGTCGAAGACCCGATTGCCGATTTACTCGGCTGTGTCCCTGGACCGGCCCTAGCTGGTATGGGGCTGGCGGCTACGGCGCCCTGAATGGCAAGGGCGCCCACGTGCTGGCCTTCGCGCAGAGCCAGGGGAGGTCGCTGGGAGGAGGGATGCGGGTGAACCGCCTGTGCAACCGCCCCTTCTGCATCCAGCCGGCGCACCTGTGCAAGGGCACGGCACTACAGAACGCCAGGGAGACTGGCGAGCGGAGTTGAACCGGGGCCGCTACGCCGACTGGCGAGAAGCCGCCCCACCGCATGGAACAGATTCTGGACGGGGTCCACTTGCCGGCGACCGAGACGATAGCCGGGCCGCGGAGTGGTGCAAACCGTTGGAGTGCCCCCACGCCGACCTGGGGGAGATGTTCGAGATCCGAGGCATCAGAAGAGTGAAAAACTGCGCCAACTGCTGGGAGATGGGGCTGATCCTGGCAGATGTGGAGATAAGGGTCCGGTGGCGCCAGGCGCCAGACGACAACGGACGGGCCGGGCATTATAATCAAACCCCGCGGGGAGCAGGCGAAACAGTCAAGCGGGTCCTTGGGAACGGAGAACTTGACATCACTGACAGCCTCCCCGGTATAACTCAATCCAACTCCCCGCATGAAAGGCCGGGCAAACTTTCACTCTACAAGGCCCGGCGCCACTCCAGGGCAGGGGTAAATCCGTGGGCACGATTCAGGAGGTTTCATGGACTTTGGCGTTTTCATGTTTGCAACGGACTACGCGATGCGGCCCGACGACTTCGCGCGGGCGGTGGAGGAACGCGGTTTTGAATCGGTCTGGTTCCCGGAACACACGCACATTCCGGCGTCGCGGCAAAGCCCCTGGCCCGGCGGCGCGGAACTGCCCCGGGAGTATTGGCACACCTACGACCCCTTCGTAGCGTTGACTGCGGCGGCCGGGGCTACCACCAATCTGCGGCTGGGCACGGGCATTTGTCTGGCGATAGAGCGGGACCCCATCATCACCGCCAAGGAAGTCGCCAGCGTGGACCGGATTTCCAACGGGCGGTTTATTTTCGGTATCGGGGGCGGCTGGAACGCTGAGGAAATGGCGAACCACGGGACGGTTTTCCGGCGGCGGTGGCGGGTGCTGCGGGAAAACGTGCTGGCGATGAAAGCCATCTGGACGGAGGAAGAGCCGGAGTTTCACGGGCGTTACGTGGACTTTGACAAGATTTGGTCGTACCCCAAGCCGGTGCAGCAGCCCCATCCGCCCATCTACATGGGAGGCGACGGCCCGACGACCTTTGACCGGGTGGTGGAATTTGGCGACGGCTGGATGCCCATTGGCGGACGGAGTTCGGACGGAACGCCCTTGAACGAAAAAATCGCCCGGCTGCGGGAGCGGTTGGCCGAGGCGGGCCGGGAGCCGGACTCGGCGCCGGTGACGATTTTCGGGGTGCAGCCCGACGCGGACACCATTTCCAGGATGGAAGAGTACGGGGTTTCGCGGGCGCTTTTCACCGTGCCGGCCGAGGGCCGGGAGACCGTCCTGCCGCTGCTGGACAGTCTGGCCCAACTTGCCCGTTAGAAACCCCGCGGCGGCCAAGAGGGGGTTGACCTAAGCCAAGCCCCGGAGCAACTCGGCCTGGCGGGAAATTCTTTGGTCATGGTCTAAGGCGAAACGGCGGATGCCTTGGTATATGGACTCGGCGTCCAGGTGGGCCTCGGCAATTACATCGGCCTCGGTGCCGCCGGTCAGCCATTGGTTGTCCCAGTCGGAAACCAGGGAGTATTCGTCGGTCAGGGGGCCGGTGTGCTGGATGGGCCACATCCGGCGGGTGCCGGTGGTGACAACCATCAGGTCGTAGGCGGCGCCGGGGGGCAGCACCGAGTCGCGGTAAGCTTGGGGCTGGCGTTGGAAAAGTTCGTCGCTGATGGCGGCGATGACCTTGACGTTGATGTTTTCGGCCTCCAGCCGGGGCAGGGCTGAAACCAGGTTGACGGTAGAGGAAGAACCCTGGGTCAGCACGTAGCCGTGCCTGGGTTTGTCCGGGTCGAAGTCGCGGATGACGTAGAAACCCTTGGCGGCGGCCTTCAAGTCCGAGTCGGCGAAGGCGCTGCGGTCGGCCACCGGGAAGTCGGGGCGGGCAACTTCCAGGACGATGATACCCACCCTGGGGTCGCGGGCGGCGATTTCGGCGGCGGCGAAGTAGCCGGGGGCCACGTCGTTGTAGTCCCAGAAACTCAGGGTGATGGCCTGCCCCTTGGGAAAGAGTTTCCAGACCTGGGGGGAGAATATGCCGAAATGAGTCCTGGCGTCAGCGGCGGTTTCCGGGCCGGAGTGACCGGCCAGGACGTTAAGCACGCCCACCCGGAAGGGGCTGTCCTGGTTCTGCTGGCTCCAAACCCGGGCCGGGAGGTACATCAAGGGCGTGAAGGCCCCGTAGGTGCCGGCGATGGCCCAGACGCCGACGTGCTCTTTGGGGTCGAGAGAAGCCGATTGGCCGACGAATCCGACGGCGGTGGAGACGTTGCCGGCCTCCTGGATTCCGGCCTTCAGGCGGGTTCCCAGGGGGTTGCTAACCGGGTCATAGTGGCCCCACAGGGAACCGTTTTCGACGTTGATGGAATCGGCCAGGTCGGCGGCGACGATGACGAAACGGTTGTCCGTGACGTAGTTCATCCACTTGACGATTTCGGAGATGGCCCGGCGGGTGCCGCGGACGTTGCCGGGTTCCTCGAACAGCTTGATGCCGACGGTTTTTTCTTCCCCGGTCAAGGGATTGCTGACGGAAACCTGCTGGGCATCCTGGGGCAGGTTGTCCACTTGGAGGCGGGGGTCAAGGAAGGGGTCAACGCCGCGATTGATCCGCAGGGGCATTTCGTCGTCAATGGAATCCCCGATGTCCACCAGCCGGTTGGCTATCCACTCGCCCAAGCCTTCCCGTTCCAGGACGGACATGGCTACGTCCATGTTCTGCTTGAACTGGAGCAGCCGTTCCCTGGTGTCGGACACGGCGCCGTTTTCAATGCCGTGGAATTTGACGCCGAAACGACGCTCGAAAGTGGCGGCCAACGCCTGGAAATAGGGGCTGTTCATGGCGAATCCGTAGGGGTGGCTGGCGTAGCTGACAATCTGCTCGCCGTAGCCGGGGATTTCGCCGTCCACGGCGCCGGGCCACCAACCCTTGACGGTGCGGCCAATCATAATCATGGGGCGGTTGTCGGCGGGGTCCCAGTCTTCCATTGTTTTCAGGGCCGCGACCACCTGCTCATAGTCGTTGCCATTGGCGGCGGTGAGGACGTTCCAGCCGTAGGAGGCCCACTGGTGTTCGATTTGGTACGCGTCGTATTGGGGTTGGATTACGCCGCCGATAAGTTCGTCGTCTATGCCGGCGTTGTTGTAGGAAAGCAGGATGCGGAGGCGCTTGCCTACCTGCTGGGCGACGGCCTGGGTTTTCATTTCCTGGGAATGGCCGGAGGTCATGGCAAATTCGCCTTCGATAGCCATGACTTTGAGGCTGTCGGGGGCGCCAATCATGTCCCAGAAGGCGGCCTTGCCAGCGGCGGTGGCGATGCCGATGCCCGAAGGCCCGCCGTTAACGTCGTTGGTAACGTCGGTGGTCTCGGAATGGCCGGCCAGGGAGCGGATGCCGCGGAGCTTGGCCTGGGCCATGAGGGGATGGTCAACGAGGTCGTAGTCCTGGAGCAGGGTCGCCAACGCGCCTTTGCCCCGGCGGAACCCCAGGCAGTCTATGGACAGCAAACCCAGGCTAGGGTCAACCTGGTAGCGGCTGTCGCCGGTTTTGGCGTACTGGCAGGCCATAGCTTCACCCATAATCATCCAGAGGGCGTAGGTCACCGGGGCGTTATGGCCGCCGGCCAGCATGAACTTGTCGGCGTAAGGGTGCTTGGGGCGGCGGTAATCGAACCGCAGGCCGCCCAGTTCCGGCCCGACCAGGTGGGTGGCGACGGTGTAGGGAGTGTAGGCCAGCGGGCCGCCGAAGTGGCCGGTCTGGGCGTAGTTGCCCAACAAAACCAGGGTCATGGCGGTGAGGAAACCGACATCTTCCAGCCGGCCCTTGTCGTAATCGGGGAGGGAAACGCCGTGGGGCCGCGTGGCGCCGCTCAACACCACGCTGTTGACTGAACCGCCGGCGGTACTGATCATGGCTGCTGCTCCGTGCTTGGGATAGTCTCTTGCCGGGGCGGAATAAGCGGGTTTAGACCGTATCGGATGGGGGAATGGGTCAGCCGTGGACGCGCTCGAACTCTTGCATAAAGGACGCCAGGGTTTGCACACCCTCCAACGGGAAGGCGTTGTAAATTGAGGCCCTGATGCCGCCGACGGAACGGTGGCCTTTCAGTTCGGCCAGCCCTTCGGAGGCGGCCTGGGCAACGAAGAGGTCTTCCGTTTCGGGGTTGGGCAGCCGGAAGGTGACATTCATGTTGGAGCGATGACCGGGCCAGGCATGGCCGGCGTAAAACTCGGAGGCGTCTATCACGTCGTACAGGGTTTCGGCCTTTTCCCGGTTGGCTTGGGCCATGCGGTCGAGGCCGCCCTGAGCCAGCAGCCACTTGACCACCAGGCCGAGGATGTAAACGGCGAAAACGGGCGGCGTGTTGTAGGCGGAGTTGCCCTTGACGTGGGTGTTGTAGTTGAGCATCGCCGGCAGCGTGGAGGGAATGCGCTCCAACAGGTCTTCGCGGAGGATTACCAGCGTAACGCCGGCGACGCCCAGGTTCTTCTGCGCTCCGGCGTATATGAGACCGTACTTGGCGATGTCTATGGGCTTGCTGAAAAGGTTGGAAGAGGCGTCAGCCACCAGGGGAATGTCGCCGGATTCCGGTTCGGCGGGCCATTCGGTGCCGAAGATAGTGTTGTTGGTGGTGAAGTGCAGGTAGGACGCTTCCGGGTCTAACTCCAGTTCATCCTGGCGGGGTATTCGGACGAATCCCTCGGGTTCGGTGGTGGCGGCGATTCTAGCATCGCCGACGGCGCGGGCCTCCTGGAGGGCCATTTTGGCGAAATGGCCGGTGACGACGTGGGCGGCGTGGCTGCCGGCCAAAAAGTTCATGGGAATCATGGAAAACTGGAGGGAGGCTCCGCCCTGGAGGAACAGTATCCGGTAATTGTCGGGGACGCCGGCCAAAGCGCGGATGTCCTGGTCGGCGGCTTCCATGATTCCTTCAATGGCGCTGGAGCGGTGGCTCATTTCCAGCACCGACATACCTGTGGCGGGCAAGGCCACCAAGTCGCGCTGGGCCTCTTCCAGGACGGGCAGCGGCAAGACGGCCGGCCCGGCGGCGAAATTGAAAACTCGGTTGGTCATGGTTGTCCTTGGCGGCGCCGGGCGCAGCGGCCCGGCGGGGGTTGCCTTATCGTCGGCAACCGCTAGTCTATGGGGCAGCCGGGCCGCCGTCAAGCACAGGCAACGCCGGGCCGCCGGGGATGCAAAAGAAAATACCCTCGGCATGGCAACATCCACGCCGAGGGTATTGCTTGGGATAAAGGAAAGCCCCTCACTACATCCCAACCCGGTAACCGTGAGCATTGAGTTGGAGGCAACGGGCTAAAAGCGCGAAACCCGGCCGGGATGCGCTTTTGCCAAGGGCGAGCCTGAGCTAGGCCGTTGCGCCGATGCGGAAGACCTTGGTGTTGCACACCGGACAAGTGCCTTGGGTAGCCGGGCGGCCGTTTTTCATGGTAATGGCCTGCGGGTTCTGTATCTCCTGCTTGCTCTTGCACTTGACACAGTAAGCTTCCATAATCTCAACACTCCTTTCAGGGTTTGGCTGGCCCCTAAGCTATACCAGCGAAATGACCGGACAGTCAAAGGGAGGAGCCGACAGGTTTCGGGGAAATACTTAACATAAACCCCCGTTTTTGTCAAAATGTTTTCCGGTTTTCATGGCCCAAGCAATGCAGCAAATTCCCTACGTCGGGATAACCGGCGTAGGAACGCCGGCCCAATCGGAGGCCCTGATTTCTGTCGCCGGATCCCAGCTACGGCGACGGTTTATGCTGGGGGCGCTGGTCAGCGACGCCAGCATGGAGGGCCGGCCTGACCGATGGCCCCGGCGGTATCCTGTTCCGTCCAGCGTTCCCGACATTTTTTCCGACCATCCGACGGCGTTTAACGTAGTTCATTACAATACCCGCAACCCGTCCACGCTGGCGGCCCAACTAACGGAGATTGTCGGGTTGGTGGGGAAGCGGCTGCACGGGTTCCAGCTCAACATGGCCTGGCCGGCGCCGCGGCAACTGGAGTTGTTCCGGGCGGAATGTCCGAGCGTGGCAATCATTATCCAGTTGAACCGGGAGGCTTTTGACCTAGTGGCGGGGCTGCGCGACGGCGTTTCGGAGAAACTGCGGCGGGATTACGGCGGGCTGTTTGACCACGCCTTGCTGGACTTGAGCGCCGGCCACGGGGAAATCCTGGACCCGCAATGGGCCGCCGGCCAGTTGCGTCGGTTGTATTCGGCTGACTTGGGAACCGGGGTGGGTGTGGCCGGCGGCTTGTGCGCCGAGACGCTGCCGATGATTGAGCCGTTAATCCGGGAGTTCCCCGGCCTGAGCATAGACGCCGAGGGGCGCTTGCGGGATGGGGATGACTTGCTGGACCTGGGCCGGGCCAAGGAGTACTTGCTCAAAGCGTTGGAAATGTTCGAGGGAACCAAGGCTGAACCCGCCGGGAGGTAGTGAAATGCGCGTAGATGTCCATACCCACATCTGGCCCGACCGGATTGCCGACGTAGTCCTGGATAACCTGGTTGATATGTTGGGGATTCCGGCGGTGGGGTTGAACACCGCTGACAGTCTCAAAGCGCACATGAAGGCGTCCGGGGTGGACAAGTCGGTGGTCTTGGGTGTGGTTGACCGGGCGGACCAGGTTGCCCGGGCCAATGACTGGTTGATTTCGATTCAGGACGATATGCTGGTTCCCTTCGGGGCGATGCACCCGGACTTGGAGGACAAGGCGGCGGAAGTGCGCCGTCTGCGGGAAAACGGCATCAAGGGCATCAAGCTGCACCCGATGATGAACAGCTTTTTCCCGGATGACCCGAAGATGTTCCCGGTTTACGAAGAGATGGGGGCGGACATGACCCTGGAAATCCACTCCGGGCGGCTGCCCCATACCGGGGAAGGGGAAATAGTTTATTCGCCCCCGGAGCGGGTAATGAACGTGGTGCGGCGGTTTCCCAAGTTGAAGGTCATCGCCCTGCATCTGGGCGGGTTTTATATGCTGGACGAGGCGGAGCGGGAGCTTATCGGGCGGGAGAACGTCTTGATTGACACCACCTGGCCGCCGACGCTGCGGGAAGTGGCGGCGCAAACCCTGGCAACGATAATCAACAAACACGGGCCGGACAAGGTCTGTTTTGGAACCGACTACCCACTGGCAGACCAGTCCAGTGATGCCGACTACCTGCTGGAATTGCCGCTGACCGACTCCCAGAAAGACCGGATATTGGGGGATACGGCCAGGGAGTTAATCGGGCTTTAGGCCGGGGTTTTCAGCCAACCCGAAGACCCGCAGTATAAAGGCGTATTCCAAGGCCACCTCTTTCAGCCGGTCGAACCTGCCGGAGGCCCCGGCGTGGCCGGAATCCATGTGGATTTTCAACAACAACAGGTTGTCCCCGGTGGTGGTGGCCCGGAGTTTGGCGGCCCACTTGGCCGGCTCCCAATAAGTCACCCGCGGGTCGCTGATGCCGCCGGTTATCAGCATATTGGGGTAGTCTTGGGGCTTTACGTTGTCGTAGGGCGAATAGGACTTGATGCAGTCGTAATACTGCCGTTCGTTGGGGTTGCCCCATTCGTTGTATTCCATCGTCGTCAAAGGCAGGGTGTCGTCCAGCATGGTGTTGAGAACGTCCACGAAGGGGACATGGGCCACCACCGCGCGGAAAAGGTTCGGCTCCATGTTGGCGACGGCTCCCATGAGCATTCCGCCGGCGCTGCCCCCGGCGGCGGCGATGTTGCCGCGGGCGGTGTAACCCTGGTCAACCAGATAGTTGGCGCAGTCTATGAAGTCGGTAAAGGTGTTCAGCTTGTTGAGCAGCTTGCCCTGCTCATACCAGTCCCAACCCATTTCCATGCCGCCGCGGATGTGGGCGATAGCGTAGATAAATCCCCGGTCAACCAGGCTGAGGCGGGCGGAGCCGAAATCGGCCTCCATGATTATTCCGTAGGAACCGTAACCGTAGAGGTACAGGGGGGCGGAACCATCCAGGGGCGTATCCTTGTGGAAAAGCAGGGATACAGGCACCAACGTCCCGTCCCGGGCCGGGGCCAGCAACCGGCGGCTGCGGTAGTTGGCCGGGTCAAAACCGCCGAGGATTTCGGTTTGTTTTTTCAATTCCCGCTGTTGGGTCGCCATGTCGTAGTCGTAAACGGTGGGCGGGGTGGTTAGAGAGGCGTATGAATAGCGCAGTTGGCTTGAGTCCCACTCCCGGCCCGGCATGGCCCGCAGGGAATAGACCGCCTCATCCACCGGGATCGGGTGGGTTTCGCCGTTGGGCAGGCCCATTATCAGAGCTTGGGGCAGTCCGTCAACGCGACATTCCACGGCCAGGTAGTCCTGAAAGGCATAGATTCCCAGAACGGGCCGGCCGGGCTGGTGGGGAATGAAGTCCGTCCAGTTTTCCGGGGCCGGCGCTGATATGAGCGTTTGGGACACCTGGAAATCCTTGGCCCCATCCCCGTTGTGGCGGATTAAGAAACGGTCTCCGTGATCTTCCACGTCGTACTCGAAATCGGGGCGGCGGGCAGCGATTAAAGTCAACGGGTCATCGGGTTGGTTGGCGTCCACGAAATACCACTCCGACATATTGTTGCCGCCGGATACAACGTAGAGGAACCGCTTGGAGAGAGACTTGCCGACGCCGACGAAAAACCGCTCGTCGGTTTCTTCATAAACCAGGCGGTCATTGGCGGGGTCATCCCCCAGCCGATGATGGTAAACCCTGACGGGGCGATGGTGTTCGTCGAGCCAACTGTAAAAGAAGGAACGGCTGTCGTTGGCCCATTCCAGGGAGTAGTAGGTGTTGGGGATGGCGTCGTCCAGCAACTCCCCGTCGGTCAGGTTTTTGACGCGGATGGTGTATTGCTCGGAGCCGTCGGTGTCCAGGGAGTAGGCCAGCCATTGATGGTCGGGGCTGTTCTCAAACACGCCAACCCGCAGAAAGTCCTGCCCTTCGGCCAGTTGGTTGGCGTCCAGCAAAACCTCTTCGCCGGCGTCCAGGGACAGATGCTTGCGGCAGTAGATGGGATACTGGCCGCCCTCTTCAAACCGGATGTAGTAGTAGAAATCCCCATCCTTGACCGGGACGGTGGAATCGTCCTCCTTGATGCGGCCCCGCATTTCCAGGTACAGGGCCTCTTGCAAGTCCTCGGTGGGGGCCATGACCGCATCGGTGTAGGCGTTTTCCGCCTCCAGGTATTCCAGTGTCTCGGCGTCTTCGATGAACCGCAGCCAATACCAGGGGTCGCTGCGGACATCCTGGTGGAAGAGCAGTTCCTGTTCGCGTTGCGGGGCGTGGGGAGCTTCCATGTTTCTCATCCTTGCTGTATGGGGGTCAGGCTGAACCGGCCAAGCTACCCTGCCGGGCAGTGGCAAGTTGGTCGTAAAGGGTTTCCAGTTCGGCCAGTGCGTTAGGCATATCGTGGGGTTGAATCAGTTCCAGGCTGCGTTGACCCATCCGGGGCCAATCATCCCGGCAAGTCAACATACGGGTCATGTTTTGCGCCAGGTCTTCGGGAGTGGGCGGGAACAGGAAGCCGTTGCCGCCTTCTTCGATGAGTTCCGGGAGGGCGACGGCGTTGGCGGCCAGGATGGGCTTGGCGGCGGCCATAGCCTCCATGACGGCGATGCCCTGGAGTTCGGCGGCTCCGGCGCCGATATATACGTCGGCAATGTTGTAAAGGTGGGGAATGTCGGCGTCAGGAACGAACCCGGTGAATAAGACGGAGGTTCCCAACCCCAGGTTGAGGGCCAGTTCCTTGAACTCGACTTCGTCGCGCCCCTTGCCCACGAATACAACTTGGAAGTTACGCTTTTCGGCGGCCAGGGCGGAGGCCCGGACAACCAGGTCAACTTTCTTGTCTTTTTCCAACCGCCCCACGCATAGAAAAGTGGGGACGCCCGGACGGATGCCGTACTTGGCGCGCATGGCGGGGTCTGGTTCTCCCGGAGTGAACCGGGAGAGGTCTATGCCGTTGGAAATAACCCGGGCCGGGGCGGTGAGGCCCACTCCCCGCAACAACTCGAGGCAAGCATTAGAGGGGGCCACCACACAGTCCAGCCGGTTGTAAGTCCGTAGGCAGTGGCTCCACATAATCGCGGACATGGTGGACCGGAGCGGGCCGGGGATGTACTCGAAAAGGTTATCCGGCATGAAATGATTGGTTCCGATAACCGGGATTCCCCGGCGGCGGCCCTGTTTCAAGCAGCCTTGACCCAGAACGAAATGGTTCTGGACGTGAACGATGTCGGGGTTAAATTCGTCGCAGATGCGGCCCAGCTTGGCGTCAATCCTGGCCTTGGATGTGATGCGGAATTGAGGATGCAGGGGCCGGGTGGGAATGGACTTGATGCGGTGGACGGTGATTGCGCCGCCGGCCCCGCCGACGGGTTCCAGTTCCTCGCCGTCGCGGTAGGCCATGTTGGGGGCCACCACGGAAACCTGGTGGCCGCGGCGGGCCAGCCCCTGGGCGAGCCTTTGGGTTGCCACCGCCGCGCCGTTCAGCTGAGGCGGGTAGGTATCGTTGGCTATCAAGACGCGATACTTTTCGATTGCCATGTGCGCGCCACCCGATTCAGTCTTGCTGTTGGCCCACGGCTGACTCTTCGGCTCCCAACTCCGGCATCTTGCCGGTGAACCGCCGGGCCGCCCGGTTGTAAATCAGGGTTGCCACAATGAACATCAGGAAAATGCCCAATAACAGGAAGGCGCCGTATTCGGTCACTTGCCTGAGTACATCATACCCCTTTCCCGAATAATAGCCCAAGAGGGTGAACCCCAGCGAAGTCAATGCCACTATCAAGGCATCCCACCAGATGAACCGCCGGATGGGTACGCCCAAGGCGCCCATTACCGCCAGTCCGGGCGGGCTGATGAGGGGAATGGTCTTGATGAAGAAGAGCCACTTGCCCAGATTTGCGCTGATAAAGACCGCGGCCCGCTCCCTGCGGTCGTGGGGAATGCCGATGCGGGGGCCGAATTTGTCCAGCACCCATTGGCCGCTGCTGCGCCCGATGGCGTAGTAGAGAACGTCGGGAAGGAAGTTGGCCAGGAAGGACAGCAGGAAAACGATGAATACGTTGAAGTGTCCCAAAGCCGCGCCCAACGCCCCGGTGGCGGTCACTGCCGGCCCTTCCACCAGCATTACCAGGAACATGAGCAGGTAGCCGTTGCGGATGAGCCAGGGAAGGAGGTCGGCTTCAAAGAAGGAAATCAATCGGCCCCGTTACCCGCCGCCGGGTTGTTGGGAATTAAGGCGGCGGTAAAGGGCATTGTAGCGTAATCGCGGCGGAATGGTTGCTGGTGGAGCAACTCATTTGAACTGGCGCCTGGCGGAGGATGTATCGTCATCCCGGCGGAAGCCGGAATCCGGCAAGGTCAGGCGCATACAGCGTCGTTCAGGCCCGGGAGTCCTGTATACCGGCCTGCGCCGGTATGACGATGTTGGCAAGGGAGGGAGAGGCGGTTAACGCCAACCGTAGCCGGCCATCATGCCGCGCAGGTAGTTGACCTGGCCGGTGTGTTCCGCCGAGTCCTCAACTACGCTGATTAGCGCGCGCCAAGCCGGGCGGGTAGCGCCGGGGGTATATTCCACCGCCGATTCCAGTTGGGCAATGTCGGCTTGGGACACCCGCCGTATCAAGGCGTCGTGGGCCGCTTGAGCGTATCCCGCCAGCAAATCCTTGGAGACGTGGAAGGCGGCAACCTGTTCCAGGGTATCGCCGAGGCCGGTGCGTTCCTCTTCCATCCCAAAGCGTTCCGCCCAGCCGTCGCTGACCCAGACCTGGGGTTCCCCGGCCATGAGGGCGCTGATGCGGTCGCGCCAACGGGAGAGGTGCCAGATTAGCCAGGCCGGGGGATTGGCGTCTTCCGTCGGGCGGAAATAAAGCTGTTCCTCGGTCAGTTCGTCGGTGGCTTGCTTTATCCAGCGGTAAGGGGCTTCGCAAAGGGCTGCCAGGAAACCGTTAATGTCCAGTTTTTCTTCGGTCATCGGTTCCGTCCTCTTGTTTGAGCCGTCAGGATGGGGTGGGCAGCGGTTAAGACTACTGCGGCCCGGCCAAATCGTTGAGCAGTTCTTCGTCCATGTCGAAACTTTCCCGGTCGGTGGGAAATTCGCCGTCGCGGACTTCCCGGGCATATTGAACGAAAGCGTCTTTCATGGTTTCCCCCAGGTTGGCGTAACGCTTGGCGTGGCGGGGTACGAAATCGGTAAACAGTCCCAGCATATCGTGGAGGACCTGCACCTGGCCGTCGCAGCCGGGGCCGGCTCCGATGCCAATGGTGGGGATGGTCAACCGTTGGGAGATTAGCCGGGCCAACGGGGCCGGCACCAGTTCCAGCACGACGGAGTAGGCCCCGGCGTCCTGCAAGGCTTGGGCGTCTTTGAGCAACTGGACGGCTTCTTCCCGCTGACGGCCTTGCACCCGGTAGCCACCGAAGGCGTTAACGGATTGGGGGGTCAGGCCGATATGGCCCATCACGGGGATTCCAGCCTGGACGATGCGGGCGACGGTTTCGGCCACGCTTTCGCCGCCTTCCAGCTTGACGGTTTGGGCGCCGCCTTCTTGCATCAGCCGGGCGGCGTTGGTGAGGGCTTGGGTGGGGTTCACCTGGTAGGTCATAAAGGGCAAGTCGGCGACTATCAAGGCCCGTTCCGACCCCCGAACCACGGTCTTGACGTGGTGAATCATGTCGTCCAGCGTCACCGGGATGGTGGAATCGTAGCCCAAGACCACCATGCCCAGGCTGTCGCCCACCAGCAGGATGGGGATGCCGGCGGCGTCGGCGATGCGGGCGGTGGTGTAATCGTAGGCGGTCACCATAGGGATTAGTTCACCGCGGGCCTTCATCCGGGCGACATCCCGAATGGTCACTCTGGGCATATCGTCATCCTTTCCCGATGATGGCCGGATAACCGTTCCATCTCTTGCAGGTGTTCCCGGGACACGCCCCGTTGGGACGCGATGGGCAGGGAAGCCGAGGTCAAGGCCCGGTAAACCGGGGCGGCGTCCGGGGCGCTTTGGGCCAAGGCTTGCAGGTGGGCCTGGATGGTGCCGACGTCGCCCCGAACCGCCGGGCCGGTGACGCTAGGCACTACTCCGTGGGCGCGTATGTTTTCCAGCGTGGCCGATGCGAGGGGAACCAGGGCGTCCAGAGCGTCCTGGCCGGTGAACCCGGCTTGACGCAGACAGTCCACGGCGGTCTGGAGCAGGGCCGCCAAGTAGCCGCAACCAAGGATAGCCGCCGCGTGGTACAGGGGGCGGCTGTCGTCGGAGATGGTTATGGCGCGGCCCCCCAAGTCTTGCGCCATGCCGGAAAGGAAGTCGCCCAGCCAGCCCTTGCCGGCGATGGCGAAGGTCACGTCTTGAAGGCGGGAGCGGATATTTTCCGGGTCGTCCATTCCGGCGAAGGTCTGGAAGGGATGGAACGCGCCGACAACCGCGCCTTGGTCAGCGGCGGGCCGGAGGACTTCCAGGGACGAAGCACCGCTGCAATGAACTACTCCCCGGCCGGCAGTCCAGTTAACGGAGCCGGCGATTTCACCGATAATCGCGTCGGGGGTGGTTACGAAAACGATGTCGGAGGCATCGGCCAGGGCTTGCGGACTGTCGCAAGGTTCGCAACCGGGAAGGCGGTCGGCCAGCCAACTGGCGGAAGAAAAGGTGCGGCTGTAGGCGGCGGCCACGTTGTAGCCGGCCGCGGCCAAGGCCAAGGCCAAACCCTTGCCCAGCGTCCCAATGCCAATAAAACCGATGCGCGGCGGGTTATCCACGGCCAAGACCGCCGTGGGTCAGACGACGCAGAATCATGGAGAGGGGTAGGCATGAGGCAGCAACATTCCGCACGTCGGCGCGGGGGGATGCCTTGTCCGGGGGCCGGGCCGTCTCGGTCAGTGATTGATCCCAGCGGCCGGCGGAGAAATCGCGGCGGGTTTCCATTGGCGCTCACCCCCTTTGGTGGTGGATGGCGGCTCAATTGTATTGGCGGCTTTCGTGGAGTGTCAACCCGAACCGCGGGCACGGACAGGAATGTCCATGACACCCAACACCGACATCCCCGCGAAAGGGGAACCAATGCACTGTGCCGTTAACGCGGCCACCAGCAACGGAACGCCGCCGGCCCTGCACGATGTACGGCGGCTTTCCCGGCGTTGTGATAAAATCTAGCGCAGTGTCGGACGGTCTTTTGGCCCGCGGGTTAGGGGCGTTTGCAATCCAATGAACAATCCAGGTTTTGCACGGGAGGCAGGCAGTGTATCAAGAAGACAGCAACAACGGGTTGGTTACCGGGTTTATCCTGGGAGCCGCGGCTGGCATAGCGATAGGGCTGATGCTGGCTCCCAAGCCGGGACGGGACACCCGGGAACTGGTGCGCCAGGGCATTATTGACGGGCTGGAATTGGTTCGGAACTACCGGGAAGGCCGGGCCGGAGAGGGAGACGGGCCGCCGGCATAATGCCCCGTTATTACGAATAAGGTATGACGCATCCCCCCGCTTTGGCGAAGGAACGGTTGGGCGAGGTCGTTTCGGCCAACTCTACCACTTTCGTCGCCCAATGTTATGAGCTTTACGGCTCGCCGCCGCTGGGCGGGTTGGTGCAGGCGGGTAATCCGCCGATTTTCGGGGTTGTCTGCGAAGTTCGCACCGAACCGCTGGACCCCAGTCGCCCGGTACTGGCCCGCGGGGAGACCGCCGCTGATGAGGAAGAAGTGTACCGGGATAATCCTCAAATCAATCGGCTGCTTACCACTCGATTTGATGCCTTGGTAGTTGGCTACCGGGCCGAGGAAATGTATCACCACCGTCTGCCGCCCTTTCCTCCCCGAGTCCACTCCTTTGTCTATTCTTGTCCGCAGGACGAGGCGGGAATTTTCGCGGAGGACTTGGGGTTCCTGCGAATTTTGGCCAGGGGCGGAGGTCAAGCGTCGGAGGAGGCCATCGGGGCCGCCGTTCAATGGGTCAGCGCGGCCTGTCCTGACCCGTTTTCGTTTCAGGTCAGGGCCGGGCGGGTGTTAGCCGCCGAATTGTCCGGGGACTTGCCCCGGTTGAACGCCATACTGCGGAGAATCGAGTCTTGATTAACGGGGCCGGGGTAAACGGACAGTCGTGGGAGCCGGCCGGGCCGGCGGGCCGCGAGTTGGGTCACGTAGTTGGCGGGTCGCTGGGTCAGGGAATAGAGGTAAGATTGGACCCTACCGGCCTGGTGTCGGTTGAGGACGTCAAGGTTGGTTCGTTTGTTACGATTCAAGGGAACCGGAGCCGATTCTTCGGGGTGGTGACGGACATTGCCCTGGGGACCAGCGACGCCCGGTTGAAAAACGCTCCGCCGCCGATGGATGATGACCTGGTGGGTCAGGTCTTGGCCGGCACGGTGGCTTACGGCACGGTGTCGGTGCTGCCCCATCTGACCATGCCCGCAGTAGTGGGGGGATCAGTCAATGGCGGGCGGGCTTCGTTGGAGGATTCTCCGGTGGCAGCCAAGACCATTCCTTCCCACTTCGCCAAGGTTTACGCCGCGTCCCAGCAGGACGTTTTCACCGTTTTCGGCCAGGAAGACGACCGGCACTTCTGGATTGGCAACCCCCTGGATATGGATACCAAGGTCTGTCTTGACTTGGGGGAACTGGTCAAGCGGTCCATCGGGGTTTTCGGCAAGAGCGGCACCGGGAAGACCTTTCTGACCCGCTTGCTGCTGGTGGGGATTTTGCAGGGCGGTCAAGCGTCAACGCTGATATTTGATATGCACAGCGAATACGGTTGGAGCGGGCAGGACACCGACCGGGGGATTTCGGTCAAGGGATTGAAGCAGTTGTTCCCGTCCCGAGTATCCACCTTCACGCTGGACGAAGAAAGCTCACGCTGGCGGGGTTCGTCCACCGACGAAGTAGTCCGCATCGGCTACGGGGAAATTGAGCCGGAGGACGTGGCGTTGCTGCGGGAAACGCTCAACCTTTCCGACGTGGCGGCGTCGGCGGCTTACAACCTGCAACAACGGTTCGGGCAGCGGGCCTGGATGAAAGAGTTTCTGGCCTTGCAAGGGCAGACGGACATCACCGACTTAGCCAATCAAATCGGCGTCCAGTCCCAAGCGTTAGGGGCGCTGCACAACCGGCTGCGGCGGATAGGCCGTTTTGCGTTTTTGGAAGAAGATACCCGTTACGACGCCGCGGCCCGAATCATTGAACACTTGGAACGGGGAAAGCACGTCGTCCTGGAGTTCGGACGTTATGGGAACGACCTGACGGCCTATATCTTGCTGAGCAATCTCTTGTCGCGCCGGATTCACGACCGCTACGTCGAGTTGAAAGAAAAGGCGGACGGAGGGCAAGGCCGGGAACCCAATCCGGTGGTCATCGTAATTGAAGAGGCGCATAAATTCCTGAACCCGTCGGTGGCTTCGCAGACCATTTTTGGGATAATTGCGCGGGAATTGAGGAAATACAACGTGACGCTGATGGTGATTGACCAGCGGCCCAGCGCCATTGATTCCGAAGTTATGAGCCAGTTGGGTACGCGGCTGACCTGTCTGCTGGACAACGAAAGAGACATTGACGCCGTGTTGTCGGGAACGGCGGGGAGCCGCCAATTGCGGGGCGTTCTGTCGCGGTTGGAAGCCAAGCAGCAGGCTTTGATCTTCGGCCATGCCGTCCCTATGCCGGTGGTGGTGCATACGCGGGAATACGGGTCGGGCCAGTCCTACGCCGAGTTCAACGCCGGCGCCGGCCGGAAGGCCGTCAACATCCCCGGCGTTCAGGTGGAAACCCGGGAGGAACGGCTGCAACGGGAAATTGACGAGCTTTTCTGATGGGCAAGTTTCACCAGCGACTTGCCTCAGCTTTTGGGTTTTCCTAGGACGTTATGGGACTGTTGGATACCTTGCCCGACTGCCTTGGGACAACAGGAAAGTAACCATGCGGTTATGCAAGTCATAGACAGCATTGCGGCGATGCAGGTCGCCTGCCGGGAGTTGCCTCGTCCGCTGGGATTGGTGCCTACGATGGGGGCGTTGCACGAAGGCCACCTTTCGCTGGTGCGGCAAGCCCGGCGGGATAACGATTTCGTGGCAGTGACCATTTTCGTTAATCCGGCCCAATTCGGCCCCGCCGAGGATTTGGCCCAATACCCCCGGGATCTGGAAAGGGACCTGGACTTGCTGCGGCGGGAATCGGTGGACTTGGTGTTCACGCCTATGCCGGATGAAATTTATCCGCCCGGTTTCGCCACCTGGGTTGACGTGGGGCGGTTGGGGGAACGGCTGGAAGGGGCGGTTCGGCCCGGCCATTTCCGGGGTGTCGCCACCGTGGTAGCCAAGCTGTTTTCCATAACCCGGCCCGACCGGGCCTATTTCGGTCAGAAAGACGGCCAGCAAACGCTGGTGGTGCGGCAACTGGCGCGAGACCTGAACCTGGGGGTTGAGTTAGTGGTGGCGCCAACGGTGCGGGAACCGGACGGGCTGGCCCTGAGCAGCCGCAACGCCTATCTGACGCCGGAGCAGAGGCAAGCCGCTCCGGTGATTTACCGGAGCCTGCGCCGGGCGCAAGAGCTTTGGCTGGGCGGCGTGGTTGACGCCGGAGCGCTGCGGGATGAAGTAATGCGGCTGCTAGGTCAAGAGCCGCTATTGGACAGCGTGGACTACGTTAGCGTAGCCGATGCCGAAACCTTGGAGGAGTTAACGACGGTTGACCGCCCGGCATTGGTTCTGACCGCGGCCCGGCTGGGGGGAACGCGGTTGATTGATAATGTGGGGTTGGGGTAACCCGGGTTTTCCGGTCGCATGAACTTGCTTAGAGTTGTTCCGCGTGGGGCCAAATCTCAATAACCCTTTGGCACAACTCATAGCTACGTTCGTGGATGGTATTCTCATCCCACACTCCGGGTTCAGGGTTAAGGAGTTCCCAGTTGAGGCGAAATGCTGTGTGTTTCGCCAAAGTTTCTTTTTTCCTGTCCCACGCATCGTTGGAAAGGCTTGGATTCAATTTATCGGTCACCAACGTCAGGTTGCCGATTTCCTTAACAGCTTGATTCCTGGCTTCCTCGGCTTCGTTCCTGTTGGGAGTATCAGTTGGCAATTGCCAGTTTCTCTCCCAAGACTGCGGCATTATGTGTTCAATGGTTAAGTTCCGGGATTGTTCTAACCCTTCGGTCTTGTTGGTTCTCAAGGATAGCTCGACGGCCTCCAAGACCATCCTTTGCCTACTGGCGTTACCCCGTAGCGGCCTTCGGACTAGGTTTTCTTCAAGAAGGTTGTCCCTCGGCCAAATACGATTCTCGGCGGTTTGACCACTCAGGAAGTTTATAACACTGTTAACTACTTGGTCAGTCCCTCCGGCCTCCAGCCTCCCGATAAGTTCGATAAAGAGCCTGTTGAGTCCCTGGGAAGCAAAGCCGCAGAGCATACGCCTAACAAGAAAACTCTCCAATGCCTTTATGCTCTTTTCGCGCGCCGCTTCTGAAACTTCGTTGGTGTAGAGCCACAGCAACGGAGGCATTACCGCGCCAATTTCCATTGTTTTCATCCGGCGCAAAAAGGTCTCAATGCCGGGATGCCGAGCCTCTTCCATATCACGGTAAATTAAGCCAGCTTTGCGGATGTCTGCCGTGATTTCTTCGATGGATGATTCGGATGATCCAACGTAACTGCTGAACTTGGCAGAAACCCGATCAGAAGTGACTTCCTCTTGAGTACGGACGACAATCCAATAATTGAGGAACCTGTCCAGATGAATGCGGGTCAGGCGGCCTTCCTTGGTGTCTTGGCGCCACCAATCATTGGTGTCAAACATTCCCCACAGTTCGCTTGCTTTCTGGGCGTCGTCTATCACATCGGCCTCAAACATCACCGTGTTTTTGATGTGGTCCGACTCCTTCAAGGGTTCGGCACGGGTGTTGAGGACGGCGAATATGAAATGGGGTTTCTCGCCTTCATCCAAATCTATGGCAGCCACTTGCAGTTTTTGTGTTAGAACTTCTTCCAAGGTGTCGCAACGGGCATTCCTGGTTGCAGGTTCCTCGTTCAGCCATTCCGCTACTACTTCCTTAAAGTACTGGAATGCCTCGCCGATGGCACGTAACGACCCCTGTCCGTTTCCAGAGTTTCGAATGGCTTCTTGAAAAGCCCTTTGATCATTGAGATTAGACTGGCGGATTTTTGTCTGGTTGTCAGAGTCCCCGCCCCAATGGTCTTCAGCATTTTGGGTCAACTCCGATAACCTGTTGGCTCTTTCAATCTCATTCAGGCTCTGAAAAGCGTCCTGAGTAGCTCGGATCAACAATTGGAGCGTGGTCAGACGTTGCTGACCGTCCACCACAATCCGCTTGACTACCACTCCCGTGCCACTTTCTTGGCTTTGTAGCACGATTGCCCCCATAAAATGTGGGGGTACTTTCCCAGTTGGCTGGGACAAAATGTTTGCTGCCATGTTGCGCACATCGTCCCAGAGAGGTTTCCACTGGTCGTCCTTTTTCCACGCATAAGGGCGTTGGAATTGGGGAATGCGATATGACACCGCAGAACCGAACAAGGTGTTTAGGGTTAGGATTTTCGCTTTCATGGACCGAGTCTCCTGAATGGCCTGAATAGGCAGTTGTAAAGCTCAGAGTACCGGGTTAGCCCTGCGTCAATTCCCTAACCGTTTCTGTCAAGGCGGGGAGGATTCGTTGCCAGTCGCCTACTACGCCGTAGCGGGCTTCTTTGAAGATGTTGGCCTCGGTGTCTTTGTTGATGGCGACGATTACCTTGGAGCCGGAGCAGCCGGCCATGTGCTGGCTGGCGCCGGATATGGCAACGGTGATGTACAGGTCGGGGGTGATGGTCTTTCCGGTCAACCCTACCTGGTAGCTGGCGGGAACCCAGCCGGAGTCCACGGCGGCGCGGGAGGCGCCGACTCCAGCCCCCAACAGCCGGGCCAGTTCTTCCAGGTCTTTGAAGGGTTCGGGGCCGCCCAAACCGCGCCCGCCGGATACGACGATGCGGGCGTCCTCCAGCTTGATTCCTTCGGCCTCTTCCTGGACGGTGTTGACCAGGGTGGTGCGGGCCTGGTCGGGGCCAAGGTCCACCGGGAAGGAAATTATTTCCCCGGCGCGGGAGGAATCCGGTTCCATCGGTTCGTAAGTCTTGGGGCGGACGGCAGCGACTTGGGGGGTGTAGTTGCAACTGACCACGGCGACGGCGTTGCCCCCGTAAACCGGGCGGTTGGCCAGCAGTTTGCCGGTAGCGGGGTCAACGGAGACTTCCAGGCAGTCCTGGGCCAACCCGACGCCCAACCGGAAGGCCAGCCGGGGGGCCAACTCCCGGCCTTCGTTGGTGCGGCCAATCAACACCACTTCGGGGTCGGCTTCGCGGCACAGGGTTTGCATCGCTGACAGGTAGAGGTCAACCTGGTACTCGGCCAGGGCGGGACTGGTTACGGAATATACCTTGTCCGCGCCGTGACTGACGGCTTGGTTGGCGGCAGTTTCCAGGGTATTCCCAAACAGCCCGATGGCGAGGGGTTGGCCCAAACCGTCGGCCACCCGGCGGCCGGCGGCCAGCATTTCCGCCGCCGTGAGGCTAAGTTCGCCGTTGGCGACATCACCAAGTACCAGGACTCCCTCGGACATTACGGCCTCCGTTATTGCGTACAGGTTCCCCGGTTGGGGTCAAAAAGCGGTTAAGGCATCGCTGGGGACGTTGTGAAATTCGGCGGAAGGGGGAACGCCGCCGCCTTGGGGTTCAGATTAGCTTGTCTTCCCGGAGACGCAGGGCCAACTGCCTGGCGGCGTCGGCCTCGTCGTCTCCCTCGATGATTTCGCAAGCCTGGTTGCGTTCCGGCACAAACAAATCGTGCAGGGTAACGCGGGGTTCCAACTGCTCCGGGGCCATATCCAAATCCGCCGCGCTCCAGATGGTGGGACGCTTGCGGGTGGCGGCCATTATCCCGCGCAGGGTGGGGTAGCGGGGCTGGCCCAATTCGTTGCTGACCGTAACCAGGGCGGGCATGGCGGACTGCACGACTTCGTAACCGTCGGGGATTAGCCGCTCCACGGTGACGGTTTCGCCGTCCACCGATACCTTGCGGCCCAGGGAGATGCAGGCCATACCCAGGATTTCGGCCACTCCGAGAGGCACCTGGGCGTTGTCCCAGTCGGAGGCTTGGCGTCCGCAGATGATGAGGTCAAACCCGCCGAGTTTGCGTACCGCCGCCGCCAGGAGCTGCGCGGTCAGGAAACTGTCAATGGTGTTGCCAAAGGCGTCGTCCTGGAGCAGCACCAGTTCGTCGGCGCCCATTGAAAGGGGCTTTTTCATAACGTCCAGGGCGAAGGAGGGGCCGGACGAGATAACGGTGACGGTTGCTCCCTGGGCGTCCTTGATTTGCAGGGCGGCTTCGACGGCGTTTTCGTCAAAGCCGTTGACCACCGGGGGAATGTTGGGGGGAGTGACGACCTGCTTGGCCGCCGGGTCAATCTGGAAAGCGGCCATAGGCATTTCCGGGTCTATGACCTGCTTGGCCAGAACGCCGATGTTGACCGGCATGGGTGCGCCTCCGAAAGGGTGTGGGGGTCTGTGAAATGTATCACCCGCCGGTTGAGAGTGTCAATTGTGATTGGTTTGGGCGGCAAGGTGCTATAATCAGTTTGGAGCATATTTTCATGGACAGCAATGCGGCCCTTCCGCTGGGGAGTGGTCGCGCCGGAGAATCGAAACTTATGAATACCGTCAAGACGTTTTTCCTGTTGATGGTGCTGACCAGCCTCTTGCTGATGGCCGGGGGTATGTTGGGCGGTCAATTAGGCATTATCATTGCGCTGGTTTTCGCCGTGGCGATGAACATGGGGGCCTACTGGTACAGCGACCGAATCGCGTTAAGCATGACCAAGGCCAAGCCGGTCACCCAGGAAGAAGACCCGGAACTTTACGGGCTGGTGCAGGAACAGGCTATGCTGGCGGGCCTGCCTATGCCCAAGGTGTACGAAATCCAGAGCGAATCGCCCAACGCTTTCGCCACGGGTAGGAACCCCAAACACGCCTCGGTGGCGGCCACCACCGGCATCCGGCGGCTGTTGACCCGGGAAGAGTTGGGGGCGGTGATGGCTCACGAAATGGCCCACGTGGG
This sequence comes from Dehalococcoidia bacterium, assembly GCA_963665735.1. Taxonomy (GTDB): domain Bacteria; phylum Chloroflexota; class Dehalococcoidia; order Lucifugimonadales; family UBA3495; genus CATOSK01. The sequence continues at coordinate 864,785 of OY762444.1, read as the reverse complement.
CAATCGGGATACTTTAATCATGGCGGTGGTCGCCACCTTTGCCGGGGCCATCTCCATGCTGGCTTTCATGGCTCAAATCGCGGCCATATTCGGGGGTATGCACGGCGACCGGGACCGGGGGGGCGGCGGGATTATCGGACTGCTGGTGCTGGCCATTGTCATGCCGCTGGCGGCAACGATAATCCGGCTGGCGATTTCCCGGGCCCGGGAGTTCCAGGCGGACGCGACGGGGGCCAAGACATCGGGGAATCCCGAGGCGTTGGCCCGGGCCTTGGAAAAGCTGGAGATGGGAACCGAGTTCCGGCCGATGCAGGTGTCGGAATCGGCGTCCCATCTGTTCATCGTCAACCCGCTGCGGGGCAAGGCTTTCGCCAACCTTTTCTCGACCCATCCGCCCACTGAGGAACGGGCGCGGCGGCTGAGAAACATGGGGCCGAATTATTAGCGGCGCGATTCAATCCGTTATGCCGACCCCCACCCTAACCCTCCCCCTGGCCAGGGGGAGGGGATTTTGTGCGCTGTCCCGATTGTCTCTCCCCGCCGCCAACCGTAATTCCATGCCCAACCGTCATTCCGGCGAAAGCCGGAATCCAGAAATGCCACGTCTGTAACAGCGTCCGTTGGGGGGAGGAATCCCGCATACCGGCCGGCGTCAAAAAATTGCGATGGGGTTGACCGGGGAGCCGGTGACGTTGCGGAGACGGAGCGGGCCAAGGGTCAGCATAAATTCGTAGCGGTTGCGTTCCTCGCAAGCCTGGGCCAACTGTTCCAGGTTGGCGTTGTCAATCAGCCACAGGCCCAGCGTAACCAGGCTGACGGTGTGCAAGGGCGCGGTGACGGTGGCGTAGTGGCTGGGGCGGATGTCGTTGGAGGTGTCGGTGCCCAGCATGGCGATGCCCCGTTCCTTGAACCAGGGGGTGCAAGCCACTTGGCAGGCGGTAGAAGGTTGGGTATTGGGCCGGGGGCCTTCCTCCAACCTCATGCGGTAGTTGCCCGTCCGAACCAGCAGGATGTCGCCCTCGGTTACGGTGACGCCTTCCAGTTCTTCGGCGGCTTCCAAACCCTCCGGCATTACCGGGTCGTCCACTGCCAGCCAGTTCGCGCCGCGGACCTTGGTGATGTCCAGCAGCACCCCGCGGGTGACTATGCCGTCGGAGGCGACTTCAATGGAATGGCTCTGGGCGCCTTCGCGGGAGGTAATCAAGTTGGCGGGTTTGCCGTTGTAAAGTTGGGCCTGCCAGGAATAGTGGGAAAGGGAGTCTATGTGGGTGATGGTCTGGCCGTGGAAAACCATGCCGATGAACTCGGAGGCGCCCCGGCGGATTAGTTTACGTTCCGGGGAGTCGGTATCCCGGCCTTCCCCGCTGTCCACCATGTAGCGCTGCACCTGGTAGGTAACGTCGGCGGTCATTTCCGTGGTAATGGGGCGGGCGCAGCTTACGGCCATACCGTCCTGCACCAGGGCCGCGGCCTGGCGGCGTTTGTCCGGGGTAATCAGGTTGAGGCAACCTTTCTGGTCATCCTCGCCCCAACGCCCCCAATTACTCAGGGAAGTCATCCATTCGAGGACTTGGGCCTCCGATGGGATTTCTGCGGTCATTGCGGGCCTCCTTAGTCGAATCCGGTTGAGTTTGGTTCACAGTTGCGAGCCGATGAAGGACGGGTATCCCTGAAGGAAAGCGGCGGCGGACACTGGCCGGCGGCCTTCCAGCTGTACCGATTGCAACCCCAGCACTCCGTCGCCGGTAACAACTCCCGCCGGCGCATCCGGGTGGGAAAGCGTTGCGACAAGGCCGGGATGGGCCGGCAAATCGGCGGGGGCCGGCAATGCGTACACTTTGAGCAGTTTCAACCCCATTCCCTGCCAGGTGGTGAAAAGCCCCGGCCAGGGGGTATAGGCGCGTTGCAACCGTTCAAGTTGGGTTGCCGACAGGCGCCAGTCGGCTTGCCCGTCGGCGCGCTCCAACTTGCCGGTGACGGTAGCCAGGTCGTCGTTCTGGGGGTGGGCAGTGATTCGCCCGGCAGTCCAATCCGGGAGGACGGACACCAACAAATCGGCCCCGTCCACGAAAAGAGCGGCGGTCAGCGTCTCGGCGGTGTCGGTAGGTTGGATGGGCCGTTTTTGCTGGGCGATGATGGGGCCGGTGTCCATGCCTTCGTCCAGCAGCATAACCGTTATTCCGGTTTTGGTCAGACCGTCCTTAATGGCGGCGACTACCGGGGAAGGCCCGCGGTATAGGGGCAGGAGCGACGGGTGCAGGTTGAGGCAGCCGTAGGCCGGGATTTGCAGTACCGGCGGGGGCAGCAATCTCCCGTAGGCGGCGACAATAACGGCATCGGGCAGCAGGGCGGCCATCTCTTGTTGGGCCTCCGGTGAACGCAAGGTTGTGGGTTGAAAGACCGGCAAACCCTGGGCAATGGCGTAGCGTTTTACCGGGGTTTCTTCGGTGGAGCGTCCCCGGCCCCGAGGCCGGTCGGGAGAGGTATAAACGCCGACAACCCGGCTGTCCGGGAGCGCTTGCAGGGCTGCCAGGACGGGGATGACGAAATCGGGAGTTCCCATGAAAATGAGGCGCATAAGGTTTGGGTATGGCCCTCCGTATCTACGGCCCAAGGGTCTGGCAATGCTCGGGATTGGTGATAATTTGGTGTTGACACCGGGTTAAACCCGTGGTTAGAATAGCACAACCGCGGGGCGGGAATTTGAGAAGAAGGAGGTGATAGCGCATGGAACATAGTTTAATACGCAGGGGCGATGGTAGGCATCAGTCTGGACACGACGGGGTGACCAGCTCCTAACGAGTTTAACTGCGAAAAATGGAACCCGTCAGTCGGGCCCAGGCCAATGTCTACCATCGCCCCTGAGACCCAGAGTATCTCAAAGGGTGGTGCCCAAAAGGCCGGGCCCGATCCCTTTTTGTGACGGTTTTCGACTAGTAACCCGGCGCACAGGTTCCACTTCATACCATTTGCCACGGCCAAGCAGCAATTCACCTACGATGATGGAAGAGTTTTGACGGTTTTCCTGTCGGTTGGGTGGCTGACCGATTGACATAGCGTCAGTTTCCGCTTAAAATTCCGTCCACCAAACAGGAACTAAACGATACTCCGGAGAATTCATGCTTAGAATTCGGCTTAGACGGGTGGGAAAGAAAGGAAACCCGTCTTATCGCATTGTAGTTGCCGACTCCAAGGCGCCCCGGGACGGGGCCTACGTGGAGTGGATTGGCAACTATGACCCCATGACGGACCCGCCGGCAGTCACACTGAAGGAAGACCGGGCGATTGCCTGGCTCAAAAACGGGGCGCAGCCGTCGGATCCCGTGAGGCGGATTCTGGAAAAGGACGGAGTGTTTGAGAAGGTCAACTCATAATGAGGGAGTTGATTGAATACATCGCCAAGGCGTTGGCCAGCAATCCCGACGCGGTGAAAGTCACCGAGACGGTGGAAGACGGCCAAATCGTGCTGAGGCTGGAAGTGGCCCCCGAGGACAAGGGCAAGGTCATCGGCCGGCAAGGCCGCGTTGCCCAGGCGATGCGGGTCTTGTTGCGGGTCGCCGCCGTCAAGGATGACACCAGGGCCATCCTGGAAATCGTATAGCCCCCTCTTTTTCCGCGAACCGTTGCAGCAGCAAGGGCCGCATCCTGACGACGCCGTTTCCGTTGGCCGGGTCTTGGGCCTGCACGGGTTCGACGGGCTGGTCCGGGTTCAGGCATTCAGCGACGCCCCCCACCGGTTTGAGCCGGGCCGCACCGTTTTCTGCGACAATGCCCCCCTGGTTATTTCCTCCTGCGTTACCCGCCGCCCCCAACGGTTGATTGTTGGTTTCGACGGCGTGGATTCCCCTGCCGCCGCCGCTCCCCTGGTGGGCGAGTGGCTGACTGTCCCCGAAAGCTGGGTCGCCGAACTGCCCGAAGGGGAATACTTCCATTTCCAGCTATTGGGCTTGAAGGTGGTTACTGAATCTGGGGAGTTGTTGGGGGAAATCGCCGAGGTTATCGAGACGGGGAGCAACGACGTTTACGTTGTTTCCGGGGCCGGCGGGCAAGTTTTGATTCCGGCCATTGCCAGCGTGGTTAAGGACGTGCGGCTGGAAACGGGGCTGATGGTGGTGCGGTTGATGGAAGGGATGCGGTAGAAGTTCTTTTTCCTTGGTCGTGGCAAATACGGGGAGGCGTTTTGACCCGCCAAAGCAGCCGATGCTAAAATTTCCACCAGCATGATTGGCGGCCCGTCGGGATGGGCGTAGTCCCGCCGGCCAAGGGCTGCGAAGGAGGTGACTCTGATGTCAGGCCACTCCAAATGGTCCACCATCAAAAGACAGAAAGGGGCCAACGACGCCAAGCGGGGAGCGTTGTTCACCAAGCTGACCCGGGACATTGCCCTGGCGGTGCGGGACGGCGGCAATGGAGACCCGGACATGAACTTCCGGCTCCGGCTGGCAGTGGACAAAGCCAAGTCCAGCAATATGCCTATGGACAGCATCACGCGGGCCATCAAGCGGGCCACGGGGGAGACGGGGGAAGGCCCGGAGCAGTTTGAGGAGATTACCTACGAAGGATACGGGCCGGGCGGCGGGGCTATTCTGCTGCAAGCGGTGACCACCAACCGCAACCGCACCGCTTCGGACATTCGCTCGGCGTTTAACCGGGGAGGCGGAAATCTTGGCGAGGCCGGGTGCGTCGCCTGGAATTTCGAAAGCAAGGGCGTCATCACCCTGGAAGTGGAAGACCCGGAGCAGGCGGATGAGTTGAGCCTGCTGGCTATTGACGCCGAATCTGAGGACGTTAACTACGAGGACGGCGTGCTGGAGATTTACACCACGCCGGAAAATCTCCAGAAGGTGCAGCAAGCGTTGGAAGGGGAGGGCGCGTCGGTAGCGTCGTCGGACATTTCCCTGGTTCCCAAGGCAACCATAGCCCTGGACGACCGGGCCTCGGAACAGACTCTGCGGTTGCTGGACTCGCTGGAAGAGTTGGCTGACGTGCAGAAAGCCTATACCAACGCCGATTTCCCGCCGGAAATCCTGGCGCAGTACCAGGCGGCCGGCTAGATGCGGGTCTTGGGCGTTGACCCGGGAACGGTGAACATGGGGTACGGGGTGCTGGATTCCGGCCCCCAGCCGGAAGCCGACGATTACGGGGTGCTGCGGCTGCCCAAATCCATGCCGCTGGAAGAACGGCTTTATCAACTGCACACCCATATCCTGAACATGATTAACATTTTTCAGCCCGACGCCATCGCGGTGGAAAAACCCTTCGTGGGCCGGGGAGAGCGCCAGTTCGTCGGCCCGGCCATCGCCATCGGGCAGGCGCAGGCCCTGGTGTTCATCGGGGCGGTCAGCCAGAAAGTGCCGGTATTCCAGTACAGCCCGGCCGAAATCAAGCGGGCGGTCACGGACTACGGCGGCGCTACCAAGTCCCAAATGCAGCAGACCATCGCCGCTACCCTGGGATTGGACGAAATTCCGGCCTCGGACGCCGCCGACGCCCTTTCGGTGGGGTTGTGCCACCTGGTGCATAGCGACGCGGTTTCGGCCTTGGGCCGGGAAATCCCGCCCGGCATGGAGCGTTAATCCATTGATTGCCGGCGTCCGGGGACTCCTTGAATCCGCCGGCCCGGACTGGGTTATGGTGCAAGTCGGGGGCGTGACGCTGCAAGCGCTGGTGCCGCCGTCCTACATCGCCGCGTTAGGGGAACCGGGCGCGGAAATACACCTGCACACTCACCTGCTTATCCGGGATGACCGGCCAACGCTGTACGGTTTCCCCACCAAGGCCGACCTGGACGCGTTCGTGCTGCTGCTGGGGGTTTCGGGGGTTGGCCCGCGGAACTCGCTGGGGCTGTTGTCCAGCTTGGGGGTTGCAGGACTCCAGCAGGCGATTGAGCAGGAAGACCTGGCATCTTTGAGCGCGGCCCCGGGAGTCGGCCGGCGGACGGCGGGCCGGGTGGTGCTGGAATTGAAGGGCAAGCTGGAGGCGGGGGATGACTTAGGGGCCTTCGCTCCGGCTACTATGGACGGGGAAGTGGTGGATGCCCTGGTGGCCTTGGGGTATTCGACTGTGGAGGCGCGGCGGGCGGTGAACCGTTTGGAACGGTCGCCGGGGGACACCGTAGAGGACCAGATACGGGCCGCGTTGCGGCAGATGGGGGGAGGGGTTTAGACGGTTTGGAAAGGAGGCAATATGGCAGCCCGCAATATCAAAAAGGATGCCCATGAATTGGTGGACAACCTACCCGAAGACGCTACTTGGGAAGACCTGATGTACACAATCTACGTCCGGCAAGCCGTTGAGTCCGGACTGGAGGCAAGCGAAGCGGGCCGGAAGATTGACGTCAAGAAGGTTCGCGCCCTTTTGGGGTTGCCGGAGTGAACGTCGTATGGACGGAACCGGCACTACAACAGCTTTTGGGAATATATGCCCATATCGCCCAACATTCGGAAGTCCAGGCACTCCGAATCCTTGAACGATTGGTCAGACGCTCAGAACAGATGGCTGTCTTTCCATACTCGGGACGCATGGTGATGGAGTACGGAGACCCTGGATCCGGGAAATCATCGAAAACCCATATCGGATTATCTACAGGGTCAGGGCGGAAGAAGTGGAAATTTTGACCGTTCTGCACGGACACCAACGTCTGCCTGGCGACCCGACGGGGACTTTCCCTAGTCCGCAAGAAGGGTAGGAAGTTTAAGCCATGCCTGAGTTTCAACTGGTTTCGGATTTCAAGATGACCGGCGACCAGCCGGTGGCGGTGCAAAAGCTGGTCAACGCGGTGCGGGAAGGCGTTGCCCACCAGACGCTTTTGGGAGTCACCGGCAGCGGCAAGACTTTCACTATGGCCAACATCGTCCAGGAAGTGCAGCGGCCTACCCTGGTGCTGGCCCACAACAAAACCCTGGCGGCCCAGTTGGCCTCGGAGTTCAAGGAATTTTTCCCCCACAACGCCGTCGAATACTTCGTCTCTTATTATGATTACTACCAGCCCGAAGCTTACGTTCCCCAGTCGGATACCTACGTCGAAAAGGACGCCAGCGTTAACGAGGAACTGGACAAGCTGCGCCTGTCGGCCACCACGTCCTTGCTGACCCGGCGCGACGTTTTGATTGTGGCGTCGGTGTCCTGCATTTACGGCTTGGGAGACCCGTCGGACTATTTCAACCTGGTGGCCAAGGTGGAAGTCGGGGAAGTCCGAGACCGCAGCCGGCTGCTCCGTCAGCTCATTGATATGCAGTATGAAAGGAACGACTTTGACCTGGCCCGGGGCAAGTTCCGGGTGCGGGGCGACACTTTGGAAATCGTGCCGGCCTACGAAGAGTTGGCGGTGCGGATACAGTTTTTCGGCGATGAAGTCGAAAAGATTGTCGAGATTGACCCGCTGACCGGGGAACTGCTGGCCCAGAAGCAGGAAGCGGCCATTTACCCGGCCAAGCACTTCGTTACCACCCAGGAACGGTTGGAGTTGGCAGTCAAGGATATTGAGGTTGAGCTGCAAGAACGGCTGGAGGACTTGCGGGCGCAGGACAAGGTTCTGGAGGCGGCCCGCCTGGAGTCGCGCACCAACTACGACCTGGAAATGCTGCGGGAAGCCGGGTTCTGCCACGGCGTTGAAAACTATTCCTGCCACCTGGCCCGGCGGCACAGCCACCAGGCGGGCAAGTTCGCCGTTACCTGCGGCTCAACGCCGTGGACGCTGCTGGACTACTTCCCCGAAGACTACCTGATGTTTATTGACGAGTCCCACATGACGCTGCCCCAAGTGCGGGGTATGTATCACGGGGACGTTTCGCGCAAGAACACCTTGGTTGACTACGGTTTCCGGCTGCCCTCGGCGGTGGACAATCGGCCCTTGAACTTCGGGGAGTTTGAGCAGCGCACCAACCAGGTGGTGTTCGTGTCGGCGACGCCCGGCCCCTATGAAATGGAACACAGCGCGGCGGTTGTGGAACAGGTTATCCGGCCCACCGGACTGCTGGACCCCACCGTGGAGGTCAAGCCGACGCCGGGGCAGATTGACGACCTGCTGCACCAAATCAGGGGCAGGTTGGATAAAGGGCAGCGCTGCTTGGTTACTACACTGACCAAGCGGATGTCGGAAGAGTTGGCCGACTACCTTTCGGAAATGGGCATTCGCAACCACTACCTGCACTCGGATATTGAAACCCTGAACCGGATTGAGATTCTAAGGGACTTGCGGCTGGGGGTGTACGACGTAATCGTGGGAATCAACCTGCTGCGGGAGGGCCTGGACTTGCCGGAGGTCAGCCTGGTGGCGATTCTGGACGCCGACAAGGAGGGCTACCTGCGTTCCACCACGGCGCTGGTGCAGACCATCGGGCGGGCGGCGCGCCATTCGGAAGGCCACGTCATCATGTACGCCGACCGCATCACTGACTCCATGAAGCAGGCCATTGACGAAACGGCGCGGCGGCGCCAACTCCAGCATACTTTCAACGTCGAAAACGGCATAGAGCCGCAGAGCATCCAGAAGGCCGTCCACGACATAACCGACAGCATCAAGATGGTGTCGGAGCAGAAGGCCAGCTACCAGGCGGCGCGGCAAGAGTTGTCGCGGGATGATATGTTCCGGGTGGTGAAAGACCTGGACTTCCAGATGAAGGAAGCGGCCCGCAGCCTGGAATTTGAGAAGGCGGCGGCGCTGCGAGATGAGATGTTTGAGCTGCGCCGGCTGCTGGCGTTGGAAGAAAAGACCGTCGGGGCGTGACGTAAGGCTCCAGACTAGTCCAGCGGGGCGGGCATTAAGGGCGATGGCGGGATATTTCCCAGTACGGGAGGGTTATCAAGTGAAGTCCGTTTATACCGCAATAATCCAACAAAGCGGTTCGTGGTGGATTGGTTGGGTCGAAGAGATTGCCGGCGTCAACGCCCAAGGCGAAACCCGGGAAGAGTTGATTGAAAACTTGCGTTCAGGCTTGAAGGAAGCTCTCGAAATGAACCAAACGGAAGCGTTGGCCGCGGTTTCCGGCCGATATGAGGAAGTGAGCATTGAGGTTTGAGACGGCGGGCACTGGTGTCTCATTCCTATTGGCGATAAGCCTCCCGGCGTGGGACAGCCCCCAGGTCAGCCTCGGCCCGCCCTCGTAAGCGGACTTGCCACATCAGGGCAACTTGGAAAGTCGTTTCTTGACCTGGAATAGGGGAGCCGAACCTCCCCTTCCCTTTCGCCTGTCCTCGTCGGCTTCTTCCAGTACAGCTATTTCATCCTCCGTCAGGTCATCTTCCGGGGCGGTGAAAAGGGCGTAACTTACCGGGTCGTGTTTCTTCAGTTGCGCCAGCATGGTTTCATTGGCCTCTTGCCAAGCACATTCAGGCAGCCAGTCCACCAGGGCGTGCAGGTCTTCCCGGGTAGCCATAGGCGTCACCTCGCTAACCGGATTTTTCCGGTTCGATTTCTCCGTTCCTTACCGGTAAGCCTCCCGGCGGTGCAACACGCGCAGCACCAGCAGGGTCGAATCTTCTCCGATAAACGTATAACGAACCCGCCAATTCCCCACGCGCAGACGCCATTCCCTCGGACGACCGCGAAGTTTTGCCATGTCCCCGCGGCCCGTTTCGGCAAAATCAAGGATGGCTTAACGTACTCGCCGGGCAGTAGATTGCTCCAACCTCCGCATATCTCTCAGGGCCGAGGGAGTCCAATCAATCGGCAACTTCACAACCCCAGTTCGAGTTTTAATTCCTCGTCTGAGATAATTTCCCCTCGTTCTATGGCCTGGTATGCTTCGTCTATTGCGGCGATTTCTTCTTCCGTCAGTGGCTCATCATCCTCCGGCGCAGTAAAAAGGGCGTACCTTACGGGGTCGTGTTTCTTCAGTTGCGCCAGCATGGTTTCATTGGCCTCTTCCCAGACACATTCGGGCAGCCAGTCCACCAGGGCGTGCAGGTCTTCCCGGGTAGCCATCGGCGTCACCTCTCAGTTGGCTTTGTCCGGTTCGATGGATGCCAGTTCGTGCAATTTCGCCAACACCGCCGCGTTTTCGTCCAGGGTAAAGTTGTCCACGTAGTACTTGCTTTCGCCGCTGGTGCCGTCCACCGCGCCCCGGTCAACCAGGTGGGTGATTAACCGCCGGTCGGTTTCCAGGTCGGGCAGCAGGTTGCGGCCCGTCAGCCGGGAGAGGGCCGCAATCAAACCGTAGCCGCCCCAGTTGGAGACGCTGGCTAGAATGAGCCGGTCAACCGGGGTAACGGCTGGGTCGGGGGGTAGCGTGTCCACTGTCGGGATGACGTGGGCGAGGTTGCCCATGCCGATTTCGTTGCCGCCGTCGCCGATACCCACCGAGGGAATGCCGGCATCGAAGAAGTAGTCCAACCGGGCGGTGTGTTCGGTGATGTCGCGGTAGCGCATATTCAGGTAGGCGTCGGAGTTGGTGCGGCCGCAGCGTTCAATGGAAATGACCAAGCCGGGGTTTAGTCTTTCCAGGATGGCCGTCGTTTCCCGCCGGCTGGCTGCTACGTCCGCAATGGGAAAGTCAATGACCTCGGCCCGTTCCTCCAGCCATTCCCGCATGGCCGGGGCGGAGTGGTGGTCAGTGACGTAAGTCACCGGGCTGCCCAAAGACTGAAGGGCGTCGCCGATGGCGATGGCTCCCGGCGGGCCGTCGGTTTCGGGTTTTCCCGCGGAAAGGATGTAGAACCCGGTGGCAATCAACGCCGGGCCGGGGTTGTCCAAAACGTACTGCGCGGCTTGGGCGCAGAAGTCCGCCGGAACGTAACCCCGCAGTTGGGACACGCCTCGTTGGTCTTGGGCCAGGATGATGTCTTCAATTGACTCGGGCAAAGCGACTACAACACCGCTACGTCGGCATCGCGGCGGTCGGTGATGAACATATGACCGGGGGCGTGGGTAATCATCAAGGGAGGCCGGGAGTTCAGGGCAACGGCTTGGGGAGTAACGCCGCAGGCCCAAAAGACCGGCTCTTCTCCGGGGTGGATTTCCACCGGGTCGCCGAAGTCGGGCCGGGACAAGTCATGGATACCGATGGCGTCGGGGTCGCCAATGTGCACCGGCGCGCCGTGGGTGGCGGGAAAACGGGAAGTAACCTGCACCGCCCTGACCACCTGTTCCCGGGGGATGGGCCGCATACTGACCACCATCGGCCCGGCAAAGGCTCCGGCCGGCGTGGTGGAGATGTTGGTGATATACATGGGAACATTGCAACCCATTTCCTGGTGCCGCAGGGGGATGCCGGCTTCGGTCATGGCCGACTCGAAGGAAAAGCTGCATCCCAGCAGGAAAGAGACCAGGCCGTCGTCCCAATGGTCAAGCAGGGAATTTACTTCGGCGGTCAACTGGCCGTTTTCGTAAATGCGATAACCGGGGACGTCGGTGCGAATGTCGGAACCCGCCGCGGTCAACGCCGGTTCTACCTGTCCCGCTTCGATAACTTCCAGCAACGGGCAAGGTTTGGGATTACGCTGGCAGAAAAGCAGGAAATCGAAAGCCAGGTTGCTGGGCAGTATAGCCAGATTGGCCTGAACGTAGCCGGGGGCGACACCCGAGGTTACGCCGCGCCACTGGCCGGCGCGGATTAACTCCCGGACTTCGGCGGGGGTCTTGGGCAGGGTTGCGGTGGTCATAGGGGCCTCCCGAAAGGGTGGGCTTTGCCGATAATGATAGAGTTACGGTGTGGCATCGTCAATCCGGGGTTGGCGGCTGTCACCATACGACTGCAAATTCGAGGTGGCGGCCCCTATGGGATTGGGACATTTCGCGCCGATGGTGTTGCCGTCTTTGTTGGCAACCCGGGGATTGGCCGATATAATCCTGGAAAGCCAACGGACTCCTATTCATCCTTTCCCCGGGTTTGCCTGTGTACAACGTCTGTTTATTGGCCGAACCCAGCAACGAAGCGCAACGGCTGGTTTCCTTGGTGGACCAGGCGGGGCTTTCTTACAGCATTTGCGACAACCCCGACTACTTCGGCGAGGATGCCAGTGACCCCTCGCCGGAGGCCGCCTTGCTGGATATGGGTTCCCTGGGGTTGTCCCAGACCCGCGGGTTGGTTGACCGTTGCCGCGACTTGAAACTGCCGGCGGTGGTGGTGGTGCCGGGAGACTTGGCCGGCAGTTACGACCCTTCGCTGAACCCGGACGAGTTTATCTTTACCCCGGTTGACGAAAGGGAGTTGCTGGCCCGGGTGGGCCAGGCCATATACCGGGTCAAAGGGCCGGCGGGGCAGCAGGTCCTGAAAGTGGATGAACTGGTCATAGACTTGGAAAAGTACGACGTGATGATGCAAGGGCGGCACGTCCCACTGACGTATAAAGAGTTTCAATTGCTGGTTCTGCTGGCGTCGAATCCGGGGCGGGTTTACACCAGAGAAGCCCTTTTGAGCCAGGTCTGGGGTTACGATTACCTGGGCGGCACCCGCACCGTGGACGTTCACGTGCGGCGGCTGCGGTCCAAGATTGAAGACCCCGACCATTCCTTTGTTGAAACAATCTGGAACGTCGGCTACCGTTTCAAGTCCGCCGTCTCCGGTTGACGGTCAGCCTGATTCTGTGCTTGGAGGGGTAGGGGCTGGTTTGAAACCAACCCCTACGATTCATTTTGGAGCGGTGGCTCCCGTTTCCCGAAAAGCGCCATGCACAGCGGAAGCGCCTCGGTGCCTGACAAACGGCTTTAACTGAGTTCGTCGCTGACCCGGTTGAGGAACCGGGTTACCTGTCGGGCCAACGGAGCGTGTTCGGGGGCTTCCAGGTTGGGGTCTTCTTCCATCAGGGTTTCGGCCACCTGGCGGGCGTCGCGCAATAACTCCCGGTCGGATAGTTGGGCCATTCGCAGGTCGGGAAGGCCGCTCTGTCGGGTGCCGAAGAAATCGCCGGGGCCGCGCAGTTCCAGGTCAACCTCGGCCAGGTGAAACCCGTCGTTGTTTTGTTCCAGGGCCGATAGGCGTTCTTTGGCTATGGCCGATGGGTCGTCGGAAATGAGGATGCAGTAACTCCGGTGCTGTCCCCGGCCAACCCGCCCCCGGAACTGGTGAAGTTGGGAGAGGCCGAACCTGTCCGCCCCCTCTACCAGCATCACGGTGGCGTTGGGAACGTCAATCCCCACCTCGACAACGGCGGTGGAAACCAGGATGTCCAGGTCGCCGTCGCGGAATTGGCGCATCACCCGGTCTTTGTCCTTGGCGGACATTCGCCCGTGGAGCAGTCCCACCCGCAGGCCGGGAAATACTTCGTTGGACAACCGTTGGTGGTCTTCGGTGGCTGCCTTGGCTTCCACGGCGTCGGACTCTTCGACAAGAGGATAGATGATGAAAGCCTGCCGGCCTTCCTGCACCTGCCGCTGAATGAACCCGTAAGCGGCATCGCGTTTGTCCGGCCCCAGCCAGCGGGTGCGGACTTCCTGCCGTCCGGGGGGCAGTTCGTCAATAGTGGATATGTCCAGGTCTCCGTAGAGGGTCAGGGAAAGAGTGCGGGGAATGGGGGTGGCGGACAACACCAGGGTATGCGGATTCTCGGCTCCCTTGCGCCGCAGGGCGGAGCGTTGCGTAACGCCAAATCGGTGCTGCTCGTCCATGACCGCCAAGGCAAGGTTGGGGATGTCCACGCCGGACTGGATAAGGGCGTGCGTCCCTACCAGCAAATCCAGGTTGCCCTCAGCGGCCAGTTGGGTCAATTCCCGCCTTGCCCTGGCGCGGGTGCTGCCGGTAAGCAGGCCGACGGAAATGGGCTGGTCGTGGTTCTCCAGGTAAACGGTGATGCGGTTAGTGTCCTTTACCGGCTGAGCCAAGCCGCTCAGCAGTTCGGTGATGGTCTGAAAGTGCTGCTCGGCCAGGACTTCGGTGGGAACCATTATGGCGCCCTGATACCCGGCGGCGGCGGCGGACAGCAAGGCCACCAGCACCACCACGGTCTTGCCGCTGCCGACTTCTCCCTGGAGCAGCCGGTTCATGGGAGGAGCGCCCCGGTCAAGGTCGTTGAGGATTTCCGTGACGCAACGACGCTGGGCCGCGGTCAGGGGAAAGGGCAGGGAATCCACGAACCGGCGCAAGACTTTCCGATTGATGGGAATGGGAACGCCGGTTACTCCCTGGTTCCAGCGGCGGCGGCGAGCCAACACCGCCAGTTGGAGAGACAGCAATTCGTCAAAGGCCAGCCGGCGTCGGGCGGCGTCCCAGGCGTCCAGGTTATCCGGGTAGTGGGCCTGCATCACGGCGTCCCGGACGGACATAAGGCCGAGTTCTTGCAGGGTTTCCACTGGCAAGACTTCTTCCAGCCCGCCCAGCCATTCGTTAAGAGCCTGGTGAATCAGCCGGCGGAGATTACGCCCGTTCAACCCTTCGGTCAGCGGGTAAACCGGCGTCAAGCGCCCGGTGTGGATGGAAGTCTGGCCGTCCTCTACGACTTCGTAATCCGGCGACTCGAAAACCAACTGGCCGCGGTGGATGCTGGGCTTGCCGCTGATGGCAATGCGGGCGTTGGGTTCGAGAGACTTGGCGATGTAGTCCTGGCCGAACCAGATTAGTTTCACGTTGCCGGATTCGTCGCTGATGACGGCTTCGGTGGCTTTCAAGCGGCCCCCGGCCCCCAGCTTGACCGCGCGGGCGTCCCATACGTGGCCGACGACGGTACATTCCTGGTCGGGAAGGGCTTCGGAGATTTTGATGGTGTGGGAGTAGTCCTGATGCCGGCGAGGGAAAAGGTACAGCAAATCCCGCACTGTGACGACTCCCAACCTTTGCAGGCGGGCGGAAAGCCGGGAGCTGACTCCCCGCAGCCGGTCCACCGTAGCGTCAACGTCAAGACCCCCCGGCGGCGCGCTCCGGCTAGACTTGCTGCGGGGGCGCGAAGTCGCAGCGTTTGGCGCGGATTGCCGGGGTTCCGGGGCCGGGGTTGGCGAGCCAGTCGGCGGTGGGGCTGTTGCGTCCTGCGGTTCTACAGGCATGGGTGGAAGGGGCAGATATTTCCGGGCCAGCGACGCCCATTTCCGCCGTTCTTCCGGGGTCATTGACCCGTATTCGACCTGTACCAAGTCAAGGGCTTGGGCAGATGATTCCAGATAGTCCCTGATGGCTTCGGCCCAATGTTGGATGAAACGGTCCATGCCGCCGGAGACCGCCGAGTTGTTGTAACCCCGCAGGTCTTCCAATTCCAGGATTTTCCCCAGCGCTTCAACCCATTGGGGAGGACTTGAAGGTTCGGCGGTCATGGGCGTTCACATAGGCCCGGCCAAGGTGGATTGACCCCTGCCGGGAATGTAGTACAGTGGGCCGGCTTGGGATGGGGCCATTGTCCTCCGGGGTTCAAACAATTGGCAACCGGGCCGGCGTCCTCATCCCTGGGTCAACATCACGGCGACAGCGCCGGGGCCGACGTAGGTTCCCAGCACCGGGCCGAACCGGGCATCAACGATGCGGTCTTCCGGCGCCAGGTCGGCGCATTGGTTTTTCAGTTGCTCGGCCCGCTGGGGGTCGGTGCTGTAAATGATTCCCATTCGGGTTGCCGGGCCGCCTTCCCGGGCCAGTTCCCCCAAACGCTGCAAGGCGCGTTGGGCGTTGCGGGGTCGCTCTACCGGGTGGACTTCGCCATCCTGCAAGGTCAGGATGGGTTTGACGCTGAGCATTGACCCCAGAAACGCCTGGGCTTTGCCAATGCGCCCGCCTTTTTGCAGGTATTCCAGCGTGTCTAGGGCGATGAAACAACGGATGTTGTCGAGTCCCGCGCGGACGCGGCCAGCCAGGCCGGGCAGGTCTTCGGACTGGGCAGCTTCTTCGGCGGCGGCGATGACCGCCAGCCCCAACCCCAGCGACGCCAGTTGAGAGTCAACCAACTCAATGCTGTCCGGGTTGCCCAGGGCTTCCTTGGCGCGTTCCGCCGAGTTCATGGTGCCGCTGAGTTTGCCGGAAACGTGGATGGAAAGGATTTGGTGGCCCTGGTCCAGCAAGCCCTGGTAGCAGGTCTGAAAATCGGCCACCGACGGTTGGGACGTGGTGGGCAGGCCGGGGCCGGCCAATAGCCGTTGGTAAAATTCGTCGGGATGGATGTCCACGCCGTCCTTGTAGTTTACGTCCTGAATCACCACGTTGCAGGGGATAACGGTCACGTCCAAAGCGGCGGCCAAGTCCGCCGGAAGGTCTGAAGCGCTGTCGGTAACGACCCTGATAGCCATGTGCCTCTCCCTCGGTTGTCCGGTTAATCGGGTTAGGGGTGTTGTGCGGGGTTATTCAGTTTATTCGATGGATGCCAGATACGGGCTGTGGGGCTGGCCGCCGTAAATCACGTCCACCTGGATTCCGGGGGTATTCCGTTCAATTTCCTCGGCCAACTCTTCGGCCTGGGCCTGGGAAGAGCCTTCGCCCCAATAGAGGGTTACGATAAGGTCGGGAGACAACCCAGCGGCAGCCAGCGACTCCATCAGCGCGGCGCCGGCGTCGTTTGCCGCCAATTTCAGGTCTCCGTCAATTATCCCGATAAACTGTCCGGCCGAGACGTGGACACCGCCCACCGTGGAATCCCGGACGGCGGGGGCTATTTCGATGCTGGACAGTTGTTTGGCGGCGGTTTCCATTGCCCGGATATTGCGTTCCAAGGACTCAGCCGGGTTGAACGCCAAGACCGCCGCGACCCCCTGGGGTACGGATACGGTGGGGACTACGCTGATGGCGGTTCGGCCGTCGTCTCCCTGGGCCGCCAGTTCCGCTGCCACGACCACGTTTTTGTTGTTGGGCAGGAGGATGACCTCTTCGCCGCGGGAACGGCCGGCGGCGTCCACGAAGTCCTGTACGCTGGGGTTCATGGTTTGTCCGCCGCGGATTACCGCCGCGCAGCCGGCTTCCCGGAAAAGGGCTTCAAAACCGTCCCCCGGCGCTACCGCTACCACGGTCAAGGGCTGGGCCGGGGCCGTTGCGGAAGGATTGCCCCATTCCTGGTTCTGCAAGTTCATGTTCTCAATTTCGATTTGGGACAGCCCACCCAAGGACACGGCGTAGGACAAGGCCGGGCCGGGATCCAGGGCGTGCAGGTGAACCCGCGCCCTCCGTTCATCGCCAACGACAACGACGGATTGGCCGATGGAATCCAGGTCTTGCCGCATCTGCTCTACGGCCAGGCCGGGGCCTTCCACCAGGAATTGAGTGCAGTAACCCCAAGCCTCATGGTGGCTGGCGTCCACGAAAGCGGCGTCAACGGCGGGAAGGGTCTGGAGGCCCGAACGGTCGCCCCCGGCGGCGTTAACGACTTCCCGGTCTATCGCTTCCGAGTCTTGCCCGGTCAAACCGGCCCACATACCGCCGAGGATAGCCACCAAACCCAACCCTCCAGCGTCCACCACCCCGGCCTGGGCCAGCACCGGCAACTGGGTAGGCGTAAGGGCCAGGGCCTCCCCGGAACTGCGGAAAGCCGATTCCCAGAGAGTCGCCACGTCTTCCGTCGCAGGTTCCGATGGTTGGGCGGAGCGGGCGACTGCGCTGGCTACGGATAGCATCGTCCCTTCCACCGGCTGCCCGACGGCCTGGTAAGCGGCTTTTGCGCCTTGCCCGAAGGCCGCTGCAATGTCGGAAACGGCGGCGATTTCCAAAGGCTCCAGAGCTTGACAGAAACCCTTGAAAAATTGGGACAGGATGACGCCGCTGTTGCCCCGGGCGCCCCAGAAAAGGCCGTCGGCGAAATCGGCGGCGACGGTTCCCAGGTTGTCCGCTGCGGGGGATGCAAGGCGTTCCAACCCGGCCCGGAAGGTCAACAGCATATTGGTGCCGGTGTCGCCGTCGGGTACGGGAAAGACGTTCAGCGCGTTGGCCAGGTCGCGATGTCTTGCCAGACATTCGCCGCCGGCTTGCAGGGCGTCGTTGAATTGTTGTGCGGTTATAGTCAGCATATACGGGTTATTGCGGTTGCCTGTTTTAGATATTATATACCACCTTGGAAGGATTGCCGCTTTTGCCGGGTTGACGGCGATTTTCAGGAATGAAGGGCGTACAGGGGACGCAACGCGCTTGACCGGCCGGGGGTGTCTTTCCCTGCTTGACGGTGTTTGGCCCCCCGCCTAGAATTGCCAGCAAGGTTTAATCGTGAATCGGGATGGGTTAAGGGACGGTATGGCGCAGCCAGCCCAGGGCAAGCCCTCTTACGCCGACAGCGTTGCCGGGCAGGGCAAGGGCCGGGAACGGATGGTTTCCGGGGATTCCCAGGCCGACGACGAAACCCTGGACTTGTCCCTGCGCCCCCGGCGATTGGCCGATTTTGTAGGCCAGGGCCGGGTCAAGGATAACCTGAGCATCGGGATTCAGGCGGCCAAGTTGCGGGGCGAGGCTCTGGACCACGTCATCGTGTACGGGCCGCCGGGCTTGGGCAAGACCACCTTGGCCCATATCATCGCCCACGAGCTTGGGGTCAATATCAAGGTGACTTCCGGGCCGGCTATCGAACGAGCCGGGGACATGGCGGCAGTTCTCACCGGCCTCCAAAAGGGCGACCTGCTTTTCATTGATGAAATTCACCGCCTTAACCGGACGGTTGAAGAAGTCCTTTACTCGGCAATGGAGGATTTTTTCCTTTCCTGGATGGTGGGTAAGGGACTGGCCGCGCGCAACATCAACCTGAGAATCAACCCCTTTACATTGGTGGGGGCCACCACCCGTTACTCCCTCATCAGCGCGCCCCTGCGGGATCGTTTCGGGTCGGTGTTCCGGCTGGATTATTACACGCAGGAGGATATGGAGGTAGTGGTGAGGCGGTCGTCGGAAATTTTGGGCATGACCACCGACGAAGAGGGTATCGCCGAAATCGCCGCCCGCGCCCGGGGGACGCCCCGCATCGCCAACCGGCTGCTGAAACGCGCCCGGGACTATGCCTTGGTAGCCGCCGACAACGAACTTTCCGGGGATGTGGCCCGGGCCGCGCTGGATATGCTGCGGGTTGACCGGCTGGGCCTGGACGAATCGGATCACCGCCTGCTGACCAACATTATTGACAAATTCGGCGGCGGCCCGGTAGGGCTGGATACGCTGTCGGCGTCGCTCAGCGAGGACTCGGACACGGTGATGGAAGTTTGGGAACCTTACCTGTTGCAACTGGGTTTCCTGGAACGCACCTCCCGCGGGCGGGTGGCTACGCCCCTGGCTTACGATTACCTGGGCAAGACCTGGAACGGGCGTTACCCTATTCCCGCCGACCAGCCCAAGTTGTCGGGATTTTGACCTGTTCCGTATGAAATGATGACTTCGCGGAAGATGTGTCGTCATTCCGGCGAAAGCCGGAATCCAGAAAAGCCCAGCAAAGGACGGTGTTCTTGAGGGCAAGGAATCCTGGATACCGGCCTGCGCCGGTATGACGGATTTATCGGATTAGTCATCAATACAACTTTGATAAAGCGCTAACCCCCAACCGGGCAAATCTTTACGAGAGAGGGTAATCCATGATTTACGAGTTGCGTATCTATGAAACCATCCCCGGCCGGCTGCCGGCGTTGAACGCCCGGTTCGCCAATCACACCGTCGGTTTCTTTGAACGCCACGGCATCCACGTGGTGGGGTTCTGGACCGAGGACATCGGCACCAGCAACCAGTTGGTCTATATGCTGGGGTTCGACAGCCTGGCCGACCGGGAGCAAAAATGGGCCGCGTTCCAGGCCGACCCCGATTGGAACCGGGTGCGGGCGGAATCGGAGGTTGACGGGCCGATTAACGCGCGCGTCCGCAACATGATTTTGCGGCCCACCAACTACTCGCCAATGCAGTAACCTGCCAAACCCGTCATTGCGGCGGAAGCCGGAATCCAGAAATTCCCGGTATATACCAACATCCCCAAGTGCAAGGAATCCCGGATACCGGGTAGCGTTCTAGTTCAGGTGGTTTCGTTCCCGGCCCCAACCGTCATTCCCGCGAAAGCGGGAATCCACCTACCGCAGCCAGTTGGCTATACCGCCTCAAACGAAACGCTACCTGGATACCGCCCTACGCCGGTATGACGGGCATCTTTCACTCGTCATCGGTTGCTAGTGTCACCGGGCGGCACTACAATGGGGTAATGTTGCCGGGGCGGCCCGGACTCGCCTCAGCGTTTCTATCAACCAACCCTTTCAGTTCAGGAACCCAACTTGACAATTCCAACCGTCCAAACCGGGCCAACCGTTGACCGCGGCGCTTTCCGGGACTTCCTGGACAAGTGCCTCGACAACGGTTTGCCATCGGCCAGGGAAGCGCAGGTCTTGGCCGAGGCCAGCCACTACGAAACCCGGGAGATGTGCCGGGCGGCGGCGGAGTTGCGCGACCGCGGCAAGGGCCGGGTGGTGACATTTTCGCCCAAGGTTTTCATACCTCTGACCCGGTTATGCCGCGATTTTTGTGGGTACTGCACCTTCCGGCAAGACCCGTCCGCCGCCGATAAACTGTTTATGACGCCGGAGGAGGTATTGGCGGTAGCCCAGGCCGGGGAAAAATTGGGCTGCACCGAGGCGCTTTTCACCTTGGGGGAAAGGCCGGAACAGCGATACCCGGAGGCGCGGGAGTGGTTGTCCCGACGGGGCTACGGCTCTACCCCGGAATACCTAGCGGCGATGTGCCGGCTGGTGGTTGAGGAAACTGCCCTGTTGCCCCACGCAAATCCGGGCACCATGAGCCGTCGCGAAATGGCAGCATTGCAGCCCTATAACCCGTCTATGGGATTGATGCTGGAAAGCGTCAGTGAAAGACTTTACGCTGCTGGCGGCCCCCATGAGTTCGCGCCCAGCAAGCGGCCCCGGGTGCGGCTGCGCACCACCGAAATCGCCGGTGAATTAGGGATACCCTTCACCAGCGGCATACTTATCGGCATTGGGGAGACGCGGCGGGAACGGATTGATTCGCTGTTGGCAATCCGGCGGCTGAATCGGGAATACGGCCACATCCAAGAGGTTATCGTGCAAAATTTCCGGGCCAAGCCGGACACTCCGATGGGTGGTTCCAGCGATGCTAGTTCCGAAGAACTGCTGTGGACGGTGGCGGCGGCCCGGCTGTTGCTGGGGCCGGCGGCCAACGTGCAGGTGCCGCCCAACCTGAGCGCCGATGATTACCAGGTCTATCTGGACGCCGGAATCAACGACTGGGGCGGCGTTTCGCCGTTGACCATTGACTACGTGAACCCGGAAGCTCCTTGGCCGGCCTTGCGGGAGTTGCGCGCCCGCAGCCAGTCCCAAGGTTTCGAGTTGCGGCCCCGGTTGCCGGTTTACCCGGAGTTTTTCCTGGACACCGACCGCTACTTGCCGGCGCCGCTGCGAAACCGGGTCTTGGCTATGTCGGACGCCGACGGCTACGTTAAAGGGGGGATGCAACGCTATGTCGGGAACAACTGAAAGGGGATCCTCCATCCGGGACTTGGAATCGTTAATTGGCAATCTCCGGCCGGCGGTAGCCGGGATTCTGAATCGGGCGTTGGACGGCCAGGACATTTCCGTCCCTGACGCGGTTGCCCTTTTCGAGACCACCGGCGTCGAGTTCAACGCGGTGGGTCTGGTGGCCGACGAACTGCGCCGGCGTACCGTAGGTGACTTGGTGACCTACGTGGTCAACCGCAACGTCAACTTTACCAACGTCTGTATCAAGCGCTGCGGATTCTGCGCGTTCAGCCGCGACTTCCGGGAGGAAGAGGGTTACTTCCTGCCGGTGAATGAGATAATCCGTAGGGCCAGGGAAGCCTGGGACTACGGGGCGACGGAAGTGTGCATCCAGGCCGGGCTGCCGCCCCAGATGGAGGGCGACCTTTACATAAAACTGTGCGAGGCCATTAAAGAGGAACTTCCGGACATTCACGTCCACGGGTTTTCGCCGGAAGAAGTGCTGTACGGCTCCATTCGTTCCCGTTGCACCATCCGGGAATATCTGGAGGGACTGCAAGCGGCAGGGGTAGGGAGTCTCCCCGGCACCTCGGCGGAGATTCTTGACCAGGAATTGAGAGACCGGATTTCGCCGGGGCGGATTTCCGTTGACCTTTGGAAGGAAGTCATCACCACGGCCCACGAATTGGGCATCCCCACCACTTCCACCATCATGTTCGGCCACGTGGAAACCAACGAGCAAATCGCCAACCACATCGCCCTGCTGCGGGATATGCAGCGGCAGACCGGGGGGTTTACCGAGTTCGTGCCTTTGAGCTTCGTCAACTCGGAAGCGCCCATGTTTTTGCGGGGTTTGGTGGAAAACGTGCGGTCGGGGCCGACGGGCATGGACGTGGTGAAGACCCACGCCATCGCCCGGATGATGCTCAACAACTGGATTCCCAACATCCAGGCGTCCTGGGTCAAAGAGGGCAGCCGGATGTCCCAATTGCTGTTGACCGCCGGAGTGAATGACCTGGGCGGCACCCTGATTAACGAAAGCATATCCACCGCCGCCGGAGCGCAGCACGGCCAGTTGATGCGGCCCGGCGAGTTCCGCGACATGATTCGCCAGGCCGGCCGCACTCCGGCGGAACGGTTCACCGATTACAAGCTGAAGCGGGTGTTCAACGAAACTGACCAGGAACTCGACCCGCTGGACTTGGTGGGCGACAACGTGGAGGAAATCTTTGGTTCCTACCGACGGTTGGTAAAGATGGACTCTTACCGCTTTGAGCATCCCCGAAGGACTTCTGCGCCGGGAGCTGAAGCTCGCCCGTAAGGGTGGGGCGCAGTTGATGGAGGGCAAGGTACTGGCTTTGGCCGGGGGTGTGGGCGGCGCCAAGCTGGTTTGGGGGTTGGCTCAGGTGATTCCCCCGGAGCGGTTGGTTATTGGGGTCAACACCGGCGACGACGAAATTTTCCATGGATTGCACGTTTCTCCCGACCTGGACACCATCACCTACACGCTGGCCGGGTTGAACAACCGGGAAACCGGCTGGGGCTTGGCCGGGGACACCTTTAATGCCTTGGCGATGCTGAAAAAGTACGGGGTTGACACCTGGTTCAACCTGGGAGACCGGGACCTGGCAACCCACATTCGCCGCACCCAACTGCTGAAAGAAGGCGCCACCCTGTCCCAGGTCACGGAGGAATTGTGCCGCAGCTTGGGGGTCAAACATCAGGTTGTTCCCATGAGCGACGACCCGGTTAGAACCGTGATTCATACCGCCGAGGGGGAACTCCCGATGCAGGAATACTTCGTTCAGCGGCGTAGCGAACCCCAAGTCCAGGGGATAACCTACGCAGGAGCGGAGGCGGCGCGTCCTTCGGCGGGCTTGGAGCGGGCCTTGGCGGAGTGCGATTTGGTAGTTTTTTGTCCTTCCAACCCCTTCCTCAGCGTGGGGCCGATTCTGGCGGTGCCGGGGGTCAGGGAAAGCCTACGCCAAGTATCGCCGCCTAAATTGAGAGTCGCGGTCAGCCCCATAGTTGGGGGTGAAGCGGTAAAAGGGCCGGCGGGCAAGATAATGGCGGAACTGGGCAAAGAAGTCTCCTGCGCCGGGGTTGCCCGTGAATATCAAGACATTTGCGACGCGCTGCTGATTGATGATGAGGACGCTGGGTTGTCCAGCGAAATTGACCGGCTGGGCGTAAAGCCGATGCCGGCTCCTATCATCATGGAAGACGAAGCGGATAAAATAGCATTGGCGAAGCGAATCCTGGAACTAAAGGGCAACTAGGCCATGATGGAATTTCCCTCGACGATACCGATAATCCCCATGAAACGGCTTTCCGAGGGCAAGAGCCGTTTAGCCAACCAGTTGACCGCCGACCAACGGGCGGAACTGGTGGCCGGGATGCTGCGGCGGGTAATCTCGGCGGTGAAAAGCGCCAACATCGAACTGTTCTGGGTGGTGGGCGGCGATGACCGAGTGCGCCGGTTGACCAGGAATTTTGACGGCATTTGGTTTGAGGAATTGGGCCGCAACTTGAACGATACCGTTACCAAGGGTTTTGAGCGGGCCTTTGACCAGGGATGTTCGGCCCTGTACCTTCCCGGCGACCTGCCTTTCATCAAGCCCAGCGACCTGCAAACCCTGCTGCGGTCTTCGGAACGGGGCAATGTTGCCCTGGCCCCGGCCCGGCGCGACGGAGGCACCAACGGCATCGTAGTTCCCAACGGAACGCCCTTTGTCCCGGAATTGGGTCAGCGCAGTTTCGCGAAGCACCTGTCCCAAGCCGCCGGTAAAGGCATTTCGGTGGCGATTTGTTACAGCCAGGGACTCGGTTTTGACCTGGATACCATTGATGACCTGGAAACCTACGAACACATGGAGCCGGGCCTGCTGGAGCGGCTGGTGCCCCGTTGGAACCAGGGGCCGGCGGAGTAGGCGTTGACCACCACAGGACAACAACAGACCGGGCAAGGCAAGGGCAGCCCCAAGCTGGGGATTCTGTTGCCTACCCGCGGCCTGCTACTGGCGGAGGCCCGGCCGGGAAACGCTGACCCGGTGTTGGACTTGGCGCAAAAGGTGGAGCGGGCCGGGCTGGATTCGGTTTGGGTTGGCGACAGCTTGACGGCCAAGCCCCGGCTGGAACCGCTCAGCGCCTTGGCCGCCATCGCCGCCCGGACTGAGCGGGTGCGGCTGGGTACGGCGGTGCTGCTGATGGCCCTGCGCCATCCGCTGTTATTGGCTCAAACAATGGCAACCGTTGACCTTATCTCCGGCGGGCGGCTGGTTATCGCCGCCGGCGCCGGCGGGGCCTTCAACGAAGAGCAGCAGCGGGAATGGCGCAGCGTGGGGGTTGACTCTTCCCGCCGCGCCCGCCGTCTGGAAGAGATGGTGCAGATAATCAAGGGCTTGGGCCGGGGAGAGCAGATGTCCTTCCAAGGCCGGCACTTTGACCTGGAACCTACCGAAATGCTGCCTTTGCCGGTACAAGCCGACGGTGTGCCTGTCCTGCTGGCCTGTCACGGACGTTCCCCGGCCCGGAACGCGCAAATCCGTCGGGCCGCCCGTTGGGCCGACGGCGTAATTTCCATCTCCGACACGCCGGCTGAGTACGCCGATATGGTGTCCGAAGTGCGGGAGACGGCGGCGGAGTATGGTCGCGACGGTACTGGCTTGGAAGCGTCCATGTACCTGACGGTAAACATGGATTCGGACGAATCCAGGGCCGCCGCCGAGGCCGAGGAATGGCTGATGGGCTACTACGGGGCGAACATCTGGGGAAACCGTTGGGGGCCTTTCGGCGACGCCGGCCGGGTTAAAGACCGGATTGCCGAATACGCCGAAGCCGGGGCGGAAACGATAATCGTCCGGTTTGCGTCCTTTAAGCCGGAGCGTCAATTGGACGCTTTCCTGGAAGAAGTGGCGCCGGCGTTCATTCAGGAACGGGCGCGGTAAGGGAACGGAGGAGGCTGGCTTGTACCCCATAGACCTGTCTGGCAAGAACGGCATCGTTTTCGGCGTGGCTAATGACCGCAGCATCGCCTGGGCCATTGCGGAAACGCTGGCCCAGGCCGGGGCGCGTCTGGCCTTTACCTACCAGAACGACCGGCTGAAAGACCGGGTTGACCGACTTGCCGGAACCCTGGAGGGCGCGATTACCCTGCCTTGCGACGCCTCGGAGGACGGACAGATTGAGGATGTTTTTCGCGCGACTTCCGACGCCTTCGGGGAAATTTCCTTTTTGGTTCACAGCATAGCCTTCGCCAACCGGGAAGACCTGGCCGGGAATTTTTCGGACACCGGACGGGAAGGGTTTCGCCTGGCTTTGGAAATCAGCGCCTTTTCCCTGCTGCCCCTGGTGAAACACGCCGCCCCGCTGATGCCCAACGGCGGAAGCGTGATAACGATGACCTTCCAGGCTTCCCAACGGGTCTATCCCGGTTACAACGTGATGGGCACGGCCAAAGCGGCGCTGGAGCATGAAGTCCGGCAACTGGCTGCGGAGTTCGGCGGGCAGGACATCCGGGTCAACGCCATATCCGCGGGCCCGCTGGACACGCTGGCGGCGCGGGGGATTCACGGATTCCTGGACATGAAACGCATCCACGCCGAAAAGGCCCCGCTGCAACGCAACATCAACGCCGATGAGGTGGCCAAGACGGCGTTGTTCCTGGCCAGCGACTTATCCTCCGGCATTACCGGAGCGGTCATTCCGGTGGACGCCGGCTATCACATCATGGCCGTCTAGAGAGTGTCGTCGTATTCCAGCGTCATTCCGGCGAAAGCCGGAATCCAGAAATTCCAGACACAGGACAACGTAGTTGAGGGTAAGGAGTCCTGGATACCGGCCTACGCCGGTATGACGGTTTTTGGGCGAAGGATGTGGATTCCCGCTTTCGCGGGAATGACGGCGGCGGGTGGGAATGACGACGAGTTAAATTGGCGACACTCCCCAGGGCGGCGGGCCGGTTCAGCCCAGGGCGTGACCTTGCAAACCGTCGGCCTGCTTCCGGTCCTCTTCCGCTTTGCCGTTTAATCCCAACCGTTCGTAAGCCTCGGAGCGGCGCGCCCAGGCCGGCAGATAGCCGGGGTCAATGGCGATGGCCTTGGTGAACTGGTCTATCGCTTCCTGGAACTTGCCCTGGTTGAATAATTCCAGGCCCCGCTCGGTGAACCCGGCGGGAGTAATCCGCTGCCGGAAACTGAGACGCGGGACCGCCGGCTGGGGAGTCAGCGCCGGTTCAACAGGCTCAACGTCTTCTTCCACCCGTAGGGTTTCCGCCGCCGGGGTATGCGCTGGTTCCGGCGTTGGCGCCGGAGGGGTTTCCTCAACCACGGGCGGCGGTGGCGTAGCAGTTTCTTGCAGAACTACGGGTTCCGGCTGTTCCGGTTCCGGGGTGGGCGCGACGGCCGGCTCGGGAGGTGGGGCCGTTTCCTCAGTAAAGGGCTGGCTCAGTTCCCAGCCGCAGTTGACGCAGAAGGAATGGCCGGGGGCGTGAAGGGCGTGACACTTGGGGCAGTTCACCGACTGGGGAGCAGGTTCCTCGGCCACCCGGCGCGGGGGTCTGATGAAAAGCAACAGAATCATGGGGCCCATCGCCAGCAGCGGCGACCAGTTGTAAACCAGGATAAAGACCAGGGAAAGCAGCGTAACGCCGCCCCAGATGAAGGGATTGCGGCGTTTCGACCGGGCCAACCCGAAGGTGCCCAGCACAATCAAGCCCAGGGACAGGTAGGATAAGACCTGGCTCATTTCCAATTCGTTCATTCCGGTTGCCTTGCGGGGTCTGTTGTCCGGCGGGGCCTGGGACTTAGACCCGACTGTCAAGTCAATAGAGATTATACTTTTAGTTTACGCCGCCCGACAACCTTGGCGGCGGATGAGTGATTTTGAGTCCGGGGCAGTCTGCGTTTATACTTAGAATACAAACCCGGCCCAAATCGCCCAATGGAACCATGAATCAAGGGAGGAAAATCATGGCTAATAAAATGACCCTTTCGGTCCTCAAGGCCGACGTGGGCTCGATCGGAGGACACACCAAACCCTCGCAACGGATGATGGAAGCGACCCGGGTCGCCGCCGCGGATGCGGTAAAGCGTGGGTTGCTTATTGACACCTTCGTGGCGCACACCGGCGACGACATCGCCATCATTGCGTCCCACACCAACGGAACCGACAACACCGACGTTCACCAATTCGCCTGGACGACCTTTCTGGAAGCCACCGACATCGCCCGGGAGTATGGGTTGTACGGGGCGGGGCAGGACTTGTTGGCTGACGCCCCATCGGGGAACATCCGGGGCGCCGGCCCGGCGGTGGCCGAGATTGAGTTCGACCATGACCCGGTAAAGACCAACCCGGTGCGCCCCGCCGAGTCCTTCATGGTGCTGGCGGCGGACAAGTGCGGCCCCGGCGCCTACAACCTGCCCATGTTCCTGGGTTTCGCCGACCCCATGTATTGCGCCGGGCTGATGCTGCCCCGCATCGGCGACGGGTTCACCTTCAACATCATTGACATGGACAACACCGACGGCGACAGCATCATATCCCTCAACGCTCCGGAGGACTACTACAAGATTACGGTGCTGCTGCGGGACAACGAGCGATTCGGCATTGATTCCATCGTCTCCCGGCACACCGGGCAGGTGGCGGCGGCCATTTCCGCCACCCGGCTGCACAACATCGCCGGGGCCTACACTGGCAAGGACGACCCGGTGGCTATCGTGCGGAACCAGGGCATTTTCCCCGCCCCGGAAGAGTTGATTTCCCCCTACGCCAAGGCCCACTACATCGGCGGCGACGCCCGCGGCTCTCACACCATGCCGTTGATGCCGGTGCCTATCAACACCCCGGTGGTGGGGATGTATTGCCTGCCCCTGGTGTCCTGCGTGGGATTTTCGCTGAATGGCGATGGGATGTTTTCCGATTCCCACGCCGACTTCTTCGACAACGCGGCTTGGGATTACGTGCGGTTGAAGGCTCAGGAAAAGGGCATTGAAATGCGGTCTCAAGGCTGGTCCGGCCCGGCCATGCTGCCCTACGGGGAGTTGGAATACTCCGGGTTCCGGCAGAGCATCGGCGACCTGGTCAACCGTTTCGCCTACCGAAACGGCCACGGCGCGGAAATCCCCGAAAAGGCGGCCAGCGCCGGAAACGGCGATTAAGGGTATTCAGTTCAACCGGATTGCCGAACAATCGTAAGGGCGGGTTTCACACCCGCCCTTATTGCTTTGCCGGCTAGTATTCTGTCGCGGTTGCATAGACGCCTAACTTAGCAAAACCGTGATACCGGCGAAAGCCGGAATCCAGAAATTCCAGACACAGGGCAACGTAGTTGAGGGTAAGGTGTCCTGGATACCGGCCTACGCCGGTATGACGGTTTTGTACGGTTAGCAGTCAATCTAACGGGGACGGACTACTGTTCGCGACAGGATTTCCGCGCCGGCGAGGGTCTTACATAACGCCGTGCCGCTCAAAGATGCGGGCCAGTTCGGCGATGCCGTCGTAGTTGGTCTGGGGCGACGGGTGGCCGAAACAGAGCCGGGCGCGGTTGGCCCCCCGGCCCTCCGGCGAGAACATCGTTCCGTTGTAGTAACCCACCCCTTCCTGGAAGGACTGCTCTTGCAAGGCCGCCAAGTCGGTTCCTTCCGGCATTTCCAACCAGACGTACAGCCCGCCTTCCGGCTTGACCCAACGCGCGGAGTCGCCGAAATTCTCCCCCAGGGCCGCCAGCATCGCGTCCCGCTTGGCTCTCAGGGCATCGTTCTGTTCGTTGATGTGGTCGTACATATTGTTGCGGAGGTACTCCTCCACCGCCAGGGCCGCGAACTGGTTGACCCCGCCGCCGCCCTTGAAACTCATCGCCCGTTGGCGCACTTCTTCGGGCGCAACCATATAGCCCAGCCTCATTCCGGGGGCCACGATTTTGGAGAAGGAACCGACGTAGAGGACTTGCCCGGTATCATCCATCGAGTGAAAGGAAGTTACGTCCTCCCCCTCAAAACGCAGGTCAACGTAGCAATCATCCTCCAGGATGGGAACGCCCCGTTCCCGGGCGATGTCCAGCGCCCGGCGTCGCCGTTCCAGGGTCATGGTCCAGCCCAGGGGGTTCTGGAAAGTCGGGATGGTGTAGAGGTACTTGACCCGCTTGCCCTCGGCCTGGGCTTGCCGGATTACCTCTTCCAAAGCCTCCGGGATTATTCCCTCATCGTCGCACTTGACACTGCGAACATCGGCCCCGAAGAGGCGCATCTGCCGCAGCGTCCCCAGGTAAACGAACTCTTCGGTCAACACCACGTCCCCCGGGTTGGTCAACGCCTGGATAATCATGGAAATGCCTTCGCCGGAACCGGAAGTCAAAACGAGGTCGTCCACCGCAACGGTCATATCCCGGTCGCGGCGCAACTTGTCCGCCACCAGTTCACGCAAGGCGGGCAGGCCGGCGGCCAACGGATAGTAGGCCAAATCCCGGCCCTCCCGGTCCAGGGCAACCTTCAGGGATTCAACCAGCCCGTCCAGGGGAAGGGTCTCCGGGTCAGGGTAGGCCACCGCGAAATCGTACCTGGCGTTGCGGTTGGCCCCCCGGTTGCTGACCGGGGCGTGGGCGGAGAAAAAACTGTCGTAGCTGAAGGGTTGCGTCTCAGGCATCGTCGTTACCTCTTTTCAGAGTATGGCGGGGCAGCCGCCGGGGATGGACTCGCCGGCAACGCGGCAAAGCCGTTCATTCCAGCATCCGCAGGGACAGGTCGCGCAACTGGCCCGGTTCCACCGGGGAAGGCGCGCCAAACAACAGGTCGGAACCGCTTTGGGTCTTGGGGAAGGCGATAACGTCGCGGATGGAGTCGGCGCCGGTGAGGATTGCCACGAAACGGTCTATGCCCGGCGCAATGCCGCCGTGGGGAGGCGCGCCGTACTCAAATGCTTCCAGGATGTGGCCGAACCGCTCCGCCACGTCGTCGGCGTCGTATCCCAGCGCCCGGAAAATTTTTTCCTGCATTTCCCGCCGGTGAATCCTGATGCTGCCGCTGGCCAGTTCGGAGCCGTTGCAAACCAGGTCATACGCTTGGGACTCGATTGCTCCAAGTTGGTCGGTGTCCAGCAAGCCTTCCAAACCGGGGGCGGGGGAAGTAAAGGGATGGTGGGATGAGTCCCACCGTTGTCGTTCCTCGTCCCACTCGAAGAGAGGAAACCCGGTAACGAATGCAAAGGCCAGTTGGTCAGGGTCGGCCAGTCCCAGGGACCCGGCCAGATGGTTACGCATAGCGTCCAGCAGTTGGTTGGTGCGACGGGCCGGGCCGGCCATTATCAAGGCCAGGTCGCCGGGTTGCGCGCCCATCCGTTGCGCCACCCGCTTGCTCCAGCTCAAGGGCATTCGCAGGCCGGGGGACAGCAGCACGTTGGCGTCGGCCAGGTCGTCCGGCGTCCCTTCTCCCTGGAAACGGATATGGCTGATGCCGGCCGCGCCGAATCCCTTGGCCGTTTCTTCCAGCCGGCGCATATCCGAGCCGCTCCAGTGACCCTCGCCGGGGACGATAAACCCCTTGACAATCCCGCCCTGTTCCGCGACGGAAAGGAACACCCGGAACTCGGTTTCCTGGGCCAAGTCGGTGATGTCGGTCATTTCCAGCCCAAAGCGCAGGTCGGGCTTGTCGCTGCCGTAGCGGGCGATGGCCTCGTCGTATGTCAGGCGAGGGAAGGGCGTGACCAGTTTCTTGTGGGGGGCTACGGCTTGCACCATGCCGGTGTAAAGCTCTTCGGCCAGGGACAGGATTTCTTCCTGGCTGACGAAACTCATTTCCAGGTCAAGCTGGGTAAACTCCGGCTGCCGGTCGGCGCGCAGGTCTTCATCCCGGAAGCAACGGGCAATCTGAAAGTACTTGTCTATCCCGGCCACCATCAACAACTGTTTCAACTGCTGGGGTGACTGGGGCAGGGCGTAGAAACTGCCTTTCTGGAGCCGGCTGGGAACCAGGAAGTCCCGGGCCCCTTCCGGGGTGCTTTTGATGAGGATGGGAGTCTCAATTTCGAGAAATCCCCGGTCGCTAAGGAAGTCGCGGATATACTTGACTACCCGGTGCCGCAGCAACAGATTCTGCTGCATGACCGGACGCCGCAAGTCCAGATAGCGGTACTTCAACCGGAGGCTTTCATCAGCCTCTACGTCGTCGGTGATGTAGAAAGGAGGCGTCAGGGCCGAGTTGAGGACTTCCACTTCCTGCGCCATCAACTCGACTTGTCCGGTGGGCATGGACGGGTTTTCGGACCCGGCGGGCCGGCGCAGCACATCGCCGCTAGCCCGGATGACCCATTCAGACCGGAGTTGGTCGGCTATCCGGTAGGCGTCGGGCGAAACTTCGGGATTGAAAACAACCTGGGCAACGCCGGAGCGGTCGCGCAGGTCAACAAAAATGACGCCCCCGTGGTCACGGCGCCGGGCCACCCAACCGTACAGCACGGCGGGGCGGTCAATATGCTCCTCGTGGATTTCGCCGC
The DNA here is from genome assembly GCA_963665735.1 of Dehalococcoidia bacterium. Lineage (GTDB taxonomy): Bacteria > Chloroflexota > Dehalococcoidia > Lucifugimonadales > UBA3495 > CATOSK01. The sequence continues at coordinate 833,023 of OY762444.1, read as the reverse complement.
AATTTGTTCTTTTCAGGGTTTCTACTTCCTCAAAGGGGGTTAGATGGGCTTAAACGGTTGGCAAATTCGCCGTTCCGGAAATACCGGACTACGCCGGGAACCCGCCGAAGTTCTGGAACACGCTTCCGAAAGGGTCGTCCCTGGGTGTGACGGCCTCGGCGGCCAGACCTTCCAGCTCGGCGGGGTCTGAAACCGGGGGCCAACACATATTATCAAAGCACAGGTGGGCCAAGGCGTCGCCGCCGCCGGCCGGCTTGACCAGCAGGTTGGGGTAGGCCAATTGTCCCGCGGCCCGCAGCATCGCCTGGGTATCGGGGTAGTCCGCGCGTCCTTCAACGGTAATCTCAACCGGCGGATGCAGGAAAAGGTCAACCGCTACCGCGTAGTTGGCGGCAAACTCCCCGTGAGCGCGGTAAGTCTCGGCGTAAGCGTTCAGGGTTTGACGGGCCGCTTGATGGTATGAAATTTCCTGGGTCAGGTGGTGCAACTTTAGCAGTCCTTTGGCCGCCGCCAAGTTTTCCGGCAAGGGCTTTTCCCGCACCTGTAGATAACCCACTGCTTCCGGGTCTTCCGCCGTGTCGAAGAAACCTCCCCCGTCGGCGTCGGCAAACCGTTCCATCAAGACCGACGCCACTTGTCGGGCGCAGTTGTTGTATCTTTCGGTTTCGGTGGGGCGCCATGTGGCGGCATCGGTCAACGCCTCCAGCAGGTTGGCCCAGCCGGCCAGCAGCCCGGTCTCTACCGTGTCGGCGTTGGTTCCCTGGCGGTAGGCGAGAGACAGGTTCCCGCCGGCGGCTTGTTCAACCAGGGCATCCAGGACTCGCAGGGCCGGGGTTGCCAGGTCGGGGCGGGCCAACTTCCAGGACGCGGCCAACAATAGTGAAACCGCCTGCGCTCCCCAGTGAGCGTAGCAATAGGGGTCGGCCGGCGGGGCAAGCTGCGACTGCCGCCGCGATTCGGGCAAGCCGAAGTAATCGGAATGGGCGCCTTGGCTGCCTCGGAATCCCGGGGCGTCTGGGTCGTACAGGACGGCCAGCAAGTATCCGATGGTTTTCTCGGCAATCTCCCGGTAGCGGGTATCTCCCAACAGGATATAGGCGTCCATGTAAACGGACGCCAAGCCCACGTTGTCCTCCAGCATCTTTTCGTGCTGGGGTTGGCTCCAGTCCGAGGCAGCGGTGTAGCGGAAAAACCCCCCGTCAACCGGATCCATCAACGGGCTGTCGGACATGGCATCCAGGGTCTTGACCAACATGGCCCGGTAAAAATCCTCGCCGGTGGTGCGGAAAAGATGCGCCAGCAAGCGGAGCATGGGAATACCGGGGAACTTGGGTTCCTCCCCAAAACCGCCGTTGCGGGCGTCGTAAGTCCCGGCAACCAGCCGGGCGATGCGGTCAACCAGGGCCGGCGTTACGTCGGGGCCGGCCGTTGCCTGGGCCGCGTCCGCTCTGCGCTGGCGGAGCAAAGCGTTGGCCTGGTCGTAAACCTCGGCCTTGCGTTCCTGGTAGGCCCGTTGGACTTCCATGAGCATGGCCAGCAGTTGGTCGGGGGGCAGGTAGGTGGCCCCGGCGACGTAACCGCCGTGGCCGGTCAGGAAAACCGTGGAGGGCCAGCCGCCCACGTTGTAGCGGGCGTTAATGTCGGGGCGGTGGTCGTTATCCACCCTGACGGCTACGAAGTTGCGGTTGACAAATTCGGCTACTTCCGCATCGGCGTAGGTATCCTCTTCCATGACCTGACACCAGTAGCACCAGACCGCGCCGATGGACAGCAGGACGGGCTTGCCTTCGTCCTGGGCCTGCCGAAAGGCGGACGCCCCCCAGGGCAGCCAGTTAACGGCGGCTCCCGGTGGGGGAGCCAATCCTTCACTTTCCAGTCGTTGGGTCATGGCGAAACCATAGCTAGCGGCTTGAATCCGGTAGCGGGAGTTGGGACGCGGACGGGTTGACACCCTACGCAAACACGCCGGATTACGTTAGCATAGGGATAGGTGTTTTTCAACAAAAGCAAACCGCTTGGCCGGGCCACCTTATACGGTAGGCTACCAACCAGGGCCCGGTAGGGAATCCGTGCGGCGATGGTGCGGCGTAGATACGAAATGGGGCGGCCTTGTTAGCAACCCTGATTTGGAATTTTTGAGATTTCCAGAGCCTTGGAGCGAGGTTTTCTGATGGGAGAGTTAAAGTCCAGGAGTGGCATTTCAGATACGCCGGCCCGAACCTTCATGGGCCGGCGTGTGCGGGCGTTTGCGTTGATGGCGCTCTTGGTGGCGTTGAGTCTGTCGCTGACCGGCTGCGGTTATGCAATAAGCCAACTGACGCCGGAAAAAGAGATAGCCCCGGCCCCGGTGGTGGAAACCGCGCCCGCTGAGTCCACGGGAGACCAAACCATCGTCGCGGGCGATACCGTCGAACCTTCGGTAAAGGTATTGTCGGACTTGCCCCGGGAACCGTTGGAAATTCCCCCGGAGGCAGTCCTGGAGGCCCATGAAAAAGTCCTTACCGGGATTTATGACCGTTTGGTGCCTTCGGTGGTGCAAGTGCGGGCCTTTGCCAGTTTTGGCGACGGTATGGAGGGACAGGACTCGCCCCGAATTCCCTTCAATTTCGGGTTGAGCGGCGGTTCCGGCTTTGTTTGGGACGACCAGGGCCGCATTGTTACCAACCACCACGTCATTGACGGGGCCAACCGGATAACCGTTACTTTCGCCGACCGCACCGAATTGCAGGCGGAAGTCCTGGGCAGCGACCCGGATTCCGACCTGGCCGTCTTGCAGGTTGAGGAAACCGATTACCGGATGCCGGCGGTGGAATTGGGGGACAGTTCCGCGGTTCTACCCGGCCACTTTGCCCTGGCCTTGGGCAACCCTTTCGGCCAGGAATTTACCATCACCGACGGCATCATCAGCGCAGTAGGCCGGACGATTCGCAGCGGCAACAGCCAGTTTTCCATACCCCAGGTTATCCAGACCGACGCCCCCATCAACCCGGGCAACTCCGGGGGGCCGCTGCTGGACCGGCGCGGGCAGGTCATCGGCGTTACCAGCCAGATTATCAGCCGCACCGGGGCCAACTCCGGCATCGGTTTCGCCGTCCCAATCAACACCGCCAAGAAGGTTATCCCCAGCCTGATTGAAACGGGCAAGTACGAATACTCCTGGTTGGGAATCAGCGGGGCCAGCGTCGGCGGCGACATGGCCGAGGCCAACGGCCTTCCCCGCGATACCCGGGGCGCGTTAATCATCGAAATGTCTCCCGACGGGCCGGCGGCCCAGGGGGGGATGGTGGGCAGCGAGTCGTCGGAACCAATGGACGGCGTGGATTTTCCGGTGGGGGGCGACGTTGTTGTGGCGATTGACGGGTCTGAGATTGAGGACATGGACCAACTCATCACCTACCTTATCGACAACACCCGTCCGGGGGATGAAATTGAGGCCGAGGTTATCCGCAGCGGCGGAGAGCGGGAAACCCTGACCATTACCCTGGGAACCCGGCCCAGTCCGGGAGGTTAGCCGGGGGCGATTACATGGCGGCAGGCGTTTGACGGTCTGGGGCCGGAGTTTTAGACTGCAACCGTTCCCGGCTGGGCCGGGCGAGTCCGTCTCCGACGTTTCAAGGGTGGTTGGAATTGACGACATTGGTAACCGGCGGCGCCGGATTTGTTGGAGCCAACATAGTCCGCGACCTGGCGGCCAACGGGCATGAGGTCATCTGCCACGACATCAGCCCGCCCGATGCCCTGTTGCGCGACTTCCTGGGGCCGCTTGCCGACGAGGTTTCTTTCTTCACCGGAGACATACTGGATTGGGCATCCCTGGAGGAAATGCTGGCCGGGTCGTCCATTGACAAGGTGGTTCACGCCGCGGTGTTCACCGTCAACCGGGCTGACCTGGAAACCACCCGCAGCCGGGATATACTGGACATAAACATCACCGGCACCACCAACCTGCTGGAGTTGGCCCGGTTGGCCGGCGTTGACCGTTTCATCTACGTTAGTTCCGGCGCGGCCTACGGCATGGCTCGCTCCCCTGACCAAACCTTCAACGAGGATGACCACGCTCAACCGGAAAACCTTTACAGCATCAGCAAGCTGGCCAGCGAAGCCATGACCCGGCGTTACGGCCAACTTCACGGTTTCACCGCCGCCAGCCTGCGGTTGAGCACCCCCTACGGCCCGATGGAGCGGGTAACGGGCCATCGCAGCAATATGTCCCTGCCCTACCAGTGGACGGGCGGGCTGCTGCGGGGCGAGGTCATTCAATTCGACCCCACCGCCGCCGGCCGCGACTTTACCTACGCCGCCGACACCGCCGACGGGGTGCGGACGGTTCTGGACGCCCCGGAAATCCCCCACGACCTTTACAACGTCACCGCCGGGGAATGGATAACCCCGCGCCGGATGTTGGAGCAGTTGCAGGCCCTTTACCCGGAGTTGGAAGTCGCGGAAGTACAGACTCCCGGGCCGAGGCCCATCGGCGCCGAACCGTCCCGCGGGCCGATGTCCGGGCAACGGTTATGGCGGGACTTCGGGTGGGAACCCAAGTACGACCTGGCCGCCGGGTTGACCGCTTACGTGGAATGGCGGCGTTCCGCCGAGTTTTTCGACTGAAATCAGTAGTCCTTTCTCCATCAAGGCTGGATTCAGGATTGGGGTTGACCGAATTGGGAAACCCCGCAACGGAGATGGCCGGATGACTTCATCCCTGATTCGCGGCAAGCACGTCATTGTCCGGGCCGGCGTCGAGGCGGACAGCAGTACGGTTGTTGACGACGGCGCCGTCTTTCAACAAGACGGTCTTATCGTTGAAGTCGGGCCGTACCGGGAATTGCGGGAGCGTTTTCAACCCGACATAGAACTAGGCGGGCCGGGTTACGCGGTTATCCCCGGTTTCGTCAACGCCCACCACCACGGGCGGGGCGTGACCACCCTGCAAATGGGCACCTGCGACGATTCCCTGGAAACCTGGATTCTGGCCGGTTGGGGACGGCGGCCTTACGACCTTTACTTGATGACCCTCTACACCGCTTTGCAGATGGTGGAATCGGGAACTACCACCGTCATGTACAACCACCCCCAAACCCCGGTTGATACCCTGGAACAGGACGTCGCCGACGTGCTGCGGGGGTTTCTCGACGCCGGCATGAGGGTGGCTTTCTCCATGTATTTCCGCAACCAGAACCGGGTAGTTTACGCCGGGGACGAAAGTTTCTTGTCCGGGTTGCCGGCCGATTTGGCCGACGGCGTAAGAAAATACCTGGCCGTTACCGATATGACCGACGACGAGTATTTCGCGCTGTTTGAGCGGCTGCACCGCCGGCACCAGGCCGAAGTAGGGGATAAGGTCAAGACCCTGCTAAGTCCCGCCAACGTGCAATGGAACTCGGACGATTTCTTGCAGCGCGCCAAGGAATACGCCCGGCGTTACCAGACCGGCATCCATATGCACTTGGTAGAGAGCAGCTACCAAAAGGACTACGGCATCAGGACTTGGGGCAAGACCCCGGTGGAGCATCTGCACGAACTGGAATTTTTGGGGCCGGAGTTGTCCTGCGCTCATTCGGTTTGGCTGACCGAGGCCGACATTGAACTGTTGGCGGCGTCGGGGGCCACGGTCTGCCACAATGCCAGCTCCAACCTGCGCCTGAAAAACGGCATCGCCCCGGTCAACGCCCTGCTGGCCGGCGGCGTGAACGTCGCTATGGGCACCGACAGCACCGCCATTAACGACGATGACGACATGGTTCAGGAAATGCGGTTGGTCAGCAAGCTGCACCGTCAGCCCGGCATCGGCGCGCCGGCCATTACCACCCATCAAACCCTCCAAATGGCAACTGCCAACGGAGCGGCCCCGACATTTTTCGGAGGAGAAATCGGGGCGCTGGAACCGGGCCGGCGGGCCGACCTGTCTCTGGTGCGTCTGGACAACGTGGAAACTCCCTACCTGGACGACGAAATCTCCCCGGTGGATGCCCTGCTTTACCGGGCCAAGTCCGGGGACATTGACACCGTGATAATTGACGGGGAAACGGTCATGCAGGGCGGCGTCCACACCAAGGTAAACAAGGCCGACGTGCTGGCCGAACTAAAGGCCCGGTTCGACCGTCCATTGGAGCCGGAAGTCCGGGCCACCCGGGAAATGGTGCGTCGCTTGGCCCCCTACGCCGAGCGGTTCTATCGTAGCCTGCCACCGGCAATGGGAGCGCCTTTCTACCAGTTCAACAGCCGCAGTTGATGCCTGGCGTTTGACCTCCAATCCCGTCATACCGGCCTACGCCGGAACCTGGTAATCCTTCTGTCCCAACCCGTCATTCCGGCGAAGGCCGGAATCCAGGAATCCTCGCCAGTCGCAATTGCGCCCCGGCTAAATCCCGGCAAATGGCGTAGGGACACGGCTTGCCGTGTCCCTACGGGTTAGCGGGGAGAATCAGCGCCGGGGATGCTTAGCCCCAAGTGGCGAACCCCATCGCGCAGCCGGTGCCGGCGGGAGAACGGTAGCAGGGAACGTAGTCCACCAATTCCATGTCCAAATGTTCCGTCGCGCCCGTTACCACCATCCAGTTGCGGATTTCCGAACTGCCGGAGTTGAGCTTTTCCCGGGGCAACTCCATCAGCTTGGCTACGCTCTTGTCCTTCATGGCCGCCAAGGCTGCCTGGTCAAGCTCTTCGTCCACCACGAAATGACTTAACCCGCCGGAGGCCAAAATTCCAACCCGCGCGTCGCCGGCCCAGGAACCGATGGCGTCCTTGATAGCCCGGCCCAGGTCGTAGCACCGCTTGGGAGTAGGCTGGTTGGGCGGGTAGTAGGTGTTGAGCATGATTGGCACCGTGGGAATCACCCCGTCAATCATCAGCCGGTTGTAAACGTACCCGAAAGCGTGTCCGATTCCTCCCTTGGCCCGTCCGCCTTTCGAGGGGTCGAGGAAATTGGAGGAACCAACGTCAAACTCTTCCTCGATTAGATGCTCGATGATGTGCCGGCCCAACCCGGCGTTAATCGGGGCTTGTTGGTCTTCGGTGGCGTAACCGATAAGCAGGCGGTTGCCGGTGGCGGGAGTGGCCTCGTGGCCGGCCACCTTGACCTGTTCGCCCCAGTAAACGCTGAAAGCCGGCATATTGTCGTTGAGCAGGTATTCCTGCTGGTCGTCGCCCACCATAACCAGCACGTCCAGGTTGGCGTCGTACAGGCTTTGGGCCAGCCGGGCGATGGCTTTCTGGTTCTGTTGGTGACGCCGTTCAAAGACTTCCGGGGTAATTTCCTTGGCGATGCGGGCCACGTCCGTCCGGGCCAGCAGGTCTTCGTAATTGGAGGTAATCCCGTCCGGGCCGATAAGTTCCGGGTTGCCCTTGTCCCGTTCGCCCCGGCCGGCCCAACCGTCGGCGGCGGTGCTAAGCTGCGGGCTGTGGGACGACGCCAGCCCCAGTACCAAGTCTGCCATTGCTGTCCTCCTGATTGCCAATGCGGATTTCCTGAAAAGGCGGGACACTGTTGCCGGGATGTTAGCACCATGCCGGGCGCGGCACAACGCCCCGGCGAAGAACCCCGGACGATTGCAAAGTTGGTAGGAACAGTGTTGGGAGGCGTTCCAATAGTCCCTTCCCCCTTGACGGGGGAAGGTTAGGATGGGGGTGAGCGCTAACTCGGTGGAATGTATCCCCATCGTTGGGATATGGACTTTGCAATCCCCCCGGCCCAGAATCCTGGTCGCCAGAAAGATTTTCGGCGAAGACACCGGACAACACGGGAATCAACGGAAGAATGGCGCGCCCGGCAGGACTCGAACCCGCAACCCCTGGGTCCGAAGCCCAGTGCTCTGTCCATTGAGCTACGAGCGCAATAGAGGCGTTTCCCCGGGAAAGTTGGGGCGAGCGACGGGGTTCGAACCCGTGATCTCCTGTGCCACAGACAGGCGCCTTTACCACTGGGCTACGCTCGCCGTGCTGGTTGTTTTGCCGGTTCAAGGACGAAATTCCCCGAACGCATCCAATCCAACGATACAATCGTATCAAAAAGGCAAACGGGTTACAAGGCGGCAACGCGCCAACGGCAACCGTGCCGGCCCTCCGCAGGGTATGGGGAGACGCCCCGACCTTTCAACAACGGCGGTCAAGTGGTTAAAACTCCCAAACCTGTCGGGAATCCCCCGGAACCTGCGTTGAATTATAATGCGGTTGTTAACTAGAATGACGTTGGCGGCGGACGCCGGAAGCCCAACGGTAAGGTGATGAGGATGAATTGGAAACCCATTATCGCAACTCTTTGCGGCGTCTTGCTGCTGGTTGGTCTGGTTGCTTGCGGCGGCGCTGCCGAACCCGAAGAGGAAACCGCGGCTGAGGGACAGCCGGCTGCCAACGATTCGACCCAAGAGGATATGGCCGCGGTTGACGGACGGCAGGGCGGCAAGCTGGTGCGCCTGTTCGCCGACCCGCCGACCCTGGACCCCCACCTGACCACCGACAACATTTCGGGAATCCTGGTCAACGAAATTTTCGGCGGCTTGGTGTCTCTTAGTCTGGACCTGGAAGTGGTGCCGGACCTGGCCGAGTCCATTGACACCAGCGCCGACGGCCTGACCTACACCTTCAACCTGCGGCGCAACGCCAAGTTCCATGACGGGTCGCCGGTGACGGCCCAGGACGTGAAGTGGTCTTTGGAACGGGCGGCAGCCCCGGAAACCCAGTCTCCGGTGGCCGAAACCTACTTGTCGGACATCGTGGGAGTCAAGGACAAGTTGGATGGCAACGCCACGGAAATTTCCGGCGTCCGGGTGGTGGACGACTACACCGTTGAAATCACCATTGACGCGCCCAAAGCCTACTTTTTGGCGAAACTCACCTACCCCACCGCCTTTATCCTGGACCAGGACAACGTGGGCGACGGCGGCAGCGAATGGCTGCGCAACCCCAACGGCACCGGCCCTTTCAAGTTGGCCCAGTACGAAGTCGGGGAGTTGATGCGATTCGTCCGCAACGACAACTACCACCGGGAGCCGGCTTACCTGGACGAAATCGAGTTCATTCTCAGCGGCGGTTCTTCCATGCTGATGTATGAAAACGACGAAATTCACTTGACCGGCGTAAGCCTGGCCGACCTGGACCGGGTGTTGGACCCCAACGACCCCCTTAACGCCGAACTGCACAACATACCGGGCGGGTTTTCCGTTTCCTACCTGGGCATGAACGTAGCGGAACCGCCCTTTGACGACCCCAAGGTGCGGCTGGCGTTGAACCTGGCAATAGACCGGGAATCCATCGCCACCAACGTGCTGGAGAACGCCGGCACCCCGGCCAGGGGCATTATTCCCCCCGGTTTTCCTTCCTACAACAAAAACCTGAAAACCTACGATTTCGACCCGGAACGGGCCAGGCAGTTGGTGGCCGAATCCAAGTATGGGGACGACCTGGAAAACCTGCCCCGCATAACCCTGAACATTACCGGCAGTTTCGGCGCCGACGTGCCTCCCACCATCGAGGCGATAACCAAGTCCTGGGAGGATGAGTTGGGCATCCAGGTGGACATCCTGCAAACCGAATGGGCTACCTTCCTTGACGACCTGCACGACAAGCGGTTCCAGATGTTCAGCATTGGGTGGGGCGCCGACTACCCCGACCCGGAGAATTTCCTGGACATCCTTTTCCACTCCAAGAGCGACAACAACCAGACCAATTACAGCAACCCCGAAGTTGACCGTCTGCTGGAAGAGGCCCGGGTGGAAAGGGACCGTCAAAAGCGGTTCGAGACCTACAACCGTATCGAGCAAATGATTCTCGACGACGCCCCCTGGATTCTGCTCTGGAACAGCGGCGAGAACTACGCCCTGATTAAGCCCAGCGTCAAGGACTACCACCTGACCCAGATGACCATTCCCAAGTACCGTTACATCTACTTCGAGAATTAAGGGCGCGCCGGACTGAAAGCATCGCTGGCGGGAGAGACGCAGCTTGGGAATCTATATCGGGCGCAGGTTGTTGTGGACGCCGTTCCTGTTGTTCATGGTGTCCTTCATAACCTTCGCCCTGGGCCAATTCGGGCCTGGCGACCCGGTGCAACTGCTGTTGGGCCAGCACCGGGACCCGGAGGTAGTCGAGCGCATCCGCCAGCAGCGGGGCCTCGACGACCCCGTTATGGTGCAGTACGTCCGGTATATCAGCAACGCCGTGCGGGGCGACTTTGGGGAGAGCTACAAGTACCGGGGCCGGACGGTAGCCGAACTGCTCTGGAAGAAAATCCCGGTGTCCCTCCAGTTGAACGTGGCGGCGTTGATTATCTCCCTGGGGTTGGGCATACCCATTGGCCTCTTTTCGGCCCTGAAACAAGGCACTCCCTGGGACACTTCGGCGGTGGCGATGACGTTGCTGGCCCAATCGTTGCCCGTCTTCCTGACCGCCCCCGTGCTGCTAATCGTGTTTGCGTTATGGCTGGACATCCTGCCCACCCACGGTTGGGGCGGTTTTTTCGACACCCGCATTATCATGCCGGCGATGGTGCTGGGGATTCCGGGGGTAGCCATCGTTACCCGGCTGACCCGGGCCAGCACCCTGGACGTGGTGCATCAGGATTACGTGAGGACGGCGCGGGCCAAGGGTCTGTCCGAGTTCGTGGTGCGTACCCGTCACGTCCTGCGCAACGCCTTGATTCCCGTGGTGACTACCCTGGGATTTTCCCTGGCCGGCCTGGCCAGCGGCTCGTTCATCGTGGAAATTTTCTTTGGGATACCGGGGGTTGGGCTGCTGGCGATTGAGTCCCTGTTTGCCCGGGATTACCCGGTCATCATGGCCGTGGTGCTTATCGGCACGACGCTGTTTGTGCTGGCCAACCTGATTGTTGACCTGATTTACCCGGTGCTGGATCCCCGAATCCGGTTGGGCGGTGGCTACGTTGCGGGCTGAAACACCATCGGCGGCTTTGGAAAACACGGCTGGGCATGGGCGCAGCTACATGGCCCTGTCCCTGCGCCGGCTGGTTCGGAAAAAGCTGGCAATGGTGTTCTTGGGAATCATCGTCCTGATGTACGGTGCGGGAATCCTGGCGTCGCTGGTGACGCCCTACGACTACAACGCCCAAGACTTGTCCAAGGCCAAGCAGTCGCCCTCTTGGGCGCATCCCTTCGGCACCGACCGCCTGGGCCGTGACCAAATGACGCGGGTAATCTACGGCCTGCGCACTACCGTCATCATCACCATTACGTCCCTCATCGGCGGCAGCCTGGTCATGGGCGTGGTGCTGGGGTTGGTCAGCGGGTACATGGGCAAGCTGGCCGACGGGATAATCATGCGGACGGGGGAGGTAACGTCAGCTTTCCCGGAGATATTCCTGCTGCTCATCCTGCTTGCCACCGTGCGGCCCCGAGTCGTCGGATGGGTGCAGGACTTCGAGGACGCCACCGGAATTGACTGGATAATCCGGCTGGGGTTCGTGGACTTCGCCCTGGTTTCCTTCGCCCTGTCCATCTTTTCCTGGTTCGGGATGGCCCGGTTGGTGCGGGGGCAGGTGCTCCAGGTGCGGGAAAACCAGTACTCGGAGGCGGCGCGGGCGGTGGGGGCGTCCACCTCCCGCATTCTACGGGTGCACGTTTTCCCCAATATCATCAGCCCGGTAATCGTTTCCGTGTCCGCAGGATTGGCCGGGTTCGCCGGGGCCGAATTGTTCCTGAGTTTTATCGGCGTGGGAATCCAACCCCCCACGCCCAGCCTGGGCCGGATGATTTACGAAAACAGCAGCATTTCCGTGCTGCGGGCCGAACCTCACCTATTGCTGTTTCCGGTGATTACCGTGTCGGTGCTGCTCTTTTCCTTCAACCTGCTGGGGGATGCGGTGAACGACGCCTTCAATCCCCGCACCCGTTGAAGAACAGAATCGTCATTCCGGCGAAAGCCGGAATCCAGAAACCCGCTTCAACCGCACCGTTGCCGTTCCCCAAAACTTCCCGCCCAACCCTTGCCACTGGGTTGAAAATCATTCCGGCGAGGCCGCTGCCGCCAATTCCGGGAAACCGTCAATGTCCAAAACCTCCCCCGTTTCCTCAAGATGCCCCACCAGGCTGCGGATGGCGTCCGGCACTCGGCGGGTTTCCAGGGTTTCGGCGTAAAATCCCACGTACACCGCCTCAATGACGCTCAACAGCCGCTCCGACCCTTCCCGGTAGATTTCCACCTGCAACGTCAAGCTGGTGTTGCCGATGCGCGCTACCCGCGTGTGCAGTTCCAGCACGTCGTCAACCCGGGCCGGAGCCTTGAATTCCAGCGTAGCCTTGACCACCGCGCTGTCGAAGTACCCTCGCCGGGCGATGGTGTAAATGCTGAAACCCAGGTTGCGAAAATACTCGGCCTGGGCCACTTCCAGGTAGCCCATGTAGGCCCCGTTGAAGACAATCCCCTGGGCGTCGCATTCCATCCACCGCACCCGCACCGGGCAGAAAAACTTGAAATCGGACTTGGGCAACGTATCCCCCGGTTGCCGGCTAACTGCCGGACGTTTTGGGCGTCCACTCCAGGGAACGCAGATAGTCCAGGTCTGCCGGGGTCAGGTCTGCCTTGTCCAACAAATCGGGCCGATTTTCCCAGGTGCGCCGCAAAGACTGTTGCCGCCGCCAGCGTTCTATTTCGCCGTGGTGTCCCGACCGCAGTATCTCCGGCGTCGTCATGCCCCGGTACTCCGCCGGCCGGGTGTAAAGCGGATGTTGGAGCAAACCGCTGGTGATGGAATCGCCCCGGACGTTTTCCTGCGACCCTACTACCCCTTCCACGAATCGGGCCACGGCGTCAATCACCACCAGGGCCGGCAGTTCCCCCCCGGTCAGCACGTAGTCGCCGATGCTGATTTCCTTAGTCGCCAACCCCTGCCGCACCCGGTCATCAACCCCGGCGTAGTGGCCGCAAATCAGAACCACCGCCGGGGCCGCCGCCAACTCCCAGACCAATTCTTGATTCAGGACTTGCCCCTGGGGAGACAGCAGAACCACCGGAATATCCCCCTGTTGGCCGGCGGGGTATTGGCCCAAGGTGTTTTCCACCGCCTCGAAAATCGGCTCCGGCTTCATCACCATACCCGCGCCGCCGCCGAATTGGTAGTCGTCCACGGTGCCGTGGGCGTCGGTGGCGTACTGCCGGATGTCGGTAACTTCGACGGAAATCAACCCCCGGCTGACAGCCCGCCCCAACATACTTTGTTGCAGCGGGCTGTCAAAAATCTCGGGGAAAAGGGTCAATACGTGGAATCGCATCGCCAAATGATTCCCATTCACCCAATCCAACCCGTCATTCCAGCGAAAGCCGGAATCCAGAAATTCTCGCCATTGCCGCCCTTGGCATTAGTGGAGACTTTGGCGCGGTTCTCCCTCCCCCTGGTAGGGGGAGGGTCGGGGAGGGGGTGAAAACCCGGAATGGAGGTCCAAGGTCTGACCTCCCAAAATTACACCGGCTGCGGTTGTCCCACCGGTAACTGGTCAATGAACGCCGTCCCGCCCTTCATCACCATCATCAGCCGGTCATGGTCCCTCAAAACGCTGATGTTGCTCAACGGGTCTCCGTCCACCACCAGCAAATCAGCCAACTTGCCCTTTTCTATCGTGCCAATCTCCCGGCCAAGGCCCACGCACTCCGCAGCCCAGCCCGTCGCCGCCTGAATCGCCACCATCGGCGACATACCCCGTTCCACCAGCAGCTCCACTTCCCGCGCGTTGTCCCCGTGGACGAACCCGCCGGCGTCGGTTCCCGCCACTACCTTAACCCCGGCGGCCAGGGCCTGGTGCATACTTTCCTGGTGGATTTCCCGCAGCGCCCGCGCCCGCACCTGCATATGCGGCGCGCTGACGGTGGAATGAAATTCATAGACCTCAAAGGTCGGCACCAGGAAAATCCCCTTGTCCGCCATCATCTTGACCAAATCCGGGTCTTCCGCCAGATAGCAGCCGTGTTCGATGGAACCGGCCCCTCCTTCAATGGCGTTCCGCAGTCCCGGCCCGCCGACGGCGTGGCACATGGTGTTACGGCCCAACGACCGGGCCTCTTCAATCAACGCCGCCACTTCCGCCGGCGTAAACTCAATATCCTTGGGGCCGTGGCCCGGCCGGGAACTGGCCCCGCCGGTGGTGGCGAACTTGATAACGTCGGCGCCCACCCGCACCATCTCCCGCACCTTGGCCCGCACGTTGTCCGGCCCGTCGGCCACTCCCGAGGGCAGCCGCGGGTCATCGAAGGGGTGGGGGTGACCCGACCCGCTAACCCGGTCACACAGCCCCCCGGTGGGCGATATGATGTTGATGGAATTGACCAGCCGGGGGCCGGGGTACAGTCCCTCTTCCACCGCCATCTTGAACCCGGCGTCCAGCCCGCCGGCGTCGCGGACGCAGGTATAGCCCGCCGCCAGCGTTTCCGCCATGACGTAGGCCGTCCGCAAGTGCTGCAAGGAAATCGGCTCGTTCAATCCCCAACGGCTGCCCAAGTCGTACCCCTTGGACGCCAGATGGTCATGGCAGTCAATCATCCCCGGCATCAGCGTCATGCCGGCCACGTCAACGACTTCCGCGTGGGGAGGCAGCGTCACCGCCGCGGCCGGCCCCACGTCCAGGATGCGCTCTTCGTCAATGAGGACGGCGGCGTTTTCCACCACCGGGCCGCCTGTGCCGTCAATTAACCTGGCTCCCACTAACGCTTGCATCGCACCCTCCTGACCGGCGCTCATTGTTGCCCGTATATTGGGAGTGATGCTAAATAAGCCCATTTTGGTTGTCAAGGCTGACTGTTTTTGCCCGAGGTCTCCGGTGTCCCTTCCCCCCGCAATCCAACCCGTCATTCCGGAGAAAGCCGGAATCCAGAAATCTTGGCCAAGGCCGACGTCGGAAAATCCCTTCCCCCGCGACGGGGGCAGGCTAGCATGAGGGTGATTCCCTCTCTCCCTTGAGGAAAGGGTCGGTGTGAGTGCGAACCCCCTACCAAGAATCTGCTAGACCCCTGCAAATGCCCGGTGTTACACTCTCCCCAGGCAATCCGGCAGGAAAGGCGGTGCGTCCATACCCCGGATAGACCCCTCAACCGTCTCCCCCATCATGGGCCGGCTCTGGTCTCCGGTGGCCGCCGTCACCTGCCATTGGCAGGGCGAAACCAACGCCCAGATTGCCGTGTCGCTGTCCGCCGCCTCCATCGTCCCTTCCCAACCGCGGGTGCTGGTGCAAATCTACAAGGACAACCATAGCTGGCGGCTGATTCGGGAAAGCCGGGCCTTCGCCGCCAACTTCCTCCGCCCTAGCCGGTTGGACTTGCTGCGGCGTTTCGGTTTCCTCTCCGGCAGGGACACCGACAAGCTGGCCGGCGTCTCTTTCCGCCCCGGCAAGACCGGCAGCCCCATCTTGCAAGACTGCTGGGGTTATCTGGATTGCCGGGTGGTCAACATCATGGACGGCGGCGACATGACTTGCTTCCTTGGCGAAGTGGTTGACGGTCAAACCCTGTCCGACGGTGAACCGATGTATTGGCGTACCGCCCGCCGGGAAATGCCCTCCCAATGGAACGACGAATGGGAACGCAGGATTACGGCCCAAATCCGGCTGTCTGAAACCGCCATGCGCCATATTGACTACACTCAACCTCCTTTCCCTTGAGGGAGAGGGCCGGGGCGAGGCAGAAAATTACGCCCCAACCCGTCATTCCGGCGTAGGCCGGAATCCAGAAATCCTTGCCAGAACCGACGCAGAAAAAATCCCCTCCCCATTCCATAATTGGGGTTAGAGCCTGCCCTGAGCCTAGCCGAAGGGGTGGGGATGAAACCCGGGTAATGGCACACCCTCCAACCCTGTCAGGACTATGCCCATGAACATGAACGCAACCGACGAAATCAACGGCCTGATTCAGCAACTTCACGCTGCGCCCCACAAGTCCGTGGTGGCCGCCGCCGGCGGGGGCAGCCTGGGACTGGCCTGGCTGCTGGCCGTCCCCGGCGCCTCCAACACCATCCTGGAAACCCTGGTTCCCTATGGCCGCCGCTCCATGATTGACTTCCTGGGCGACGAACCGGAGCAGTACGTTTCCGCTGCCACCGCCCGCGACATGGCCCGCGCCGCTTACCGCCGGGGGTTGTCCCTGCGCGAAGACGATTCCCCCGTCGTCGGCGTCGCCGTCACCGCCACCCTGGTCACCAACCGGCCCAAGCGCGGCGACCATCGTTGCTTTGTCGCCGCTTGGGACGCCGGCCAAGTTTTGAGCTATGACCTGGTGCTGGAAAAGGGCGCCCGCGACCGCAACGGCGAAGAGGACGTTTGCAGCCGGCTGCTGCTGCGGGCGATGGCCGAATCCTTTGGCGTAGCGTCGGAAATCCCGCTGGGCCTTACCGACAACGAAAGCCCGTTATTCGCCGCTACTCCCCACGGCTCCCCGGTGCGCCGGCTGCTGGCCGGTCAAATCAGCCACGTCCTTGCCCACCCCGACGGACGCCTGGAATCCGAGGGTCGGCTGGACGGGGCGTTGCTCCCCGGTTCCTTCAACCCCCTGCATCAGGGACACCGGGAATTGGCCCAGGCCGCTGCCGGCATCCTGTCAACCCCGGTGGTCTTTGAGCTTTCGGTGGTCAACGTGGACAAGCCTCCCCTGGAAGAGTCGGAAATCCTGCGCCGGGTGGCCCAATTCCGGGGCGTCGGCCCGGTGATGCTGACCCGCGCCGAAACCTTCCACCGCAAGGCCCAACTTTTTCCCGGCGCCGCCTTCGTAATCGGATGGGATACGGCGGTAAGGCTGGTTGAATCACGCTACTACGGCGACAGCCGCGAAACTATGCTGAAAGCCTTGGCTGATATGTGGGTTGGCGGCAGCCGGTTCCTGGTGGCTGGCCGCCTGGACGGCCAGCAGTTCAACGGCTTGTCCGACGTACCTATCCCCGCCGGCTTCGAGTCCCTGTTCGCCCCCATCCCCGAATCAACCTTCCGCCTGGACTTGTCCTCTACGGAACTGCGCCGGTCCCAGGGATAGGAGTAACCCGGTTCGCCAACCTGAATTGCAACGCCACCCCGGCCGGTATCCGTCGTTGTCGCCTTCCACGATGCCGTGCGATAATCGCCCCGGGACCATTCGGAAAACGGGGTTGCGATGATTGACGACGTGAAAGCCAGATATTCCCAAGGCGCTATCATTCCATTGGAACCCCTCGACATCGAGGAAGGCTCGTTCCTGTGCATCAGCATCGAGGTCGAGTCCCAATCTTCTCGCGCCCGGCGCGGTCTCAATGCCTTGCGAGCCTCCGCCGGCGGCTGGAAGGGCACACATGACTCCGATGAATTGATACAAGACATCTACCAGGCGCGATTGGCCGGCAGCCGGCATGAACATGAGCGTTAGGTCGCGGTGCGCTATCTCGCAGACACCGACTGGATTGTTCACGCCCTTCATGGCAACCCCGCCATTATCCAGCGTCTTGAAGAACTTACCGACGCCGGCATCGGCATCAGCATTATTTCCGTAGCCGAACTTTATCAAGGCGTGTATTACTCAAACGATCCGCCCGGCAACGAACAGCGACTGCAAGCGTTTCTGAGCGGATACGATATAGTCCAAATGGACTACGAAATCTGCCGCACCTTCGCCAGGGAAAGGGGTCGGCTGAAAGCTCAGGGAACTCCCATCGCGGACCTGGACCTGCTTATCGGCTGCATCGCTCTGCGGCACGGTCTAACCATGCTGAGCAACAATCGCCGCCATTTCCAACGGCTGCCAGGGTTGAGCATCATATCCATATAATCCCATCTACACCGCCCGCTAACCAGCACAAAATCCCTTCCCTCTTCGAGGAAGAGGGTCAGGAAGGGGGTCAAAACCTTGCCCCAGCTCGTCATTCCGGCGAAAGCCGGAATCCAGAAAGGGCAAGCGCGGAACAGCATCCTTGAGGCCAAGGAGTCCTGGATACCGGCGCAGGCCGGTATGACGGGCTGTCAACAATGCAACGGTGGCGGGCAGTTAGCTTTTCCTTCAATCCTGCACAACACCCGCCGCAATCCGTTGACACCCCAAAAGGCCCGATGTTAAGCTTGCCCCCGGTCTGAAACCCTTGCCAACCCGATTCTTGCCCTTCGTCAAGTCAATCACATGACGCCTTTCCTCGGCGTAAAACTGCAAGCCTTCGACCCCAGCGTTTTCGCCGCCAACTGGGTGGCGGTGGCCCTGTCCGCCGTCATCGCCGTGCTGGCCATCGGCGGAATGTTCGCGGCCTCCCGAATCCTGTCCTCCCGCCGCCGCTCCGAGGTGAAACTGACTCCCTACGAGTGCGGTGTTCCCGCCACGCCCTACTCCTGGTCCAACATCAACATCCGCTTTTACATCTTCGCCATCCTGTTCCTGATATTCGACGTTGAGGCCGTGTTCCTCTTTCCCTGGGCGGTCATCTTCCTGGAACAACGCGACTTGGGCAACGCCATCCCCTTCTACGCCATGATGCTGTTCCTGGGGGTGCTGTTCTTCGCCATCATCTACGGCTGGCGCAAAGGGGTGCTGGAATGGCAGAAATAGAAATTTCTTTGGGTCAGGGCAACCGCCCGGCCCCCAGCCTGCTGGACCAGGCCATTGACGGCCGGGTTCCCGGAGTCATCACCACCACTAAGGAACAGCTTTTCGGCATGGCCCGCAAGTCCTCCCTGTGGACGTTGAGTTTCGGCCTGGCCTGCTGCGCCATTGAGATGATTTCCACCTTCATGGCCCACCACGACTTTGACCGCTTTGGCGTCGTTACCTGGCCCTCGCCCCGTCAGGCTGACGTGATGATTGTCGCCGGCACCGTGGTCAAGAAAATGGCCGAACCCATCCGCTTGCTCTACGAGCAGATGCCCGAACCCAAGTGGGTAATTGCAATGGGCAGTTGCGCCACCAACGGCGGCCCCTACTATCGTTCCTACTCCGTCGTCATGGGCGTTGACCACATCATCCCGGTGGACGTTTACGTCCCCGGCTGTCCGCCCCGGCCCGAAGCTCTCTTGTACGGAATCCTCAAGCTGCAAGAGAAGATAATGCAGGACGCCAAGGGCAGTGCCTCCCGATAGCCACGACTCGCCCGAAGAGTCCCAGCCCGACTTCTCCCAGCTTACCGATTCCGGGCGGGAACTGCTGGCCCGCTGCGAAGAGTTCCTGGCCGACTTTCACCCCCAGCCGGGCGTGATGAAAGACCTCCCCCAACTCACCGTCAACCCCGCTGACGTTGCGGCCCTGTGCCGCGCCGTCAAGACCGGCCCCGGCCTGGACTTCACCCTGCTGCTCTGCCTGACCTGCGTGGACTACGAAGAATACTTCCAGATGGTTTACTTCCTGCTCTCCATGTCCCAAGAGCAAACCCTGGTTGTCAAGGCTGACCTGCCCTACGATACCCCCCGGCTGCCGTCGGTCTGCTCCGTTTGGGAGGCCGCCGACTGGTACGAGCGGGAAGTCCATGACCTTTTCGGCGTCGAGTTTGAGGGCCACCCCGACTTGGCGCCCCTGTTGCTTTACGATGAGTTCGAGGGGTTTCCGGGACGCAAGGAATTTCCCCTTTACGATTATCAGGAGTTCTAGCCGCCTTTTATGACGACGGAACCGTTGGTTTTAACCGCTAAGGTTGTCTCCGGGGAAGACGGCTACATCGCCGCCCTGGAACCCTTGGGGCTGTCCGGTGCCGGCGATTCCGTGACCCGCGCCCAGGACCAGTTGGTGGAAACCCTGCGCGGCTGGATTGAGTCCCACGAAGCCGCCGAGACCTTGGGCCAAGCCCTCTCCGACGCCGGTTTCCCCGGCTTGGAAGAGGACACTGAGATTCAACTGGAGTTTGCGGAGTGACCCGGGTCACTCCCGCCGCCGGCCGCTGCTGATGGACCGCATCGTTTATCAAATCGAAGAAACCCGCGCCGGAAAGACCTGTCAGGCTTTTTGCCCCGAACTGGTTATGACCGGCTTTGGCGACACCCCGGAGCAGGCCCGCCAGTCCCTCCAAAGGGAGATTAACCTTTACCTGGAGGACTGCGAAAACCTGGGCATCCTTGACGAAGTGTTGATTGAGGCCGGTTTCTACGACAACGACGAAGTTTGGATGAGCAGCTTGGTAGTGCCGCCCCGGGAACCCAACATCACCTTCATATAACCCGGCAATCCCGTTCTTGAAACGTCAATTGCAATGACCGAAATCCAAACCCAAATCAGCCGCGACGCTCAATCGGTGGAACTGCTCCTCAACATGGGGCCGCAGCATCCTTCCACCCACGGCGTTTTTCGCATGGTGCTTTGGATTGACGGCGAAAAAATTGTTGACGTTGAACCCCATATCGGCTACCTGCACCGCGGTTCCGAAAAAATCTGCGAGGGCGAGCAGTACCACCAGATTGTCACCCTTTTTGACCGGCTGGACTACGTTGCCAACTTCAACAACGAACTGGTTTACTGCCAGGCCGTCGAAAAGCTGATGGGCCTGGAAGTGCCGGAACGCGCCGAGTACGTCCGGGTAATCCTCTGCGAACTCAACCGCATCGCCAGTCATTTGCTCTACGTCGGCACCATCGGCCTGGACGCCGGCGCCATGACCCCGACCATGTTTTCCTTCCGCGGGCGGGAGCGCATCCAGGCGTTGTTCGAGGCCGTCTCCGGCGCCCGCATGATGCACAATTATTTTCGCATCGGCGGCTTGAAAGAAGACCTGCCCGACAACTTCCAACGGATGATTGCCGACCTGCTCCCCCTGCTTCACACCGACATTGAGGAAAGCGACAACATTCTTACCTTCAACGAAATTTTCCTTTCCCGTACCAAGGACGTGGGGGCGATTACCCCCGAAGAGGCCATTGACTTCGGGCTGACCGGCCCCTGTCTGCGGGGCTGCGGCGTCGAGTACGATGTCCGCAAGGCCCAGCCCTATTCCGTCTATGACCGTTTCGACTTCGAGGTTCCCGTAGGGCTGGACGGCGATTGCTGGGACCGCCATTGGGTTCGGGTGCAGGAAATGTACCAGTCCCTTTCCATCGTGGAGCAGGCGTTGGAGCAGATGCCCGACGGCCCGGTCACGTCGTCGCTGGGCCGCCGTCTCATCCGTCCCCCCGAAGGCGAAGTCTATGTCCGGGCCGAAAACCCCCGGGGCGAAATCGGCGTTTACCTGGTCAGCAAGGGCGCCGACCGACCCTATCGCCTGAAAGTGCGCCCGCCGTCTTTCTGCAACTTGTCGGCCCTGAAACGGCTGCTCCGCGACGCCTGGGTTGCCGACTCCGTTGTTATCCTTGGTTCCCTGGACATCGTTCTGGGCGAGGTTGACCGCTGATGTTCCCTACCGCCCTGCTCGCCGTCGGACTGGTGGAAATCGGCTGGATTCTGGCCGCCCTGCTGGGGATGTTCGTCGGCCTCTCCGTGGTTGTCCTGTCTATGATTTGGCTGGAACGCAAGGCTCTGGGCCGGCTCCAGTTGCGTCTTGGCCCCACCCGCACTGGCCCCTTGGGGCTGATGCAGCCCATCGCCGACGCTATCAAGCTGGTGGTCAAAGAGGACATCCTGCCCTCCGCCTCCGACAAGGCAATCTTCTGGGTTGCCCCGGTCATCGTGGTGGTGTCCGCCTTTATGATTTGGGTCACCATCCCGGCGGCTAACAACCTGGTAATCAAGAACCTGGAACTCGGCCTCTTTTACATAACCGCCTTTGCCGTCGTGGGCATCCTTGGCCTGGTGCTGGCCGGCTGGGGTTCGGCCAACAAGTACGGGATTCTTGGCGGGTTGCGCTCCGCCGCCCAGCTAATCAGCTACGAAATCCCGGTCATCCTGGTAGTGGTGGCCGTCGCCATGCTGGCCCAGTCCCTCGACCTGCGCGTTATCGTTGAAAACCAGAACCCGGTCTTGTACGGCGCCATTCTTCCCTTGGGACTGGTTATCTTCTTCATCGCCGGCCTGGCCGAAGTGGGCCGCACTCCCTTCGACATTTACCACGCCGAATCGGAAGTTGTCGGCGGCCCCTTCGTCGAATACAGCGGCGCTCATTGGGCCGTGTTCTTCCTGGCCGAATACATCAACACCTTCGCAATAGCGGCCCTGGCTGCCCTGCTTTTCCTGGGCGGGTGGTTAGGCCCGGTACTGCCCGGCGTGGTGTGGTTCCTGATTAAGGTCTATGCGCTGGTGCTGCTGGTTTTCTGGGTACGGGGAACCTTCCCCCGGTTGCGGATTGACCAGCTCATGGCCTTCGCCTGGAAAGTCATGGTGCCGTTGTCTTTCTACACCATAGTTATCACCGCCGTTTACCTTTTCTATGGTCTCCCGCCCTGGACTTTGACTATAATGTCCCTGGCAGGGCTGGCGGTGGTGGGATACCTCATTTACCGGCGGATGATGGCCCCGGTCAGCCGGATTGCCGAAATCAAGGCCCGCCAACAGCAGCAGTTGGCCCAGCGAAGGGCGGCCCGGCCGTCGTGAATACCGAAACCGTCCCGGCAGGACATGGCCCCGGCCCTCAGCCGGCCCCGTCCGCCAACCGAATGTAACGGAGGAGACCCAATGCTGAATAGCGTCAAGGGGATGATGTTGACCTTCACCTCCGCCTTGAAGGGGATGCGCCGGCCCGTGACCCAGGAATACCCCAAGGCCCCCACTCCGGTGCAGGACCGTTTCATGGGATTCCCGGCCCTGACCTGGGATGACGACGTTCCCGAACCCTTCTGCACCGGCTGTATGGTCTGCATCCGCAACTGCCCTACCCAATGTATGTCGGCCAGCATGAAGGACAACCCCCTTCATGCCGAAGGGGAAAGTTCCCGCCGCAAGATTATTGACTACTTTGAGATTAACCTGAACCGTTGTATCCTGTGCGGCATCTGCGTCGAGTTGTGCAATTTCGACGCCATCGTGATGAGCCACGAACACGAAATGAGCACCTACCAGCGCAACGGTGACCGGGTTGACCTGCCCGCCCTGTTGCAGATTGGCCGCAAGTACCAGCAGGAAACCGGCTGGATTCCCCCTTCCGTCCTGGAAAAGCAGCGTAAGGAAGCGGAAGAGGCCGCCAAGGCCCAGGCCAACGCCGAAACCGCCGCCGCATCCTGAATCAAGTATTGGTGACACAACGCCTTGCCCAAGAGAGAAGACGAACGCTATTCCAGCCGCTCTGGTGTCCACCCGGTCTATTGCACCTGTGTGGAATGTACCCAGCGGTTCCTGGAACGCAAATCGCGCCCATCCATCTATGGTATGTGGCGCAGTTTCCTGTCCAGGTTCAAGCCGGCCCCGAAAGACGCCGAAACGCCGGCCGTCCATCCGGCCCAATGCCGTTGCCAGTCCTGCGAAATCCTGCGGTCGCTGGGTTAAGGGCAAATGGCATGACAATTCCCATGATGCTCAACCCGTCATCCGATACTAAACTCGTCATACCGGCGAAGGCCGGTATGACGGGCTTGCCGGGTCAACCGTCAATTCAACAGTCACCGATTACCGGATAAAATCCCTTATGGTTCAATTGATTGTCCGGCCAATGCGCCATCAGCAACTTAGGGAAGCCGCACCCGCCGGCCCCAACCGGGGGGTTATCCCGCTATGACCTGGTTATTCGGCGTCTTGGCGGCATTGACCCTGTTGGGCGGACTCGGTGTTGTCCTTACCCGCAATGTCGTTCATGCCGCCCTGTTTCTGTTGCTGTCCCTCATGGCCGTGGCCGGAATATACCTGCTGTTGTTCACCGAGTTTCTGGCCTTGGTGCAGGTGCTCATTTACGGCGGGGCCATCATCATCGTGTTGCTTTTCGCCATCATGCTAACCCGGTCGTCGGAGTACCCTCGCATCACCGATAACCGCCAATGGCCCTTGGCCGCCGTCGCCGCCATTGCGTTGGGCGCGGTGTTGGCAACGGCCCTGTGGCGCGGCCCCGCGGTGGAATCAACCCCGCAGAACCCGGCCCTGAGCGAATTAGCCAACTCTTTGTTTACCCGGTGGGCCATTCCCTTTGAGGTGGCTTCCCTGGTCTTGCTGGTAGCCCTGATTGGGGCCATAATCATCGCCCGAACCGGGAACAGGCCGGAAAGCTAATTGACCCCTCTACTCTATTTCCAACTGCTTAGCGCAGCCCTCTTTGTCATCGGCTTGTACGGCGTGTTGGCCCGCCGCAGCGCCGTCCTGATAGTCATGTCCATTGAGTTGATGCTCAACGCCGTCAACATCAACCTTATCGCCGCCGCCGCCCACCTGGAGGGCGTTGGTCGTTTCTCCAACTTCGACGGCCAGATAATCGCCATATTCGTTATTACCGTCGCCGCCGCCGAGGTAGGCTTGGCCCTGGCGATAATCCTGCGGATGTACCGCAACCGCTCCACCGTCAACGTGGACGAAATAAACCTGATGAAGTGGTAGTCGCCGGATGCCGCCATTCAACAACAATTCCGCCTCCCGCCCCAATCCCGTCATTCCCGCGAAAGCGGGAATCCATATCGTCGTGGATGAAAAATCTAGTTGTCCCCCAATATCCAAAAGCGAATTGGAGAAGTCCCCTCCCCTTACGAGGGGGAGGGCCAGGGTGGGGGTGAACCCCCGTTGGGAAATGACCGCCCAAGAGACCTTCGGATGGGTACATGAAAAATCCCCTCCCCCTACGAGGGGGAGGGCCAGGGTGGGGGTGAACCCCCCCAAGGTGCAAGCCTGAATGGAACTGGCTTGGCTCATACCGGTACTCAGCTTCGCTGTCGTGCCTTTCATCATCCTGTTCGGGAAGTACCTTCCGGGCAAAGGTTCCCCCTTGGCCATTCTGGCAATCGCCGGCGGATTCGGCCTTTTCTGGGTGGTCTTGCTGGGGTTCCTGTCGGCCTCTCCCGCAACCGACGGTTGCGCCGTCAGCGACGCCACCGGCGCCCTGACCTGCGAATACAAGCGCACCTGGTTCCAGGGCGGCATCCCCGGCGTTGACGCCGACGCCGGCCAGCAGGTCAACCTTTTCTGGGGCATGACCATAGACCCCCTGACCGTGGTGATGCTGGGGCTGATTACCTTCGTCGCCCTGATGGTGCAGGTCTATTCCCTGGGGTATATGCACGGCGACCCCCGCATAGACTGGTACTATGCCTTTCACGCCCTGTTCATAGCCTCCATGCTTACCTTGGCCTTGGCCGACAATTTCCTGCTGCTCTACGTGGCTTGGGAGTTGGTGGGGGTTTGTTCCTACCTGCTTATCGGATTCTGGTTTGAACGTCCCTCGGCGCGGGAGGCCGCCAAGAAAGCCTTTATCGTCACCCGCATCGGCGACGTGGGCTTGCTTATCGGTATCCTGCTGTTGTGGCGGGAAGTGGGCAGTTTCAGTATGTCCGAAGCCTTCGCCGCGGTGGGCAGCGGCGAAATAAGCCAGGGCACCGCCACCGTCGCCGCCCTGCTGTTGTTTGCCGGGGCCGCCGGCAAGTCCGCCCAATTCCCGCTGCACGTCTGGCTCCCCGATGCGATGGAAGGTCCTACCCCGGTCAGCGCGTTGATTCACGCCGCAACGATGGTCGCCGCCGGGGTTTATCTGGTGGCCCGCGCCTTCCCCATCTTCGAGGCCTCCGGCGATGCCCTGTTAATCGTTGCCATCATCGGGTTGATAACCGCCCTGGGCGCATCTACCATCGCCTTGGTTGCTACTGACCTGAAGCGCATCCTGGCCTACTCCACCATCAGCCACCTGGGTTTGATGATGCTGTCCTTAGGCGCTTTCGGCTATACCGCCGCCATTTTCCACCTGATGGCCCACGGTTTCGCCAAGGCCCTGCTTTTCCTTGGCGCCGGCAGCGTCATGCACAGCACCGACGAACTGGACATCCGCGAGATGGGCGGACTCCGCAAGGTCATGCCCCTGACCGCCCTGCTCTTTTCCATCGGCGCCCTGTCCCTGGGCGGAATCCCCATCCTGGCCGGTTTCTGGAGCAAGGACGAAATCCTGATTGCCGTCAACAAGAACCTCCATCCGGCCTTTATCGTCCTGACCCTGCTGACCGCGTTCCTCAGCGGCCTGTACATGGCGCGGGCCATGTTCCGGGTGTTCTTCGGCCCCATGCCCGACCGCTACGACCACGTTCACGACGCGCCCCGGACGATGGCCGTGACCATGTTCCTGCTGGGCATCCTGGCCCTGGGATTCGGCTTGATAAGTTTCAACTGGCCCGGCCCCTACGACGGCATCGGGACTTTCGTTTTCTGGGACCACCCGGAGGGCTTTCACTTTGTCCCCTGGCTGGGTCTAACGTCTATCGTTCTGGCCGTCGCCGCCTTTGCGCTGGCCTACCTGGTTTACATACGGGGAAGTTTGTCCCTGGAGCCGGCCCGCCGCCGGTTCCAATGGTTCCTGTCTCTGGCCGAAAACAAGTACTACGTGGATGAACTGTATCAATCCGTCATAGACCGGGGCGTACTGGTGCTGGCCCGGTTCGTTGGATTCTTTGACCGCGCCGTGGTCAACGACGTTGGGGTCAACGGCCCGGCCAACACCGTCCGGCGTTTCGGCGTTGCCCTGCGTCTCCACGTCACCGGCCACGTTTACACCTACGCCTTAGCCATGACCCTGGGGACCATTGTGCTGGCCCTGGTCTGGTGGCTCCGCTCCGTCTAATGGTGGGGACTTAATCGCAATGATGATTGGTCAAAGAAGCACCGTCATACCGGGAAGCACCGTCATTCCGGCGAAAGCCGGAATCCAGAAATTCCCAACGCAAAACAACGTGCATGATGGCGGAAAATCCCGGATACGGGCCGGCGTCGGTACGACGGGTTTGAGTTTCGTATGGTTGGCCATCAATTCCACGTCGGCGGACTGCTAGGACGCGATGAACGCCTTTGACGAAATCGCCCTGCTGGCCGTCATCGCCGTTCCCCTGGTGGGCGCCTTCCTGTCCATGCTCATCGGGAAAGACCAGCCCCGCCAGGCGTGGTATCTGGCGATACTGGTTTCCGCCGTCTGTTTCGTTCTTTCCATAATCATTTTCGCCCGCTACGACTACGGCGTTGGCGGTTTCCAGTTCGTCCGCGACTACGAATGGCTGGGCCACCCCCTGAACATAACCCTGTCCCTGGGCATTGACGGCATCGCCGCTCCGCTGGTGTTGCTCAACGGCATCGTCCTTTTCGGGGCCGTCCTGATTTCCCAAACCATTCAACACCGCTCCCGGGACTTTTTCGTGCTGTTGCTGGCCCTGGGGTCGGGAGTATTCGGGGTTTTCGTAGTCCGCGACCTGTTCTTCCTCTTCTTCTTCTACGAACTGGCCGTCCTGCCCATGTACCTGCTCATCGGCGTCTGGGGCAGCAGCACCGACTTCGTTTCCTTCCTCCGCACCAAGGAATACGGGGCCATGAAACTGATGATATTCCTGGTAGCCGGCAGCGTCCTGATTTGGATTGGAATACTGGCCCTCTACGTCCAGGCTGCCGACGCTGGCAGCCCCACTTTCTCCATAACCCAACTCGGCGTCTTGGCCGAGGAAGGCGCTTTTTCTGCCCAATTCCAGAATTGGGTTTTCCCGCTGTTTATGATTGGGTTTGGCGTGTTGGCCGGCCTCTGGCCCTTCCATACCTGGTCTCCCGACGGCCACGTGGCGGCCCCCACCGGCGTCAGTATGCTCCACGCCGGAGTGCTGATGAAACTCGGCGCCTTCGGTATCATCCGCGTCGGCATGACCCTGCTGCCCGAAGGGGCGGAAGCCTGGATGCCCGTCCTGATTATCCTTGGCACCGTCAACGTGGTTTACGGCGCCATATCCGCCATTTCCCAGCAGGACCTGAAATACGTCATCGGCTACTCCAGCGTCAGCCACATGGGATACGTCATCATGGGCATCGCCACCCTGCACCCGGTAGGCTTGGCCGGCGCGGTGCTGCAAATGTTCTCCCACGGCATTATGACCGCCCTCATGTTCGCTATGGTGGGCGCCATTTACGAACGCTCCCACATCCGCGACATCAACATCCTCAACGGCTTGATGAAACGCATGGGCGTCACCAGCTTTTTCTTCGCTATCGCTGGGTTGGCCTCCCTTGGGTTGCCCGGACTCAGCGGGTTTATCGCCGAATTCATGGTTTTCGTCGGCGCTTTCCAGACCTATCTTCCTTTGGCAGTGCTGGCCGTCATCGGCGCGGCGATAACCGCCGTCTATATCCTGCGGCTGCTGGCCCGCACCTTTTTTGGCGAGGCCGACCCCCAATGGGAACACCTTACCGACGCCAGCCCGGTGGAAAAAACCGTTGGCGCGGCCTTCGTAGTCGTGTTAATTTTCGTAGGCGTCTGGCCCGCCCCCTTGCTGCGGGTCATCAACCTGGGCGTCGAATCCGTCCTGCTGAGTTTCTGATGGAATATATCGCAATGACCGTTAACCCACCCGACAATCCCGGTCACTCAAACGTCATTCCCGCGAAAGCGGGAATCCAATCCGTATGAGGAAAAATTGGTCAACCTGACCGAAAATATCCACCTGTTGACCCCGGAGTTTGTCCTGGCGGGCCTCGCCCTGCTGGTATTCGTCGTTGACCTTTTCCTTCCCGAAGACCGTAAGGAACTCTTGGGTTGGCTGTCCATTGTCGGGCTGTTGGGCCTAATCCCCCTGTCCCTGTGGATGCTGACCGGGGAAACGGCCAGCCTTTACGACGGTTTGTTGGCGGTTGACCATTACTCCCTTTTCTTCAAGATAGTGTTTCTGATTACCGGCGTCTTTATCATCCTCAGCTCTTTGCAATACGTGAAGCAGCATCTTGACCACGCCGGCGAATTTTACGGCTTGCTGCTCTTTTCCATCCTGGGCATGAACCTGATGGCCCAGTCGCGGGAGTTGCTGACTGCCTACATATCCCTGGAACTGCTCAGTTTCAGCTTGTACGTGATGGTTGCCTACGCCTTGGGCAACGCCAAGTCCAACGAGGCCAGCATCAAGTACATCATCGTTGGCGCTTTCTCCTCGGCCATCCTGCTCTACGGCGTCAGCCTGGTTTACAGTTCCCTGGGCGTAACCCGTTTCCCCGACATCGCCGCCGCCCTGACCGACTTGGGCGACGTTAGCCCGGCCTTGTGGGTGGGCTTTGCGCTGATTGTCGTCGGGATGGGATTCAAGTTGTCGGCGGTTCCCTTCCATATGTGGGCCCCCGACGCTTACGAAGGCGCGCCCCTGCCCGTCACCGCCTACCTGGCCATAGCCTCCAAGACGGCGGCCTTCGCCCTGTTCCTGCGCTTGGCGGCGGAGGGTTTGGTTCCGGCGGCCCAGGAATGGCAGCAGTGGCAAATCATCCTGGCGGTTCTGGCCGCCGTGTCCATGCTGGTGGGCAACCTGGTGGCCCTGGCCCAGCGCAACATCAAGCGGCTGATGGCCTACTCCAGCATCGGTCACGTGGGATTTGCCCTGTCCGGCATGGCCGCCCTGTCCTCCGGGTCCGTGCTGGCCGCCAACGGCGTAATGTTCTACCTGGTGGCCTACTCGATAACCAACATGGTGGTGTTCGCCGCCCTGATTTCCTACTTCAACATGACCGGGCGCGAGGAAATAGCCGAGTTCACCGGCTTGGCCGACCGTCAGCCCTTCCTGGCCGCCGCCATCGCCATCGGCCTCTTTTCCCTGGCCGGACTGCCCATCTTCGTCGGATTCACCGGCAAGTTCTACCTCTTCACCGCTGTAGCCGACGCCGGGTTCCTCTGGCTGGCTGGTCTTGCTATTTTCAGCAGTCTTATTTCCCTGTATTACTACCTGCAAGTAATCCGCTATATGTACATCCAGCCGGCCCACGCTGCCGCCGACCCCCACGCCGGTCATGACGGCGATTCTCACGCCGGCAACGCCAACTCCGGCGACAATCCCCACGACGGCCATGACGCCAACGACGATTCCCACGGCCCGGAAACCCCCGCCGAACCGCCCTTGGCCCGTCCCTCCGCCGGCTTGCTAGTCACGCTGGCCGTAGGCTTGGCCGTAGTCATCGGGCTGGGCGTCTATCCGGCCCCCCTGCTGGAACTAATCGAATCCGCCAGCTTGGCCATTCTCCCCCAATAACACCGTTGGGGAACCGTCCCCAACCCCAACCCGTCATTCCGGCGAAAGCCGGAATCCAGAAATCCCCAGCACACAACAACGCCCGCAATGGCAAGAAGTCCCGGATACCGGCCTGCGCCGGTATGACGTTACTTAGTCCCCGGTTGCATGAGGGTTGCCCTAACCCGTCATTCCCGAGAAAGCGGGAATTCAATAATCCTCTCCCCCTACTAGGGGGAGGGTTAGGGTGGGGGTGTCGGTCTATCCCTGTCAACGCCCGCCGACTCTGCTATAATTGCCCCGCAGCGTTATCCTCCTCGGGGTTTGCGACACATGATAATCTCGGTCATCGGCAGCAGCAGCGCCAAGCCCGAACACATCGCCTTGGCCGAAGAAGTCGGGCGCGAACTGGCCCGCCGCAACGTCATGGTGGCTTGCGGCGGACTCAGCGGCGTCATGGAAGCCGTCTGCCGCGGCGCCAAGGAAGCCGGCGGCACTACTATCGGCGTCCTGCCCGGCCGTTCCTCCAAGGACGCCAACAAGTACGTGGACATCCCCATCGTCACCACTATGGGATTCGCCCGGAATGTCATCGTGGTCAACACCGGCGACGCCGTTATCGCCATTGGCGGCGCCTTTGGCACCCTCTCCGAAATCGCCTACGCCCTGGGCGACGGCGTTCCCGTAATCGCCCTGAAGACTTGGCCTTTGACCGTCAAGGGGGACGGCGACCCCATCACCGAAGGCATGATTCAAGCCGCCGACCCCGCCGACGCCGTTGACAAGGCATTGGCCGCTGCCGCTGCTCGCGTCCCATACACCCCGGCGGAGCTGGCTGGTTAGCATGGCTGACGTAACTATCGCTTCCGTCCGGGGCCGGGAAGTCCTGGACTCCCGCGGCAACCCCACCGTCGAGGCCGAAGTAGCCTTGACTGACGGCGTTTTCGCTTCCGCGCTGGTTCCTTCCGGGGCCAGCACCGGCAGCTATGAGGCCTTGGAACTGCGCGACCAGGACGGACAACGGTTCAACGGCGCCGGAGTCCTCCGGGCCGTAGCCAACATTGACCAACTCATCGGCCCCGCCTTGGCGGGACTTTCCCCCTTTGACCAAGCCGCTGTTGACCGCCGCCTGCTGGACTTGGACGGAACCCCGGACAAGAGCCGCCTGGGGGCCAACGCGATTCTGGCCGTTTCCCTGGCTGCCGCCCGCGCCGCATCCGAGGGCGATGCTGCCTACCGGGGACGGCTTTGGCAATACCTGGCCGCCGGCGGCCAGGTCAGCCTTCCCGTGCCGATGCTCAACATCCTTAACGGCGGACGCCACGCCTCCGACTCGGCGGACATCCAGGAATTTATGGTCATGCCCGTGGGAATCCCTACCTTCCCGGAGGCCTTGCGGGCCGGCGCCGAAATCTACCAGGCGTTGAAATCAATTCTGCGGAGCGGCGGCCACAACCTCAATGTCGGCGACGAGGGCGGGTTTGCCCCGTCTCTGCCCTCCAATCAAGCCGCCATTGAGACCGTCCTGCAAGCCGTGGAGACCGCCGGCTATCGCCCCGGCGAAGACGTATTCCTGGCCCTGGACGTAGCTGCCTCCGAACTATACGACCGGGAATCCGGCAAGTACGTGTTGACCCGTGACGACGCAGCCCTGACTTCGCAAGAAATGGTCAACCTCTACGCCGAATGGCATCGTAGCTACCCCATCATCAGCATTGAAGACGGCCTTGACGAAGACGATTGGGACGGCTGGGCCGCCCTTCGTTCCCGCTTGGGGGACTCGGTACAGTTGGTTGGCGACGACCTTTTCGTCACCAACATCAGCCGCATCCAACGAGGCATTGACACCGCCGCCGCCAATTCCGTCCTGCTCAAACCCAACCAGATAGGCACCCTGACCGAAACCGCCGACGCTCTCCGCCTGGCCCGTCAAGCCGGTTGGAGCGCGGTTATGAGCCACCGTTCCGGCGAAACCGAGGACACCACCATCGCCGATTTGGCCGTCGGCTGGAACGTCGGCCAGATAAAGACCGGCGCCCCCGCCCGTTCCGAGCGGGTCGCCAAGTATAATCGGCTGCTGCGGATTAACAGCGCCCTGGGAGATAACGCCGTTTATGCCGGCCGGCAAGCCTTTGCCCACCTCAACGCCTTCTAACCGCGTGCTGGCCTGGCGGATTTTCCGCTACTTGGCCTTGCGCTCCCTGGTTTTGACCGGGCGATTTGTCCGGTGGAGTGTGGTGCGGAGCGTCCAATTCGTCGTCGGAGTTCTGGCCCTGATAGCCTCGCCCGCCTCCTCGGGCCGCGCCCATGACGAATTTAAGGACTTGGTTCCCACCGGCGCGCCGGATGAACGCGCCGGCGGCGGTTCCGACGGCTTTTGGCGGATGTACCTGCAAGCCTATTCCCCCCGCCTCTGGCGAATGAGAAAACTGCTCCCCGCCTCGGCAGGACTACTTTCCCGAAAACAACAGCCCGGCCCCAAAGACTGACCCGCCAAAACTCCGCAAGAAGGTTGTCAAGAATCCCCTCTCCCTATGAATGGGAGGGTTGTTGCAAGAAAATCCCCTCCCCCTATCAGGGGGAGGGTTGGGGAGGGGGTGGCCTCACCCGGAAAAGGGCCGGGGTCAGGGCCAAAACCGCGTAAGGAAATACCGTCATTCCGGCGGAAGCCGGAATCCAGAAATCCTTGCAAAAAATCTCCCCCGGCGAAACAAACGGTTTCCAAATCCCGTCGAATAATGGTAACGTGGTAATAGGGAACCTGACATCCCGGAATCCCGCCTCAAAAATGACCTGAATCACCATCCAACGAAAAAACGCCCGCAGCGCAAATCGGAGGTAACGAATGACTACCCGCGTAGGAATCAACGGATTTGGCCGCATCGGAAGGCTGGTCACCAGGGCCACCCTTGACCGCGCCCCGGACAAGCTCGAAGTTGCCGCAGTCAACGACCTGACCGACGCCAAAACCAACGCCCACCTGTTCAAGTACGACACCACTTTCGGCGTGTACCCCGGCGAAGTCGAGGCCAACAACGGCGACCTGGTGATTGACGGTCGGGGCATCCGCGTCTTTTCCGAGCGCGATCCGGCCCAAATCCCCTGGTCCGAAATGGGCGTTGACATCGTGGTTGAGTCCACCGGCATTTTCACCGACGGCGAACAGGCCGGCGGCCACCTCAAGGGCGGCGCCAGCAAGGTGGTCATCTCCGCCCCGGCCAGCAACGTGGACTTGACGATGGTTCTCGGCGTCAACGATGAAAACTACGACCCGGAACAGCACACCATCGTTTCCAACGCCTCTTGCACCACCAACTGTTTCGCCCCGATGGTCAAGGTGCTGCACGACTACTTCGGCGTGGAAAAGGGCCTCATGTCCACCATCCACTCTTACACCAACGACCAGGCCATCCTTGACCAGCGCCATTCCGACCTGCGCCGCGCCCGCGCCGCCGCCCAGAACATCATCCCCACCAGCACCGGCGCCGCCCGCGCCGTCGGGCTGGTGCTGCCCGAACTCAACGGCAAGCTCCACGGCATCGCCTTCCGGGTGCCCACGTCCACCGGCTCCGTTACCGACTTCGTAGCCGACCTGGCCCGCGACGTGACCCCGGAGGAAGTCAACCAGGCGTTCCAGGAAGCCGCCGCCGGTCCCCTCAAGGGCATCTTGGAATACACCGAAGACCCCATCGTCAGCTCCGACATCCGCGGCAACCCCCATAGCTGCGTTTTCGACGCCCTGTCAACGATGGTCATGCAGGATCGCATGGTCAAAATCATGGGCTGGTACGACAACGAATGGGGCTATTCCTGCCGCACCGTTGACCTCTGCTCCTTCATCGCCGACAAAGGAATCTAACCAGAGCCTTGCCCTTCCCGTTGTACCCGGTCTAGGACGAACTCCGAAGGGGCGGGTTTGAAACCCGCCCAAGAATCCCCTCCCCCTCGACGGGGGAGGGTTAGGGTGGGGGTGAAACCCTCGCCGTTTGCCCCTATGAATGGCGAACGAAAACCTCCTCCCCTTGATGGGGAGAGTTGGAGCCCGTCCTGAGCGCAGCCGTAGGAGTGGGTGCGAACCCCCCGTTCCCAACCGTCATTCCGGCGAAAGCCGGAATCCAGAAATCCCAAGCATACAACGGCGCCCGTGTAGGCAAGGAATCCTTGATACCAACCCCGTATCGTGGCACGGGGCAGGCTATGCGCCGGTATGGCGGCGAATATGACGAGACTACCTAGCCGCACCTCTTGCCCTGTCGAACAAAAATCCCCTCCCCCTTGACGGGGGAGGGTTAGGGTGGGGGTGAACCTCCCGCCATTGGCCCTTGCGAAGGGTGAACCAAAATCCCCTCCCCCTCGCAGGGGGAGGGTTAGGGTGGGGGTGAAACCCTTGTCCCTCCCAATTTCCCACCATCCCGATACCCCATGCCTCCAAAAGACCGCCAACGAATCCCCATGAGACCCCGAACCGTCCCGGTTAAGCCCGGTACGGCCACCGCCCTGCTACTGGTCGCCATCCTGATTTTGGCCGCCGGCCTGCGTCTCCACGGAATCAACTGGGATTCCGGCCACGGTTTCCACCCCGACGAGCGTTCCTTCTTCCTCCGGGCCGAGTGTATGTACGACCTGCTGGCCCGCGCCCCGGGATTTGACCACTGCTTCAACGAACATCCCGACACCCAACCCGGCATCCCCGGCTTGGCGGTTTTCCTCGACCCGGAACGCAGCCCCTTGAACCCTCACTGGTTCCCCCTGGGCAGCGTCCTTATTTACCTGCTGTTGCCCGTCCGGTGGGCGATGGAATGGTTCCCCGGCCTTGGCCCCAACGTCGGCGCGATGGACTTGCGATACGCCGCCCGTTCCCTGTCCGCCTTGGCCGACGTTGGTTCCGTTTTCCTGGTGTACGTTTTGGGCGCTCGTATGTTTGGCCGCCGGGTGGGGCTGCTGGCCTCCGCCCTGACCGCCCTAGCCGTCATCCACGTGCAGACCGCCCATTTCTACCGCCCGGAACCCTTCTCCCTCTTCTTTACCCTGCTCAGTTTCTGGGGCATGGAACGCATGGCCCAACGCCGGCGGTGGCGCGATTCACTGCTGTTGGGCGTCCTGGTCGGGTTGGCGATGGCCCCCAAGGTCAGCGTTTTGCCGCTGATACTCCCTTTGTCTGTTGCCTTTTCCTGGTGGATATGGCTGGAGGCCGGCCGCGACCAATCCCGCATATGGCCCCGGCTGATTGGCCGCGCCGCCCTGCATGGGGCCTTGGGCGCAGTCCTGGCGGCGGCGGTCTTTTTCCTGCTGACCCCCTACGCCCTGCTGGATTTCGGAGCTTTTGTGGATGACTTGTCCGCCCAGGCCGAAATGGCCCGAGAGGCCGGGTTCTGGCCCTTCACCATCCAATACGTTGACACCCCGCCCTTCCTCTACCAACTGCGCCAGACCGTAGTTTGGGGCTTGGGCATACCCCTGGGCGCGGTGGCCTGGTTGGGCGTCCCCTTTGCCGCGGTTATGGCTTGGCGCGGCGGCCCCACCCGCCGGGCGGACTTGCTGCTGCTGGCCTGGATTGTGCCTCAGTTCATCTTCTTGGAAACCTTTGAGGTCAAATTCCTGCGCTATGTTTTCCCGCTCATGCCTTTCATCATCCTGCTGGGCGCGCGGATGCTGGTATGGCTGTGTGACCGCAGCCCGGCTTGGGCCGACTCCCTTTCCCGTTGGTTGGCCTGCCGCCCAAACTTGCCAGCGGGATTTGCCAGCATTACGCAGAACGCCATTGCCCGGTTGGGGTTGGCCCTGACCGTCCTGGTGCTATTGGCAACCGCTTTCTATTCCCTGGCCTTCCAGAGTGTTTACGCCCGCCCCCATCCGGCAGTCACGGCTTCCGACTGGATTAACGACAACATCCCCCGCGGACAGACCATCATCGCCGACAACCATTGGGACGAGTTCGTTCCCGGCCTTCATTCCTATCACCTGTGGCAATTCCCCGCCTACGAACCCGACAACGCCGAAAAGATGACCGCTCTGGCCGCCCAACTTGCCCGCGCCGACTACCTGGTCTTTTACAGCCAGCGCCCCTTCGTCAGCGTGGGCCGGGCGTCGGAACGGTTCCCCCTCAGCGCGGGGTACTACCGGCAGTTATTCGACGGCAACCTCGGCTACCGCTTGGAAAAGGTGTTTGCCTCCCAACCTACGCTGGCCGGCGTCACCTTCCGAGATTCCCCCTACGCCCACGCCGGCCTTCCCGCTCCGGCCTACCCGCCGGATAACGCCGGCGGTCTGTCCCTCAACCTGGGTTACGCCGACGAAAACGTCGTCGGTTACGACCATCCCCAGGTATTGCTATTCCGCAACGTAGAACGCCTGCCCCGGCCGTTCCTAACTGCGTTGCTGGTATCTGGCCGTAATACCGGCCCTTCCCTGGGCCAACCGCCGGGTCTAATGCTGTCCCCGGAAGACAAGGCCACGCAACGGGCCGGCGGCACTTGGAGCGACTTATTCGACCGCCAAAGTTGGGCCAACCGCGCCCCCCTGCTGGCCTGGCTGCTGGTAGTGGAAATCTTTTTCCTGCTGGCCCTGCCCTTGTCGTTGGTGGTGTTCCGGCCCCTGCCCGACCGGGGCATGGTTCTGGCCCGGCTATTGGGTTTGCTGCTGGCCGGCTATGCAACGTGGCTGCTGGTCAACTTGGGTTGGCTGGACTTTTCCCGGCTGGCGATTTTGGCCGGCCTGATGTTGCTGGCCCTGCTTTCCGCCGCCGCCCTGTTTTTGCGTTGGCCTGAAATCAAGGACTACTGCCGCCGCAACTGGGGGTTAATCGCCGTGGGCGAAGTCATTTTCCTGCTGGCGTTTCTGCCCTTCGCCCTGGTGCGCGCCGCCAACCCCGACCTTTGGCACCCCTTCCGCGGCGGCGAAAAGCCGATGGAACTGGCCTACCTGAACGCTGTCATTCGGTCAACCACCTTCCCGCCCTACGACCCCTGGTTTGCCGGCGGCTACCTCAACTACTACTACTGGGGCTACTTCCTGGTGGCCTTGCCCACCCGTCTCGCCGGAATCATCCCCACCACCGCCTTCAACCTCGCCGTCCCCTGGTTCTTCGCCCTGACCGTCGCCGGCGCCTACTCCCTGGTTTACAACCTCGCCGCCGGATACCGCCGCGCTACGCAGGATAACCCACCGCTGCCGTCGTACCCGGCAACTTCCGCCATCGCCGGAATGAAGTCCGGAGCGGCTGCGGCCTTCCGACATCCCACATCCGCCGGATTGCTGGCTGCCCTGTTGGTGGCCGTGGTGGGCAACCTGGACGGCGCAATCCAGTTGGCGCAAGCCGCTTGGCAATGGATTGCGGGAGACGGTTGGCTGCCCTTAGACTACTGGCGCAGCAGCCGCGCGATACCCGTGCTGGATTCTGTGACGCCCTCCCCGTTGGCCTGGTGGCTGCCCGACGGCGCCGCCGGCGTGGGCGAACAGTCCTTCCACATCACCGAGTTTCCCTTTTTCACCTTCCTTTTCGCCGACCTCCACGCCCACCTGATGGTCATTCCCTTCACCCTGTTGGTCATTGCCCTTGGATTGAACTTGGTTTTGGGACTGCGCGCCCCCGGCCCTGGCTGGACGCTGCTGGCCGGCGGTTGTCTGGGCCTTGCCCTTGGCGCCCTGTGGGTCATCAACAGTTGGGACTACCCCACCTACCTTTTGTTGACCATCGGCCTCATCGCCTTGGCCGTCCTGTTATCCGCCCACCCGTTGAATGTCAAGCTATGGCTGGCCCCCGCATTGGCCGCCGGCGTCATCGCGGTCAGCGTCTTGGCCTTCCTCCCCTTCCACCAGACCAACGAAACTTTCGATACCGGCATCGCCCTTTCCCGCTGGAAAACCCCGGTATTGAACTACTTGGTGATTCACGTTCTTTTCCTTTTCGTCGCCGTTACCTTCCTGGCCGTGCAGCTTTGCCGGACGCCCCGACGGTTTTGGCGTGACATATTCCCCTGGGCCAAGCCGTACCCCCAACGGGATATTCCCCGTCCCCTTGGCTTGACGGTTTTCGCTCTGGTAGCTCTGGCCCTGCTGACCGTCCTTTACCTGCTGGCCGCCGGCTACTGGAACGCCGCCATCCTTGGCCTGTTGCTGGCCTTAACGGGAATCGTCTCCGTCAAAACCCTGTACCAACGCCCACCCGGTCATCCCTTCATGTTGCTGGCCTTGGCAATGCTCGGCATGGCCTTGGCCATCGGCGCCGGCGTGGACTTGGTGCAGGTCAGCGGCGACATCGGGCGAATGAACACCCTGTTCAAGCTCTACCTGGAATCGTGGATGCTAATGGCCTTGGCGGCGGCTTTTTTCCTCTGGTGGTTGGCAGTCCACGAATGGCCTTGTTTTCGCTGGCCCTGGGCCAAAGCTGTGTGGATTATTGCCCTCGCCGTCTTGCTGTCCGGAGTCCTGGTCTATCCCGTCCTCGGAACCCAAGCCCGTCTGGCCGACCGTTTCCACCCCACCCGCTTGACTCTGGACGGAACGGCCTTCATGGCCGAAACCGTCCACACCGAGCAGGGCCGGCCCATCCCCCTGCAAACCGAGTTAGAGGGCATCCGTTGGCTCCAGGACAACGTAGCCGGTTCCCCGGTGGTGCTGGAAGCCCACCATCACCAGTACCATTGGACTTCCCGCATTGCTAACTATACCGGCCTGCCCACGGTGTTGGGCTGGCCTTGGCACCAAATTCAGCAGCGCCAGACCTACGCCGCCCAAGTCCAGGAACGCGCCAGAGACATCAGGACAATTTACGAAACCAACGACCGCCCGCGGGCCTTGGAACTGATGGAAAAATACGACGTGGCCTACGTGGTGGTAGGCCAGCCGGAGCGCGCCTACTACCGGGCCGAGGGGCTGGAAAAATTTCCCGCAATGGCCGGCGATGGACAAGCGGAATTGGTGTTCGCTAACTCCGATTTGCAAATTTACCGGATTAAGTGAAACAATGTTATGGAAATTGGCCCGTTCAATCCCTATAATGGAATGACGAAATGGCCGTCAATGAGACCATAGCCCTGATTAGGGACATCTCCGTCATCATCGCCGCCGGCGTATTCACGCTAATCCTGCTGGCCGTCGGTTTTGTCCTTATGCGGCTTTACCCGTTAACCCGCCGTACCCTGCAAAGTGTGGAACAGACCTCAAGCCTGGTTCACTCTATGGTTTCTCAGCCGTTGGGTTTGGTGTCGGGGGTGGTGGAACTGTTGAACCGAATCTTTGCTATGGTGAATCATTTGAGGACTAGGAAACAGGAGGTGGAAGAAGATGTCGAAGAGTAACACCCTGGTAGGCGGGCTTTGCATCGGCGCGGCCTTGGGCGCCATCGCCGGCTTGGCCTTGGCCCCCAAACCCGGCAAGGAAACCCGCGAAATGGTCAGCAACCGCACCCGCCAGTTGGCCAACCGCAAAGACTATGTGGTCGAGGGCTTGTCCCGCCGTTTCAAGAACGGCAAGGAATCCCAGCAGATTGAAGAAGAAGTCATTGCGGAACACGCCGCCAACGGCGCCTAATCGCCCCGCCGACCTAACCCGGCGACCCTGAAAACCGAATAAGTCGAAACCCCACGAATCGGCCCACCCAGGGCCGATTCCTTTTTGGAAACAAAAACCCTGTCTCAAAAATCCCTTCCCCCTCGACGGGGGAAGGTTAGGATGGGGGTGAAAATCTTGTGAGGATGTACCGTCATTCCGGCGAAAGCCGCAATCCGGAAAAGCCACGCCCGCAACAAGGTACACCAAGGCAAGAGTCCCTTCCCCCTCGACGGGGGAAGTTTAGGGCCTGTCCTGAGCTTAGCCCAAGGAATGGGGGTGAAAACCCTATGAGGGTATGCCGTCATTCCGGCGAAGGCCGGAATCCAGAAATCTTCACCAAGGCCGATGCTATTCCCGAAAATTGGCCCCTTACCCGTAGGGGCAGGTTTCAAACCTGCCCCTATTCCTGAAACAAAAACCGTCATTCCGGCGAAAGCCGGAATCCAGAAATCCTAATCGCTAGGGCCGTCGCCATTCGCAAAAACTTCTTGTTTCCCCATAGGGGGGTGAAAACCCCCTCCCCTTACTAGGGGCAGGGTTGGGGTGGGGGTCAACTCCCCGATTCCCACCGCGGGTACGAACCCAGCACCTTCAACATGGACACCATCGAGGACAGTGCCTCAATCGTCTCCCCAACATCCGGGTCTTCCCGGTGGCCTTCGCAGTCAACCAGGAAGATATACTCGCCCAAGTGTTCCTTGGTTGGCCGCGACTCAATCTTGGCCAGGTTGATATGCCGTCGGGCAAACTCCCCCAAAGCGCCGTACAGCGACCCCGGCGCGTCGCTGGCGAAGGAAAAGCACAGCGAGGTCTTGTCCCTTCCCGTAGGAACGTGGTCCACCTTGTCCAGCACCGCGAACCGGGTTTCATTGTTCGGGTTGTCCTGAATACTTCGCCCGATGATTTCCACGTCGTGCAGTTCCGCCCCTCGCCGGGGAGAAATCGCCGCCGCCGGCAAGTCGCTCTTCTGCATATCCACCACCGCCGCCGCCGTGCTGAGCGATGCCGTTTGTGTCGCTTGGGGAAAGCATCGTTCCAGGAAATCATGGCATTGGGCCAGCGCTTGCGGGTGCGAGTAAATCACCCGCACGTCCGGCGCTCGGGTTCCCGGCTTCGCCATCAGGTAATGCTCAATCGGCAGGACAATCTCGTTGCAAATGGACAACCCCGACTGGCTGATGAGCAGGTCCAGGGTGAATGTGACCGACCCCTCCAGGCTGTTTTCTATCGGCACCACCCCCTGTTCCGTAACTCCCGACGACACCGCCAGCCCAATGGCCCCGATGGACGGGAAGGGTTGCAGGTCGGCCTCCCCGTCGTACTGCAAAGCCGCCTCTTCGGTATAAGTACCCACCGGGCCTAGAAACGCTATCCGCCTCGCCAATCTCAAACTCCCGTTACGACCTCATAGAGGGCCTGCTCTTCTTCCACCGTCGTCACCGCCACCAATTCGTCATGGCTTTCCACCACCACATCATGGGCTGGCAGCAGCGCCTGTTCCCGCTTAATGACCAGCGAAACGAAACTATGCGGCGGCAGCTCAATCTCACCCACCCGGCGGCCGGCGATGGCCGCGTCCTCCGGCACCGGCACGCTTACGATGGTCTGATTCGGCCCCCCGGCGTTCCTCAGGTGAACCAGGGGCTGCCCCGGCACTCCCTCTTCCAATGCCGTCACCACCAGCCGGGTAGCGTTCACCACCACGTCAACCCCCAAAACGCTGAAAAGCGGTTCGTTCTTGGTGTCCTTAACCACCGCCAGCGTATGCCCCACCTGGAAAACGTGCTTGGCAATCTGGCAGGCTACCAGCGTAGTCTCGTCCCTTCCCGCCGCTCCGATGAAAACCTGGGCCCTGGCCGTCCCCGCCTTTCTCAAGTCCGCCACGGCGGTGCCGTCCCCGTTGGATACCACGCTGCCCATTTCCTCAAACAGCAACTCGCACTTGGCCGGGTTCCGCTCCACCACCGTTACCTCATGTCCGGCCGCCAGCAGCGCCTTGGTCAAATGATAACCTACTCCCCCGCAGCCGACGATTACAACGTACATCAGTCGTCCGTCTCCCCCGCTACGTGCTGCCGGATGCGGCTGAACAAGTCCATTTCCGAAAGCCCCACCGTCTTCAATCCCAACCCCGAATAAAGCTCCCGCAGGTCCGGGTTGTCCAACCGGCAGATTACCGCCGGAACCTTGAAAACGTGCAGCCCCATCTGCGCCACCAGGGCGTTGCTCTGGTCGTCGTTGGACAAGGCCGCCAACAGTTCCGTAGTCGCCAGTTGCGCCTCCGCCAAAACGTCCTGCATGGTGGGAGCAATTACCCGGATGGTCTGAATCGCCGGCGGCGCCGATACGGACTCCAGATAATCGGCGTCAGAATCAATGACGGTAACGGTGTACCCCCCTTCCGTCAATTCCTGGGCCAGCGTGGTTGCCAGCCGTCCGCCGCCGTAGATGATTGCTTCCATGAACTACCTAACGGCCAAGGCCGGCGTCGGCGCCGAGTCCCGCCAGATAATCACCTGGCAGGGAGCGTGTCGCAACAGGTAGCTGGTTGTTGAACCCAAGGGATGCGCCCCGACTCGCTGGTTATGCGCGATGCCCACGATTATCAAGTCCATGTTCCGGTCTTCCGCTTCCATTGCAATGGCCGGCCCGGCGTGTCTGGCCTGGAGCAGTTGAGCGTTGACCTTGCACTTGCGGGACTCGGCGATTCCCTCCAGCCGGGTCAAAACCTGTTCCCCGTGGCCCTCCCCCGGCGCAAACTCCGTATTCAGCGGGAGTTCCAGCGGCACCTCATTAACATAAACCGCGTACAGCTCCGCCTTGCTGTTCTTGGCAAAGTCGCACGACCACTTGAAAGCTGCCTCGCAAGCCTCGCTGCCGTTCACTGGCGCCAATACCCGCAGATTGTGGGAGTGCTTCCCAAAACCGTTCATCATGTGCATAACTTCATCCCCCGCCCGTCATCGCCCCAACTGGAACCCCCAGCATAACATAACGGGCCAACCCATCAAGGGCCGATTATATTAACCCCCGCCGCAAATTTTCAATGCCCTCAATTCCCAAACAGGACGATTGCAAAGTCGGTAGTAACGTCATTGGGAGGTACTTCAATAGTCCCTTCCCCCTTGACGGGGGAAGGTTAGAGCCTGTCCTGAGCGGCGCCGAAGGAATGGGGGTGAACTTCACATCAGAGCAATGTATCCGCATCCTGGACACCGTCCCATCTTTGGGACATGGACTTTGAAATCGTCCTGATTCCTACATGGCTGCAATGTCACGTCAACCGGAAAACTCCCCCGCGCTTATCCCTCCCCCCTTCATAACCGTCATTCCGGCTTTCGCCGGAATCCAGAAATCCCAAACGAAAACCGCCCCAAGCGAGTGTCCGATAAATCCCCTCCCCCTACCAGGGGGAGGGTTAGGGTGGGGGTGTCCCCGTCATTCCCTACCCACGCCTCCCGTTGCCGTTGTGTGCGTCCAAGCTCCCATCCTCCGCCTCCGCGTGAATCCGGCTTACCAACTCATTCCTTCCCGCCACCACCAGCATATCCCCCGGCTGGATGCTCTCATCCTTGGACGGATTAACGATGTAAGAACGCCCCCGCCGCAGGGCCAGCACCACCACCCCGTACTTGCTTTCCTGCCCGGCCAGTCCCGCCTCTTCCAACGTCATCCGCAGCATGGACTCCGGCGGATGCATCTTGTTTATTCCCACCCCCGGCGTCAACTCCATGAAGTCCGTCACTCCCGCGGTGAAACCCACGTGGGCCAACCGCTGTCCGCTCTCCAACTCCGGGTAAACCACCCGGTCGGCCCCAATCCGCTCCAGCGTATTCCCGTGCAGTTCGCTGGCCGCCCGGCTGACCACGAAAGGAATGTTGAAACTTTTGAGCATCACGGTGACAAGAATGCTGGCCTGGATATATTCACTCCCCAGCGCCACGACCGCAACGTCAAAGTCCGCAACTCCCAACTCCCGCAGCACCGTCTCGTTGGTGGCATCGGCCCTGACCGCGTAAGTCACCTGGCCCAGCATATCCTGTACCTTCAGTTCGTCGTTGTCTATCGCCAGCACGTCATAGCCCGACTGGTAAAGCTCCCGCGCCACCGTTGCCCCGTACCAGCCCATCCCCACGACGCAAACCTGCCTGCTCATAACTCCCCCCTGCGCGACTCAACCCGTCATTCCGGCCAAAGCCGGAGTCCAAAATCTCCGCCTCCAACCCGTCATTCCGGCGTAGGCCGGAATCCAGAAATCCGAATCGCCAAAACCCTTGCCATTCCCGAAAACTCCCCGCCTTTCCCGTAGGGGCAGGTTTCAAACCCGCCTGCTCATAATTCCCCCCTGCGCGAC
This sequence comes from Dehalococcoidia bacterium, assembly GCA_963665735.1. Taxonomy (GTDB): domain Bacteria; phylum Chloroflexota; class Dehalococcoidia; order Lucifugimonadales; family UBA3495; genus CATOSK01. Next base: position 789,202 of record OY762444.1, on the reverse strand, counting down.
TCAACCCGTCATTCCGGCGTAGGCCGGAATCCAGAAATCCCAATCGCCAAAACCGTCGCCATTCCCGAAAACTCCCCGCCTTTCCCGTAGGGGCAGGTTTCAAACCCGCCCTTACCCTCACCGCAACTACCCTGATTCCCGATTCTAACCAATTGTAACCCTTTCCTGGGCGTAGCGGTAAACACTCTCCGCCCGCGGCGCCAGCGCCAACGCCAGCGTAATCGGCCCCAACCGTCCCACGAACATCGCCACCGTCAAAATCACCTTGCCCCCGTCGCTCAAGCCCGGCGCAGTTCCCGCCGACGAGCCGTTGGTGCTGAACGCCGAAACCGTGTCAAACAGCAAATCCAGGAAAGCCACCTCCGGCTCAATCAACGTCAACACCGGCATCAGCAGCACCAGGAAAACGACTCCCAGCACTCCCACCGTCAACGCCCGCAGCACTTGTTGTTGCGTAATCTCCCGACCGAAAGCCTCCGCCTGTTCCCGTCCCCTGACCGACGAAATCACCGCGGCCATAATCACCGCAAAGGTCTGTACCTTTATGCCCCCGGCCACCGACCCCGACGCCCCGCCAATGAACATCAGCGTCGGATAGATTAACTTGGTGAAGTCGGTGGTCTGTTGAAAGTCAATAACCGTGAATCCCGCCGTCCGCCCGCTGATGGAATGAAATATCGAGCTGAAAACCTGTTCAAACAGACCATACCCGGCGTGGGTGGCCGGGTTCGCGTTTTCCGCCAGGAACAGCGCCACGGCCCCGGCCACCCAAAGCGCGATGCTGGTTACGATAACCAGCCGGGTGTCCAGCGAAAGTCTGGAAAACCGCCGGTGGCGGTACAGGTCCACCAGCGAAGTCCACCCCACCGACCCAAGGATAATCAGTACCGCCATGGCGAACAGCAGTATTTTCATCGGTGCCATCCGCTCAATCCCGCTCCCCGCCGGCGATTCCGGTAGAATCGAAAACCCGGCGTTGTTGAACGCCGACACCGACAGAAACATGGACTGCCAGGCCGACTCCCCCAATCCCATCCCGTCCAACCCCTGAATCCGCCAGAAAATCATTGCTGCCCCGATGCAGTAAATCAGGAACACCACCAGCACGATGTTCCGCACCACCGTCCTCAACCCTTGCATCTGGTTCAACCCCATCGTCTCCCGCATCAACAGCCGTTCCGACAGGGAAAACTGCTGCCCCAGCAGCGCCAGGATGAACGTCGCCACCGCCATGAAACTCAGCCCGCCCACCAGCATCAGGACGAAAATCACGGCATGGCCGAAGTGGTTCCAATGGGTAGTGGTGTTGACGGCGGTATGGCCCGTCACGGTAACGGCGGATGCGGCAGTAAAAAAGGCCGACGCCAAGGGCGTAGCCTCCCCGCTCTGGCTGGACAGGGGCAAAGCCAGCAGCGCTCCCCCCGCCAGAATCAAGGCGGCAAAGCCGTAAAACAGGATGAAGGGAGTGCTCAGAGACCGGCGCGGGCGTCTCTCCGGCGCCGGTTCCGAAAAAGTGGGTCTGAGCTGGTCTTGTCTGGGCTGCCGGACGACCCGGTCGCGGGGCCTCCCCGGGAAATTAACGGACACTTTCTATTGCTTGCCCCCGCTCTTGCCGATGCGCCCGCCCGCGAATCGCCCCGGATTCTAGGTACTCCCCAGCCCCCTGTCAACCAACCCTCCCCGCCCCCAGGACGATTGCAAAGTCGGCAGGAACCGCGTTGAGGGGGTGTTTTGATAGTCCCTTCCCCCGTCAAGGGGGAAGGTTAGGATGGGGGTGACTGCCACGTCAGGGGAATGTACCCCCGTACCAAACCACCTTCCCCATCGTAGGGATACGGACTTTGCAATCATCCTGTCCCGCCGTAGCGGTGCAGTTTAGGTGGTTTCAACACCGCCCCCCACCGTCATTCCCGCGAAAGCGGGAATCCACATCCTTGCCGTCACCAATGCGGCTACGCCCCCAACCCGTCATTCCGGCGAAGGCCGGAATCCAGAAACGCCCATCCCCAAACCATGCGCCCCAACAAAACACCCCTGCCAACATTCATAGCCAAGCCTGTTGTCAGAAACAAATCCTTCTGACCACCCGTAGGGGCGCACTGCCGTGCGCCCCTACCAACGCCAATCACCAACGCGATAATGGGAAACAACCTCTCTGTCCCCATGTCATTCTGAGCAAAGCGAAGAATCCAAAATTCTTGCCTTAGCTAACGTAGCTTTACCTGAAGAATTTTAGACCCCTCCCTTCGTTCAGAGAGACAATCAAAAGACCCTGTCCCACCCCGTCAAATGCTAAGTCCCCAACCGTCATTCCGGCGAAGGCCGGAATCCAGCAACGCCCATCCTCAAACCACGCGCGTTAACAAAACACCCCTGCCAACATTCATAGCCAAGCCTGTTGTCAGAAACAAATCCTTCTGACCACCCGTAGGGGCGCACGGCCGTGCGCCCCTACCAACGCCAATCACCAACGCGGCAATGGGGAACCCCCTCTCTGTCCCCATGTCATTCTGAGCAAAGCGAAGAATCCAAAATTCTTGCCTTAGCTAACGTAGCTTTACCCGAAGAATTTTAGACCCCTCCCTTCGTTCAGAGAGACAATCAAAAGGCCCCGTCCCACCCCGTCAAATCCTCCCACTCCACCGTCATTCCGGCGAAAGCCGGAATCCCAAATCCCCAACCATCGCCACCCAACAAAGTCAATCCCTACCGCACAATCCCCCTCTCCCGCCACCGTTGCACTTCCGCCGGCGAAAACCCCAACTCGGACAGGATTTCGTCGGTGTGCTGCCCCAGGGCCGACGGCGGGGTTGGCTCCAACGGCGTACCACTGAACCGGGCCAGCGGGCCAACCATACGTACCAAGCCGGCCTGGGGATGTTCCAGTTCCGAAACCAACCCATTTGCCAACACCTGCGGATCATCGAACAATTCCTCCACGAACCGCACCGGCCCGGCAGGAACGCCCCGTTCTTCCAGCGTCATTAGCCATTCTTGGGTTCCCTTCTCCAAAAATCCTTCCTCGGCCCGCCGGGTCAATTCCCGCCCGAACTCCGCCGCCTCCGGCGATGACGGGTCATATCCCGGGTCAAACCGGATATCCTCCAGCCCCAAGACATCCAACAGCCGCCGCCGCAGCGGGTCGCTGAGACAACCAATAGCGATTGCCCCGTCCGCCGTCCGGTAAACCCGATAGTAGATGTTCCCCGGGGCTTGGAGATGCTCGAACTGGTAGGCCGCCAGAATTTCCTCGTAGGAACAGCCCGCCGCCCGCAGTCCTTCCAGCGTTTCCAGGGTTTGCCGGCGCGCCTCCTTGTCCAGCGGTTCCACCTGCACGAACCGCATACCCATCAGAGCCAACGCCGTTCCCAGCAGCGTCGTTTCAATCTTCTGCCCCCGGCCCGTGCGCTCGCGGGCGAACAACGCCGCGCAGACGCACCAGGCCAGGCAAAAGCCGGCGGAGGTATCCACCATCGGCGAGGAAACGATGTGCTGGGGCGTGCCGTTTTCCAGCTTGCCCTCGGCGGCCATCAACCCGGACATGGCTTGCAGCATCACGTCATAACCGGGCCGGTGGGCGTCCGGCCCTTCCCGCCCGAAAGCTGTGTTTTCGCAGTAAATCAGCCGGGGATTCAGCGCCGCCAGGGTTGGATAATCCACGCCCAGCCGGTCAGCCACGTCGGGCCGGTAGTTAACCAATGCCACGTCGGTTTGGGGGATGAGCCGCTCCAGCGCCAAAGCCGATTCCGGGGTGGTCAAGTCCAGGGTCAAGTCCCGCTTGCCCCGGTTGTAAGCCAGGTAAGGCCGCCCCTCCGTCTCCGAAAAGGCTTGCGCGTACCGCCACGGGTCCCCCCAGGGCGGCTCCACCTTGATAACCTCGGCCCCCATGTCCGACAGCAGCATTCCGGCAAAAGGAGCCGCAATAATCTCGCTGAACTCCACCACCTTTATTCCATCCAAAGGTCCGGGCATAAGAATTCCCTTAGCGCAAAAGCCGATTCGGTCAAGTTTGAGGCGGGTCTATGTGCAGAAATCGGTTCAAGTCTTGGTAGTTGACGACGAAACTTCGGTCGGTCACCTGGTTCAACCGCCTGGCCCCACCCGGCAGCAACCGGCCGGCGCGATTCCTGAAGGCGACATTGATGACCCTTTTTCCATAGTCTTTTATGACCTGTATGGCGGGAACGTAGTCTTGATCCCCGGAAAAGATGATAGCGGCGTCGTAGATATCTTTGAGGACAATCAGGTCAGTAGCCAGTTTCACGTCCACAGCCTTTTCTTGACCCAACTGAAGGTCGAATAACTGGCACTGGATAGCTCCGGCTCGTCTGAATTCTACCGCGTTGTGCCGAACAGCGATTCCGTCTTGAATGGCGTTCCAATCATTGAATCTGCTTTCCATTACCACACGATTACGGGTCAGTTCCTCAATGAGTTGCTGAATCAACCCATCGGGGTCTTCGGCGCCAACTAATCTTTCGCGGTAACGTGGGTGGCGAGACAAAATAGCCCGCGCCTCCCCGGGCTGTCGCGCTAGCCTTGACAGGTCATGGGGTACATAGTCTATGGACTGGATTACGTACCAATAGGTGCGTATTCTTTCACCACCTCCGGTAACTTCATCCACTATCCAGTCGAAGAGGCCAGTCCAATCGGCGTTGTTGGGGAGGTAGTTTTCCCTCCGAAAGTTGACGAACAAATTTGCTATGGAACGCCGGAAATTCTCCCCATCAACAAACACACACGCTCGCAATTCCATAACCCCGCAAAAAATATCGGCGGTGGGCACGCAGCCCTCCGCCAAGCTAATATCTCTCCCGGGACGCACCCAAGAGCCGCTTATTATGCTAGTATCGGTCATTACGTTTGTCAACCCTTGCCCGTTCCCTCCCGGTGTGCTATCCTAATCAATGTCGGGGCGTGGCGCAGCCCGGTAGCGCACCTGCATGGGGTGCAGGGGGCCGCCAGTTCAAATCTGGCCGCCCCGACCAACTCCAGACCAATCCCCCCAAACATAGCCGTCCAGTCGGGCGGCTATTCTTTTCGTACCGCTCAATTCCGCCGCCCCGTTTGACGCCCCCAAGTCCCCCGGCTAGACTACCCCCAACGGCAAACCATCCCCCGTCAAAGGAGTGTCAAGGAGGCGTCATGGAAATTCTGTCGGTGCTCAACCCGGTAGCCCAGCAGCGCGGCGTAATCAACGCCAGGAACATCAATCCCCGCCCGGCCAGCCTGGACGGCCTCAAGGTTGGCCTGCTCTGGAGCGGCACCGCAATGGGCGACGTGGCCCTCCGCCGGGTTGAGGAAATGCTGAGAGACCGGGAACCCAGCGTACAAACCAACTTCTACCGGGGCGGTCTCCCCGCGCCGGAAGAGGTGCTGGAAAAGGTCAGCGCCGAGTCCGACATCGTTATCGGCGCCACCGCCGATTGAGGCTCCTGCACTTCGTGGATGGTCCACGAAATGGTGGAAATCGAAAAGCAGGGCACCCCCACGGTGCTTATCGTCTCCGGCAGGTTCGAGAACGACGCCAAGGCCAGCGCCCGCGCCTTCGCCATGCCCGGCATCCGCTACGTCGTCGTCCCCTGGATTTTCCGCAACCTCGACCGGCAACGCACGTTGCAGCAGACCGAAGCCGCCTTCGACACCCTGACCCGGGAATTGACCGGAGACCTGCAAACAACCGCCCAGAACGTCCAACTGCCCCCCACCCGCGTTGAGCGGTTCGAGGGCGGCGACTACCTGGACGCCTTGCAAGTGATGAACCGGGAGTTCCTCAACCGCGACTGGGGCGACGGCTTTCCCATGATGCCCGCTACCGCCTCCCAGGTGGCCCGGATGCTCGCCGGAACCAACCTACCGCCCGACCACGTGGTCTGCGACCTTCCCCCCGGCTACGGCCTTGCCACCGTGGAAAAAATAGCCATCAACTCCGTCATGGCCGGCGCTGAACCGGAGCATCTGCCGGTAATCATCGGCGGATTGAAAGCCCTTTCCAACATGGACCCGGAATGGGTCAAGAGCCTGTTGATCTCCACCAGTTCCCACGCCTCCATGCTGCTGGTCAACGGCCCCATCGCCAAAGAACTGGAAATCAACAGCCAGGCCGCCTGCATGGGGCCGGGCCGCCAGAACCGCGCCAACCTGGCCATTGGCCGCGCCTATACCCTGTGCCTCAAAAACATCGGCCATTGGTATCCCGGCCAACTGGACATGGACGTGCTGGGCACCGTGCGCAAGTTCACCGTCTGCGTCGCCGAAAACGAGGACGCCAGCCCCTGGGAACCCTACCACGTCGAGCACGGATTCAACCCCAACGACAGCGTCGTAACCGTCTTTTCCACCTCCGGGGAGATTGACGTTGCCGACCAGGGCAACAACACCGCCGAGGGGCTGCTCAAAACCATCGGCTACAACTGCATATTCAGCCAGTGGGACCTGGTGCGCCAGGGCCGCGACGAAAAGGGCAGCGCCTGGGACACCATCGTCCTGGTCACGCCGGACATTGCCCGCCACGTCAAGGAAGCCGGTTTTTCCAAGCAGGACGCCAAGGAATACCTGCACAACCTGGCCGAATACAGCTTGGGCCGCATGGTTCACTACTACCCGCTGGAAAACAAGGTCTTGCCGGAAGAATGGCGCTGGCTGCAAAACCTGTCGGAAGAGGAACTGCACGACACTTGGCTGCCGGTGCGCGAAAACGCCGACCATTACGTGCTGCTGTGCCTGGGCGCCGACCGGGCCAAGCCCATCGTCATTCCCAGCCGCCCCGCCTGTCCTCAATCCGTCTGCATTGACCCCTACCGCCCAACATAACCCGGCGGCAACGGCGTGTAACGGTTAACCACTCATCCCATCCACCCCGCAGGGGCGCATGGCCGTGCGCCCCTACACCGCCAACAAGACCACCCCTAAACCGTCATTCCCGCGAAAGCGGGAATCCAAGTCCTTGCCTGGAACCAACCTTCCCCATCCCCATCCCCCCTAAAACCCCGCCTGCGCCCCCCGGTTCCGCCGGCGGCGGGGGGCTTGCCGGAAAGTGGCTGACGGGGCGTAGCGGGGGTATTCGGCGGTCTTGCCGTTCAGCAGTTCCTCCACGGTCAGGATTTGCACCCGCGGAAACTGCTGGCCGGGAAAATGCTCCGGTTCGTAAAATCCGGCGGCGATGGCGTCCTGCACCATCGGGCCGGTGGGCGGATTTAGCGTCAGGAACAGCCCTATGTCCGCCTTTTCCCGCTCCATGTCCCCTTTCAGCGTCGCTATCATCCCCCGGTTGACGTGACCGCTCTTGACCTGCACGATGATTCGCTTGGGTTGGCCGCTGTTGTCGTCAAAGAAATTGATGTAACCGTCCACGCCGGAATCGGCCCCCTTCTTCCTGTCCTGAGCCGGGCGGGCGTCCACCAGACCCAAGGCCCACCACTCGAATTGATAGCGTCCGTCATGTTCGCTTTCCACCGCCAAAGCCTGCGCGCTGGCCGTATCCTGGGGCGCGCCGATAACCTGGTAAGGGCGCAAATCATCGCCAAAGGTATCCCGCAAGCGGCTTTTCATCAGCGAAATCGCCAGATGGGTAATGTCAATACCAATCCAACGCCGGTTGAGCCGCTCCGCCACCGCAACGGCAGTGCCGCATCCGCAAAAGGGGTCTAGTACCATGTCTCCCTCATTGCTGCTGGCGTTGATGATGCGCTCCAGCAAAGCCTCCGGCTTTTGGGTGGGGTAGCCCAGGCGTTCCTGGGCGCTACCCATTAGTGGCGGGATGTCTGCCCAAACATCCTGCATAGGGGTTCCTTTCATTTCGTCCAGGTAGTTCTTGTAGCTGGGTATGCCGTTCCGTGAGTAAACCAAAATACCCCGGTCGTGAGCGTCTTGCATCCTTTCACGGGTCCATTTCCATACCTTGGTCACGCCATACCAATCGTAGGTCAAGTTGGGGCGGTTGGGATTCGGGTTGATGCAAGATACAAGCCTGTATCTACGTCCTGAATCAGGTTCAGTGTATCTATAAAATTGGTCAAGGTATTCTTTTCGATGGCTACTATATTGCTGGTTCCAGCCGGTTGATTCTCCCTTCGAGTAAAAGAAAAGAATATCGTGGGAACGGCCAAACATTTGTCGTACATTACCGTGCGGTAATGTGCGTACCCAAGTAATTTCGTTCCGAAAATTCTTGTTGCCAAACACCGCATCCAACAGCAGTTTCAGGTAATGGCTGGCCGTGGGGTCGCAGTGCAGGTAAAGGCTGCCCGTCGGTTTCAAGACCCGGTGCAGTTCCACCATCCGCTGCGCCATCATGGTCAGGTAGGCCATCATGTCGTTCTGACCGAGAAAAGACCGCATCGCCGCCACCAGTTCCCCCACCTTGGCCGGCCCGTTGGCTACCACGTCCTGATAAGCGTATTCCGAATCCAGCGTCCAGTGCCAGGTATCCTCAAAAGCGGTAATCTGCGCCGCCGACTGCTCGCCGCTCTTTTCCTGGAACAGCACGTTGTAGGTGGCGTTGGAGTTGAAAGGCGGGTCAAGATAAATCAGGTCAACGCTTTCGTCCGCGACATATTCCCGCAGAATGTCCAGGTTGTCGCCAAAGTAGAGCTTGTTGGTTTCCGCTGCTGTCACTGCCAACCCTCCCCAACGGTGAATAACCCGATTGTAGCAGACGGCCTTGCCCTTCCGTGTTCCCGATGTGTCAGTAAACCCGCCCAATCCGGTAAGCGCAACCGCATATCAGCGTTTTGCCACCGTCATTCCCGCGAACTCCCCCAATCCTCCGTGCCTCTGTGTGAAAAACCCCCACCCCCACCGTCATTCCCGCGAAACCTGTCCTGAGCATAGCCGAAGGAGCGGGAATCCACATCCTCGCCTGGAACCAACATCGCCTCCGACAACCGTTCGTGGTGAGCCTGTCGAACCACCCCCAACTGACAAAACCCCCCTTGACAAGCCATCCCTCCCTGATGTAATGTAACCAACGTAGGGACGACCCTCAATAAGGGGGCCGTCCCTTTTCTTTGTACCCAATCCTAAACCCAGGAGGAACCGCCTATGTAGCAGCCCGCCCCGCCGTTTGCGTCGAGAATCCCTCCCGGACAACCCGGGCTCTTATCCGATGCGAGGTTTAAGATTCCGCTGCGGCAACCGCCCCCACCGACGGGCGTCGGCCCTTCTCCCTTGGGAGAACCCGGCTGGCAAAGTCGGTCGTGCCCCTGGCTGGCGGGTGGCTGCTCCCCTGCGGGGTGGTAGCGGCGGTAGTCGGCCCGTGCCCCTGGACGACGGGTGGCTGCTCCCCTGCGGGGTGGTAGCGGCGGTAGTCGGCCACGCCCACCGGCGACAGCAACGTCCCCCTTGAAGGGACGGGGCAAAGCCGGAACGCCCGGCCGGGCAACCCTGAAATCCCAACGCCGGAACCCCAAAACCAACCAAAAGGAGGACCCAAGACAACCGATAAAATCCCAACAAGAAACTCCCGCCCCCTACCAGGGGGAGGGTTGGGGAGGGGGTAACCCCCAACCAAAATGCAACACAACGCCACGAAATGCCACGGAAAACAAAAACCCCCGCCGCGGGGTGAAAATCATTCCCGCCTCCCAACCCGTCATTCCGGCGAAGGCCGGAATCCAGAAATCCTGGCGAGTGCCGGCGTTGGTCTTTCCTTGGAATCTCGGATTTCCCAACCCGTAGGGGCAACCCTTGTGGTTGCCCGCCCCGCCAACCCAAAAATCAACCGACCGGAAGCCCAAAAACAACCGAATAGACCTGTCCAAAACCCGCCCAAAAAGTGTCCAAAATCGCCAAAACCGCCCAAATATCCCCCAAAATGGACACATCCTGGACACATCTAACCCCCCAATCCACGCTCAAATGGTCAAAAATGGACACTTTTGGACAAAAAGGTAAAATTTTCACCCGCCGCCCCCTATTCAGGGGCCGGGGAGGGAGCGCACCCCACCGTCATTCCTGCGAAGAGCCTGCCCCGTACCACGATACGGGGCCGGAATCCAGAAACCCTTGCCTTTCCCAACCCCGCCCAAGCGCCCCCCAAGGGGTGCAGACAAACCTTCGGTTGACGGCGTAAGTGGCCGATGCTAAATTCGGCCCAAAATTCTACTGCCCGACTCCGGCATCGCCCGAAGTTGGCAGGCGTGGAATATCCGGCATTAAAGGGAGGAACGCCATGAAAGCCCAGGTGTTGCGGGAAGTCAATCGCCCCCTGGAAGTGGAAGAGGTGCAGGTGGACAACCCCGGCCCCCACGAAGTCCTGGTCCACACCCGGGCCAGCGGGGTCTGCCACAGCGACCTGCATTACGTCGAAGGCAGCTACACCATGCGGTTGCCGGCCGTCCTGGGCCACGAAGCCGCCGGAACCATCGAAGCGGTGGGCGACCAGGTTAGCTACGTCCGGCCCGGCGACTCGGTCATCATGTGCCTTTCGGTTTTCTGCGGCCATTGCGAATTCTGCCTGCGGGGTCAGCCCAACCTTTGCACCCGCGTTGACGTGACCCGCGGACGGGATGAGCCGCCCCGCCTCAGCCAGCACGGGGAACCCGTGACGCAGATGGCCCAGTTGGGTTCCTACGCCGAGATGATGCTGGTGCATGAAAACGCCGTGGTAAAAGTCCACGACGACGTTCCTTTCGACCGGCTGGCGTTAATCGGCTGCGGCGCCACCACCGGCCTGGGCGCGGCCCTGAACACCGCCAAGGTCGAGCCGGGCAGTACCGTGGCCGTCGTCGGCTGCGGCGGCGTGGGCCTCAACTGCATTCAGGGAGCGGCCCTGGCCGGCGCCCTCCGCATCATCGCCATTGACACCGTGGAAACCAAGCTGACCCTGGCGACCCAGTTCGGCGCCACCGAGGTTATTGACGCCTCCGGCGGCGAGGTGGTGCAGAAAGTCCGCGACCTGACCGACGGCGGCGTTGACTATTCCTTTGAGGCCATCGGGTTGAAAGAGACCGCCGAGCAGTGCTACGAAATGCTCCGCGACGGTGGCACCGCCACCATCATCGGCATGATTCCCGAAGGCACCAAGATTGAAATTGACGCCGGGGCTTTCCTGCGGCGGGAGCGCAAGATTCAGGGCAGCAGCATGGGCTCCAACCGTTTCCGCACCGATATGCCCCGCTACATCGAGTTCTACCGCCAGGGCCGCCTCAAGCTGGACGAACTGGTATCCCAGCACATGACGTTGGAGCAGCTGAACGAAGCCTTCGCCGACATGAAAGCCGGCAACGTAGCCCGCAGCGTAATAATGTTCGACTAGCAGCCGAACAATCTTCAATTGATGGTTGATTTTCCCGTTCGCCCTGAGCTTGTCGAAGGGCCGTCCGTTCATGTTTCGACAAGCTCACCACGAACGGAATCCCGGTTTATCCGTCAAGCCAAAGTTAACGGACTCTAATGAGGTTGCCATCATTGAAATGATGGCTGGTGGATGATGTATCGTCATTCCGGCTTTCGCCGGAATCCAGGAATCCTTGCAACAGACGACGTTGGCCCGGAATGAATGGCCAGCGTCCGCAGCGGACACGAGGATTTCCCTTGACCCCCGCCGTCCCCGTCGGTACGATTGTCCCCGGCGGGCCGTCCCCCACGTGACCAAACCCAAAACACCCCGCCGGGAGCAGCGTTCTATGACATCCTTCACCCAGGAGACGGTCAACGTCGGCGGCTGCGGCGTCCAGCTATTCAAGGGCGGCGTTGGCGAACCCCTCCTTGTCCTCCACGGAGCCGGCGGCAACCGCGGGCCGCTCCACTACGCGCAAACCCTGGCCGAGCGTTACACCGTCTATCTGCCCACCCATCCCGGATTCGGCGGCTCTGACCGGCCCGACTGGATTCAGTCCGTCCCCGACCTGGCCGCCTTCTACACCTGGTTCCAGGAAGAAACGGGACTGGAGGGCGTCCGTTGCATCGGGTTTTCTATGGGTGGCTGGATTGCCGCCGAAATGGCCGCTACCTGCCGCATCGCCTTCAACAAGCTGATGCTGGTGGGTGCCGTAGGCATAAAGCCGCAGGAATCCGAAATAACCGACATTTTCATCATCACCCCGGCCCAGGTGCAGGAACTTTCCTACCACGACCCCGCCCAAGCGCCGGAGTACCAGCAGATTTACGGGGAGACGCCCACCCCGGAACAAACGGCCCTGGCCGAGCGCGACCGGGAAATGGCCGTCCGGGTCTGCTGGAAACCGTATATGCACGACCCCCGGCTGCCCGACCTGCTGGCCCGGGTCAAAGTCCCCACCCGCATCCTGTGGGGGCGGCAGGATAGGCTGGTTCCCCTGGAATGTGCCCACCTTTACCAGCAGGCCATTTCCAACTCGGATTTAGTGATACTTGACGACTGCGGCCACTCTCCCCAGATAGAAAAGCCCGACGCTTTCGTTGAGTCCGCCCTGGAGTTTCTGGCCTGACCCGGTGCGATTGCGGGGTACAGTTCCATGTCAATATCAACTTCCCCCCCGGACCGGAAGCCTTGGGGATGACGGCGCCGGGGTTAACCTTGACGCCCAAGGGGGCGGAAACCTACAATCGTTAGGCCGCAGACCCGGCGGGGGCGGCGCTTTTCCGCAATGATTTCCGAACGATAACCGGACTGGTGGTTGGCAGGTATGGCGATTAAAGTTGGACGGGTTTCTTACATCCACACCGAACCCTTTTACTTTGACATGGCCCGGCGGGGAATCGAACTTCAAGAGATGACTCCCAGCGGCTTGGCCCCGGCGGCGGAAAGCGGCCAGATAGATGCCGGCCCGGTGCCGCTGGTGGATGCCTTCCGGCTGGAAAACGACTTTCAGCCCGTGGCTGGTTTTTGCACCGCCACTACCGAGACCTCCGGCAGCGTGTTCCTTTATTCCACCAAGCCCATCGAGGAGTTGGACGGGGCGACCATCGGCATGATTGACGAAGCCCGCACCGCTCCCAAGCTGTTGGAAGTGCTGCTGAAACTGAAATACGGCATCGCTCCCGGCGAGTACGTCCCGTTGCGGCCCGCCGAGTACGACGCCTTTGTCCTGATTGGCAACCGGGCCTTGCGGCAACGGCGGGGCGCCCGGGGCTTTCCCCACAAGTACGACCTGGGGCAGGAGTGGCATTCCTGGACGGGGTTGCCTTTCGTCTTTTCCCGGTGGATTGCCCGCAACGACATGGACACCAAGGAGCTGGCCCTGCTGGAAGATACCCTGTACGTGGGGTTGGAGGACGGCGTGGACGCCCTCTACCACATGAACGAACCACGGGATGACTTGTTGATGCTGCCCCGCGATGTGGTCATCCACCTCCAGGGAATCCGCTACTTCATCGGCCTGGCCGAGCAGAAGGGCATTGACCGTTTCCGTGCGTGTCTGGCCGAGATTGACGGTTAGGGAATCCCGGCCCGTCCCAACCATTTGCCCCAGCGGGTTTTTCCCGTGGCCCGGATAACCGAACTTAGCTATGAGGCCACCGGCCGGCCTGGTATCATCTGCGACTATTCGCCGCCACGTTCCGGCCACCTGGACTTGGCGCCGATAGCGGCCCTTCCTGTTGACGTTATTTCCGTAGCTTACAATCCTGGCCGCTCCGTGCGGGCCAATTCGGTGACGGCGGCGGCGGCAATCAAGGAACGGGCCGGGCGTGATGTGGCTTTCACCCTGGCTACCCGGGACATGAACCTGCTGGCCCTCCAGTCGCAGCTGTTGGGGGCGCAGATGCTGGGGCTGGAAAACGTTATCGTCGTCCAGGGTGATGCGTTTACCCAAGAGGAATCCTCCAAGTTGACTACCAACAACGACCTGCGGCCCACCGAGTTAATCGCCGGCATCGCGGCTATGAACCGGGGGTTGGACTTCCGGGGTGGGCGCCTCGACCGGCCTACGGATTTTTGCGTTGGGGCTACGGTGGACTTGGGGCGGGGTATCAAGGAAGAGGCGCCCCTGGCCTATCGCAAGGTGACTGCCGGGGCCGAGTTTCTGATTACCCAGCCGATTTTCGACGTTTCGGCGGCGGTTGGTTTCCTTGACGCTTACCGGGCAGTGGCCGGTCATGGGCCGCCGCCAATTTTCTTTGGTCTGCAAGTCCATGCCAGGGACGGGATCAGCTTTGCGGACGTGCCTGACCTGGTGCGTGAGCAACTGGAACGGGGCTGCTCCGGCGTGGACTTGGCGGCGGACTTGTACCGGGAGTTCCGGGCCAACGGGCTGCATGACATTTACCTGGTGCCGCCCATCCACCGGGGCGGTGCGCGGGACTATGATGCGGCGCGGCGGTTGGTTGAACGGGTTAGGTAGGGGACACCCCCTCCCTAACCCTCCCCCTATTAGGGGGAGGGGATTTTTGTTGTAAACCCACCCGCGGGGGGATTTTTGCGATGGGGAATGTGCCAACCCGTCCAGGCTTGGGGGCGTTGCCGTTAACCATATTTTGACTCCCGGACGGGCCTTTGGGGGAGGATTTTAGACCCTTCACTTCGTTCAGGGTAACATGATGAGGTTCAGGGTGACATGATGAAGTTCGGGGTGACATGGTAAGGTTCGGGGTAGCCTTCTGGTTCAGGTGATTTTTCTTGCATTGATGGGCAAGTATAAGTGTCGCGATGTTCCTGGATTCCGGCCTTCGCCGGAATGACGAGTTGGGAGCCGGAATGACGAGAACCAGACCACCTAAATGGGAAGGCTACCGAAGTTCAGGGTTACGTGCGGAAGTCGAAGGGTGATTGTCCAGGGCTTTGACCCTCCCCCGGTTAGGGGGAGGGGATTTTTATCGTAAACCCACCCGCCGAAGGTGGGGATTTTTTGCGATGGGAAAGGGGTCAGCCGGTCCAGGCTTGGGGGGCGATGCCGTCAATGTCGGATACTACGTCCACCACGGCGGGGAGGTTGGAGGCGAAAGCCTGTTCCAACGCGCTTTGCAGGTCGCCGGGGCGTTCCACCCGGATGCCGAAGCAGCCCATAGACTCGGCGACTTTGCCAAAGTCCACGTCGGAAAGCATCCAAAGCTCGTCGGAGCCGGCGGTCTGGCCGCCGTAGGTGCGCTCGTTGCCCCGCTTTTCCTGGTTCAATGAGCGGTTGTTGTTGACTACGGTGACGGTGTTGATTCCGTAGCGGCGGGCGGTTTCCAGTTCGGTCAGGTGATACCAGAATCCGCCGTCGCCGGTGAAACAAAGGACGGGCCGTTCCGGGGCGGCGCACTTGGCGCCCAAAGCCGCCGGGAATCCCCAACCCAGGGAACCGGCGCAGCGGATATAGCTCTGCTCCGGGTGGTTCAGGTCCAGCATGGTGCCGGTCCAGATTCCGGCGTGGCCGGTGTCGGAAACCAGCACGGAATCGGAGGGGAGGAAGTTGGAAAGTTCCTGGCACAGCCTTTCCGGGCGCATGGGGGCGGCGTCGGAATTGACGTGGACGGAAACCTCTTCCCGCCAGTCGTCGCGCAACTGCTGAGCGCGGCCCACCCATTCGGCCCGCGGACCCAAGGGTTCCATTACTTCCATGAGCTTGCGGAGGGAGGCTTTGGCGTCGCCCTGGACGGCGGCCTGGGCGGGGTAGCTGCGCCCCAACTCCGATGCGTTAATGTCAATCTGCACCACGGGCGTACCGGGAGCGGGGATGCGCCATTCGTTAGTGACCTGGCTGCCGGTGCTGCTGCCCAGGTAGATAACCAGGTCGGCCTCGGCCACCACCCGGTTGGCGCACCAGCGGGAGTAGTTGCCGACGACGCCGATGGCCAGGGGGTGATTTTCGGGGATAGACCCCTTGGCGTTGAGGGAAGTCACCACCGGGATGGACAGCATTTCGGCCAGTTCCACCAGTTCGGGCTGCGCGCCGGAGGCCACCACGCCGCCGCCGGCGACGATGACGGGTCGGCGGGCCTGGGAAATGACCTGGGCGGCTTCGCGCACCAGTTCCAGGGACGGTTCGGGCCGGAAGGGGGGAACCATGACAAAAGGTTCGTCAATCTGAACGTCCAGGTCGGCCTCGCCGTCGCCGATGACAACCCCGGTAGTGCCCTCAAAATCCAGGTGCACCGGCCCCGGAGCGCCGGAGGTAGCGGCGCGGAATCCCTGGCGGAGGAATTGGGGCAACTGTTCCGGGGTGTTGACCAGGACATTGTACTTGGTGACGGCATTGAAGGGTTCGATGTGGTCAATTTCCTGGTAGGAGTGCTGGTACTGGTCGGACTGGGGACGGCGCCCGGTGATGGCCATGACCGGGGAGTTGGCGAGGAAGGGGTCTTGCAATCCGGCGGCCAGGTTGGCGGCGCCGACGGACTGGGCCATGCAGACGCCGACGCGCCGGGAAGTCCGGGCGTAGCCGTCGGCCATGTAAGCGGCGGCCTTTTCGCCGTGGGTCATAATGCGGTGAATCCCCAGGTTTTCCATTTCCAACAGGGCGCGCTGGATAATCACCGGCATGAAAAAGACATGGGTGACCCCGTAGCCCTGGAAAGTTTCGGCGATGAACCGCCCGCCGGTCATCCTTGGCATACCCCACCTCCTGGATTTTCTTGGCCGGCCCGGCGGATTAAAGAGCCGGGCCGGAGGGAATGATGCGTTGCCGCCGGAATTAAAGGGCCGGATTAGCGGGAGTCAAAGACTTCCTTGGCAACCCGGACGGCGTTGGCGGCGGTGGGCCAGCCACCGTAAAAGGCCATGTGGGTGATGACCTCGGCGATTTCTTCCTGGGTGACGCCGTTGTCGAGGGCGCGGCCGATGTGGCCCCGCAACTGGTCGGTGCGGTAAAGGGCGATGAGGGACGCGACGGTAATCAGGCTGCGGTCGCGCTTGGACAGGCCGGGGCGTTCCCAAACGTCGCCGAAGAGGACATCGGCGCTGAGTTGGGCCATCTTGGGGGCGATTTCCTGGGCAGCGGCGCGGGGTGTAGTCATAACGGAACCTCCCGGTTAGTTTTCGATTCCAGGGCAGTATAGTACGGCGGGGCCGATAAGGGTAGTGACGGGGGCGATTTCCCGTTGTGAAGGCAGAGTGGTCGGCAAAATTTTACCTTTGTGTCCATTTTCGCCCATTTTTGACCATTTGAGCGTGGATTTGGGGGTTGGATGTGTCCAGGAAGTGTCCATTTTTGGGGATATTTGGGCGGTTTTGGCGATTTTGGACACTTTTTGGGCGGGTTTTGGTCACCCCCCCTCGCCCTCCGCCTGGTAGGGGGCGGGGGTTTTCGGTTGTCTTGGGGTCTCCTTTTGGTTGGTTTTGGGGTCGTTGCCTTGGGTTTTCGTTTCCTTTTTCAGGGTTGCCCGGCCGGGCGTTCCGGCTTTGCCCCGTCCCTTCAAGGGGGACGTTGCTGCCGCCGGTGGGCGTGGCCGACTACCGCCGCTACCACCCCGCAGGGGAGCAGCCACCCGTCGTCCAGGGGCACGGGCCGACTATTGCCGCTGCCACCCCGCAGGGGAGCGGTCGCCCGCCAGCCAGGGGCCGGACCGACTTTGCCAGCCGGGTTCTCCCAAGGGAGAAGGGCCGACGCCCGTCGGTGGGGGCAGTTGCCGCAGCGGAGTCGTTAGACCTCGCATCGGATAAGAGCCATGGTTATCCGCGAGGGACTCTCGACGCAAACGGCGGGGTGGGTGTTACATGGGCGGTTCCTCCTGGGGTTTAGGATGGGGTACAAAAGAAAGGGACGGCCCCCACATTGAGGGTCGTCCCTACGTTGGTCATGTTACATAACGGGGGATTGGTTGTCAAGGGGGTTTTGTCGGTTGGGGGGGGGCGCACCCCCTCCCCAGCCCTCCCCCTGGTAGGGGGAGGGTGTTATTGGTGTTATTGATGAGGTGCCCAATGGGCGCAAGACTGGTTTGGGTCGGAGGATTTCTGGATTCCGGCTTTCGCCGGAATGACGGTTGGGGGGCGGGAATGACGGGTTGGGGTGGTTCGACAGGCTCACCACGAACGGGTTGGCGGGGGTTTTCTGGATTCCGGCCTTCGCCGGAATGACGGGTTGGAAGTGTGGGAATGACGGTTGGGGGTAGGGGAGTTTTGGGGTTGGTGACTATGGGGGGGTTTTGGTTGGTTAGGGTATGGGGCCCCAGGTTTGGCCGAATTCGGCGCGCTCTACGATGTTGCCGGTGAAGGTTTGGGCGGTCTGTTGGGCCAGCCAGACGGCGGCGGGGATTACCTCGTCGGGGGGAACCATCGGGATGTGGGCGGTGCCGGGCCAGTCGCCGTTGCGGTTCATCCAGGTGTCCACTCGTCCGGGGCTGAAAAGGTTGACGGCGATGTTGTGAGGGCGGACTTCTTCGGCCAGGCTGAGAAACATCCGGTCGAGAGCGGCTTTGCTCATGGAATAGCCCACCCGTCCGGGCCGGTAGCCGCGGGCGGCGCCGGAAGTGACGGCAAAAATGGAGCCGCCGTCGCCCTGGGCAATCAGGGCGGGCAAGGCGTGTTTGCACAACAGCAGCGGGGCGCGGACGTTGACCGCCAAACAACGGTCTATGGCCGCAACGTCCAAGTCCGGCACCGGGGCCTCCAGGTCAATCCCGGCGTTGGACACCACCACGTCAATGCGTCCGAATCGTTCCAGGGCGGTTTCCACCAAGGCCCGGATTTCGGCGTCGCTGGTTACGTCGCACTTTACGGCGATGGCGTGACCGCCGCCGTCCTGAATTTCCTGGGCGGTTTGGTGGATGGTGCCGGCGCTGTATCGGGGGAAAGGGTTGGTGCCCGATTGGTCAACTTCGGTGCGGGAGGACACCATCACCCGCGCGCCGGCCTGGGCCAGGCCCCGGCTGATGGCCCGCCCGATGCCCCGGCTGCCGCCGGTGACGATGGCTACCTTTTCCTGCAACGGCAAGGGGCGACTCAGGGAACCGGGCGGAAGTAGGGCAGGGAGATTTTTTCGTCCAGTTCCTCGAAGACCACTTCAACGGGCATCCCGCACTTGATAGTTTGGGGGTCGGGTTCCACTTCCACCAGGTTGGTGGCCATGCGGGCGCCGCCGGCGAACTCCACCACGGCGGTGACGTAGGGGACTTTGTCGCGGAAGGCGGGGATGGGCGCGCGGTGGACGATGGCGAAGGTGTGGACGGTGGCCCGCCCGTCGGTCTGCACCCAGTCGGTATCGCGGCTGAAACACAGGGGGCAGATGTCGCGGGGGTAAAAGTAGGTGCTGTCACAGGCCCGGCAGTGCCGCAGCCAAAGCTCGCCGGCCTTGCACTTTTCCCAATAGAAGTCGGATTCCGGTTGAGGCACCGGGGGCGTGATGCGAGGGGCGGATTGGGTCATAACCTTCTCCTGGTTCGGTGGCGCATCGGGATGCTGGCTATTACTGGCAAGAATAGGGATTAACGTCCTGGCAGTCAAGGATGGGGGTTGGTTTAACCGGGTACAATGGGGGCAATAGCCTTTCGGAAGGAAGTAGGGTATGCGTATCGCGGTTATGGGAGCCGGGAGCATTGGCGGGTATTTCGGGGGAATGCTGTCCCGGGGCGGACACGAAGTAGCCCTTATCGCGCGGGGGCCGCACTTGCGGGCGATTCAAGACCGGGGCCTTAGAATCGTTACCGACGACGGGGAGTTCAACGTCCGGTGCGAGGTTTTTGACCAGCCGGAGCGGGTCGGGCCGGTTGACCTGGCCCTGCTGACCGTCAAGACCTATCACAACGCCGAGGCTGTTCCGGCGATGCAGCCGATGGTGGGGGCGGATACGGTGGTCTTGTGCCTGCAAAACGGGATAGACAGCTACCAGGCCGCGGCGGAGGCACTAGGGGCCAGCCACGTGATGCCCGGCGCGGCGTACATCGAGGCGGGACTGCCGGAGCCGGGGGTTGTGCGGCAGACCGGGGCGGTAGTCCGCATTGAATTTGGGGAGATTGGCGGGGGAGATTCGGACAGGGGCTGGCGGATTCAGCAGACTTTGGCGGAGGCGGGGATTCCCGCGGTGTTTGCCACCGACATTCACCGGACGTTGTGGAGCAAGTTTCTTTTCATCGCAACGCTGGCGGGAACTACGTCCTTGGCGCGGGAGGAATTGGCGGGGTTGATGCCGCGCCCGGAATGGCGGCGGGTAATCGTTGGCTGTATGGAGGAGATTTACCGGGTGGCGGTGGCCGCCGGAATCAACCTGGAACCGGACATCGTGGCAAGCACCGTCGCCTACATGGAGGGGTCTTTGGAGCAGATGCACGCCTCGATGCACTCGGACTTGCTGGCGGGGCGGCCCCTGGAATTGGAGGCGCTGAACGGGGCGGTTACACGGACGGGGCAAAGGACGGGAACGCCGACGCCGATTAACGACGTGATTTACGCGGCGTTGAGGCCGTTGGTTGGGGGCGTTGGCGGTTAAGACAAGGATGGTTGGTTGGGTCTTTTCGTTGTTATGCTGAACGATTATTCACCCTGGTCTAAAATTCCGCGGGTAAGGCGGGGTTGGCGAAGGCAGGAATTTTAGATTCTTCGCTATGCTCAGAATTACATGAAAGGATGGGGGTGTTTGTTGGGGCAAGGATGGTCTTGGCATGGATTTCTGGATTCCGGCCCGTTCGGCGATGCTCGGGGCAGGCTCTACGCCGGAATGACGGGTTGGGGTGTGGGTTGGTTTCGTGGGGGCGAGGTTGGTAGAGGGCAGGGATATGGATTCCCGCTTTCGCGGGAATGACGGTAGATTGCGGGAATGTCCACCAATGAAATTGACGATACTCCCTAAGATTCTACGGGTAAGGGGGGGTGGCGAAGGCAGGAATTTTAGATTCTTCGCTATGCTCAGAATGACATGAAAGGATGGGGGTGTTTGTTGGGGCAAGGATGGTCTTGGCATGGATTTCTGGATTCCGGCCCGTTCGGCGATGCTCAGGGCAGGCTCTACGCCGGAATGACGGGTTGGGGTGTGGGTTGGTTTCGTTTCGTGGGGGCGAGGTTGGTAGAGGGCAGGGATGTGGATTCCCGCTTTCGCGGGAATGACGGTCCAATTTTGGAAAGGCCCTGCCGGTAGGTGTTCCGGTTGCGGGTTTTGGTTGGCAAGGTTACACTTGGCGGGCCTTGGGTTGGCGAATTTCATACCTTTGCGAGGTTGGCATGAGCACTGACAAGGAATCCGAACTGGAAAGAGTTACCCGTTTGCGCGGTTTCCGCTACGGGTTGCACGATTTTTACGCCGAGTATGACCTGGACGCGCTGAAAGCGGTCAACGACCACGTGGAGTCCACCTACATCAACACCACCAACCTGGATCGCAAGACCAAGGAACTGGCGATAATGGTGGCTTGCGTCGCGCAGCAGGACCTGGTGTCCCATATGCAGATTCATATGCACGCGGCGCACCAGGCCGGGGCGAGCCCGGAGGAAATCATGGCCGTGCTGGACTTGGTGGGGGGATGGATTGGCAGCGTGGCGAAAATCAAGGGGCTGGAAGCCTGGCGGGCCACTTTCCGGCCCGACATTCCCACGATTGACCGGGTGGTTGAGCTTAGGTAGGCGCACCCGAACCAAGGGCAACCATGAGGGTTGTCTCTATCCCACATATCCACCATTGGAGCTTAGGCAAAGGGAGGCGGCGTCATGTCCACCGACATGGAACGGGAACTGGAACGAACCACGGAGATGCGGGGGTTCCGCTACGGGCTGCACGATTTTGTGGCGCACTTGGCCGGGCCGGAAGCCCTGTCCGCCCACAACGACAATACGGCGGCCAATTACCTGAAAGAGGGGTTGATTGACCGCAAGACCAAGGAACTGCTCATCGTGGTGGCCTGCGTCGCGGCGCGGGACCTGGTATCGCACATCCAGATTCATATGCACGCGGCCAACAAAGCCGGGGCCAGCCCGGAGGAAATCATGGCCGTGTTGGATTTGGTGGGCGGCTGGATTGGCAACGTCGCCAAAATCAACGGGCTGGAGGCTTGGCGGGCGACTTTCCGGCCTGACATTCCCACCATTGACCGGGTGGTTGAGCTGCGGTAGGGGCGGCGGAACCGGGGGAGCTGGATTGTGGATCGGCCCGCATCCCCCGCGGCCCGTAATTCTGTGGGCAACGAAGGGTCCGATGTTCTTGCCGTCAACAGTCCCTGGAATCCTGGAGGGACTTTTGATGGAGGATTTTAGACCCTTCACTTCGTTCAGGGTTACATGGGGGCGCGTTGAGGGTTACATGGGGGCGCGTTGAGGGTTACATGGGGGCGCGTTGAGGGTTACATGGGGGCGCGTTGAGGGTTACATGGGGGCGCGTTGAGGGTTACATGGGGGCGCGTTCAGGGTGACACTATGGAGTGCAGGGTGACATGATGGAGTGCAGGGCGACGTACTGAAGTTAAAATGCGGTCGCCCGGCGGGGTTGTCCATGCGGGGTTGACTGCCGGGTTTGGTGGGTATGATGATTGCGGGGATGCCACCCCCACTCCTTCGGATACGCTCAGGACAGGCTCTAACCCTCCCCCTCGTAGGGGGAGGGGATTTATTACACACCCTCCTGGAAATCGTCTCAAAACCAGTCGGGCAGTGCTGTGTGGAAAGAAATCACCCGCATTTCCATACTTCGGCCCCCTTTACAAAGGGGGGAGACTTTGGCCTCCTTTGCGAAAGAGAACCAATAGGAACGCCCCGTTGTTAGATGTTTTCTTGACCCTTTTGCTCTGCGGGGAGGGGGTTTTTGAGGGTGGCGGGAATCCACTCTAACAGCAGCGTTTCCAACTCTTCGGCACATTCTTCCAGACGGTGTTCGGCGCCGTCGTACAGCACCAACTCCTTGGGTTCGTTGGCCCACTCGTAAATCTGGAGGCCGCAACTGTAAGGCAGGCGGGTGTCGTTCTTGCCATGCACCACCAGCAAGGGCTTGGGGGTCAGGACTCCGGCCATATTTGCCCCGTAGGTTTGAGACGCCAGGGCCGCCACCCCGCAAACGTGGCGGCTGGCGGCGCCGGCGGCGATGACCACGGCGCCGCCGAAGGAATGGCCGATAAGGACAACGGGCCGGTAGGAAAGGTTGCCGAGGAAAACCACCCCGGCCAGCACGTCGAGGACACATTCGGGGAATACGTTGGGCTGGCGGTAGTTCAGCCGCAGGGAGCTGATTCCTTGGGCGTTCAGCGTTTCGGCAATCCGGGCGTAGGAACGGTTGCCCGGCCCGCGGTAGCCTCCGCCGGCCCCGCAGACCATTATCACGGCCAACTCCGCCTCCGGCGCCTCGTGCCAGATGGCCGGCAATTGGCCGCGGTTGGTGTCGAAAACCAGTCCCCGGCCAACGTCTCCCTCGTGGGGAGGGCCGGTATAGACCTGCTGGATGTGCATTCGGGGGCCGCGCATGGAATCGGGTCGTTCTTGCTGCTGGGCCATGCAGGTTGCTCCTCAAAGGTCGGTGTCAAAGTCGGGATGGTTGGGGGGATTATAGGGGGTGCGGCGTTGGGTTGACAGTGACCCCGGCATTGACTGGCCGGACGATTGCAAAGTCTATGTCCCGAATGATGGGGAGGTAGTTCAGAACGGAGATACATTCTCCTGACGTGGCGCTCACCCCCATTCCTTCGGCGATGCTCAGGACAGGCTCTAACCTTCCCCCGTCAAGGGGGAAGGGACTATTGAAACGCCTCTCAACACCGTTCCTACCGACTTTGCAATCGTCCTGCATTGACTGGCCGGGGTTGGCCCCCTACACTTGGGCCGGTATTGGGGCGGGGTGATTGGTTAGGAAAGAGGCCGGAGGCGATATGCTGTACGATGCTGAGCAACGGGATATTTCCATTACGGTAGCCGGGGACGCGATGATAACCCGGCGGATGCGGCCCTTCAAGGAAGAGGGATTCCGCAAGCTGCGCCGGATTCTGAAGCGTTCCGACGTGAGCGTCGCCAACCTGGAAATGCTGTTCCACGATTACGAAAGCACCTGGCAGTGGAGCGGCGCCACTTACACCCGCTCCGACCCGCGCAACCTGCGGGAATTGAAGTGGATGGGCATTGACGCGGTGACCACCGCCAATAACCATTCCTTCGACTTTTCCGAGGGCGGGTTTTTGACCACGCTGGAGCATTGCCGGGAGGTGGACCTGCCCCACGCCGGCGGGGGCCGCAACATTGACGAAGCCCGTTCCCCGGCCTACGTGGACACCCGCCGGGGCCGGGTGGCGGTGATGTCGGCCACCAGCACTTTCAGCGACCTTTCCCGGGCCGGCCCCGGCCGGCCGGATTTCCCGGGCCGTTCCGGGGTCAACGCCCTGCGGCACGACATTACCCACCACGTTGAGCCGGAGGTTTTCGAGGTTCTGCAAAAGGCCAAGCGGGAGTTGGGCTACCAGGACGCCGAAGAGGCCCTTAAATCCTTCGGGTTCCGGGGAGTTGAGGACGCGGTAGAGAGCGGCTCGGAGTTCGAGTTTCTGGAAAACAAGTTCGCGCTTAGCGAAGAGTTTTCGGTGCGGACGACGGTCAACCAGGACGACCAGGCGGGGATTTCCAAGTGGATTCGGGGGGCGCAAAAACAGGCCGATTGGGTGATTTACGGTACGCACTGCCACGAAAGCGGAGCCACCGGCGAGTTTCACGGCCCTTGCCGGCTGTCGCCGCCGGATTTTCTGGTGCAGTTCGCCCATTCGGTCATTGACGACGGCTGCGCCCTTTTCGCCGGACATGGCCCCCACTTTCTGCGGGGAATCGAGATTTACAAGAACCGGCCCATCTTTTACAGCCTGGGCAACTTTATCTTCCAGAACGAGAGCGTCCTGTGGCTGCCGGACGAGGCTTACCGGCGGTTCAAGCTGGGCTACGACCAGACGCCGGGGGATTACCTGGACACCCGTTCCGGCGGCGGGAGCCGGGCCTTTGCCGGCGACCCGGTTTTCTGGCAGAGCGTGGTAGCTACCTGCAACTACGCCGGCGGGGAGTTGAAGGAAGTGCTGCTGTACCCGATAGACATGGGTTTCGGGCGGCCAATTCCGCAGCGGGGCCGGCCGGTGCTGGCGGAAGGCCCCATCGCGCAGGCGACGCTGAAATGGTTGCAGGACGTTTCCGAACCATTCGGGACGGAAATTGACATTGACGGGGATGTTGGGGTTATTCGGGTTTAAGGTTTGGGGGGGATGATGGAAACGGTAACTATCCAGGAGGCCTCGCGGCGGCTGCGGATGTCCACCAAGAACATCCGGCTTTGCATTCAGGCAGGGGAGTTGACAGCCTACCGCAACACCGAGGGCGGGCGCGGCTGGGTCGTGGAAATGCCCGACGCCGATTGGACCAGCTCATTGCTGGCGGCGGAGATGAGTCGGGAGTTCATTCCCTGGTGGTGGGCCGACGCCCAGCGGGAGGGTTACGTCCATTACGTCCAGGACTTGTACGCCTCTTCCTTTGAGGAAATGGTTCCGCGGTTTCTGTGCGGGTACGAAAGCGACAACATCTGGACGGCGACTAACCTGTCCCGGGACATAATTTGCCCCGACTGTTTGGAAATGGCGGAAGAGCGGGGGTTGGAGGTGCCGGATTAAAGTCCGTGTACGATTGCGACTGGGGGACGGCCAACGTGATTAAGGGTCTGGCGGTTGTTGTTGTGGTTTTCCTGGTGGTCGCTTGCGGCAGTGCTGCGTCGCCGACTCCGCAACCAACGGCGACGGTTGCCCCTACCGCAACACCCCAGCCTACGGCGACGCCCGTGCCTCCCACCGCGACGCCCCAGCCGACGCCTACCCCTGTTCCTACCGCTACACCCATCCCGCCGGCGGAAGAATCGGAACACGCCGGAGCCGGCGACGACTCCATCGCCGCTATCAGGGAAAAGATGGACTCGGTCGAGCAGGGATGGACGGTCTATTACCATCGCGACGACGGGCTATCGCCAGGGAAAAACACGCCGATAAACGACATTTTCGAGTTGTTGAAGTTGGAGAACATCGCAACGCATGAGGGATACCAGCGAGTCAGCCCGGAAAGGGTTATTGACCTGGAACCGGACATTATCATCGTGGATACGATGGAGAGCTTGCTGGAGGACCCGGAATTTTCCGGTCTCCACATGGTGCAGGACACGGGACACATACCGCACCATGTCTTCGTAGTACCTGAAGGATACTCTTTCGACCCGGACAGTCATCATTTCGCGGACACTGTGGAAGAGTTGGCGGCTTTTGCTTACCCGGAGGTGTTCGGCCCGGAAGGGGAATCGGGGCAGGAACAACACGGCGAAGAGGGGCATGGGCATGGAGAACATGGTGGACATTCCCACTAGACCTTGAATGTTCCAACGCTCCAACCAGGTCATGCTCTTGCCCTTACCCGCAACACAGGACGATTGCAAAGTCCACCTCCCAAGGATGGGGAAGTGTTCGGGACGGGGTTACATATCTCTGACGTAAGGCTCACCCCCATCCTAACCTTCCCCCTTGACGGGGGAAGGGACTATTGAAACACCTTCCAACGTGGTTCCCACCGACTTTGTAAGCGTTCTGGGGGGACATTCGCACCTTTGCAAACCGGAGAGGCAATAGGAAAGGCGCATTTTGGAGTTAGTCGCTTAGCTCATTACGCGCCGGAGGAAGGCCAGGGCGTTGGCGCCGGCGATTTTCTTGATTTCTTCGTCGTTGTAGCCCCGGCGGATTAGGCCGCGGATGATGTTCTTGCCGTCGGCGGGGGATTCCAGGCCGTCCAGGTAGGGGGCGGGCAACTGTTCCGGGCTGCGACCCAGCACTACCCGGTGAAAGTCAACGTGGTTGCCGACGTTGGTGTCGGTGCCGATGCCCACGTGGTCAACCCCCACCAGCCGGGCCATGTAGTCATAGTGGTCAAGCACGCAGTCAATGGTCTGGGCCGGGTCGTCGCTGAGGGAGTTGGGAACGGCGGTGATTGCGATGATGCCGCCCTTTTGGGCGCAGGCCAGCAGTTCCTCGTCACAGCGGCAGCGGGGACGGGGCGCAAGGTGTAGGCGGCGTTGTGGCTGAAAGCTATCGGTGCATCGGAAAATTCGATGGCGTCCATCGCGGTGTGAAAAGAGGCGTGGGAAACGTCAATGGCCATGCCCAGTTGGTTCATGCGCCGGACTACTTCGATTCCGAAGTTGCTTAGGCCGCCGTCGTTGCGCTCGAACTGGCCGTCGCCGATATAGTTCTTGCGGTTGTAGGTCAGGCCGGCCAACCGGACGCCCAGGCCGTGCAGGGTGTCCAGCCGGTTCAGTTCCTTGCCGATAGCCAGGTGTTCCAGGGTGGGCAGGAAACCGAAGGCGCCGGACTGCTTGGCCCCGGCGATGTCGTCGGCGTTGGAGAGCAAGCGAGCTTCGGGGCGGCGGGCCAGGTCGGAAAGCATCAGGGCGACTTCCTGGGTTACGTCCTCAAATTCCACCAGGGACAGGTCGGGCGTGGAGATTAACCCGCGGAAGAAGTTGGCGGTGGTTACGGCAGTCCAGCCGCCTTGCTGCACGGCTTGATAGCCCCAACGGTAATCGTCGGTGCGAAGGTAGTCGGTTATTTCTGCCATGTCCTCGGGCAGCACCATCGGGTGCTGGTGCAGGTCAACCAGGGTCGCTTCGTCCATCAAGTGTTGGTAGCGCAGTTCCTCAGCGGCGTCCAGGGGAACGGTCATGGATGGCACCCGGTCCAGTTCCCGGGCCATTGCAATAGTGTTGGCCGGCATGGTTGCGCCTCCCTTGCGGGGAAATTGAAGATGGGGCGGACACGCCGGCCCACCCCATCGGGTTGCTGCCAGAAGGGGTTGTTTAGCCGGCCACCGCCGCGCCTTTCAGGTGGGTGGCGAAAAATTCCAGGGTGCGGGGCCAGGCCGCTTCCGACGCCGCCTCATGGTAGCGGTCGGGGTTGGTGAAGTCCATGAAGGCATGGCCGGCGCCTTCGTAGGAATAGAACTGGTGGGGCTTGCCCAGCCGGGTTAGTTCGGCGTCCAGCTTTTCCTGGTCTTCCGGCGATGGGTTGCCGTCGGTGGCCCCGAAGTGGAAGAGCATGGGGCAGTTGATGCCGTCGGTCAGCTCGAAGGGGGACTGTTCCGCCGCGCCCCAGGGGGCCATGATGCTGCCGCCATAGAAGGGGACGGCGCACTTGAAGATGGGGTTGACGGCGGCCATGAGCCAGGTCACGCGCCCGCCCATGCAGAATCCGGTGACGCCGATGCGGTCGTTGTCCACGGCGGATTGGCCCTTAAGGAAGTCAACGGCGGCGTGCATGTCGGCGATGATGTCCGGGTCGCTGAGGTAGTTGAGGCGTTCCAGGCGGGGGCCGTTAAGCTGTTCGTCGGTAAAGCGGTGGAACAGGTCGGGCACGACGGCGACGTAGCCTTCTTCGGCCAGCCGGTCGGCCATAACCTTGTCAAATTCGTCCACGCCGCCGACGTGGAAGGCGATGACCACGGCGGGATGAGGGCCGGAGCCGGAAGGAATGGCGGCGTACATTTCCATGCTTTCGCCGTTCACGGTCAGGGTGTCGGTAAAGGATGGCATTGGTAGAGACCTCCTTGGTTGTCGGTTAGGTTTTCTTGGGGGGAAGGGGATTTTCCCCTGGGGAATGTAGCAGAATTTTCTTTTCCATGCACTATTGGGCGGTCATGGGCGGCGCGACGGGAGGGGTTAAGGGTTGTCGTCCAATCAAAAAATGGAAGTATCCGCGTATCCGTTTTGGTCATTCCCGCGAATTGGGGGGCCGGAATCCCAATCCACGGAATGACGGTTGGGGGCGTGGGAATGATGTTTGGGCTAAGGAGGTGGATTCCCGCTTTCGCGGGAATGACGGTAGATTGGGGGAATGCTCTCTATTACAGCCCTTCATGCGATTCGGGGGGCCGGAAGTGCCAATCCCCGGAATGTGGCATTTGGGGAGGATTCCTGGATTCCGGCTTTCGCCGGAATGACGGGTTGGGGTGCGGGAATGGCGGTTGGGCGAAGGAGGTGGATTCCCGCTTTCGCGGGAATGACGGTTGGGGACGGGGGAATGCCCACCGATGAATGGGGAGATTCCTGGATTCCGGCTTTCGCCGGAATGACGGTGGGGGCGTGGGAATGATGTTTGGGCGAAGGAGGTGGATTCCCGCTTTCGCGGGAATGACGGTTGGGGCGCGGGAATGACGGTAGATTGTGGGAATGCCCTCTGTTACAGTCCTTCATCCGAGTCGGGGAGCCGGAAGTACCAATTCCCGCAATGTCGCTTTTTGGGGAGATTCCTGGATTCCGGCTTTCGCGGGAATGACGGTTGGGGCGCGGGGATGACGGTAGATTGTGGGAATGCCCGCCGATGAAATTGACGACACCCTCTAGTACAGGCCTTCGTCGGAGAAGAAAAGCTGTTCCCATTGGGGGTCGGGGCGTTGGTATTGTTGGCTGGTGTAGAGGTCACAGGCGCGAATCCACAGGACGATTACGGCGCGTTGGATGCGCTCTTCCTCGAAGGCCGAGGCGGGCGCGCCGTAGGTCTGGGCCAGCCATTGGGAATGTCCGGCGGTGAAGTATGCCTTCAAGAAGGGGGTGGGTTCGTCACCGGCGTAGGAGGCGGCTTGCAGGATTTCCGGCGGGGCTTGGGAGCAGCGCATATAGGGATTGTCCGCCGCGGATTGGATGTATTCATCTTCATGTTGGCGGTCAATCATGGCGCTGGAAAAAATCCCCCGCGTTGAAAATTTGGCCCCCTTTACAAAGGGGGAGATTGTGGCCAATCAACTTTGGATTGTTGGGCAAGCCGGGAGTCCGTTCATGGTGAGTTGGTCGAACCGCGAAAGGGCGGCCCTTCGACAAGCTCAGGGCGAACGGGGAAATCCATCATTCTTTCAAGGTTTTTCACCTGCCAGGAACGTGAACAGGGAGACATCGAGGGAATCGCTTAATCCCCCTTCACAAAAGGGGAGACGGGTGGAAAGGCCCTTATTCGCTCTTTTCCCGATGGGAATCCACCCCCTCCCTAACCCTCCCCCTGGTAGGGGGAGGGGACTATTGAAATACCTCCCAATGCTGTTACTACCGACTTTGCAATCGTCCTGACCAGGGGGAGGGGAGTTATCGCACATCCTCTAAGAGCGCCGGTTGTGGATTCCCGCTTTCGCGGGAATGACGGTCGGGTGACGGGAATGACGGTAGGGTGGCGGGAATGACGAGTTTGGAAATTGACGACACGCCCTAAATGTTGCGCTGGGGTTCGGCGTAGTCCCGGAGTTTGTTGTAGATTTGCAGGCGATTGCGCTGGGTGTCGGCTATCAGGACACGGCTGCGGCGGTGGTCAAAGGTTACGCCACGGGGCAGGGCCAGCCGCCATTCCGGTTCCAGGCTGCGGACTTCCCGGCGGCGTTTAACGGTGTCGGGGCTAACGTCCACCACCTGCCTGGCCCACCGGCTCAACTGCTGGGCGTCGCCGGTAAAGCCGGTGACAAACCGGCCATCGGGGGCGAAAAGCTGCACCCGGTCGTTGGCCCAATCGCAAACGTAAAGGTCGCCGTCAGGGTCCACGGCTACCCCGGCGGGGCGCTGCAACTGTCCCCGGCCCGTTCCAGGCGCGCCGAATTGGGCGACGAACTCTCCGCCGGGGGTGAATTTCTGGACGCGGCTGTTCTTGTGGTCGCTGACGTAAACATAACCGTCGGCGTCCAGGGTTATGCCCCACGGGGCGTTGAACTCTCCATCGCCGGAGCCGAGTTTTCCCCAGGCAGCCTGCAACGCTCCGTCGGCGGAAAAGACCTGTACCCGGTGGTTGCGGCTGTCCACCAGATAAAGGTTGTCCTGGGGGTCAAAGACAATCCCGCTGGGGCCGTCAAGCTGGCCGGGGTTGGGGCCGGTGGAACCCCAGGCGTGAAGGAAATCCCCGTCGCCGGAAAAGACGCTGACCCGGTTCAGCCACTCGTCGGTGACGTAAACCCGTTCCTGGGAGTCAAGGGCGATGCCGGCCGGCCAGATGAGTTCTCCGGGGCCGTCGCCGTACTTGCCGAATTCGTTGACAAATTCTTCGTCGTCAATTTCGTCGCCGATGGTTATGAGGCTGACCCGCGTTCCCCGGGCGGTGCGATTCCAAGGGACGTTGGTAACGAACTCCCACCCGCGGTTAAGGACGTAAACCTGTTCGCCATCGCCCAGGGCCACGTCCACCGGGGAGTTGAAACCGGCCCCGGAGACGGCGCCCCGTCCCACGGTGCGGCTGTAATCATAGACCCTGCCGGCTACCAGTTGAGTAACCATGTTTTGCTCCTGACGGCGGCTAGTAATTTAATGGTGTCACCCGCCATAGTTATTTCCGCCCTTTGCCGTCATTCCGGCGGAAGACGGAAGGGCCAGGGACAGAACAGCGTCCCCAAAGGCAAGGAGTCCTGGATACCGGCCTACGCCGGTATGACGGGTTTGTGCGGTTAGCCATAGATTCGCCGTTGACGGACTACTGGATCCCGGCGAAGAAACGAGGTTTCTCGAAGTTGCCCTTGACGATGGGAACGGCGTCCAAGCCGAGCCAGTCCTCCAGGACGGTGGAATAGAGGCCGCGGAAATCCAGGTTGGGGGCCAGGTCTCCCTGGGTAAGGTCTTCGGCCTTGCGGGAGGGATACTCGCCGTATTCGCCGCCCTGCACCGGGTTGCCGATGGCGAAAGCGGGGCCGGCCGCGCCGTGGTCGGTGCCGGAGCCGTTGTCCCTGACCCGGCGGCCAAACTCGGAAAACAGCAGCATTACCACGTTGTCGGCGGCGTCATGCTCCCGCAGGTCGGCGAAAAAGTCGCCGATGGCGTTGGAAACGTCGGCCCAAAGCTGGGAGTGCATCCCCAACTGGTTGGCGTGGGAGTCAAAACTGCCGTGGTCGCAGTAGAAAATGCGGGTTCCCACTTCGGCCAGGTGAATCTGGGCGATGCCCTTGAGTTTCTGGGCGATGGTGGTGTCGGCGTATTCCACGTTGGAACTGTATTGCCGGGGGGCGACTTTGAGGATGTCGGCCCCCAGCATGGCTTCCAGGCCGGTGTCGCCCAGGTAGTCCATGACAAAGTCGCTGCCGATGGTGGGGGTGTACATCTGGGTAAAGCGGTTGAGGATTTTGGCCCGCTGTTCCTGGCCGGAAATGCCGGTCAAGAGACCGTAGCTTTCCAGGTTGTCCACGCAGGCCACCGGCACGCCGGGGACGGCGACGGCGCGGAACATGGCCGGGCCAAAGCTGACGGTGGTGACGACGTTTTCCTTGCGGGGGTCAAGGTCGCGGGTGGCGAGGCCCAGCCAACCCTCGGTGCCCATCGTGTCCGGTTCGCAGGTGTGCCAGATGTCCATAGACCGGAAATGGGAACGGGGAGAGTTGGGGTAGCCGACGCCGTGGATGATGGCGACGCTGCCCTGGTCGTAAAGGTCTTTGACCGGCCCCATCGTGGGATGGAAACCGATTTGTTCGTTCAGGGGCAATATCCGGTCTTCGGGGATGCCGACCACGGGGCGGCTGTCGCGGTAGATGGGGTCGTCGCGGGGGATGACGGTGTTCAGGTAGTCGTTGCCGCCGGAAAGTTGGAGCACCACCAGAACCGGGTCTTTTTTGTTGCTGGTCACGGTTCCCTCCTCTTTACGAAAGGATGGTCAATTTTCCCGTTCGCCCGGAGTTTTCTCATCCAGGGCAGTCCGTTCATGGTTCGACAAGCTCACCACGAACGGACTGCCGTTTGACTCATTGGCAGGGCCGTCCGTTCATGGTTCGACAAGCTCACCACGAACGGACTGCCGTTTGACTCATCAGTCCCAAGCTGATGGACTGCTAGGCGTATTGAAATTCGCGGGTTGCCACTATTAGTTGGAGCATTTCGGCTACCCGTTGGGATGATTCTTCGATGCGGTTTTGGGATTGCCAGGACAGGGTTCCCGACTCGGCGGCGTGGCCTACCAACTGGCCGCGGGTCTCTTCGTTGACTTGCAGCGGCCCCATCAGGTCCAGGCAGGCGTCCACGAAACCATCGGGGCCGAGGTCGCCGCGCGCCCGCACCCGTTGGACGATGGACTGGACGCCGGGCCGGGTCAGGTCGCCCACCATGTCGGCGGCGAAGTTGACCCGTTTCATCAGGGTGCCGCTGTTAATCCACTCGGCGCCGGTGTGCCAGCCCTCGACGCTGGGCGGGTTGAGCAGTTCCTGGCCCATGTAGCCGGCCTGCTTGGAAAGATTGCCGATGCCGGGGGCGGGAAACTCGAAACCGCCGACGAACCGCAACGTGCCGACCACCATTTCCGCCGGACTCTTGATTTTGGAGAACCGGGCGTTCTTGAAAGAGTCGGACAGCAATAGCGTCCGCAGCATGGCGGTGATGTTGTAGTTGGAATCGAAGTAGGTTTGGGCCAGGGTTTCGATGACCTCCGGTTCCCGGGGCGGCGTCACCGACCAAGCGGGAACCTGGGGTTCGTCGGCGACGAAGAAGTTGTAAAGGTGGCGGGCGATGAACCGGGCAGTGGCCGGCTGCCGGCAAACGATGTCTATGATGTCGTCGCCGTTGAAATTGCCGGTTTCGCCGAGGAAGGTCTTGTCGTCTTCGTCGTGGTCTTCTGCCCGGTACTCAAACCGCCAGTCGTAGCGGCCGTAGGTGTTGCGGGGAATGTTGGGCGAGAAAGTCCAGCCGGTAAAGGCGCGGGAACATTCCCGCACGTCGTCCTCGGTGTAGTTGCCCACGCCCATGCTGAACAACTCCAGCAGTTCGCGGCCCCAGTTTTCGTTGACGGCGTAGGCGTGGTTGTCGCAGTTGTCCAGCCAGTAAATCATGGCCGGGTTTTTGGCGAGTTCCACCAGCAGTTGGCGGTAGTCGCCCATGCCCAGGTCGCGGAACATATCAATCTGGTTCTGGATTTCGTGCCAGTGGTCAACCTTGGACTGGCCGGTGGCAAAGACCTGGTGCCAGAAAAGGGCCATTTTTTCCTGGAGGACGCGCTGGGTGTTAATCATGTCGTTCAGCCAGGTGGCGGCACCCATGCCGGGGGAGGTAACCGGCTTCCAAAAACCGGGGTGGTAGCGGAGAAACTCCAGCCGGTCGGACGGCTCTTGCGACTCCGGGTTCAGCAGTTCCTCAACGGTGGTTTCGTAGCCCTGTTGGATGCGGTACTCCAGTTCTTCGCGGGTGGCGCCGAAACCGGCGCGGCGCATCAGGTGGGCCATCAATGCCAGTTCTTCGTTGGCCATGAACCTGCCTCCTCAAAAGCAAGGTTGGCGGGGCGATTCCCCGGAACGGGTCGAGGGGTTTGCAACTGTCAGAGCGGTTTCGGGGGCCGCCGGGATTGATTATCTTATCCGCCGGGAAGGGCTGTCAACGGCGGGGGTTAGGTCAGGTAAGGATGATTGCAAAGTCCATCGGCCCTATGTTGGGGATAGTCTTGGGATGAGGGGCTGGGCAACCACAAGGGTTGCCCCTACGGGTTGGGTAGCGATGACGCAACGAAGGCCGACGCCCGCTCCGGCAAGGATTTCTGGATTCCGGCCTTCGCCGGAATGACGGGTTGAAGGCGGGAATGATTTTTCACCCAGGGCGGGAATGACGTTGGGGTTCACCCCCATCCTAACCTTCCCCCGTCAAGGGGGAAGGGACTATTGAAACGCCTTCCGAGGCAGTTCCCACCGGCTTTGCAATCGCCCTGGCATATCAGGTGGAGGCGGTGCGCTGGTGCTGGCCGATGTAGCCGATGACCACTTTTCGCAAGTCCCGGTCCCAGTCAAAGGCGATGCGGATGGTTCGGCGGGGGTCAAAGCTGGTGCCTTTGCCGATGTGTTCTTGCAGCCAGATGGTGCGCCCGTCAACCTTGGTGGTGTAGGAATTGCGGTAGGAGGTCATGGTGGTTTCGTGCTGGCTGGTCTTGTACCACATATCGCTGGCCTGGCGGCAAGAGGCGTCCAGGTCGGTGTTCTGGGTCTTGCCGGTGCGGGCGTCGTAGTAGGTGGTAGCCAGCCATTCCAGGGCGTTCCAGATTTTGCCGGGCCACTTGAATTGGTTGCCTTCCACGCTGGAATCGGAGTTAAGGCGGAAAATCAACTGCCCGTCAAATCGTTGCCGGGCCAACTCGACGGCGGCGGTAACGTCGGATATTTCCGGCATGGCTGAGGCGTCCTGACCGTCCTGGGATGCCTGGGCGTACCAGTAGCCTTCTTCCTTGCTGCGGCTCTCAAAGAGGGCGGTTTCCAGGGACTTGACCTCTCGTTCCAGGTCGTCGTTTTCCTGCTGCAACTCTGCCACTTCCAGGCGGAGGAGCAGGCGCTCTTCGATGTCGCAGGGCGGTATTTCCGCGAATCCTTCGGGCGCGGACTGGGCTGTTTCATCGGAGGCCGGGACGGGTGGAGTTTCGGGCTGGGGAGCCGCCGGCGCATCGTTGTCGCCGACGGGGTCGGGGATGGAATTGGCGGCGGCGTCAACCTTGGGGCCGGCGTCGGGCAGCGAGGCGGGTTCCCGGGTTTCTTCCCCGTCGTCTTCCGGCTCAAAAAGCGCGTCCAGTTTGCCGCCGGTTTCCAGAATTTCCGGCAGCAATTCGGCCCGCTGGCGGGAGCGTTCCAACTCTTCGGCGGCGGTGGCGGCTCGTTCATGCACCGCCGCATAGCGGGTCAACAGGGCGTCCAGGTCGGCGGCCAGGGTTTGCGCCGCTTCCAAGTGTTCAACTATGGGTACGTTGTCGGCAGTCCATTGGCGGGCGTCCCATTGGAAGAAGGCCAGCAACTCCCGGTGTTTGTCCCGCAGGTCGGATAACTGCTTGTCCAGGTTTTCGGCCCGGTTCCGTTCCTGGAGCTTGATTTCCTGCAACTCGGACAGGCTGGCGATGAAATCGGGAACCGCGTCCTCCCAACCGGGGTCGTCCGCCGCCATGCGGTAGAGGGCGTTATAAGCGGCACTGAGTACCTGTTGCACGGTTGATTGGCCCAAGGGTGTATCCCCGGCATCGTCGGCATCAATTTGCAGGAATCCCGTCGCCAGGGCAAATAACAGGATTCCTTCATCCCGTTTGTCCTCATCGCCGTCGCAATATGATTCGAGGAAACGCTCCCCGGCATCGTGCCACCAACCATCGGCGGCGCGGAACCGGATGGAATGGTCGGAAGGGGCTGATTCCAGGGTGGGGATTTCCAGATTGTCCAGTTGATGCAAAACCTGGGCCAATGTTTCCTCGTTGCACTCCATCCATACTTGCAGAACTGCCCCGGCCAAGTCGTTGCGGAATTGAACTCCCTCGGAGACTTGTTCCAGCAGCAGGGGAGTCGGGGCCAACCCGGCCCGGCGGTAGCCGTTGACGGTGCAGGCGCTGTTGACAATCTGCTGGAGGCGATTGCGGGCGGCGGCGGAGACCTGGGGCCGGGCGTCCAACGCCTGCTTGACCACCTCGGCATTGAAGGCGTCGGGCATGGAAAAGCACAAGAAACTGGGGCTGAGGTAATCTTCGGTGGGCGCGCTGCCAGCAGTTGGGGCTGCCATGTCCGTCGCTTTCCTGTCGGGATTTGCCCGGTGGGGTTTTTACATCTTACGTTGTGGCGGGGGTTGGCGCAAATGGGCCGGAGGGGGAGAGCCGCGTTCTGTTTTGGGTGGTCAAGCCAATTGACGGCGGTGGGTGGATTCCCGCTTTCGCGGGAATGACGGGTAGGGGTGTGGGTAGGTAATGGTTGGGACAGGGTTGGCTAGGGCAAGAATTTTAGATTCTTCGCTTTGCTCAGAATGACATGGAAGGGCGAGGAATGATGACTGAAAGACCCGGCGAAAGGCCGAGCAGGATGATTGCAAAGTCCGTATCCCAACTATGGGGAGGTGGTTCAGTATGGGAATACATTCCTCTGACGTGAGGTTCACCCCCATCCTAACCTTCCCCCATCAAGGGGGAATGGACTATTGAAATACCTTCCAATGCTGTTGCTACCGACTTTGCGATCGTCCCGGTCCGGCCCACAGGACGATCGCAAAGTCCGTTTCCCAAGGATGGGGAGGTGTTCGGGATGGGGTTACATTCCTCTGACGTGAATTTCACCCCCATTCCTTCGGCGCCGCTCAGGACAGGCTCTAACCTTCCCCCGTCAAGGGGGAAGGGACTATTGAAATACCTTCCAATGCTGTTGCTACCGACTTTGCAATCGTCCTGTGGGCCGGACCCTCGGCGTTGACAGGGTGGGAAGGGCGGGGTTAGAATCGGCGTGTTAACAACTGAAAGGCAAGGCACGTAGGGGAGCTTGGTTGAGCCAGGCTGAGAGGGTGGCCTTATGCCGCCGACCCTTGCGAACCTGATCTGGGTAATGCCAGCGTAGGGAATCGGCGCTTTTTGGACTTGGCCTTTTGCGGATGGGCCGCCGGTTTTCAACAGCCGGCGGCCTTGTTTTTTTGGTTGGCAGTTGGCCCGACGCCGGGCCGGGATGCAACGAAAGGGAGGGTCAAATGCTGCCACCGCTTATCGCCATTATAATCACCCTGGCCACCGCCGGAGTCTTCCTTGCACTGGGAATCTGGTACGTCCGCGGCCGGTCCATCAGCGTTGAGGACTATATAGTTTCCCGGAACACGGCGGGTTTTGGACTGGCTACCGCCACGCTGGTGGCGTCGGGGCTGGGGGCGTGGATATTGTTTTCTCCCGCCGAGACGGGAACCTGGGCGGGCATCGCCGGACTGGTGGGTTACGGAGTCGGCTCGGCGGCCCCGTTGGTGGCCTTTGTGCTGCTGGGGCCGAGGATGCGGCAACTGATGCCCGAAGGCCATTCCGTGACCGAATACGTGCGGCACCGTTTCGGGCTGCCCATGTACTATTTCACGGTGTTCGTGGTCATCTTCTATATGCTGGTGTTCCTGACGGCGGAGTTGACGGGAATCGCCCAAGCCGTCGAACTTATTGGTGGAGCGGCCCTCTGGACAACGGCGGGAATCGTAGGGCTGCTGACGGTGATTTACACGGCCTACGGGGGAATGAGGGCGTCCCTGTTCACCGACCGCATCCAATTTTACATAATCGTGCCGTTGCTGGCGGTGGTGGTAATTTCCGGGCTGGTGGGTTCGGGAGACTTGATGGGAACGGCGGCGGAGAACGCCCCGGAGCTGCTGTCCCTGGGCCATGTCCCCGGCTGGCAGTTCGGGTTGGTGCTGGTTATCGCCATTCTGGCGGCGGAGATGTTCAACCAGGGCACCTGGCAGCGGGTTTATACCGTCAGGGACATCAGGACGCTGCGAACCGGGTTTGTCATCGCCGGGGCGGTGGCGCTGCCGGTGATATTCCTGATGGGATTGTTCGGGATAATGGCGGTGGGGTGGAACCCGGATGTCAACCCGTCGGTGGCGATGTTCGCTTTCGTGGTGGAGGTGATGCCCTTGTGGGCGGTGGTTCTGGTTCTGGTGCTGGCGATGGTGTTGGTGATGAGCAGCATGGATACGCTGTTGAACGGGATAACCAGCGCGGTGACTACGGACCTGTCCATTTTTTCCGAGTCCGGACAGGGTTCCAACACCGGAACGATGCTGCGGGCATCGCGCTGGATAACCATAGCCACGGTGATTCCCGCGGTCGCCATTGCCTCCCAGGGTTACAGCGTCTTGTACCTGTTCCTGATTGCCGACCTGGTATGCGCGGCGGCCCTGTTCCCGGTGTTCTTCGGTCTGTTCGCCCGGCATTTCAGCGGTACGGCGGCGTTGGTCAGCAGCATCGCCGGGTTGGTGGTGGGGGCGTTGTTCTTTCCGCTGCCCGATTTCAGTCCCTGGAATCCGATACCGGGGGCGGGAAATTTCGTGTTCAGTTTCGGCGGCGCGCTGGTGGTGTCGGCGATTTTGAGCATAGTGTTGTCCCTGGCGTCCAAAGCGTCCAATTCCCAAGCCTACGACTACTCGCGGCTTAGCGAGGAAGTGCAGTTGATTGGGGACTAGGGCGTGTCGCTACCCGCACAGGCACGGACAGAAATTCCGGGCCTATGTAGGATGACAGGCAGCGTTCCGTTTCAGGTGGTTTTCCGGCATTAGTGGGCAAGCATAAGTGTCGTGACGTTCCTG
This sequence comes from Dehalococcoidia bacterium, assembly GCA_963665735.1. Lineage (GTDB taxonomy): Bacteria > Chloroflexota > Dehalococcoidia > Lucifugimonadales > UBA3495 > CATOSK01. The sequence continues at coordinate 750,413 of OY762444.1, read as the reverse complement.
GATTCCAGCCCCGTTTCGCGGTACGGGGCCGGCTCTGGGCCGGCATGAGGGGTTTTGGGGGAAGGATGTGGATTCCCGCTTTCGCGGGAATGACGATGGGGGCCGGTGATGAAACCACCTTAACAGTAACGCTACCGGATGACGCCAACCGGCGGCGGGAATTTTTTGAGGTGTTATACTGGTGGGAATAACACCGAAAGGGAAGGGCGGCGATTGAAATGCCTCTTTATTTCTTGATGGGAACCCATAGCGCCAACGGTCAGCAGATGCTGCTGCGAAACCCGAATCTTCTAATCGAATCCATTGCCGACTGTCGTTGCGCGGGAGCCCAGATTTTAGGTTCTTACGCCGTGTTGGGCCGGTGCGACTACGTGATGATGGTGGAGGCCGACGACAACGAGGCCGTGGGCCGGCTGGCCTTGGAAATCGGGGTCAAGGCAGGAATCCATACTGAAACCATGCCGGCGATGGCTATTGGCGGGATGGTGGAACGCCCCCCCGACGATGCGGAACTGGTGGAGCAGTCCGCTGATCCCCCTACAGCCGAAGAGTGGCGCTTGCCCACTGCACCGCCGGACAACCCGCCGCAACAGGTGTAAGCGATGGTTGCCCAAGCTGACCATCGGTTGAATCGGGCCCGGGACCTGTTGCGGGTGGCGCGAGAGGGATTTGCCCGGGCCGAGGAAGCTAGGGGCGGAGACGCGGTTATCGGGCTAAGGAACGCCTGTGGGAAGGGTTGGCTGGCGGCGCTGGACGCGGCCAACGCCTTTTTCCTGAAGCAGGGGGTTTTGGAGTCGGAACTGCCGGAGAATGACCGGGGAAGGCGGTACTTCACGGCCCGGTTCATGGGCCGGGATATGCGGCGGGCCTATAGCGACTTGTGGAAGACGTTCCACGTAGATGGTTACTACGATGGAATCGTGGAGTTTGATGAAATGCAGGCTCGGTTTGGCGAACTGGAGGAATTTATCAACGATATTGAGGCGGCGGGTAGCCAATGAACGCAGTCCGGGCCACAGTCGCCAAGGCCATGACCATCGCCGGCTCCGATTCCGGGGGCGGGGCCGGAATCCAGGCTGACCTGAAAACCTTTGCAGCCCTGGGGGTTTACGGGACTTCGGCCCTGACGGCCATCACCGCCCAAAACACGGTGGGGGTTACGGCTATCCATGAAATCCCCACGGATGTAATCATCGCCGAAATTGAGGCTGTCCTTACGGACATCGGCGCCGACGCCGTTAAGACGGGTATGCTGTCCAGCGCGGCCATTGTGGAAACGGTGGCCGGGGAAATGGAGCGGCATAACGTCCGCAACCTGGTGGTGGACCCGGTGATGGTAGCCAAGAGCGGCGATTCGCTGCTACAAGATGATGCGGTGGAGGCGGTGCGTTCCACGCTACTGCCATTGGCCGCGGTGGTGACTCCCAACATCCCGGAGGCCGAGGCGTTGACCGGCTTGACCATATCCACTAATGACGATATGCGCCGGGCCGCCGAGGCGGTGATTGGCATGGGCGCCCGGGGCGTGGTGGTCAAGGGCGGACACCTGCCCGGCCCGGCTACCGACCTTTTCTACGACGGCACCGAGTTCCGGGAGTTCACCGCCGAGCGCATCGAGACCGCCAACACCCACGGGACGGGCTGCACCTTCGCGTCGGCAGTGGCGGCGGGATTGGCCCGCAACCTGAGCGTGGTTGACGCCGTGGGCCAAGCCAAGGATTACGTCACCGAGGCTATCCGGCGTTCCTTCGCCGTGGGGCAGGGTCACGGCCCACTGAACCACTTTTACCGGCTGTGGGGGTAGGCCTGACCAGACGTTGCCGGCTTCGCTGTCTGCTTCCCTCAGCGGTGTCTGGCAACCGGCGGTCTTGCTAATCGCAATTTGGCGTAGTATTATAGTGGCAGTAAGGGATTGGCACTTTGCTTAATGAGCAAAGCCGAGGGCGAACCGAGATTACGCAAGTATCTCACCGGGTGAGCCGCCAATCCTTTCTTTTTGGGTCTATGCGGTTCTAAAGCGAAACCCCCGCCACGGCCCGTTCTCGTCCACATCCGCACTCCTCCACTCCATTTCTCTAATACGGTCACACAGTGGTTTAATCTCTGACCGGTCCGTATTGTTTTGCTGGGCGAGAGCATAAGCGAAAAGGTCAGCGATCTGTAGCCCTTTGGTAACTTTTGAACTAGCAAAAATTGGAATGTCGGAAACGTGGCTGACGCTTCTTCCTCTTGGGGTGCCATAAACGTAGTTGCCGAATTCCAACGCACGTTCCAAGTCCTTCTTGTCCTCTTGGGAATCGAAAATGACCAACGCAGTCTCGTCTGGATGACTCTCTGACATCATGGCTTCTACCCTGTCAACCAGGTCCCTGATGACGGTGAAGGTATTCGGTTCATTGGCGCCCTGCATCGCCACGTTCTCGGGATACCGTAGTCCAACGGCGAATGCGACAACCCGGTTCAACTTACACAGGCTCAACACTTCTTCGGTGAATTCCCTTTTCTTGGGACTGGTCATTGCTTTTCGGTTCAACAGCAATCGGCCTTTCATCTCGAAGTCAAAAGGCTCGTTCACTTTCCAGAATTTCTTTTCCAGGTTAAACAATTCCCGGAAAAACTCTTTTGTTTTTCCCGTTTCCAACCCAACGGCAGCCCAAACGGTGAAACCTCCCGGGATTCTTGGCCTGGGCCATTCAGATTCATCCACGAAGATAAGCATGAGCAGACTATATCACATTCTGCCCCGGCCATTGGGGTATAATGGCGGCGCAACACTTCACCCCTTTTGCTAAGGTAGGCTCAACCATGTTCAAAGCCGTTCCCAGCCGGGTCAGTTTTCCTGAAATGGACGCCGGCGTTCTCCAGTATTGGAAAGACCAGGACGTTTTCCGCCGCACCGAGTCGGAACGCGCCGACTCTCCCCTGTTCATGTTGTACGAAGGGCCGCCGACGGCCAACGGCAGCCCCGGCATTCACCACGTCCTAGCGCGGGTGTTCAAGGACGTTATCTGCCGCCACCGCACCATGAAGGGGTATCGGTGTGTTCGCAAGGGTGGTTGGGACACCCACGGGCTGCCGGTAGAGCTGGAAATCGAAAAGGAATTGGGTCTGAGTTCCAAGCGGGACATTGAGGACTACGGCATCGAAAAATTCAACCGGCAATGCCGGGAAAGCGTGTTCCGCTACGTCAAGGATTGGGAAGTCCTGACCGACCGCATCGGTTTCTGGGTAGATATGGATGACCCCTACGTTACCCTGCATAACGACTACATCGAAACGGGTTGGTGGATTCTAAAGCAGCTTTGGGATGAGGGACTGCTCTACGAAGGCTTGCGGGGCACGCCCCATTGCCCCCGCTGTGAAACCAGCCTGAGTTCCCACGAGGTTGCCTTGGGCTACCGGGACGATACACCAGACCCGTCGGTGTTTCCCAAGTTCCGGGTTGACGCCTGGATTGACGGGCTGGCGCCGGATGTTGACACCTACCTGCTGGCGTGGACTACTACGCCCTGGACTCTCCCCGGCAACACGGCGTTGGCGGTGGACGCCAACGCCGAATACTCGGTAGTGGAAGTTGAGGGAGACAACGGCAGGGAAAGGCTGGTCCTGGCCTCGGCCCTGGTGGAAACCAACATCGGGCAGGAGTGCTCGGTTGTGGCTACCGTGCCGGGTTCTGCGTTGGTGGGCTTGGGTTATCGGCCCTTGTTCCCGCCGGGGGATTTCGGCGTGGAAGTACGGCGGTTCGTCCGCCGGCAAGGGCCGGAGGGCCGCGGCGTAACCGACTTGGTTGCCGCCGGGGAGTTCGCGCCCCAAGTGGTAGCTGCCGACTTCGTTTCTATGGATGACGGCACCGGCATCGTCCACATCGCCCCGGCTTTTGGCGATGAAGACCTGGACCTGGGCAGGGAGCGGGAGTTAGCCTTTGTTCAGCCGGTGGACTTGCGGGGCGTCGTCACCGGCGGGTATCCCTTCGCCGGCAAGTTCGTCAAGGACGCCGACCCGGAGATTACCGGCGACTTGAAGGAACGGGGTCTTTTGTTCAACCAGGGAACCTACCGCCACACCTACCCCTTCTGCTGGCGGTGCGACACTCCCCTGCTCTACTACGCCAAGTCTTCGTGGTACATCCGCACCACCGCGGTGAAGGAAAAGTTGGTCAGCGGCAACAGCGGCATCAACTGGTATCCCGAATACATCCGGGAGGGCCGTTTCGGGGAGTGGCTGCGCAACAACATTGACTGGGCCATTTCCAGGGAGCGCTATTGGGGAACGCCCATCCCCATCTGGCGGTGCGGCGACTGCGGCAATACCGTCTGCGTCGGCAGCGTTGCCGAAATGGAGGGAATGGCGTCGCCCGGCCAGCAGGAAAGGATTGACGGCCTGGACTTGCACCGGCCCTACGTGGACGAAATCGTCCTCAATTGTCCCGCGTCGGGTTGTGGGGGACGGATGCGCCGCATCCCGGAAGTGATGGACGCCTGGTTTGACTCCGGGGCCATGCCCTACGCCCAATGGCATTATCCCTTTGACAACTCGCAAATGGCCGAGGACGGGCGTTTTCCGGCGGATTACATCTGCGAGGCCGTTGACCAGACCCGCGGCTGGTTTTACAGCCTGCACGCCCTGGGGACGCTGCTGAAAGGCCAGCCGGCCTACAACAACGTCATCTGCCTGGGCCTCATCCTGGACGGGCGAGGCCGCAAGATGAGCAAGCGCATCGGCAACGTGGTTGACCCCAACACGGTGCTGGACGCCACCGGGGCCGACGCCCTGCGGTGGTACTTGTTTACCGCCTCCCATCCGGGGGAACCGCGGCGCTTTTCCGACAAGCTGGTTAATGAAACCCTGCGCCGGGTGCTGCTGACATTTTGGAACGTCTATTCCTTCTTCACCAACTACGCCACCATTGACCAATTCCATCCCGACCAGGTTCCGGCGGACTGGAAACCGCAGAATGAGCTTGACCGTTGGATTCTGTCGGAGTTGAACCTGCTGGTTGCCCAGGTTGACGACCACCTGGAAAACTACAATCCCACCGACGCCGGACGCCGCATCCAGGAATTTATTGACGGACTTTCCAACTGGTACGTGCGCCGCAGCCGCCGGCGGTTCTGGCGCAGCGAAAACGACGGAGACAAGCTCTCCGCCTACGCCACGCTTTACAATTGCCTGGTTACGGTGACCAAGCTGATGGCCCCGCTGGCTCCCTTTATGACCGAGGAGATGTACCGCAACCTGGTTTTGGCGGTGGAGCCGTCGGCGCCGGCCAGCGTCCACCTGGCCCAATTCCCGCAATCCGACGCTGGGCTGGTTGACCGGGAGTTGATGGATGCCACGCGCTTGGCGATGCGGGTTTCCAGCATGGGGCGGGCGGCTCGTTCCAAGGCCGGGTTGAAAGTCCGGCAACCCCTGGCGGCGATGGTGGTCAAGACGAGGGTTGAGGAAGAGGAACGCTACCTGGATTGGGTGGAGTCGCAAGTCCTGGAGGAATTGAACGTCAAAGCCCTGCAAGGGGTTTCCGAAAGCTCAGACCTGTACCAACAGGCGCGGGCCGCCGCCGGGGAAAACGCCAACTCGATTCTTGGCGTGGAACATTACTCGGTGGCGTTGGAAGCCGGCTACATGGTGGCGATGGACGCCAGCATTACCCCGGAGTTGGCTAGGGAAGGGCTGGCGCGGGAGTTGGCCCACCGCATCCAGAATCTTCGCAAGACCGCCAACTTCGACATTACCGACCGGATAGTCACCTACTACCAGGGGCCGGAAGAGGTTGCCCTGGTCATGCGGGAACACGGCGGCTACATCGGGCAGGAAACGCTGAGCGATGAGTTGGTGGAGGCCGTTCCCGTTGAGGACGCCAAGGCGGAGACCCAGCGCATTGAAGGGATGGAAGTCACCCTGGGCGTGAGGCGGGTTTAACCGCCCATGCCCGAACTGCCCGAAGTAGAAAACACCCGCCGTTACCTGGTGGAGAGGGGACTGCCGGGCCGCACTTTCACCCTGGCGACGATTGGCTGGGCCAACAGCGTCCGGCATCCGTCGCTGGAGGATTTCGTGTTGGGGCTGCCGGGCCGGCGGGTGGAATCCGTCAACCGGCGGGGCAAGTACCTGCTGCTGCCGCTGGATACCGGGGAAACCCTGGCCCTGCATCTGGGGATGACCGGCGGGCTGCGGGTGCAACCCAAGGAACAGCCGCCGCCGTCCTTGACCCGTCACGTGCTGGACCTGGACGATGGGCGTCAACTGCGGTTCATTGACCCCCGCAAGTTCGGCCATTTGTGGCTGGTGGACGACGCGGCCCAGGTGATTCCCAACATGGGGCCGGAACCGTTGGAACCGAACTTTGACGCCGGGTTGTTGGCGGGCCTTCTGGGTAAACGCAAGGCTCCGGTCAAGGCCCTCCTGTTGGAACAGTCCATTATCGCCGGGTTGGGCAACCTCTACGCGGACGAAGCCCTGTACCTGGCCGGCATCAATCCGGTGAGGGAAGGTTCGGGTTTGACCGGGGCCGAGTTGGCGGCGCTGCGGGATGGAATCGTCACCGCGTTGAGCAACGGTTTGGCCCAATATGACCACAGCCGCCGGGTTGAGTGGCCGGATCCGCCCTTTGGCCTTACTACCTGGACGATACCCCGCACGGTTGGCGCGCCTTGCGTCCGATGTGGGGCGGGTATGGAGTCCCTGCGGGTTAGGGGACGGAGCACGTTTTTTTGCCCCGTCTGTCAACCGGGTTGAGGGGGGAGTTGACGCCGGCGCAGCAATCGCACTCGGGTTCTTCCATTGGTTGAACAGGAATTGGCTGAGCGTGGTAGGGGCAGGTTTCAAACCTGCCCCTACGGACGGGCGTTAGAAAGCGTCAAGAAAACCGGAGGAATCCCTTGGAAAACGCCGCCGGAATCCCAAACGCTATGACCCGGCCTCCGGCGTTGTCATTGTTGACGCCGGCTTTCCCACTCCGTACACTATCAATTGGAGACATCCTAATTCCGGCGGTATTGGCGCGGGTTGCGTCAACGCCGGCAAAGTGCGGATTCGCCTTAAAACACCGCCGTTCTTGAACCCACCGGGTCTAATTGACAGGAGGCTAACGGGCCATGGCGCAATACCGGAAACGCGAAGCACAGGAATGGGCCTGGGAAACATTGCGGGGCCAGTGGACTACGCTGGTGACCCCCTTCACCGACGAAAAAGCGTTTGACGAAGTTGGCCTGCGCCAGAACATCCGTCACATCCAGTCCCTGGGCACCCGCGGGGCCGGCTGCACCTGGGCGATGGGGGAGTTTTGGAGCCTCACCTTTGACGAGCGTTGCCGGGTGATGGAAACCGTGGCCGACGAATCCCAGGGGAAATGGGACATCGGCGCCCACGTAACCCACACCTCCGCCGAGGATATGCTGGCCCTGGCCAAGCGGGCGGAGGAAGTCGGGTTCGACCTGCTCATGGTGGCCCCGCCTTACATGGTCGCCAAGACGGAGCAGCAAGTCCAGGACTACGTGCAGCTGCTGGCCGACAACACCAACCTGGCCATCATGTTCTACAACTCGCCGCAATTCGGTTTCGTGATGAGTCCCCAGGGCCTGAAGCGGTTGTGCCGGATTCCCAACGTGGTGGGGGTCAAGGAAGCCAGTTTCAACCAGCAGATTTCCATTGAAACCCACCTGCTGACGGGCAAGGACGCCATTATCAGCACCCCGGACGAATGGATTTTCCCCAAGGCGCAGGAGTTGGGTTTCCAGCAACAGGTCATGTTCGCCAACACCTCGGACTGGCGGTTCGACACGCCGGAGTGCAACTACTACGTCCAGTTCATCGAGCGGGCGACCCGCGGCGACCTGGACCTGGACTTCTACAACATCCGCCTGAAGGACATGAAGGCCCTTTCCGACAAGTGGTGGGGCGGCACCGTTCAGAAGTACAGCGGCGTCATTCCGGCGTCCATGTGCAAGTATTGGGGCGAGGTGATGGGAATGGCCGGCGGCGGCGTCCGTCCCCCGTTGATTGACCTGACGGCAGAGGAAAAGGCGGAACTCAAGTCCGAGTTGATTCCGCTGATTCCCCGGCCCAAGAGGGAGACTATTCCGGCCCGGGCCCGCTCTCATGCTACCTGGCTGAACGAAAAGAGCCATCGGGACGTGAACTTCTCCGGCATGATGCTGCTGGTCAGCGTACAAAACCTGGAGGAGGCCCTGGAGGCTGACAAGGGCGGCGCGGACATCATTGACGTCAAGAACCTGCAAGAAGCGCTGGTAGGTTCCGGCCACCCCGACCTGGTGGAGGCGGTGCGGGAGCGGATTCCCGAAGAAAAGCACGTCAGCGTCACCCTGGGCGTGGTGCCGAACCAGGCCGGCACGGTGGCGATGGCGGTGCGGGCGGCGGGGATGCTGGACGCCACTTCGGTCAAGGTGGGTTTCTGCGAGACCGACTACGATACGGCCCTGGATGTCCTGAAAGAATCCCGCCGGGCGTTGCGGGGGTACGATACGAAACTCATCGGTTCCCTGTTTGCCGACAATCACCTGTTCGGCGGGCTGGAACCGCGGCAGATGGTCAAGCTGGCGCGGGAAAGCGAGTGCGACGGTTTCCTGATTGACACGCTGACGAAAGACGGGCGCAACCTGTTCGACTTCATACCGGAGGACGAGTTGCGGGAAATGGTTATGGAGGCCAAGCAGTACGGGCTGAGCACGGCTTTGTCCGGCCACCTGCGGCTCGACGACCTGGACGAACTGGCTCGTATCAATCCGGACATCGTGGGTGTGCGGGGCGCGGTCTGCCGCGGCGGAGCGCGGGACTTGGCCGTAGCCGCCGAGGCGGTGGCCCACTTCAAGCACGAGCTTGACCTGCGGAAGAGCGGGGAAATTGACGTTCACCGGATAGGGAACGGCAACGGCCACGGCAATGGTCATGTGGCGGTTTCCGTCAACGGCGGCTGGGCCGTGGTTGACGGGCGGGGCAAGAACTGCGCCGGGGTTATCGCCGCCTTGACCAGCCAGATTGCCCGGGACGGCAACTCCCTGGTCGAGGCCATCCTGCACGATGCGCTGAACTTGTACGACGTGGTTTACTGGGCGGAGCAGGCGGGTCACCGGCTGGTCACGCAGCGGAAAGAGGATGACGGGTTGGTGCGGGTGCTGATTCTGCCCAACGGAGACGGCGATTAGGCCGGCTGTGCCGGGCCATTTCCACCCGGCGTTGGATTGCAAAGTAGGGGCGCACGGCCGTGCGCCCCTACCTGTTAAGGGCATAGGCGATTGGTCTTGGGCAAGGGCTAATGGGTCTGCCTTGGCAAGTCGTGAAGTATCCTAACTTTGCAATGGTCTTGCTGTTCGGCTGGTGGGAATACCGGTCGGCGGGGATATAATGGTGACGACAAGCAGAGGACGGACAACGATATGACCGCATCATCGCCCCGTTTGCCCGAACCCGGCGAACAAACGGCCCAAGACCGGGACGACATCAGCGCCATCTTCATCAGGGACGCCCTTCTGGAACTGCAACGGGGGAGTCGGACTCAGGCCGGGGAAAAGGCTTGGGGCGCGGTGGCGCAGCAACTGAAAATCATCGGGGAGAGTCGGGGTTGGCCCCACAAGTCCCACGACGACATTCACGCCGTCGGCCAACAGGTAGCTGCGGAGTATGGCAGCGGCGAATTGGGAACCGCCCTGGGTGAGGCGTATCACGTCTGCCACGTCAACTTCTACGAAAGTCACAAGGTTGACCGGGAACTGGTGCGAGCCGTAGCCGCCGTTGAGGATGTCCTGCCGGTTTTGCGGGCAATCGCCGCCGGCCCTCCCCAACCCTTCACCATTACCTCGAGGTCGCAGCGCAACCGACTGCGAAGGCTGACCGGGAATGCCGATTTGCAGGACGGCGATTTTTCCGCCGTCGGGTTTTCGTTGCGGCATTAAGGCGGCGGTTTTGTCGCCGGCCCTTAACCGCGTTCATTACCTGGGTCTTTCGGTTGTCACGCTAAACGAAGTGAAGGGTCTAAAATTCTTCGCATCAGGGACGTTGGCTCCGTCAAGAATTTTAGATTCTTCGCTTGGCTCAGAATTACATACTTGGGCCGTGGAATTAGAATCGAAAGACCCCAGCCGCCTTGGAGGGTTCCTTGACCGTGTTTCCGGGGTCAACCTATAATTGCCGCTAACAATCAGGGTTAAGACCGATGTGACCGGGGCTTTCTTGGCTCTGTCCGGGAGGAGGTCGGCATGGCCCGTTTCGATTACCTGGAACCCCACACCCTGCGGCAAGCTCTTGCCATGTTGCGGCAGCATGGAGACCAAGCCCGCATCGTTGCCGGCTGCACCGACTTTTTGATTCGGTGGCGCACCGGATTTTGGAATCCTCAATACGTGGTTAATCTCCAGCACGTCCCCGGGCTGAGCCGCATCAGTTACAGCCCCCGCAACGGGCTGCGGTTGGGCGCCCTGGTTACGATACAGGAATTGGAGCAGCACCCGGCCATACGCCAGCATTACCAGGCGTTGGCTACCGGGGCGACTTCCTTCGCCGGGGTGCAGGTGCGGAACCTGGCTACCGTCGGCGGCAACGTCTGCAACGCCTCGCCCGCCGGGGACACGCTGCCGGCGTTGCTGGCTCTTGACGCCCAATGCAAAATCGTCGGGCCGGACGGGGAACGGTGGCTGCCCCTGGAACAGTTTTTCAAGGGGCCGGGTTCAACGGCCCTGGAACCGGGGGAAATCCTTACCGAGCTAAGGCTGCCCCGTCCGGAGCGAAACTCCGGCTCTCTTTACATCAAGCACAGTCCCCGCGGGGCGATGGATATATCCGCCGTGGGGGTGGCCTCGGCGGTGTCGCTGCGGGACCGGGGCCGGGTCTGCGCCGCCGCCCGGATCGCCCTGGGAGCGGTGGCTCCGGTTCCCAAGCGGGCTTACAGCGCGGAAGAAATGCTGGTCGGCCAAACACTGACGCCGGAGTTGGTGGAAGCGGCGGCTTTGGAGGCGCAACGGCTGGCTACCCCGATAGACGACGTGCGGGCCACCGGCGACTACCGCAAGTCGGTGGTGGCGGTCTTGACCCAACGGACGCTGGAAAACTCGATTGCCATGGCCCGGGGCGGAGACTTGCCCTTTGAGGCCCAACGCCGCCTGGCCATTCAGACCGCTTTCTAACGCCGAATCCCGCCCGGTTACGAGGATGTGATTATGAAAAAACCGTTGCAGTTAACCGTCAACGGCGATACTTACCAGGTTTATGCCGAGCCTTTCTACTCCCTGCTGGACACCCTGCGGGATGAAGTTCACCTTACCGGCACGAAAAAGGGCTGTGATGAAGGCGACTGCGGGGCCTGCACCGTCATCATGGACGGCAAGCCGGTCACGTCCTGCCTGGTCTTGGCGCACAGCGCGCACAACGCCGATGTCACCACCATTGAGGGGCTGGCCAACGGCAGCCAGTTGCATCCGGTACAGCAGGCTTTTGTTGACCACGGCGGTCTCCAGTGCGGTTTCTGCATACCGGGGTTGATAATGGCCGCCACCGGGTTCCTCAACGCCAACCCCGACCCCACCGCAGAAGAAGTCCGGCTGGCTATCGGGGGGAACCTGTGCCGCTGCACCGGCTACTCCCGGGTGGTGGAGGCGATTATGGCCGCCGCCGATGAAATGCGCCGGGGTCAGGGGGAATAGCAGCCCCCATCTTTGGACTGATGGGCAAACCGGAAATTCGTTCGTGGTGAGCTTGTCGAACCATGAACGGGCGGCCCTTCGACAAGCTCAGGGCGAACGGGAAAATAAACCCCATTCCAAAGTCGTTCGCCTACCAAGATAATCGCCCCCGACAGGAGGGAATGAATCATGGTTCAATTCAAGGTACTGGAACAGAACCATCCACGGGTTGACGCCAAGGAGAAAGTTACGGGCCGGGCCACTTACGCCGCCGACGTTTATCTGCCGGGGATGTTGTGGTGCAAGCTGGCGGTCAGCCAGCGGGGTCACGCTCGCATCGTCAGCGTTGACACCTCCGCCGCGGAGCAATTGCCGGGCGTCCGGGCCGTGGTTACCGGCAAGGACTTTCCCGACGTGCATTTCGGTTCCGGCGCGCTGAAAGACCGCTACATTATGCCGCGGGAAGAGGTGCATTACGTTGGGGAACCCATCGCCGCCATAGCTGCCGATGATGAAATGACCGCCCAGGAAGCGGCGGCGTTAATCCGAGTCGAGTATGAAGACCTGCCCCGGGTGGTGGGGGTTCTGGACGCCTTGAAGTCCGAATCCTCTACCGTGCATCCCGACTTGCCGGATTTCGAGGGATTCGGGTTTGTCCTGGGGGGCGACAACGTCTGCGCCCTGCTGGACGCTGACCGGGGGGACGTTGACCAGGCGTTCCAGGAGGCCGACCTGGTTATCGAAGACACTTTCCAGTCCCAAGGAATCAACCAAGGATTCCTGGAGCCGATGGCCTGCGCCGCCAACGTGGAACCCAACGGGCGGCTGACGGTGTGGGCGTCCACGCAGGGGCCGTACCAGGTGCGGGCGCAACTGGCGTCGGTGCTGGAAATGCCGGTTTCCAACATTCGCGTCATTCCGATGGAATTGGGCGGCGGATTCGGGGCCAAGCTGCGGTTGGCATTTGAAGCCTTCCCCGCCCTGCTGGCGATGAAAACCGGGCGTCCGGTGAAGTTGGTCAACACCAGGGAAGAGGCTTTCACGCTGAACGGCCCGCGCCTGCCGGTAGCCAACTACATCCGCTCCGGCGTTACCAAGGACGGGCGCATCATCGCGCGGGAGGCGTACAGCGTTTTTGACGTGGGAGCCTACCTGGGGGCCGGCCCCAACTCCGGCGTCGGGCATGGGTTGGGGGCTTACAACGTCCCCAACTTCCGGCTCCGTTCCTACGGGGTTTATACCAACAAGGTCTATGTCGGTTCCTACCGGGCTTCCGGCGTTGCCGACATGACCTTTGCCGTGGAGTCCCACACCGACAACATCGCCCACAAGCTGGGCATGGACCCGCTGGAGTTCCGGCTGAAAAACGCACTGCGGGAAGGGGATACCGCGGTTAACGGCGCGACTTTGCCTCCTAACGGCCTCATCGAGACTATCGAAGCCGTGAAAGAACGGCTGGGGCTGCCCAAGAAACTGGAAGAGGGCCGGGGCGTCGGCATGGCCTTGTGCGAATGGCGTAGCGGCAACGGCCCTTCTACTGCGTCCATCAGCGTTAACGACGACGGCACGGTCAGCCTGCTTACCGGCTCGGTGGACATTTCCGGCAGCGATACATCGCTGGCCGCCATTGCCGCGGAGGCGTTGGGGCTGGCGGCGGACAAGGTAATCGTCGCCAAGCGGGACACCGACCTGGCGCCCTTCACCGGCCCCAGCGGGGGCAGCCGGATTGTTTACAGCCAAGGGACGGCGGTGCAGCGGGCCGCCGAGGACACCAAGCAAAAACTGTTGGCTCTGGCCGCCGACCGTTTCGGCGTTCCCGCCGATGCGCTGGCCTGCGAGGACGGGACGGTTTACGTCCAGGACAACCCGCCCCAGAGCTTGACCCTGAGCCAGTTGGCGGCGATGAGCCTCAATTCCCGGGGCGGGCCGATAATCGGCACGGCGTCCCTGTCCAGTATGCCGTTCACGCCAGTTTACAGCACCCAGGCGGCGGAAGTGCTGGTGGACAAGGCCACCGGGCAGGTCAAGGTTACGCGCTACGTTCAAGCGCAGGACGTTGGCACGGCGATTAACCCGATGGCGGTGGAGGGCCAGTTGGATGGCGGAGTGGTGCAGGGCATTGGCCGGGCGTTGACGGAGGAAATGCAGTTCGACGCCGACACCGGGGCGGTGCGGAACCCGTCCTTTGCTACCTACCTGATGCCGTTGGCGGTGGACTTGCCGGAAATCGAAAATATCCTGGTGCGGGTTCCGTCGGAGGACGGGCCTTTTGGCGCCCGTGCCGTGGCAGAACCCCCCGGTTTCGGCCCGCCGGCGGCCATAGCCAACGCAATTTATGACGCGGTGGGCGTCCGCATTAACGAAATGCCGCTGTCCGCCGAGCGGGTGTTGGCGGCGCTGAACGGGCAGCCGCAGCCGGAAATCCCGATGGACGTGGCCGCATTGAAACGGGCCGAGGGGATGGAAGGCTAGGGGAATATCGCCAAAGGTTTGCCAACCGTCGGTAGGGGCGCACGGTCGTGCGCCCCTACTTTTGCAAAAGATATACCGTCATCCCGCCGAAAGCTGGAATCCAGAAAAGCCCGGCAAAGAACAGCGCAATCGCGGGCAAGGAATCCTGGATACCGGCCCCGTATCGTGGTACGGGGCAGGCTCTGCGCCGGTATGACGGGTTTGCCGGGTTAGTTGCCCAATGCGGAAAGTGACTTTACCGCCAACCACCTGCTAAACCCGCGTTCCGTAAACCCGGTCGGGGATGACTATCACCGCCGAGCGGCGCTGTTCCAGCATGGCCTGGTCGTACTCTTCCCAATCGGGGTGTTCTTCCCCGGAGGCTGTGCGGTAAACGTCCCGCAGGGTTTGGCGGTATTCCTCCGGGGTGGCGTTGGCGGTGGAGACAATCTCCGCTTGGCCTTCCAGCACCACGTAACCCCGCCAGTCCTCTTGGGACACCAGCAGGGAGCAGCGGGGGTTGCGGCGCAGGTTGAGCAGCTTGGCCCGGTCGGCGGTGGTGGTGAAGGCCACCCCGTCGCGGTAGGGGCCGCAAGTGACGATGCTCATTTGCGCCCCGCCATCCCGCCGGAAGGTGGTCAACACGCCCCGGTGGGTCTGGCTTAGAAATTCTTTCACGTTGTTGGATAACATAATGAAACTCCTGACGGCTGCCGGTTAGCCAGGGCTTTTTGATTGTTTCCCTGAACGATTTCTCACCCTGGTCTAAAATTCTACGGGTGAGGCGACCCCTGCGGTTATGCTCAAGGCAGGGTTGCCGAAGGCGAGAATTTTAGATTCTTCGCTGCGCTCAGAATGACATGGGTCGCTCAGAATGACATGGGTCGCGCAGAATGATATGGGGGACGTTGAGAATGACATGACGGGCTTGGGACATGGGACAAAGACTCAATCACCGGGCCGCTAGCTGAGCCAGAAGGTTGAACCGCGGTCGGTTTTTTGCACTTCGATGCGAACCGGGAACATATCTTTCAGGTCGTCCAGGTGGGTGATGACGATGATTTGCTCGAAGTCGTCCTGGATGGAACTGATAACGTCCAGCACCTGTTCCCGGCCGGCGGCGTCCTGGGTGCCGAAACCTTCGTCAATGAACAGGGTGGGGAGCGGCGCGCCCATGCGCTGGGCCAGCACCTTGGAAAGGGCGATGCGCAGGGACAGGTTGACCCGGAAAGCCTCGCCGCCACTGTACATTTCGTAACTGCGCGGCCCCAATTCGTCGTGGACGTTGATTTCCAGGGTTTCCACCGGGTCGCCCCGGCCAGTGCGCCGCTCCCGTTGGGTCTCCATTTTCAGGTGCATCCGGTTGTCGGTCATGCGGCCCAGCAGGTAGTTGGCTTCTTCTTCCAGCCGGGGAACCATCGTCTCGATGAGCATGGCCTGGACGCCCTGCCGGCCGAAAGCGGCGTAAAGTTCCTGGCAAATGCTTTGTTCCCGTTCCAGGGATTCCAGCCGGGTTTGGGCGGTGACCATTTCCTGCTCCAAGTCGTCCAGCCGCCGCAACTGGCCTTGAAGGAATCCCTGCCGTCCCACGGTCTGCTGCCGTTCCGATTCCAGCCGGGCAACGCTGGCCTCTTCCGTTTCCAGTTGCTTTTCCAAATCGGGGAGGGAGGCCAAGGATTCCTCGCCGGCGGCCAGCCGTTGGGCGTCTTGCAACAGGTCTTGCCGCCGCCGTTCCGCCATAGCCCGGCTTTGGGTTACTGCGGCCTCTTCCTGGGGCAGCAATTCTTGGGCCTGGGTCAACTGCTGGTGGCGGGTTTCGTATTCTTGCAACCGCCGCATATCGTCATAACATTCCTGGCGTTGGGAATCGTCGTAGCCCAAGGCTTGAATTTCCTGGGCGATTTGTCCCAACTCTTGCCGTTCTTCCCCCGCAAAGGCGCCGGATTCCAGCGCGGCCAGCCCGTCATCCAACTGCGGGCGGGAAATTTCCAATTCCTGTTGGGCTTGTTTTGATTCGGACAGTTGCCGTTCCAGGTCGGACAGGCGGGTCTGGAGGGACTGGCGTTCCCGGTTCAGGGTTCGTTCCCGGCGGGTTAGTTGCTCTTGGCTTTTGGCGTGTTCACTTTGCAACTGCTTATGGCGGGTTTCGTTTTCCCGGTACAGACGGCGCAGGTCTTCAATTTGCCGTTGGTAGTTGTCGGCCAGTCGGTGCGAGCCGTGGGCTTCCAGCGTGGTCTGGCACAGGGGGCAAATGGCGTCTTCCCCCGATGATTGCAGAAGATCCAGCTTTTTGCGGGTATCGAAACCTTCGGTCTTGTAGCGTTCCTCCAGGGTTTTGGCCTGGGCGATTTGGGCGAGGATGCCGTCGAGTTGACCGCGTTCTCCGGTCAGGGTTTCCTCTTGACGGTCAAGGTTGGCTACCTGGGCTTGCGCTTCCTCAGACGCTTGGAGCAGTTGCGGTTGGGCGTGAGCTTTGGGAGTCAGTTCGTTTTCCACTCGGCGGCGCAAGTTGTCGAGGTGGGACTCCAACCGGGTACGTTTGTGGGCAATGGCCTGCTCCAATTCCCGCCGCTGGCGTTCCAGTTCGTCAAAGCGGTGGCGGGACGCCTCCAAAGTCTCGAAACGCTCCCGCGCCCGGCGGAGTTGCCCGGCGCCCTCTTCGATGGCGGCGGCTTGGCCTACGATGGTACGGTATTGGCCTACCCGTTCCTCTCCCGCGACTATTCGTTGCTCCAGTTGGGCCACTTCTTCCTGTACGGCCCTGGTTCGTTCCCGCAGTTGGGCCAATTCTTCCCGTTGGCGGGCCAGCCCCGCTGCTTTATTGCGGGTCAGTTCCAACTCCGCCCGTCCCTGCGCCAGTTGGGAATCCAGGACTTGCAATTGTTGGTTGACCGCCGCCAGTTCCGTTGAAGGGTCGCCGATGGCGTCCCTTTCCCGGCCCAACTGTTCCAGGATTCCGGCGGCGCGCTCGGCGGCGGCTTTGCCGGTTTCGGCCCGCTGCCTGGCCCGCGCTTGCAGCTTGTCGTATTCTTCCAACCCCAGCAGGGTTGCCAGGACGGACTTGCGCTCTGCCGGGGTTTTACGGGTAAATTCGTCGGCCCGGCCCTGCATCAGGAAGGCCGAGTTTATGAAGGTGGTGTAGTCCAGCCCCAAGAGGCGGTCAATTCTGGCCTGGGTATCGCGGATGGTGTTGCCGGTCAGGGTTGGGGGCGTTTCGCCCTGGAGCAGATACAATTGCAGGTCGCTGGCGCCTTGCCCCCCGGCGGTTCGGGGCCGGGCGCGACGGCGGGCCACGCGGTAGCGGGTTTCCCGGGAGAGAAATTCCAGTTCAACCCGCGCTTCGTCGGCCCCGTAGGAAATGAGGTCGTCCTGGGTGCGGCCCCTGGCTCGGCCCCACAAGGCCCAGGTTATAGCGTCCAGCAGGGCCGACTTGCCATGCCCGTTGTTGCCGCAGAGACAGGCGACGTGAACGCCGGACAAGTCCAGGGCCGGCAGGTCTTCGCGGTAGCAGAGGAAGTTGTGGATGTTGAGCTTTAACGGAATCATCGCCGACGTTCCGGGTTGGGGGTTGGCTGCCGCATCCCGTACCGGGGGTTGGATTTATGGCCGGGCCGGTGAAGGTAGCCCATTTTAACACCAAACTGTTCTGCGTTACTCTGATAAGCCCCCGGCGGCGTGGTATCATATCGGTTGCACTATTTCCTTGGAGTTTACCCCTCTTTTTCCATGACAGATTTGTCCCCTTCCCCCGGCGCAATCATTGAAGTCCGGGACATCCACAAGAGCTATGGTAATTTGGCCGCCGTCGCCGGCGTTTCCTTTTCTGTCAAGAAAGGGGAGGTTTTCGGAATCCTGGGGCCTAACGGGGCCGGCAAGACCACCACCGTTGAAATTCTGGAAGGGATGCGCCCGCCGGACAGCGGGGTTGCGATGGTTGACGGGATTGATGTCCGCAGCGACCCGCGACGGGTCAAGTCCGTTATCGGAATCCAACTGCAATCGTCGGCTTTTTTCGACAAGCTCAGCCTGGCGGAAATTCTCCAGGTTTTCGGCAGCTTGTACGGGAAACGGGTGAATCCGCGGGCCTTTTTGGAGCAGGTTGACCTGCAAGACCGGGCCAAATCGCAATACAAGACCCTTTCCGGCGGCCAGAAACAGCGTTTTTCCATCGCCACCGCGTTGGTCAACGACCCGCTGGTGCTTTTCCTGGACGAACCCACCACCGGGCTTGACCCCCAGGCCCGCCACCATATGTGGGAGTTGGTGCAGGGTTTCAAGGAAGAGGGCCGCACCATCCTTTTGACGACTCACTACATGGAAGAGGCGGAAGAGCTTTGTGACCGGGTTGCCATCATGGACGCAGGGAAGATTATAGCTCTGGACCAACCCCAATCGCTGATTGACGCCCTGCTGGGGCGGGGGTTCCGCAAAGAACACATTGAACGGCTGGCGAACCTGGAAGACGTTTTCCTGGACTTGACCGGCCGCGCCCTGCGGGAAGGTTAATCGTGCGCGCCAACCCCACGCTGGCATTGACCTGGGCGGCCATGAAGATGTGGTTCCGAGACCGCCAGGCGCTTTTCTGGAGCTTGTTCCTGCCCCTGGTGATTATGGTCATTTTCGGGCTGATGAACTTCGGGGCGTTTGGCCGGGTGGACGTGGGGGTGATTGACTTGGCGGACAACCCGGAATCCCAGGGAATGTTGGCCGTCTTGGAAATCGTGGAGGCCCTAGACATTACCCGCGAATCAGACCGGGCCTCGGCGTTGTCGGCGTTGGAACGAGGGGAAAGGGAGTTGGTTCTGGTAATCCCGGCGGAGTTCGGTTCCTCCGGCGGGCCGGCGGCGCGGGAAGGCACCGGGGGGTTCCCCCCGGTGACGCTGGAAGTCTTTTACAACGAAGGGCAGCCCCGGGAGTACCAAGTTGGTTTGGCGGTACTGCGTCAAGTCACCGACGAATTGACCTTCCAGTTTACCGACGCTGACCGTCTTTTCCTGATAGACGCTACGCCGGTGGAAAGCCGCAACCTGCGTTACGTTGACTTTCTGATGCCGGGCATCGTGGCAATGGCGATTATGCAGATGGGCCTTTTCAGCGTGGCTTTCGCCTTCGTGCAGCTGAAACGGCAGGGGATTTTGCGGCGGCTGCTGGCTACTCCGGTCAAGCCGGTCAGTTTCCTATTTGCCCAGGTAGTCACCCGATTGACCATATCCGTCTTGCAGACCGGGGTTCTGGTGGGCGTGGCCGTACTTTTCTTTGACGTGGAACTGGCCGGCAACATCCTGTCCATACTTGCGCTGGCGCTGGTGGGCGGCGCCGTTTTCATCAGCCTGGGTTTCGCCGTTTCCGGCTGGGCGCGGAGCGAGGAAGTGGCGGCCCCCATCGCCAACGTCATCGCCCTGCCGATGATGTTCCTTTCCGGGGTGTTTTTCCCACGGGAGGCGATGCCCAAGATTTTGCAGAACGTCACTGAGTACCTGCCGTTGACCTATCTGGCCGACTCCATGCGCAGCGTCGCGATTGACGGGGCAACCCTATGGTCGCAATGGGTTGGGCTTATCGGGTTGGCGGTTTGGCTGGCGGTCAGTTTCGTGCTGGCCGTGACCCTTTTCCGGTGGGAATAGGGCGGTTGGCGGCTGCCCCTTTCCTTGACCAGTATCCCGGCGTCAACCTACAATCCGGCAACGATATGACATAAGGACATTGGCTCATGTTTGAGAACCTGACTGAAAAACTTACCGGCGTATTCAACCGCCTGTCCAACAAGGGGCGGTTGACGGAAAAGGACATTGATGAGGCCCTGCGGCAAGTCCGGCTTTCCCTGCTGGAATCGGACGTTAACTTCCGGGTGGTGCGGGATTTCGTCGCCAAGGTTAAGGAACGCTCCCTGGACGCCGAGGTGATGCAAAGCCTGACCCCCGGCCAGCAGGTAGTCAAAATCGTCCACGAAGAGTTGACGGCCCTGCTCACCGGCGACGGCCACGGGTTGACGCTGGCCAGCCGGCTGCCCTCGGTGCTGATGCTGGTGGGGCTGCAAGGTTCGGGCAAGACCACCACCGCGGCCAAGCTGGCCCTGCAAATGCGGCGGCAAGGCCAGTCCGCCCTGCTCATCGCCGCCGACCTGCGCCGTCCGGCGGCCATTTCCCAATTGCAGACCCTGGGCAAGCAACTGGACGTGGACGTTTACTCCGAAGACCCCAATTCGTCCTCGGTGGTCCAGGTGGTCAAGAACGGCGTGGCCCGGGCCGGGCAACTGGGCCGGCACTGGGCCATCATTGACACCGGCGGGCGGCTGCACATTGACGACGAGTTGATGGAGGAACTGGAGGCGGTCAAGAAAGAGGCGGCTCCCCACGAAACCATCCTGGTGGTTGACGCCATGACCGGCCAGGACGCGGTGAACGCCGCCGCCGAGTTTCACGAAAGGGTTGCCCTGACCGGCCTGATTATGACCAAGCTGGACGGCGACGCTCGCGGCGGGGCGGCGTTGTCGGTAACGCGGGTTACCGGCGTGCCTATCAAGTACGTCGGCACCGGGGAACGCTCCGACGCCCTGGAACAGTTTCACCCCGACCGGATGGCCTCGCGCATCCTGGCGATGGGCGACGTGCTGACCCTTATCGAAAAGGCCCAGGCCACGGTGGACGACGACCAGGTTAAAGCGATGGAGCGGAAGTTCCGCCAGGCGTCTTTCAACCTGGAGGACTTTCTGGAGCAGATTCAGAGCGTCAGGAAGATGGGTTCCTTTGACCAGATAATGGAGATGATTCCCGGCGCGGGCCGGATGTCCAAGAAAATGCCCCTGGAATTTGACGAGCAACAGATGACCAAAATCGAGGCCATAATCCGCTCCATGACCCCGGAGGAACGCCAACGCCCGGAGCTGCTTAACGGCAGCCGGCGGAGGCGGATAGCCCGGGGCAGCGGCACGTCGGCCCAGGACATCAACCAACTGTTGAACCAGTACCGGCAGACGCAAAAGCTGATGCGCCAGCTTTCGCGCAACCGCAACCCCCGGTCTTTGATGAATATGTTTCGCTAGGGTGTGTCGTCATATTCGCTGTCATACCGGCGTAGGCCGGTATCCAGGATTCCTTGCCCACACGGACGTTGTTGTATGCTTAGGATTTCTGGATTCCGGCCCCGTATCGTGGTACGGGGCAGGCTTTTCGCCGGAATGACGGGCTGAGGCGTTAACATAGCCGCGGCGGGCAGCTAACCCCCGGTGGGTCAGGCCATGCCGGTTCGCAGGGCGGTAAAGATGTAGGCGGTGGCGTAGGTGCGGTAGGGAGACCAGCGGCGGGAAAAGTCCTCGATGTCCTCAGCGGTCAACTTGCGGCCATCGAAGTAAAGGTTGGATATGGCCCGTTGCAGGGCCAAATCGCCGGCGGGAAAAGCATCATCCCGGCCCAGGGCGCGCACCAAGACCCATTGGGCCGTCCAATGGCCCACTCCCCGCAGTTCCAGCAGCCGGCTTACGGCGTCCTCGTCGGGCAGCGTGGTTAACCCCTCCAGCCAGCCGGAGGAATCCAGCGCCGCCTCCGCGATTCCCTTGATGTATTCGGCTTTCCTCTGGCTGAGTTTCAAACCCCGCAAGTCTTCCAACGAGGCGTTGGCAAGGGATTCCGGGCGGGGAAAGGCGTACCAGGTCACGCCGTCAAACTCCCGCCGGACGCCGAAGGTTTCAATCATGGCGTTGCGAACCATGCGGGCCACGGCGGTGGCAATCTGCTGGCCCATAATCGCCATGACCAACGCCTCAAAAACCGTGGCGGTGTGGGGCAAGTGCAGCCCGTTGAATTGGCGGCGGATGGGGTCGAAAACCGGGTCTTTTTCCACCAACCCGTAAAATCCCGACAAGTCTTGCGCGCATCCGAGCATCCAATAGACTTGCCGGGCGGCGGTTGCTATGTCCGAATCGGACAGGGAATCGCCCTGGGTTTCTACCCTTAGCCTGGGGGACTCGGTGGTTCCCAGGGACGATACGGATACCAGGACGGTTGGGCCGCCCAAGTCCAGCAGCCGTTGATAGATGCCTTCTTCCAGGCTGTCGGCCCCGTAGCGGCCCCGGAAGTAGGTGTTGTAACCGGCGGTCAGGTCAAAATCGAAGGGAGGGACCGGGTGGATGATGGTTTCCGCGCTATCCATTTCCGAGCTCCGTTAATGTCACGGAACCCAGGGTTACGTGGCGCGGCGGGCCTTGTCCCAAGACGCTGTGAACCAGGTGGATGCCGTCAACCGTCCACTCAACGGGGGAAGGAGGCTGCCAGCGTGCCAAGACCCCGGACAGGGCCGCCGGGTCCAACCCGCTGCGGTAATTCCTGGCCCGTCCCAAGGTAAGGTGGGGCCGGTAGGGAGGACGGTCGGGCGGGAAACCGGCTTTTTCCAAGGCGGCGTCGAGGTTGTCGTGCAGTTTTTCCAACCTGGCTATTTCGCCCTGGATGCCGCCCCAAATGACACGGATTTTCCCTTGCCGTTGGAATACGCCCAACCCGGCCAGTCCAATGCGGAAAACCCCGCCGTCGAACTGCCGCCCCTCGTTTTCCATCGCCGCCATTATGCCGGCGGTGCGGGAAGGCTCTATGTCGCCCAGGAATTTCAACGTCAGGTGGATGGTATCGGGGTTGACCCAGCGGACCTGGTTGGGCGCCGCTGATTCCAAGTATTCCGCTGCCCGCTGCAAGACTTCCTGGGCCGGTTCGGGAACGCGGGCGGCGATGAACAGGCGGATTTTGGGGTCACGGGGCGGCATGGCATAGCTCCTGCCGCAATTCCGCCAACCGGCGATACCACTCGGCCAGGTCGTCCAGGGAGTACCGGGCGTTGGCCGGGCTGGGATTTGGCACAACGAACAGGTTGGTATCCCCCAAGGCCAACGGTTGCAGCCCCAACGCCGGCGATTCGGCGACGGTATCGGTGTACTTGAGGAACGCTTTGTATCCGGTCAGGCCGTGGAAACAGGCGATGCGGGGCCGGTATTCCAGCAGCTTTTGGCGCAAAATGGGACACCATTCCCGGAAGTCGGCGGCTTTCAAGCCGGATGCCTGGGGCGTCGGCCTTTTCACCACGTCGGTAAACCCGATGCCGAAGTCCAGGATACGGCGGTCGTCCTCCGGCCCCAGTTCTTCCGACACCAGCCCCGAGGCGTTCAGGGCTTTCCAGAAACGGTTGCGGGGGTTGGCGAAGTAATGCCCCGCCCGCACGGAGTAGGCCGACGGGTTGATGCCCACCAGCACGATGTCCAGGTTGGGGGCCAGGTAGTCGGGCAGCGTCTCAAAATCCGGCAATGGCGTCCTCTTCGGATGGCTTATCCCGGCGGTTATCCAGCCCCAACAGCCGGGCGGTGTTCAACCCCAAGACTTGCGCTTGGGCATCCGGTGAAAGTCGGGATTCCTTGACCTGCTTGATTAAACGGCGGTGGGAAATCAAGGGGTAGTCGGTGGCGAACAGGACTTTGTCCGCGCCCACCAACCCGGCGACGGTATCGAAAATTTCGGGCCGGTACAGGAAGGGAGAGGCCGCCGAATCGAAAAATACGTTGGTCAGCGCAGGCGGGACTTCGGGCATCAATGCGTAAAAAGGCAGCCCGCCGCCCCAATGAGCGCAGATGATAGGGTTGTCGGGAAAGTTTTCGATGAACGGACACAGTTTGTCCGGCGTGGCTTTTCCCTTGCCGGGGTACTTATGGCCCACGGGTTCGGAGGCGTGAATTGTCACCGGCCAGCCCAACCTCCGGGCTTGTTCCATTACCGGCCCCATAACGCCGGCGTCGGTCAGGTCAAATCCCTGACTGTCGGAATGGAGTTCCCCGAACCCACTTAGCCCGGCGGCGGCGCACCGTTCCATTTCCCTGACTGCATCCACGCCCCAAGCCGGGTTGATGGAGCAAAATCCGGTCAACCGTGCGGGGTAGGCCGCCACCGCCCCGGCGATGTAATCGTTGACCTCCGCCGCCAACTCCCAGGTTTCCCAGCCCATGCCCATGACTACGGCCCGGTCAACGCCGGCTTGATTCATGGCTTGAATCAGGGTTTCGGCGTCGGCCATGCGGGGGTTGGGGTTGGGAAACAGGGCGGCATAAGTGGCGTCCCGCCGGGAAAGCTCATGGTGCCGGTGGGCAAAATCGGCGGGGAAAATGTGGCAATGGGCGTCAATTATCATGGGACGGGATTAGCTGGGCGGGTCAATGGTCGTTGCCGTTCTGGTGGAAAGCGCTGTCGCTGTAAACGCCGGTTTCCCGGCCCTGGAATACGTGGATGATAAGGTCTTGCCGGTTGATGCCCACCGCGTCCACCAGGTCGGCGTCAATGGCGTCCAAGATTTCCTGGACGCTTTCCTGCACCAGGCTTTCGTCCACCGCCAGGGTTACGTGAACCAGCTCGAAAGTGAAATGGATGTCGGCCCGGCCAACGGCCCTTTCCCCTTCCAGGATGGTGTAAGCCTCGGAATAGGGGGTTCTGACCTCGCGCTGGAAATCAAACTCTGCCACTGGCCACCCCCTTTACTGCCGGGTCTGGCCGGTTCCCCGGCCCAGCCACTTGTAAGAGGTCAATTCCCGCAGGCCCATCGGCCCGCGGGCGTGAAACTTCTGGGTGCTGATTCCCACCTCGGCGCCCAGGCCGAACTGCGCGCCGTCGGTAAACCTGGTGCTGGCGTTGACATAAACGGCGCAGGAATCCACTTCGTTGAGGAACCGCTCGGCGGCGGCGGTGTCCTCGGTGATAATGGCGTCGGAGTGGCCGGAGCCGTACTCTTCAATGTGGGCCAGGGCGTCTTCCAGCGAGTCCACCACCTTGACTGCGGCGGTCAAGGCCAGAAATTCCTGGCCCCAATCGTCATCGCTAGCCGGAAGGGTCACGGCCCCCGGTTCCGGGCCAAGGATGCTCATAGCCCGGTGGTCGCAGTGCAGTTCCACCCCGGCGGCTCCCAAGCGCCGCGCCATTTCCGGCAGGCACGATGGGGCCACGTCAGCGTGAACCAGCACCGTGTCCAAGGCGTTGCAGACGGTGGGGCGTTGTGTCTTGGCGTTGAAAACAATGTCGGCAGCCATTTGCGGGTCGGCGTCCCGGTCAACGTAGGCGTGGCAGACGCCCACCCCGCCGGTGACCACCGGCATGGCCGCGTTTTCCGCTACGAACTTGATGAGGCCCGGCCCGCCCCGTGGCACCAGCAGGCTGATGTAATCCTTCATTTGCAACAGGGTATTGACCAACTGCCGGTCGGGGTTGTCAATGTACTGTACCGTTTCCGCCGGAATGTCCGCCGCTGCAACGGCCCGGTGAATCAGTTTTACCAGGGCCAGGTTGGAATTGACGCTTTCCCGCCCGCCGCGCAAGATGCAGGCGTTGCCGGACTTGAGGCACAGGGCGGCGATGTCCACCGTGACGTTGGGCCGGCTCTCGTAGATGCTGGCAATCACGCCCAAGGGGACGCGCCGCTTTTCCAACGCCAAGCCGTTTTCCAGCCGGACGGTTTCGATGGTTTCGCCTACCGGGTCAGGCAGGGCCGCGATGCCTCGAACATCGGCGGCCATGCCGTTGAGTCGGTCCGGCGTCAACAGGAGCCGGTCCAGCATGGCCTCGTTCATGCCTTCGGCCTGCGCGCCGGCGTAGTCCTTTTCGTTGGCCGCAATAATGTCGTCCTGGTCTTGTTCCAGGGCGGCGGCGATGTTCAGCAGGGCTTGGTTGCGGGCATCGGTGGAGGAGCGGGACAGCTTTCGGGCGGCGGTTTGGGCGGACTTCCCGATTGTTGTCATGTCTAGCGATGGGACGGCGGTGGTCATGGTTTCCTTGACTCCCTTTTGGCAAGACCGGGCGGCCCAACGGACAACCCGATTCCTTACATTTTACAGCAACACCAGGTTGTTGCGATGCACTACTTCCTGGCCGTAGTGATAACCCAGGGTGGGTTGAATCCGGTCGGAACGCAATCCCCGGATGCGGGCGATGTCCGATGAACGGTAGTTGGCGATTCCGCAGGCAACCGATTCCCCGTCCTCGCCGTTGATATAGATGATGTCGCCCCGCTGGAAGTCGCCCTTGACCTGCCGCACCCCGGCCGGCAATAGGCTAACCGTCTGTTCCCGCAGGGCCCGGGCGGCGCCGGCGTCAACGACAATCTCTCCCCATTGGGAGTCCTGTAGGCGGCTCAACATCCATCGCTTGCGGGCCTCCAGCCTTTCGGTGGCCGGCTCAAACCGGGTTCCCAGATGCTCCCCGTTGAACGTCCGCAAGACGGCGTTTTCCGCCCGCCCGTTGCAAATCACCATCGGGATTCCCGAAGTTGTCACCAGACGGGCCGCGTCTATCTTGGTGGGCATTCCACCCCTGGCCCAAGGGTTGCTGTGCTGGCCGGCCATTGCATGAACGCCGGCGTCCACCCGTTCCACCACGGGAATAAGGCGGGCGTCGGGGCTGGTCTTGGGGTCGGCGGTGTAAAGGCCGTCGGTATCGGTCAGGATAACCAGCAAATCGGCGTCAACCAGCGTGGTCACCAGCGAGGACAGCCGGTCGTTGTCGCCAAAGACCTCGCCGATTTCGTCCACTGCCACCACGTCGTTTTCGTTGATTATAGGCACGATTCCCATGTCCAGCAGGGCCATGAGGGTGTTGCGGACGTTCAGGTAGTGCTGGCGGTTGGACAGGTCGTTGACGGTCAACAGAACTTGGGCCACCGCAACCTGGCGGTCTTCAAACAAACGCTCGTAGAATTGAATCAGGCGCCCCTGCCCGACGGCCGCCAAGACCTGCCGGGTAACAATATCCCGGCCCAGCCGGGCGCCGGGCGCGTTTTTGGCCCAAACTTCCCGCCCGGCGGCGATGGCCCCGGAAGTCACCAGCAAAACCTCCGCGCCCGGCGATTCCTTGACTGTAGCGATTTGGCGCACCAAGTCGGCCATAACCCCGGAGTCCAGGCCGTCGCCGGACGTTCCGCCGGTCAAAACGGTGGTGCCGGCTTTGACGACAATCCGGCGGTGGCGGCGCCGGTTTGGCGGCGCGGCGCGGCTGGTCAGGGTGGATTGGGATTCGGGCATCTTTCAACCGGAATGGGTGGGGCCAAGGATTGCCGGCCCGGATTGCCCAAGGTTGGCAACCCCGGTTCGGCGTTGTCGGAATTATAACATGGCCCGGTTTGGGTTTGACGCCAAGGTTTTCACCCCCATCCCTTCGACTTAGCTCAGGGCAGGCTCTAACCTTCCCCCGTCAAGGGGGAAGGGATTGAGTTTGAGTCCTAAATGCGATTCCTTTGGTTCCCCAGGGTCTTTCAGTTGTTTCCCGGAAGGGAGGAAAGGTTCGGAACTTCTGCGGTTAGGCGATGCTGCTGGAGGCAGGAATTTTAGATTCTTCGCTGCGCTCAGAATGACATGAAAAGGCGAGGAATGAAAACTGAAAGACCCTGCTTTGGTTCCCGCCCGTACTTGTATCGTCCATTGGCGGGGGATAAAATCCTTTGGTTGGGACTGTCCTACGGGGACAGCCCCCTTTGCGCGTGTTTTGACAACACCCTAATCCAAGCAAGGAATGAACTTAGCGAATGGCATTGAAAGGAATCGCCGCCTTTTTGGGTCAACACCCGGAATTGCGGCGGCATTTTGAGCAAATTGACCAGGACGGCCCACCCGCGGAAATAAGCGTGCGCCAAGGGGCCAGGCCGGCTTACCTGGCCGCCCTGTGGAGCCAACGCCGCCAGCCAACGCTGGTCTTGACGCCGCGGCCCGAGGACGCCCGCATCTTTCACGACCAGTTGTTGACCTACCTGGGGGAAGACGCCCCGGTCTTTCTTTTCCCGGAGTCGGACGTTTTGCCCTTTGAGCGGCTGGCGGTGGATTCCCGCACCACCGATCAACGGCTGGCGGCGTTGGCGGCGCTGTCCTGTGCTGGGGGTGCATACCCGGGAAACCCGCCGCTGGTTGTCGCCTCCGCCCCGGCGGCCTTGCGCCGTACTTTGGCCCCGGAAATAGTCACTCCGGTGGAATGGCCGGGGAACCGTCATTTGACCGTGGGGCAGCGCATTCCCCGGCTGGACGACCTGCTTGCTTCGTGGGTTGACCTGGGTTATCGCAATGAGCCGTTGGTGGAATCGCCGGGTTGTTTCAGCCACCGGGGGGGAATCATTGACGTTTTCCCGCCCGACTACGAAATGCCGGCCCGCATTGAGCTTTGGGACGACGAAGTTGATACCATCCGTTCCTTCGACCCCTATACCCAGCGTTCCGTGGCCGACCTGGAGGCGGTGCGGCTGATTCCGGCGCGGGAGCAACTGCCCCACCTGGCCGATAGGGAAATGGTGGCCGACTTGATGGGCCGCATGGATTTGAGCAATTGCCGGCTGCCGGCCCGGGAACGGTTCAGGGATGACCTGGCGGAAATTGACCGCGACCCGGACATGGAAACGCTGCATTTCTACAACGGGCTGCTGAATCGCTGCCATCTGTTGCAATTCCTACCCGCCGGCGGCCTGCTGGTTCTTGACCGGGCCGGCCAGATTGAAGCCGAAGCCCAAGAGCAGGAAGAAAAGCATTGGCGAATGAAGGCCAGCCGGGAAGAACGGGGAGAGTTGCCCCGTAATTTCCCTTCTCCCTACTTCACCTGGGAAGAGTTTTCCGGGTTTCTGCGCGAGTGGCCCGGCTCCCGGGTTCACCTGCAAAGCTGGCTGACCGGCGAATCAGACCCGGTTTTCGCCGCCGCCACTCCTTACTACGGGCAGTTGGAGCAGTTTACCGCCGACCTGCAAGCTGCCCAAGGGCAAGGCCGTTCCGTGGTGGTGGTCAGCCAGCACTCCCGCGCCCGCATCAGCGAAATCCTGGAACAAGCCGGCGTGGGAACCGCGCCGGCCGCGGCCGTTGAGGAGGGGGAAATGCCGGAATCGGGCCGGATTTACCTGGCAACCGGCTCGGTCAACGAAGGCTGGCAAGTTTCGCGGGATGCCGGCGGTGGCGGGTTGACTCTGATTTCCGACGCCGAGTTGTTTGGAACCTCCAAGCGGCGGCGGACGCGGACGCCGAGGAACCGCCGGGAGGTTAACCCCGGCGTCAACCTGGCTGACCTGGTTCCCGGCAGCTACGTGGTTCACGTTGACCACGGCGTTGCCCGGTTCGCCGGCACTACCCTGATGGGTGACCAGGGCGAAGACCGGGAGTACCTGATTCTGGAATACGCGGACACCGACAAGCTCTACGTCCCCACCGACCAGCTGGACCGGGTGGGGGCCTACCTTGGCCCCAACAACCAGCAGCCCAACCTGACCCGGCTGGGCACCGCCGAATGGTCGCGCATCAAGGAACGGGTGAAGGGAGCTACTAGGGAAATCGCGCAGGAACTGCTGGCCCTCTATGCCTCCCGCCAGGTGACGCCGGGCCACCGATTCGGCGATGACACCGTTTGGCAAAGCGAGTTGGAGGACTCTTTCCCCTACCAGGAAACGCCCGACCAGTCTGAGGCTATTGAGGCCGTCAAGCTGGACATGGAACAAGCCAAGCCGATGGACCGGCTGATTTGCGGCGATGTTGGCTACGGCAAGACCGAGGTTGCGCTGCGGGCGGCTTTCAAGGCCGTGACTGACGGGATGCAGGTGGGCCTGCTGGTTCCCACCACCGTCCTGGCCCAGCAGCACTACGCCACCTTTACCGACCGGCTCAGCCCCTACCCGGTCAACGTGGAAGTTCTCAGCCGATTCCGCACCGGCAAGGAACAGCAAACGGTGGTGGAAGGACTGCACCGGGGCGAGGTGGACATTGTAATCGGCACCCACCGGATGCTCCAAAAGGACGTGAAGTTCAAGAACCTGGGGCTGGTGGTGGTGGACGAGGAACATCGGTTTGGCGTGTCCCACAAGGAAACGCTGAAACGGCTCCGGCGGGAAGTGGACGTTCTGACCCTGACGGCTACCCCCATTCCGCGGACGCTGCACATGGCCCTTTCCGGCATCCGCGATTTGAGCGTCATGCACACGCCGCCGGAGGCCCGGCTGCCGGTCAAGACCTTCGTTTCCGAATACAGCGACGACATCATCAAAGAGGCCATCCTGCGGGAAATGGAACGGGGCGGCCAGGTCTTTTTCCTGCACAACCGGGTGCGGACGATTGACGAAAAAGCGGCGGAGTTGTCCGAGTTGGTTCCCCAAGCCCGCGTCGTGGTGGGCCACGGGCAGATGCCGGAGGGCGAATTGGAGGACGTAATGGTTGCCTTCGGAGACCACGAGGCCGACGTGCTGGTCTGCACCACCATTATCGAGTCCGGGCTGGATATGCCCAACGTCAACACGCTGATAATTGACCGGGCTGACCGTTTCGGCCTTTCCCAGCTTTACCAACTAAGGGGACGGGTGGGCCGGGGAGAGCACCGGGCCTACGCCTACCTGTTGGTTCCACCTGACCGGCGCATGACCCACACCGCGGAGCAGCGGATTGAGGCCATCCTGGAGGCGTCGGAACTGGGTTCCGGGTTCCGCATCGCCATGCGGGACATGGAAATCCGGGGGGCCGGCAACCTGCTGGGGGCGTCGCAAAGCGGCCAGATTCATTCCGTCGGTTTGACCCTCTACGGGCAGTTGTTGGAAGAGGCGGTGAACGAACTGTTGACCGAGCAAGGGGCGGCTGACCGGGTTCCTGCCCCGGCCGGCGGCGAGTTGCCCCGGATTGACCTGCCCCTGCCTTACAGCATCCCCCGGGACTACGTGGCCCATCTGCCCACCCGTTTGTCTCTGTACCAACGGTTTGCTCAAGTCCAGGAACGGGCCGAGGTCAAGGAAATGGGCGGGGAGTTGCGCGACCGTTTCGGCCCTGTGCCTGAATCGGTGGAAAACCTGCTGACCCTGGTGGACTTGCGCGCCCTGGCCGGCTCTCTGGACGTGGAATCCATCGTCCATTCCGGGGAAGGCATTGCCGTCAATTTCCGCAACCCGGTGGGCAGCGCGCGACAGCCGTTGCAGCGGGCCTTGGGGCCGTCGGTGCAGGTGGGCAACAAGCGGATGGTCATGTCCCACCGCGACTTGGGGGAAGAGTGGCTGTCCCGCCTGACCCGCGTGCTGGAACGCTTGAAAGTCTTTCGGGACAGGTTGCAGAAAATCGCTGTTTAACTGCCGCCGGGCCGGGCCAGCATTTGCCGGAAACGGCGGTCTTGCTCTTCCCGCGGCAGCAGGATGCAGTTGGAGCAGTATTCGTTGGAGCGGGGGGAACGCCACCAAAGGCAGCAGCCGGCCCGCCGGGAAAAGAAACCCGTCCGGCCCCGGTGGTGGAACTCTTCCATCGTCAACTGGCCGTGGATGGGCGACTCTGCATCGCTAAAGAATAATCCCGCTGTCCGCACTACCTCCGCCGGGTTGTCCGCCGTTGCGTACAGCCGATTAAGGACTTGCGAAAAAGCGGCGGCCACGGCGTTTTGCGAAACCCGCCGGCTGGCCCCGGACGCCCGGCATAAGGATGCAACCACGATGTCCAGGTTTCCTCGAATAGCCACCGCTTTAGTTGGGCGTACAACGCCGCTTCATCCGCCACAACCAAGGCGTCGGGATGGCCGGCTGCCGGGTCGTCGGGCAAGGCGGCAAAGGCGGGCGTGTCCAGCCCGGTAGCGTCAATGCCGCCCCGGTTCCAGTGGAAGGCCAGGTTGGGCAACGAAATGTCCGGCGCCCGCCGGTACAAGACATACTGGCCCACCGCCGGAAAGACCACCCGGCTGAGGTAGGCCACCAGGAAGGCCGAGTTGACCACGTGGCGGTTGGAACTGGCCCAGGCCCGTTCCCCGTAGGCCGTAACCAGTCCCTCCAAACGCCGGGCGTATCCTAGAAACAGGTC
Organism: Dehalococcoidia bacterium; assembly: GCA_963665735.1. Classification (GTDB taxonomy): domain Bacteria; phylum Chloroflexota; class Dehalococcoidia; order Lucifugimonadales; family UBA3495; genus CATOSK01. The sequence continues at coordinate 718,541 of OY762444.1, read as the reverse complement.
GGCGGCGTCCGTCCAGCCGTCCTCTCCCGGCTGGCGCATCGGCATGGCGAAATAACCGCCCAGCCTTTCCGCCGCCGCCATGCTTTCCAGCAACGGATTGGCCCCGCTAGCCATGAAAGAATCCGGGCGCAGACCTGTCCATGTCGTCCGGCCCTTGACCCAGGTACTTCTGGCGCAACCGTTCCCAGAGGTACAGGCGGCTCCACTGCGGTTCGGATTCGTAGCCCTGGTTTTCGTCCAGGTGGGGGTTGGGCAGCAGGACGGTAATCTGCTGATGGCCCCCGCCGTTGAAGAGCCGGAATCCCCAGGAAACGGGTTGTTGTTCCGGGTTCAGGCGGCGGTACAACTCGGCCCGGTTGGTGCGCCGCTGGCGGGCCGTTTCCGGCGGCGCCGATTTCTGCTCCCCGATGCACAGGTGCAGGTGCCATTCCTGGAAGTCCACCGTAACGTAGCCGTCGAGAAAGCCGATGCGCGGCTCCCGGGGCGGCTTGATTTCCCAAACCGCGCCGGGAACCAAAACCCCGATGCGGATGTTCTGCCATTCTGCCAGGCAGTCCTTGACGACGGCCAGCAAGGTATCCTCATCGGTGGGCAGGGGAAAGACCTCGTAAACTCCATCAAGCTGCTGGATGATTTCGCCCCGGGGCGGCAATCCGGTGGTCATAAGTGTCCTCCTTGCCGACGGTATCGGCCGGCCCGGTTTATTGCTGATTGAAGGATAACTTGTAGCCCATAATCTTTGAACTAATGGGTAAACGGGAGTCCGTTCGTGGTGAGCTTGTCGAACCATGAAAGGACGGCCCTTCGACAAGCTCAGGGCGAACGGAAAATTCAACCACCATTGTAAAGTTGCTCGCCTATTAGGGCGCGGCGACGAACTCGCGGATGGCGTTGAAGTATTCGTTGATTCCCTGGTAGAGCAGGTCGTTATGCCCGGCCCAAGGGATGGTCAACAGCCGTTTGTCCGGGGAGGGAAAACTCTCGAACATACTCACCGCGCTTTGCACCGGCGCCAGTTCGTCTATCTCCCCGTGAATCACCAGGGCCGGCAGGGCGATGGAGGCCACCTTTTGTTGGTAGGCGGATTCCATCGCAGCAGCGGCGGCCGGGTCAAGCCCGTAAACGAACTGGCCCAGGGTAGGCCGGCCGCTTTCGATAATCACCCCGGCCAGTTGTTCCGCGGCGTTGGCCCCCAACTCGAAAGCAGCATGGCGTCCCATAGACCGGCCCATGACGTACACCGGGCCGGTGAATCCGCCTTGGGCGAGGATTCCTTCCAGGTAGGTCAGGACTTGATGGGCGTCGGCCAGCATGGCGGTAAAGGCAGGTTCCCCGCCGCTGCGCCCGTAACCCCGGTAATCGGCGATGAAGAAATTGACCCCGATTTGGCAGTAGAAAGTCGCAATCTGGTCGTAGCTGGCGGCGGTTTCGCCGTTGCCGTAGAAAAACAATATCGTCGGGTTAGCCCGGCCCACGGGAAAGAACCGGGCGGACAGGCTGATGCCCTCGGCCACCGCAACGGCGTGGTCTTGCGCCCCCTCCGGCGTGGGCGTCCAGTGGGCGCGGGGGTAAAAGGAATTCATGGATATGTCTGGCCGGTCCAGCGCCGAATAGTCCAACTGCGTCATGGCCTTTCCTCCCGCGATACTACCGAATGATACCACAGCGCGCCGGGTCGGTTGTCCGTGGTAAAATCGCCTTGGCCTTACCACCGCCGGAACACCATCAGCCCGTTTGGAAGGAGCAGCAGCCATGCCCACGCCCAAAGTCTATTTCCGCCCTGGTTGATTCACCTGCGGCAGAACGAAGGAGTTTCTTTCGTCGCAAGGAATTGACTTTATCGAAGGCGATGTTGAACACGACCAGGAATCCATGAACGAACTGCTGGCCCGCAACATCAAATCGGTGCCCGTAACCATCCTGGACGACAAGGTGGTCATCGGCTTCAACCCGAAGGAGTTGGCCCGCCTCTTCGACCTGGACGCGACGGTGGCGGTGGCCGACCTGCCTACCATGATTGAAAAGTACGATACGGTTCTGACCGCCGCCTGCCGGGCCTTCCGGCAGTTGTCCGCCGAACATTGGGGCTGGGAATCCCCGGAACGGCAGCGCACTTTGGGCCAGTTCTGTTTCCACCTGTCCGACCGGCCCGACCGCGGCCTGAACGCCTACCTGGTGGGGGTTTACTCCAACGAAGACCGGGGCCGGGAAGTGCAGGACGTTTTGGGAGACGTGGGGTTTGAGGAAGTCGCCCTGAACATTGAGGACGTGCTGCGGCGGGTGAAGGACGCCCTGAGCGGCCCGGGGCTGATAAACCTGGACAAGGTTCTGGACACCTACATGGGGGACAAGACCGCCGGGGAGATGATGGACTTGGCCCTGGGCCACTCCGTCCACCACCTGAAACAGCTTTACGAGTATATGTCGCTGATGGGGTTGGAGCCCGAGTCCCCCCTGGGCCCGCAGGATTTTGAGGGCATTTCCGTTCCCACGGAACTTTTCTAAGGGGCGCCGTCAGATTCACCGTCATTCCGGCCTGCGCCGGTATCCAGGATTCCTTGCCCACATGGACGCTGTTGTATGCTTGGAATTTCTGGATTCCGGCTTTCGCCGGAATGACGGTAGAGGGCGCCGGAATGACGGGTTGGGGGCGTGTGTGTTTTCGGATTGTTGCCGGCAACGGGATTACCCTTCCGTCAGGGTTTGCGCTATAATAGTCTTTGCGTCGGGGTGTAGCGCAGTGGCTAGCGCGCTTCGTTCGGGACGAAGAGGTCGGAAGTTCGAATCTTCTCACCCCGACCAATTGGTCAAGCCAACCCTCTCTGTGGCAACCGCTACTCCCATTTCCCAATGACCGTTAGGCCGCCGCTTTTTGGTACACCTGCAACCGATGGCGCGCGCTGTCCACGATGAAAATGTGGCCCGCTTGGTCAATTTCCACGGCGGTGGGCTGCACGAACCTTTTTTCCGGCTCCAGGCTCGGCGCGGCGGCCCGCTGCTCCAGCATACTTTCCGGGTTTGAGGACAACCGCTCCTCGCCCCACTTGGACATACCGGCGTCCCCGGTCAGCCGGGCCACCACGCTGCCGGCGGCGTCGAAAACCACCACCCGGTCATTGCCCCAGTCGGTGACGTAAACCAGTCCGTCCGAGTCAACGGCAACCCCGCTGGGCCGCCTCAATCGGTCATCGCCGTCGCCGGCCAATTCCAACAAGAACTCTCCGTCGGGGCCGAGTTTTTGCACCCGGTCGTTGCGCCAGTCGGCCACGTAGCAACATCCCCGGTTGTCCACGGTGATTCCCCAAGGGGTATTGAACTCGGCCGGCCCGTTGCCAAACCCGCCCCATTGCCCCAGAAATTCTCCGTCAGGGGTGTATTTCTGCATCCGGTGGTTCATGCTGTCCGCCACCAGCAGGTTTCCTTCGTCGTCCAGGGCAATCCCCGCCGGACGCTGCCACTGGCCGGGGCCGCTGCCCGGCGTACCCCACTGGCGCAGAAAATTGCCGTCGGCGTCGAAAACCGATACCCGGTGCAGCCATTCATCGGTCACGTAAACCTGCCCGGCGGAGTCCACGGTGAGGGAATTGGGCCAGGTAAACTGGCCGTCGTCTTCCCCGAAGGAACCGAACTCCCCCAGGAAATACTCTTCCTCAAAGGTGCATTTGCCGATGCGCTTGCCGCTGGGGGTGTTTTCGGCGGCATGGCTGAGGACGTAAAGCGTCCCGTCGGGGGTCGGCGCCACGTCCACCGGGTTGCGGAACCCCATCTGGCCCGGGGCCGCCGCGTTGCCGATGGTCTTGACGTAATGGAATTGGACGCCAGTAAGCTGGGTTTGGCTGGTCATGGCTAGCCCTCCACGGCGATAGGATTGGCCGCATTAAGCGAACTGGAACTCCCGGGAAGCTACTACCAACTGGAGCAGGCGGGCAACCCGACGGTCAAACTCCTCCCGTTCTGCCGGGCCGTCGCAACGTACATCGCCGGCGGCGGTTACGTGGGCAATCAATTCCTGCTTGCGCTGGGCCGACACGGGCACGAACCCGGTCAACTCCAGGCAGCCGTCAACCAACTCTTCCGCGGTCATGGTAGGCCCGCGGGATGCGAGCCGGTCGGCGATGCGCTGCACCCCCGGCTTGTCCAGGTCGCCCACCTGGTTGGAGGCGAAGTTAATCCGCTCCACCAGCGCGCCGCTGTCAATCCACTCCCGGCCGGTGTGCCAGCCTTCCACGGTGGGCGGGTTCAACAACTCCTGGCCCATGTAGCCGCAGGCCCCGGCGATTTCGTGCACCCGCGGCTTGGCGGCGGTGTAATCGTCCACCAACCGCATCACCCCGGCCACCAACTCCGCCGGGCTTTTGACCTTGCGGAAACGGGCGTCCTTGAAAAAGTCCGACAGGAACAGCGTCCGCAGCACCGACCGGACGTCGAAGTTGGAACGGAAATACGCTTCCTCCAGCGTCGCCAGGGCGTCCGGGTCTTGCGGCGGCGTGGTGGGCCAGGCAGGAACCTGCGGCTCGTCGGCCACGAAGAAGTTGTAAAGGTGGCGGCAGATGAACCGGGCGGTGGCCGGCTGGCGGCAAATGATGTCAACGATGTCTTCGCCGTTGAACCGCCCTTGGTTGCCAAGGAAGGTCTTTTCCCCGTCGTCGTGGTCGTCGGCGGCGTAAACGAACTCCCGCAGGAACTCGCCGTAGGGATATCGGGGGATGCCCGGCGCGATGGTCCAGCCGGTGAAAGCCCGGGCGCACTCTTTAACGTCGTCCTCGGTGTAGTTGTCCAGCCCGTCCATGCCCACGCCCATAGAAAACAACTCCAGCAACTCCCGGCCGTAGTTTTCGTTGGGCGCGCCCTTGTGGTTTTCGCAGTTGTCCAGCCAGAAAATCATCGCCGGGTCCTGGGACAGCTTGACCAGCAGGGTGCGGAAATCACCCATCCCGTACTGGCGCAGCATTTCCAACTGGTGGTTCATGTCCGGCGCGTTTTCCACCTTGGAAAACCCGGTGGCAAAGACGTGGTGCCAGAACAGGGTCATCTTCTCTTCCAGGGGCCGCGGGGTGCTAATCATCCGCAGCATCCAGTGGGCTTGCTGGGACTGGATGGCCGTGCCGATGCGGAAATAAGGGAAGTAACGGTAGGCCAGGTCGTCGTCAAAAGGCGGCTGGGTTTCCGGGGACAACAGTTCCTCAACTACGGCGTCGTAGCCCCTGGCGGCCAGCGCCTCAAGTTGGTCCCGGTCGGCGCCGAATCCGGCCCGGCGCATCAGGTGAGAAACCAGGCTAATTTCTTCGGTTGAAACCATGTTCCCGCTCCTCGCAACGGTTTCGATACTTATTGCCCCGCATTATACGCCTAAGCCGTATCGTTCAACCACCGTCATTCTTCCAGTTCTACCAGCCGCATACCCCGGTCAACCTGGTCTCCCTCGGCAACGGCGACCCTCTTAACCACTCCGGCCCGGGGCGACGCGATGACCAATTCCATTTTCATGGATTCCATGACTGCCAGAGTCTCCCCGGCTTCCACCCGCTGCCCGGCTGTAACCAACACCTGCGCCACCGTGCCGGGCATGGGAGCCAGCGCATCCCCTTCCGGCGCGGCGACCGGCCGGGCCACCGATTGCGCCGTCACCCGCTCAAAAACGTACTGCTGCCCGTCAAGCCAAAGGTGCAGCGAGTCGCCAATCCAACCGGCGGCGAAAGCCGGCCGGTTCCCGTTGGCGGCGCGAATCCAGCCCCGTTGCACCTCTCCGACGGCGTTGGTGTCCGCCACGATTTCCAGGCCAGCGGCTATGCCGTCAACGGAAACCGTTGCGCCGGATTCCGGTTCTTCCACCCGGTAGTGGAAAACCGGCCCGGCGGCCGGGTAGGTTTGGCGCAGCCGTCCTTCCTTCACGGGAATTTCTTTCCGCCGAGAGTCCTCCAGGGGGAGGGGTCAACCCGGTTGGGCAAGGGATGGGTGTTGTTGCTAGTCAGCCCGGCGTTTTCCGCCGCCCATGCCGCCAATGCCGGGACGGTATGGGCCGATTCGTCCGACGGCTGCCATTGGGTCAATTCGCCGTGGTGTTCCAGAAACCCGGTATCGTATTCGCCGGCTTGAAATTCCGGGTGGCGGATAACGTCCATCAACAGCGGGACATTGGTGGTGACGCCCAAGGTTGGGAACCGGGCCAAGGCCAACTCCATGCGGCGGAGGGCGATGGCCCGGTCCGGCCCCGAGGCGATGAGTTTGGCCAGCAGGGAGTCAAAATGGCTGGCGACTTCCAACCCCTGGGCAACGCCGCTGTCGAGCCGGAGGCCCGGGCCGGCTGGCGGTTCCCACAGGGCCAGCCGGCCCGTGGCCGGGGCAAACCCGTTGTAGGGGTCTTCGGCGCAGATGCGGCACTCGATGGCGTGTCCCGTTCCTTGCGTCTCTGCCTGGTCAATGGTCAGGGTTTCCCCGGCGGCGATGCGCGTCTGCCATTCCACCAGGTCAAGGCCCGTGACGGCCTCGGTGATGGGGTGTTCAACCTGCAACCGGGTGTTGACTTCCAGGAAGTAAAATTCCTGGGTTTGAGGGTCAAGCAGAAACTCTACAGTGCCGGCGTTGGTGTACCCGGCGGCCTTGGCCAGATCGACGGCTGCTTTTCCCATGCGCTGCCGCAGTTCCGGCCCCACCGCCGGCGACGGGGTTTCCTCGATTAGTTTCTGGTGGCGGCGTTGGATGCTACATTCCCGCTCCGGGAAATAGATGGCGTTGCCGTGGCGGTCGGCCAATATCTGCACTTCGACGTGGCGGCCTTGAGCGATGTACCGTTCCAGGAAGACCCGCCCATCGCCGAAAGCCGACGCCGCTTCCCGGCTGGCCGCTTCCAGGGACGATTCCAGCTCTTCGCGGCTGTTGACCAGGCGCATACCCCGGCCCCCGCCGCCGGCCGCGGCTTTAACCAGCAAGGGGTATCCGTGGACGGCGGCAAACTTTTCGATGGACGGGTCAACTTGCCGGCAAACGCCGGAACCGGGGACTACCGGCGCCCCGGCTTGCTGCGCCAAGTCTTTCGCCCGCAGCTTGTCTCCCAACGCTTCCATGCTCTCCGGGCTTGGGCCGATGAACACCACTCGGGCTTGGCGGCACTGGCGGGCGAAGTCAGGGTTTTCCGACAGAAACCCGTATCCGGGATGAAGGGCGTCGGCCCGGCTGCGGTGGGCGATGTCCAGCAGTTTGCCGGCGTCCAGGTAGGTTTCGGCGGCGGTGATTCCGTCCAACGGATGGGCTTCGTTGGCCATAGCGACGTGGGGAGCGAGCCGGTCGGTGTCGGAATAGACGGCAACGGTCTTGACGCCCATCGTTTGCAACGTCTGCTGCACCCGGACGGCGATTTCGCCCCGGTTGGCAACCAGCACTTTGGAAAACATGGCGGAAAACACACCGGCCCCGCCCTACATCCGAAAAACGCCCCGTCCGCCGGTTGGAAAGGGGGCGTTCATGGATGCGGCAAGCCCCAGGCCGATAACGTCGCGGGAGTCCGCCGGGTCAATGATTCCGTCGTCCCACAACCGGGCCGTGCTGTAATAGGGGCTGCCTTCTGCCTCGTACTTTTCCAGGATGGGCGATTCCAGTCCTTGCCGTTCCTCGTCGGTCAAGACCCGGCCCTGGCGTTCCAATTGCTGCTGCCGGACGGTGGACAAGACCGCCGCCGCCTGCGGCCCGCCCATGACGGAAATCCGGGCATTGGGCCACATCCACAGCAGGCGGGGTTGGAAGGCCCGCCCGCACATTCCGTAATTGCCGGCCCCGAAGGAACCGCCGATGACCAGGGTGAATTTCGGCACGGCGGCATTGGACACGGCCATGACCATCTTGGCCCCGTCCTTGGCGATGCCGCCGGCCTCATACCGGCTGCCCACCATGAAACCGCTGATGTTTTGCAGGAACAGCAGGGGAATGCCGCGCTGGGAGCAAAGTTCGATGAAGTGGGTTCCTTTCAAGGCGCTTTCGGAAAACAACACTCCCTGGTTGGCGACGATGCCCACCGGATAGCCCCAGATGCGAGCGAAACCGCAGACCAGGGTTTCGCCGTAGCGGGCCTTGAATTCGTGGAAACGGCTGCCGTCCACCAGCCGGGCGACAACTTCGCGAACATCGTAGCTGCGCCGGTTGTCCGCCGGCACGATTCCGTACAGTTCCGCCGGGTCGTAGCGGGGCGGTTCCGGTTCCGCCGGTTGCAACGGCGGCGGGTGTTTGGGGCCGAAGTTCTCAATGATGTCGCGGGCGATTTCCAGGGCTTGAGCGTCGTCCGCTGCCAGGTGGTCGGCCACGCCGGAGATTCGGGTATGCACGTCGGCGCCGCCCAGGGTTTCGGAATCCACGTCCTCCCCGGTGGCGGCGCGCACCAGAGGCGGCCCGCCCAGGAAGATTGTCCCTTGTTGCCGGACGATGACCACTTCGTCGCTCATGGCGGGAATGTAGGCGCCGCCGGCGGTGCAGGAACCCATTACCGCCGCCACCTGGGGAATCCCCTGGGCCGACATTTGGGCCTGGTTGTAGAAAATGCGTCCAAAGTGTTCCCGGTCGGGAAAGACCTCGGCTTGCAGCGGCAGGAAGGCCCCGCCGGAGTCCACCAGGTAGATGCAGGGCAGTCGGTTTTCCAGGGCGATTTCCTGCGCCCGCAGGTGCTTTTTGACGGTGATGGGGTAGTAGGCGCCGCCCTTCACGGTGGCGTCGTTGGCGAGGACGACCACTTCCCGCCCGTGGACGGAGCCGATGCCGGTGACGATTCCCGCCGCGTTAATTTCCTCGCCGTACATATCCGCCGCCGCCAGGGGGCTTAATTCCAGAAACGGGGTTCCGGCGTCCAGCAATCGGTCAACCCGTTCGCGGGCTGTCAGCTTGCCGCGGCTGCGGTGGCGTTCCACGGCTTCCGGCGGGCCGCCCTGGCGCGCGGCTGCCAGCTTGCCCTGGAGTTCTTTTACCAACGCCGTCATCCGGCGGCGGTTGGATATGAAGTCCGGGGATTGGGGATTTATTTTGGTTTCGATGATATTCATGTGGAACCCGGCGGTGTCCTTGCCACGTATTATAACCGTCGTCCCAGGTTTAGGCCGGGGCCAACGCCGGTTTTGGCCGGGATTTCTGGATTCCGGCCTTCGCCGGAATGACGGGTTGGGGGGCAGGAGGGTCAACAGGGACTTGGGGACAGCCCTGCGGAATGGCGCGGGCCGGTTGAATCCGGCGGTCGGGTAACGTAATCTGACCTTACTACATCCCGGCAAGGTAACTGGTATGGCCGTCGCGAATCTCTCCGGTCTAATTGGCAACACGCCGTTGGTTGAATTGCCCCGCCTGTCCCCCAGGGCGGGCATACGGCTGTTCGCCAAGCTGGAGGGGCAGAATCCCAGCGGCAGCATTAAAGACCGCATCGCGCTGGCGATGGTGGAAGAGGCTGAGGGCCGGGGCCAACTGCGGCCCGGCGACACCATCGTTGAGGCCAGCAGCGGTAATACCGCCATCGCCCTGGCCTTCGTCGCCAAGCAGAAGGGCTACCGGGTGAAGGTAATAATTCCGGGGGAAGTGGCGCCCAGCATCGGAGACCTGTTGCGGCTGTACGGCGCGGAAATTGTCTGGTGCGAACCGCGGGCCGGCATGAAAGGCGCCATTGACCTGGCGCGGGAGTTGTCCCAAGAACCCGGCTGTCACTACCTGGGCCAATTCGATAACCGCATCAACCGGGATACCCACAACCGGACTACCGGGGCTGAAATCGTGACGGCGCTGCCCCGGGTGGACGCGCTGGTTGCCGGAATCGGCACCGGCGGCACCATCACCGGCGTCGGGCAGCGATTGCGGCAAGCCAACCCCGGCCTGCAAGTCGTCGGGGTTGAACCCCGGATGGGGGAGGCGCTGCAAGGCTTGCGCAGCCTCTCCGAGGGTTACGTCCCTCCACTGCTGGACCTGGGGCTGCTTAATCGCCGGTTCCTGGTGGACAGCGCGACGGCGATAGATTCTTCCCGCCGGATTGTGGAAGAGGAGGGAATCCTGGCCGGCATATCCTCCGGGGCGACGCTGCACGCCGCGTTGCGGGTGGCCGCCGGCATGGAAAGCGGCAACATCGTGGTCATGTTTTCCGACAGCGGTTGGAAGTACCTGCCGGCCCGCCCCTGGGACGCGGCCCGTTCCGGGGATGAAAGCCTGGACGAAACGCATTGGTGGTAGGGGTTTAGGGGTTGCTGATGCCTTGAAGACGCTACCCCCACCCTGACCCTCCCCCTCGCAGGGGGAGGGGATTTATCGTACCCATTCCTTCTGCTGCGCCCTGGGCAGGTTCTTACCTTCCCCCATCAGGAGAGAAGGATTACTGGCGGGGCGGACGGTGTTTTGTGCCGGGGATTTCTGGTTTCCGGCTTTCGCCGGAATGACGGGGTTGGGCGCAAAAAATCCCCTCCCCCTCGCAGGGGGAGGGTTAGGGTGGGGGTCAAATAACCGTCATACCGGCGCGGGCCGGTATCCAGGACTCCTTGCCTACGCGGAGGCCGTCATATATTGGGAATTTCTGGATTCGGCCCCGTATCGTGGTACGGGGCAGGGTTTTCGCCGGAATGACGGGTTGATTTCCAAGGGGGAGGGGATTTTAGCCCAAGCCCGTCCCCACCAACGCCTCTACGTCCTCCGGTGATGAGGGGACAGCCGCCGACAGGTTGCGGTGTCCGTCCTGGGTGATTAGCACGTCGTCCTCGATGCGGATGCCGATGCCCCGCAACGCCGCCGGCGAATCCTCGGCGAGAGGCCCGAAGTAAAGCCCCGGCTCAACGGTGAAAACCATCCCCGGACGAAGTTCCGCCGATTGGTCGCCCACCCGATAGCGGCCGGCGTCGTGAACGTCCAGCCCCAGCCAGTGGGAAGTGCCGTGCATATAGTAGGGCCGGTAGGCGCGGTCTTCGATTAAACCGTCAACGGTTCCCGTCAGCGCGCCCAGGTCAATCAAGCCCTGTACCAGCGTCCGCAAGGCCGCCAGATGCACGTCGTCGAACAACGCGCCCGGCTTGCACTGGGCAAAGGCTTGCCGCTGGGCCTCCAGCACCACGTCATAAACGGCCCGCTGGGGGGCGGAAAACTTGCCACTCACCGGCCAGGTGCGGGTAACGTCGGCGGTGTAGTAGTCCACTTCCGCCCCGGCGTCAATCAACAGCAGGTCGCCGTCCTGCATCCTGGCCCGGTTGGTGACGTAGTGCAGGGTACAGGAGTTGGCCCCCGACGCCACGATGGAAGGGTAGCCGTTCCGCGGGGAACCAAGCCGCCGGAATACTGACTCCATTTCCGCCTGCACCTGGTACTCATAGCGGCCGGCGCCCGTCGCGGCCATCGCCGCCTGGAATCCGTCGCGGGTAACGTCAATGGCCCGTTGCAGGCTGGCGACCTCGGTTTCTTCCTTGATAAGCCGCAATCCGTCAATGGCGTGCTTGGGGTCCTGGAGCGTAACCAGCGCCTTGCCGCCCCGCTGGGCCAGTCCCCGCCGCTGCCGCACCAGGCCGGAAATAATTTCGTCCATGTCCGGGTCGCTGCCCAACCCGTAAAAGACGGTTTCCGACTCTTCCAGCAGTTCCGGCAGTTTTTCTTTCATGTCCTCAATGGGATAGGCGGCGTCGGCCCCGTGTTTCTGGATTGCGCCCTGCACGCCGGCCCGGTAGCCGACCCAAATCTCAAACTGCGGGTCGTAGGGACGGACGAACAGGACGTAGGGTTCTTCGGCTCCGGGCCGCAGCACCGCCACGGCGTCGGGTTCGTCGAAACCCGTTAAGTACCAGAAGGACGACTGCTGCCGAAATTCGTGGTCAACGTCGTTGTTGCGGGCCGAATCCCGGCCGGCGGTGATTACAACCGCGCCGTCGGTTAACTGCTGGGTCAACCGGCGGCGGCGATGCGCGAAAGTGTCCACCTGTGGGGAAGTCATGCTCATACTCCTGCTGGATAACCTGGGCGGGACGGTTAGCCGTCCACTCCCAACTGTTCCTTGATGTCGCTCAACACCTGGTCGCGGCTGCGGGTCTGCCACCGCCGACGGCTGCCGATGGGTTCGTTTTCGATTTCGGGAAAGACCTTCATGGTGACGAAAACCGGGCCCGGCTGTCCCATGATTTGTTCGATGTTGTTGGTAAAGTCCTCCAGGTTGTCGAAGGCGTAGGTAGCCGGGTATCCGGCGCCCTTGGCGATGATGTCGTAAGCTACGTTCTGGGCGTTGGGCACCGGCTGGCCCCCGGTGGTGGCGTAACATTCGTTGTCCAGCACGAAGTGGTACAGGTTTTCCGGCGCCTTTTCGGCGATTGTCACCAGCGCGCCCAGGTTCATCAGGATGTCCCCTTCCGAGTCGAACAGGACTATCTTTTCGTCGGGTTGGGCCAGGGCCATTCCCAGAGCGAAAGAGGCATGGCCGCCCATCGCCGGGTCTCCCAAGGGAAGGTCCTTCTTTTCGTTCTCGCTGATGTTGACCCAGTGGCGTCCGCCCCGGCCGGGAATAACCACGGCGTCGCCGCGCAGGGGGGCGAACACCTGGAGCATATCGGCAGTCTGGAACATTTTTCCTCCGCAGGTAATCGGGCTTGCGATGATTTTCTATCGGTTGAAACCGTGGTACTCGTCGCCCACCAGGATGGCTACCGGCCTTTGCGTCCGTTCCGCCTCGGCGAAGGCAATGGAAATGCGCTCGGCGTCGCCGTCGTTTTCCACCAGGTAGTACTGGATTCCAAAGGCGTTGAGGAACCGCTCGGTATAGGTGGCGGCGGTGTCCTGGTTGACGCCGTGGCGGGTGTAGCCGCGGTAGCCCACCATCATCACCACGGGAATGTTCAGACCCAAGGCCCAGCCCCGCAGGGAATCGCCGGACTCCATCATGCCGGTGTTCTGAATCAGGATAACGGGCTTTTTGCCTCCGATGGACAGGCCGGCGGCGGTGGAAAACGCCTGTCCTTCCCGGCTGACGGCAATCAAGTCCAGGGAAGGGTCGTTCTTCATCAGCATATACAGCCAGTTGGTTTCGCTGTCGGGCAGCCAGACCACGTGGCTGACGCCGTTCTTCTTCATTTCGTTCAAGACCGTTTCAGGGTTAAGCTGGGCCTGCTGCTGGGTCATGGACAATCCTCCGGGAACGCCGTTTACCGTGGCAGGGATGATTATATCCTGTCGAAACGGAGTTTTCACCCTTGCCCCGCGTCGGTGTAGAATAGGCCCATGCCGCGACTGCCCGACTTTCTCCGTCAATGCGCCTACGTCGTGCGCCGGCGTTTTTTGCCGACGGCGCCGTTGGTTATGGTCTTGGCGTTGACCTTGCCGGCCTCCGCCGGGTTCACGGCCGGCCAGTCCCAACCCGGTTCGCCCTTTCCGTCAAACCAACCCCCGTCCGGGCCTTCCCACCAGTTTGCCCTGGGGGAGGATGAAGTCATTTGCCTTGGCCGCCGGCCCACCGTCATCGGCACACCCGAGGATGACCTGCTGACCGGCACGCCCCGCAGCGACGTAATTAACGGGCGGGGCGGCAACGACATTATCCACGGTTTCGGCGGCGACGATTTCCTGTGCGGCGGTTCCGGCGACGATCACATTTACGGCGGCGACGGCGACGACCTGATTCGCGGCTGGTCGGGCGACGACTTCGTTAACGGCGGCTCCGGCCATGACAGCGTGCTGGCGGACCGGGGCGACGATTACCTGGTGGGCGAGGACGGGCGCGACTTCCTTTCCGGCAGCCTGGGGGACGACATAATTTTCGCCGGGCACGGCGACCTCAAAGAAGGTTCGGTTGATTGGTTAATTGGCAATGACATTATCCTGGGGGGCCAGGGCGCGGACGTGATGATTGGCGACCCCGGCGACGACGCCCTGCTGGGTTTTGGGGGCGATGATTTCGGCGCCTCCGGGGGCGGCGACGACTACTTCTCCGGTCATTCGGGCAACGATTACGTTGACGCCGGAGCCGGCGGCCAGGACGAATGTGACGGCGGTTCCGGTACTGACACGGCGGCCAACTGCGAGATTCTGGAAGACATCGAGCGCCGGGGCCAACCAGTTCCGGTGCCGTAGAGATAGGCGGGTAAAGTTTCCGCCCTCATCACTAACCCGTCATTCCGGCTTTCGCCGGAATCCAGAAAGTCCAGGCCAACTACTGCATCATTCAGGGCAGGGAATCCTGGATACGGGCCGGCCCTAGCATGACGATACATCCTTCGCAATTCTTGAACCCGGAGGCCCCTTGAATGGAACGCGACTTTATCGGCTACGCTAACAACCCGCCCCGGGTTTCCTGGCCCAACGATGCCCGCATCGCCGTGTCGGTGGTGGTCAACTATGAAGAAGGGTCGGAGCGCTCTTTGCTGGACGGCGACGACTTCCACGAAACCAATAACGAAGTTCCTTCCCCTATCCCGCCGGGGCAGCGGGATTTGTTCAATGAGTCCTTTTTTGAGTACGGCAGCCGCGTTGGGGTCTGGCGGCTGCTGGACCTTTTTGACCGCCACCAGGTCAAGACCACCTTCTACTGCTGCGCCCTGGCCCTGGAGCGCAACCCGGTGGTGGCCCAAGAGTTGGTGCGCCGGGGCCACGAAATTTGCGGTCACGGCTACCGATGGGAGGAGTACCACCTTACCGGCGAGGCGGAGGAACGGGAGTCCATCGCCAAGTGCGTCGCGTCGTTGCGGGAAACCACCGGCCAGCGGCCCGTGGGCTGGTTCACCCGCTACGGCCCCAGCGTCAACACCCGCCGGCTGGTGGCGGAAGAGGGCGGCTTCATCTACGACAGCCTGGCGATGAACGACGACCTGCCGTATTTTGTGACGGTCAATGACCGGCCCTGGCTGGTGGTGCCTTACAGTTTTGAGAACAACGACGCTCGTTTCTGGCGGGGCGGGTTGACCAGCATCAACGCCTTCTACGACTACCTCAAAGCGTCCTTCGACACCCTCTACCAGGAAGGGCAGACCCATCCCAAGATGATGTCCGTCGGGCTGCACTGCCGCATCGCCGGCACGCCGGCCCGTTCCCAAGCCGTAGCCCGGTTCCTGGAATACGCTGGCGGATTCCCCGGCGTCTGGTTCGCCCGCCGGGACGAAATCGCCCGCTGGTGGCTGGACAATTACCGACCTTAATCCGGCCCGGTTCCCGCACCGACAACGCCGGGCTTGGTGGGTATGCAACAAGCGATGGTTAGGACGTTCTGGGCTGGCGGGAAAAGCGGCGTTTGCCGATGGTGTTTCCAGGCGAAAATCGAAAATTGAGGCAAATGCCGGGAAAAACCGGAAATTGCCGGGAAAAAGACCGGGCCGGCAATGTTGCCGGCCCGGCGCGGGGTCTTCGGTTGGGGTGGGGGTTAGTCTTCGTAAAGCTGCTGGCTGAGGTACAGTTCGACGCCGATGTGGTTGATGACTTCCAGTTCGGTTTCCAGCCAGTCAACGTGCTCTTCCTCTTCCCGAATCATCCCTTCCAGGATGCCGCGGGTGGTGTAGTCCTCCACTGAGGCGCAGTGGGTAATGGCCGCCTGCAAGGCCGCCACCGCGCCCTTCTCGGCGTCCAGGTTAAGTTCCAGGTCTTCCTTGATGGACTCGCCCACCATGACCTGATTCAACCGTTGCAGGTTGGGCACGCCTTCCAGGTAGAGGATGTGCTGGATGAGGTGCTGGGCGTCCTCCATCTCCGACAGGCTGTTGGTGCGGAACCGATTGCCGATGCGGACGAACCCCCAGTTCTTCGCCATCTCCGAATGGATGAAGTACTGGTTAATGGCCGTGAGTTCGATGGTCAGCAGGGTGTTAAGGTGGTCAACCACCCCTTCTTTGGCTTTCATCAGGAATTATTCTCCTCATGCGGGCGAAGTATATTGCCCCGGCACAAGAAGGATGCGGGGGTTCTCTTTCCTGAACCTTGGACTATCACAGGCCGGGGACGTAATTCGCGCCCGTCGGCCTCTATTTTATCACGCTGGCCCGCCGGCCTTCACTCCGGCGGCCATCCCTTCCAACTTCAACTCCACCAGGGTAGAAATGCGGTCAATTTCCCGCAGGCACCTGCCGCAGCACTTGGAATCGTCGAACCGCCAGGTCTCCCGGAGCGCGTCGGGGGAGCAACCCCTGTCTTTCGCAGTTTCTACGGCTTCTGTCAGCCGGATACCCTTGCACACACACAAATACACAGTGCGTCCCCCAACTTCTTGGCGTTTTGACGTTGGATTTCCAATAACTTAACCTGCAAGGCCAAATAAGTCAACACTAATTCCAGAATATCTATACCCAATTGGGCGGGCAAAATGCGTCGTGGGCAATTTCCATCGCCTTGACGGAAAACAAGCCGGCGTCCGCGAATACCTGGCCGGCCTTGCTGCCCTTTTGTTGACGGCGGCGATATAATTGACCCGACGCCAATCCGGGCCGGCCGATTGCCGTCGGCCCAGGGAAAGGAACGAATTGCCATGACCACCGCCGTTGAACCCGCCGTCAAGCGGGTGACGTATCTTGACCCCACCGGCCACGTTTACACCGAAGAGCGGCAGATGTCCCGCCGCTTGACCGACGTTAAAGGTTCCGTGGTTGCCCTGCTGGACAACGGCAACGACACTTCCAACTTTTTCTTCCAGGGCCTTTCGCGGGTGCTAACGGAAGAGTACGGCGTCGGCAAGGTCATCCTGGAGACCAAGTTCACGTCCACCAAGCCGGCTGACCCGGAAACCATCAAGAGTATGTCCGAGGCCGCCGACTTCATGGTGGCCGGCGTCTGTCTTTGAGGTTCCTGCACGTCGGGCAGTATGCTTGACGGGATTCGCTTTGAGGAGACGGGCAAGCCGGCCGTGGTGGTTGCCACCGCCAGCTTTGTCCGGCTGGCCAACTCCATCAAGAACTCCATGAAACTGGAAGACCTGCCCCTGGTGGTGGTGAGCCACCCCCTGGGCCAGCCGGACGTGGCCGAGGCCAAGGCGCGGGAAGTCGCCGCCCAAATCGTCCAGGCAGTGCTGGGTTAGGGGCCGCGTCATGGTTAGCGGCAAGACTACCGCCCGTTTGACCGGCCTGGACTCGGTGCAGGGCGCGATAGACACCATTGAGCAGTACTATGAAAACGGCTGGACGGATGGCTTTCCCATCGTGCCGCCCACCGAAGACCTGGTGCGGCGCATGATTGACGCCAGCGGGCGCGACGGCCTGGAGGTTCTGGGAACCGTGCCGCCCCGCTACGGCGTGGCGACTATTGAAGCCGTCGCCGTCAACGCGGTCATGGCCGGCTGCAAGCCCGAATATATGCCCGTGGTGGTGACAGCCCTGGAAGCCCTGCTGGATGAACGCTTTGACCTCCACGGACTCCAGGCCACCAGCGACCCGGCGGCGCCGATGGTCATTATCAGCGGCCCGGTGGTGCAGGAAATCGGCGTCAACCACGGGGCCAGCCTTTTCGGCCCCGGATTCCGGGCCAACGCCACCATCGGGCGGACGCTGCGGCTGGTGATGATTAACCTGGGCGGGGCCTACCCGGACTCCGGCGACAAGTCAACGCTGGGTTCGCCGGCCAAGTATTCCTACTGTATCGGCGTTGACGTGGATACCCCTTGGGCGCCGGTGCATACCGAGTTCGGTTTTGAGCCGGAAGATAGCTGCGTGATGGTTTACGCCTCGGACGCGCCGCGGGGCAACAACCCCGGCGGGTCGGGCAGCATGGAGTTTCCCCTGTGGATTCTGGCCGATTCCATGTCCAACCTGAACCACAACATTATTCACGGCGGTCATGCCGTCGTTGTCATCAGCCCGTTAATCGCCCACCGGCTGCACGAAGAGGGCTGGACGAAAGACGAGGTTAAGTTCTACCTGTACGAGCGGGCCAGGGTGCCGGTGGAACGGGTGCAGCGTTACAAGCAGTTGCGCTACGGGCGGACGCAAGAGGCCGGCAACCCCTATTACTGGCCGAGTTGGTTGAACGTGGACGAACCGGGAATAACGGTGCCGGTGGTGCGGGACCCGCGCAATTTCCTGGTGCTGGTGGCTGGCGACCCGGGCCGCTCCCGCTCCGCCTACTGCCCGGCGCGGCCCTACAACCCGCCGGTGATAAGGAAGGTGGCGGGGGTGTAGCTGGGGGTTGAAAGAATCCCCTCCCTGGCTAGGGGAGGGTTAGGGCGGGGGTAGGATAACCGTCATTCCGGCTTAGGACGGTATTCAGGATTCCTTGCCCATACGGGCGCTTGTTGTGCGCTTGGGATTTCTGGATTCCGGCTTTCGCCGGAATGACGGGTTGGTGGCGGGAATGACGGTACTTTCTTGCGTTGCCCTTTCACCCCCACCCTAACCCTCCCCCTCACAGGGGGAGGGGATTTTTGATGTTCTCGGCCGGCCGGGGTGAATCCCCTAGTCCGCCGGCACTGCTGCTTTTTCCGTTTGGAAGGCCGGCATTACGTCCTGGGCGAACCATTCCAGTTGTTCCAGGATTATGCTTTCCGGGCATCCCATCGGCTGGCCTACGCTGACCCTATCCAGGCCCGGGTAATCGGCCTCCAACTGTTTCAACTGCTCCACGATTAGCTCCGGCGGGCCGCAGAGGAATCCGCCCCGTTCCACCGCCCGCTGGATGTCCGGCAGTCCGGCGGTGGGGGCGCGGCGAGGGTCGGCCATCGCGTCAATCTGTTCGTCGGTCAGGCTGCGAACCAACCGCAAGGGGCCAAACATTTTCAGGTTTTCTTCGTAGTACTTGCCGGCCTGGGCGATGGCCTTTTCCTGGGTCTCGGCCAGGAAGAAGTGGTAGCCGATGCTGAGGTTTTCCCCCAACTGCGTTTCCCGGCCGGCCCGGGCCTGGGCGTCCCGGTAGGCGACAATCACGTCCTCAATGGCGCCACCCTCGGCCACGCCGCCGCCGATGATTCCCTTGATGCCGTGCTTGGCCATGAAGTCCAGACCCCGTTGCGTCGCGCCCTGGATGGGCTGCCAGGTTTCCACCGGCAAAGTGCGGGGCCGGGGAACCAGGGTTATCTCTTCCAGTTCGTAACCGCGGTAAGGGACTTGGGGCGGGATGGTGTAATTGTCCCCTTGGTGGGAGAAAGACCGTTCGTTGAAGGACTTGAGGATGACTTCTACCGCCTCTTCAAACAACTCCCGGTTGGCCGGCTGGTCCAGCAGGGGAGACCCGAAGGTTTCCACCTCGCGGGTGTGGTAGCCCCGGCCCACGCCGAAAATGACTCTTCCATTGGTCAGAATGTCTGCCGTGGCGAAATCCTCCGCCAGCCGCAGGGGGTGCCACATGGGGGTGATGTTGAACCCGCAGCCGAAGTTTATGCGCTGGGTCAGGTGGGCCAGGTGGACGCTCAACAGCAGGATGTTGGGGATGCACTCGTAACCTTCCGGCTGGAAGTGGTGTTCCGCCATCCAAAAGGTATCGTAGCCGGTGCGATCCATCAGTTGCGCGATGGCCAGGGACTTGTCGAAGGCCGAGGCCAGGTGTTCGTCGGAATAGGAACGGTCGTTGACCGCCACGCCGCCGTAACCCACGTTGTCCATGTCCACGTGGCCGGCGAAAAGGCTGTCGAATTTGGTAATCATTAGTCATACCTCCGGATACTGGTACGTTTCGTTGGTTGTAATTCTATGCGTTGGGCCGGGGGTGTCAACCGGGGGGAAAGCGCCGTCATACCGGGGCGGGCCAGAATCCAGGATTCCTTGCCACCAAGCACGCTGTTATGGGCTGTGATTTCTGGATTCCGGCTTTCGCCGGAATGACGGTTTAATCGGGGAACCGGCATGACGGGTTGAATCTGAAAGGGGGAAAGGATTTTTGCTGCCGGCCAAATTCTGCGCCATAAAACCGGGGTTGGGGTTATAATATCCGAAACGGCGGCGGCGTTATATCCGCCCATCAATTTGTCAGTGCAGGAGACACGGGCAGCAAAATGGTCGAAGGCGGCATATATCCTTATCTGATTCCATTGGCCCGCATCGTCGCCGGGTTCGGCGTGGGCGTGATGCTGGGCATCTGCGGCGGCTGGGTGGGAATCACCTTCAACCACATGATTGAATTCCCCTGGTCGCTGGAAGTCCACCGCAACATTTACATCGTCGGTATCGGCTTGGGCGGCGGTCTGGGGGCCTACTTCGGCTGGATGACACTGGCTATCCGGTGGTACTTGATTGCCGGCACCCTCCTGCTGGTGCTGGCCGGCGGCGTCCTGGGCGCCTACCTGGGTATGGAATACGGGGAGGTGGTTGACCCGTCCTACCTGGGCCGGCGTTACACCATTGACAACATGATGCACTTCGGCGCGCCGCTGGGCGGGATAATCGTCGCCTCTTCCCTGGGCCTGTACCACTACGTCCGCAACATGGGCCGGTAGCGCCGGCCCGCGGCGGATTCACAGCCGCCGCAGCCGGGGCAGGAATATCCCCATCAACAGGGCCAGCATCGCCAGTCCCGCGCCGTTGACCAGCATAGCTATGCGGGAGTCGGTCAACTCCGCCAGGTAGCCCAGTTCCAGTTGCCCCACCGGGGCGACGCCGATTCCGACAATCCACGACCCCATCGCCCGCCCCCGCTGTTCGTTGCTGACGCTCAACTGCAACAGGCTTTGGTGCAGCACGTCGGTGACGGCGGCCATTGCGTTGACGAAGGTGACGAAAACCGCCGCCATCCAGAAGGTAAAGGACTGGCCCAGCAAGACCTGGCCGATTCCGAACAAGGCGAGCGTAACCAGCAGCACCAGCCCCGGCCGGCGCACTTGTCCGGCTGCCGCCAGGATGATGACCCCCGCCGCGCCGCCGGCGTAGCGGAAGGCGGTCAGCAGCCCCAGCCCCGCCGGGCCGATTCCCAGGACTTCGCTGGCCAGGATGGGCAGGATTACCTGGTGGGAAAACCCCAGCATTTCCGCCGCCGCCGTGGAAATCATCAGGCTGAGCATGACCCGATTGGAGCGCAAGGCCCGGAAGTAGTTGATAATGTTTTCTACGATGGGTTCCCGTTCCGCCGGGGCTGACGCCCCGGTCTGCCGCAGCCAGATAATCGCCACCGATCCCAGGCCGTACCCGGCAGCCATTCCCAGGAAGGAAATGGCCGGCCCGGCCCACTGAATCAGCGCGCCGACGGCCAACGCCCCCACGATTTGCCCCATCCGCTGGGCCAGGCTGATGGCGGCGATTCCGTTGACGGCTCCGCCGGGGCCTACCACGTCGTACACATAAACCTGCCGCGCCACCATGTAGAAGGAGTGCAGGATGCCCACGAAAAAGGCAAACAGCATCAGCGCCCAAACCGTCAGGGCGTCGGCGAACAGCAGCAGCCCGATGCCCAACGAGGAAAAGGTTTTGCCCCAACTGGCCAGGGCGATGATGAGCCGCCGGTCCAGCCGGTCCGTAATCGGGCCGGCGGCCAGTCCCGCCAGCAGGTTGGGGGCCGACCGGACGGCGAAAATCATTCCGACCATGCCGGCCGAGCCGGTCATGTCGAAAATCAGCCAGCCCAATATCACCTGCTGCATCCCGTGGCCCAGTTGGTTGGAAAAAGTCGAGGCCCACAGCACCCGCAGGGCGGAGTACCGGAAGGGTTCGACGAACCGGCCGTAGTAGGACGCGGCGCGTCCGGCGGCTGCCGGGTCGGGGATTTCAGGCGTGGTCATAAACCGGCCCGCGTGTTGATATGGCGGTTATGGTGAGCAAAGCAATCCGAGTCTAACACAACGCCAACGGGCTTATGTTGGCCGGTGACGGCATGGGACATTCTGGCCGCAATCCGCCGGGGGTTGAAACCGGGCCGCGTTTCTGTCAATATGTCTCCATGAGGATTGGAGCTTTCGAGATAGACGAACCCGTACCGGAGTTGAAAGACCCCCACGCTTTCGCTATGGTCCGCCCCTGGGTGGACGTGGGCAGCGTCGGCACGCTGACCCTGACCCGCCTGGAGCATTTCCTGGGTTCCAAGGACTTGGGGCGGCTGGTGCGGCCCGGCGAGTTTTTCGACTTCACCCGCTACCGGCCCACTATGCGCCTGGTTCAAGGCCAGCGGGAAGTTACCGTTCCCAACAGCGAAATTCGCTACGCCAGTTCCGAAAACGGCCCGGATTATCTTTTCCTGCACCTGCTGGAACCCCACGCCAACAGCGAAGAATACACCGACTCCATCCTGGAAGTAATCAAGCACTTTTCCATCAAGCGCTACTGCCGGGTCGGGGCAATGTACGACGCCGTTCCCCATACCCGGCCCCTGCTGGTCACCGGCGCCCTGGGCGACGTTCCCCAGATTAAGGAAGTCGCCAACTTCAAGTTGCGCCGCAGCACCTACCAAGGCCCCACCACGATAATGAACCTGGTTTCCGAAGGCATAGACAAGATGGAGATTGAGGCCATCAACTTCATGGTTCATCTTCCCCAGTACCTCCAGTTGGAAGAGGACTACACCGGCGCCTCCCGGATGATAGAAGTCCTTTCCTCGGTTTACGCCAACATCCCGGCAGACCTGGCCCCGGTGCGCCGGGGGCAGCGCCAGTACCGGGAACTCAGTTCCGCCGTGGACAAAAACGACGAACTGAAAAAGCTGATTCAGCAGATGGAAGCCTACTACGACGCTCAACTGGATTCCGAGGAATCCAAGACCGAAGAACCCGCCGCATCGGTTGACTTGTCCCCGGAAATCGAGCAATTCCTCAGCGAACTCGGCCAGCGCATGGACGCCGAGGAACAATAGCCCGGCAGGTCGTCCTCTACCGTTGAATTGAGGCATACCCCGTCATAGCCGCGTAGTCCGGTATTGAGGACTTATCGCGTTTTAGCACGTTGTTGTGTGCCTGGATTTTCTGGATTCCGGCTTTCGCCGGAATGACGGTTGGGGCAAGGTTTTCACTTCCATCCTGATGCTCTTCATCAAAGGGAAAGGGCTTTCCGACAGTTTTTCCCGACGGTTGGCCCTTTGTGTTAAGATAGGCTGGACAATTCCCACTTGGAATCATAGCAAGGAGGAGACTAACCAATGGCAACTATGATTGACGGCGAGTCCTACCTGGGCCAGGTGCTGGTTCGCAAGCTCTCCCAGGGCGGCGAAGTCAGCATATACTGCTGGCCCCTGCGCTGCCTGAAGAGCAAGATGGGCGGCCCCACCTTCGGCGTTGACGTTAACCGCGAGGAAATCATCCGCTTCGATCCCCACGGCCCCCGCGGCCACTGGCACAAGGGCGGCTACGACAAGCTGGGCGCCGGCGGCTCCCACGTCGAGTTCCCCGAAGGCATGGTGGACATTCAGGAGCAGGTTTCCTGGTCCCTGTCCCAGATTAAGGACAATGCCCAGCAGTACCTGGCCGACGCCGGCCACCCCGATGCCGCCGCCGTGATGGACGCCGACATGGTGCAGGGCGCCATTGACGCGATTGTGTCCCACCTACAACAACAGGGCGACCTCCGCACCGACGCAATCGCCAAAGACCTGATTGACCCCCGGATGTAAATGCCCTTAACCCCCGGCGCGCAGGAAGAGCGTTCCGACATAAGGGACGCTCTTCTTATTCCCCCAATCCCGAAAAGGTGAAACCATGACTGTCAACCAAATGAGCGAAGTCATAAGGCTGGTGAAGGGCGAAGCGGAACGACTGGGCGGGTTCCTGTCCGGTCTGGAGGATGGCGATTGGGCCAGGGACAGCTTTTGCGAAGGCTGGAAGATTGGCGACGTGGTGGGCCACCTGGCCGTCGGCGCCGACACTTGGGTCAACTCCATAACCCGTTCCAAGAGCGGCGACTCCGGCCCGCCCGAAGGCGGAGCGTTCCTCGCGCCGGGCGACCGGGGTTCCAACGTCACCGCCGAGGCCGCCCGCGCCGCTTACCAGCAGCAAGGCCCCGGATTGTTGGAGCAGTTTCAGGCCGGGTACGCCCGGTTGGGGGAAACGCTGGACGGCCTGCAACCCGACGATTGGGAACGGCTATGCTTCCACCGCCGCGGCCCCATGCCCGTCAGCGACTACGTGGAAGTTCGGCTCCAGGAACTGACCGTCCACGGCTGGGACATCCGTTGGGGGCTGGACAACTCGGCGGAGATGTGGCCCGATGTCCTGGGCCTCATGGTGGGGCGCGTTCCCCGCTGGGTCAGCGCCGCTTTCCGGCCCGGCCTGGCCCTGCCGGTTCCCGTCCGCTACCGTTTCGACGTTGCTGGCCCGGCGCCGGTTCACGAGGACTATTTGGTGACGCAGGACGCCTTCCAGTTGGAGACGGGCCAGGATACGCCGGCCGACGTGACCTTCAAGTGCGACACCGGCAACTACATCCTGCTAATCTTCGGGCGGCTGGACGTGGCGGAGGCCGTCGCCAACGGACGCCTTACCGTTGAAGGGTCGGAGTCTTTGGCCGCCAACTTCAACCAATGGTTCCAGGGTTTCTAACCCGGATTCCACCGTTAAGATGCCCGCCATGACCACCGGCAACCGCGCCTACCAAGCCATTGAGCGCAAGACCCGCCGCCGTCAACTCCGGCGCGCCGGGAAAGGCCGGGCCGGCAAAGCCCGACGCCGCAGCGTCAAGGACAAAATCGCCTCCCTGCGGGCCAAGGGTTTGATTGCGGCCGGCCGGCGGTAATCTCTCCGCACGTGGCGGCGCAACCCCCACCCATTTGACTGCGCCGGCCCTGCCGGCGCTTATTTTGCGGCTGGGGCATCGGGCAAAGGCCCGTACCATTTGAGTAGCACCTCTTTGAACGTGGCGGCCTTGTCCTTGGGAAGATTCGACGTGTAGGCCTCCAGGACGTGGTGGACTGTAATTGCGGTGCATTCAAAGCAGCCGTCGTCGTGATTGTGATTGTCAACCAGCCGCAAGCGGTACAGGGCGCGGAAGCCCTGGAGAAAGGCGTCTTCCCCGAGGGTGCGGTACAATTCTGTGAAGAATCTTTCTCCGAGGTTGCGGGCGCATCCTGAGTCTTCCAAAGGTTCCGACGCGGCGAGGGTTTTGACTCTGCTATCGCAAGTGCGGTTCTTCATGTGTTTTTCAAACGGGTAGCCGGCCCGTTCGTGTTCCGAGGCGAAGCTAATGAGGTCGGCCGTTCCCTCGTTTATCCATTTGGCGCCGGAGTCTCGGAAGTAGTAGTGTCCCACTTCGTGAGCGATTGTATCGGCCTTTTCTTCGACTCCGTCGCTGCCTTGCGCCATTGCCATGTGGGTGTACCAGTTGTGAGCCCCGTAATCGCCGGAGATGCCGCCAAAGTACAGGACGACGTAGTTGGTGGGCAGCGGCGCGGCCATAAATTTTTCGTTGAAGCGGACGGCGTGTTCCAGATAGTCCATGCTGGCGGTGGTCCGGTTTTGAGTGCGAATGATGGTCACCAGGGTTTCGCCGGTCAGCGGCAATTGGATGGTGCGTTCTTCGAGGTACACGCCATTGGTTCCGTCCAGGCCGTCCAGCAATCGGGGGACCATTCCCGGTGTGTAATGCGCCGGGTCTCTAAGGACGGCGATGACTTTGGCTTCCTGGTCGGTGATGCCGTCTTGCACCTTGGGGTGAGAAATGATGGCTTCGAAGCTGTCTTGATACCTGCGGCTGGTTAGTTTTTCGAGTGACCATACCGCTCGCGCCTCGGCGAAGGTCACGTCGTCCAGGAAGGGCATATCAATGATACTGGTGGCGAATTCGTCTGCTCTTTCCGCCAGCCAGTAGAGCCGGCGGATGATTATTCCCTCGTCGCGGGTGATGTTGTCCTGAAGCCAGGGTTTTTGCAACATCTTCTCCGCCAATCCGGGGCTCAACCGGGTTGCCCCACCGATACCGTAGATTGTGTGGGCTTCGGCGGTGGTGATGGTGTCCTGAATCCATGGTAAATTCAGCATCCGCTCGGCCTGTTCGGGAGCCTCTTTGATAGTCCAAGCTAAGGCCCACATGGCCTCGGCTTCAGCGGTTGTAATACCGTCCTGAACCCAAGGCTTTTGCGACATCTGCTTCGACAATTCTGCGCTGTAATACGCCGACCAGCGTATCTGTATGATGGCTATTGTTTCGTCCGCGGTGATGACGCTGTCCTGCACCCAGGGCATTTGCATCAGGGCATCGAACACATAGGGATACCGGCCAGCCGCCCTAATCAGGTCTTCGGCGGCCTCCCGCTCCGAATCGTCAACGCCGTCTGCAATCCAGGGCAATTGCAGAAGTTGGGCCGCCTGCGTAGGTTGGTTGCGTTCCAACCAACTGCCGTTGTTCAAATTCGTAATCGGGCTGGGTGGGGCCGGGGTTGGGGTTGGTTGCGGCGTGGGGGTTGGCGCTGGCATTGGCGTGGCAGTCGGTTGCGGGATTGGGGTAGGTGTCGGCTGTGGCGTTGGTGTTGGCGTTGGGGCGGGAGTTGGTGTTGGCGTTGGAATTGGCGTGGCAGTGGGCGGCGGAGTGGGCGTTGGCGCGGGTTCGGACGTTGGAGTTGGCGCCGTTGTGGGCGACGGGGTTGCTGTTGGTTCCGGCGCGGTTGTTGCCGGGGCTGCGGTGGCCGAAGGCGCGAGGGTTGGTTCCAGGGTGGGCGTCAACGTGGGAGGGGCGGATTCCTGGCAACCGAGACCGGCGGCGATGATGGCAATGACGATGGCAAGAATGCCAATCCATCGGGACAGGTTAGGGGTGGTGGTTAAACGCATCGCGGAACCCCCTTGCAAGTAGAGTAGGGCTACTTGCGACAGTTCCCCGGCTCCGTGCAAGCCTGCAAGGGGGCATGGGCGCCCCCTCGACTGTTGACTTGCACAAAATTACACGCCCATCCTAAGGGAACTGTCGCGGGCGAATCCTAACTAGTGGATATGGGTGTGTCAACCTGATGATTGCTTTCCCCTTTGAGGGGTAAGGGACTGGATTCCGGCCTACGCCGGAATGACAGTGGAGCCGAGGCGGGTTTCGGCACCACCTCTAAACCGTCGTCTCCGGGTTTGGCGGGTTGTTGGCCGGCGGGGGTTGCGTTTCCACCGCCTCCGATGTCCGGTTGGCCCGGTTGCGCCGCCTTTGCCGGCGGATGAAGTACCATGCGCCGCCGGCGATTATCCACAGCGGGCTGAAAATCAGCAGCCAGACAAATGCAATGAACAACCCCTGCACCACTACCGAAAAGGCCCTTACCGCGTTCTTGAAGGCCCGGCCCACTTCCAGCCCGCCGACAATGAACCCCGGCTCTTCCAGCACCTCGATATAGATTTCGTCATACTCCCGGATTTCGCCAACTTCCGAGTCCGCGATAATGGTCAGCGTAACGGCATAACCCGCTTCCCGGAAGTCCTGGTAAACGTGGGTGGCCGACGCCCGGGTCTCCCCGGATTCCAGAGTTCCCTCAATGGGTGGCGAGCCGTCCCCCGGGTCCCACTGGAACCGCACGTTCCGCAGGCTGGGCGGGCGGGTGAAGGAACCGGACAGCTTTACTTCCTCGCCTTGGCGCGCCGTCCTCCAGCTGTCCCCGGCAAAAACCTGCACTGCCGGAACCTCCAAGGCCGTGACGGTCAGGGTGTCCTCCCCTTCGGCGATGCCGGACTCGCCGGTGCCCCGAATCTCCACCGCAACGATGTAGGGCGAGTCCTTGGGGTCGGGGTACTGGTGATGCACCGTCGCCGTCCAGCGTTGGCCCGGTTCCTGGGCCGGCGCCGTGCGGTAAACCGTCACCGGGTCGGCACCGTCGCCGAAGTCCCAGGTCACGGCAAAATCGTCAATGCCCTCCGGGGGCCGGAAGGTGGCCCGGAACCGGGCCGGCTCTGCCGCCGAAACAACCTGGTCGCCGCCGGCGTCCACCGTCATGGTGACGGCGGAAAGGGTCAGATTGATGGAGATTAGCGAAAAGGCCGATGTTTCCCGCAGAAACTTGATTCGGCCCTGGAGACGCTCGATGTTTTCCTGCACCGACGAAAGTTCCTGCTGGATTTGCAGCGCGTCCTCTACCTTTTCCGCCCGCTCCAGGATGTTCAGCAAGGCGGTTTCGGTGCGGCGTTGGTTGGTCAGACGGGAACCCAGGTCCACGTATTCGTCGGTCACGTCCTCGCTGGTGATGACCTCCGACTCCACTTCGTCGGCCAACTCCCGCAACTCTTCCCTCACCGCTCCCAGGCGCTCCGCCGGCACCCGGACGCTGATGTGGCCCGAATGTTGGTAGTCCCGTTGGCTGGAAACCACCCAACCGCCGCTGTCGGCGGCGATTGCGGCGATTTGGTCAATGGACTCCTGGATGTGGCCCACCACCAGGGTCATGGCCGCCGTGTGGATGATGATTCGTTCCTGGGCCGCCGGCGACGGGGTTTGGTTCGGCCCGTCCGCAAGGCTGTCGGAGTCATCGCCGGCCAGAAACTGATTCGTTGCCTCCGCAGCCTCGAAACCTGCGGCGGGGGCCGAAGCCGGGACTTCCATTTCCATTTCGACGGCCATTTCCTTTTCCATGACCTCCGCCGCCGCCATTTCCTTGAAGTCCGGGGCCATCATTGCTTGCGGCGCAGGAGTGGCGGGAGCGGCCTCGCCTTCCCAAATTTGCGCCGATTCGCTGGCCGTGCCGCAGGCGATGGCGGCCAAAGCCATGACCGCGGCGAAAATCGGCGCAATCAGGAAACCCCGGCCAAGGTTGAAATGCCGCATAGAATTTCCTCGCTGTGGGCCGGCCCGGGGAATCTGTATTACCCCGTTGGCCGGACAAGGATGGTCAAAGAAACGATAAGGTTGGATTGGTCAGGACTGCGGTGGCGCCAAGTCCAAAAGCGTCGCCGGACAAAGGGGTTGGCGGCACGAACCGGCACAGGTTGGGGATGGTGGCAACGACTGGGCTCGAACCAGTGACCTAGCGCTTATGAAGCGCCCGCTCTGCCGCTGAGCTACGTTGCCACCGAGAGCGCGCCGGCCAGCCGCCGGACGCTGCTCTTCTACAATAATCCTACGGGTTGTCCCATCCTCTGTCAATCAACCTCCGGCAAACGCCCAGGACGATTGCAAAGTCCATGTCCCAAAGATGGGGAGGTGTCCAGGACAGGGATACATTACCCTGACGTTGCGGTCACCCCCATCCTAACCTTCCCCCGTCAAGGGGGAAGGGATTATTGGAACGCCTCCCAAGGCCGTTCCTACCTACTTTGCAATTGTCCTGGCCTCCCCTTGCACGACATCCAACCTTGCCTTAACCTGCAAGGGCGATGAAGGATGGCCCGATTGAGGAAACCGCTGAGGAATTGCGCCGGCAACTGGCCGACCTGGCCGGGCGTCTGCGCCCTTTCCCCGCTTTCTGGGGCATGACCACTATCCAGGCCATTGAGTTGGTGTCCCCGGAAGGTTTTGGCGATGATAGGGGTTGCGTGGTTGTCACGCCCCAGGGGGAAATCCGCCAGCTAAATCTGGTGGGCATACCCGGCGTGGCGGGGGTGGCTGACCAGGACCACGTTGAAGAGTTTTTGGAGTTGGACTTTCCCCCGCAAGAATACGTCGCCTACGCGCGAGCCGCCATCGCCGCCTTGACTGCCGAAATTGACCGCCGGGGCTGAACGGCCGGCGGGGGTCATTCGGCGGAATAATCGCCGCTCTGCCCGCCGCTCTTGCGGGCCAGCCGGATGTCGCCGATGCACATTCCCCGGTCAACGGCTTTGCACATATCGTAAATCGTCAACGCCGCCACCGAAACGGCGGTCAGGGCCTCCATTTCCACCCCGGTTTTCCCCGACGTGCGGGCCGTGGCCGTGATGACCACTGCGCTGCCCGGTTCGTCCAGTTCCAGGTCAACGTCCACCTTGTTGAGAGGCAGCGGGTGGCACAACGGAATCAACTGAGACGTAATCTTGGCCCCCATGATTCCCGCCAGTTGAGCGATGGTCAGCACGTCGCCCTTTTTCATCAGCCCCTCTTTAATCAACCGCAGGGTTTCCGGCAGCATCGCCACCCGTCCCTGAGCCACCGCCTCCCGGTCGGTTACGGGTTTGTCGCCCACGTCAACCATCGCCACCCGCCCCTGGCCGTCCAGGTGGGTCAAGGTCTGGCCCTTGGCCGATTCCATGCTGGTCATCGCTTCCTCCTGTTGGGACGGCTGCCGGCCCGGGGGCCGCGCCCGGTTCCGGCGGCCCGCTTCCCGTGGGGTTTCCTGTCTTGGGGTGACGCTGGCCGTGGCGGTTGGGGCCGGGGGCGGGTTTGGAACAGGCCGGCTTCCATGTTGGCTACCCGCTCCGCAATGTCCTTGCCCGGTTCCCGCCGGCCTTGGCGCACCCACCACCAGGTCAAACCGCCCTGGGCTTGCCGCCGGTCAACCCGTTCCCACAAGTCCAGGTTGGCGTTGCGGGCTTCCCCTTTGGTCATGGCGTTGAAAACGTGCAGGCTGCCGGTGTGGATGGTGATGTGCCGCCCGGTAGGTGCGGCTTCCAACCCCTGGATGATGGCGGTTAATTCCATGCGGTCGCCGGTGGTGGAGCGGTCATTGCCGGACAGGATGCGCCGCTCTCCATCCTGGTACAAGACCGCCGCCCAACCGCCGCGGCCCCGCCGGCCCTGGCAAACGCCCTGCACGTAAAGGTCAACTTGCTGCGATGGGTGTTGATTCAACGGCGTTTCCAAATCGGGAGCGCCCGCGGCGGGGCCGGTCATCCCCCAATCTGGTACATCTCCACCTTGCGGGGCTGGTTCTGCTGCGGGGCCAGTTCCGCCCGCTCTTCCGAGTAACGGTCAGTCCGCTGCCCCCAGATTCGTCCCACCAAGTCACGCAGGTCGTCGTCCGTCGCGCCTTGCCGCAGGTGGTCGCGCAGGCTGACGCCGTTGCCGGAGAAAAGGCAGGTGTAAATCCTGCCGTCGGTGGAAAGGCGGGCCCGGGTGCAGGAACCGCAGAAGGGTTGACTGACCGACGCAATGACGCCGATTTCGCCCTGCCCATCCCGGTAGCGGTAGCGGTTGGCGACCTCTCCGTGATAGTTGGCGTCCATCGGCTCCAGGGGCATTTCCTGTCCGATTCTTTCCACGATTTCGGCGGCGGATACCACTTCGTCCCACTTCCACCCGTTCAGGTTTCCCACGTCCATGTACTCGATAAACCGGACGATGTGGCCCGTTCCCTTGAAATGCCGGGCCAGGTCAACGATGGTGTGGTCGTTGACCCCTTTCTGCACCACGGCGTTGATTTTGATGGGATTCAACCCCACGGCGGCGGCTTCCTCAATCCCTTCCAGTACCCGTTGGGTGGTGAAACCGCGCCCGTTCATGTGCTGAAAAACCCCGTCGTCGAGACTGTCCAGGCTGACGGTAATGCGTTTCAGTCCGGCGTCTTTCAACCGGCGGGCTTGCTGGGCCAGCAGGTAGCCGTTGGTGGTCAGGGTAATGTCCACGTCCGGGTGAATTTGCGCCAGCAGCCCGATGAGCAGGTGCAAGTCGGCCCGCAGCAGCGGCTCTCCGCCGGTAATCCGCAGCTTGTCCACGCCCATCCCCACGAAAACGGCGGCGATGCGGTGAATTTCCTCAAAGGACAGGATTTCCTCTTTGGGGAGGAACTGGTAGCCTTCGCCGAAAATCTCGGCCGGCATACAGTAGGGACAGCGGAAGTTGCATCGGTCAGTGACCGAAATTCGCAAGTCCTTTAATGGTCTGCCCAGTTTGTCAATAATCATCGTATCGGTTTGTCAGTCTATTGCGAAATTCCCGTTTCCTGGGTTAGCTGGGCCAGAACCTCTCTGGCTTTCCGGGTGGCGTCGGAACGGTGGCTTACGGCGTTTTTCTCAGCCAGGGACAGTTGAGCCATCGTCCGCCCGTAGGACGGCAGGTAGAAAACCGGGTCAAACCCGAACCCTTCCGTTCCCGCCGGTTGGTATTTTATCATCCCAGCTACCGAACCAACCACCTGGGCGATGCGGCCCGGCGGCCCGGCGATTGCCATGACGCACTTGAAACGGGCGGTGCGTCTCTCCCAAGGCACCCCTTCCAGGTTTCGCAGCAGCAACGCAACCCGTTCCTGGAAATTGGCGCACTGCTCGCCGCCGTAACGGGCGGTATAAATCCCCGGCTCCCGGCCCAAGGCGTCAACCTCCAACCCCGAATCGTCCGATAGGGTCAACAAACCGCTGAGTTGCGAATACGTTGACGCTTTCAGCCAGGCGTTTTCCTCAAAGGTCTTTCCCGTTTCCTCCACGTCCTGCTCAATCCCCACGTCACCCAGGGACAGCAACTCCACCGGAATATCCTTCAACAAGTCGCGGTATTCAATCACCTTGCCCTGGTTGTGGGTGGCAATCACCAGTTGGGAATAGGCCATTCGCTAAACCACCCCCTTGTCCGTCAAATCGGCCAGTTCCTTCTCATCCAACCCCAGCCAGGCCCCGTACACTTCCCGGTTGTGCTGGCCCAACGTCGGCCCGGCGTGTTCCACCGTCCCCGGCGTTCCGCTCATCTTCGGCGCAATCCCCACCATGCGCGTCCGGCCCAACTCCGGGTCGTCAACGTCAAGAATGTCCTCCCGTTCCCGGTAATGGGGGTCTTCCACAATCTGCTTGACGTTATACACCGGCCCGACCACGCCGCCGGAAGGCACCAGTTCCTCCATCACCTGCCCCGTAGGACGTTGGCCCAGCCAGCCTTGCAGTTCTTGGTTAAGGGCGTCCTTGTTTTCCAGCCGGGCCGCGTTGTCGGCGAACCGGGAGTCTTGCAGCAGTTCCGTTGCTCCCATCGCCCGGGCCAGGGCTTCCCAGGTGCTTTGGGAAGTGGCGGACAGGCCCAGCCATTGCCCGTCTCCAGCCTGGTACAAGCTGCGGGGCGCGGCGTCGGGAAAGTCGTTGCCCACCCGTTCCCGCACCGTTCCCAGCAGGTCGTACATGGTGATATGGGGAATGCACAAGCGAAAAAGCGGCTCGAACAGGCTAACGTCAATGACCTGGCCTTGCCGCCCGTGTTGGCCGTTCTGGTCGGCCAGAACGTCCCGGTGGTACAGGGCCATCATGGCCGACATGGCCCCGAAAACCCCGGCGATTTCGTCGGCCAGGGGAATCGGCGGCAGCACCGGCGGCGTGTCGGGAAACCCGGTCATGCCGATGTACCCGCTCATGCACTCGGCGATGGTGCCGAAACCGGGCCGGTCTTTGTAAGGCCCGGTCTGCCCGAACCCGGAATAGCGTACCATCACCAGTCCTGGATTCACCCGCCGCAAATCTTCCGGCCCCAGACCCCAGCGTTCCATCGTTCCGGGCCGGAATCCTTCAATCAGCAAGTCGGCTTGCCGGGCCAGGTCGGTCAACAGGGTTTGGCCTTCCGGGTGCCCCAGGTTCAGCGTTATTGACTTCTTGTTGCGGGAATGGACTTTCCACCACAGGGAGACGCCGTTATAGAACGGCCCCCAATTGCGCAGCGGGTCGCCGCTGCCGGGGCGTTCCACCTTGACCACTTCGGCGCCAAAGTCCGCCATGAGGCTGCTGGCCGTGCCGCCGGCGACGATAACCGACAAGTCCAGCGCTTTCAGCCCTTGCAGCGGCCCACGGTTTGCGGAGTTGGTGGACAATCCGATTCTCTTCCTTACCCAAGTATGTCAGTCATTCTAGCCGGCGCCGGGGTGGTTGGCTATCCCCGGCGGGGGTTGGGCTGTCACGAGGGTTGCCCCTACGGGCGGCGAATGCAGGAATCCAAGCAAGAGCCAACGTCGGCATTGGCAAGGATTTCTGGATTCCGGCCTTCGCCGGAATGACGGTGGCTGCATTGCGCGGAGTAGGGGCGGGTTGGTTCGCTATTGGGTTTTGTTGTTCCTATGTTATAATCGGCCCGCATTCGGGACTGCGAGCTTTGGGGCTGATGCTTGAAGACTATTTCCGGCAGTACGGACTAATCGCCATCTTCACCGTGTTGGCCATTCTGGTTCCCACGGGGATGCTGCTGGCCGGTCAACTGGCGTCCTGGGCGGGGCTGCGTCCCAACAACCCCACCCCGGTCAAGTCGGAAACCTACGAGTGCGGCGTGGAGACCATCGGCGGACGCTGGAACCAGTTTAATTTCCGTTACTATATGTTCGCCATTCTGTTCGTGATTTTCGACATTGAAGTGGTGTTCCTCTACCCTTGGGCCACCAAGTTCCTGCGGTTGGAGCTTTTCGCCTTGATTGAAATGGCGGTTTTCGTCGGCATTCTGCTGGTGGGCTGGGCCTACGCCTGGAATAAGCGCGATTTGGAGTGGAGGAGTTAACCCGGCATGGTGGACTTGACCGCCGGCGGGGGGATGGCCGCCCCGGATTACGGCCCGCTCCATTCCCGCACCTGGGACATTGACCGTTCCGAGGGGCAGTTGGTTAACGACCTGGTTGCCGCCTCCGTCTCCCCCATCGAAGTCCCTTTTATCGAAGTCCCCGACGACTTGAAGGGTAACCTGGTGGTCACGTCCATTGACGCCCTGGTTAATTGGGGACGCAAGTCGGCCCTGTGGCCGGTGGCTTTCGGCTTGGCCTGCTGCGCTTTTGAGATGATGGCTACGGCGATGGGCCGCTTCGACATTGCCCGGTTCGGGATGGAAGCCTTCCGGGCCTCGCCCCGCCAGGCGGACTTGATGATTGTCGCCGGCACTGTGACCTGGAAAATGGCCGTGCCTATCAAGCGGATTTATGACCAGATGGCCGAACCCAAGTGGGTCATTTCGATGGGCGTCTGCGCCACGAGCGGCGGCCCCTACTTCGGTTCTTACAGCGTCGTTCCCGGGGTTGACCACATCATCCCGGTGGACGTTTACGTGCCGGGCTGTCCGCCCCGTCCCGACGCCCTGCTGTACGGGATTATGGAACTCCACGAAAAAATCAAGAAACAGCAGCATCTCCAAAAGCAGCGGGAGGCTCTTTTCAGCTAATGGGGGTAGCGGCGTGGTAACGGCCCTGTCCGGCGGCCAATTGGCGGAGCGGGTGGTGCAACTGGCCCCCGGCGCGGTGGAAGAAACTTCCGCCGACGCCGTTTTTGTCCCGCCGCCGCGCATCGCCGACGTTGCTGCCGGCGTTAAAGACGACCCAGAACTGGATTTCCAGTTCCTCAACTCCATCAGCGCCATTGACTTCATTGAGCATTTTCAGGTGGTTTACCATTTAACGTCCCTGCAAAAGCGGCACACCGGCATTCTCAAGGTGCGGCTCTACGGGCGGGAAGACCCGGCCCTGCCCTCGGTGTACGATGTTTGGCGGGGCGCCGACTTCCAGGAACGGGAAATCTGGGACTTGATGGGCATTCGGTTTGACGGCCACCCCAACATGAAACGGATTCTGCTGTGGGAGGGTTTTCAGGGCCACCCGCTGCGGAAAGACTACCTTTAACGCCTGGACGAGCCAACGCCGGCTATGACTATCCGCACTGAACCGATGACCGTCAACGTGGGGCCGCAGCACCCCAGCACCCACGGCGTTTTTCGTCTCCGCATCACCTTTGACGGCGAGGACATTCTTGAAGTCGAACCAATCCTGGGCTACCTGCACCGCGGCACCGAAAAGCTGGCCGAGGAGCGCAACTACGTCCAGGTAGTAACCCTGACCGACCGGCTGGATTACACTTCCTCAATGATTAACAATCAGGCGTATTGTCTGGCGGTGGAAAAGCTGCTGGGCGTCGAGCCACCCATGCGGGGCAAGTACCTGCGTACCCTGGTGGCCGAACTTCAGCGCATCGCCAGCCACCTGGTAGCCGTGGGGTTTTTCATTCAAGAACTCGGGGCTTTCGGCACTCCATTGATGTACACCTTCCGCAGCCGGGAGCGGATTCTGGACCTGTTTGAGATGCTTTGCGGGGCGCGCATTACCGTCAGTTATATGCGGCCCGGCGGGGTTTTCGCCGACGCCCCGGCGGACTTCTGGCCGGCCCTGGCCAAGTTTCTCCACGACTTCCAGGGCGAGTTCGAGGAACTGGAGCAGCTTCTTCTGGAAAACGAAATCCTGATGGTTCGCACCCGGGGCGTTTCCCCCTTGCCGTCGGAAATCGCCATCAATTCCTCGGTTTCCGGCCCGGTGCTGCGGGCCGCCGGAGTCGCTTGGGACTGGCGCAAGATTGACCCCTACGACGCCTATGACCGGGTGGAGTTTGACGTTCCCGTTGGTTCCCGCTCGGACAACTACGACCGTTTCTGGGTGCGGATGCAGGAAGTCCGCCAGAGTCTCCGCATCATCAACCAGTGCGTAGCCCAGATTGAACCCGGCCCGGTGCGGCTGGATGACCTGCCCCTGGTGCTGCGGCCCCCGGCCGGCGCCGAAGCCTATGGCCGGGTGGAGGCATCCAAGGGCGAATTGGGCTTTTACCTGGTCAGCGACGGCGGCGTTTCCCCCTATCGCTGCAAAATCCGCTCTCCCTCGCTAATCAACCTGACCGTCACCGAACATTTGCTGGTGGGCTGGAAACTGGCCGACATGATTGTTTCCCTGGGCAGCGTGGACATCAACATGGGCGAGGTTGACCGTTGAGCTGTCAACTCGCCGCCGACAACGTCCTGTTCCAGAACGCGCTTTTCCGGTCTATCTACGACCTGGTAGGCTTGCTTGGCCCCTGCTGGCTGGCCTACGCCGTGGCCGGGTTGGTAATCATGCTGTTGCTGGTCAACGCCGTCCTGCTGGGGGCCGCTATCGTGACCTGGCTGGAACGGCGGCTGTTGGGACGACTACAAAACCGCATCGGCCCCAACCGTTGGGGGCCTTTCGGCATACTTCAGCCCATCGCCGACTTAGCCAAGCTGCTGACCAAGGAAGACCTGGTTCCCGCCGGCGCCGACCGGCTGGTGTTCAACCTGGTTCCCCTGGTGATGATGGCGCCGTTGCTGCTGATGACGGCGGTAATCCCCTTCAACAAAAACACCGCCCTGGCTGACCTGAACGTGGGAGTCCTCTTCATTCTGGCGGTTAGCTCCCTCAGCACCGTGGCTATTTTCATGGCCGGCTGGTCATCCAACAACCGCTACGCCCTGTTTGGGGCGGCCCGCGCCGTAGCCGTCCTGATTAGTTACGAAGTTCCGGTGGTGCTGTCCCTGCTGGGCGTGGTCATGGTGGCCGGAACCATGTCTTTGGGCGGAATTGTCCAGGCCCAGGCGATACCCTTCCTGCTGACGCAACCCTTGGCGGCTTTCGTTTTCCTGGCCGGAATGTCGGCGGAGCTTAACCGCACTCCCTTTGACGTTGCCGAGGCCGAATCGGAAATCATCGCTGGTTACCACACCGAATACAGCGGCATCAAGTTTGCCCTGATTTTCGCTGCCGAGACCGGGGCCATGATTGTGGTTTCGGCGGTAATAGCCACCCTGTTCCTCAGCGGCTGGAGCGGCCCGTGGGCCGGCTACCTGGGGTGGCTGTGGTTCCTGGCCAAGACCTTCCTGGTAATCTTCGTTTTCATCTGGATTCGGGCCACCTATCCCCGGCTGCGCGTTGACCAGATAATGGCCGTGTCCTGGAAATTCCTGCTGCCCCTGAGTATGGTTAACCTGGCCGTCACCACGCTGGAAGTTTTCTTGCTGCGGGGGCCGGAGGGCGTTTTGACCACCATGGACCTTTGGATTATGGCGGCGATTAACATCCCATTGGCCCCGGTTTGCATCGCCCTTTTCGGCGCGCTGGTTCGGGAAAAGCCGGCCGTTGGCGGGGCTGCGGCAACCCCCCGTCCCGCATCCCAGGCTCCTACCGTTGAGGTGACGTAATATGTACGGTCTAGCAATGGCCAAGGGACTGCTGGTCACGCTGAAAAACATGACCAAAAAACCCTTCACCGTTCAATACCCCGAAGAGCGGGTCAAGCAGCATCCCCGTTTCCGGGGCGAGGAATTTGTCTGGTACGAGGAACGCTGCACCGGCTGCGCGTCCTGCGCCAAGTATTGTCCCCTGGGCATCATCAAAATCGTCACCAAGCCCAGCGGCTCGGCCCCACGGCAGGGCGACAAGTACGCCCTGGAAGTGTTTGACATCGAAATCCAGCGTTGTATGTTCTGCGGCCTTTGCGTCGAAGCCTGTCCCTACGACTGCCTCTACATGGGCAGCGGTTTCGAGCAGGGGCAATACTCCCGCAAGAACATGGTCATCACCGTTGACCAACTGCGCCAGGCGGACAAGCGCCCCAGCGCTTTCTTCCGTCCCCAACTGGAAGCCTCCGGTTACGACCCCCGCGCCGGCCGGCCCCTGGACTGGCGGGAAGTGGGCCGCGAGTCGTGGCGTTGGCACCAGCGGGAAAAGGCCGGAATGCGCCTTGACACCCAACCGGAGTCTCCCGAAGACCCCGCCGGGGAGCGGGCCTAAGTGTTCTTGCAGGACTTGGCTTTCTGGGTTATCGCCGTGGTGGCCGTCGGCGCCGCGGTGGGCGTGGTGGTAGTCCGCGACCTTTTCCGGGCCGCTCTGCTGCTGGCCCTGGTATTCGTCGCCGTCGCCGGGTTTTTCGTGCTGATGAGCGCCGAATTTCTGGCCGTGGTTCAGGTGTTGATTTACGTCGGGGCCATATCCATCCTGTTTATCTTCGCCGTCATGCTGACTCAGGACGTGCGCCAGGGCAACCTGCCCAACCGCTTGCAGATTCCCGCCGTGGTTCTGCCGGCCCTGCTGCTGGCCGCGATGGTTTTCACCATCTTCTCTACGGACTGGACACCCATTCCCGAACCGCAGAGGGGCCTGGCTGACCTGGTGCAAACTCAGTCCGTCGGCCCGGTGGAAAACCCCGCCCTGCAACGGGCCGGAATAACCGACCCGGCGCAACAAAGCGAAGTCCAAAGCGCGGGGCTGGCCGACCTGCTCCTGGGCAAGTTTGTCCTGCCCTTCGAGATTGTCTCCGTGCTGCTGCTGGCCGCCCTTATCGGCGCGCTGGCCCTGGCCCGGGGCCGGCAGGGGGCCGGCTAGCTATGTCTCTGGAAGCCATGCTCATTATCGCCGCCCTGCTTTTTTGCATCGGCCTTTACGGGGCGTTGGCCCGCAGCAACGTCATTGCCGTCCTCATGTCCATCGAATTGATGTTTAACGGCGTCAATCTGACTTTCGTGGCCTTGGCCCGCTATGTCGCTCCCGCCGCCATTCAGGAAAGCATCGCCAGCGTTCTTACCGGGCAGGTATTCGCCGTTTTCGTCATTACCGTAGCGGCGGCGGAAATCGCCCTGGGTTTGGGAATCGTCTTTGCCATGTACCGCAGCAACGGCACCGTTGACCTGACCCAGGTTGCGGAGATGCGGAATTAACCGCCGCGCCCGCCGGAGACCAGCAGGAACAGCCAGCGCAATATGTGGGTCGAGTTCAAACGCACCGCCAACCTGATGATGGCCGAGATTTGGAAGGAAGTCCTGGAGGGAGAGGGCTTGCCCACCCGCATCCTGCCCGAAGGCGACATTCGCGACTGGTCCGAGTACGTTCCCTTCTGCGTTT
The DNA here is from genome assembly GCA_963665735.1 of Dehalococcoidia bacterium. Taxonomy (GTDB): domain Bacteria; phylum Chloroflexota; class Dehalococcoidia; order Lucifugimonadales; family UBA3495; genus CATOSK01. The sequence goes on along the minus strand of OY762444.1, from coordinate 679,328 downwards.
ACGTTCCCAAGGGCCGGGAGCACGTCGCCGAAGAGATACTGAGGAAACTTTAGATGGTCGCCGAAGGTCTGGTCTGGGCGATTTTCCTGTTGCCGTTGGCGTCGTTCCTTGTCATATCCCTGGTAATCCGGCCCTTCTTCAACCGCTACGCTATCCTCAGCGGCCTGCTGCTTATCCTCTGCCTGTCCGTTTCCTTCCTGCTTTCCATCTACGTTCTGTGGCAGCACAACCAGGGCGCAACGCTGGACTATGCCCCCCACCGTTGGCTGGACTTGGGCCCGGCGACCATTGACCTGGGCTTGCTGATGGACCCGGTTACGGCGGTCATGCTGGTAGTTGTCACCGGCGTCAGCTTGATGGTGCAGATTTACTCCCTGGGCTACATGAAAGGCGATGCCGGTTTTTGCCGGTACTACGCCTATATGTCCCTGTTCAGCGCCTCTATGCTGGGGCTGGTTCTGTCCAGCAATGTCGTCCAGCTTTACGCTTTCTGGGAGTTGGTGGGCATATCCTCCTACCTGTTAATCGGGTTCTGGCACCACCGGCCGGCCGCGGCTGCCGCCGCCAAAAAAGCGTTCATCGTGACCCGGGTCGGCGACGTGGGATTCCTGATTGCCATAATCTATCTTTTCTTCCGGGCCGATGACTTTGCCGCCGCCGGCTTGAACGCCCTGCATATCCCCGACATCTGGCAGGCGGCCCAACCCGTTGCCGCCGGGGGCGCCGGCATACTGGCCGGCATCGCCTTAGTGTGGGTGTGCCTGGGAATTTTCGCCGCCGCCGCCGGCAAGTCCGGCCAGTTTCCCCTGCATACCTGGCTGCCCGACGCAATGGAAGGCCCAACTCCCGTCAGCGCGCTGATTCACGCCGCTACGATGGTGGCCGCCGGCGTTTTCCTGGTGGCCCGGTTCTTCCCGGTGTTCCAAGAGTCGCAACAGGCTATGACCGTGGTTGCCCTGGTGGGCGCGTTTACCGCTCTAATGGCGGCGACGATGGGCCTGGTGATGAACGACATCAAGCGGGTGCTGGCCTACTCCACCATCAGCCAGTTAGGTTACATGATGGCCGCCTTGGGCTTGGGGGCTTTCGGCCCGGCTTTGTTCCACCTGTTCACCCATGCTTTTTTCAAGGCGTTGCTGTTCCTCGGTTCCGGCAGCGTCAACCACGCCACCGGCACCTTCAATATGCGCTACATGGGCGGACTGGCCCGCTATATGCCGTGGACTTACGCCATGATGTTGATTGGCGCGCTAAGCCTGGTGGGAGTCGCGCCCCTGGCCGGTTTCTGGAGCAAGGACGAAATTCTGGCCTCCGCTTGGTTGACCGGCGGCCCCTTGGCGGCCAACGCGCGGCTGTTGGTGTTCGCCATGCTGGTGCTGGCCGTCGTGCTGACCGCCATCTACTCTTTCCGAATGATTTTCCTGACCTTCCACGGCAACTTCCGGGGTGGCGGCCAGCACGAAATCGCAGACGCCCGGCTTACCCCATCGCCAGCCCCCGACTCGGTATCCGAGGAGGTGCATCTGGCCGAATCGCCCCGGGTCATGGTGGCGCCGATGCTCTTCCTGGCCTTTGCGACGGTGGTGGTGGGCTACCTGGTCAACCCGCAATGGGTGAAAAGTTTCCTGGGGATACCCAAGCATTGGATTACCGAGTATGTTTCCGCCGCGCTGCCCTACGGCCATCCCGTGCTGCCCGATTTCAGCTTCGGAATGGCCCTGATTTCGACAGTGCTGGCCGTTTCCGGCATCGGCGTAGCCGCCCTGCTCTACCTTGTCCGCCGCCCGGCCAGCAGCGCGCCAACTGCTGACCCATTGGAAAGAGCCGGCCTCGTCCATACCCTGCTGTCCCAAAAGTATTACCTGGATGCCCTTTACGACGACCTGGTGGCGCGACGCTGGTTCTATGCCCGCTTGGTGGCTGCCGTGGACCGGCTGGACCGGATTCTGGACAGTTTCGTTGACCTGCTGGGAAGAGAGACCAGCCGCGCCGGGCGGGTGGTTTCCCTGGCCCAGACCGGGCAAGTCCAGTTGTACGGGACGATAATCGTGCTGGGCAGCATCATAATTCTGGCCGTTTACCTGTTTGCCGGGGCCGGGGGTTAGGGTGCTGCCGTGCTGACGGGCTTTTCCGGTCTTTTGACCGCCACCGTGTTTCTTCCCGCCGCCGGGGGGCTGGTCATCCTCCTGGCCGTCCGGGGAGACCGCAACATCCGTTGGGCTGCGGCGTTGGTGGCCTTGGCCGACCTGGTATTGGCGTTGGCTGTGTTCGTCGTCTTCGACCGTTCCGAAGATGCTGCCCGTTTCCAATTGGTTGACCGCCTTTTCTGGATTTCCTCGGACACCGTTAACGCCTCCTACTTCCTGGGGGTGGACGGCCTCAGCGTCCCGCTGGTGCTGCTAACCGGGCTGTTGGGTTTTTGCGCGGTGCTGGCTTCGTGGCACGTTAACTTTCGCTTGAAAGAGTATTTCTTCTGGCTGCTGCTGCTGCAAACTGCCGTCATGGGAGTTTTCACTTCCCTGGACTTGCTGCTGTTCTTCCTGTTCTGGGAATTGGAACTGGTGCCGATGTACCTGCTGATTGCCACCTGGGGAACGGGCCGGCGGGAATACTCGGCCATGAAATTCCTGATTTTCACCATCCTGGGCGGGGCGTCCATGCTGGTGGCGGTGGTTGCGGTCTTTATCAGCCCGGCGGCCGGCACCTTTGACCTGGTGGAACTATTGGAGTCCGGTTCCTGGTTGGCGGGTTCCGGCGGCGCGGTACTGCCGTTGGCGGTACTGTTCTGGTTCTTCTTCGCCGCCTTCGCCATCAAGCTACCCACTTGGCCGGTGCATACCTGGCTGCCCGACGCCCATACCGACGCCCCCACCGCCGCCAGTGTCATGCTGGCCGGGGTGATGCTGAAAATGGGCGGCTACGGGTTGCTCCGCATCAACGTCGGCCTTTTCCCGGAGCAGGTCCAGCTTTTCGCCTGGGCGCTCATGGCCTTGGGGGTTATCAGCGTCCTCTACGGCGCGGTAGTCACCATCCGGCAGACGGACTTGAAACGGCTGATAGCCTATTCCAGCGTCAGCCACATGGGTTTGGTGCTGGTGGGTATTGCCTCGGTGGGCGTTGCCACCGGAGAAGTAACCGCCACCGGGTTGAACGGCGCGGCGATGCAGTTGTTCACCCACGGAACGATTACGGGCCTGCTTTTCCTGGGTGTGGGCCTCATCTATGAACGCACCCACACCCGCCACATCCCGGACTTGGGCGGGTTGGCTAACCGGATGCCCCTGGTAACAGTGGCGTTCCTGATTGCCGGATTCGCCTCTCTGGGGCTGCCCGGCCTCAGCGGGTTCGTGTCGGAAATCCTGGTATTCTTTGGGGCTTTTGCTGCCTTTTCCTGGCCCACTGTCTTGGCTGTGCTGGGCATTATCCTGGCCGCCGGCTACATCCTCTGGATGCTGCAACGGACGATGTTCGGCCCACGCCGCGAGCAGTACGACCACCTCTCCGACGCCAATTTCGTAGAAGCCGTACCCCTGGTATTGATGGTGGCCGCCATTGTCATCGTCGGGGTTTACCCCGCCGTCCTGACCGACGTTTTCGACCTGGGACTGGAACCGCTGGTTTCGGCGATTAACCAGACCGCTAGCTTGTCGCCGGTGGCGGGGCGGTAGGCGCGGCCGGCCATGACGCTGCACGACCTTTATCTGGTTTCCCCCCAGGTTGCCTTGGCTGGCTTGGGAATCCTGGTTATCCTGCTGGACTTGTGCGTCCGCCGTAAAGCATTGGTGCAGGGGTTGGCCATCATCGGCTTGGTCGCTCCGGTTGCCTTGGGTCTGGCGCAGTTTATTGACCTGGAACAGTCGGGCGTCGCCAATCTGGTTCCCGCCGCCAGCATTTTGTCCGACAGCCTGGCTGTTGACCGTTTCTCCCTGTTCGTCGGCCTGCTGGTGTTGATTGCCGCCGCCGTGGTGTTCCTGTCCGCTACCGACTACCTTGACCGCATTGACCGGCACCAGGGCGAGTTTTTCGGCTTGGCCCTGTTCGCCGCCACCGGGATGACGCTGTTGGTGGGGGCCACCGACTTAATCACTATCTATATCTCCCTGGAATTGACTTCGTTGCCCCTGGCCGCTTTGGGCGCTTTCTTGCTTACCCCAAAGTCCAGCGAAGCGGGGATGAAATTCCTCATTGTCGGGGCCATCAGTTCGGCGGTAATGCTGTACGGAATGGCCCTGATTTTCGGCGCCTCCGGCAGCGTAACGCTGGAAGGAATCGCCGCCGCCGTCAACGTATCCGCCGGCTCCGGCCTGCCTTTCGGCGGTTATGCCATGCTGCTGGGCGTTGCTTTGGTGGTGGTGGGGTTCGGGTTCAAGCTGTCCGCCGTGCCTTTCCAGATGTGGGTGCCCGACGTTTACGAAGGCGGCCCCACGCCGGTTATAGCCTTTCTGTCCGTAGCCAGCAAAGCCGCCGCTTTTGGTCTGGCCCTGCGGTTCTTCTACCAGGCGTTCCCCGGCGCCGAACTGGAATGGGGCGTCCTGCTGGCGGTGTTGGCCGCTGCGTCCATGACGGTGGGAAACCTGGTGGCTATAGCCCAGTACAACATCAAGCGGCTGTTGGGATACAGCACCATCGCCCACGCCGGGTATATCCTCATCGGGGTTGCGGCGGTGGCCCAAGATTCCGCAACATCAGGATTCGCCGCTATTGGCCCGGCCAGCGTTCTTTTCTACCTGGGGGCTTACACCGCCGCTAACCTGGTGGCCTTCGGCGCGGTGACGGTCATCGGCAGCCGCATAGACAGCGACCGCATTGACGACTACGCCGGCATGGTGCGCCGCTCTCCCATTCTGGCAATTGCCTTGGCGTTGGCCCTGATTGCCCTGATTGGCGTGCCTCCCACCGGGGTTTTCATTGCCAAAATCTACGTTTTCACCGCCGCTTTCAACGGGGGATTGGCATGGCTGGTTGTTCTGGGCGTGGTCAACAGCGTAGTTTCGGCCTACTACTATCTGCGGGTTTTGCGGGTCATGTTCCTGCAAGAACCGCCCACCCCGCTGGAAAAGATTCCCGTGTCGGTGAGTTCCCAAGCTGCGTTGGTCATTGTCGGCGCGGCGGTAATCTGGTTGGGCGTTGCCCCCGGCCCGGTCCTCAACGCCGCCGAAGCCGCCGTTGCCGTGTTGTTGGGGGGCTAGCGCGGTGACATCTTTCCCGGCGGCAACGGTTAAAGTTTGATTCACTCCGTACTAAATGCTAGACTGCCCATGTTTTGCGCCGGCCAGCGCCAACGCCAAGAGTCTCGTCAAGTCACGGTTATATTTCAATGCCAGATCACCAAGAACTTCTCCGGCGAATCACCGCCCGCCCGGATGTTTTCGGCGGGAAACCGATTATCCGGGATATGCGGATTTCGGTAGAGTTGATTCTAAGCCTGCTGAGTCAAGGAGCCACCCAGGAGGAACTGCTGGACGACTATCCCGAACTGGAACCGGAAGACATCCGAGCCTGCATCGCCTACGCCCACACGGTCATATCAGGGGATACCCTGGTTCCCGTGTCGGTAACGAAGAATCCATATCCATGAAAACCATCGGCATCATCTACAACGCCCGCATCCCGGAGGCCCTGGACTTGAGCAGCGCCATTGTCCAGGAGCTTTCGTTGGAGCAGGATAGCTGGATTTCCCCGGCGGAAAACCTGGAGGTTCTGCGGGAGAGGGTTCCCGAAACCGATATGGTTATCACCGCTGGCGGCGACGGCACGATTTTGCGGGCCGTCCGGCTGACCGCGCCCTGCGGGATTCCGTTGGTGGGCATCAACATGGGCCGTTTGGGGTTTATGACCGAACTGCAAGTCCACGACGCCCTGGAAAGGCTGCCCGTTTACCTGGACGGCGGTTGCCGGGTGGAAGAACACAACATGGTGCAGGCCCGGCTCTACAAGGGCAGCAACGGCGCCAGCCAGGTCTTGGGGCCATTTCCCGCCCTCAACGATGTGGTGCTGGGCCGCGGCTCCGTCTCCCGCGTCGTCACCATCCGCACCTCCGTTGACGGCGCCGACGTGGCCTCGCTGCGGGCCGACGGGATTATCCTGGCCACCGCTACCGGCAGCACCGGGTACAGCCTGGCCGTGGGCGGCCCGATTCTTGACCCGCTTTCCGAGTCCCTGGTGTTGAAACCCATCGCGGCCCACGTCGGCCTATCCGCCGCCCTGGTGCTGTCCCCCGCGGCGCGGGTGTGTTTCTACCTGGAAGGGACACAGGAGGCCGTTTTGAGTGTGGACGGGTTTGAAGACCTGGAACTCGCGCCGGGGGAATGGGTGGAAATCGAACAAAGCCCGTTGAAAGCCAAATTCCTGCGTTCCCATCCCGCCAACCACTTCTACGCCACCATCACCCGCCGCCTGGGTTTCAGCATCCGCGGCCAGGGAGGGCCAGACCGTGCCTGATGACGCTTTGACCGAAACCACCCTGGAAACCCGTACTGTTTACGAAGGGAAAATCCTCAATTTGCGGGTGGACACCGTGCGGTTGGGCAGCGGCCGCGTCGCCACGCGGGAAGTCGCCGAGCATAGCGATTCCGTGTGCATCGTTCCCATAGACGACGATGGGAGTATCGTCATGGTGCGCCAGTTTCGCACTCCCACGGGCCGGGTGTTGCTGGAACTGCCGGCCGGGGGCGTAGAGGCCGGCGAAGTTTCCCAAGACACGGTGCAGCGGGAATTGCAGGAAGAGACGGGCTACCGCGCCGCCGAGTTGCGCCACTTGTCCAGTTTCTGGCTGGCCCCCGGCTGGTGCGATGAGCTTATGCACGCTTACCTGGCTACCGGGCTGACGCCCTCCAAGCTGGCTGCCGACGATGATGAGGAAATCGAAGTCGAAAGAGTGTCCCCGGCCCGGTCGCTGGAGTTAATCGCCTCCGGGGAAATATGCGACGCCAAGAGCATCGCCGGGCTGTTGCTGGCCCAACGCCTTTTGGGGGATAATTGACCCCGCGCCAGGTTTGGCCGAGAGTAAGAGAAACTAGAGGAAGAAATGCTGGAGCATGAAGTTTTGGTCGTGGGCGCCGGCTTGGCGGGCATGAGAGCCGCCATTGCCGCCCGGGCCGGCGGCGCTGACACCGCCATTATCAGTAAAGTCCACCCCGTCCGCAGCCACTCCAACGCCGCCCAGGGGGGCATCAACGCCGCCCTGACCGACCGCGGCGACGATTGGGAAGACCACGCCTACGACACCATCAAGGGCAGCGACTTCCTGGGCGATCAGGACGCCATTGAGGTCATGTGCCGCTCCGCCGGTCAGTCTCTCATTGACATGGAACACATGGGCGTCACCTTCAACCGCGACGACGAAGGACGCTTGGGCACCCGCGCCTTTGGCGGGCAGCGTCGCGCCCGTACTTTCTTCGTCGGCGACTTCACCGGCCAGGCCCTGCTCCACGTCATGTTTGAGCAGCTTATCAAGTCCGGCGTCCAACGCTACGAGGAATGGTTCGTAACGTCGTTGATTATGCAGGACGGCCAGGCCGCCGGGGTCATGGCCCTGGAACTTCGCACCGGCGAACTCCACGCAATCCGCGCCAAGTCCGTCATCTTCTGCACCGGCGGCTGCGGGCGGCTGTTTGAACCCAGCACCAACGCCCTCATCGTCACCGGCGACGGCATGGCCCTGGCCTACAACGCCGGCGCGCGGCTGATGGACATGGAGATGGTGCAGTACCACCCCACCACCATCGCCGGCAATGGCGTCCTGCTGTCCGAGGCCGCCCGCGGCGAAGGCGCCTACCTGCGGGACAAAGACGGCAACCGTTTCATGGAAAGGTACGCCCCCAACATGATGGAACTGGCATCCCGCGACGTGGTTTCCCGCGCTGAGCAGACGGAAATCAACGCCGGCAACGGCATTGATGGCTGCGTGATGCTGGATTGCACCCACCTTGGGGAACGTCTTATCATGGAAAAGCTCAGCCAGATTCGGGAGTTGGGCATTGATCTGACCGGGCGGGATATGATTCGCGAGCCGGTGCCTATCCGCCCCGGTATGCACTACATCATGGGCGGAATCAAGACCGACATTGATGGGCAGACCAACATCCCCGGCATCTACGCCGCCGGTGAATGCGCCAACGTCAGCGTTCATGGCGGCAACCGTTTGGGCGCCAACTCCCTGCTGGACACCATCGTTTTCGGGGAACGCTCCGGCAACCACGCTGCCGCCAATACCGCCGGGCTGGCCTTCCTGCATTTTGACGAAGAGGAAACCGTATCCCGCGAGCGGCGGCGCATCCAGGATATGCTCGACCGCCCCGATAACGGCGACCGTTGGGGCCGGGTCCGCCAGGAAATGGGCGAATCCATGAACCGCAACGTCGCCGTCTTTCGCACCAAGGAAGGCATCGAAGAGACCATTCAGGACTTGCAGGACTTGAAAACCCGCTATGGCGAAGTCCCCGTCCACAACAAGGGGAGGGTTTTCAACACCGACCTGGTGTTTGCCCTGGAGTTGGGTTTCATGCTGGACTGCGCCGAGGCCATTGCCGTCAGCGCGCTGGAACGCCGGGAAAGCCGGGGGGCGCAGTTCCGCACCGACTACCCCGAACGCGACGACGAAAATTGGCTCAAGCACATCGTGGTGACCCAAGGCGAAGTCGGCCCCGATTTGGCCGACCTGCCCGTCACCATAACCAAGTGGACTCCCGAGGAGAGGAAATACTAACCAATGGACTGTACCGTCAAAGTAAAACGCTACGACCCGGACGCCGCCGCCCCGCAATCCCACTGGCAGGAATACCCCCTGTCCATTGACGACAACGCCACCGTCCTTGACGCCCTGATAACGATTCGGGAAGAGATGGACGGCACCCTGAGCCTCCGTTGTTCCTGCCGCAGCGCCATCTGCGGTTCCTGCGCCATGCGGGTCAACGGCCACGCCTGCCTGGGCTGCAAAACCAAGGCTTCCGAGTCTATGGATGAAAACGGCGTCATCGTGGTTGAGCCGGCCGGGGTGATGAATTCCCTCAAAGACCTAGTGGTGGATTTCGACCTGTTCTGGCGCAAGATTGAGCAGGTGGAACCCTACCTGAAACCCGAAGGCCCGGAACCGGAGGCGGAATACATCGCCTCAAACGAGTCCATGCTCCATCTTTCCGGCGTAACCGCCTGTATCATGTGCGGGGCCTGCGTCTCCGACTGCACGGTGCTGGAAGTTGACCCCACCTTCCTCGGCCCGGCGGCCTTGGCCAAAGCCTACCGTTTCACCGCCGACCCCCGGGACGGCGACGAAAATGGCGTCTCCCGGGACCGCCTCGCCAACCTGGGCGAACCCTCCGGGATGTGGGACTGTACCCGCTGCAACGAGTGCGTCCAGGCTTGCCCCAAGGGTGTCGCCCCGATGGACCGCATTATGGCCTTGCGGGAGCAGGCCATTGACGCCGGTTTCGACAAGAACAACGGCGCCCGTCATGCCGAAGCGTTTGTCGAATCCGTGGGCCATAGCGGACGGCTGGACGAGTTGAAACTGCCCATGAAAAGCGTGGGCATGACCAACATTCCCGCCCTGTTGAGCTTTGCGCCGGTGGGTTTCCGGGCCTTGACCCACGGCAAGCTGCCGCCCCTGATTCACAAGAACGTCGAAGACGTGGAAACCGTCCGGCGGCTCTTCCGCCGGTTGGACCAATGAAGAGCTTATCGTCATTCCGGCGAAAGCCGGAATCCAGGAAGGTAAACGCGGTACAGCGTTCTTGCTAACAAGGAATCCTGGATACCGGCCTGCGCTGGTATGACGGGCTTATCGGGCAAAGGGCGGCTGGTAGGATTGGGTAAATCCCCCGCACGACTGCCCTGTTAATCCACCTATCAAAATTCCCGGAGGCCATGTTGAAATACGCTTTCTATCCGGGTTGCGTTTCCCAGGGAGGCGCCCCCGAACTCTACCCCGCCGCCACCACCATCTGCCAGCGTCTTGGCATTGAACTGGAGGAAATCCGCGCCTGGACTTGCTGCGGCGCCGGCGTGATGCAGGAAAAGAACCAGCTTTTCGGCGACGTGCTGAACGCCCGCACCCTGGCCAAGGCCGAGGGGCAGGGCCTGACCATAATGACCATTTGCAGCACTTGCCAGGGCGTCATCAGCCAGGCCAACAAGCGGATGCAAAACGACCCGGACTATCTCGCCCAAGTCAACACCCACCTGGCCGAGGAAGGTCTGGAGTATAAGGGAACGGCGGAAATCAAGCACCTGCTCTGGATTCTGATAGAGGATTACGGGTTGGAAAACCTTTCCTCCCACTTGACCCGTTCCCTCCAGAACGTGCGGATTGCGCCTTTCTACGGCTGTTACATCGTCCGCCCCACCGAGGCGTTGGGCATTGAGGAACACCCGGAGCGGCAGACCTCGTTGGAAACGCTGATTGAAACCCTGGGGGCCACCGCCGTTGACTTCGAGGGCAAGACCCGCTGCTGCGGATTCCCCATCCTGACCATCAACGAAAGAAACTCGATGGCGATGGTGGGCAAGCACACCGGAGAGGCCAGGGACTTGGGCGCCGACGCGATGGTCACGCCTTGCCCCCTGTGTCACCTGAACCTGGACGGGTTCCAGCCCAAGGCCGCCAAGCAGGCCCAACGTCAGATAGACCTGCCCATCCTGCACCTGCCCCAGCTAATCGGCTTGGCAATGGGGATTTCCCCCGCCGACCTGGGCTTGAAAAAGCACATCATCAGCACCAGCCCGTTGGAGTTGAAACTGGGGGTAGGCCGTTAAAAACGGTGCGCTATTTTCAGCAAAAGGTAGGGGCGCACGGCGGTGCGCCCCTACTACATTTTTGACCATGAGGCATCTCCCATCACGGAAACGCCGATGCGCGGCCGATAAGCCAAGGGCTTTGATTCTTCCGTCCACCCATGGAGATGTAATTCTGAGCAAAGCGAAGAATCAAGAATTCTTGCTTTCGCCGACGTCGCCTTGGCCGTAGAATTTTAGACCCTTCACTTCGTTCAGGGTAACAGCAAATAGCCCCGACGGATAATCTCAGGGAGCCAACTCTTCCGCCACCGACTCAAACGCCGCTATGGTCTCGGCAATGTCTTCTTCGGTGTGGGCCAGGGACGGGTAAAACTTATGCGGCCAGCTTTTCAGGATTCCCTTCCGCAGCAACCCGGCGTTGAAATTCCGCAACATCCCCCCGTCGGCGGCCAACCCGTCCCGGTAATTCCTGACCGGACGGTCGCAGAAGTAAACGTCGAAAATCGTATCGTCCCCGCTGCTTTGCACCGTCACGCCGCGTTGGGCGAAAGCGTCCACCAGGGCCTCCCGCGCTTGCCGGCCGGTGGCCCTCAATTTTTCGTAGGCTCCCTCTTTCCGCAATTCGGCCAGTGTCGCCAGACCCGCGGCGCAGGCCACCGGGTTCCCGTTCAGCGTCCCAATCTGGTTGACGTAATCGTCCGACGCCGCCAGGTTCTGGTCGTACACTGCCATAATGTCGGCACGGCCTAGCGCCGCGGCCAAGGGGTAGCCGCCGCCCATAATCTTGCCCACGGCGCAAAGGTCGGGAACCACCCCGTACCGTTCCTGCGCCCCACCGTAACCCAGCCGGAACGCCGTAACCACTTCGTCAAAGATGAGGGGAACGCCGAACCGGGAGGTTAACTCCCGCAGCCCTTCCAGGAAACCCGGCTCCGGCGCGAGGATTCGTTGCAGCGGTTCGACGATTACCGCGGCCAGTTCCCGGTGGTGCGTTTCAATGACGGCGGCGGTGGTTTCCAGGTCGTTGAACGGCGCCACCAGCATCAACTCTTGCAGCGCCTTTGGTATGCCCCCGCTGTTGGGAGCGGCTTGCGGGTACTCCAGCGACGGTGGGGGAGTGACGCTCATCAGCGAATAGTCGCTGGTGCCGTGGAACGCCCCCTCGAATTTAAGCACCTTTTCCCGCCCGGTAAACGCCCGGCAGATTCGCATGGCCTGGAAACAGGCGTCGGTGCCGCTGGTGGTAAACCGCACTTTTTCGGCGCAGGGGATGGCGTTGACCAGTTCCTCGGCCAGCAGCACCGCGCTTTCGTTGGTGGTGAAAAAGGTGCTGCCCTGGGAAACGGTTTGCGTCACCGCCGCGGTAACCGCCGGGTGGGCGTGGCCCAGAATCATCGGCCCGGAACCCATCAGCCAGTCAACGTAACGGTTGCCGGCCACGTCCCAAAGGTGCGCCCCCCGGCCTTCCCGGGCCAGAAACCGCAACTCCGGGGGAAAGTCCGTATTGCCGCCGGTGCCCCCGGGCAGGTACTGGCTGGCCTTCGCCAGAAGCTCCCTTTCCCGTGTACTGCCCTCAACCATTGCTCAACCTCCCTTTTCCGACTGCGGGGCTAGATGATGTCGTCGGACTCTACAACCACGTCCCCCACATTTACCGAGGCCACCGCCTGATCGGGAGCGTGCATTTCTTCGCCTTTGACTTCCAGGGTTCGTACTCTGGTCACCGGCCGGGGGTTAACGATGCCGGAAATCGAGGGTTCAACAACTTGATAGGTTTCATACGTCCGGGCAACGGAAAACTTGGGATGGACTTCCGACACCTTGACCCTTATTTTTACTCTCTCCATTGTGCCTAAGGTTTCTGATGAGTCGGGGTCAATTATCGCGATGTTGCGATCCATCACTTTGAACTTCATTCCCGCGTACACGCCGGCGTCGGCCCCCCGGTTAATCACCAACTCTCTGCGGTTGATGATGTCGGCTACTTTGCCTTCAATGCTCATTTGCCCGTCTCCCATTGGGCCAGAATGTGGCTGATTGTGTCGAGTAAGCCTTCAGGAACATATCCGGCAAAAACGGTTCCTTGCGGAGGGGAGTAGTCATTGGGCATTCTCGCGTATAGGCCCTCCCAAAACTCCGCATTTATCATATCAGAAACCCGGCAAAAGCACGTTGACTCGGCTACGTCAAACGACTCCAGGATGCCCAGGGTCTCTCCTGAGATAGTAGCCGCTCGAAACTTGGCCCCGACCGTGAAACCGTCCTGAAGGCCGACAGCCAGCCCTATCACCAATTCGCCTCCATCACTGGCGATTCCGGTAGCAGTGACCGTCCCGGAGTACGTTCCGGCTGCCCGATTCAACGTCAACAAGGTAATCCGGCACAAGACTTTGCGAACAATCACCCTGAAAAACCTGCCCGCCAGAATTCCCAGAACTATCGCCATCCCGGGGGCAGCCAAAGCAAGCAGCGAACAAAGCAGCAACAATACCGGCGGCCAAGAGCCTAAGCCCAATTCGCCTTGGAAGAAAAATAGGGCGATTGCCTCCATAGCCAAGAGAACGCCATAGAGGCCAATCCATTGCCACCACGACGCCCTCAAGATCCGGTCTTGAACCCGGTCGCCCCGCAACCTTGGCGAAAGTCGCGCGGTCTGCTCATGCGTAAAGGCATCGCTTCTTCAACCGGCGAGGCCAGTAACCAAGGGTAGGACGGTTATGAATCCCCCTCCTTGGCCTGACGCATCACGTCCACCAGTTCCTGGACGCTGGCGGCGGAACGGTTCAAGGCGGCCTGTTCGTCTTCGGTCAGGGTGATTTCGATGACTTGTTCTAGGCCGTTGGCCCCCAGCTTGACCGGCACGCCTACGCATAGGCCGTTAATCCCGTACTCGCCCTCCAGGTAAGCGCAGGCCGGCAGTATCCGTTTCTTGTCCAGCAGCACCGCCTCCACCATCTGCGTGATGGAGGCCGACGGCGCGTAGTAGGCGCTGCCCTGTTTCAACAGGGCGACGATTTCCCCTCCGCCTTGCCTGGCCCGCTCCACCAGGGCTTGAATCTGGTCTTCGTCCAGCAGTTCGCTGATGGGAATGCCCCCAACGGCGGTATAGCGCACCAGTGGCACCATGTCGTCGCCGTGGCCGCCCAGGACGTAGGCTTGCACGTCCTCCACCGAAACGTCCAATTCCCGGGCGATGAACGTCCTGAACCGGGCCGTGTCCAGCACCCCGGCCATGCCAAAGACCCGGTGGCGCGGGAAACCGCTGCTTTCATAGACATTCTGCACCATCGCGTCCAGCGGGTTGGTGACGGCGATGATGATGCAGTTGGGCGAGTGCTTGACCACTTCCTCGGTCACCGCGGAAGTTATCTTCATGTTGGTCAACAGCAGGTCGTCCCGGCTCATCCCCGGACGGCGGGCTATTCCGGCGGTAATGACCACCAGGTCGGAATTGGCCGTCTCTTCGTACCCGTTGCTGCCGATGATGTTGGCGTCGGAGGCGATTACCGGCCCCGATTCCAGCATATCCAGGGCCTTCCCCTGGGGCAGGTCTTCCACCACGTCCACCAGCACCACGTCGGCGTAACCCAACTGGTGTATCCGCTGGGCGGTGGTGGCCCCGACGTTCCCGGCTCCGACTACTGTAACCTTGCTTCGCATCTGGTTGGCGCTCCTCTGTTTATTTGGGCTGGTTGGGATGCTTCGTTTTCATATTGTTTCCCGCAAGGATAGAGGCACGGTGTACCGTGCCCCTGCGGCTATCCTTTTACCCTTACCCTAACCTTCCCCGGTTAAGGGGGAAGGGATTTTCCAGGCAGTTTTGCAGTCGCCCGACGTTCACCCGTCCCATCGGCCGGGCGGGGTTGCGCTACATTCCGTCAATAATGGCGTTGAGGGTTGCGCTGGGACGCATGGCATTGGCCGTCATCCGGCTGTCAGGGCGGTAATAGCCGCCAATGTCCACCGTTTGCCCCTGGGCGTCGTTCATTTCCTGGACAATCGTTTCTTCGTTGTCGGCCATCTGCCGGGCGACTTCGGCAAACCGGGCTTGCAGCTCCGGGTCCTGGGTTTGCTTCGCCAGCATCCGCGCCCAGTAAAGGGCCAGGTAGAAGTGGCTGCCCCGGGTGTCCAGTTCGTTGACCCGGCGCGACGGCGCCCGATTGTATTCCAGGTGTTCGCCAATCGCCTGATCCAGGGTCTCCGCCAACAGCTTGACCCGGTCGTTGTTGTTGACTTCCCCGAAATGCTCGAAGGATGCAACCAGGGCGCAGAATTCGCCCAAGGAGTCCCAACGTAGATGGTTTTCCTCCGTGAACTGCTGGACGTGCCGGGGCGCCGACCCGCCCGCGCCGGTCTCAAACAACCCGCCGCCGTCCAGCAGGGGTACGACGGACAGCATCTTGGCGCTGGTGCCCAGTTCCAGGATGGGGAAAAGGTCGGTCAGGTAATCCCGCAGCACGTTGCCGGTGACGGCGATGGTGTCCTGCCCCGCCCGGCTGCGGGCGATGGTGGCCCGCATGGCATCTACCGGGGCCATTGTGCTGATTTCCAGCCCGGTGGTGTCGTGGTTGGGCAGGTATTGGTCAACCTTCTTGATGACCTCGGCGTCGTGAGCCCGGTTCGGGTCCAGCCAGAAAACCGCCGCTTGTCCGGTGAGCCGGGAACGGGTTACAGCCAGCCTAACCCAGTCCTGAACCGGAGCGTCCTTGGTCTGGCACATCCGGAAAATGTCGCCTTCCTCGACGCTCTGTTCCATCAGCGCGTTGCCCGAGGTGTCAACCACCCGAATCGCGCCGTTGCCCGGAGCCTCGAAGGTCTTGTCGTGGGAACCGTACTCTTCGGCGGCCTGGGCCATCAACCCCACGTTGGCGACGCTGCCCAGGGTGGCCGGGTCAAGGGCGCCGTTCTGCTGGCAGTCCTCAATCGCCGCCTGGTAGATGGTGGCGTAAGAGCGGTCGGGAATCAGCGCGATGGTGTCGTGCAGTTCGTTGTCCGGCCCCCAGGAGCGTCCGCCGTCGCGGATAATGACCGGCATGGAGGCGTCAATAATGGTGTCGCTGGAAACGTGCAGGTTGGTGATGCCCCGGTAGGAGTCCACCATGGACAAGTCCGGGCGGCTGTCATAAACGGCCTGGATGTCCGCCTCGATTTCCGCCCGCTTGTCGTCGGGGAGGTCTTGAATCTTGGTCAGCATTTCGGCAACCCCGTTGTCCGGGTCCACCGCGACCTGGGCCAATTCCGCCCCGTGCTTGTCGAAGACCTCCTGGAAGTAAACCGACACGCAATGCCCGAAAATAATCGGGTCCGAAACCCGCATCATGGTGGTCTTGACGTGCAGGGAAAACAGCACGTCGTCGGCCTTGGCCCGGGCTATTTCCTCGGCGTAAAACCGCCGCAGCGCCCCGACGTTCATCACGGCGCAGTCTATGATTTCACCGGATTGCAGCGGGATGCCCGACTTTAACTCGGTCACGGCGCCGTCGCCGGCCACAAATTCAATGGCGCATGACCCGGCCTCCGTCGTGGTGACGGCCTGCTCACTGCCGAAGAAATCCCCGCCGTCCATGTATCCCACCCGCGTCTTGGACACTTCCGGCCAGTCCCGCATCATCCGGTGGGGATTGCGTTGGCCGTGTTCCTTCACCGCGTTGGATGACCGCCGGTCGGAGTTCCCTTCCCGTATGACCGGGTTCACCGCGCTGCCCAGCACCCGGGAGTAGCGCACCTGGACTTCCCGTTCTTCATCGTTGGCCGGTTGGTCGGGGTAGTCGGGAACGTCGTACCCCTTTTCCTGCAATTCGGCGATGGCCGACTTCAATTGAGGGATTGACGCGCTGATGTTGGGCAGCTTGACCAGGTTGGCCTCCGGTTGCAGGCACAACTCGCCGCACATCCGCAGGTAATCCGGCAGTTTCTGCTCCTCCGTCAGCTTGTCGGGGAAATTGGCGATAATCCGCCCGGACAAGGAAATATCCCAGGTTTCGAGTTCGATGCCCGAATCCTTGGTAAAAGCCTTGAGAATTGGCAGGAGTGAGTGGGTGGCCAGGAACGGCGCCTCATCCGTTTCGGTGTAGATGATTTTGGCGGCTTCTGCCATTTTCCTCTCCTTAGCAAGCAAGTTTCACTAGCCGCCACCGGCGGCCTTGGGAACCGGGGCCATTATACATCGGTAAAGGTGTGGTGGCTAGGTTGACGTTCAGCCCCGGGCGGTCATGGCGCCCGACAAACTAGGCCCGTTCCAACTCCCGGGCTAGTTCCTCCGCGTCGGTAACCGGCAGTTGGCAAACGTAATTCTGGCAAACGTAGGCCGTAGCCAAGCCGTTGACCGTTCCCCGGCCTTCCAGCAATGGCGACTCAATCCCTTCCAACCCGGCGGCGCTGTCACTATCGGCAATGGCGCCCACCACCACCTTGTTGGGCAGGTAGCGGTTAAAGACCTGTTCCAGCATTGCCCGTCCTGACCCGTCTCCCGCCGGCGTGACGATGGCGATTTCCTTGGGCGTTGAAATGTAGAAGTCCAGAGCGGCCAGCCAGTGACCCGTGCCGCCCGGCGCGCCGGCCATGACGCGATTCAAGGCCCGCATGGGCGTGGCGGCCTTGGCGGCGTAGTCGTCGCGTCCGGTAATCACGGCCAGTTTCAGCAGTACGTCCGCCGCCACCGAACTCCCGGCCGGCTGGGCGTTGTCGAAAACGTCCCTGGGGCGGACGACCAGCGTTTCGTGGTCTGCGCCGGTATCGTAAAACCCGCCAACGCTGTCGTCCCAGAAAAGTTCAATCATGGACTCGGCCAGCGCAACGGCCTCCCTCAGCCACCGGCCCTCCAGCGTTGCTTCGTGCAGGGCCAGCAGCCCGTCGGCAACGCAGGCGTAGTCCTCCAGGTAGCCCAGCAGCTTGGCCTCCCCTTCCCGCCACGTCCGCAGCAACCGGCCTTGCGGTTTCATCGTATCCAGCAGGAAGGCGGCGTTCCGGTTTGCCGCTGCCAGGTAGTCCTCCCGTCCCAGGGCAATGCCGGTCTCGGCGAAACTCCGCAGCATCATGCCGTTCCAGGACGACAGCACCTTGTCATCCCGCAGGGGATGTATCCGTTCCTCCCTGACCACCAGCAGCTTGGCCTTGCACCGCTCGATTATTTCTTCCAAGTCTTCCAACGCCAGCCCTAGCTGGTTGGCGGCCTGAGCCGGTTCCGTCTTGACGTTGAGGATGTTGGCCCCTTCGAAGTTGCCGGCCGCCGTCACGCCGTAATAGTAGCGGAAAACCGGACCGTCCTCGGGCCCCAGCACAGCGTCAATTTCCTCGGGCGACCAGACGAAGAACTTCCCTTCTTCGCCTTCGCTGTCGGCGTCCTGGGCCGAGTAGAAACCGCCCAGGGAGTCGGTCATTTCCCGCAGCACGTAGTCGAGGGTTTCCTCGCAGATGCGCCGGTAAAGACGGTTGCCGGTCAGTTGGTAGGCGTGCAGGTACAGCCGGGACAGCAGGGCGTTGTCGTAGAGCATTTTCTCGAAGTGCGGCACCAGCCAGAAAGCGTCAGTGGAGTAGCGGTGGAACCCGCCGCCAACCTGGTCGTACATCCCTCCGTAGGCCATCTTGTGCAGCGTCATTTCCACCATCTCCAACGCCCGCGGATTGTACCCGTGATGGTGGTAGCGCAGCAAAAACTCCGGGGTCATGGGTTGCGGAAACTTGGGCGCAGCCCCGAATCCGCCGTTCTGGTAGTCAAAGTTGGAAGCCAGGAAGGAATAAGCCTGGTGCATCGTTTCCACGCTCAACGGGGTAATGCCCGGCTCCAGTTGGCTGCTACGGCCCATCTGCTGCGTAAGCTGCCCGGTAACCCGGTCAATCTCTCCCCGATTGTTGCGATAGGCCCCCGCGACGGACATCAGCAGCCGGGGAAAACCGGGCATATTCATGCGGTCTGCCGGCGGGAAATACGTCCCACCGTAGAAGGGCTTGCAATCCGGCGTCAGAAACACGGTCATGGGCCAGCCGCCGCTGCCGGTCAACATTTGCACCGCTTCCATGTAAACGGCGTCCAGGTCGGGCCGTTCCTCCCGGTCAACCTTGATGTTGACGAAATGCTCGTTCATCAAGGCGGCGATGGCGTCGTCCTCAAAGGACTCCCGTTCCATGACGTGGCACCAGTGGCACGCCGAGTAACCGATGCTCAGCAGGATGGGCTTTTCCTCGTTCCTGGCCCGTTCCAGCGCCTCCGGCCCCCAGGGATACCAGTCCACCGGATTATGGGCGTGTTGCAGCAGGTAGGGGCTGGTTTCGTTAATCAAGCGGTTAGGCATCGCCATCTCCAAATCTTTACCCTTCCCCTTTGCGGGAAAAGGTCAGGATGAGGTGGGCGCATGGCCGGCGTCCTCCCCCATCCAAGTTTGATATACTTGCGGCTACGATGATAACAGACTCCGCCAACAAAACACCCCGCCGGCACAGAACCCGGCGAATCCGTCCCTTGGCAACCGCGATTTTGGCTTTGGGGTTGTTGCTGTCCGTGGCCGTAACCTTGGCCTGCGGCCCCGCCGCTGCGCCGGAACCGCCGGCGCCGCCCCCGGCAACCTCCGCCGGTGTCGCCTCGGTTTCCATTGACCCAACTGCTGAACCAACTGCGACACTGCCCCCGGCGGCATCCGCCGTTTCTACGCCTTTGCCGGCCCCGACAGTTGCCGCCGCAGTCCCTACGGTGGCGGCAACTCCTTCACCCACCCAATCGGCTGCGGCGGCAACAATCCCGGACACGCCGACGCCCACCGTAACCGCGCCGGCTCCAACGCCCGCCGCAACCCTGACGGCTGCCCCCACGCCGGCGCCTACCGCCGTTCCCATCGAACCGCCGGCGCCGTTCCCGGTTCCCACGCCGACATCGGCCCCCACACCGCCCGAACCGGCAACAACCCCGGTTCCGGTGGGGAACAAGGAAGGCCAACGCATCCCCGACTTTGCCCTGAACCTGGCCGACGGCTCCGCAGTAACTTCCCAGCAGTTATTGGAGGCCCGGCAACCCGTATTCCTGTTCTTTACCGCTACCTTTTGACCCACCTGCCGCGCTGAGTTGCAGCGCTTAAAGACCATCTACCCCGAATACGAGGACGCCGTTGACTTCTACGCCGTGGGGTTTTCCGAGAGCCTGGAAACCCTGGATAAACATAACCGACGGCAGGGCTACCCCTGGCCGGTGGCCGTGGGCCAGGGCCGGATGATTAGGGACTTGAATGTTACCTACCAGTCCACCAAAATCGCCTTTGACGCTGACGGTGTAGTGATTTATCGCCACGGTTTCGGCGACGGTGATGCCGACCGCTGGCGGCAAGTGTTTGAGCAACTGGCCGCATCCCGATGACCTTGAATCCGCCCCGCAAGCGCAATCCAAAATTCAACCCTGGAGACAGCCATGACCGCCCTGCATTACAACCCCCACGCTTCCTACGAAGTTTCGACCTCCGAAGTGATTTATCTTGACGGGCCTGATGGAGCGTTGCAGGCGACCATCTACCGCCCCCAGGGTTCCGGGCCATTCCCCGGCCTGCTGGACATCCACGGCGGGGTCTGGTGCGGCGGCGAGCGTTCCGACGATGCGCCGATGAACCTGGCCCTGGCCGCCAGCGGTATCGTCGTCGTTGCCATTGACTACCGGCTGGCCCCCCAAAACCCCTACCCGGCCCAGGTGCAGGATACCAACTATGCCGCCCGATGGTTCAAGGCCCACGCCACTGACCTGGACGTTGACCCGGCAGCAATCGGCGGGATGGGCTGCTCTAGCGGCGGCCATACTGTGATGCTGGCCGCCATGCGTCCCAACGACGGCCGTTATTCGGCGTTGGCCCTGGATGGTGGCGGCGACGTTGACGCATCTTTCCGATACTTGATTTGCTGCTGGCCCGTGCTGGACCCCTTCGCCCGCTACAACTACGCCCGGAACTCGGGAAATGACCGGCTGGTTACTTTCACCGAGTTTTACTTCCAGACCCCGGAGGTCATGCGCGAGGCCAACCCCCAGGAAATCCTGGACCGGGCGGAACCGGCCACGCTGCCCCCGACGCTGGTTATCCAGGGCGCCAACGACGGCAATGTGCCCTTGTCCATCCCTCAGCGTTTTGAGGAAACCTACCGCAGCGCCGGCGGAGACATACAAGTTGAGATGTTCCCCGGAATGCCCCACGGTTTCGGCAACCAGCCCTACCCCGAATCCCAACGGGCCGTGGAGTTGATAAAAGCCTTTATCGCCCGCCAGCTTTCGCCGGCGGTTGCGGGGGTATAGGTCGTCAATGGCTTGAGCGGCTAAATTAACCCTAACCGGCGCAGGTCTTCTTCCGTCCATTGAGTGGCGCGAAGAAAGTTGGCCAGCGTTTTTCGGGTCAGTGTATTCCCGCCGGCATGGTAGTGAAACAATGTATCCCTACCATCCGGATGGCGGTAAACGAACCCTCCGGTCCGAGTAGCCCGCTCCACCGTGAACCCGTCGCGCTCCAGTGCTCGCATCAGTTCCCTTACCGGGGTGTTGCGCAGATAATGGACCAGCCTCCCAACGTCTCTCATACCGTGACGGTCACTACACCGGACTCGGTGACGATGACAGTTTTTTCCACCTGAGGAGGGATTGGGTCGCCGTGTTCCAGCATTACTTCCAACAAGGCTTGCGCCCCGTCCTGCAACGCTTCCAGCGCTTCCTCTCGGGTATAACCCCAGGCCGCGCATCCGGGGAAGTCCGGGACCTCGGCGCTCCAGCGGCCGTCTTCTTCCTGCTCAATTTCCACGGTCAGAATAAACGTTTTCACTTCTTGACCTCCTCCCTCATTCGTTCCAGCAAGTCACCTACCGGCATGGCTCCCAAGTCTCCCTGCTCCCGTTGGCGCACCGACACCGCTCCTTGCTCCTGCTCCCGGTCGCCCACCACCAGCATATACGGCACCTTCTGGAGTTGGGCGTTGCGGATTTTCAGGTTCATGCGCTCTCCCCGGTCGTCCAACTCCGCCCGGAATCCCCGGCTTTGCAACTGTTCCCGCACTTGCCGGGCGTAATCGTGGTGCCGGTCAGCGATGGGTATGACCACCGCCTGCGTCGGCGCCAGCCACAGCGGAAACGCCCCGGCGTAGTGTTCAATCAGCACCCCGAAGAACCGTTCCAGCGACCCCAGGATGGCCCGATGCACCATGTAGGGCCGGCTCCGGTTGCCCCCGCTGTCCTGGAAAGTCAGGTCAAACCGCTCCGGCAGGTTGAAGTCAAACTGCACCGTGGTGCATTGCCAATCCCGGCCCAGGGCGTCCTTGATTTTGATGTCAATCTTCGGCCCGTAGAACGCGCCCCCGCCCTCGTCCACGTCGTGGGGCAGTCCCCGTTCCCCCAGGGCTTTCGCCAGCGACGCCGTGGCGTGTTCCCACATCGCCAGGTCGCCCACGTATTTCTCCGGGCGGGTGGACAAGGAAATCTGGTAGTCGGTGAAACCGAAGGTCTGCAAAATCTCGGCGGTCAGGTCCAGCACTCCGCCGACTTCCGGTTCCACCTGTTCCGGCATACAGAAGATATGCGCGTCGTCCTGGGTAAATCCCCTTACCCGCGTCAACCCGTGCATCACCCCGCTGCGTTCATAGCGGTAAACGGTGCCAAGCTCGCCAATCCGCAGCGGCAACTCCCGGTAACTCCGTAAGGCCGAACGGTAAATCATGATGTGGAACGGGCAGTTCATCGGCTTGAGGTAGTATTCCTGCTCGTCCAGTTCCATCGGCGCGTACATATTTTCCTGGTAAAAGTCCAGGTGGCCGCTGGTGCGCCACAGGTTGGAACGCCCGATGTGGGGGGAATAGACGATGTTGTACCCGTTTCGGAAGTGAATGTCCCGCCAATAGTCTTCAATCAAAGACCGCAGGATTCCCCCCTTGGGATGCCACACAATCAGGCCCGGCCCGATTTCGTCGTGGACGCTGAACAACCCCAACTGCCGGCCCAACGTCCGATGGTCCCGGCGTTCCGCCTCCTCAATCCGGGCCAGGTGGTCGTCCAATTCCTGCTGGCCCTCAAAGGCCGTGCCGTAAATCCGTTGCAGCATGGGCCGCCGTTCATCCCCCCGCCAATAAGCCCCGGCTATGTTCAACAGCTTTACCGCCGGAATATCCCCGGTGGATGCGACGTGCGGCCCCTGGCACAAGTCCACAAACTCCCCGTGCCGGTAAATGCTCAGGGTTTCGGCGTCGGGGATGGCGTCAATAATTTCCAGCTTGTAGGGTTGGTCGGCGAACAACGACCTGGCTTCCTCCCGGCTCAACTCTTCCCTTCGGAAGGTCAGCCCCTGGGCCAGGGTCTCATGCACCAGCTTTTCAATTTCCGTCACGTCTTCGGGAGTGAAGGGACGGGCCACGTCGAAATCGTAGTAAAACCCGTCTTGCGTTGGCGGCCCAATGCCCATTTTGGCTTCGGGAAACAACTTCAACACCGCGTCCGCCATGACGTGGGCCGCCGAATGTCGCATCCGGTGCCGCAGCGCGCTCAGTTCGTCAATGTGTCCGTGTTCCAACGTACCGTGGTCCAGCATACTTCTACTCGTTCCTCCCGGCGGCGCATCTCGGACGCCGCAACCCATTGATTATATCCTATCCTCTGAACTCTGACCGTCGCCAACTGGGCCGTTCCCAAGATGCGGGCAGGGCGCCATTTCTGCGATAATGTCCGATGGTCAACCTGAATTTAACGCAAAGAGGCTAACCCGTGGATCAACTTATTCAAGACCTGTCAGCCCTGCTCAACGAAATTGATTCCGTCGTGGAGCGTCTTTGACCTGGCCGACAAAGAAAAGGCCATCGCCGAAATGGAGTCCGAAGCCGCCCAACCCGGCTATTGGGACGACCCGCGCCAGGCCCAGGCGCGGATGCAGGAACTAGGCCGTTTGAAAGACACCGTCTCCCTCTGGAGGGGCTTGCGATCCCAAGCCGCCACCCTGTTGGAACTGACCGAATTGGCCCTGGAAGAAGAGGATTTCTCCCTGGAACCGCAGTTGGTAGCCGAGGCTGACGAAATCGCCGCAACCCTGGCCCGCGAAGAGACCAACCTGACCCTTGCCGGCCCATACGACGACCGCCCGGCCATCCTGTCGGTTTATGCCGGAGCCGGCGGCACCGATTCCCAGGACTGGACCGAAATGCTGCTGCGGATGTACACCCTGTGGGCCGAGGCCCAGAAACGTCCGGTGCAGGTGATGGACTTGTCCTATGGCGATGAAGCGGGATTGCGCGGCGCTACCCTGGAAGTCGGCGGCCCCTACGCCTGCGGCTACCTTAACGCCGAGCGGGGCGTTCACCGTTTGGTTCGTCTGTCTCCCTACGACCCCAACCACTTGCGCCATACGTCCTTTGCCCAAGTGGAAGTCCTGCCCGCGGCCCTGGACGAAGAGGCGGAAATCGAAATCCGCGGCGACGACCTGAAAATGGACTTCTTCCGTTCCAGCGGCCCCGGCGGTCAGAACGTGCAGAAAGTCGCCTCCGCCGTCCGTCTGACCCACCTACCGACCGGGGTTGTCGTCACCTGCCAGACGGAACGCTCCCAGCACCAGAACCGGGAGTACGCCATGCGGATTCTCCGCGCCCGGTTGCTGGACTTGCAAAACAAGGAGCGGGCGGAAGAGTTGGCCCGGCTGCGGGGCGAACGCGTCGCCGCCGAATGGGGCAACCAAATCCGCAGCTACGTCCTGCACCCCTACAAGTCGGTCAAAGACCACCGCACTAACTTCCAAAGCACCAATCCCGACGGCGTTCTTGACGGCGACTTGCAGGGTTTCATCGAGGCGTACCTGATTTCCCAGGTGGGGGACGATTAGCCGCGGCCTGGGGCCGGCAGCCGGATTTTTCTGATTGGTTGGAAGCTGTTTCAAACCGCCGTGGTACAATTACTTGACCAATTTGCCAACAATCTCCCCCACCGACGGGCAGCCGAAACAATGAAAGTATGCTAGAACGCCGGTGGCTCCGGTTCCATGTGCTAGCCGTTCCTTTCGGCGTGTCCGTGACTACGTGGATATTGTTCCGTCTGGAAG
Source organism: Dehalococcoidia bacterium (assembly GCA_963665735.1). Classification (GTDB taxonomy): domain Bacteria; phylum Chloroflexota; class Dehalococcoidia; order Lucifugimonadales; family UBA3495; genus CATOSK01. The sequence goes on along the minus strand of OY762444.1, from coordinate 654,571 downwards.
TCGGTCATTGGCGGTTCTGGGAAAACCTGGAACTGTCGGCGGTGTTGGTTAACCTGGGAGCGTGGATTTACGCTATGGTTGCCGTCGGCATAGAAGTAGGAGGCCGGACTGTGGTTTGGGCTTACGAACAATGGAAGAAAGACCGGGCCAAGAGAGAAGAGTTGGTTCGGGAAATGGTGCGGAAGGAATTGGAAGGGCCGATGCGGAACGCCCTACGGACGGAGTTGGAAGGACAGGTACGGGAATCGGTGCGGGAAGCGATCCTGTCCGAAGAAAGAAAACGCTTGGCCCAGTGGATTAAGGACGGCCATACCGTCGAGGAATGGCTCGCCCAGTCCGACGGAGAAACTTCCCGACGCTAACCGGGCCCAAAAACCAAGGGGCAGGTTGAACACCCGCCCCTTTTTATTTTGTCCCTTTAGCCGCCGCTTGGCCTACGAACACGACCCTAGAATGTGACCCATCTTGGCCCGCTTCGTTCGCAGGTACGCCAGGTTTTCGTCGTTGGGCGGCACTTCTACCGCCACCCGGTCAACAATTTCCAGCCCGAACCCGGAAAGCCCCACTACCTTCTTGGGGTTGTTGGTCAACAGCCGCACCCTGGTCAAGCCCAAGTCCAGCAAAATCTGCGCGCTGATGCCGTAGTGCCGCTGGTCGGAATCGAAACCCAGCCTTTCATTGGCTTCCACCGTATCCAACCCGCCTTCTTGCAGGGAGTAGGCTTTAATCTTGTTGTGCAAGCCGATGCCCCGGCCTTCCTGCCGCATATAAAGCAGCGCGCCGGTGCCCTCGTTGGCCAACATCCGCAGCGCCAACTCAATCTGCTCCCCGCAGTCGCACCGCAGGCTGCCGAATACGTCCCCGGTCAGACATTCGCTGTGGATGCGGGTCAAGACCGGCTCATTTTCGTCCCACTCCCCAATGGTCACGGCGATGTGTTCTCCCGGTTCCACCGTGCTGCGGTAGGCCACGATTCGGAACTCGCCGTACTTGGAGGGCAGCCGGGCCTCGGCCACCCGCTCAATCAGGTTGTCGTACCGCCGGCGGTGGGCGATTATCTGGGCGATGCTTAGAATCTTGAGGTCGTGTTCTTCGGCGAAAACCTCCAGGTCGGGCAGCCGGGCCATTTCGCCGTCGTCTTTCATAATCTCGCAGACCACGCCGGCCGGGTACATTCCACCAATCCGGCACATATCCACGATAGCCTCGGTATGGCCGCCCCGTATCAACACGCCCCCCGGTTGATAGCGCAGCGGGAACAGGTGGCCCGGCCGGGAAAAGTCCTCCGGCGCACTCTTGGGGTCAATCAAGGCTTGAACCGTCGCCGCCCGGTCATAGGCGGAAATCCCGGTGGTCGTTCCTTCCTTGTAGTCCACGGAAACCGTGAACGCCGTCGGCATAGCGTTTATGGCGTGACCAGCCTCCAACATAGGAATGTCCAGTTCCTCCAGACGTTCATCCGTCATCGGCATACAGAGCAGGCCGCGGGCGTGAGTCACCATGAAGTTCACGGCCTCCGGCGTGACCTTCTCCGCCGCCATAACCAGGTCGCCCTCGTTTTCCCGCCGCTCGTCGTCCACCACTATGACGAACTTGCCGGCCTGCAAGTCCGCAATGGCCTCTTCCATGCTGGATAGGGGCATAAAGCGCCTCTCTTTTTGGGGGTAGTCGGTTGCTGACCGCCTTTATCGGCGCATCAAGCTTTCGACGTACTTGGCTAGGATGTCAACTTCCAGGTTCACCCGGCTGCCCACCGACTTGCCTTTCAGGTTCGTATTGGCCCAAGTGTACGGTATCACCGATACCGTGAACCATGAGTTGCCCCTTTCTACCACGGTCAAACTGATGCCGTCAACCGCGATGAATCCTTTTTCCACGATGTAGGGCATCAGGTTTTCCGGCGCATCAATCCGCGCAATGGTGCAGTCACCTTCCGGTGTCAAGGACTCCACCCGGCCCGTGGCGTCAACGTGACCCTGCACGATGTGGCCCCCCAGCCGGTCGCTTACCGCCAAGGGCCGCTCCAGGTTGACGTAATCCCCCGCGGCAACGTCTCCCAACGAAGTGCGGCGCATGGTTTCCGGGGCCAGGTCAACCCCGAACTCCCCATCATCCAGCGTCACCACAGTCAGGCACGCTCCGTTGACGGCGATGCTGTCGCCCAGCTTGGCCCCTTCCAACGCCAGACGTCCTTTGACCGTCAGCCGGTAGTCCGCCAACCCTCCGACAGTGCCGACTTCTTCCACAATCCCGGTAAACATCTTACTGCCCTCGCTTGGGGTAGCCGGTTATCAGCCAATCGTCGCCCACGGCAACCAGCGTCGTCATTTCCAGCCGCAACGCCTGGGACATGGAACCGGCGCCCCAACCTTCCACCGGCGACGCGGCTCCTTCACCCCCGATAATCACCGGAGCGACAAACGCCTGCACCTTGTCCACCAGTCCCCGGTCAAACAGTGACCCCAACACGGTTCCCCCGCCTTCGACCAGCAGACTGACCACGTTGCGCCGCCCCAACTCCGCCAAGACCGCCTCCGAGTCCAGCAACTCCTGGCAGTCCGTGGGAACCGGAACCACCTCCGCCCCGGCTTGCGCCAGCTTATCCGTAGCCGCTACCGGGGCCTCTTCCCCAACGAAAACCAGCGTTGTTCCCGGCTCCTCCAACATCCGCGCCTCCGCCGGAAAACGGCAACGGGAATCCAGAACCACCCGCAGCGGCTGGCGGGCCAGCGGCGCCCCGTGTTCGTCCCTGGCGGTCAGTTGCGGATTGTCCGCCAAGACCGTGTTGATTCCCACCAGGATGCCGTCACATTCCCGGCGCATTACCTGTACCAACCCCCGCGCTTCCGGCCCGGTGACCCATTGGGAATCCCCGTTGCGGGTGGCGATTTTCCCGTCCAGGCTCATGGCGTACTTGGCGACGACAAAGGGCCGTTTCGTGCGGATGTGCTTGGCAAAGGCTTCGTACAGCACTTCCGCTCCCGGCGTTTCCTCCAGGATTGCGTTAATCCCCGCCTCCCGCAGTTGCGCCAAACCCTGTCCGGCCACCACCGGGTTGGGGTCAATCACCGCCGCCCGCACCTCTTTAACTCCGGATTCGATAATCGCTTTGGTGCAGGGCGGCGTCCGCCCGTAGTGGCAGCACGGTTCCAGGGTGGTGTAGAGAGTGGCGCCTATGGCCTGGGCGCCGGCCTGTTCCAACGCCCCTATTTCGGCGTGACGCTGCCCCGGCGGAAGGGTGAACCCCTCGCCGACGATAACCCCATCCCTGACGACCACGGCCCCCACCGCCGGGTTGGGGCTGGTGCTGCCCAAAGCCTGCCGCGCCAGCGAAATCGCTCTTTCCCACGGCGCAGCGGTCAAACCCTGGCCCTTTCGTTACTCATCAGCCTGCGCCTCATCCGGTTGGCGAAAGTCCTGGTGAATCCGGCTCGCTGTTGGCTCCGTCTGCCCCTGGTACTTGCTCCCCAATTCCGCCGAACCGTACAGGCGGTCGGCGGCGGTGGTCAACCGCAGGAATGAAATTTGTCCTATCTTCATTCCGTAGTAAAGGGTAATCGGCAGCCGGGCCAGGTTGCTTAACTCCAGCGTCAAATGCCCCTTCCATCCGGGGTCAACGAACCCGGCCGTGGAGTGGATAACCAGCCCGATTCGGCCCAAGGAACTTTTCCCTTCCAGCCGAGCAACCAGGTCTTCCGGCAACTCGATATGTTCTTTGGTGCTGCCCAGCACAAACTCACCCGGATGCAGGATAAAGGGGTCGTCCGGGCCGAATTCCTGCGTTTCGGTCAGCGATTCCAGGCTTTTTTTCACGTCAATATAGGGCTGGCGGGAGTTGGTGAACACCAGCACCCGCTTGTCCAGGTGCAAGTCCACGCTGGCCGGCTGGATGTCCTCCACGTCCAACGGGCTGATGACGATCCGCCCGGCGTCCAGCTCTTCCCGTATTGTCCGGTCGCTCAAAACCATTGCGGCCCTTGCGTCCCCTTGCGGCTCTTACTCAATCGCGAACACCGTCTGCACTGTAACCGTAACGTCCACTTCCCCGGCGCGTATCTGCGTTGGCGGCCCGTCCAGGGCAAAAGACGCCTCGGCGAAAACCGCGCGGGGTTGGGCGGGGTAAAACCCCCGGTCCTCGGCCACTGACACCGCCGGCCCAACTTTCAAGTCCAGCAAGTCCGCCAGTTGCGCCGCCTTGGATTTCGCGTCCGCCACCGCCGCCGCCCGAGCCTTTACCTCCAGCGGTTTGGGGTCTTCAATCCCGAAATCTACCCCCTGGAACCGGGTCAGGTCGCCCCCGGCTTCCGTCACGGCGTCAATGAGTTCCCCCACCCCGGCCAAGTCCCGGGTCTTGACCGATAACTGATTGCTGACCCAATACCCGATTACCGTGTCCCCTTCCCGCCCGTACCGCGGCCCGATGTTGAAATACCGGGTGGCAATGTCCTTTTCCTCAATCCCTGCTTTCAGTAGAGCATCCACGACCTTCTTGTTGGCCGCCGCCGCCTGGTCTCTGGCCTCCTTCACCGACTTGGCGTAGGCTTCCACCCCCAGGTTCAACGTCGCCAGGTCAGCGGCTGCGCTGGCTTGCCCGACTCCGGTGACCGAAATTTCCCCGCCGCTTTTCCTTTCGTCGTCGCTGCGGGTTACCATCGTAGTGTCCGGCGCCGGGTCAGCGCCCGCGGTTTCCCCGGTTTTGGCCTCGGCTCCGCCGGAAACGATGCCGGGTTGCGGAACCGCTGTCGGTTCTGCCGGTTGCTCCGCCTCGGCAAAGACGGTGCCCGGCTGAACGGTCAACCCGGTGTTGCCCGGCGTGCCGGCGTCACCCTGGGCAGCCGCCGTTGCCGGAGTTGCCCCGTTGGGAGCGGTCTGGGGGACGGCCGGCGCCTCCGCCTGGCACCCCGCCAGCAAGACCGCGACCAGCCCTACAAATAACGGGAAGGTAAAGCGTTGAAACACGAAAAAACTCCCTGTTGGGTTGTGTTTACATTCAACTGACGGATTCACCGTCATGGTTTCGGGAATTTGCCCACTGCTTTTCCCACCGGGTCAGCCGGCGGCGGTTGATGAATCCATCCGTGTAGGTGCGCCCAGGGATTGCAGCGTGTCCGGTGACTTCCCTTATCCGGTGGGCTTGCGCCTCGCTTGTCACCGTGAATGGTTGCGGCTCGGCCTTCATCAACTTCTCCACCTGGCCTACGAATAACTCTACTTGGCCAATAGACCGCTCGATGGCATATCCATCCCTGTGATTCTGGTAGAAGTTGATATGTTCGGCATTGAAGCCTTGGTAAATGGTTTCAAGTTGCTTGGCGTCATCGAATTCGTCGGAAATCAGGTAAGCGATGGTTTCCTTGTGAGGGTATTTCCCCGTCAACCACCCCCGTTCCTTGCCATAGGCGGCAATGGCGTGTCCCGCCGCCCCCCAGACCTTTTCGGAGGCTTGCAGCCGTTCTCCGTTAGCCAGTTCGTCCTTGGCGTGTTCGATGAACCGACGGCTGATTTGCAAATGCTGGTCGGGTGATTGATTCCGGCTGGGCCGGGGCAGGGCAGTAGCCATGATGTACGCTCCTTGCCGGGTAAACCGGGGCATACGCCCGGACATTCGGGCAGCGCCGGTTAAGCGTCGCCGTTTCGGGAATTCGCCCACTGCCTTTCCCACCGGGCCAGCCGACGACGATTTATGAATCCATCGGTGTAGGTGCGGCCAGGGATTGCAGCGTGTCCGGTGACTTCCCTTATCCGGTGGGCTTGGGCCTCGCTAGTCACCGTGAATGGTTGCGGTTCGGCCTTCATCAACTGCTCTACCTGACCAACGAATGTTCCCACCTGGTCGATAGACCGCATGATGTCATATTCTTCCATGTGATTCTGGTAGAAGTTGATATGCGCGGCATTGAAGCTGATGTAAATTCGCTCAAATTGCTTGGCGTCGTCGAATTCGTCGGCGATAAGGCCAGCTATGGTCTCCTTGTGAGGGTATTTTTCCGTCAACCACCCCCGTTCCTTGCCGTAGGCGGCAATGGCGTGTCCCGCCGCTCCCCAGACCTTCTCCGATGCTTGCAACCGTTCTCCGTTAGCTAGTTCATCCCGGGCGTGTTCGATGAACCGGCGGCTGATTTGCAAATGTTGGCCGGGGGATTGATTCCGGCTGGGCCGGGGCAGGGCCGTAGCCATGATGAGCGCTCCTTGCCGGGTAATCCCGGGGCATACGCCCGGACATTCGGGCAACAATAGTTAACCGCCACTACACCATTTTAGCCCAACACGGAAGCAAAGCGATATAAGCGGACTACGCCCTTGGCCGGGGTTAATGTCGGGTTCCCCTCGGCAGCAACCCGGCCAATGCAGACGTATGAAATTGACAACCCCTTGAACTATCGGCTATGAAACCCGTTGCGCCTCTCCCGTCCGGTCTGGGGCCAAGTCGGAAGGGAACTAGCCCTGGAAGTTGGCCCGCCCGTCCAGCAGGGCGCGGGCCATGACGAATTTGTGAATTTCCGACGTGCCGCCGCCGATGCGGGCGTGGCGCAACATATGGTACCAATGGGGGATGGGCATATCCACCGTTTCGCCGATTCCCCCGAAGATTTGCATTATCTTGTCAATGCTCCGCCAGCCCCATTCGCCGGCGCAATACTTGACCATTGACGCCTCCACCCGCACGTCGTCCCCTTGGTCGGCCCGCTCCGCCGTTTCCCGCGTCAACGCCCGCAGGCTCATAATGTCGGTGTAAACATCGGTCAGCATCCACTGGATTGCTTGCCGGTCGGCGATGGGCCGGCCGTAAGTTATCCGCTGCTTGGCCCAGGCAATCGCCATGTCCAAGGCACGGCTGAGAATCCCCAACGCCATTGAACCCCGCAGCAGCCGGTCGTGATGCACCAGCCATTTCTGGCCCAGCGTAAACCCGTAGCCAACTTCCCCCAGCACCTGCGTTTGCGGCACCCGCACGTTGTCCAGATGCACCAGGTTTTGCTGGGCCTTGGAGGGCATCGTCCAGACGTAAATGGGGTCGAAGCTCATGCCCGGCGTGGGGTTGTCAATGATAAACATGGTTATCCCGCCCCGCTGACGCTTTTCCGGGTCGGTGACCGCCTGCACCAGCAGGTAATCAGCGCTGGCCGCCCCGGAAATGAACATCTTGGTGCCGTTGATAACCCAGTCGTCGCCGTCCTTAACGGCACGGGTCTGCATCATCCCGCCGGGGTCGGACCCCGCCTCCGGCTCCGTCTGTCCAAAGGCGTAGTAAAGTTCGCCGTTGATGGCCGGGTAAAGGTACTTTTCTTCCTGCTCCGGGGTGCAGGCGTCAATCATAAACATGGGCACCGGGGAAGTTGGCAGGTGCAGGATGCTCTTATGCACCTCTTCTTCCAGCACCACGTGACCCAAGGCGCCCATGCCCCCGCCGCCGTACTCTTCCGGCACAAAGGAGGTGTAAATGCCGGTATCCTTAGAAATTTGGTGCAGCCGGCCCCATTTTTCCTCCGGCAGTGTTCCCAGAATCCCCGGCACGGCCTCCAGGATTCCCCGGGGCGCGCCCGGGTCCTGCTCCCCGTCCCGCGGTGGACGGGACAGAAACTCCGTTTCCAGCGGTATGCACTCTTCCCGCACGATTTGGCGGATGGCGTTTTTCAGGGCGTCAAGCTCCGGTGGAAGTCCAGGCTGCATCAAAAACCGCTCCCGTCGTGTGTCCGTTATGGAGGCCAATCACGTTGGCGACTAGTGGAAGGGTCAAGCGTACTTGAGGCCGGCCAAGACCGGGCCATCGGAATCCGCCGGGGCGTTGCCGTTTTGCAGGGCCGCGAACTGATCCCGGATAAGTACCGGCTGTTGGGACTCGGCAGCCCTGACCTCTTTGACCATTTCCAGGGTGACGCCCACCAGCGAAAACCCCAAAATCACCAGCACCACAAACCCCACCAACTTTAGCCGTAGTGGAACAGCAGTCATAACTCAAACCGTTTCTTTCGCTTTGCGTCTATTCTATACCCATAGCCCCGGCAATGCCACCCATGCAGGCAAAATTACGGTGCGCCGGCCCCTGACCGTCACTCCGGCGAAGGCCGGAATCCAGAAATCCTTGCCGAGGCCGGCGTTGCCCACCGAACAACTGTCAATCCATCGGCCCAACCCCAACTTGCTACCCCGGCGGCTTGGGCATAGAATTGACCCAAATGTACCGCTCCCCGGACAAACTACCGACGGAGGCCCTTAAATGGTTGTCACCAATACCGCAGCCCCCAACAAATTCACTGACCAATTCGGTCAACCCGCCGAGCGCGCCGCCAACAAGGTCAAGGACGCCATGACTCCCTTCGTGCAGGACTTCATCCGCCGGTCGCCCTTTGCCGTCATGGCCACCAGCGACCCCCACGGCAACTGCGACGCTTCGCCCAAGGGCGGCAAGCCCGGTTTCGTCAAAGTCCTGGACGATACCCACCTGCTGCTCCCCGACGTTGCCGGCAACCGCCTCTTCCAGTCCTATCAGAACATGGACACCAACCCCCACGTCGGCCTGATTTTCATGATTCCCGGCGTCAATGACACCGTGCGGGTCAACGGCAGCATCCGCATCGTTGACCAGGAAGAACTGCAAAAGCTGGAAGTGGCCGTTTCCCTGCACGACCCGGATGACCGTTCCCACCACCTGCAAGGGGTGGTAATCGAAGTTGAAGAGTCCTACGGCCATTGCCCCCGGGCCTTCTCCTTTTCCAAGCTGTGGGACACGGAAACCATCACCGCCAACCAGTCCGAGCGGCCCATCGCCGACCGCAGCACCAACGTCTAGGCGCCCCGATTCCCCCGGCCAACCACGAAAGGAAGTCCTCAAATGGTGTCCATCGCCTTCGAGAAAACCACCCTGTCCAACGGTCTCGACGTTATCCTGCACCGCGACCCCACCATCCCGGTGGCGGCGGTCAACGTCTGGTATCACGTCGGCTCCAAGGACGAACAGTTGGGCCGCACCGGGTTCGCCCATCTTTTCGAGCACGTCATGTTTGAGGGCTCCAAGCACCACAACAGCAGCCACTTCGAGCCGTTGCAGAAGGCCGGGGCCTCCCTCAACGGTTCCACCACTTCCGACCGCACCAACTATTGGGAAGACGTGCCTACCAACTACCTGGAGTTGGCCCTGTGGCTGGAATCCGACCGCATGGGTTTTTTGCTGGACGCCCTGGACCAACAGCGGTTCGACATCCAGCGGGACGTGGTTAAGAACGAGCGGCGGCAGAGCTACGAAAACCGTCCCTACGGCATGGCCCAATGGTCTTTGCAGGAGAGCCTGTTCCCGTTGCCCCACCCCTACCACTGGATGACCATTGGTTCTCAGGAAGACCTGGACGCCGCCAGCCTGGACGACGTAAAGGACTTTTTCCGCCGTTTCTATTCCCCCTCCAACAGCAGCCTGGCCATCGCCGGAGACATTGACCCGGCGGAAACGCTGGAATTGGTCAACCGCTACTTCGGCGATTTGTCCCCCGGCCCGCCGGTGCAGCGCATCGGACGCTACGATTCCGCCTTGGCTGGCCGGGTGGAACTGGAAATGCGGGATAAGGTTTCCTTGCCCCGCATCTACATTGCCTGGCCCACGCCGCCCCAATTCGGGCCGGAGGACGCGCCCCTGGAACTGCTGCGGGCGGTGCTGGCCGACGGGTTAAGCTCCCGCCTTTACCGTTCCCTGGTGTACGAAAAGCAAATCGCCCAGACCGTTTCTGTCCGCCACCGTTCTTCCGAAATCGCCGGCCAATTCCTCATCGAAGGCACCGCCGCCGCCGGTCATACCCTGGAAGAAGTGGAACGCGCCATTGACGCCGAACTTGACCGCATCGCCGTTGACCCCCCCACCGAAGAAGAACTGACCCGCGCCAAGAACCGGATTGAGGCCAACCATTATCGCCAGTTGGCTCGCATCGGCGGTTTTGGCGGCAAGGCTGACGCCCTCAACTACTACAACACCTTCGCCGGCGCCCCCGACCTGATTAACACCGGCATTGACCGTTACCTGGCCGTCCAATGCGACGACATCCTGCGCGTCAAGGAAGCCGTGCTTGACCATCGCCAAGTGCGGTTGCAGGTTCTCCCCGAATCATCCCTGTCCACCGCCGCCACCGCCCTTGACCGCACTTTGATGCCGGCCCCCGCTGAACAGCCGGGATTCACGCCGCCCCTTCCCCAACGCGGCAGCCTTCCCAACGGCCTGGGCATTACCGTGGTGGAAAAGCCGGGCCTGCCCATTGTGTCCGTTGGCTTGGTGATGTCCGGCGGCACCACCACTGACCCGACGGACAAGCCCGGCCTTACCAGCTTGACCGCCCAACTGCTGTCCGAAGGCACCGCCACCCGCACCAGCCAGCAGATTGCCGAAGCCTTCGAGTTCATGGGCGCCCGTCTATCCACCGACACGCGCCGGGAAAGCGCCATCCTGTCGGTGGAAACGCTGACCCGCCATTGGGCCGCCGCATTGGATTTGTTGGCCGACGCCGTGCTCAACCCCACTTTCCCCCAGGACGAACTTGACCGGGTGCGCCGGGAACACATTACCGACATCCGACGGGCCAGGGACGATGCCGGGTTCGTCGCCGACCAGGTGATGCCCGGCCTGATTTTTGGCCGGGATAGCGGCTACGGTCATCCCTCCTTCGGCACCGAGGCGGCGGTGGCAGCCTTCACTCGTTCCGACTTGGTGGAACACTACCACCGCATTTTCTCCCCATCCGCCGGCAACCTGATTGTCGTCGGTGACGTTACCCTGGATGAAGTCATGGAACAATCCGGCGCCGCTTTTGGCGGTTGGAAAAGCGGGGCAACGGGGCAATCTCCCGCCGCCGACTCCCCGGTAGAAGGACGCGACGGCCCCACGACGATATACCTGGTGGACAAGCCCGGCGCGGCCCAATCGGTAATTCGCGCCGCCCAGGTCACCGTTCCCCGCCAGCACCCGGACTACTTTAACCTGTTGTTGCTGAACCACGCTTTCGGCGGCCAATTCTCCGCCCGGCTCAACCTCAACCTACGCCAGGATAAGGGGTACAGCTACGGCTTTCATTCCTCGATTTCCTGGTATCGTCACCTGTCCTTGCTCGGCGCCGGCGGCAGCGTCCAGACCGCCGTCACCCGTGAATCGGTGGTTGAAGTCTTGCAGGAATTTCGCGACGTTCACGCCGCCCGCCCGGTCACGGATGAGGAACTGTCCGCCGCCCGCGATGGATTGCTGCGGGGTTATCCGGCGGGTTTCGAGCGTTCCGGGCAGGTCTTGGGACAGTTGGTGCAGTTGGTGGTTCACGACTTGCCCGACGACTACTTCCGCACCGTCACCGGCGAATTGTCCGCCGTCTCCCTGTCCGGAATCCACCGGGCCGGCCAGGAGCGCATCAACCCCGACGCCCTGGCCGTCCTGGTAGTCGGCGACCGGGCTATTGTAGAACCCGGCCTGCGAGAACTCGGCTTGCCAGTAGTAATCCTGGACAACGACGGCCTGGAGTCCGAGTAAGGGCTTTAACCTGGTACGACGTTATTCCGGGGAAAGCGGCAATGACGGATTTGGTTGGGCCAAGGATTCCTGGATACTGGCCTGCGCCGGTATGACGGTAGTTGTGGCAACGGTAGGGGCGGGTTTCAAACCCGCCCCTACAACGCTCAGGTGATTCCTCCACAACCGACGGGAGGATGCAGTTACGATTTTGTTGGGATAATCCGCCGGTCAACTACCGAATCTGCCGTATAGCGTCCTGCTGCGCCCGGAACAACGGTTCAACCCCCTTGGCCGCCAGCGATAAAACCTCCGGCACTATCCGCCTTGAAAACGGCGCGCCTTCAGTGGCCCCTTGCAGTTCCACCAACTCCCCCTGGTCAGTTAAAACCACGTTGAAATCCACCTGGGCCCGGGAATCTTCCCGGTAGCAAAGGTCCAGTATCAACTCTCCGTCCACCAGCCCCACGCTGATAGCCGCTACCGGCCCCCGCAGGGGCAGCCGCCGCAACTCCCGGTGCGTAACCAGCAGCCGTACCGCCTGGTGCAGGGCGACGTAAGCCCCGGTTATCGCCGCGGTGCGGGTGCCGCCGTCGGCTTGAATCACGTCGCAGTCTATTTGCACCGTCCGCTCCCCCAGGGCCTCCAAGTCCGTTGCTGCTCGCAATGACCGCCCGATGAGCCGCTGGATTTCCTGCGACCGGCCCCGTATGCGGCCGCTGTCCCGGTCCCGGGATGTCCGGGTGCTGGTGGAGCGGGGCAGCATTTCATACTCCGCCGTCACCCAACCCTGGCCCTGGCCGCGCAGGAACGCCGGCACCCGTTCTTCCAGCGACGCGGAGCATAACACCCTGGTTGACCCCATTTCGATTAGGGCCGACCCCTCCGCGAAGGTCTGATACCCCGGAATGATGGTGGTTGGCCTAGCTTCGTCCCAGCGCCTTCCGTCTGCCCGCTCCAATGCTCCCCCTATCGTTCCTGAACCTGATTCCGTAAATCTTGAAACTTCCCATCAGTATACATGACGCCTCCCGACTGCAAAGACTCCCACCCATCCACGGCCTTTTTGTTCCCGTCCCCTTCCCCCATGTTACCCTGAACGAAGTGAAGGGTCTAAAATTCTCCGCCAAAGGCCCCTCGGGAATCGAAAGATGGTTACGGCAAGGATTTCAGATTCTTCGCTACGCTCAGAATGACATCCCGCAGGACAAGGCTGCCCGGGTGATTCATGAAGCTATTGGCCCGTCCGTATCCCCATCCCTCACCGCTCCGTCTTTACCCATAAATCCACCCCATCGGTCACAAACTCGATGTTGCCGTGCCGGGCAGTGCGATATATGTTGTCCGGCCCTGCCATTTCCTCCAACCGCGCCGCGACCTCGGTGTGAGGATGTCCGAAACGGTTGTCGGCCCCGGCGGAAATCACCGCCGCCTCCGCGTCAACCCGATCCAGGAAAAGGGCCGTTGAGGAAGTCCTGCTGCCGTGGTGCGGTACTTTGAGGACTGTGCTTTCCAGCGTTTGCCCCGAATCCGCCAGGTGCTCTTCCGCCTCTTTTTCTATATCGGCGGCGAACAGGAAACTGACTTCACCATAAACCAACCGCAATACCAGCCCGTTGTTGTTCCGGGCGGCTCCGCCAATCCGTTCCTCGGCAGGGTGCAGCACTTCCAGCGTCACCCCTTCCTCCAATTCCACCCGGTCGCCCGATGCCAACCGCCGTAACTCAACCCTGTTCCCCGTCAGTCGGTCTTGCCACATTGCGCTCATGGGAGCGGTAGCGTCCGGGACGCCGGCCAACGCCAGCCCCACCCGGTATTGGTCCAGCGTTTCCAGCAGACCCCGCGCGTGGTCGGCGTCGGGATGCGTCAAGATTACCAGTTCCAGGCTCCGGTCCCAGGGCAGCATCCCTTGGGGCAGGGCGCGGGTTGCGCTGTAAGTGTCCGGCCCGCCGTCAATCAAGACCTGTCTTCCCTTGGGCGTCACGATTAGCGCGCTGTCTCCCTGCCCTACGTCGAAAAAATAAACGCGCAGTTTCCCGTCCGGCCCCCAAATCACTTGCGCCCAGAGCAGCAGCGTCGCCCCGGCCAACGCCGCGGTTCCCGCAACCAATACCAATGTCAAAACTCTGGAATTAAACGGCGTCCTGACCGAACCCATTGCGGAGGTTATGGAACTCCACCAACTCCCCAACCTTAGTCGCGCCAGCAGTCCCTTGGGAACCAGCAGTACGCCGGCCAACGCTAGATACCAACTCCAGACAAGTGGCGGGCCGGCCCATCCCGTTGCCACCGCCGGGCCGGGTGGGGCCGACACCACCGCCAGCAGGTAGGACAACGGCGCCCACGCCGCCACACCCAGGACTTGCCCTAATATCGGATGCGCCAACCCACCCAACGCCGTCGCCAGCGATGTTCCCAGGATGAACGGCAGCGACGGCAGGGCCAGTATCGTCAACGGTATCCCCAGCAACGGAACTTGCCCGAAATACAGGGCAACCAACGGAAATGTCCCCACAGTCGCCCCCACCGATACAATCGCACCCGACGCGGCCCATCCTCCAAGACGGGCAGCCCCGGTTTTCCAGGTTGGCCCGCCGCCGGTTGGCCGGTTCCGCAGGGCGTCGTTGGCCCTTTCTGCCCAGGGCAACGCCAGCAACACCCCCGCCATCGCAGTGAAACTAAGTTGGAACGACACCTGCGTCAACGCCAACGGGTCAAAAGCCGTGATAACCACCGCGCTCAAGGCCAATGCCGGCATCGGGTTATGGGGCCTCCCCAGCGCAATCGCCGCCAGGTACAGACTCCCCATCAGCCCGGCGCGAAGGGCCGAAACCGGCAAGCCGCTGGTCAACGCATAGACCCAAATTGCCGCCAATGGCAGCAGCAGGTAGAACTGTCTCCGACGCCCGAAAATCGCCCCGGCTGCCCCCATTCCCATCGCCAGGATGACCCCGACGTGCAGGCCGGAAATCGCCAGCAGGTGCGCCGTTCCCGTCTGTCGGAACGAGTCCCGAACCTCTTGCGAAATCTGGCCGCGGCGTCCCAGCAGCATCCCTTGGGCCAGCGATGATTGCGGCGACGGCAAAGCGGCAGCCAGGCTGTCCGAAAGCCGGCCCCGCGCCCGGTAAATTCCCGTGCGCCAACTCCCGCCGCTTTCCTCCGGCAGCCACTCCACGTCCCGGGAAAACACCACCCCCGAAATGCCTTGGCTCGCCAGATAAGCGGCGTAGTCAAACCCGTCAATCTTCCCCGGCTTTCCGGCGGTTCCCCCCAAGGCCAGAAAGTCCCCGTGGCGAAAGTACGGCGGTTCCCGCGCCGCCACCATATTCCTCGGCGGCGCGGCGTAAAACAGGATTTTGCCCCGTTCTTCCCGCCAGCCGTTGCCCCGGTCAACCTCTTCAACTACCAGCGTAAAGCGCACAAATTGCCGGGAGTGTTCCGGGTCGTCGGCAATCCTTCCCCGGAAAGTCAACTCCCGTTCCACCCCTGTATCCAACGCCAATCCGGGAACTCCGGCCGCTTCCCCTCGCCAGCAACCCAACAACAACGTCCCAAGCAGAATCGCCGGCAACGGGTTTCGCCCGGCCAGCCGCAACGCCAAACCCAACGGAGCCGTGGCCGTCGCCAGCAGCAACAGCGGCGTCGGCTCCAAATCCAACGCCAACGCCAGCAACAACCCGGCCAGCCACGCCGCCGCCAACAGCAGAATCATCGGCAACCGTGTCCGTGGGACGTGGAGGTCATCCCCGGTCTATCTGTCCTCGACAGTCGCCATGTCCTTCAGCTCTTGGTATATGCCGTCGCCAATTCCCGGAACCTTGACAATATCTGACACCGAGGCAAACGGCACGTTGGCATTACGGTAGTCCACAATGGCTCTTGCCTTGACTGGCCCGATTCCCGGCAGATGTTCCAACTCCTGCGCGGAGGCGGTGTTGAGGTTAATCAACCCACCGTTGCCCGACTCATCCGCCGAATTGTTTTCGCCCCCGCCCGACGACTCCGGGGATGGGATTGCCGGAATGTTCACCCTTTCCCCCACCGCCGGCACGTAGTATGACCCCTCATCCTTCACCCGCTGGGCCAAGTTCACCGAATCCAGGTCTGCGTCTTCCGTCGGCCCGCCGGCGGCGTCCAGGGCGTCCACCAGGCGACTATCCGATTTCAGCGAATACACCCCCGGCTGTTGTACCGCTCCGTGGACGTAAACCAAAACCGGCCCGGAGGTTGTATCCGTTTCCCCGATTGCCGATGGGGATTCGGTTCCGGGCACCGCGAATTGCGTCACAACCCGTATGGGGGCGTTGTCCGTTCCCCGCGCCATGAGAATCACTGCCGCCGCCACAAACCCGCCCGCCAGCAGCAAGAATGCGACGACCAGCAGCCCCCGGAATACTCCGCCGCTCATCTACCGCCGCTTACCCGCCGCCCGCCTCTGCCCGCTATTCCCCTGTGCATCCATGTTTGAGTCAACCCTGGCCAAGCCCCGATGATTATGTGTCCCTTCATTATCCACTTGTGCCTACCCGGAAATCCCGATTATAATTTAACCCTACTGTTGCCGAAAGAGGTCGTTTCCGTGACTAACGCTCAATCCAATCCCGCCTTTGCTGACCTTCACGCTTTCTTCCGGGGAGAGATAGTCCCCCTTGCCGACGCCAAGGTCAATGTTATGACCCATGCCCTCCATTACGGAACCGGCGTATTTGAGGGTATCCGCGGCAACTGGAACGAAGAGCAGGGGGTTGTCAACATTTTCCGCCTGCGGGAACACTACGAGCGGCTCTTGAAGGGCTGCCGTCTGCTGATGCTGGACATTCCCTATACCTTGGACCAGCTTTGCGAAATCACCGTCGAACTGGTGGAGCGCAACCGCCACCAGCAGGACATTTACATCCGACCCTTGGCCTACAAGAGCGCCGAAATGGTGGCGAACCTCAAGTTGCAGGACTTGGCCAGCGACTTCACCCTGATTACCGTTCCCTTCGGCAACTACCTCGGTTCCGACAACCTGCGTTGCTGCACCTCTTCCTGGCGGCGGGTGGACGATCCCATGATTCCCGCCCGCCTGAAAATCTGCGGCATCTACGTCAACAGCATCCTCGCCAAGACTGAAGCCACTCTCGCTGGTTTCGACGAAGCCATCATCCTCAACCACGACGGCCACGTCTGTGAGGGTTCCGGCGAAAACCTTTTCCTGGTGGTGGATGGCCGGCTCCACACCTCCCCCCTGGAGGACAACGTACTGCCCGGCATCACCCGGGACACCGTGATTCAACTGGCGCAAAGCGAGTTGGGGTTGGAAGTCGTCGAGCGCACCATTGACCGCAGCGAGTTGTATCTGGCTGACGAGATTTTCCTTACCGGCACCGCCGCCCACCTTACACCGGTCATTGAGCTGGACAACCGCCCCATCGCCGACGGCAAGCCCGGCCCGATTTCGTCCCAACTCCAGAAGATGTACTTTGACATCGTGGTTGGCCGCAACCCCAAGTATATCCACTGGTGCACCGCCGCATCCCCCCGGTTGGTGGCCGTGTAGGGTTTCCAGGGTGGGCGTCCCTTGACCCCGGACAGCCCGCCGTTTCTGTCCATACTTTCGGCTCTGACCCTGTTGCTGGACAACCGGGCCCTTGCCTGGGCCGTCGCCTTAGTAGCCGCTTACTTCATCGGCGCCATCCCCTCCGCTTATCTGGCCGTTTCCTGGGCCAAAGGTCAGGACATTCGTAGTCTTGGGGACGGCAACGCCGGGGCCGGCAACGCCGCCCGAGTCCTGGGCGCCCGCGCCGGCCTGCTGGTCGGCGCCGTGGACATCGCCAAGGGCGCCGCCGCGGCGTTGTTGGCCCGGTTCCTAATCGGTTCCGCCGAGGCTTGGCTCATCGCCGGAATGGTCGCTATCCTCGGCCATATCTTCCCCATCTACCTCCGCGGACGCGGGGGCCGCGGCGCTGCCCCCGCCGCCGGGGTCCTGCTGGCCGGTCTGCCCCTGGTGGCTTTTACAGCCGTCCCGCCGGCGGTGGCGGTGCTGATATGGACCAGGAGCGCAGCCAGGACGTTGACGATGTTTCTGCCGCCCATCCCTTTCCTGGCTTATTTTCTGCCCTTCTACACCTTCCAGGACGCCATGTATTCGGTGGTGGTGTTGGTTACGGTGGGAGTCAGTCATTTGCTGACCCAACGGCGCGCCCTCCGCCCCGGTTGAACCTTCCCCCTTGGCCTCTTATACTCTGTCCCACCGAAGGTTGGAGGAATTGCCGATGGGCTGGTCAACGCATCATCCGGTAGGGCTGGTTTACTATGCTCCTCAGCATTGTTACCGCGGCTACACCCTTTTCGCCACCAACCGGGGCGGCTACCACGCCAACCTGATTGATATGCAGGGCCGCATCTGTCATCGGTGGTACGCCGAGCAGGGCATAACCTACCCCTACCTGCTGCCCAACGGCAACCTGCTGCTGCGGACGCCGGCTCTCCCCGACGCCGGCGGCCCTGAGACCATCGGCGGCGCGTCGGGTTCCCTGCTGGAACTGGACTGGGACAGCAACGTCGTCTGGGAATTTCACCATCCCACCCTGCACCACGACTTTGAGCGGCTGCCCAACGGCAACACCCTGGTTTTGTTGTGGGAACCCCTGTCCGAGGAACTGGCAGCGCAGGTGCAGGGCGGCTACCAGTCCGGCGGCGAAACCCCCACCATGTACGGCGACCTGGTTCAGGAAATCACCCCGGCCGGGGAAGTGGTCTATGAATGGAAGTCCTGGGAACACCTGAACGTGGAAGAGGACATAATTTGTCCGTTGGAAGCCCGCCGGGAATGGACGCACGGCAATGCCCTGAACGTCACTTCCGACGGCGATCTGCTGGTCAGCTACCGCTTGACCAGCACCGTAGGCATCGTTGACAAGGCCAGCGGCGATTTTCGTTGGAAGTGGGGGCCGGGCGACGTTTACCACCAGCACCATCCCACCTGGCTGGACAACGGCCACGTGCTGATTTTCGACAACGGCGGACACCGCCGCGGCCCCAGCCATTCCCGCATCGTCGAGGTTGACCCGGCCACCGACGAAATCGCCTGGGAATACCTGGGCAGCCCGATAATCTCTTTTTACAGCTACAACATCAGCAGCGCCGAGCGTCAGCCCAACGGCAACACCGTCATTTGTGAAGGCGCGCCGGGCCGGATGTTCGAGGTCACCCCGGCCAAAGAAATCGTCTGGGAATACATCAATCCCTTCTTCGGCCAGATTGTCCCCGGTCGTTCCCCTGAATCGGTAAACGCCGTGTTCCGGTGTCACCGCTACGGCGAAGACCACCCGGCCCTGCGTGGCAAAGACCTGGACCCGGCCCGCTATGCCAACCTCAACCGCACCTACGAGGCTGCCTGACCCGGCGAAAATTGTTTCCCTTTGCCAATAGAAGGTCATAATCGCAGGTCTGACCTTGGGAGTAATGACATGAACAGCCCGCAAAACCCCGACGGCGACGTAGGCACCGAAGTCCTCTTTGAGAACGACCACGTTAAAGTCTGGAATCTTGACCTCCAGCCCGGTCAGTCCAGCGAATGGCACCATCATCGCCATTGGTACGTCACCATCGTCACCGTCCCCGGCACCCTGAAGGCCGAGTTCACCGACGGCTCCGACAGCACCGACACCTACGCCCTGGGCGACGTGCATTTTCGTGACAAGGACTCCCAACATCGTGTAACCAACGTGGGCGATTCCCGCTACGTCAACGTCATAGTAGAACTCAAAGACCGCGATTAGTGGCATAACTTTTTGGGATGGATGACCAGTCAATGATTCACCGTCATACCGGCCTGCGCCGGTATGACGGGTTATCTCCAATATCAACTCAATCATCAACCGAAAGGAGCGAAAAATGGGTAAATTGGATGGCCGGGTAGCCCTGGTAACCGGGTCGGGCCGCAACATCGGCCGGGCCACCGTCCTCAAATTGGCCGCCGAGGGGGCCGACGTGGTGGTCAACGCCCGCAGCAATCAGGAAGAGGCCGACGCCGTGGCCGCCGAAGCCCGCGAGTTGGGCGTCCGCGCCATTTCCGTCCTGGCGGACGTGGCGGAAAAGGAACAGGTGGACAGCATGGTCAACATGGCCATGAACGAGTTCGGCAAAATTGACATCCTCATCAACAACGCCGCCATCCGGCCCCACAAGCCCTTTGGCACGTTAACCTTGCAGGACTGGGAAGAAGTCCGCGGCGTGGTACTGGACGGCGCCTTTTACGCCACCCGCGCCGTCATCAACAGCATGGCCGAAAACAACTATGGCCGCATCCTCTTTTTCACCGGCGGCGGCGCTTTCCAGGGCGGCGCCCAGCGCGCCCACGTATCAGCCGCCAAGATGGGCTTGGTGGGAATGGCCCGCAGCCTGGCCCTGGAGTTCGCGGGCAACAACATCCGGGTCAACGTGGTCTCCCCCGGCAGCATTGACACTTCCCGCGCCCACCCGGAGTGGTATCCCACCCGGCCCCCGGACGCCTCCCACATCCCCTTGGGCCGCCAGGGAACCGTGGACGAAATCGCGGCCACCTGCCTGTTCCTGGTCAGCGACGATGGCGGCTTCATCACCGGCCAGACCATCCACGTCAACGGCGGCGCCGCCTTCCACTAACCCGCCGGGGCGCGCCGGCCCGGACGGGAATGACCAATGATTATCAACCGTGTTCAGGTGCTCAACTACGGATGCCTGCGGTACGTTGACGTTCCCATGAGCCGGTTTCACGTGCTTATCGGCCCTAACGCCACCGGCAAGAGCACCCTTATGGATGCCATCAAGTTCGTGTCCGACGTGGTGAACGACGGCGTTGACGCTGCTTGCCAAAGGCGCACGTCCAACTTCGCAGACCTGGTTTGGGGCCGTCCCAATAACCCCGAAGACCAACGCTTTGAAATCGCTCTGGAATTTGACCTCCCCGAAGACATCCGGGAGAAGATGCCGCCCCAGCACGGGTACGACACCTTCCGTTACCAGATGGCGGTGGGCATGGCGCCGGAAACCGGACGGGTGGGTCTGTTGGAAGAACGGGGGGCCTTGCTGGTTAAGGAACCGCCCCTGCAACGCCAGTTGGGAATGTTCCCCGAACTGGTATTGCCTCCAACCACCGTCATGCTGCCCTCCGCCCGCGGCCGGCGCACCGTGTTCAACAAGGGACTGGCGGGGAGGAGCAGGTTCAACGAAGAGACTGTGCAGGAAAGCGGCAGTGTCAACTGGAACCCCGGCTTGAATCTATCCCCCGACCGGTCCGCCATGTCCATACTGCCCGACCACGACGAAAAATATCCCGCCTCCACCCGCGCCATGGTGTACCTGCGCGACAAGATTGTCGCCTTATCCCTCAACAGCGAGCGGATGCGCCAGGCCAGCCGCCCCGGAATGGGCGGCGAACTACGGCCCGACGGCTCCAACATCCCTTGGGTAGCCGATTCCTTGCTGCAAGAAGATGCCCTGGTCGCCGAGGACTGGATAGGCCACATCCAATACACTTTGGCCGGATTCAAGTCCGTTAGAGTGATTGACCGCCCGGATGATCGCCACAAATACTTAATGCTCAAGTACGACAACGGTCTGGAAGTGCCGTCCTGGAAGGCGTCCGATGGAACTCTCCGTTTCCTTGCGCTTACCCTGCTGGCCTATATGCCCCGAGCCGACGGGTTGTACATGATTGAGGAACCTGAAAATGGCATCCACCCGGGGGCATTGGAAGAGCTATTCAACTCCTTGTCAACCGTTTACGATGCTCAAGTCCTGCTGGCTACCCATTCCCCGGAGTTTGTCGCCATTGCCGACGTGAAGCACTTGCTAATTTTCGGCAAGACCTCCGACGGCGTAGTTGACGTGGTTCCCGGCCCCGACCATCCCCGCCTGCGCGATTGGCAGAACCAGGTTGACTTGGGAACCTTCTTCGCATCGGGAATTCTAGCTTGACGCCGTAGGGGATGGCAAAGACCTTGTTGCCCGCGGCACCCTCCGCCGCTGGTTCCCCGCTCCCGCCTAAAACGGCCGCGCCCGTATCGGCGGCATGGGAATCAACCGCTCGTTAACCGAATCCGCTACCAATCCGAAAACCTGCAACGTGACTGCCCCCAGAAGCGGGCTGACCCCGGGCGGCCCGAATACCACCAAGCTGGTCAATTCTGACCCTCCCAAGCGCAACCTGGCTTCGCCCATGTCGTACTCGACGAAACTGTCGTCGGCCAACTGGAACCGCCGCCGCTCCGTGGCCTTGACGCCCAACCTTGTCAGCAGGTCCTCCCCCAACACCGTGTAGGACGACCCGGTATCCACCAACCCCTCAACGCCGGCAAATTCCCCGCCGTTCAGGTTCCCAACTTCAAACCTGGTGGTGAAAGTTCCCACTGCCTATCCCTCCGTTGCGCCAACCCAACACCGCCCCCGCCGATTGCATCACGTTAGATTCCTACGGGGTGTCGTCATATTCGCCGTCATACCGGCGCAGGCCGGTATCCAGGATTCCCTGCCCACACGGACGCCCTTGTATGCCTGGGGTTTCTGGATTCCGGCTTTCGCCGGAATGACGGTGGCGATGCAGGATTGCAGCGGGTGATTTTGACGACACGCCCCAACCCCTACCCCTCCCGGAAACGGAACTCCCGCAAGTCGTCGGCGATAAGCAGCGTCGCCTCGGTTTGTTCCTGGATGTCCTCCGGCGTCCAGCCGGGGGCGTACTCCACCAGCTTGAACCCCTCCGGCGTCACCTGGAACAGTCCCAAATCCGTGGAAACCAGCGTCACCGCCCCGGGGGCCGTCACCGGCAAGCTGCACCGTTTCAACATCCGCGGCTTGCCGTCCCGAGTGTTGTGTTCCATGGCGATAAACACCCGCTTGGCGCAGGCCGCCAAATCCATCGCCCCGCCGATGCCGCCGCCCTTGCGGTTGGGAATCCGCCAGTTGGCGAAATCCCCGTTTTCCGCCACCTCATAGGCTCCCATCACCGTCACGTCTATCATGCCGCCCCGAATCAGCGCAAAGGAATCGGCGTGGTGGACAATGGCCATCCCCGGCTGGGCCGTCACGTTCTGCCCCCCGGCGTTGACCAGGTGCTTGTCCTCTTCCCCCGCCGGGGCCAGCGGCCCGTAGCCGATAACCCCGTTCTCCGAGTGAAAGATTATCTCCTTGGACGGGTCAACGTAGTTGGAACACAGGGTAGGCATACCCACCCCCAGGTTGACAATCCATTCGTCCTGGAACTCCATCGCCAGCCGGTCGCACATCGCTTGCCGGTTCAGCCGTTCTTTATCCGCCATCAAAGTCCTCCACGCTCTGCGGTTAATCCCGTTCCCCAAGGAGTGTCGTCATATTACCGTCATACCGGCTTTTGCCGGAATGACGATTCATTTGCCAGGGGGAGGTTAGGGTGGGGGCATCCCCCTAATCAAAAATCCCGTCCTCCGGAATCTTCACCAGCCGGTCAACATAGACCCCGGAAACGTGAATCTGGTCCGGGTCCAACTCCCCCACCGGCACGATTTCGCTCTCCACCTCCACCACCGTAATCCGCGCCGCCATGGCCATCACCGGATTGAAATTCCGCTGGGCCATGCGGAACTGCAAGTTGCCGAAGGTGTCGGCCCGCCAGGCCCGGATGAAGGCGAAATCCCCAGGCAGCGGATGCTCCAATACGTGCATCCGCCCGTTAATCTCCCGGTGTTCCTTACCCTCGGCCAACTCCGTGCCGACGCTGGTGGGAGTGTAAAAGCCGCCGATTCCCGCCGCCGCCGCCCGAATCCGCTCCGCCAAGGTTCCCTGGGGCACCAACTCGGCGTCAATTTCGTCGTTGTTATACATTCGCACGAAGGGCGTAACCTGCGACGGATGCGTCGGCGCGGTAAAGGCGCAATACATCTTCTTGACCCGCCCGGACTCAATCAGCGTTCCCACGTCCACCTTTTCATCCAGCGTACCGGCGTTGTTGGAAACCCCGGTCAAGCCCGTGGCCCCCTGCCGGTGCAGGGCCGCCAGCAAATTGCGCGGCACCCCCACGCCCCCGAACCCGGGCGAAAAAAAGGTCGCCCCGTCCGGCACATCCGCCACCGCCTCATCAAAGGACGAATAAATCTTGTTCCTCACGTTCCCGCAACTCCCTGTCCAATTTAAGCCGTCGCCTGGGTTGGCAAGGTAACTTGTCTTACCCAACCCAAGCCGCCGGGTCTCGCTCTCTTCGCTCCGCTGCGTTCGCGGGCCAACTCCGACCGGCCCCAGACTATCCCCAACAGGACAGCCTATTTATAGCCTATACCGCACAGGCTAGCAACCGCCCAATCTGCCAACCCGTCATACCGGCCCACATACCGTCATACCGGCGTAGGCCGGTATCCAGGATCCTTGCGGGCAAGCAGGTTGTTCTTGGCCTGGATTTCTGGATTCCGGCTTTCGCCGGAATGACGCGCTGGGGCGCAGGATTGTTGAGGATATGCAGGAGTCTTCGCCAATGGAAAATTCTTTGCAACCGGGATTTCTGTATTCCCACGAAACCCGGTATGACGATACATTCGCAACAACCGGCCCATCCTTGTCTGAAACGGGGTCAACCTCCCCGCAATGCTATACTCCCCCCAACCCCAGCAAGGACGGCCCGCCATGACCACCCCCGACCGCAAGAATGCCCTCTACTACGGCGACAACCTCCCCATCCTCCGCGACCATATTCCCGATGCCTCCGTGGATTTGGTGTACCTGGACCCGCCCTTCAACTCCAACGCCTCCTACAACGTCCTCTTCCGGGAACGCACCGGCGAGGAATCCCCGGCCCAAATCAAGGCGTTCACCGATACCTGGGAATGGACTGCCGAGACGGAGCGCGCCTTTGAGGTGGACATAATCCAGAACCCCAACGTACCCGCCGCGGTCAAGGACATGATTTCCGCCTTCCGGCAGTTTATTGGCCGCAACGCCATGATGGCCTACCTGGTGATGATGGCCCCCCGCCTGGTGGAACTGCATCGCGTCTTGAAACCCACCGGCAGCCTGTACCTGCACTGTGACCCCACCGCCAGCCATTACCTGAAACTGCTGTTGGATGCGGTGTTTGGACAAGGCAACTACAGGAACGAACTGGTTTGGAAACGGACGGGCGCCCACAATTCGGCGAAACGCTGTGGCCCTGTCCATGACAGCATCTTTTCTTACTCGAAAACCTCTTCATACGTCTGGAACCAGCAATATCAAGAACAAGCCGACTATGTTCGTAACCGCTATTCGTACCTTGACGATAGGGGCCGGTATTTTTACCCCGTTAGTCTAATTGCTGCGGGGACTCGAAACGGTTCATCAGGGGAGACTTGGCGGGATATAGATGTTACATCCAAAGGCAACCATTGGCGTTATGGCATCGAAAGACTAAACCAACTCGATGCCGATGGGGACATATATTGGCCTCTACGGGGCGGAATGCCGCGATTGAAGATGTACCTTGACGATGCCAAAGGCTCGTTATTGCAAGACGTTTGGGACGATATTCCACCTCTTAACTCGCAAGCCAGGGAAAGGCTCGGCTACCCGACCCAAAAACCGGAGGCACTGCTGGAACGCATCATCAACGCCAGCAGCAACGAGGGCGACGCGGTTCTTGACCCCTTTTGCGGCTGCGGCACCGCGGTGGCCGCCGCCCAGAAACTCAACCGCCGCTGGGTTGGCATTGACATAACCCACCTGGCCGTGGCCCTGATGAAGAACCGCCTCAAGACCGCCTTCGACCTGGAACCGGGCCGCGATTACGACGTGGTTGGGGAACCTCGCGACGCCGGCAGCGCCCGCGCCCTGTGGGAGCAAGACCCCTTCCAGTTCCAGTTCTGGGCGGTGTCCCTGCTGGAGGCCCAACCCCAGTCCCAGCAGCGGCGGGGCACCGACCGGGGCATTGACGGCCTGCTCTACTTCATAGACGGCCCCCGCCGCACGCCGCAAAAGGTTGTCGTCCAGGTCAAGGGCGGACGGGTATCATCGCCCCAAGTCCGCGACCTGCGCGGCGTGGTGGAACGGGAAAAAGCCGCCCTGGGCCTGTTCATATCCCTGGAAAATCCCACCCGGGAAATGCGAACCGAGTCCGCCGCCGGCGGGCTGTTCCACTCCGACCTCTGGGAACGCGACTACCCCAGAATCCAACTCCGCACCATTGAGGAAATGCTAGGGGGCAACGGCTTTGACCTCCCGCCCCGTCAACCCGGCTACCAACCCGCCCAGCGCGTCCGCCGACCCCAGGGCCAGCAACCGCCGATGCAGGGGATAACGTAAGCCATGCCGTTGCCCGAAACATTGGGTACTTGGGCCGGCATCGCCCAGGCCGTCGCCGCCGTAATCGCCATCGGCTTGGGCGGAGTTTTCGCGTGGCGGCGGGGCTTTCTGTTTCGCTATGGCCAACCCCACCTGACCATCAGCCACGAAGTTACCCACCGGCGCATCAGCGACAGCTACGTCCACCTGGAATTAACGGCGACTTTGCGCAACAGTTCCCGCGTGAAGGTAGAGGTGCTGGACGGGCTTTTCACCGTCCAGCAACTTGCCCCGGTGTCTGACGAACACGCCGAAACCCTGTACGGCGATACGTTCATTGACCAACGGTATAACGCCGGGTTTTTGTGGGATACCTTGGACGAAGGCCGTCTGGTTTGGGAGAGAAACGGCCTTTTGGTAGAGCCTGGGGAATCAGTAGCGGAAACATTCGAATACATCGCCCCGGACTCGATTGGGTCGGTCTTGTTGACCACTTTCTTCTACAACCAACGAGTTCTGGGAAAAATCCCCGAGGAAGTAAATCCCCATGAAGCCCGACCCAAACGGTATTTCTTGTTGTGGGAACGCTCCGGGCCACGGGGTTGGTTCAGAACAACGGCTTACGATATAATGTCAATGGACAAAGAAATTCGGTTTGACGACTCAGAAGCGGCGAGGTAGCCTCAAATGCCCTTCTTTGTGAACAAGAAAAAATCCACTCCGGGGGGAGTTACTCCAAAAATAGCCGACGTTCCGATTGTGCCGGCGACCATCGAACGTCGGGGAGCCTTTGAGAAAATCGTGCCGCCCCCGGTTCCCAGGGACGGCAGAAAACCTCCCTTTGTTGACCCCAAAGCGCCCCGGCCCAAGTCTTAGCATGAAAATATGCCATTGGCAGATAATTCGTGGGGGCAGGTTTGGAACCTGCCCCTAAGTCATGCTCAACTGGATGAAAGAGTCCAAACGCAATTTCTCCGAAGTAATCGTCAAACCATAGGTGCAGACCCGGAAAGCGCAAGTTCAGTCCCCGTTAAAGGGGTGGGGCGATTCGGGAGCGGTGGGCTGGCGCCGGAATACCCGGCTTAACTCCGCCACCCAACTACGGCTTCGTTCCTCCTCCGGCGGCAAGTCGCCTACCACCACCATCGTTCCGGCAATCCAGTCGTAAGCCGAGCGTCGTTCCTCCCGGTCAATCAAAATCAGCAGCAGCGATATTCCATCCATGACGATGTACATGGAGCCGGCCCCCATTTGGGCCAAACCCCGCACCAACTTCTGCCAGGTCTTCATGCGCCGTCCGGTTTTCCGGTCAACGACGTGGGCGCCGATAACCAGGTGTCCGGTGGAACGGCCCCAAGTAAAGTAGGCCACCAGGAAGAAGGACCGGGCCAGCATCATGTTGATATTAAACGGGATGCTCAATTCCCCGATGGTAACGGGCGTAGCGCTGGGGTTTATGAAATAATAGAAAATGTTTACATCCGGCCGGGTCAGCAGGTAGGTCAGGGCCAACAGGCCCATGTATGCGAACGCGGTGGGAGCCATGGCAAATATCCAGGAGATATGCCGCTCCCCCAACGTCGGCGGGCGCAGTCTTGGCGAGTCCCCCATATAGCGACGCTAGGCTGCCCGCAGCTTGGCCGACACCGCCTCAACCACTCCTTCCGGCGGGACTTGCTCGGCGTGGTCGTCGGTGCGGCCCTTGATTTCCACCACCCCGGCGGCCAGGTTGCGCGGGCTGACCACCAACCGGACGGGCAGCCCCATCAAATCGGCGTCGTTGAACTTCACTCCCGGCGCTTGGTCCAGCCGGTCGTCGAACAGGGTTTCGATTCCGTTGTCCCAAAGCTGCCGGTAAAGTTCCTCCGACGCTGTGGAAACCTCTTGGTCGTTCAGATTCAGCCCTACCAGGTGAACCTGGTAAGGCGCGATAGGCGCCGGGAACACCATGCCCTTGTCGTCGTGGTTCTGCTCAATGGCCGCCGCCAGCAGTCGCCCCACGCCGATGCCGTAGCAACCCATGATGATGGGCTGCTGCTGTCCGTTCTGATCCAGGTACATGGCGCCCAGCGTTTCGCTGAAAAACGTCCCCAGCTTGAAAATGTGGCCCACTTCAACCCCGCGCGTGGCCTCCAGCGTCGCCCCGCAGATAGCGCACGCTTGGCCCGGCTGGGCCAGGGCAATGTCCGTCAGGTCGTCAACGTCGAAGTCCCGGGGATAGTTGGCGTTCCGCAGGTGGGTGTCTTCCCGGTTGGCTCCCACCGCGAAGTTGCTGCCGGCGGTTATGGACGGGTCAGCCACCCGCCGGATGCCTTCAATACCGATGGGCGACGCCGAACCCGCTACCAGGCCGGCCGCCCGGACTTCCTCATCAGTCGCCAACCGCAGTTCGTTGACGTGCAGTGCGTTCTTCAACTTGACTTCGTTGACTTCCAGGTCGCCCCGGATGGTCACAAAGATGACCGCGCCGTCGCCGCTGTAAAAGACGGCCTTCAAGGTCTTGGCCTCGGGTATGTCCAGGAACTCGGCCAGCGCGGCGATGGTCTTGACCCCGGGGGTGCTGACTTCCTCCAGGGGAAGCTCCAGCTCCGGTTCCAGGGCTGGAACTACCGCCGTGGCTTTCTCGGCGTTGGCCGTGTACCCGCAGCCGGGGCAAGTTATCACCGTGTCCTCGCCGGTGGGCGTTGGCAGGATAAATTCGTGGGAGTCCTTGCCGCCGATAGCCCCGCTGTCCGCCTCGGCCATTAGCACTGGAAGATTGCAGCGGCGGTAGATGTTGCGGTACGCCTGGGCCATCGCCTGATAGCTGGCGTCCAGGCTGGCATCATCGCTGTTGAAGGAATAGGCGTCCTTCATGGCGAACTCCCGCACCCGGATGAGTCCCGCCCGCGGCCGGGGTTCATCCCTAAACTTTGTCTGGATTTGGTACAGAATGACCGGCAAGTCACGGTAGCTCTGGACGTTGCTCTTGACGATGTTGGTTACAACCTCTTCGTGGGTGGGCGCCAGCACCATCGGGCGGTTGCGGCGGTCTTCCAACTCAAACAGGTTGGCGCCAAAGGCCGCACGCCGGCCCGTCTGCTCCCACAATTCCGTAGGCTGCAAGGTGGGCATGAGGATTTCCTGACTGCCGGCGGCGTCCATTTCCTGCCGGATGATGTTCTCAATCTTCCGCAGCGATCGCCAAGCCAGGGGCAGGTAGGCGTAAACCCCGGCGGCCACCTGGTGAATCAACCCCGCCTTGACCATCAGCCGGTGGCTGGCCGTTTCCGCCTCCGGGGGGTCAGCCCGCAGCGTCTTGGATACCAGTTGCGTCAGTCTCATAAGTCGGGAAAGTCCTTTCTCCGTACCGGATGGCTGCCCCCGCATTGTACCAACAAAGGAAAAGCCGGTTCACCCAGCAAAGCAAACCGGCTCAGTACCAGCTTGGGGGTGGTGAACCGATGGTTAATCGCCCACCGGGGCCGGGGTGTTTTCTACCTCTTCCATCAGCGCGGTCAACATATCCGCTTCTGCGACAACCCGGACTTTTTCGCCTTTGCGGAAAATGACCGCCCGGCCGGCGCCGGCCGCGATGCCTACGTCGGCGTCTTTAGCTTCGCCGGGGCCGTTGACCTCGCACCCCATCACCGCAACCTTGATGTTCTTCTGGCTCTTCTTGACCAATTCGTCCACCTGGTTGGCCAGCTTCACCACGTCAACGTCGGCCCGCCCGCAACTGGGGCAGGCCACCAGGGTAGTCCCTTTGTTCCGCAGATTGAGGGACTTGAGGATTTCATACCCGGCGGCTACTTCTTCCGTCGAGTCGCCGCTGATGGAGACCCGGATGGTGTCGCCGATGCCTTCGTAGAGCAGCACACCCAGCCCGACGGCGGTGCGGATGGAACCGGCCTGCACGGTGCCGGCCTCGGTGATTCCCAAGTGCAACGGGTAAGGCACCATTTCCGCCAACCGGCGGTACGCCTCCACCGTGGTCGGCACGTCAAACGCTTTCATGGAAATCTTGA
Organism: Dehalococcoidia bacterium; assembly: GCA_963665735.1. Taxonomy (GTDB): domain Bacteria; phylum Chloroflexota; class Dehalococcoidia; order Lucifugimonadales; family UBA3495; genus CATOSK01. Next base: position 624,844 of record OY762444.1, on the reverse strand, counting down.
TGTGGTCGAAGTCGTTGTTTTCCAGGAAACTGATTTCCCACAAGGCCGTGGCAAGCATATGGTCAACGATGCTGTATTCGCCATCCTGTGCTTCTCCCGCCTTGGGCAAGCGGTTAACCATGTCCATGTGTCGGGAAAAGCCGCGGGTGCGGCCAATACCGCCCACCGGGGGCAGGCTGCCGAAGTTGACTCCAATCCGAATGGGAATATCGCGTTCCTTGGCCTTTTCGACGACTTGCCGCACCTGGTCTTCGTTGCGGAGGTTGCCCGGGTTCAGGCGCAAGCAGTCCACGCCGCCATCGGCGCATTCCAGGGCCAACTGGTAGTGGAAATGGATGTCGGCCACCAGCGGAATGTGAATCCGCTTCTTGATTTCGCGGATGGCTTGGGCGGCCTCCATGTCCGGCACGGCGCTGCGGATGATTTCGCAGCCGGCCTCTTCCAACTCGTGGATTTGGCGCACCGTGGCCGCCACGTCCCGGGTGTCGGTCTTGGTCATGGACTGCACGGTGACATCGGCCCCGCCGCCGACTTTGACTCCGCCAACGTAAACGGGCTTGGTAACTCGCCGTTTCATCATAATCGCGGCCCCCGTTCCTTCAATCGGTTCCTTAAAGACATGATAGCGCATAATCGCCCCGAAACGAAAACCGGGGCCAGCGGTTTACCTTGTATTGAGGGGCATTGCCCCGTCATCCTTGCCTGGGTTATCGTCCCCCAGCTACCCAGGGAGGACGCTGCCGCCCTGGATTAGCCGCCAGATGTCGTTGGCGGTAATCAAGACAATCAGGCCGATGATGGCGGCGAATCCGATAAGGTGTACCAGTCCTTCCTTTTCCGGCGGAACGCGCTTGCCGCCCCTTACCCACTCTATTCCGACGAACAGCAATCGCCCCCCGTCAAGCATGGGGATAGGCAGGATGTTGATGATAGCCAGGTTGATGCTGAGCAACACGGACAGAATCAGCCAATTGCGAAGGCCACCCTCCAGGACGACTTCGCCGGTAATCTGCGCGATTCCGATGGGGCCGGCCACCTGCACCGGGCGGGAGCCGCCAATCCAGCCGAAAATCTCCTGTTTAAGCACGACCAGGGTGTCCCAAGTCCGCGTTACCCCCAACCCCACGGCTACCCAGGGCGGTTCGGACCTAGTGACCGTCCTTTCGTTTGTCAGGGTGATGGCAACTCCAGTAGGGCCTTGGCCTTCGGGCGGAATGCCCCGCGGCGTAACGAGCAAGGTTTCCTGGCCGTTTCCCCGGGCCACAACCATCTCGATTTCGGAGCCGGCCTTGGTGGTGACGACCCGAAAAAGGCTGTTGGGGTTTTCAATGTCCTGGCCGTCCGCTTGGATGATTATGTCGCCGGCCTGCAACCCGGCCACGTCGGCCGGCGAGTCTTTCATTACCTCTTCCACCACCACGTTTCCGACCGTTACCTCGTGGGGAATCATAAACATGATGGAGAAAACGACGATGGGGAAAATGGCGTTCATAAAGGAACCGGCGGCCAGCACTATGGCCCGTTGGCCGACGCCTCGGTTGGCGAGACTCTGGGGAACGTCGGGGCTGTTCTCGCCGGACAACCGGACGAACCCGCCGAGGGGCGTCCAGTTGAAGGAGTAAAGCATATCGGCCAGCACCAGGGAGTAACCGGACACTTCCCGGATTTTTCCTTCGTGGTTAAGGCAATTTTCACCCCCGGAATTGAGGGTTCGCGACCGGGCGCCTTTGCGGGGGACTTCGACCAGACGGGCCACCAGGTTCCCGTTGGCGTCCTCCGCCGACTGCACTTTGACGAGCTGGCCCAGCGCCAAATCTTCCCAGTTGTTGACATTCACCAATATGGTGTCCTGGTCAAGCAGAACGGTGGTCTTGCCGGTGTAGAACCCGAAAGCCTTGGGAGGGTAGCCGACTCCAAACTCCAGGACTTTGACACCGAAAGCCTTGGCGGTGAAAAAGTGACCCAACTCGTGAATCACCACCAGCAGAATCAGCATGGGTACGAAGGCGACTATGGCGACTATGACGGTTTCCATTAACGGTCAATCCCGATGATTTCCCTGGCTTGCCGGGTGGCCCAACGGTCGGCTTCCAGCAATTCTTCAACCTGTCGGCCTTCGGTGGGTTCGTGGCGGGAAAGCGTCTGTTCGATTACTTGAGGTATGCCCGTAAAGGCTATCCTTCCTTCCAGGAAGGCGTTAACGGCCACCTCGTCGGCAGCGCTCAAAACCGTGGGGTAGGTGGCGCCCCGCCGTCCAGCCGAGATAGCCAGGGGAAAGCAGGGATACCGTTCTACGTCCAGGGGCCGGAAGTCCAGGGAATAGGCGGTCTTGGTCGGCAGCCTGGGAATGTCGTCGTTGGGCAAGCGCTCCGGGTAAAACATGGCGTACTGAATGGGGAGGCGCATATTGGGCGGCCCCAACTGAGCTTTAACCGAACCGTCGGCGAACTCGACCATGGAATGGACCGTGCTTTGGGGATGCACCACCACCTCGATGTCTTCCCAAGGGACTCCGAACAACCAGTGGGCTTCGATGACCTCGAAAGCCTTGTTCATCATCGTCGCCGAATCTATGGTTATCTTCCGGCCCATTTGCCAGGTAGGATGCTGCAAAGCCTGGGCCGGCGTTACCCTGGCCAGGTCTTCCGGGGAAGAGTCGCGGAAAGGCCCGCCGGATGCGGTAATAATCAACCGGCGGATGGAGCCGTTCTCTCCCTGGAGACATTGCCAGATGGCGCTGGGTTCGCTGTCCACCGGGAGAATCTTGCCCCCGTACCGCTTTTCGTAGTCCTTGATGATATGCCCGGCCATGACTATCGGTTCCTTGTTGGACAGGGCCACCGTTTTGCCGTGTTGCAGGGCGTTCAGGGTGGGGGTCAGGCCCACGGCGCCGGTGGTTGCCACCATCGCCAAGTCAACCTCCGGCAGGCAGACCATTTCTTCCATCGGGGTAACGGTCACGCCGGGGGGCAACGATTCCAGGGGAGCGACGCTCCAAACGCGCTCCGGTTGGAAACGGGCTACCTGTTGTTGCAGCAACTTCCGGTTGTTGCCTGCCGCCAAGCCCACCACCCGGAACCGATGGGGAAAGGCCCCGATAACGTCGAGGGTTTGGGTGCCGATAGAGCCGGTGGAGCCCAGGACGACGACGTTTTTCATGGCTTGAATACCGTATTGAGGCAATAGTACACGGCTGGCACCGCAATGGCTAAGCTGTCCACCCGGTCTAACAACCCCCCGTGTCCCGGCATTATACTACCAGTGTCCTTTACTTGGGAGATTCGCTTGAGTTTCGATTCCAGCAAATCCCCCGATTGGGCCGCCACGCCCACCACGGCGCCGGCCAACGCCTGCTCCCACCGCGCCACTCCCAAATCGAATACCGTTCCCACGGCCACCGCCGCCAGAATTGCCAGAAGGAACCCGCCGACGGCCCCTTCCCAAGTCTTGGTGGGGCTTATGGCGGGGGCCAAGGGATGCCGTCCCAAACTCCGGCCCACGAAAAAGGCCCCGGTGTCGGTGGCGAAGGTGACCAGAACCGCCAGGATTAACCAATTGCGCCCCAGTTCCGGCGCGCCGCCGAAATCCCGTAAGGCTAGGCCGTGGGCCAGAAACAGCCCCAAGTAAAGCGGCCCGCCCAAGAGGTAGCAAGCGGAGGCCAGTTGTTTGCGGCCCCGGTATCCGCCGATTAACCACAGGTAGCTGGCAAAGGCGCCACCAGCGGTTACTCCCAGAGTGATTTTCAGGAAATCCGCGAAACTCCCGGCGGCGATTCCCGCCCCTATGAAAGCCCAAACCCACAGGCTGCCCAGCCACACCGGGAGGGAGGCGTCGTCCGAATCGAAAAGCCGGTAAAACTCCCGGACTCCGATAATCGCCGACAGGATGGCGATACCCGCCAGCCAGGGATTGCCGAACCACAACGCCGCCAGCAGTACCGGAGCGGCTAAGGAAGCGGTGACTAGGCGAGCCGCCAAGTTCAGACCTGGGAGTTGGCCGGCACTCTGCCGAATCGTCGCTTGCGTACTTTGTAAGCGGCCAGGGCTTTGTCGAGTTCCCCGGCATCCAGGTCAGGCCAGAGTACCGGCGTGTGGTAATACTCGCTGTAAGCCGATTGCCACAGGAGGAAGTTGCTGAGGCGGATTTCCCCGCCGGTGCGGATTATCAGGTCCGGGTCCGGCGTTCCGGCGGTGTAAAGGTAACGGGAAAACAGGGTTTCGTCCAAGCTGTCGGGGGTCACTCCTTCCCGCAACAGAGCCTTGACCGCCTCCAGGATTTCGTCCCTGCCGCCGTAATCGAAAGCTACGCTGAGGGTGACGCCGGTGTTATCCTTGGTAAGGTCAAGGACGGACTCGATGCCGGCTCGCAACATTGGGGAGAGCCGGCCAGTCTTGCCCAGGTGCAGCACCCGGACGTTGTTGCGGTGCAGTTGGGTGACTTGCGCGTCCAGCACTTCCTGGATGAGGCCCATCAAGCCTTGGACTTCTTCCCGGGGCCGCTCCCAGTTTTCCGTGGAAAAGGCGTAAACAGTGACGTACTGGACGCCCCGGTTGGCCAAAACTTCCAGGACTTTCTGGATACAGTCCACCCCTACCCGGTGACCTTCCAGCCGGGGGAGTCCCCGTTGGGCCGCCCAGCGCCCGTTGCCGTCCATGATGAAGGCGACGTGGCGAGGGATGCCGGATTCGGGCGGCGGGGGTTCTTGGCCGGGAAGGGGTTGGGACGCCATAGGTTAAACCTGCATGATTTCCGTTTCTTTGGCTTGACCTATCTCGTCCATTGTTTTGGTGTGGGCGTCGGTGGTTTTCTGCAACTGGTCCTGGCTGCGGCGGTTTTCGTCCTGGGAAATGGCCTTGTCCCTTTCCATCTTTCGCAGGGTGTCCAAGGCGTCGCGGCGCACGTTTCGGACGGAGACTTTGCCATCCTCAATCTTGCGTTTGAGCAGCCGCACCATTTCCTGACGGCGTTCCTGGGTTAAGGGTGGTATGGGAACGGTGATGATGTTTCCGTCGTTGGAGGGGTTGAAACCCAATTCCGACTTCATCAGCCCCCGTTCAATGTCCCGGAGCGCCTGCCGGTCCCAGGGCTGCACCATCAAGGCGCGGGCATCCGGCGCGGAGATTGAAGCAATTTGTTTAAGGGGAGTGGGAGTGCCGTAATACTCCACCATCAGGTCTTCCAACAAGGAGGGGGTAGCCCGTCCGGTTCGGAGGTTGTTCAACTCCCGGCGCAAGGCGTCCACGGCCCGGTCCATCCGGCGATCAACGTCGGACAAGACCGATTCGGGGGTTAACTCGGTGTCGCCGCCGTTTCTATTGGTCATGGTCAGTCCCTCCCGGTAATGCTCTCATTTTCCAAATCAGTTTAGAAGAGCTACCGTTTACCGTCAAACGCTATTGTCAACTATGGCCAAGGTTTTCTCCCTCAACATAGCCTTTTGGGCAACGATTGACCTTACTTCATCAGCAATCTTCTTCACTTCACCCACGTCTTTGTAAATGGGCAACACAACCTCGTTCAATCGGTTGCCGACAGTTGAAATAGTAGCTTGTACGAAAGTTTTGGAATCTATTTGTCTGCGTACTACTCTACTGTTCAACAGGTAGAACAGATAGTACGGGTCCAGGATGTCCTGCTTCAACACCCGTATCTTCTTGAGGTGACTCTGGATGATGATTCTCAAATCCAGATTTGTAACTATCGCAGTGCGACCGATGAGAAAGGTTCCATCACTGACGAAAAGAATGTCCCTTTCCTGAATGTCCTGGATGTCCTTGTATTCCTCGTACACTTCCTCGGAAACGCACTTGATGGGGTCGAATTTGATTTCCCAATTGACAATGTCGCTAGTTCGGATAAACGGCACATCACCCGTACCGTAGAATCGGGACCCTATTTCGTCCCCTCTGGTGATTTGCAATACCCCGTCCTCGAGTAAATCCCCTATGGATGTCAAGCAGTACTCGCCGCTCTTTTCCAGTTCATCAAGAGACTTCCGAATTTCCGGGTTGTAGTACTTCGGAACGAAAATACTGTCGACTAAATCTTCATAACGTATTCGGAACCCCAAGCGGCTGGCATCTTTGCCGTGTTCCCAGAGGTCAGCGGTACCATAGTTTTCGGCTATGGCCGGAGAATCATCATCCAACACTTCCCGTCCGGTTTTGACATCTTTCCTGTAAATTGGCTTGCCGTTTTTGTTGTGTCCCACGTTGTCGGCGATTGCCATAAACAAAGGTCGCCTCGCGGGGTTCTTCTCCAGGAAAAGCACACTGGTTTTGGTGTGGGTGCTGGGTTGAAAAGTTTCCTGGGGCAGGCTTACGACCCCGATAACCGAACTAACGCTGGATACGTACTCCCAGATATATCGGTCGGAAGGATTGCCGAAAACCCCTTCAGGCAACACAATGCCGAGCTTGCCGCCACCACGCAGCAACTGGAGACAACGCTCAATGAACAAGACCTGAGGAGCCTGCTTGTCAAGCAAATCGCCCGTTCTATGCCAACCGGACCTTCTTTGCCACCGATGACCAAGCTGATATTGGTCCAACAACCGTTTTCCAAGTACCGGAATCTTCGCGCCAAAGGGAGGATTTGTCAGTACAATATCGAACTCCCCGCATCCGATATTGGCTTTCGCATCCTCCCCCCACTTCCCGGGATTTTCCAGACTGTTCTCGCAGTAGATTGGATAATCACCGTCCCCAATCAACGAGAGATAGACCTTTGCAATTGTCGCCAGAAAGCGGTCTTTATCAATGCCAGCAAGGTAAAAATTCCTCTCATTGTGGGAGAGGAAGAACCTCAGAGTATAAGCGAGGAAGCCGCCGCTGCCGCAGGCGGGGTCAATAATCCGGTCGCCGGATTTTGGGGAAAGTATATCAATCATCATCTGGACGACGTTCCTCGGGGTAAAGAATTGGCCTTCTCCGCCCCGGAAAGCAGTCCCGATCAATTCCTCAAAAGCGTCACCGATAACGTCCCGGTCTGCTTGCAAAATGGAGTAATTCTCCAGCTTTGCAACGATGAAAGATAGGTCTTCAGCCCCTACTTCAATCTTTTCGTCCCGCTCGAAAACGTCGGGATAGCTTTGCTTTACCTCGTCGAACAGATTATTGACCCGTGACTGAAGCCGGTTGATGTTCTCATGGGGACGGTTGGCGAATTCTACTATCTCGGCACTGGTTTTTTCGTCGTAGATTTTGCAAAACAACAAGTGCATGATGTTCTGGGCGATTCTCTCGTCCCGCGTGATGCCGGTGACATTGCCGGCGAAATACTCCCGTATCTCTCTGAATATGATCTTCAGGTTGTTTACAGGTTGCAAGTCGTCAAGGCGAATCAGACGCCTTTCCTGCCGTGCTGCGGCAAAAGTGAATAGGTCGGGGATTACCACTTACCCACCCCGTTTGTGGGCCTGAACCACGAACGTCATAAAGTCCAAGGTTTCCCCCAGGGAATGGTCGCTCATTGATACGTTGCACCACCGATGGCCGTACCGGACATTGTTGGCCTTATGCCTAATCTCACTTTCCACCAAGGGGTTGACGTGCATTATCTGGATGCTTGAGTCATCCCCTTCCCTCTGTTTTGAGGTACGCCAATCAGGTTGCCAAGTTTCTGGCGGGTCTGACTTTCTGAAACTTGCCAACGTATCAGAAACCTTTTTGAGACAAAGAGGACATTGCAAAATGTTCATATCGGTCGGGAAAGCGACTGTTGGTAAGGCAATACTCTCGTCAACAGCCTGGCCTCGGAGAACCTTGGTTATCTTGCCATGTAAATCACGGACGTCTGCCCCATAAAATTCAACGGCGATTGCTGTCCCCAATATCGCATAGGTTTCAACGGCATCCCACCAAGTACAGGCTTCCAACGCCGATATGACGCAAGAGTTCTGCGTCCATAAGCTATCAGGCCACAACCTTAGTGTGTCGACATGGGGCATCCAATGCTTGGGCAGGGCAACAAACCTGTCTGGCATTTCGTGAACTTTATCAGAAGGAAACCAGACATCCTGGCCAGTTGAATTCTTGATTATGAAATTCAGCGTTTGTAAATTGCCGGTTCCTTCAATTTCTATTCTCTCGATTTCTTTGGCGAACGACGGCATAGTTGCTGCAACGACTAGCGGATGCCATCTCAAATTCCGGTTGGAGAACGGAGCTTTACCCCCTCGCCCCCTTGTACAAACGGCATCCCTTTGCAACTTGCCGCCGCCTAATCCGACTCCGCCATCTCTAGTCTTACTAATCTTCCCGTACTGTTTCAAGAAAGCTGCTCTCTTGGCCTCATCCGGGATAGCCGCACAAATCAAATCGGATATGCTTTGGCATAGAGCAATAACCCGACTATCCGGCTGGGTCAAAAAACTTGCGCTTACCGTTCTTCCAGTCGCCATGACCCGTCTAATCTGAGCCGGTAATGAGAGTGCCAACTTCTTCGCCGCTCAGGATGCGGCTCATGTTGCCCTTCTCAAAGATGTCAAAGACGACGATGGGCAGCTTGTTGTCCATGCACAAGGAAACTGCCGTCGAGTCCATTACCTGGAGGCGCCGCTCCAGGGTTTGCATATAGTCAAGCCGCCCGAACCGTTTGGCACCGGGGTTGTCCCGGGGGTCAGAGTCATAAACGCCGTCCACCGCATTCTTGGCCATCAACAGCAGACCAGCCCCGATTTCCAACGCCCGCAAGGCCGCCGCCGTGTCGGTGGTCATAAAGGGGTTGCCGGTTCCCGCCGAGAAAATGACCACCCGGCCCTTTTCTAGGTGCCTGATGGCGCGACGGCGGATGTAGGGTTCGGCCACGGCTTGCATCTGGATGGCGCTTTGGGTGCGGCAAATCATGCCCCGCTTTTCCAGGGCGTCCTGGAGCACCAAGGCGTTCATCACGGTTGCCAACATCCCCGCGTAATCGGCGGTGGCCCGGTCCATTCCTTGTTTTTCGGCTTCTTCGCCCCGCCACATATTGCCCCCGCCGATGACGATGGCGAGTTCGACGCCCAAGCTGAGGGCGTCGCCGACTTGCTGGGCCAGATAATTGACGGAGCCGGGGTCAATTCCCCCGGCTGCGGAGCCTTTGAGAGACTCGCCGCTGAGTTTAAGCAGGACTCGGTGGTAGCCAGTGGAATTCATCACGTCTGCGGGGATTACTCTTCCAGGGCCAGGCGGCTGAACCGGACTACCTTGACGTTTTCGCCGACTTTGGCGGCAAGTTCCTGGATAACGTCGCCAACTTGCCGGGAGGTATCCTTGATGAAAGGCTGGGACAGCAAGGCCACCTGGGCCGGGGGCCGGCCGTCGTCATCGTCAATCTCCCCGGCATCCACGTAGGCCGGGGACATGGCTGCGATTTGCATGGCGACGTTGTGGGCCAACTCCCGGAACTCCGGGGTTCGCGCCACGAAGTCGGTCTCGCATCCAAGTTCAACCAAGGCGCCAACTCGGCCTCCGGTGTGGATGTATGCCTCGACGACTCCCTGAGTGGTTTCCCGGCCGGAACGCTTAGCCGCCTGGGCAAACCCTTTTTCCCGGAGCAACTCTACCGCCTTATCCTGGTCTCCGCCGGTTTGCTCCAGGACTTCTTTACATTCCATAATGCCGGCTCCGGTTACCTCCCGGAGGGCTTTGATTTGGGCGACGGTGGCTACCAAGGGTTCCTCCTGTAATTTCCGACTTAATCGGGTGTCCGGGGGACCAGCCAACAACAGCTAAACAGCGTTAAGTCACTTTAGGTATTGGGTACGTTAGCTTGACTTTTGCGCCTTTGATTGTGGGACGGCAGAGAGCAAGCCGGCAACGTTGCCCCTCACGCTACTCCTCGCCGTCCAAGAAGGCGTCAACTTCCGGGCTTTTCGGAAGCATCAGCCTGCCGTCCAATTCAACGCCGAACCGACGATAAGCTTCTTCAAGACGCTTTCGGTGTTCTTTTCGGCCTTCGGCCTTCAGTTTCCTTACCGCCTCGGGTATCAGCAACACCATGCGTCCCCCCAATTCTACAATGATTGTCAACGCGACCGACATTCCCAACGCCGCGCCGAAGATGTCGGCTAGAAGGGCCAGCCAGTCCTCTTGCCACCGGGGTGAATCCCAGTGAAGGGTCAACAGAACCACTGATCCCACCAAGTAGGATAGGTAGTAAACTATCCAGTATTTGCCGATGAATCTGCTGATTACCGTCTCCCCCGGTTGGCTTGGACAGTCCAGGTTTCATTGTTAAACTGCTTCGTCGGTTTCTCCGGACGCCGCGGCTGCTTGCTGCATCAAGCCGGCCAGTTCTTCCAGGGGTATCGAATTGACGGCCACCTGTTCCATTTCTTCTTCGGACAGGCCCTCGGGCATTTCCTCCGGGGCAGCTGCGGCGGCTTCCGCGGCCAACTGTTCCTGGATGAGGGCTTCCCGTTCCGCCAAACCTTCCAACACCGCCGACGCCATCCGCCCGGTGATTAGCCGGATTGACCGCACGGCGTCATCGTTGCCGGGGATGGAATGGTCAATCAAGTCCGGGTCGCAGTCGGTGTCAACGATGGAAAAAATCTTGACGCCCATGCGCCGGGCTTCCGCGATGCAGATGTCTTCCTTGGCGATGTCAATCACGAACATGGCTTGAGGCGGGGCGGCCATGTCCTTGATGCCTAGGAAGTACTTTTCCAGCTTGGCCAGGGTTTCTTCCAGCTTGACCGCTTCTTTCTTGGGCAACAGCCGGAAGTAGCCCTGCTCCCGCTTCTGCTGCAACTCAATCATGTAGTTGATGCGGGTGCGGATGGTCTGGAAGTTGGTCAGGGTGCCGCCCAGCCAGCGCTGGTTCACGTACCACATCCCGCAGCGTTCCGCCTCGCTTTGCACCACGTCCTGGGCCTGTTTCTTGGTGCCGACGAAAAGCACTTTGCCGCCTTCCGCCGCTACCTGCATCATGGCCCGGTAGGCTTCGTTAATCAGCCCCAAGGTTTGCTGCAAGTCTATGATGTGGATGCCGTTGCGCTGGGTGAAGATATACTTCTTCATCCGGGGATTCCAGCGGCGGGTCTGGTGCCCGAAGTGGACTCCGGCCTCCAGCAATGACTTCATCGTCAGGGGTTCCCGGGGCGGGGGACTTACTGGCTGTTCTGCCGGTCGCTCTAGCGACTGTACCATAAGTTACGCCTTTCCAATCTCCGGTTTTTATTTGTTGCCCAGCGTAGCACTGGCCTCGGCCCTACACAGTGGGTTGACGAGCCAAGGGCCGCCGGGCTTGAATTGCTTTGAGTATAACATAGGCCCCAAACACGGGCAATCGGGTTGGCGCTAACCCTTCATGCCGCCGCAGGCCGGTGCCCAAGGTTCCTTGCCCCAACGGACGTTGTTGTGTGCCTGGGATTCCTGGATTCCGGCTTTCGCCGGAATGACGATTGAGGGGCGCGGTTTTCGCGGGGATGCCGGTTCATCACTCCAACGTCAGGCGAAGAATGCCAGGCGAATCCCGTTCAAGACTACTGCCCCGTAAATGCCGGCCATCAAGTCATCGGCCATTATGCCCAAACCGCCGTGCAGCCGCTCCAACCGGCGGGCCGGCCAAGGTTTCAGCACGTCCAAGGCCCGGAAAGTGAAAAACGCGGCTCCCAGCCAAAGCCAGTCTTTCGGCAGAAAGAGGCAGGTGACCCACATACCGACATACTCGTCCCAAACCGCCCGGCCCGGGTCCGGTTCCTCCGCCGTTGCCACCAACCCGGTGGCCCACACGCCGATGGGAAACCCGAGGATAACCAGGCCGATGAGCAAGGCGTCGGGCAGCGCGTCGCTCCACCGCAAGCCGGCCAAAAGGTAGGCGTCCGTTGGCACGAGGGCAGTCAAGGCCAAGCAGAGGGGATAGTGGATGACCAGGGCGGCGGCGCTGCCCACCGTGCCGGGGGCCAGGGGGGAAAGTCCGGCGCCGAAACCTATACCCAGCCACCAACCCACCCGGCGCAGATAGGAGCGCTGGCCGGAATCAGCCATAACCCAGGCGGTGCAGCGCGTCCTCGCTGAGGCCCAGGTAGTGGCCTACTTCGTGCAACAGGGTTATCCGGATTTCTTCGGCAACTTCTTCCGGGCTGGAGCAGTGTTCCAGGATGGGCCGTCGGAAAATCAGGATACGGTCGGGCAAGGCGGGGCCGATTCCTTCCCGCTCGGTCAGGGGGATTCCGGTGTAAAGGCCGAACAGGGTTCCTTCGGCCTCCACCAACTCCAGGTCTTCCGGGCTGGGCCAGTCCTGGACGGATATGTCCACGTTGTCCAACGTCCCCTTGACTCGGCCCGGCAGTTGCCGGTACGCCTGCCGCACCAGGGCGACGAACTCCCGCTGCGAAACCCTTATCAAGGGCTGACGCCTACCCGCTGCCGGATGTCTTTGAGGATGTCAATGTTGCGGCGGTCTGGCCCCTTGCCCTCAAAGCCGGGGACTTCCAGGAAGAAGGGAATTTCCCGGAAAGCGGGATGCCCCATTATGGCCTCAAATCCGGCTTCGCCAATCAGCCCTTCCCCGATGTTGTCGTGCCGGTCAACGCCGGAGCCGCAAGGCTGCTTGGAATCGTTGCCGTGGACGGCGGCCAGTTTATCGAATCCGATGGCCTGGTCAAATTCGTCCATCATGGCGGCGACGCCTTCGGGGTTGGTCAGGTTATAGCCGGCGGCGAAGCTGTGTTGAGTGTCCAGGCAGACGCGAAGACGAGGATCGTCCACTGCCTCAATAATCCGGCCCAATTCCTCGAACTTGGCCCCGATGTGCTGCCCCATGCCGGCCATGTTTTCCAGGCAAAGGAATGGCCCCTCCGGGGACTCTTGCAAAACCCGCTTGATGGACTCAACGGCCTGGGCGAAAACGGCCTCGTACCCGGCCCCCTTGTGGCTGCCGGGATGGAAGATTACGCCGCCGGCGCCGATGGCCGCGGCCAGGGTCATATAGTTGACCAGGGACTGCATACCTCGTTCCAGGTGGGCCGGGTCTGCCGTGCCCAAGTTAATGAGGTAGATGGCGTGGAGGAAGGCCGGCCCCATTTCAGCTTCGGCGGACTGTTGGCGGAAAGATTCAATCTCCTTGTCCGGCACGGGCTTGAAGGCCCAGCTTTGGGGCGAGGAACCGAAGATTTGGACGGTTTCGCAACCGATGTCCAGCCCGCGGCCTACCGCCTTGCTGATTCCGCCGGCGGTGGAAACGTGCGCCCCGATTTGCATAGCAAATATCTCCCTTTCGGTCGGTTGTAGGTACGACGGGCAGCCCGGCCTAACGGCCCAGCAGGGACATCAGCGCGGCGCCGGCCGCCGTGGGAGCGCGCCGGCTCCAACGCCACAGCCGCCCGAACTCGCGACGGTCCCAAATCACCAGGAACTGGGCCGCGATGAATATGGAACTGTACGTCCCCACAATCACGCCGATAGCCACTACCAGCAGCAACCCCCGGATGCTGGCCCCGCCGATGAGCAGCATCGCCAGCAGCACCAGGAAGGTAGTAAAGCTGGTGTTCAGCGACCGGCCGATGGTTTCGACGATGCTCAGGTTGACCAGGGAGTCGAAGGCCCGTTCCGGGTGTCTTATTACGTTTTCCCGGATGCGGTCAAACACTACGATAGTGTCGTTGACGCTGTATCCCGCTACCGTGAGGATGCCGATGATGAAAGTGGAGTTGACCTCCACATTCAGTAATCGGCCCAGGATGGAAAAGATGCCCAAGACAATGAGAGTGTCGTGGGCCAGCGCGAAAACCGCGCTAATGCCGTAGCGGTAGGAACGGGGAGCGCGGCGGAACGCGTACCAGATATACAGCAGGATAAAGACCGACGCCGCCAGCAAAGCGAGGAAGGTGTTTCGCACCGTTTCCTGGGCGATGATGGGCGAAATGGAGTCGAAAGCCACCGATTCAATGGGGGCGACGTTGTCGGCCAGGTCGTCCTCGATGCGCTGCCGTTCGGAAACTCCGCCGCCGGAACCCTCTTGCAGCACCTTGGTGCGGATTAGCGCCGACCGGCTTCCAGTGCTTTGCACCAAAGCCTCCGGGTGTCCCAGAGCGTTCATCCGTTGCTGGATGGCGTTCTGCTCTACCGGACGGGTAAAAGTCACGTCCATGACCGACCCGCTGGTGAAGTCAATGCCGGGTTTCAGCCCCGAATTCAAGGTTGACCAACCCGGCGGGACAATCATCGAAATAAGTCCCGGGAGGATAATCAGGGCGGAAACCAAGAAATACCAGCCGCGTTTTCCTACAATGTCCAGCACCGCTAACTACCTCCCCCGGCGGCTTGAGTCCTCCCGGCCGCGGTTTCCCCAAACGGGTTTCTTTCCGGCGTAAACAAGCCGATGCGCCGGCCCAGGCCAATCCAGGCCATTAACTGGAGCAGGTTGCGGCTCAACACCACCGCGGTGAATACGCTGACCGCCACGCCAATCATCAAGCTCAAGGCGAAACCGTTAATCAGCCCGCCTCCCAAACGGCTGCCGAACCAGAGCAGGACTCCGCAGGTTATGATGGTGGAGACGTTGCCGTCCCTGATGGCCGGCCAAGCCCGGTTGAAACCGACTTCCATCGCCGAGGCCAGCGTCCGGCCCACCCGCACCTCTTCCTTGATTCGCTCGAAAATGAGGATGTTGGCGTCCACCGCCAGACCGATGGATAGGATAAACCCGCCGATGTGGGGCAGGGTCAGCGTCACCGGAATCAGCTTGAACACCGCCAACACCACGATGGAGTAGAAAACCAGGGCCAGGGCCGCCACGACTCCCGCCATGCGGTAGTAGGCCACCATGAAAACCATCACCAGTCCCAAACCAATCATGCCGGCCAGCAGGCTTTTTCCCAGGGACTCGGACCCCAGCAGGGCATCCACCTGGCTTTCCTGGATAAGCTGCAAGGGCACCGGCAGCCGGCCCGACTCCAATTGAATGGACAGGGTGCGGGCCTCTTCCCGGGTAAAATTGCCGGTAATCTGGCTTCGTCCATCCCGAATCCAGGCCCGGGCAACCGGGGCGATAAGCAACTCGTCATCCAGGAAAATGGCGATGCGCTTCAGGGGGTCCCCGACTATGCGCTGGGTTAACTGGCCGAAGATGTCGGCTCCCCGTCCATTGAATTGAATGTTGACCGCCCACTGGCCCGTGGTCTGGTCCACCGAGGCGTAGGCTTCGGCCAAGTCGTCTCCGGTCAACCCCAGGTCGGCGTCCTGGAACTCAAGGCAGTCGGGGGTGGCGCAAGTTCTCTCCCGGAACTCCAGGCGGGCGGTTTCGCCAATCAGGGCTTTGGCCGCCTCAATTCCGCCGGTTACGCCAAAAGACTGAATGGAACCAATGGTATCGCCAAGTTCCCGTTCCAAGTCCCGTTGTTCTTCGCGTCCCAGGGACACGGGCATATTGACGCGGTAGCCCCGGTCGCCGCGTTGAACCAGGGTGAAGTCCTGATAGCCCCGGTCTCGCAGCAGCCTTTCCACGTCCTCATAGTCCGCCGGTTCGACGAAATCCACCTCCGTAACCGAGCCGCCGACGCCCGGCAGCTGCACGATAATCCGGTCGTCGCCCAGCTGTTGAACGATGGGTTCCTCGGTGCCGAAAAGGTTGACGCGCCGGGAAATGATGCTGATGACGCCTTCCATGTCGTCGGCGCTGGGGGGCGTGGTGTCGGTCACGCGGAAAGTCTCGGCGGCCCCGAAACTTTCTTCCAGGGCGGAGCGCAGGGTTTCCCGCGTCGCTTCATCCAACAGGGCGGTCTTGATTTCCAGGGCATCGGGGGCCGACAGCCGCCAGTCAAAGGACTCGATGCCGGCCGATTCGACGGTTTCCTGAACGGCGGCTTCGTCCAGGGGGTCGGCAAAGGTTGCTTTGATGCGGGTTCCCACGTCAGCCTGGTATTTCAGATGGGCGCCGCCCCGCAAGTCGAGGCCCAACTTCAGACCCAGCGGGCCGCCGCCGCCCCGTTGGAAGGCCGGGAAACCGGGCAGGTCAATGTTTATCTCGGAAAACGCCAGGGACACCAGGGACAGGGCCAAAATGACCAGAATCAGGATGGTCAACCGGATACTGCGTCCGCGCATCTGCTTATTCCCTCTTGCCTCGCCCACCCAGGGACGCCGCTGCCAAGTCCAAGGCTTGTTGGCGGGTGCTGATGTCACCCGCGGCTTGGGCTTCGGTTACGATTTCGATTAAAGCGCCAATTTGCGGCCCGGGTTCCAGGCTCAACTCCTGCATCAAGTCGTGGCCGTTGACTAACCGGGCCGGCCGTTCCGGGCCGGTCTGCTCAGTACCCACCTGCAAAATGTGCGCTACCATTCTAGCATGGCGGGCCCAGTCGTCGGGCATAACTTCCGGCCCTTTTGCCGCCAAATAGTCGGCCATAGCCAGGTACAGGGTATCCACCGCCACGTCTTCCAAGTCCCGGAAGTAGCGATATATGGCCCGGTGGGTGGGCAGTTCGCCCTTTTCGTGCATTCCGGTGGGCCGCAGGTGGTGGCGAACCATGCGCGACACCATTGAGACCGCTTTGGAGCTGAACCGGAGTTTCCCCAAGCGGGCTTCCACCATCTCCGCTCCCAACTCGGAATGGCCCAGGAACCGGATGCGCCCGGTGGCGTCCGGGGCCTTGGTCTGGGGTTTGGCGATGTCGTGGAGCAACGCGGTCAATTTCAACACAGTGCGGCGGGTTTGGCCGTCGCCGACCTCTTCGTCGAAATGGGCTTCCCATGCTGGAGTCCAGGGAACGAGGGAGTAGATGGCCGAATTCTGGTGGCCCTTGGTCACCAATTCGGCGGTTTCCACGGCGTGAATCGAGTGTCCCCAAACGTCCCAGTAATGGACGCGAGGTTGTTCCACTCCCTTGGTGATTGCCAGTTCGGGGATAATCCGGCACAGCAAATCCAGCCGGTCCAAGACCTCAACGTAACCTCTCGCGCCGTCGGCGGCCAGGATAGACATAAACTCATCCCGAACCCGCTCCGGCGCAACCCGACTTATCAGACCGGCGTTTTCCCGCACCAGTTGGGCCGTTTCCGGTTCCAGGCGGAAACGCAAGCGGGCCACTAACCTTACAGCCCGCAACAGACGGGCCGGGTCTTCCGCGAAAACGCCGGGGCCAATCGCCCTGACCCGTTTCTGGGACAGGTCGGCCATTCCCCCCAACGGGTCCAGGATTTGCTCAGCCCAATTGCCCTTGTCCCATGCGTCCAACGGGAGGGCCAGGGAATTTATCGAGAAATCCCGCCGGCGGAGGTCTTGCTGAATGTCGCCGTCGAATCCTGACAGGTCAATTTGCCAATCCCGGCCGGCGTCGTCCGTCGTTACCACCCGGGCAACCCCGTGGTTCGGACTCAACGGGACGTAGGAGCCGGGCAACCCGCCGGCCAA
This sequence comes from Dehalococcoidia bacterium, assembly GCA_963665735.1. Lineage (GTDB taxonomy): Bacteria > Chloroflexota > Dehalococcoidia > Lucifugimonadales > UBA3495 > CATOSK01. The sequence continues at coordinate 607,507 of OY762444.1, read as the reverse complement.
GAGTCGGCCTAACGGCTGCGGGTCCCCCCGCACCACAATGTCAATGTCGGTGGAGGGGATGGACAGAAAGGAATCGCGCAGAAATCCGCCCACCAGGAAACAGGGACGACTGCTTTCCCGGATGAGCGTACTTAACCGGGCCAAAATTCCAGCGGATTCGGGTTGGTTAAACAAGCGTGGTGAGCCGGACTTGGGCCGCCGGAGGGCAGACCCGTTAGGTTTGCCGGTCCTCTTCGGAGTTGGCGGCGGCTTCCGATTCCGGGCCGGCCTCTTCCTCGGCGTTGTAGGTCATTTTCCAGAACTGGTCGCGGGACACCAAACGGTCAATATAGAGGATGCCGTTCAGGTGGTCGGTCTCATGTTCCAACGCCTGGGCCAGCAAGCCCTCGGCCCGGATGCGGATTACTTTGCCCTGCAAGTCCAAGGCCCTGGCCCGCACTCTCTCCGACCGTTTAACCGTGCCGCGGTAGCCCGGAATGCTCAGGCAGCCTTCCTCCACCTCCCGTTCCCCTTCCCGGCGGGTGATTTCCGGGTTAATCAGTATCAATGGCTTTTCCCAGTCCGGCAGTTGAATAACCGCTACTTTTTGCAGGGAACCCACCTGGTTGGCGGCGAGACCGACGCCCTGCTCCGAGTGCATGGTTTCCACCATGTCCTCGGTATATTTCCGCATATTGGGGGGAATCTTGCCAATCTTCTTGGCTTTTTCCCGAAGAATCTTGTCGGGAACGTGTCTCATAGGCAGTAAAGCCACTGTCAAAAACCTCTTGCTGCCGGTGTGGAGCCGGCGATGATTATAGCCAAGGAATTTGGCCGTTGCAAAGACGGAACCGCTTGCCCTTCTTAGGTGACGTGGGCCGGGTCAACGTCCACCGACCAGCCGTTAGCGAAGGCAACCCCGTCCAGGAAACGGTGCAGGTTGCGGCCCCGCAACAGGATATGCCAACGGTATTGTCCCCGCACCCGTTCCGGGATTCCAGGGGCCGGCCCTATTACTTCAACATCGGACAACCCGCCCCGGCCGCGTCTTTCCCGGAACTCCCGGGCCAGGGTTGACGCCTGCCGTTGGCACGCCGTCCGGTTGGTGTGCTGGTAAACCAGGTGGGCCAGCCGATTGAAAGGCGGGTTGCTTTGCTCCCGGCGGGCCACGATTTCCTGTTGGTACAGCGTCAGGTAGTCCTGGCGGGCGGCGGCCTGGACAGCGTAATGTTCCGGCTGGTAAGTCTGAATTATCACCCGCCCCGGCTGCGCCCCCCGTCCGGCCCGCCCCGCTACCTGGCACAACAACCCGAAAGTCCGCTCCCCCGACCGGAAATCCGGCAGGTGCATCCCAACGTCGGCCAACACTACGCCCACCAGGGTCACGTTGGGAACGTCCAGTCCCTTGGCGACCATCTGGGTTCCCACCAGGACTTGCGTTTCGCCGCGGGTTAGCCGGGCCATCGGTTCGTCCGGGCTGACCCCGCTTCGGGTAACGTCGGCGTCCCACCGTTCCACATTGACGCCCGGCAGAAGTTGGCCGACTTCTTCGACTACTCGCTGGGTGCCGATGCCCAATTGCCGGATGCGGGTTCCCTGGCACTCCCGGCACTGGCGGGGCATACGCGCTCTGCGGTTGCAGCGATGGCACAAAAGCCGTCCGTCAGTGGCATGGTAGGTAAGCGACACCGAACAACCGGAACAGGAGGCCACATAACCGCAATCGCGGCACTGGACTATCGGGGCGCTGCCGCGCCGATTGAGGAAAAGTATCGCCTGCTGTCCCCGGTTTACTGTTTCAGCCAATTCAAGGGCCAGGCGGCGGCTGAAAATGCTGCGGTTGCCCTGGCGGAGTTCTTCGCGCATATCGCAAATTTCGGCGGCGGCCAGGGGCGCCCCGCCACTATCCCCGGCGCGGCCCCCGCCAGAGCCAATGCGCTGGGGCAGATTCAACAGTACATGGCGGCCCCGACTGGCCTGGTAGTAGGTCTCCACATCCGGGGTGGCGCTGCCCAACACAACCACCGCTTGCTCCAACCGGGCCATTTCCAACGCCGTTGTGCGGGCGTCATAACGGGGTTGGGCATCGTCTTGTTTGTACGTCCACTCGTGTTCTTCGTCAATGACGATTATCCCGATGTTGGGCAGCGGCGCGAATATCGCGCTGCGGGGGCCGACAACCACGTCGTATTTCCCATCGCGGATGGCCCACCACTGGTCGAACTTCTTCCGGGGGGGTTGCCGGCTGTGTAGCACGGCAACCCGGCCGGGGAACCGGGAGTTGACCCGTTCCACGGTTTGCGGGGTAAGGCTGATTTCCGGCACGAGGAATATGGCCTGCTTGCCCCGGCGCACCGCCTCTTCGATGGAACGCAGGTAAACTTCGGTCTTGCCACTGCCGGTAACGCCGTGGAGCAGGAAGGTCTTGGTTCCCCGGCCCGTTTCGTCGAACCCCCGCGCGATGCGTTCAACGGCGTTGGCCTGGGCGGGGGTCAGGACGAAATCGGGCGGGCCGGCCGGTTCCCCACCCACCGGGACGGAGTCGTTTTCGACCCTGGCCCAGTCCTGGGCCAGCAATCCTTTTTCCACCAGGGCGTCAGCAACGCTGTTGCCAAATTCCTTGTTGGCCAGCGTGCGAGGGTAGGGTTGACGGCTTTCGGCGACGGCCTGGGCTAGACTTTCCTGGCGGCGAGGCAAACCCGAATCCTTTTGACGAACCAGGTCGGTGTAGGTCAACCCGCCGCCGGGGACTAGAAAGCACTCGTATCGGAACCGGCCGGGACGGGGCAGAGCCACCTGCCGTTGAATGACCCCCTTTTCAGTCCAGCGGTCAACTTGCCTGGCCCCGCCGCGGGGGAGCAGTTGGGTGAACTCAGCCTCGGGCATCTGGCCGCGCTGGACTAGTTCGAGCAGAGCCTTGCCGGTTGGAGAATCCTGGGGGGCGCCATCGGATTGCTGGCCCGGCACGGGGTGGACGGTGGCCCGGACGTGCCCCTTGAATTCCGGGGGCAGGAACAAGGCCAGAGCGTCAAAAAGGGAACAAAGGTAGTAACGGCTCATCCACTCCCCGATTCGCAACGCCCGCCAGTCCAGCAGGGGCGTGGGTTCCACCGGCTGCAAGATGTCCTTGGTAACTTCTACCTGGGGGGCGGGGGAGAGCTTAACGACAATTCCCTGGGCCACGCGCCGGCCAAAAGGAACCCAAACCAATTGGCCGGGTTCTACCGCAAAGCGGGCCGGAATGTGGTAGGAAAAGGTGCGGGAGGGCGCGACCGGGGCGTCAACCGCGACTTCTGCGTATTCCATACATCAGCCATCGGGCGACGGCTGGGGTATGCCGGGCTACGGGGCGGACTGCTGCTCCGCGGGATTGTTGCGCTGGGGACGGGGCCGTCGCTTTTCCTTGATTCGGGCCGCCCGGCCCTGGAGGCCCCGCAGGTAGTATAGCTTGGCCCGGCGGACGGCCCCCTGCCGCAAGACTTCCAGCGAGTCTATCAACGGCGAATGCAGGGGGAAAACCTTTTCGACGCCAAAACCGCCGCCGGCAATCCGGCGAACCGTGAAATTGGCCGCCGGTCCCTTCCCGTTCTGCCGTCGAATGACTACACCCTGGAAAGCCTGGATACGCTCCCGTTCGCCTTCCCGAATCCGAAAATTAACTTTGACCGTATCTCCCGGCCCAAAGGCGGGTATCTTCGGGTTGGGTTCGTTGGTAACCAGTTGCGAAGCGTCCATAATGGCGGCCTTCAAGAGTTCAGTATCGGGGTTGCGCCGGTCAAGCGGCACCGGAGACGGACGAATCCATCGGTGGATAGCATAACACACCGGGGGCGGTTTGGGTATCAGTGGACGGTGGCGGACAAGCCTTTAGCGATTGGCGAAACGGAAATTTCGTTAAACGGGCCGGCGTAATCTATACTATGGGCGGATGATGGAGGGAATATGAGGCCGGGGAGGGGGAGTTGGCCGACGAGAGCATATTGGTAATTGAAGATGAGGAAAACCTGGTGGAAGCGCTCCGTTACAACCTGGAGCGGGAAGGCTACCGGGTGTACGCATCAAGTGACGGGGCGGCGGGGCTGGAGACGGCCCGTTCCCAAAGACCGGACCTGATTATCCTGGATGTGATGCTGCCTTCCCTGGACGGTCTGGAAGTCTGCCGTATTTTGCGGCGTGAGTCGGAAGTGCCGATTCTGATTCTTACGGCCAAGGGAGAGGAAATTGACCGGGTGGTAGGGCTGGAACTGGGAGCCGACGACTACGTTACCAAGCCTTTCAGCATGAGGGAAGTTATCGCCCGGGTCCGGGGGATGCTGCGGCGTTCCCAGACCGGTGCCACCGGCAACCCGCCGGGCGGTTCTCGCCGTTTCATCGCGGTGGGCGACCTGGAAATGGACCTGGAAGGGCACGCCGCCAAGCTGCGGGGGGAACGGTTGGCCCTGAAACCCAGGGAGTTTGACCTGCTAGCGCTGCTGGCCTCGCACAAGGGGCGGGCTTTTACCAGGGACCAAATTCTGGAACAGGTCTGGGGCCATGACTACTACGGAGAAACGCGCACCGTTGACGTTCACATCCGTTGGCTGCGCGAAAAAATCCAGTCCTATCCCAATCCGGCGCAAAGCATAATTACAATCAGGGGCGTGGGTTATCGTTTTGAGGGATAACCGCCCCGGTTTTCCGTTCATGGCCGGGCTTTTCGGGTCGGGAACGCAAACTTGGCCCGGCCCGTTGTTGATGGTGTGACTTGTCGGTAGATTCTTTCGCTTTGATGGCCGGAGTTGTCGGGTTGGCCTTGGGGGTCGCGCTTGCCGGAGTTGGCCTTTTCCTGGCCCGGCGCAACAGCCGTTCCATGCGGTTGCTGGCGGAGGCGGCCGGCCATCTGGCCGAGGGGCGGCTGGACTCCCGGGCCGACGCGCCGGCCACGGCTCAGAGTCGGGCCTTGGCGTCGGCCCTAAACCGCATGACCGATACCCTTAAAGGCAACATCCAAACCCTTTCCTCGGAACGCAATATGCTTTCGGCGGTGCTGGAGACCATGACCGACGGGGTGATGGTGGCGCAGGCGGAAGGCCGGGTCATCATGGCCAACGCCGCCGCCGAGGAATTGTTGAGCCTGGAGACCGCCACCCTGCGCGGCAGGACGCTGGCTGAGGCCGTCCGCAATCCGACGCTGCAAAACCTGGTGTCCCGGTGCTGGGCCACCGGCCAACCGCAGCAGGGGGAAGTAGAGCTGTTGCGGCCCAGGAAGGTATTGAGCGTGTCGGTTACGCCGCTGCCGGAGGTCAGCTCCGGTGAAGCGCTGCTGGTTATGCATGACCTGACCGGGATGCGCCAGACTGAAAACAGCCAAAAAGAATTTGTCAGCAACCTTTCCCACGAACTGCGAAACCCCTTGGCTTCGGTGAAGGCGATGGTGGAGACATTGGAAACCGGAGCGGTGGAAGAGGCCAGCGTAGCGAGGGATTTTCTGGGCCGGATAACCCAAGACATTGACCGGATGAATCAACTGGTGGAGGACTTGCTGGAACTTTCCCGGCTGGAGAGCGGCCAGTTGACTTTGCGGCGGGCCAGGATTGAGCCGGCTGCCTTGGTTCAAGAGGTCAGGGCGGCGTTTCGCGACGCGGCCAAAGAACAAAGCGTTGTCTTGGATGTCGCCATTGCTGAAGATTTGTCCGTTATTGACGCCGACTATGACCGGCTGCGGCAGGTGTTAGTCAACCTGGTGGAGAATGGTCTGCGGTTTACCCAGCCGGGAGGGACGTTGACCTTGGGTGTGAGCCACCAGGAAAACGCGGGCAAGTTCCGGGTGGAGGATACAGGCGTGGGAATCGCCGCCGAACATCTACCCCACGTTTTCGAGCGTTTTTATAAGGTTGACCGTTCCCGGCGCGACCAGGGAACCGGGTTGGGGTTGGCGATTGTCCGCCAGATTGTCGAAGCCCACGGCGGCCAGGTATCGGTGGAAAGCCAGGAAGGGCTGGGCAGCGTCTTTTCGTTTACAGTCCCCTGCCGTTGATTCCCTGACCCGCGGGAACCGGGCTTAATCATTAACCTTCCGTTAACACTGCCATAACCCCCATTTTACAAACGGCGAGTATTCTTCCCGGCGGTGCGCTCTAAATTTGGCTACTGCCAGGAGGTTTACAGAGAAATGCTCCGGTTCGGAGGCACGTCCTCAAGGTTCAGTAAACGGTTTGGCATTACTCTATTTGCTCTGGCGCTGTCGGCGGCGCTGATGGTGGGTTGTGGGCCGTCCGCCCAGGAAACCGGCGGCGGTGATGCCGGCGCGGCGACGGGAAGTTCGCCGGCAACTTCTTCCAGCGGGTCGGCGTCCTCCGGTTCCGGCGAAACCATTATCAATTCCGCAGGGCTGGCCGCCCTGGAGGGCGACATAGATATAGACGGTTCCAGCACGGTGTTTCCCATCACCGAGGCGGTGGCGGAGGAGTTCGGCTACCTGACCGAGGGCAACGTCAAGGTGACGGTGGGCATTTCCGGCACCGGGGGCGGATTCAAGAAGTTCTGCAACAACGAAACCGTCATCACCGACGCCTCCCGGCCCATCAAGGCCAAGGAAGTGACCATGTGCGCCGACGCCGGGGTTGAGTACATCGAAATCCCGGTCGCCATTGATGGCCTTACCGTGATGGTCAACCCTACCAACGACTGGGTGCAGTGCATGACCGTGGAGGAACTGCATACCATCTGGGGGCCGGCCGCCGAAGACGTTATCAAGAAGTGGAACCAGGTACGCCCGGAATGGCCGGAGGAGGACTTTGACCTGTACGCTCCGGGGGTGGACTCCGGCACATTTGACTACTTCACGGAGACGGTGAACGACGAATCCGGGGCGTCGCGGGGCGACTTCACGGCGTCGGAGGATGACAACGTACTGGTGCAGGGGATTTCCGGGGATAAGGGTTCGTTGGGTTACTTCGGGTACGCCTACTACGCGGAGAACGCGGGCAAGTTGAAGTCGGTGGCGATAGACGGGGGGAACGGGTGCATCACTCCCACGGACGAAACCATCAACAACGGGACGTACGCGCCGTTGTCGCGGCCCTTGTTCATTTACGTGAGGAAGGACGCGGCGGAGATGGAGCACATCCGGGAGTTCGTGCGGTACTACCTGAGCGAAGAGGGGCGGCAGTTGGCGGCGGAAGTGGGATATATCCCCTACCCGGACGAGGTTTACGACCTGGCGTTGGCCCGGTTGGAAAACGGGACCACCGGGACGCTCTTCGGCGGCGAAAACCCGATGAAGGGCCCGGTGGCTGAGGTGCTGCGGGGCGGCTAACCACCGGCCAGCATATTGGGAGGCGTCCACAGGCCGCGGCAAACCCCCGCGCTTTGGGGCATCCCGATATCCGATGGAAACGGCGGCGGCCAGAGATAGCCGCCGTGCGTTGGATGAGCCGAGAAGAATCGGCAACGCCATTGCACAAGACCCCGACGTACATCCCAGAGCATCCCCGGTTAGCAGGAGTCGGATGGACATTAACTCAATCAGGGAGGCGGGGGCGACCTGGCTGCAAAGCGGCTTGGTATCGGTCATCGGCCCCAGGTGGAAACGGTATCTCCCGGAAACGATTATCAAGCTGGCGCTGCTGGCTTGCGCTACCCTTTCCATCTTCACCACCATCGGTATTGTGTCGGTGCTGCTTTTTGAGGCGATACTGTTCTTCCAGGAAGTATCGCTGCTGGAGTTCCTGGGCAGCACCAAGTGGACTCCCCTCTTCGCATCGAAACACTTCGGAATCTGGCCCCTGGTCATGGGCACCATGCTCACGTCGGTGGGGGCCATGTTCATTGCTCTGCCCTTGGGCCTGCTGAGCGCCATTTATCTTGCAGAGTACGCGCCAGACAGGGTTAGAAGGATACTGAAGCCCATCCTGGAAGTGCTGGCGGGAATCCCGACGGTGGTTTACGGGTATTTCGCCCTCCTGTTCGTGACGCCCATCCTGCGGGGCATCTCCGACGACATTTCGGTGTTCAACGGTTTGAGCGCCTCGATAGTCATGGGAATCATGATTCTGCCGATGGTGTCGAGCCTGAGCGAGGACGCAATGCAGGCGGTTCCCCGGTCGCTGCGGGAAGGGGCTTACGCCCTGGGCGCCACCAAGCTGGAAGTCGCCACGCGGGTGGTGGTTCCGGCGGCGCTGTCGGGCATCGTGGCGGCCTTTATCCTGTCCATGTCGCGGGCTATCGGCGAAACGATGATTGTGACCATCGCGGCGGGGCAGAACCCCAACTTCACCCTTAACCCCTTCGTTCCTATCGAGACCATGACGGCTTACATCGTGCAGGTCAGCCTGGGAGACACGCCGACGGGTACGCTGGAATTCAAGACCATCTTCGCGGTGGGGTTGAGCCTGTTCCTGATAACCCTGGGGATGAACCTGTTGAGCCAATACTTTGTTCGGCGGTTCCGGGAGGAGTACGAATAATGGCGGTCGTTACCCAGGACGAGTTTCGGAAACGGTTGAACCGCCGGAAATGGCAGGGGCGGATATTCTACGCCCTCTGCCTGGGGGCGATTCTGATTGGCGTAGCGATGCTGGGAGCGCTGCTTTACGACATCCTTTCCGCGGGGCTTAGCCGGCTGAGTTGGGACTTTCTGACCAGCTTTCCTTCCCGGTTCCCGGAGCGGGCCGGGATACAAGCGGCGCTGCTGGGCAGCATCTGGGTAATCAGCATCGCCGGGTTTCTGGCGTTCACCCTGGGGGTGGGCGCGGCGATATACCTGGAAGAGTACGCGGCCCGCAGCCTGTTCGCCAAGATTATCCAGACCAACATCGCCAACCTGGCCGGGGTGCCGTCCATTGTTTACGGCATTCTGGGGTTGGAGATTTTCGTCCGCATCATGGACATGGGCAAGAGCGTTATGGCCGGCGGGTTGACCCTGGCCCTGCTGGTGCTGCCCATCGTGATTATCGCGTCGCAAGAGGCCATCCGCGCGGTGCCGCCGTCGCTGCGGGAGGGCGGGTTTGCCTTGGGAGCGACCCGGTGGCAGGTAATCTGGAACCTGGTCTTGCCTTACGCCTTCCCGGGGATTCTGACCGGGGTGATTCTGGCGGTAAGCCGAGCGGTGGGCGAAACGGCCCCGTTGATTGTGATGGGGGCCTTGACCTTCGTTCCCTTCGCGCCGGACGGCCCGTTCAGCCGGTTTACGGTGCTGCCCATCCAGATTTTCAACTGGGTATCCCGGCCTCAGGAGGGCTTTCACGTCAACGCGGCGGCGGGAATCATCGTGCTGCTGGTGGTTCTGCTGACCATGAATGCGCTGGCGGTAATCCTGCGCAACAAGTTCCAAAAACGGTCCGAGGTGTAAGGATTGGTCAAGGCGGCGCGGGTTTCCGACTATACCGCCTTCCTGACCGCCGATGACCGGCGCATCGGGGAGATGGTGGAGTAGGGGGAGACCGGCCAGATTTTCACCAATCCCAGGGATGAACGGACCGAGACTTACATCACGGGAAGATTCGGATAGAAAACGGGAGTGGGTTGCGATATGTTCCAGCTCAAAGGCTGTCCCCGGTGCAAGGGAGACTTGAGAGAGGACAAAGACCAGTACGGCCGCTTCGTGATTTGCGTTCAGTGCGGTCACCATGAAAGCGAGACCAAGGACATTTCCCCGCCGATACTGCCTTTGGTGAGCCGGCGGGGCCGGCCCCGCAAGAACGCGGCGGAACCGTCGTTGACCTGAATGGTTTGTCGTTGTTGGGGTGGCGCAGACATTCCTGTCTGCGCCACCGGGAGGGTTGCCCCTGGCTGTTGGTGGGTTGCGTCGCGGATGCTGTTGTATGCTTGGGATTTCTGGATTCCGGCCTTCGCCGGAATGACGATCCATCATCGGGGACTTGGATTCCCGCTTTCGCGGGAATGACGGTAGGGGCGGGAATGACGGTGGGGGTGGGGATGACGATATATCATCGGGGATTTGGATTCCCGCTTTCGCGGGAATGACGGTAGGGGCGGGAATTGCGGTGGCGGACGGGGATGACGATATTTCGTCGGGGGTTGGATACCGGCGCAGGCGGGGATGACGATTTTCGCTGGGGAGGTTGGACATGACACAAGGGACAGGGATGGCCAGGTCGGAATACCGGCGCAGCATTAAGAACCTCCAGGATGAGCTTATCCTGCTGGGAACGCTGGTGGAGCAAGCCATCGTCAAGTCCATTGACGCCCTGCGAAACCGGGATTTGGCGGATTCGCAGGCGGTCATCAGGGACGACGACATCATTGACGACAAGCGGGAGCAAGTGGAAGAGCAGTGCATCTACCTGATGGCTACCCAGCAGCCGCTGGCGACGGACTTGCGGACACTGGTGACGGTGCTGCACGTTTCGGTAGAGTTGGAGCGGATGGGCGACTACGCCGAGGGCATCGCCAAAATCAGCTTGATGATGGGGGACGAACCGCCGTTGAAGCCGTTGATTGACATTCCCCGCATGGCCCACCGCTCGGTGGACATGATGCGGCGGGGGATGGAGGCGTTGATGGCGGCGGTGGAAGGGGAGGAAGACGCCGATACGGTGAAGGCCAAGGCGATACAGGTTTGCAACGACGACGACGAAGTTGACGCACTGTACGAGCAGGTATTCCGGGAACTGCTGACCTTTATGATGGAAGACCCGCGGACAATCCAGCGGGCGACCTACCTGCTGTGGGTGGCGCACAACATGGAACGCATCGCCGACCGGGCGACGAACATCGCGGAGCGGGTGGTTTTCCTGGTCACCGGGGATATGTCGGAAGTCCATGCGTCCAAGTACTGAGTCGGTCATGTTCCTCTTTTCCGCCGCCGGCGGGTTGTAGCCGGGGCATGGGTCAAGGGCTGCTGCTGCGCTGCGTCGCCGAGTTTGTCGCCACCTTCGGGATGGTGCTGGCCGCCTCCGGGGCGGTCATGGTCAACGAAGTGTCCGGCGGCCAGATAACCCACGTGGGAATGGCTTTGACCCCCGGGCTCGCGGTGGCGGCGATGATTTACGCCGCCGGACACATTTCGGGCGCGCACATCAACCCGGCAGTGACGCTGGCCTTTGCGCTGGCCCGGCATTTTCCCTGGCGGGACGTTCCGCTTTACTGGGTGGCGCAACTGGCGGGCGCAGCGGCGGCCAGCCTGGCGCTACGGGCGGCCCTGGGGCCGGTGGCGGACATGGGCGGGACCTTTCCGGCGGGCAGCGCGGCGCAGTCGCTGGGGTTTGAGATGATGCTTGCCTTTCTGCTGATGTTCGTCATTATGGCGGTTGCTACGGATGTGCGGGCGGTGGGACAGGCGGCGGCCATCGCCATTGGAATGACGGTGGCCCTGGAGGTGATGTTCGCCGGGCCGATTTCGGGGGCCTCGATGAACCCGGCGCGGTCCTTCGGGCCGGCGCTGGTGGGGTGGAACTGGACGGCGCACTGGGTCTATTGGGTCGGGCCGATTCCGGGTGCCGGGGCTGGTTCGCTGTTTTACCGTTGGTTGAAGGGCGACGGCGGGGAGTAGGAGTTCGGCGATTTGACCCCCTTCCTAACCTTCCCCCTAGTAGGGGGCAGGGATTTTGAGTTTCGGGCCAACGGTCACCAAGGCCAACGTCGGTTTTGGCTGGGATTTCTGGATTCCGGCCTTCGCCGGAATGACGGTTGGGGTGGTTCGACAGGCTCACCATGAACGGGTTGGCTGGGATTTCTGGATTCCGGCTTTCGCCGGAATGACTGTTGGGGTGGTTCGACAGGCTCACCACGAACGGGTTGGCGGGGATTTCTGGATTCCGGCCTTCGCCGGAATGACGGTTATTCGGGGGTCAACGTCGGTTTTGGCTGGGATTTCTGGATTCCGGCTTTTGCCGGAATGACGGTTATTCGGGGGCCAACGTCGGTTTTTCCAAGGATTTCTGGATTCCGGCCTCCGCTGGAATGACGTTGGGCGCAGGGGGAGGTGACCTGGTTGGTCTCAGCCAAGGGTTTCACCCCCATCCTAACCTTCCCCCGTCGAGGGGGAAGGGACTTTTGGTTGGGGCATGAAGAATTCGCGGGCGCAGTCGTCGAAGCCGGGGATGTTGGCGGGGGCTATGCCGGGGCTTTCCAGGGCGGCGCGGACGATGCTCTTGTTGAAGACGCTGATGTCGGGGGATGACAGGAAGTCGTCCACCGGCATCCAGATGCACTCTTCGATTTCGTCCTCCTGCATGGTTATTTCGTCGCTGAGGGGACGGAGGCGGCAGACGAAGTAGATGTCGGACTTGCCGTAGCGGTAGCCGTGCCAGTGGCGGAAGCAGACCAGGCCCTCGAACTCGGTCTTGATGCCGGTCTCTTCCAGGACTTCGCGCATAACGGCGTGGGCCAGGTGTTCGCCGGGTTGCAAGGCGCCGCCGGGGAGTTTGTAGAAGGGGGGCTGGCCGGGGTTGCGGTGACGCTCGCAGACTACCAGCAGGTCGCGGTTCTGGCGCAGGACGACGCCGCCGGCGCCGACGTAGTGGGTGGCGTAGGGTGGAATGAAGGCGTTTTCTTCCAGGCGGCGGGTCAGCATGAGGTAGGACTCGGTGGAGTGGTGGAAGGTGAATCCGGCGCGGACGGCCACGGGGATGAGTTCGGCGCGTTCCAGGGGTACTTGCAGCCAGACCAATAGCAACCCCTGGGCAGTCCATGATTCCAGGGATTGGGCCAGGCGGGACTGGAACCCGGCGGGGTCGGCGGGCAGGGCTTGAGGGGCGACGACAACGCCGCGGAACTGGTTGATGGCGGCTTCAAGAAGGGTCAAGTCTTACCTCGGCGTGGTTGGGTTTGGTAGGCGTGGATGGTTGGGATATGGGCAGTTTAGCATGGATGGGGTTGGTTTCACCCTGTCCATTCCCCACCGTTGGGTTTCTGGATTCCGGTCTTCGCCGGAATGACGGTTGTTGGGGCGGGAATGACGGTAGGTTGACCCCCTCCCCGGCCCTCGCCCTGGTAGGGGGCGGGAGATTTTGGCTCTTGGCCCGGCTATTCCCCATCGTTGGGTTTCTGGATTCCGGCCTTGGCGGGAATGACGGGTTGGGGGTTGGCGGCGTTGGTTCCAGGCGAGGATGTGGATTCCCGCTTTCGCGGGAATGACGGTAGGGGCGGGAATGACGGGTTGGGGGCGGGAATGACGGTGGGTTGACCCCCTCCCCAGCCCTCCCCCTGGTAGGGGGCGGGAGATTTTGGCGCTTGGCACGGCCATTCCCCATCGTTGGGTTTCTGGATTCCGGCTTTCGCCGGAATGACGGTGGTTGGGTGGGGGAGTTTCGTATGGGCGAGGATGGGTAACGGCAAGGATTTGAGATTCTTCGCTGCGCTCAGAATGACATGGGAGGCCAGGGGAGGACCTGGCGGAAGAGTTCTTTGGGGTCGGGGTTGATATTTTGGCGGCGGCAGTTTTCCAGGTAGTTGAGGACGGCGTTGAAGGTGGGCAAGCGGAATCCGGCGGCGACGACCTGGCGGATGAAGTCGCGTTCATCGGGCAGGGGTTGGCCGTTGATGGCGGCGTCGTACCACCGGGAGCAGAAGTCGTCGGACAACTGCTCCAAGGCGAGGTGGGCGCGGGCCGGGGCGGTTCTCCGGCGGAGGTAGCGCAATCGGGCGTTCATTTCTCTCGGTAGTGACGGGCCCAGATGGGGAGGGCGTCTTCGACGGCTTCCAGCTGCTGTTGGAATTTTTCGAGTTGACCCAAGCGGACGCCGTAGGCCAAGGCAATGCGGGCGGCGTGGAGGCGCACGGAAACCTTGGGGTCGTTCATGGCGTCGGCCAAGACGGTTACGCTTTGGAGCATCAGGCCCTGGAGTTGGGCGCCGGCCAGCTCGGCGGCCTCCTGGCGGAGGCGGTCGAGTTCCCGGCGGAAGTCGTCGTCTTTGAGCCAGCGTCGGAGGGTGGTGTAGCCGACCTGAGATTGCCGGGAGGCTTCGGCGACGGAAGGGGAGCCGGCCAAGGCAAGCATGGCCTGTTGCTGGCGGGGAGTGAAATTTTTACCTTTTTGTCCAAAAGTGTCCATTTTTGACCATTTGAGCGTGGATTTGGGGGTTGGATGTGTCCAAGAAGTGTCCATTTTGGGGGAAATTTGGGCGATTTTGGCGATTTTGGACACTTTTTGGGCGGGTTTTGAGCAGGTGTTTTTGGTTGTTTGGGGTCTCCTTTTGGTTGGATTTGGTGTTCCGGCGTTGGGGTTTCGTTTCCTTGTTTCAAGGGGTTGCCCGGCCGGGCGTTCCGGCTTTGCCCCGTCCCTTCAAGGGGGACGTTGCGCTTGCCGGTGGGTATGGCCGACTACCGCCGCTACCACCCCGCAGGGGAGCAGCCACCCGTCGTCCAGGGGCACGGGCCGACTACTGCCGCGTCATCCCAGAGGGGCGCGGTCGCCCGCCAGCCAGGGGCCGGACCGACTTTGCCAGCCAAGGTTCTCCCGAGGGAGAAGGGCCGACGCCCATCGGTGGGGGCAGTTGCCGCAGCGGAGTCGTTAGACCTCGCATCGGATAAGAGCCATGGTTATCCGGGAGGGACTCTCGACGCAAACGGCGGGGTTGGTGTTACATGGGCGGTTCCTCCTGGGGTTAGGATGGGGTACAAAGAAAAGGGACGGCCCCCACGTTGAGGGTCGTCCCTACGTTGGTCATATTACATAATGGGAGGTTGGTTGTCAAGGGGGTTTTGTCAGTTGGGGTTCATTTGTTCGGGGGTGTTTTTCACCACAGAGGCACGGAGAGCGCAGAGGGTTGGGAGTTGGCGGCGGAAGTTGAAACAGGGTTGCCGCAAGGATTTCTGGATTCCGGCCTACGCCGGAATGACGGGGTGGGGGGCGGGGGTTTTTGGGTGAGGGACGATGGTTGGTAGAGGTCAAGGATGTGGATTCCCGCTTTCGCGGGAATGACGGTTGGGAGTCGGCGACGTTAGCTACAGGCAAGGATGTGGATTGCGGCTTTCGCGGGAATGACGGGGTGGGGGTGGGGGTTCTTGGGTGGGGGACGATGGTTGGTAGAGGTCAAGGATGTGGATTCCCGCTTTCGCGGGAATGACGGTTGGGGTGGTTCGACAGGCTCACCATGAACGGGTTGGCGGGGGGTTTCTGGATTCCGGCTTTTGCCGGAATGACGGTGGGGGGTGGGAAACCTTGACACTTGGCGGTTTTCTATCCCACCATAGTCTTGGGCCCGGTGGGAAAGCGCTGCTTTTCGGGTTGGGGATGCCGTCGGCGGTGGGGGAGAGGTTGGTAGAGGTCGGAGATGTGGATTCCCGCTCCTTCGGCTACGCTCAGGACAGGTTTCGCGGGAATGACGGTTGGGGTGCGGGTTGGTTTCGCGGGGGCGAGGTTGGTTTGGGCGAGGGACGGGCGGGTTTGAAACCCGCCCCTACGGAGGCAAGGGCGTTTGGGGGGATGGCAAGGTTGGTTTGTGCCGGGGATTTCTGGATTCCGGCCTGCGCCGGAATGACGGGTTGGGGGTGTGGGTTGGTTACGTGGGGGTATGGTTGGTTTCAGGCAAGGATGTGGATTCCCGCTTTCGCGGGAATGACGGTAAGGGGCGGGAATGACGGTTGGGGTGTGGGTTGGTTACGTGGGGGTATGGTTGGTTTCAGGCAAGGATGTGGATTCCCGCTTTCGCGGGAATGACGGTAAGGGGCGGGAATGACGATTGGGGTGTGGGTTGGTTACGTGGGGGTATGGTTGGTTTCAGGCAAGGATGTGGATTCCCGCTCCTTCGGCTACGCTCAGGACAGGTTTCGCGGGAATGACGGTGAGGGGCGGGAATGACACGGCAGAGGTTGGGATATTTCTGTCCTGGATTTGGTGGCCGGGTTTTAGTTTGATGGGTTGGGGTTGGCATGGAGATTTTTGACGCGCTTTTGGCGGTGGGGCTGCTGCTGGTGATGGCGAAACTGCTGGAAGGGGTTTTCAAGCGGTTCGGCATCAGTTCCATCTTCGCATACGCGGTTACCGGGGTCATTCTGGGGCCGGTTACGGGGCTGATTGACCCGGAAAACGATTTCCAAATCCTGCTGAACATCGGCATTTTCATCTTCTTTTTCCTCATCGGGCTGGATGAACTGGACATCAAGGGATTCCTGGGGGCTATTCGGGGGCGTCTTTTCATTGCCGCCGTGCTGTCGGTGGCGATTTCGATGGCGGCGTCGCTGGCGGTGACTACCAACGCTATCTTCCCCGTGGGGCTGGACTTGAGTTTCACCGAGGCGATGGGAGTGGCGGGAGTGCTGTCCCTGTCCAGCCTGGGCATTGTGGCCAAGGTGCTGATGGATGAAGACCGGCTGAAGGAACCGCTGGGGATACAGATATTCACGGCGGTGGTAATCGCGGAGCTGCTGGTGCTGTTCATCGTGGGCTTTGCCATCAGCGAACATTCCACGCTGGGAGGGGAGGGCCGTATTGACGCCATTGCCAACGTGGGGATACTGCTGGCGCAACTGGCGGGGTTTACCATCATCACCTGGCTGGTGTGCAACAAGGTAATTCCCCGGGTGCTGGTGCTGCTGCACCGGGCGCTGCAAGTGCCGCAGCTTTCTTACGGGCTGCTGCTGGGCGGGCTGTTCCTGGTAATCGTGCTGGCGGAGAAGATGGGGCTGCACGGGACGCTGGGGGCGCTGCTGTTCGGGGCGGCGCTGTCGCCGCTGCCCTACCAACTGCGGCATGACTCGATGCCGGGGATGCGGAGCACGGCGGAGGGGCTGTTCGTGCCGCTGTTTTTCGCGTCGGCGGGGCTGAATCTGAACCTGGATTTCCTGCAACTGCCGGTGGGGACGATTGTGGCGCTGCTGTTCGTGCCGCTGGCGGGGAAGTTCGCGGGAGCGTTTATCGGAGCTTACGTGACGCGGCTGGAGGCGCCCTTTGCGGTGGCGTCGGGACTGATGGCCAAGGGGGTGGCGGAGATTGCGCTGCTGCTGGTGATGCTGCACGGGCACATTATTGACGAGGCGCTGTTTTCGCTGCTGGTGGTCATAATGTTCGGGTACATTCTGCTGACGCCCATGGGAATCAGCTTTGCGGTCAAGAGGGCCAAGCACTCGGAGCCGCCGGAGGAGGAGAGGCGATTCCCGCGAATAATGGAACGGTTCAGCCTGGGGGATGTCCATGTGAAAGAGGTTTTGGACCGGACCAGGATTTATCCCGACCAGGCGATTACGGTCAGGAACTTCGTGGAGAACTGGGCCAGCCCGGAACAGAACGATTACGTGGTGGTTGACCGGGGCCAACTGGCCGGGGTGGTGTCGCTGAGTATGCTGCGCTACCTGCCGCGGACGCAGTGGGGCCGAACTTCGCTGGAGTTTGCGCTGCGGCAGGGTACGCCGACGGCGGGGCCGGAGGATTTGGTGGAGGACGTGCTGCAAACGATGATTGAGAACTCGCTGACGGCGATGGCGGTGGTGAATCCTGATGATGGGGAGTTTCTGGGGTCTATTTCCAGCTATGAGATTCTGGAGATAGTGCTGTTGACGGCGACGGGACGGGACCATTAGGGGGTTTCGGGAAAGGCAACGGGGTTGCAGGCGGGGGATTTCTGGATTCCGGCCTTCGCCGGAATGACGGTGGGGGAGCGGGAATGACGGTTGAAGGAGGCAGGGCAACCACAAGGGTTGCCCCTACCGGGTAATGTAGAAGGGGTCGGGAAAGGCGACGGTGTTGCAGGCGGGGGATTTCTGGATTCCGGCTTTCGCCGGAATGACGGTAGTTGGGGGGTGGGAATGACGGTTGGGGGCGTCGGAATGACGGGTTAGAGGATCGGGTTGGTTTGGGGGTACGCACCCCCACCGCGGCCCTCTTCCTGGATAGGGGGAGGGGGAATTTGATGGGGTTGGTCTGGTTTAATAAGGGGGATTTGATGGGGGCCAGGAACGGGGAAGAGTACCTGCGGGGGCTTAGGGAGCAGCCGCGGGAGGTTTATCTGGAGGGGGAACGGGTGGAGGACGTTACGACGCATCCGGGGTTGGCCGGCGGGGCGCGCTCGATGGCGTCGCTGTACGATATGCAGACGGAGCCGGCGTTGCGGGATGAGATGACATACATTTCGCCCACCAGCGGGGAGCCGGTGGGGTTGTCGTTCATCATGCCGGACTCGGCGGAGGATTTGGAACGGCGGCGGGTGATGATGGCGCGGTGGGCGCGTTCCAGCTACGGCATGATGGGGCGGACGCCGGACTATATGAACGTCAGCATCATGGCTTTCGCCGGGGCGGGGGATTATTTCGGCCAAAACCGCCCGGAGTTCAAGCGGAACATCGTTGACTATTACGAATACATCCGGGACAACGACTTGACGTTGACGCATACGCTGGTGAACCTGCAACGGAGCCGGACTCCCCAGGCGGCGTATCTGAATTACAACACCGACATCGCGCTGGCGGTGGTGGACGAAACCGACCGGGGGTTGGTGCTGCGGGGGCCGCGGGTGCTGGCGACGCTGGGGCCGATTTCCGATGAAATCGCGGTTTACCCAACCAGCCGTTCCCTGCTGGGCCGGGGAGAGGAATCCAAGCGGTACGCTTTTGCTTTTTCCATCCCCTGCGGCACGCCGGGGTTGAAGTTTCTCTGTCGGGAGAGTCTGGACCTGGGGCGGTCGCATTTTGACCATCCGCTGGGGTCAAGGTTCGAGGAAATGGATGCCATCGTTTTCTTCGATGACGTGGTGGTGCCGTGGGAGCGGGTGTTTCTGTACGGGGACATTGACCTTTGCAACAGCCTGGCGGCGGCGACCAGCCAGTTCACCCACGCGGGACACCAGGTAGTTGCCAAGAACGTCGCCAAGTGCGAGTTCGTGGCGGGGCTGGCGAGCTTGATGGTGGATACGCTGGGGTCGGGGAGCAACGCGCAGGTGCAGGCGCTGCTGGCGGAAACGCTGGAAAACCTGGAAATTATGAAGGCGCTGCTGCATACGGCGGAGGCCAACGCGGCGCCGGACAGGTGGGGCGTGATGTGTCCGGCGGCTATTCCTATCGCGGTGGGGCGGAGTTTGTTTATCCGAATGTACCCGCGGATGGCGGAAATTCTGCAACTGCTGGGTTCCAGCAGCTTGATGGCGCTGCCGACGGAGGCGGATTTGGAGGGGCCACTGGCGGAGTACCTGGAGAAGTACCTGGCGACGGATACGGCGGAGGCGCGGGACCGGGTGCGGTTGTTTCATTTGGCTTGGGACGTGGCTTGCAGTTCCTTCGGGGCGCGGCAGACGCTTTACGAGAGGTATTTTCAGGGGGACTGGATGCGGAACGCGGCGTCGCTGTGCGCGGCTTACGATACTGACCCGTTGATGGCGCAAGTGCGGGAGTTTTTGGAGCGGCCGTAGGGGGTTTTTGGCGGAATGCGGGAGGTTTCGGGAATGGCGGCGACGTTGGCGGGAAGGATTTCTGGATTCCGGCCTTCGCTGGAATGACGGGTCTTGGGCGTAGGATGTGGATTCCCGCTTTCGCGGGAATGACGGTTGGGGTGGGGGAGTTTTTGGGTGGGGCAAGGTTGGTAGAGGCGAGGGACGTTCACCCCCATCCTAACCTTCCCCCGTCAAGGGGGAAGGGATTTCTTGGCGGGGATGCGGGATGTTTCGCTAATGGCGGCGACGTTGGCGGCAAGGATTTCTGGATTCCGGCCTTCGCCGGAATGACGGGTTTTGGGCGTAGGACGTGGATTCCCGCTTTCGCGGGAATGACGGTTGGGGTGGGGGAGTTTTTGGGTGGGGTTGGGTTGGTAGGGGCGAGGAATAGGCGGGTACAAGGCCCGCCCCTACCGGGGTTGGGGAGTGTCATGGTAGGGGCAAGGTTGGTAGAGGACAGGGGTGTGGATTCCCGCTTTCGCGGGAATGACGGTGGAGGTAGGGAATGACGGCGGAGGGTGGGAATGACGGTAAAGGGCGGGGATGGGGGAGGCGATTAGAGGTTCGCAGTTGTTCGACTATTGGAAGCGGAGGAGGCGCTGCATTGTTTTGGCGCCGCGGTGGGGGCCTACCATTGCCAGGCGCATCCGGTCTTCGTCCAGGACGCGGGCGGCTAACCGGGCTACGTCGTCGGTTGTGACCCGGTCCAGCCGTTCCACGGCCTGCTCCACGGTGGCGATTTCTTCCAAGAGCAACTCCTGGCTGGCAAGCCACCCGGCCACTGCCCGGCTGTCCTCCATGCGCAGCAGCAGCCGGCCCTTGGTGTATTCCTTGACCTTGGTTAGTTCCGGTTCCGGCACTTGCTGACGCATCCCGTCCAGTTCGTCCACCATCGCCGCTACCGCCTCTTTGGCCTTTTTGGGTTCCACGCCGCAGTACAGCACCAGGGAGCCGCAGTCGCGGTAGTTGCTGATGCTGCTGGAAACTTCGTATGCGAGACCGCGGTTTTCCCGGAGGTTGAGGAAGAGGCGGCTGCTCATGCCGTCGCCCAGGACGCCGTTGAACAGGGACATGGCTTGGCGGTCGGGGTCGCCCAGGGACACGCCCGGCAGTCCCAGGCACAGGTGGGTCTGGTCGGTACGCCGTTGGTCAATCAGTACCGGCGGGTAATCGGGGCGGTCTATCACCGGCTCCCATTGCAGGGATTCTCTGGGTTGCCAACCGAGGGTGGCCTCTCCCACCAGGTCAAGGACTTCCTCTTGGGTGATGTTGCCGGCGGCGGCCACCACGGTGTTGGCCGGGTTATACTGGCGTTCCATGTAGGCCCGCACGTCCTCCAGGCCGATTTCGGCGACGGTTTCCAGGGTGCCGCCCACGTCGCGGCCCATCGCCTGGTCGGGCCAGAGGGCTTCGTCAATGAGCAAGTCCACCAACTGGGTCGGGTAGTCGTTGGTCATGCGGAGTTCTTCCTGGATGACTTCGCGTTCCTTTTCCATTTCCTCCGGGTCGAGGAGGGGGTTGAGGAGCATATCGAGCAGCACGGAAAAGGCGCGGCGATAGTGGGGACGGGCCACCTTGCACCAGAAGACGGTCATTTCCCGGTCGGTACTGGCGTTCATCAGACCGCCGACGCCTTCGATAGCCTCGCTGACGTGGCGGGCGGTGGGCCAACTGCGGGTGCCCTTGAAGGGCAGATGCTCCAAGAAGTGGGACAGCCCGGCCAATTCCCTGGGTTCATAGCGGGAACCGGCGCCGACGCAGACCATCAGCGATACCGAGGTGGTATGGGGCATGGTGGCGGTCAAGACCCGCAGTTGGTTATCCAGAACGGTGCGTTGGTACATACTCCCCCGTTGGTGGAATTGCCTAAATCCCGGCGAAAATCTCCCCTGTCCCCGAAGTAGGGGGGAGGCGGTAAACGATTAACTTTCCAGCCAGGAAATGTCGCCGCAAAGGTCGTCGGGGTGGGACTTGGAGGCAAAGACGGCGTACTGGCGCTTGGCTTCGGCGATGGAGGTATCCTGGTCGCCGTGGCCCGGATAGACGGCGGTGTCGTCGGGGAGGGTCAACAGCTTGGCGGTGATGCTGTCCAATTCCTGCCGCAGCGCCTCCGGGGTGCGGGACTTGCCCGGCCCGCCAGGGAACAGGGTGTCGCCGGAAAACAGGTGCTTGCCGAGAAGGTAGCAGGCGGAGCCTTCGGTGTGTCCGGGGGTGTCGAGAACGGTCATTTCCTGGTTGCCGAACTTCACCACCGAGCCGTCGGTCAACTCGATTTCCGGCGTGCGGGGCAGTCCGTCCACATCGTTGGCGCCGACGGCCACCGGAGCATCCACGGCGCCGGTAATTTCGGCGAATCCCAGCAGGTGGTCCTGGTGCTTGTGGGTGATGAGGATGGCCTTAATCTGCACGTCCCCGATTTCGTTGAGCAGCTTTTCCGGCTCGGCGGGGGTGTCAATGATGATGCCCTCGTTGGTTTCGGGGCAGACCACGATATAGCCGTTGTTGTTGTAGGGGCCCATGTTTATCTTGGTTATCTTGATTTCGCCGTCGTAATGCAGGGGCATAGCATACCTCTCAACGCAGCGTTGGGTTAACTCGGGCCATTCTACCAAACAGGCGTGAGGGGTGACAAAGGGCGGTTTGGGAGGGGTTTTTCAGTTGTGTTTTTGTACCGAGGGACGGGGCGTAGGTTGTTCGGGTAAGGCGACGTGGGTTGGGGCAAGGATTTCTGGATTCCGGCCTTCGCCGGAATGACGGGTTGGGGGGATGGGGGTTTTCCTTTGACCTTTGGGATGCCTAGAATGCTATTCCACCGGCACTCTATCCCGAGAGACAGGTCGAATTGTATGACGCCCGTAAGGATATTTTACGACCGTCAAGGGCAAACCCTGACTGTGTGGTTTGGCGACCCTGCCGACGAATACGTCTGCGAAGAAACGGCGGAGGAAATAATCCTGATGAAAGACCGGAAAGGGCGGGTCATTGGGATGGAAAAGCTGCACTTTTCCATCCCGAACCGGGAAGGGTTGGAAGTCATTGCTGAAACCTTGGGGTGACGGTTAGCCGTCAAACCCGGCGCTGTTGCTTTTGAGCGGATGCGGTGAAAGTTCCTTCTTCGTTCCTTCCCAAACGGGGTGCCACCCCCACCCTAACCCTCCCCCTCGTAGGGGGAGGGGATTTATCGCACACCCTCTAAGGGCGCCGATTGTGGATTCCCGCTTTCGCGGGAATGACGGTAGTTTGGGGACAATGCTGACATTGGCAAGGATTTCTGGATTCCGGCCTACGCCGGAATGACGGGTTGGGGGGATGGGTTGGCTAATGACGGTTGGGGGGTGGATTGGCTATTGAAAGGCCCGGTTGGTAGGGAAAGGGGTGTAACCCGGGTTGCACCTGCCGAGATACCGTTGGGGTCGCTGGGGCGTGTCTTCGGACGCGGATTGTGGATTCCCGCTTTCGCGGGAATGACGGTTATTCGGGGGCTAAGGTTGGTAGTGGCGGGGATTTCTGGATTCCGGCCTTCGCCGGAATGACGGGTTGAGGGCGTGGATTGACTAATGACGGTAAGGGGATGGATTGGCTAATGACGGTTGGGGACGAATGAAGTAGATGGGGTTCCTTAATCGCCTACGGGGACGGCTTCGGGTTCGGCACGGTGGCGGTTTTTCAGGACTTTGCCGACGTAGTAGCCGGTGTGGGAATGGTTTGAGTCGGCCAGTTCTTCGGGGGTTCCGGTGGCGATTACCTCGCCGCCGCGGTCGCCGGCGCCCGGCCCCAGGTCAATAATCCAGTCGGCGTTCTTGATTAAGTCCAGGTTATGCTCGATTAACAGCACCGTGTTGCCGTTGTCCACCAGGCGGTGCAGCACCCGGAGCAGGGCGGCGCAGTCCTCGAAGGACAGCCCGGTGGTGGGTTCGTCCAGCAGGTAGAGGGTCTTGCCGGTGGCCCGGCGGGACAACTCGGTCGCCAGCTTGACCCGCTGGGCTTCGCCGCCGGAAAGGGTGGTCGCCGGCTGGCCCAGCCGGATGTAACCCAAGCCAACGTCGCGCAGGGTTTCCAGCTTGGGGCGGATGCGGGGGAAGTTCCAGAAAAATTCCAGGGCCTGCTCCACGGTCATGCCCAGCACGTCGGCGATGCTCTTGTCGTGGAGAGTTACTTCCATTGCCTCGCGGTTGTAGCGGCGGCCCTGGCAGATTTCGCAAGGAACGGTTACGTCGGGCAAGAACTGCATTTCAATCTGGATGTAGCCCTCGCCCTGGCACGCCTCACAGCGTCCGCCCTTGACGTTGAAGGAAAAGCGGCCGGGCTTGTAACCGCGGACCCGGGCTTCGGGCAGGCTGGCGAAAAGTTCCCGTATGGGCGTGAAGGCCCCGGTGTAGGTGGCCGGGTTGCTGCGGGGCGTCCTGCCGATGGGGGACTGGTCAATGTTGACCACCTTGTCAATGTTTTCGATTCCGGCAACGCCGTCATGGTCTCCCGGATGCTCCCGGGAGCGGTTCAATTCCTGGGCCAGCTTTTTGTAGAGGATGTCATAAACCAGGGTGCTTTTGCCGGAGCCGGAAACGCCGGTGACGCAGACCAGCAGGCCCAGGGGTATCTCCACGGACACGCTTTTAAGGTTGTTCTGGCGCGCCCCGGCCACAGTGATGGCTGCGCCGTTGCCGCAGCGCCGTTCCTCCGGCACGGGGATGGTCTTGGCGCCGCTGAGGTATTGGCCGGTCAGGGAGGCCGGGTTGTCCATGACTTCTTCGACCTTGCCGGTGGCTACCACGTTGCCGCCGTGTTCGCCGGCGCCCGGGCCGAGGTCAACCACGTAATCGGCGGCGCGCATCATCGCCTCGTCGTGTTCCACCACCACCACGGTGTTGCCCATGTCGCGGAGGCGGGTGAGGGTGTCAATGAGGCGGTGGTCGTCGTGGGGATGCAGCCCCACCGTCGGCTCGTCGCAAACGTACAAAACCCCGGTCAGGCCGGAACCGATTTGGGTTGCCAGCCGGACACGCTGGGCTTCGCCGCCGGACAGGGTTCGCGCCGTTCTATCCATTGAAATGTAGTCCAGGCCGATGCCGTCGAGGAACCGGAGCCGGCCTTCAATCTCTTTCAGAATCTGGTTGGCGATGGTCTTTTCCCGCCCGGACAAGGTCTGGCGACGGCCGGGCCAAGGCACGTCGGGGTCAATGCGCTGCACCCATTCCAAGCCCTGGCCGATGTTCATGCCGGTGACTTCGATGATGCTCTGGCCGCAGACTTTGACGCCGAGGGCTTCGGGTTTCAAGCGCTGTCCCTTGCAGGATTGGCAGGGGCGGGCGGACATATACCGCTCAATTTCATGGCGCACGTAGTCGGAATCGGTGCGGCTGTACCGCCGCTCCAGGTTGGGAATCACGCCCTCGAAGTTGGTTTGCCAGTTGTAGGTCTGGCCGCGGCGGGTGCGGTGGCGGACGGTAATTTTGCGGTTGCTGTTGCCGTAGAGAATCAGGTCCAGTTCGTCCCGGGTCAATTCGCGCACCGGGGTTTGGGCGGAAAAGCCGTTGGCCCGCGCCACCGATTCCATCATGCTCAAGTACCACTCGCCGGAGGCGCCGGCGCGCATCCAGGGGGCGATGGCTCCTTCGGCCAAGGACAGGTTCTTGTTGGGAACCACCAACTCCGGGTCAACTTCCAGCTTGTAGCCCAGCCCGGTGCAGGCGGCACAGGCGCCGTGGGGGCTGTTGAAACTGAAAGTGCGGGGTTCAATTTCCGGGAGGCTGGTGCCGCACTTGACGCAAGCGAACTGCTCGGAAAAGACCAGCTCTTCATCCTTGGCCCCTTCCCGCTCCGACTGGCGGAGGGCCAAGGCCACGCCTTCGCCTTCGCGCAGGGCCGTCTCCACGGATTCGGCGACGCGGCTGTGTTCGGTTTCGGGGCGGATAATCAGCCGGTCAATGACCAGTTCGATGTAGTGCCACTTCTGCTTGTCCAGGGTGAGGTTGTCGGTGTCCTCAAGGAGCATGATTTCGCCGTTGACCCGGACGCGGACGAAACCGGCTTTCTTGGCGGTCTCAAAGACTTCCTTGTGTTCGCCCTTTTTGCGGCGCACCTTGGGGGCGGCCAGGGTCAGGCGGCTGCCTTCGGGGAGGGAGAGGATGGCGTCAACAATTTGCTGCACGGTCTGGCGTTCCACCGGGCGGGCGCACTTGGGGCAGTGGGGATGGCCCACCCGCGCGAAGAGGAGACGGAGGTAGTCGTAAATTTCGGTTACGGTTCCCACGGTGGAACGGGGATTGTGGGAGACGCCCTTCTGGTCAATGGAAATGGCCGGGGACAGCCCCTCGATATAGTCAACGTCGGGCTTGTCCATGCGGCCCAGGAACTGCCGGGCGTAGGCGGACAGGGACTCGACGTAACGGCGTTGTCCCTCGGCGTAAATGGTATCGAAGGCCAGGGAACTCTTGCCCGAACCGGAAACGCCGGTGATGACCACCAGCTTTTCCCGGGGGATGCTGACCTCTACGTTGCGGAGGTTGTGTTCGCGGGCGCCTTTGACGTGAATAAATTCCTGGGGCATACTCCCACATCCCTGCCAAATCCAGTGTATGACTGGGCCAATTTTACCATCCCGGCCAACCTTCCCCAACCAATCATCGCCAACAAAACGGGGGTTTTCAATT
The DNA here is from genome assembly GCA_963665735.1 of Dehalococcoidia bacterium. Taxonomy (GTDB): domain Bacteria; phylum Chloroflexota; class Dehalococcoidia; order Lucifugimonadales; family UBA3495; genus CATOSK01. The sequence continues at coordinate 581,574 of OY762444.1, read as the reverse complement.
GTTGCGCTGAAGACCCCGCTGTTGCTCTGAAAGATTTTTCACCCAGGGCCTAAAATTCTACGGGTAAGGCGACCCCTTCGGCCATGCTCAGGACAGGGTTGGCAAAGGCAAGGATTTGAGATTCTTCGCTGCGCTCAGAATGACATGGAAGGGGTCAGGATGATTTGGGGTGCGGGGATGTGGATTCCCGCTTTCGCGGGAATGACGGTAGGGGGCGGGATGACGGTAGGGGCGGGATTGCGGTTGTCTAATTGACGGTATGCGGTGGCTTGGGGTTAAGGGGTCTCGTTATATTCACCGTCATGCCGGCGCGGAGCCGGCCCCGTACCACGATACGGGGCCGGTATCCGGGATTCCTTGCCCACGCGGACGCTGTTGTATCTTGGGATTTCTGGATTCCGGCTTTCGCCGGAATGACGAAAACAGACCCTTGCATACTTCCATCATCAATTTGACGACACCCGTTAAGTCGGGGGTGGTTCCCCAACAGACGCCGGCATACTTCCATCATCCATCATCAATTTGACGACACCCTTTAAGGCGGGGGTGGTTCCGCCTGAACCGTTATTCCAGTTCTACCAAGGGGTCGTCAACATTTACCGAATCCATTGGCTGGACGTGGACGGTTTTGATTACGCCGTCGCGGGCGGAGCGGATGCTCTGCTCCATTTTCATGGCCTCCACCACGCAGACCTCATCGCCGGCGGACACGGAATCGCCCGGTCTTACCAGGATGGACAGGACCCGGCCCGGCATGGGGGAACGCAAGATGTCGTCGGAATGCAACGCAGTTGGGCCGGCCGTTGGCGGTGGAGTCACCGGAGGGGTGGACGAAGTACGGCGGCGGGCCGGCGGCGGAGCCGGGAGACCGGGGAGGCCGTCAATTTCAACATGGAAGGTTTCGCCGTCAACGGTGACTTCCACCGGGGAGCGGGACAGGTCGCCGACCGTCACGGTGTGCCAGGTATCGCCTACCTTGACCCGCAGGGTGTTTACCTCCAACCGCGGCTCCCCAAAGTGCGGGAAAGAAACTGCTCGCGGCGGGCCATTGTCCGCCAAGGGGAAGTCGTCAGGCCGGCCGGCGCGTTGGCTGACGCGCCTTGCAGGGCCAACGCCATTGCAACGCCGATGGCGGCGGCGGTTTCCCGGTCGGATTTCCCTTGGCCTTGGCCGTTCATCTGTCCGTTGACTCCCGGTTTTTGTTGCAGTTGGCGGGCCAGCCCCAGGATTTCACCGACGGAACCCGTGTGGTGGGTGGCGGCGGCAAAGTCCGGGTCGGCCAGCAACTCCCGTTGCAGGGTCAGGTTGGTCTTGACGCCTTCCAGACGGAACCTGGACAACGCCTGGTCCAGCCGGGCGATGGCGGCGGCCCGGTCATCGCCCCAAGCCATGACCTTGGCCAGCAACGGTTCGTAGTGTAGCGTAACCTCATATCCCCTGCAAAGGGCGGTATCCACGCGCAGGTTGCGGCCCTTGGGGATGCTCAATCCGGTGACGCGGCCTATGTCGGGCATGAAGGTTTGGGGGTCTTCGGGATAGACGCGGGCCTGGATGGCGTGGCCCCGCAGCTGCACGTCTTCCTGGGCGATGGGCAGCGGTTCTCCGGCGGCTACCCGGAGTTGCAGTTCCACCAGGTCAACGCCGGTCACCAACTCGGTTACGCCGTGTTCCACCTGGAGGCGGGTGTTCATTTCCAGGAAGTAAATCGGCCCCTCGTTGGAGACGAGGAACTCCACGGTGCCGGCGTTGGTGTAGCCGATATGGTTGGCCAGTTTCAACGCCAGCCGGCAGACCTTTTGGCGTTGGCGGGGCGTCAACTTGACGGCTGGGGTCTCTTCAATCAATTTCTGGTTGCGCCGCTGCATGGAGCAGTCTCTTTCGTACAGGTGGACGACGCTGCCGCGCTCATCGCCGATTAGCTGGACTTCGATGTGGGAGGCGTTTTTCAAGTGACGCTCGAAAAACAGGCGGGAACTGCCGAAGGCTTTGGCGGATACTTTCCGGGTTCGTTCCACCAAGGGCATCAACTCGTCCAGGCTTTCGACGATGTGAATGCCGATGCCGCCGCCGCCTTCCGCCGACTTGACCATCAACGGGAAGCCCAACTCCCACGCCTTGGATATGGCCTCGGAGTCCTCTACGGCGTTGCCGCTGCCCGGCAACACCGGCAATCCGGCGCGGCGGGCCAACTTGCGGGCCTTGAGCTTGTCGCCCATCTTGGCCATCACGTCGGGGTTGGGGCCGATAAACTTTATCCCGACGTCCTGGCACCGGGCGGCGAAATCGGCGTTTTCGGACAAGAACCCGTAGCCGGGATGAATGGCCTCGGCCCCGCTTTGCCGGGCCGTGGACAGGATTTTGTCCTGGTTCAGGTAGCTTTCCTGGGGAGAAGCCCCGCCGAGGCAGTAGCTTTCGTCAGCGTCTTTGACGTGGCGGGCCCTGGCGTCGGCTTCGGAATAGACGGCCACCGTTTTGACGCCCAACTTGCGGCAGGTCTTGATGATGCGGCAGGCGATTTCGCCCCGGTTGGCAATCAGAATCTTCTGGAACAACGTCCGTTCTCTCCCTAAACCCAAAGCTGATGTAATGCAAACAACGCCCGTTGGCCCGCCGCCGGATTCCTACCGGGACGGATACCCACGGGGTAAGCAAGGGGAAATTACGGTTAAGAGGGTAATCTAACGGCGCCGGGACTCCCAAGACGCTCCAGGAACCAGTTGGAGCGAATTTCCCGGTCCAGCCAGTAGCGGACGGCCCCGCTCAGCAGGGAGTTTACTTCCTGGGCCAAGGGTTCGGGCAATTCCAGGGCGGGCAGCGATTCAATCCGGCTGCGGTGCAGCAGCCGCAGCACTTTCAAGGCTCGCAGGGACATGGGCCTTACCTGCACTTCGGGCGGGTGGCACGCCGGGCAGAGGGCGCCGCCGGAGTCGGGGCTGAAACGGTGCCGGCCCGGTTCCAAGGTCGCCCGGCACTCTACGCAGTGGTACAACTCCGGCATGAATCCCGATACCGCCAGCAGATGCAGCTCAAACCGCCGGAGCAACAGGTCCTGGTGCGGGGCTTTTTCCAACGCGGCCAGCGTGTCCACCGCCAATTGGTACAACGGGGCGTTGGGGTGGGCTTCGGAACCGAAACCGTCCACCAACTCGGCCACGTACAGGCCCTTGGTCAAGCTGCCCAGGTCGCCTTTCAAGGCCCCGAAGTTTTCAGCCACTTCGCCCTGGTTCACCGTGTCCAGGTTGCGGCCGCGGGTCAAGGCCAAGTTGACGACGGTCAGGGGTTCCAGGTGTCCCACCAGCTTGCTGGTAGTGCGCTTGGCGCCCTTGGCGACGGCCCGCAGCTTGCCCCACTCGCGGGAATAAACCGTAACCAGCAGGTCGGCTTCGCCGAAGGAGTTGTTTTTCAATACCAGGCTCTCGGCCCGGTAGGTTCGGGGGGGCGGCACGGTTAAACTTCCTGGCGGCCCTGGAAAGCGCGGCTCAGGGTCAACCCGTCGGAGTATTCCAGGGTTCCGCCCACGGGGAGGCCGCGGGCCAAGTGGGTCACTTTCAGCCTGGCGTCTTGCAGGTGGCGGGCGATATACATGGCGGTGGCCTCACCCTCTACCGTGGGGTTGGTGGCGATGATTACTTCGTTGACCTGGCTGCCGGTAAGCCGGGAAAACAGTTCCCGCAGCTTTAACTGCTCCGGGCCGATGCCGTTGAGCGGGGAAATCGCCCCGTGCAGGACGTGGTACAAACCCTGGTAGCACCGGGTCCGTTCCAGGGCCAGCACGTCCAGCGGTTCTTCGACGACGCAAATCTGTTCCGGGTTGCGCTGGGCGTTGTCGCACAACCCGCAGGGGCTGGCGTCGGTCAAGTTCTGGCAAAGGTCGCAAAAGACGATGTTGCGCTTGACGGCGGTTATCGCCTCGGCCAGGTCAAAGGCCTCTTCGCTGGGCAGGCGGATGATGTGGTAGGCCAGCCGCTGGGCGCTTTTCGGGCCGACGCCCGGCAGCTTGTTAAGTTCCTGTACCAGCCGGGCCAGGGACGGGGCGGCTGACGGCAGATGCTCGGTGGTCATGGCCGGGGCTAGAATCCCAGGCCGGGAATGTTCATCCCGCCGGTGACGGCGTTCATCTTGCTGGCGGCTAGTTCCTGGGTTTTGGCGAAGGCGTCGTTGACGGCGGCGGCCACCAGGTCTTGCAGCATTTCCACGTCCTCGGCGGCTTCGGGGTCAATGATTACCTCTTCCACCAACTGCTTGCCGCTCATGGTGACTTTGACCACGCCGCCGCCGGCGCTGCCCTCCACCGTGGCGCTTTCCAGTTCTTCCTGCACCTTCTGGAGTTGGGCTTGGAGGCGTTGGGCCTGCCGCATCATATTCCGGTTCTGGTTCCGGTTCATTCTGATTGCTCCTCGACGATTCTTGCCCCGATGCCCAGGGCGGCGCGCACCAGGGGGCTGTGTTGCTGGGTTTGCCGGGGGCCGCCGTTGCCGTCGGTTTCTCCGGTCAACGTCAGGCGGAATTGGTAGGCGGTTCCGAAAAACTTTTCCACCGTTTCGGTTACGGTCTGCCGCCCGGCCGGGTCGGCCATTTCTTCTTCCATGCGTTCCAGGTTGGTGCGGTTGGTAAAGGGCAGCACCAGGGTATCGTCGTCAATGGATACCGCGTCGGACTTGCAGTCGCGGAGCAGCGCACCCAGGTTATACTTCTTGCCCTTGCACCGGCCCAACGCCTTGACGGTTCCCAGCCACTTTTGGCGCAGGTCGTCGCCGTCGCCGGCCGGGGCGGCTGCCGGTGCGCCCATGCCGCCGGCGTCGGTTGGCGGGGGTTGTTGGGATGCCGGACTCCGGCGGGGTGGGGCGTTGCGTTGGGGCTGCGTTGCGGCCGGCCGGGCCGGCTGACTGGCTGGCGGCGGAGTTCCGGCCATACCAGCCGGAGCGGCTTCAGGGGTAGCGGCGCGGCCCACTTCTTCGTTGCAGATTTCCACCGCCGCCAGTTCCAGGGGCAGGGTGGAAGGGGCGTCGTAGCGGAGGCTAACGTCTCCCCACACTTTCAAGGCTCGCAGGATGCGCCACGACGGGAGTTGGTTGACCAGTTCCCGCAATTGGCGCAGGGCGTGGTCGGGCAGTTCCAGCCCTTCGCCGGAACCCCATTCCAGCAGCATGGCGGCCCGCAGCAGTTCCAGGGTTTGCCGGTGCAACTGGCGCATATCCGTGCCGTCCCAGGCGGCTTCGTTGATGGCCCCCAAAGCGGCCGGGGTGTTGCCGGTGAGCAATGCCCTGACCAATTCCAGCCAACGGTCGCTGCTGCCGATGCCCAAGAGTTCCTGCACGTTTTCCAAGGCCACGCCGTCGCCGTAGGACAGGGCCAGTTGCTCCAGCAGGTTTTCGGCGTCGCGCAGACTGCCGGCGGCGTATCGGGCGGTGGCCCGGAGCGCTTCGGGTTCTACCGTCACACCTTCGCCGGCGGCTACCTGATCCAGGCGGTTGTAGATGACTTCGGAGGGGAGGCGGCGGAAGTCGTGGCGTTGGCAGCGGGAAATTATGGTGGGCAAAATGCGGTGGGATTCGGTGGTGCAGAGGATAAAGATGACGTGGGCCGGCGGTTCCTCGAGGGTTTTGAGGAAAGCGTTGGAGGCCTGGTCGGTCAACATATGGGCTTCGTCAATGATATAGACCTTACGGGTTCCTTCCACCGGGGCGAAGTTCACCTTGTCGCGGATGTCGCGAATTTCGTCAATGCCGCGGTTGCTGGCGGCGTCCAGTTCGATGATGTCCAGGCAGCGGCCTTCGTTGGCCGAGGCGCATAAGCCGCAGGAATTACAGGGGTCGCCTTCCCGGGGGTCAAGGCAGTTGACGGCTTTGGCCAGGATGCGGGCGGTGGTGGTTTTGCCCGTCCCTCTTGGGCCGCAGAACAGGTAGGAATGGGCCACCCGCGCCTGCTGGATGGAACGGCGGAGAGTGGTGGCGATGTGTTCCTGCCCCAGCAAGTCGTCAAAGCTGAGGGGGCGCCATTTGCGGTAATAGACTTGGGAAGTCATTCCGCCGCCTCCTGGAAAATGGCCGCCATCGCCAACCCTTCCTTCGCCGCCATAACCGCCGCCTCTTGGGGTTCCCCGTGGTCGAAACCCACCAGGTGCAGAATCCCGTGGACTACCAGCAGGGCCAACTCTTCCCGCACCCGGCAGCCTTTTTCCGCCGCCTGCCGCTGCGCCTGGGGGTAGGAAATAATCACCTCTCCCAACGGCGGGGTCTCCCCCGGCGGCATTACGAAATCACCGGAAACATCGCCCACCGGGGTTTGATTTTCCGTTTCCCCTTCCCACTGGCCGGGAAAGGTGGTGGAAAAGGATAAAACGTCGGTAGTTTCGTCCAGGCCCCGGTAACGGCGATTCAACCCCTGCACCGTGGCGTCGTCGGTCAAAAGCAGGCTTACCTGTCCCCCGGAATCCTTGGGCAACGCCACCCGCAGGGCTTCCCGCGCCGCCGTGAAAATGCCGTTTTCGGCCCAATCAACCGCCAGTTCCAGGTCAATGGCGACGTCAATTTCCCTGGGCGGAAAAACCATTCCCGATACGCTCCGCAATGCCAGCAACCCGGCGGCAACTGCCCCGGCCATGATAGCATGGCCCCTGTTGGCCAGCAAGGAAGGGCGTACACGGTTCGGGGCGATTGCGAAGTCCATGCCGCAACGATGGGGAGGTGGTTCAGGACGGGGATACATTCCTATTACGTGAAGTTCACCCCCATCCTAACCTTCCCCCGTCAAGGGGGAAGGGACTATTGAAATACCTCCCAATGCTGTTAGTACGGACTTCGCAATCGTCCTGAGTGTACGACGGGGGTCAAACCCCCAACTCCTTCAACCGTGCTACAATTACAACAACCGCAACGGCCCCAGCTGCGCCGGGGCCAAGGAGATTTGCGCCGATGGCCGACGATAATTCCCAGGGCCTCAACGAAGAATTTGCCGAGTTGGTGCTGCCCGACCAGGGCGTAGTGGAGCTTACCGACCGCTTGACCGAGTACATGACCGAAATCGAACTGGGCGGCATGACGGACATTATCGGCCAGGTGCTTGACGACTTTATTGACCAATCCGGCTGTATGCCGGAGGACCTGCAAGACACCGACGCCTTTGAGCAGATTACCAGCACCCAACTGGCGGTGACGCTGGCCTACCAACTGGGCCGGCTGGAAGGCCGTTCCCCGCAAATCGTCCTGATGCTGGTCAAAGAGGCCGTCCAGAAATGGGAGGCCCGCCCCCTCAGCGAGTCGCCCGACATTTCGGACAACGACCTGCGCCGCCCCAAGGAACTGGTTTATCCCCGTCTGCGGCGGCTGGAATACGCCGAAACCGACATGGACGACGACATTTTCGAGTAATCGCCTCCAAGTCCCAACCTCCGGAGGAACGAATGACCACGCCAACCTACGACCTTATTCTTAAAGGCGGTGAGTTGCTGGATCCGGCTCAGGGTATCCATGACCGGCGGGACATTGCTTTCCTTGGGGGCAAAGTCGCCGCGGTGGAAGAGCGGATTGACCCATCGGCCGGCAACCGGGTTGTGGACGTTGCCGGCAAGCTGGTGACGCCCGGCCTGATTGACCTGCACGGGCATTTTTACCACGGGGGCACGGGCAGCGCCGTCCATGCCGACCGGGCTTGTCTCTCCGCCGGCGTGACCACCGGGCTGGACGCCGGGAGTTCGGGCTTTCTCAACTACGGGGCGATGAAGGACTATGTTTTCCCGGCCCACCGCACTCGGCTGCTGGCCCTGTGCCACATCGGGGCCGTGGGGCTGGCCGCCAACCAGGTACTGGGGGGCGCGCTGCACAATATGCGGGTCATTGACGTGGAAGAGACGGCGCGGGCCATCAAGACCAACCCCGGCTTTTTCTTCGGGGTCAAGGTACGGATGCACTATGACGCGGTGGCGCATTGGGACGCGCATACCGCCATGCGGCAGGCGCGGGCCGCCGCCGACCAGTCGGATTCCCGGCTGATGGTTCACGTCAGCGGCACGCCGATTCCGTTGCCGGACATTCTGGAATTTCTCGGCCCCGGCGACATTTCCACCCACGCTTTCAATGGCTACCACGAGTCCATTCTTGACCGGGATAACCAAGTCCGGCCCCAAGTCTGGGAGGCGGTGGAACGGGGCGTAATAATGGACGTGGGCCACGCGGGAATCCATTGCGACGTGGAAGTGGTCAAGGCGGCGATGCAGCAGGGCTTGGCGCCGCACACCATCAGCACCGATATACACATCGCTCCGGCGGGCCGCACCGTTTACCTGATGAACGACCTGCTGAGCAAGTTCCACGCTCTGGGAATGAGCTTGAACGACGTTATCGCCGCCGCCGCTCCCCGGCCGGCGCAGGTTCTGGGGCTGGATGACAGCCTTGGCTCGCTGGCTCCCGGCATGGCGGGGGACGCCGCCGTGTTCGACCTGCGGGAAGGGCGTTTCGTCTGGCACGACATGGCCGGACATAACGTAGAAGGGAAAGTCCGGCTGGACACCTACCTGACCGTCCGGGACGGGGCCGTGGTATGGCAGGAAGGGCGTTTGACTGACATGGGGGAGTGTTGAATCACCCCCACCCCAACCCTCCCCCTACCAAGGGGAGGGAGAATCAAAAACCTGGGTGAGGGGCGACTCAACTACACACAACTCAACCTGCGGAGCTAAACGGGCAATGACCGTAACCCCCGCTACTTGCCAGTGAAACCTCGATGACCAACTTCGCGTTGTCCCTGCTGCTGGTTGTCGTGGTGGTTCTGGCTGTTGGGTGCGAATTGGAGCAGACGGCGGAGACGCATCTGCCCGACATTCCCACCCTGGCTGTGGTGGACATTCTGGCGCCTACCGTGGCCCCGCTGGAGCCGGCAACCCCTCTTCCGTCCGCGCCGACTTTGGCGCCGTATCAAGACGCGGTTGCCGGGCCGACGCTGGCGCCTTTCCCGACGTTGGCCGTCACTACGCCGCAACCCGCCGCCGCCGAACCGCTTACCGACGCCGAGTTGATGTATGACGCGCTGGACAAGGCGCTGGATGGCGACCCGCTGGGGGTTGAAGTTTTGGCGGCCACCGGGAGGGCCGAATTTATCCCGGCGCTGGTGGAATTTCTTCGCTTTCCCTGGTACTACTCCAGCGACGAAGTAAATGACGCGGTTAACTACTCCCTCAAAGAACTGGCCGGCGTCCACCTGGATACCGCCGAGTTCGACTACTTGAACGCCGACTGGCCGGACTGGCTGGAATACATCGGGAGCAACCCGGACCTGCGAGGCCCGGAGGGTTTCACCGGCTGGAAGGGAGAGCTTTTCTCGCGGTTGGTGGACCCGGCGACGGGGGCTTTCCTTTACGACGGCGCGCCGGCAACCATCCGGGTCGAGGAAATCGCCTGGGGCGGCGTTCCCAAGGACGGGATTCCCGACTTGACCAATCCGCCGGTCATTCCCGGCAACCAGGCGGAGTACCTGCACGACAATGAGCGGGTGTTTGGGGTGTCGTTCAACGGCCACCATCGGGCCTACCCGCACCGCATCTTGAATCCTCACGAAATGGCTAACGACGAAGTTGGGGGGGTCAACTTCGCCCTGGCGTATTGAACGCTTTGCGGGGCGGGAATCGTGTATTCCACCAACCGGGACGGGGAAGTTATCGAGTTCGGGACTTCCGGGCTGCTGTACCGGAGCAACAAGCTGATGTACGACCGGGGCACCAACACGCTTTGGAACCAGTTTACCGGGGAACCGGCCCTCGGCCCGCTGGTGGGCAGCGGCGTCAAGCTGGAACTGCTGCCCGTCACCGTCACCACCTGGGGGGAGTGGCTGGCGGCCCATCCCGACACCACCGTGGTGGACATAGACACGGGGATTTACCACCCGGAGGAATACGCGCCGGAGTGGGAGCCGTTCTCCATTTACCACAACTACCGGGTGTCGCCCAGCCTCATGTTCCCGGTTTGGCGGCAGAGCGATGAACTTCCCACCAAGGGCCGGGTTCTGGGTCTCCGCATTAACGACGCGGCCAAAGCCTACCCGCTGGAGTCCCTGAAGGAAAATCCGGTCATCAACGACTCGTTGGGCGGGGAAAACGTGGTCGTCGTCAGTTCTTCCACCGGCTCGGCCCGCGCCTACTACCGGGGAAACCGTTCCTTCTCTCCGGCAGCCCAAGACGACGCGGGGCCGGCGCTGCTGGTTGACGACGGAGGACGCCAATGGCGGGTGGAGGAAAAACACCTGGTGCGGGTGGACGAACCTACGCGGAGGCTGGAACGCATCCCGTCCCATAACGCCTACTGGTTTGGCTGGTATTCGTACTATCCTGGGACGGCGGTTTATAGACCTGGGCCGTAGGGGGTTGCACAGACGGGCTTCTTCTCACAATGACGTACTGAACGGCTATGCTCAGGACAGGGTTGGCAAGGACAAGGATGTGGATTCCCGCTTTCGCGGGAATGACGGTGGGGGGCGGGTGAGGTTGGCAAAGGCCGGGGGTCTGGATTCCGGCCTTCGCCGGAATGACGGTGGGGGGCGGGAATGACGGTGGAGGCAGTGACGTTGGCAAGGGCCAGGGGTCTGGATTCCGGCCTTCGCCGGAATGACGGTTAGGGGCGGGAATGACGGTAGGGGGTCAATGACGTTGGCAAGGGCGGGGATGTGGATTCCCGCTTTCGCGGGAATGACGGTGAGGGCTTGTGACGTTGGCAAAGGCCGGGGGTCTGTATTCCGGCCTTCGCCGGAATGACGGTAGGGGTGGGAATGACGGTTAGGGGGCGGTGATGGAACCACCTAATACGGAACGCTACGGCCCGCAACCGGGGACTTGCCAACCTTTCCGCATGGTGTCAAACTGTGGCTATGCGTATCGGGCAGTTGGAAATACGGGAACCTGTGCCGGAGTTGACGGAGCCGCACGTGGTGGCGGTGCTGCGTCCGTGGATAGACGTGGGCAGCGTGGGCACTTTGGCGCTGAACCGGGTTGAGCGTCACCTTCGGGCGCGGGAATTGGGCCGCATCGCCCAGCCCGGACGTTTTTACGACTACACCCGCTACCGGCCCCGTTCCTTCTTGAACGAGGGCCGCCGGGAAGTGACCGTACCGAATACCATCGTCCGTTACGCTGTCCGGGAAGACGCCCAAGACCTGCTGCTGGTGCATTTGCTGGAGCCTCACTTGCACGGGGAGGACTTCACCGACACGATGATTGAACTGCTGGACCATTTCGGCGTCCGCCGCTACTCGCTGGTGGGGGCGATGTACGACATGGTTCCGCACACGCGCCCGCTGCTGGTTTCGGGCCTGGGAACCGGGGCCGGGGCCGACGAAGAGCGCCGGCGGGTGAAGGTGCAGACCAGCGACTATGAAGGCCCGTCCACCATCACTTACCTGGTTACGCTGGAAGCCATCAAACGGGGGATTGACACCCGCACGTTTGTCGTCCATCTGCCGCAGTATTTCCAGGTGGACGAAGACCTGGCCGGCACGTCCCGCCTGATGGAGATCCTATGCGACCTGTACGACTTGCCCCGCCGGTTGGTTGAGTCGCAGCGGGGCAAGGCCCAATACGCCAAGCTCCAGGACATGGTGGAGGACAAGGCGGGCGTGGCGTCCTTGTTGGGCCGGCTGGAAGAGGACTACGACCGGGAGCGCAGCCAGCAGGATGACCAGTCGGACGTGCCGCCGTTGGCGCCCAACATTGAGGAGTTCCTGAAAGACCTGGACCAAGGGTTTGACCCCCCCAGCAACCGCGGCTAGGGTTTTCCGATTCCTGCCGGACTCGACAACCTGTACCTTTCTCTGGATTCCGGCTTTCGCCGGAATGACGGGTTGGGGGGAAGGTTGATCGCCGATGTTCTTACCGGGTAGGGGCGCACGCAGCGCGGCCCTGCTTGGCAATCGTCTTGGGAATTTTCGGCAACCACCTGCTACCCACAGTACGATTGCAAAGTCATTGTCCCAACGGTGGGCAAGTGTCCAGGACGGGGATACATTCCCTTGACGTGCCGGTCACCCCCATTCCTTCGGCGTTGCTCAGGACAGGCTCTAACCTTCCCCCGTCAAGGGGGAAGGGACTATTGAAACACCCCCGAACGCTGTTCCCAGCGACTTTGCAATCGTCCTGCGCTACCCAAGGGAATCCTTGATATAATCTATTCATGGCCGCGCAACCTGCCCCGACTTCCCCGACGCACCAAACCACGCAACGCCTGGCCGGGCGGATTGCGGCGTCGTTCCGGCCTTATCTTCCGCAAGTCATCCTGGTCGGATTCCTCATACTGTTGTCGGCCGGGCTGGGGGTCATCAACCCCCTGCTTATCCAGGTGGTGTTTGACCGGGCGTTGTTTCCGCCGTCCGGCTCGCCCGACTTAGACCTGCTTTGGACGCTGGCCGGCATCATGGTGACGGTTATCGCCGTCACCAGCAGCATCGGCATCTTCCAGACCTACCTCACCAACACCGTGGGCCAGCGGGTTATGCGGGACTTGCGGGACCGGCTGTTCCAACACCTGCAAAGCCTGTCCCTCAACTTTTTCACCGCCACGCGCACCGGGGAAGTGCAGTCCCGGGTGGCCGACGACGTGGGCGGCGTCCGCAACGTGGTCACCACCACCGTCACGGATGTCATTTCCAACGTGGTCATTCTGGTCAGCACGGTGGTGGCGATGGCGGTGCTGTCGTGGGAATTGACGCTGGTGGCGGTGGGGGTCGTGCCTTTCTTCGCCGTTATCAGCAAGAAAGTGGGCCAGAAACGGCGGGCCGTTTCGCGACTGGTGCAGGAATCCAACGCTGAAATGACGGCCATAACCCAGGAAACCCTGTCGGTCTCCGGCATCATGCTGACCAAGCTGTTCGGGCGGCAAGACCAGGAAGTCGAGCGGTTTCACCAGGAAAATCAGCGGCTTTCGGACCTGGAAATCCGGCGTCAAATGACCGGGCAAGCGGTCTGGTCATTCATGCAGGCTTTCTTTTCGCTGTCCCCGGTTATCGTCTATGTAATTGCGGGATACTTGCTGCTGGGCTTGGGGGACGGGGGGATTTCGCCGGGAACCATCGTGGCCTTTACCACGCTGCAATCGCGGCTTTACTTCCCCATCGGCACGCTGCTGCGGGTGTCGGTGGAACTCCAATCTTCACTGGCACTTTTTGAGCGCATCTTCGGCTACCTGGACACGGAGCCGGAAATCGTGGACGCGCCGGACGCGGTGGACATTGACCCCCAGACCGTTGCCGGCGCCATTACCTTTGACCGGGTGCGGGTGAACTACGGCGCGCCGGCGTCTTGGGAGGAATCGCCGGACTTGGGCGGCTCAACCCGAACCCACTACGCACTGGACGGCGTTAGTTTCCAGGTGCGGCCGGGGCAGTTGGCGGCTTTCGTTGGCCCCAGCGGGGCCGGCAAGACCACCATTTCCTACCTGATTCCCCGGCTGTACGACGCTACGGAGGGCACGGTGGCGATTGACGGTTGGGACGTGCGGCGATTGAAACAGACCGCCTTGGCCAATATCATTGGGTACGTTTCGCAGGAAAGCTACCTGTTCCATGCTACCGTGCGCCACAACCTGCTCTACGGACGCCCGGAGGCCACGGATGAAGAGATGCACGCCGCGGCCCGGGCGGCCAACATCCATCACCGTATCCTCGAGTTGAACGAAGGTTACGACACCGTGGTTGGGGAGCGGGGCTACCGGCTATCCGGGGGAGAGCGTCAACGGCTGTCCATTGCCCGGGTTATCCTGCACCAGCCGCGCATTCTGGTGCTGGACGAGGCGACGTCGGCCCTGGACACCACCAGCGAGCGATTGGTGCAGTCGGCTTTGCAACCGCTGATGCGGGGGCGGACGACTATCGCAATTGCCCATCGGTTGTCAACCATCATGGCGGCGGACGTGATTTTCGCGGTTGACCGGGGGCACATCGTGGAGCAAGGCACACACGCTGAACTGGTGGCCCGCGGGGGACTTTACGCCAACCTTTACCACCAACAGTTTCAGAGCGGGTTGCTGGAATGCGAATGTGAGGATGGGGTGGTCATGTCGGACGGGCAAATACTTTATTCGGAGGATGCCCACCTTTCCCGCGCCATATAGGGAGTGTCGTCACATTCACCGTTATATCGGCGCAGGCCGGTATCCAGGATTCCTTGCCCACACGGAGGCTGTTGGATGCCTGGGATTTCTGGATTCCGGCCCCGTATCGTGGTACGGGGCCGGCTTTTCGCCGGAATGACGGGTTAGGGGCATGGATGTGGATTCCCGCTTTCGCGGGAATGATTTTTCACCCAGGGCGGGAATGACAGTAGGGGGCGGGAGCGCCCACCAATGAAATTGGCGACACTGCCTAACCGCCGCTTTTTACCTGGGGGATTACCTTTTCGCCCAAGAGTTGAATCTGGCGCAACACCTGGGCTTGTTCCATGCCGGGCCATTGCATTCGGAAAATGAGGTAGTTGGCGTCCAACTCGCTTTCGTAGCGGCGGATTTCCCCCACCACTTCCTCGGGGGAACCGAGGAGGAAACGGTCGCGGGCCAAGTCCTGATACGGCACGGAAAAACTTTCCTCGCCCGGCAGGGCCTTGTCCTGGCCCCAGGCGGCGTAGGCGGCGTACTTGGGGGCCAGGTACGGCTCGCTTTCGAGGAAGGCCGTTTCCCGGTCTTCCGCCACGTACAACTCGCGCATCATGGGGAGGGCCGCCGGCATGGGCTGGCCGGCTTCTTCCAAAGCGCCTTTGTACTTGGCCCACTGGTCGGCCACCATCGGTATGGTGGCGTGGGGATTGATTAGCCAGGGGCAGCCCCAGCGGGCGGCCCGGCGGATGGCTGCGTCGTTGTTGGCGGCTACCCAGATGGGGGGATGGGGCTGCTGCACCGGGCGGGTGGCGGGATTGCAGCGGGGGACGTGGTAATAGCGGCCCTGGAACTCCACTTCATCCTCAGTCCAGAGCAGCTTCATTACTTCCAACGCTTCCCGCAGACGGCTCACCCTTTCGCGACGCTGCACCCCGAAGGCGGCGTATTCCTCATCCCGATAGCCGAGGCCGACGCCGAAAATGAACCTGCCGCCGCAAATGGCGTCCATCGTGGCTACGCTTTCGGCCATTTCCACCGGGTTATGCAGCGGGGCGAGGATGATGGTGGCGGCGACTTCCATATCGCCGGCTTCGGCGGCCAACCGGGCCAGCAGGGGGAAACTGGTGCTCATCTGGTAGGGGCTGGCGAGGTAATGCTGGCCGGTGCAAATCAGGTCGAAGCCGGCGTCGCGGGCGGCGCGCACCTGCTCGGCGCTTTCCTGGATTTTGGCCGGCATGGACTCGCCGGGCAGGTATTGGTTGGTGACGAAAAATCCTAGTTTCAAATTGCCCCCCTGGTGGCTGGGTTTTTCCTGACGGTGAACTTTTCCGCCGGGACAACATAACGCCGGCGGCGGGGAGATTCAAGGGATGGGCTGTGGGAAGACGCAAGACGATTGCAAAGTCGTGTCCCAACGGTGGGTAGGTGTCCAGGATGGGGATACATTCCTCTGACGCTAAGTTCACCCCCATCCTAACCTTCCCCCGTCAAGGGGGAAGGGACTTTGCATAGTCCCTATCCCAACGATGGGGAGATTGTTCAGGACGCGCATACATTCCTCTGGCGTGAAGTTCACCCCCATCCTAACCTTCCCCCGTCAAGGGGGAAGGGACTATCGAAGTACCTCTCACCATCGTTTCTACCGACTTTGCAATGGTGCTGGGACTGCCCCGGTTGAGGGTTGCGCCGGCCCCGGCCATGTCCTAAAATCGGCTTGGAAAATTGCCAGCGCACCGTTGGGACAGGGAGGTTGCGGATGAAAATTGCGCGTTATCGTAATGGCCGCCGGGTTGCCTACGGCGTGGTCATGGAAGACGAAGTTATCGAGATACGGGGCAGCATTTACAACAAATTCCGCATGACGGACACCCGCTATCCGCTGAGCGATGTCCGGTTGCTGCCGCCAACGGAATCCCCGGAACTCTGGTGTCCCGGACTGAATTTCCTTGACCACCTGGAATTTGCCGGCTCGGTGCTGGGCCAGGATACCCCGGCAATCCCTACCCATCCGCAGCCGTGGCGCAAGGGCCGCAACGCCCTGACCGGCGTAAACGACCCCATCATCATCCCCAAGGACTCGCCGGGGGAAGTGCATTATGAAGGCGAGGCTGTCGCGGTCATTGGGAAGGACTGCCGGCGGGTCAGTCCGACGCAAGCTCCCCGGTTCATTCTGGGGTACACCTGCGGCAACGACGTTAGCGAGCGCACCTGGCAGGGGAAGGACTGGACTTTCTGGCGGGCCAAGGGGGCGGACACCTTCGCGCCGGTCGGCCCCTGGATTGAAACGGACATTGAACCGCAGTCCCTTGACCTGATGGTTCGCATCAACGGGGAGCAGGTGCAGAACTGCAACACGGCGGATATGCTGTTCACCTTCGCGGAAGTCGTCAGCTACATCAGCCAGCACGTGACCCTGCGACCCGGCGACCTGGTGTTTTCGGGGGCTACCGGAGTTACGGTAGCCATCAAGCCGGGGGACGTGGTGGAAGTGGACATTCCCGGAATCGGGGTTCTTTCCAACCCGGTGGAAGCCGAGTTTGACAACGGCAAGTGAATCAACGAAAGAACGAGGAGGGCGGTTATGCCTCTTGACCCGCAAGTTGTGACGGTGATGGAACAGTTGGCGGCGCTGGGACTGCCGGCGGCGCATACGGTTTCGGCGCAGGAAGCGCGAGCCAACGCCCGGCTGCGGCCGCGAGGGCCGGGGCCGGAAGTGGCCAAGGTGGATGACCGGACGATTCCGGGGCCGGATTCGGAAATCCCGGTCAGGATTTACACGCCGGCCGGGGATGGGCCGTTTCCGGTGCTGGTTTGGTACCACGGCGGCGGCTGGGTGGTGGGAGACCTGGATTCCGCCGACTCGACGGCGCGGCAGTTGACGGTGGGTTCGAGTTGCCTGGTTATATCGGTGGACTACCGGCTGGCGCCGGAGACGAAGTTTCCCGGGCCGGCGGAGGACTGCTACCGGGCGATGGAGTGGGCGGCGGCCAACGCCGGGTCGCTGAACGGCGACGGTTCCAAGCTGGCGGTGGGCGGCGACAGCGCCGGGGGCAACCTGGCGGCGGCGGTCAGCCTGATGACCCGGGACCGGGGCGGGCCGGCGGTGTCTTTTCAACTGCTGGTTTACCCGGTGACGGACCGGGATTTCAACACCGCATCGTACCTGGACAACGCGGAAGGCTACCAGTTGTCCCGGGACGGGATGATCTGGTATTGGCAGCATTACCTGGCCGACGACGGGGACGCGGCGAATCCCTACGCTGCTCCGGCGCAAGCGGAGGATTTGTCGGGGCTGCCGCCGGCGTTGGTGATTACGGCGGAGTACGACCCGCTGCGGGACGAGGGGGAGACTTACGCCGCGGAGTTGTCCGGCGCGGGGGTGGAGACGACCTGCACCCGGTACGACGGGATGATTCACGGGTTTTTCGGGATGGCGGCGGCGGTGGACAAGGGACGGGAGGCGGTGAATCAAGCCTGCGGGTTGTTGAAGGACGCGATGGCGCAGCCGGTGGGTTAGGCTTCTGCGGGGAGGTTGACCCCCTCCCTGACCCTCCCCCTGGTAGGGGGAGGGGATTTTTTGGTTGGGGTTTTGGATTGGGTCGGGTTGGTATGGGGGTAGGGTTTCTGGATTCCGGCCTTCGCCGGAATGACGGTGGTAGGCGGGAATGGTTAATCGCCGATGGGCGGGGTCGGTGCAGGGAAATTGACCCCCTCCCTAACCCTCCCCCTGGTAGGGGGAGGGGATTTTTTTGGTTGGGGTTTTTGGATGGGGTTGGTATGGGGGTTGGGTTTCCGGATTCCGGCCTTCGCCGGAATGACGGTGGTAGGTGGGAATGGTTAATCGCCGATGGGCGGGGTCGGTGTAGGGAAATTGACCCCCTCCCTGACCCTCCCCCTGGTAGGGGGAGGGGATTTTTTGTTGGGGTCTTTGGTTGGGCTAGATTGGTATGGGGGTGGGGTTTCTGGATTCCGGCCTTCGCCGGAATGACGGTGGTTGAGTTGGCTTGTCCTTACCGCAACCCATCATACCCGACTAATGCCCCCAACTCGTTAGTGCCGTGCCTGGCGCCCGCCCCGGGCCGGGGGTGAGGGCGAAATTTACGCGAAAATGCCCAACGGGTTGAAGGACCGGGGAACGTCGGTTACGTCCATGTCTTCTTTGCGCTTTAAGTAGCCCACCACCAAGTAGGTCAACGGCGTTGCCGCCGCTTCGTACAGAATCTTGGTAATCCACTGGAATATCGCCGCGCTGACTACGCTGGCCGCCGACCAGTCGCCCCCCAGCCCGAAAGCGATGTAAATGAAGATGAACGAGTCCAACCCCTGTCCCACCACCGTAGAGCCGATGGTTCGCACCCACAGCATCCGCCCTTCCATCTTGTACTTCAACAGCCCCAGCACCGTCGAGTTGGAAAACTCCCCCACCAGGTAGGCGACGAAGGACGCCAGCAGAATCCAAGGAATTTGTCCCAGCACCATGTCATAGGCGGCCTGGTTTTCCCAGAACCCGGCGGCGGGAATAATTCCGGTCAGCCACAGCGCGATGACCACCAGCAGGTTGGCCCCGAAACCCAGCCAGATTACCCCCCGCGCTATCCGAAACCCGTAAACCTCGGTCAGCACGTCGCCCACGATGTAACTGATGGGGAAAATGATTATGGACGCCGGCAGCACCACCGACGCGCTGCCCAGAAACTCAAAGGGCAGCGTCAAAAGTTGAATCGGCTTTACCGCCACGATGTTGGATGTAATCAGCACCGTCACGAACAGGATGACGACGATTACAAACGTACCCGAAAAGCGCATCGCTACTCGCCCTCCCCCCGGTATTGGGCTGAAACCGACGTATGAATCCCGCCCCTGACCTTGTAATCCAGCGTAACCTTCATGCGCTTGGGCCGGCACAGCGCCACCAGGTCTTCCAGAATTCGGTTGGCGGCGTGTTCCTGCACAATCCCCACGTCCCGGTAGGAAAGCAGGTAATACTTCAGCGACTTCAACTCGATACAGCTATGGGAAGGCACGTAGCTGATGTAAAGCGTCCCGTAGTCCGGCAGCCCCGTCCACGGACAGAGGGCCGTAAACTCATCGGTGTCAATCTCCACCTCCGCCTCCTGCTCCGGGTACTCGTACTCGAAAGCCAGCAGGCATTGGGAGTCAACGGCGCTGACGTCCTTCCATTCCAGTTGCCGGTCCAGGTCCCGGTAACGCTGCTGCAAGTCGGCCAGCGGGTAGGGGAGATTGCCCTCCAAGAAATCAGTCGCCACAACGCCCCTCCTTGTTCCGGCTAGTGTTAGGTCAATCGAAAAATGCCCCAACATCATAGGGGCGCGTTCCCGGTACTGTCAAAACGGGACGATTGCAAAGTCCGCTTCCCAAGGAGGGGGAGGTGGTTCGGGACGGGGTTACATACCTCTAACGGGAGGTTCACCCCCATTCCTTCGGCGATGCTCAGGACAGGCTCTAACCTTCCCCCGTCAAGGGGGAAGGGACTATCGAAACACCTTCCGACGTGGTTTCCACCGATTCGCAATCGTCCTGCTGCCAAAACGCTGCCGTTTGCCCGTACACCGTCTTTTTGCTAGACTGGCAGCGTTCCCAATCCGAAAGTAAGGAGCCGCCATGATTTACGAAGTACGGACGTACACCCTCAAGCCCGGTGGAACGCCCCAATTCGAGGCCAACTTCGCCGAGGCCCTGCCCCACCGGGAAAAATACTCATCCCTGGGCGCTTTCTGGCACACCGAAATCGGCCCGCTCAACCAGGTCATCCACGTCTGGCCCTACGAAGACCTGGACGAGCGCACCCGCATCCGGGAAGAGGCCGCCAAAGACCCCAATTGGCCCCCCCGCAGCGACGGCTTGATTCTCAACATGGAGTCTGAAATCTTCATCCCCGCCGACTTCATGCGCCCGCTGGGCGGCGACCAGGCCCTGGGCAACATTTACGAAATGCGGAGCTACACCTACCAGCCCGGCGCGATGGGCGAAGTGTTGAAACGCTGGGCCGCCGCCGTTCCCCACCGGGAGGAATACTCGCCCCTGGCCGCCGGTATGTACACCGAGCTGGGCGGACTCAACAAGTGGGTCCACATCTGGCCCTACAAGGACCTGGAAGAGCGCAACCGCATCCGGGAAGAGGCGTCCAAGAGCGAGCATTGGCCCCCGCCCACCCGCGAGTTCCTGGTGCGCCAGGAAAACAAAATCGTCATGCCCGCCGCCTTCTCCCCCATGCACTAAACTTGTCGCCGGTAGGGGCGCGGCCGGCCGCGCCCCTACGATGGGGTGACAGCGCAACGCCGTGTCACCGTTAAGAAATATGCAGTCCGACCAAACCGACATTGAAGCCGTCAAAGCCGCTAATCAGCGGTTCTACGACGCTTTCGGCGCCCTGGATATCGCCGGCATGAGCGACGCCTGGGACAACTCCGCCCAAGCCCTTTGCGTACATCCCGGCTGGTCTCCTTTGGTGGGATGGGATCGCATCCGCGAAAGCTGGGAAGCCATTTTCGACAACGCCACGCTGATGCACTTCAACGTCCAGTACCTCAACGTCGTGGTGCAAGGCGACTGCGGTTGGGTCACTTGCGTCGAAAACATATCCAGCGTACTGCAAGGCCGGGCCAATAACTTCGGCGTCTTCGCCACCAACATTTTCGTCCGCACCGCCGACGGGTGGCTGATGACCGCCCACCACGCCTCCCCCCGGCTCTGAACGCCGGCCACTCAACAGGAACCGCGCGGCGGCTTTACCGCATGGGCAATCAACCGGGCAGTCCGGCCCATCCCCGCAAGAATCCCCACCTGACGCCGCTCGGCAGCGTTCCGTTTCAGGTGGTTTTCTTGCATTGATGGGCCAGTCTAAGCGTGGTGATGTTCCTGGATTCCGGCCTTCGCCGGAATGACGGGTTGGAGCCAGGGATTTCTCACCCCAGCAGACCACCTAAATTGAGACGCTACCCGCCGCTCATTCGGGTTGACATGGCTTTTCCCCTGTGCCTACAATTTTCCATCCGCCAAGCCTGCCTCGCCGCAGGCCGCCCCAGGGAGGTAGTCAAATGCTGGAATTGAGTGTCGACAGCATACGGGTCAGTCCGATGAACTACCAACGCGTAGTCATCCTGAAAGAGAAAGAGTCTGACCGCTACCTGCCCATCTGGATTGGCCCCGCCGAGGCCGACGCTATCGCCGTCAAGCTCCAGGACTTGAGCGTACCCCGGCCCCTGACCCATGACCTGCTCCGCACCGTCATTGACACCCTGGGCGGTCAGGTCAAGCATATCCTGGTTAACGACCTGGAAAACGATACTTTCTACGCCAAAATCGTTATCCAGATGAACGGCGACGACAAGGAAATTGACTCCCGCCCCAGCGACGCTATGGCCTTGGCCGTGCGTTCCCAGGTTCCCATCTTCGCCGAAGAAGCCGTCATGGAAAAGGCCGGCATCATGCTGGACAAGGAAACCGGCAAGCCCATCGTTCCCGACCGTCCCGGCGAACCTCAACCCGCTCCCGTCAACGAAGAAGAACTTCGCCGGATGTCCGCCTTTACCGACTTCATCAACGACCTGGACTTGGAAGACTTCGGCAAGCAGCAGACCGGAGGTGCCTGAACCGATTCCCCCAGTTCCGTGTTTGTCTCCCTGCCCCAGCCCATGCCATGCTGGGGCCTTTTCGTAGGCTCATAACCCCTTTCCGTTGACGACGCCTAAATTGACTTTCCAAAACGCTGGTGATAATATGCGTGAGGTTTCGTGACGGGCAGCCCTTGGTGGGCCTTCGCCCTCCGCGTCACCGGGCTGGGCTGGTACGTCGCCGCCTGCGTCGTCATCGGCATAATCGCCGGAGTCTGGCTTGACCGGGTTTTCGAAACCAAAATCTTGTTTACCTTGTTGGGTCTGGCCTTGGGCAGCATCGCCGCCTTTTGGGGCGTTTACAAAATGGTATTGCCGGTAATCTACGGAACCAACCGGCAGTCAGATAGCAAGAACAGGAGGAACCCTTAAGTGCTGGCGAGCGCTGCGGCGAAACGGTTTCTCCTGATAATCGGCATTGTTCTGGTGGCCCTGTTGCTTGTCGGCCTTGTCCGTGGCGCCATTGGTTCCGCCATCCTTGGTTCCGACCCCCTGGTTCCCCAGCCCGAAATCCACCTCCCCCCCCAGCCCGTCTTTCCCGCCGCTACCCGCGACAAGCACCTTGGCTTGACTTACGAAAAGTCCGACTCCAAAGAGTCCGCCGGCCATGAACCGGCTCCCGCCGAATCCGACGACTCCCACGGCGAATCCGCCAAGGAAGAAAAGCATCACTCCGAACCCCTGGGCCTGACCCAGTTCGCCGTCACCAACACCATGCTCTCCGCGTGGATTGTCTCTATCGTCATTATCCTGTTCTTCGTTATCGGCGCTGGCCGCAAATCCCTGGTTCCCGGCCGTTTCCAGGGCCTGGTTGAAACCATCTTTGAGGGCATCATCAACTTCTCTGCCGGCGTATTGGGGCAGGACATGGCCCGCAAAGCCTTCCCCGTCGTCGCCACCATCTTCTTCTTCGTACTGTTCAACGCCTGGCTGGGCCTTTTGCCCATCTACCAGTTCCTTGGATTCGTGCAGCCCGGCGACGACATCCTGAAGGCCCACCTGATCCGCCCGGCCGGCACCGACCTCAATATGCCGCTGGCGCTGGCGCTGGTTTCCTTCGTATTCGTCGAATTCTGGGGATTCAAGTCCCACGGGTTCGGCTACCTGAAAAAATTCTTCGCCTTCGGCAGCGTTTTCAGCAAGGGACTCTTCCAGGGCCTTATTGACATTTTCGTCGGAATCCTGGAATTTATCAGCGAACTTATCCGGGTGGTCAGCTTTACCTTCCGGTTGTTCGGCAACATGACCGCCGGCGAAATCCTGGTAGTTATGATTACCTTCCTGGTTCCCCTGGTGGCTACCAACTTCGTTTACGGCTTGGAACTGCTGGTGGGACTGATTCAATCGGTTATCTTCGCCGGCTTGACTTTGGTGTTCCTCTCCGTGGCCGTCAGCCACGAAGAACATTAAGCAATTCAACCCAATAGGTCTTAACAAAAGGAGGACTTGGCTCTAATGGACATGGTTCTTTTGCAGTCTTTGACAGCGGATGGGGCTAAACTGCTGGCGGCCGGTCTTGCTATCGCCGTCGGCGTCATCGGACCCGGCATCGGCATTGGCATCCTGGGCGCCGGCGCGATGAATGCCATTGGACGCAACCCCGAAGCCGCCGGTTCCATCACCACCAACATGATTCTGGCCATCGCTTTCGCTGAGGCGTTGGGAATTTACGCCCTCATCGTGTCGGTAATCCTCCTATTCGTGGTCTAGCCCGCCGGCCCGGGGCATCGAGGGGTAACAGTGACACAGTTAGGAGTTAACCTGCCCACCCTGGTGGTGTACGTTGTCAACTTCACCATCCTGTTGGGAGTCCTCTACTACTTCGCTTACAAGCCGCTCCTGCGCGCTATGGACCAGCGCTCCGAGCGCATCCGGGAAAGCCTGGCCGCCGCCGACCGCGCCCGGGACGAGGCCGCTCAGTCCCAGGCCGCCGTCGAAGAGCAGTTGACCGAAGCCCGCCGCGAAGGTCAGCGCCTTCTCGACCAGGCCCGGGAGGCCGCCGACCGCTACCGCGAAGAGGAAATGGCCCGCTCCCGCCAGGAAGCCGATGCCTTCCTGGAACGCGCCCGCGCCGACATCCAGCGGGAACGCGACGCCGCCATTGACGAGGTTCGGGCCGACTTCGCTGACTTGGCCATTACCGCCGCCGAGCGCGTAATCCGCCGCTCGGTGGACCGGCAGGCCCATCAGGAACTCATCGCCCAGGTCCTGGAAGAGGGCGGCGAAAACGCCGGCCGGGGTTCTTAACCTATGGCCAAGGGCGCATCCGGCCAACGCTACGCGCAGGCCATTTTCGAGTTGTCCATCACCCAGGGGCAGTTGGAACCCTGGGCGGACCAGTTGGCCTTTGCCGCCCAGGTTATCCAAGACGCCGAGTTTCGCGCCTTCCTGTCCCATGCCGAAGTGCCCCTGGAGCGCAAGACCGCCGCCGTGGATGCCGTGTTGCTGGACGTTGACCCGATGGTCAAGAACCTGGTTTCCCTGCTGGTGTCCCGGGGCGCCGCCGACGCCCTGCCCGACGTTCATCGCGGCTACGTCGCTTTGTTAGACACCCACCTGGGCCGCCAGCGCGTTGAAGTTACTTCCGCCGTCCCGCTGGAAGACGATGAATTGCAGCGCATTACCCGGTTCGTCGCCGACTTGACCAACAAGGAAGTCGTCGTCTCCACCCAGGTTGACGAAGCCATCCTGGGCGGAATCATCGTCCAGATTGGCGACCAACTGCTTGACGGCAGCGCTCGCACCCGCCTGGAAGAAATGCGCCGCCAGATCCGTTCGCAAACCGTCCGCGCCGCTCCCCAAACCGGCTGAAGGAGACACCTATGGCAATCAGGGGTCAGGAAATCGTTTCGTTAATCAAGCGCCAAATCGAAGAGTTTGGCGGCGACTTGACCTTGGTTGATGTTGGAACCGTCGTCCAGGTTGGCGACGGCATCGCCAGCATTCAGGGCTTGCAGGGCGTCCGCTCCAACGAACTGCTGGACTTCGGCAACGAAGTTCTCGGTCTGGCTATGAACCTGGAGTCCGACCTGGTGGGCGCGGCCATTCTTGGCGACCCCAACGTGGTCAAGGAAGGCGACCGCGTCCGTTCCACCGGCCAGATTATCGAAGTCCCGGTCGGCGAGGCCCTCGTTGGCCGCGTGGTTGACCCCTTGGGCCGACCCCTCGACGGCAAGGGGCCGGTCAATACCACCGCCACCCGTCCCGTTGAGCAGGTGGCGCCCAACGTGGTGGTTCGCAAGTCCGTGGACACCCCCGTTCAGACCGGAATCAAGGCCATTGACGCCATGATTCCCATTGGCCGGGGCCAGCGCGAACTTATCATCGGCGACCGTTCCACCGGCAAGACCGCCATCGCTCTTGACGCCATCATCAACCAGAAGGGCGGCGACCTTATCTGCATCTACGTCGCCATCGGCCAGAAGCAAGGCAAGGTGGCGCAGGTTGTCGGCAACCTGGAGGAAAACGACGCTATGGCCCACACCATCGTCGTCAACGCCGGCTCCTCCGACTCCGCGCCGCTCCAGTTCATTGCCCCCTACGCCGGCTGCGCGATGGGCGAAGAATTTATGGCCCAGGGCAAGGACGTGCTTATCGTTTACGACGACCTGACCAAGCACGCCTGGGCCTATCGTCAGATGTCCCTGCTGCTCCGCCGGCCCGCCGGCCGCGAAGCCTACCCCGGCGACGTTTTCTATCTCCACAGCCGCTTGTTGGAACGGGCCGCCCGCTTGGGCGACGAACTCGGCGGCGGCTCCCTTACCGCGTTGCCCATCATTGAGACCCAGGCCGGCGACGTTTCCGCCTACATTCCCACCAACGTCATATCCATCACCGACGGCCAGATTTACCTGGAACCGGAGCTTTTCAACTCCGGCATCCGCCCGGCCGTCAACGTGGGCTTGTCCGTGTCCCGCGTTGGGGGCGCGGCCCAGACCAGGGCCGTCCGCCGGGTTGCCGGGCGTCTGCGGCTGGACTTGGCCCAATACCGCGAGTTAGCCAGTTTCGCCCAATTCGGCACCGCCGACCTGGACGCCGCCACCCGCGCCCAGTTGGCCCGCGGCCAGCTTTCCACCGAAGTCTTGAAGCAGGCCCAGTACCGCCCCCTCAGCTTGGAACAGGAAGTTATCATTCTCTTTGCCGTTAACGCCGGGCTGATGGACGACATACCTCTTGACCGCTGCGCTGCCTTTGAAGACCAGTTGCTGCGCTACGTCGCCACCACTCACCCGGACATCGCCCAGACCCTGGCCGAAACCCGCGACGTTGCCGGCGAAGTTGAAGGACAACTGACCCAGGCCATCACCGATTTCAAGTCCGCCTTCAGCGTTGAAGGCTAACGGCGGCGCCTATTCCGTGGGGCGGGTTTGAAACCCGCCCCTACCAGTCCCTGAACAAGAAAATGCCATGCCTAGCGTAAGAGACATAAGACGCCGCATCCGCAGCGTCCAGAACACCGGCAAAGTGACCAACGCCATGTCCCTGGTCGCCGCCTCCAAGATGCGCCGCGCCCAGAACGACGTCCTGGCCGGCCGGCCCTACTCCGAAAAAATCCGCGACGTTATTGCCGACCTGGCCGCCCAACCCGGGGAAGACCCTTCCGCCGTCCATCCCCTGCTCCGGGTGCGCCCCGTCCAGCGCATCGGCGTTCTGTCCATCACCCCCGACCGGGGTTTGGCCGGCGGCTTGCACTCCACCATCAACCGCCGAGTCGCCCAGTTCATCCTCGCCCAAGAAGTCCCTGTCAGGACTGTCGTTGTCGGGCGCAAAGGCCGCGATTTCATGGTTCGCTCCGGCCAGGACTTGCAGGCTGTTTTCACCGACCTGGGCGACCGCCCCGTCCTTACCGACACCAGCCCCATTTCCGGCCTGGTCATTGATTCGTACCAGAACGAAGAGGTTGATGAGGTCTATCTGGTTTACGCCAGGTTCGTCTCCACCATGTCCCAGCAGGCCGTGGTCGAAAAGCTGCTCCCGGTTGACCCGGCCCCTTTGGCCGGCGCCCAGCGTTCCGGCTACATCTACGAGCCCGATACCCTGACCGTCCTGGGTACGCTGCTGCCCCAATTTGTGGACATGGAAGTCTATCACGCCTTGTTGGAAGCCATCGCCAGCGAACAGTCCGCCCGCATGGTAGCCATGCGCAGCGCCACCGACAACGCCAACGCCCTGGCCGACGAACTTACTCTGGTTATGAACAAGCTCCGCCAGGACAGCATCACCAACGAACTGTTGGACCTAGTTGGCGGCCAGATTGCCCTGGAGGGCTAGGGGGGATAGGCCGATATGGGGATGATTGTCAAAGACTACACCGTCAGCGGCAGCCGCGACAGCGCTACGGTTCGGGCGTTGTACGACACCGGAGCCGGCGCCTCCTTTGTGCAGAGGGACATTGCCGAGCGATTGGGTGACATCGTAGCCGCCGCTAGCCCCATACAAGTCACCTTGGCCGACGGCCAGCAAGCCTTCACCGTGGACCAAACAGTTTCCTTGGACATTGACGTTGACGGCACTCACTTGCAGTACGGTTACTATGTCGCCGACGGTCTGGCCGAGGAACTAATCATCGGCGCCGACATGATTCGACGTTGGAAGATTACCCTCGACCTGGAAAACGAGTCGGTTTCCATTGACCCCCGCGCCCTCTACATGAGGCTTTGACCAACCGGGCGCCCATCCGGCTATCAGGAGACAAGCATGGCAGTTGGAAAAATCGTACAAGTTATCGGCACCGTGGTTGACGTGGAATTTCCCGCTGACCAGTTGCCCAACCTTTTCGACGCCCTGGAACTCGACAACAACGGCGAGCGGCTGGTGCTGGAAGTCCAGCAGCACATCGGCAACAACTGGGCCCGCTGCCTCGCCCTTGGTTCCACCGACGGCCTCTCCCGCGGCACCGACGTTAACGACACCGGCTCCAAGGTGTCCGTCCCGGTGGGCCAGGAAACCCTGGGCCGTCTCTTCGACGTTACCGGAACCCCCTTGGACAACCTCGGCCCCGTGGAGGCCGGCCAGCATTGGCCCATCCACCGGCCGGCCCCGGCCTTTGAGGAACAAAATCCCACCATTGAGTTGCTGGAAACCGGGATCAAGGTTTTCGACCTCATAACCCCCTTCCCCAAGGGCGGTAAAGTCGGCGCCTATGGTGGCGCCGGCGTCGGCAAGACCGTCATCATCCAGGAACTCATCCGCAACATCGGCGCCGTCCACCAAGGCGTTTCCGTGTTCGCCGGCGTCGGTGAACGCTCCCGCGAAGGCAACGACCTCTGGCACGAAATGGAGGAATCCGGCGTCCTCAACAGCACCGTCCTGGTCTTCGGCCAGATGAACGAGACCCCCGGCGTCCGCGCCCGTATCGGATTGACCGGCCTCACTATGGCCGAGTATTTCCGCGAAGAGGAACACCAGGACGTGCTGCTTTTCGTGGACAACATTTATCGCTACATTCTGGCCGGCATGGAAGTTTCCGCCCTGCTGGGCCGGATGCCCTCCGCCGTCGGCTACCAGCCCACCCTCAGCACCGAAATGGGCGCCCTTCAAGAGCGCATTACCTCTACCCGCTCCGGTTCCATCACTTCCTTCCAGGCCATCTACGTCCCCGCCGACGACTACACCGACCCCGGCATCGTAACCACCTTCGGCCACCTGGACGCCGTGGTGTCCCTGGAACGCTCCCTGGCCTCCCAGGGACTCTACCCGGCTGTTGACCCCTTGGCGTCCTTCGCCCGCATCCTTGAACCCCGCATCGTCGGCGATGAACACTACCGCGTCGCCCGTGGCGTCCAACAGGTCTTGCAGCGTTACCGCGACCTCCAGGACATCATCGCCATCCTGGGCATCGAAGAGCTTTCCGAAGAAGACCGGATGACCGTATTCCGCGCCCGCCGCATCCAGCGGTTCCTGACCCAGCCCTTCTTCGTTGCCGAAGCCTTCACCAACCAGACCGGCAAATACGTCCCCTTGCGGGAAACCGTCCGCGGCTTCGCCGAAATCCTGGACGGCAAGCACGACGAACTCCCCGAACAAGCCTTCTACATGGTAGGCACCATAGACGAAGCCGAAGAAAAAGCCCAGCAAATGCAAGTGGCCGCTTAGGAACGACCTATGCCCCCCATGCTTCTTGAAATAATTACCGCCGAGCGTCAAGTTTACTCCGACCAGGTGGACGCGGTTGTGGCCCCCGGCATCGAGGGTCAGTTGGGCATCCTGCCCCACCACGCGCCCCTGATGACCGTCCTGCAACCCGGCGAGTTACTACTCCGCAAGGACGGCGAAGAGACCTACCTGGTAGTAACCGGCGGTTTCATGGAAGTCCTCGGCAACAAGGTTACTATCCTGGCCGACGCCGCCGAGCGTTCCGAGGAAATTGACGAAGGACGCGCCCAGGCCGCGGTGGAACGCGCCCAGGAGCAAATCCGCAACCGCGAATCCAACGCTCAGTTGGAAGAAGCCCTGCGCTCCCTGCGCCGCGCCCAGGTGCGGGTCGGCGTATCCCGTCGCCGCCGTCGGCCCGGCGCCCCCCGCGGCCTCGACCAACCGTCGGCCAGTCCCTAGAAATTCCTTCCACCGACAGATATACCGCCATACCGGCGCAGGCCGGTGTCCAGGATTCCTTGCCCACACGGGCGCCGTTGTATGCCTGGAATTTCCGGATTCCAGCTTTCGCCGGAATGACGGTGAACATGGCGATATCCCGTTAAGGGGAAGGTAAGAGCCTGTCCTGACCGCAGCCGAAGGAATGGGGGCAAAACCAACGTGCGGAAACCTATCCCTGCTTGTCCCCCTCCCCGTTGGTCAGGTAATACGTCATGGATTGCAGCGACAGCACCGGGTCAATGTTGCGAATCCTGACCCCCGGCGGCACCTGCGGCGAAATCGGGGCGTAGTTGAGAATCGCCCGCACCCCGCACGCCACCAGGTTGTCAATCACTTCCTGCGTGAACCGGCTGGGAACCGCCACCACCCCGATGCTGATTCCTTCCTCCCGCACCACTCGCGACAACTCCCCGATGGGCCGCACCGCTATCCCCTCCACTTCCTGCCCGATAAGCTCCGGGTTGTTGTCCAACGCGGCTACGATGTGGAACCCGTCGGGCGTAAACCCCGGATAGCTCAAAATCGCCTTTCCCAACCGGCCCACGCCCACCACCGCCACGTTCCAGCGGGAATTTAACCCCAGAATCTGCTGCAATTCCTCCAATAACCGCCGGATGCTGTAACCCCGGCCCTGCTTCCCGAAACGCCCGAAATAACTCAGGTCTTTGCGGATTTGCGCCGGCGTAACCTGCGACAAATCCCCCAATTGCTGCGAGTTAGCAACCTGTATCCCCTGCGCCTGCAACTCTTTCAGCGCCCGCACGTACTGGGGCAGCCTGGCAACCACGACTTCGGGAACGCCGTCTTGGTCGTCCCATGCTGGCGGCGGACTCTGCGCCATTAGCCGATGGGCCTCCTACTCCGAAGCTGCCAGAAACCAACCCCCCACGCCTTGCACCGCCGGCGTCACAAATCGGGGACTTGGCCCTATAATCTATATTGCCCCCATAGGCCAGTCAACCCCGCCCCGCGAGGCCAATATGCACATCGCCGTCTCCCGGATGGACTTCCGCATTCCCCAGTCCCACAGCCTCAAGGACAAACGCCGCGTAGCCCGTTCCCTGACCGCCCGCATCCGCGCCCAATTCAACGTCGCCGTCGCCGAAGAACCCGACGACACCCTACGGCAGCGTCTGACCCTGGTGGTCTGCTGCATCGGCGGCAATGCCGACTACTGCCAACGGATGCTGGACAGCGTGGCTGATTTCGTAGCGGAAACTCGCCCCGACCTGGAACTCTTGGGCCAGTCCACCGAAGTTCTTTCCGGCGTTTGACCCCCACCGTCAACGCGGCAGCGAATCCAGGAAACCGGCCAGCGAGCGCCAGTACAGCCCTCCCCCGGCCTCGTAGGTGTCGTTGTGCCCCGCCGTCGGCAGGATTACCAGGCTCTTTGGCTCGCTGGCTGCCTCGAACAGCCTTATCCCCTGCTCCACCGGCACAATGTCGTCCTGCTGTCCGTGTATAACCAGCAACGGAGCGTCAACTTGGGGAATCTGTTTCAACGAATCGTATCGGCTGCCTACCAGCCGGGGCAGGAACGGCAAACCAGGATAGGCAGCCTTCGCCATATCCCGCAGCGACGTGAACGGGGACACCAATACCATCCCCAACGGGCGATGTTCCACCGCCAACTGCACCGCCACCGCCGCCCCCAGCGACCTCCCGAAATAAACCACCCTTTCCCCGTCAACGTCCCCTCTCCCCCGCACGTATTCCAGAGCCGCCCTTGCGTCCTGGTGGGTATTCTCCACCGACGCCGCCCCGTCGCTATTCCCGTAACCCCGGTAGTCGAAGATAAACTGGTTGACCCCCAACCGCCGGTGGAATTGCGCCAACTCTTCCACCCGGTG
This sequence comes from Dehalococcoidia bacterium, assembly GCA_963665735.1. Classification (GTDB taxonomy): domain Bacteria; phylum Chloroflexota; class Dehalococcoidia; order Lucifugimonadales; family UBA3495; genus CATOSK01. The sequence goes on along the minus strand of OY762444.1, from coordinate 550,428 downwards.
GCCGACGTTGCCCCCGTTGCCGTGGAACCAAACCCAGGTTTCTTCTCTGCGGCCCGGCACGTACCAACCATGCAGCCGCTCGCCCCCTGCCGTTTCGATAAAGACATCCTCAAACTCCAGCCCCGCATCCCCCGGCGTCAACGCCACTTCCCGCGTCGGAAAGAAAACCAGCATCCGCTCCAATGGCGCGAAAAAACTCACCAGCAACCCCACGACGGCCACCGCCGCCAAGCCGAACAGAATCCCCTTCCCCCGCATACAAAGCCGCGCCAGCCCCCGGCTGTCTCCATCCTCAGCGCAAGAACCGCCCCAACAGATTCAGCGCAACGGTAAGAACCACGCTGATAACAATCATCGCCGCGATTGGCACAACCAGCGTAAACCCCTCCCGCTGGAAAACCAGGCTGAAGGGAAACCGCCCCAGCATCGGCATCTTGCCCGCCGCCATTAACAACCCCCCGACCACCAGCAAGAGCAACCCCGCAATGACGATTAGCCGTCCCATTCCCACCGGGTCCATGTCCTCAATCCCGCCGCCCGCTTAGCGGTTCCCCGCGGCAACCACCCGAATCGGACTCCCCGCCGCGAAAGCCTCCAGGTTTTCCACCGACATTTCCAAACCCCGCATCGTCCCGTTGTACGCCATCCCCCCGACGTGGGCCGACAAAACCACGTTTTCCAGCCCCTTCAACGGATGTTCCCCCGGCAGCGGCTCCGCCTCGAAAACGTCCAGCCCTGCCCCGGCAATCTTCCCCGCCGTCAACGCCGCCAGCAGCGCTGACTCATCCACCACCGCGCCCCGGGCCGTGTTGACCAGTACGGCCGTCGGTTTCATCAGGGCCAGCAATTCCGCGCCCACCAGTCCCTCGCTGCTCGGGGTCAAGGCCAAGTGTAGCGATACCACGTCGGCCTTGGCGAAAAGTTCCTCCAGCGCAACGAACTCCACCCCGTAGCTGGCCGCCCGTTCCGGCGTAGCGTTGGGCGTCCAGGCGATAACGTCCATCCCGATTCCCCGGCCCAGTTGTATCATGCGCTGCCCAATCGCGCCGGTTCCCACCACGCCCAAGGTCTTGCCGTAAAGCTCATCAATGAATCCCCGCGTCCAACCACCTTCCCGGATGTAGCGGTCATTGCTGACGATTTGCCGCGACACCGCCAAGGCCAGCGTCAAGGCGTGTTCGGCCACGTAGGGCGCCCCGTACCCCGGCGTATTACAGACCGTAATCCCCAATTCCGACGCCGCCGCCAGGTCAACGTGGTCAACCCCGGTTCCCCAGACCGACAGGATTCGCAGCTTGGGACACCCGGCCAATACTTCCCTGGGAAACTGCACCGACGACCGGATGTTGATAACGGCGTCGGCCTCCCGCAGCCGGGCCACCGTATCGGCGTTATCCGCCGGCCGGTCGAAATGCCAACGCACATCCGTCGCTAACGCCCGCGACCGTTGCTCATAAACCGTACCCGCCAAAACCGGCGGCTCATCATCCGGCACCACCAAAACCGAAAAAGGTTTTCCGGTTGTCATAACCTTTCACCTTGTCCTTACTTACCCCGTCTTCTTCCAATGTCGGTACCCTTCAATCTCCGCCCCGCCCGGCCAGCCCCTGCGGTTTCGTACCCGGCCATGCTGTCCCCCTCTTTCCGAAAGGTGGGGGATTGGTTCGGCCCGTGTTCCCGGTCAGGGTCAGGCCGGAATTGACCACTTGGAAATACCGGCCCAGGGGTTGAAATTCGTCGGTTTGCCCCAAGTCCAGTTTCTGCTGGATTTCCTCTATCTTGGCCGTCGTTTCGTGTTCGTAAATCTGCATCCCGCACCGCAGGCAAACATCCGCCGGTACTGTCACCACGGCAACATCATTGCCTCCCCGCAACAGTTTTTCCACGTCCTTATGGCAGGTTTCACCACCGCAATAGGGACACAATTCCTCGCCAGTCATATCCCTCACCTCCTTTCTTTCCAATCATTCCATCGCTCAGGGTCTGGGCGATAGACGGTTACCAAAGTAGCGCTACCCGCGACTTGGTTGAAGGCTACCACGCTGTGAATCGGGCTACCATCAGGAGACCTACCAAGAATCAGGCAAGACGGGTGTGGCCGGTCATCAGGATAGTCTTCGATGATTTCGCCATGAATTACCGAAAACCAAATTTCATCGCTGCGCAATTGGTCTGCCCTGGCTTCGACTACAGCATGGGAGGTTTCCCGCAACCGCCCGGTTTCGATCGCCTCAATAATGTCGTCCAAGTTCACACCAGACCCCTACCCCTCCAAACTCTCCGACAAAATTTCCAAAACGTCCTTCGCCTGCTTGTCCCCCTCCAGCCCCTTGGCCTGAATCCCTTCCGTCATCATCTGCAAGCAGAAGGGGCAGGACACACCCACCGTGCCGGCGTTGGTTTCCAGGAAATGGTCGGTGCGGGCGTGGTTGATGCGCTGGCCCTGGCTTTCCTCAATCCACATATGGCCGCCGCCGGCCCCGCAGCAAAAACCCCGCTGCCGGCAATGTGGTTCCATTTCAACCAATTTCAACCCCGGTATGGCTTGGGCCACCCGCCGCGGTTCGTCATAAACCCCGTTGTGCCGACCCAGGTAGCAGGAATCATGGTAGGCCACCGTCGCATCCATCAGCTTGATGGGCTTGACCCGCCCCTGGTCCATCAACTCCGCTACGAACTGGCTGTAATGCAGGACTTCGTAATTTCCGCCCAACTGCGGGTATTCGTTCCGCATCGTGTTGAAACAGTGGGGGCAGATGGTCACTACCTTCTTGACCTGGTACCCGTCCAGCGTTTCGATGTTCTGCTGGGCCAGAATCTGGAACAGGTACTCGTTGCCCATCCGCCGGGCCGGGTCGCCGGTGCAGGTTTCTTCTTCGCCCAGGATGGCGAAGTTCACCCCCGCCGCTTTCAGCACCTTGGCCATTGACCGGGCAATCGCCTGGCTGCGCTGCTCCAACGCCGCCGTGCAGCCCACCCAGAAAAGCACCTCAAAGTCCGGGTTCTCCGCTGCCGTCGGAATGTCCAGCCCCTCCGCCCAGTCCGTCCGCGAAAACTGCGTCCCCCGCCAGGGATGCCCCCGCTGCTCCATGCTCAACAGGGCGTTCATCCCCGTTTCCGGTATCTTCGACTCCTCCAAGACCAGGTTCCGCCGCAGGTCAATTATCGTCGGCACGTGCTCCACCACCACCGGGCACTCTTCCATGCAGGCCCCGCACGAAACGCAGTCCCAAATCGCCTGCTCCGGTATTGCCCCGTCAATTATCGCCTGCGGCTCCACGTGCTCCGGGTCGCGCTCCCCCTGGTGGCCGATGGTTATCATGTGTTCTTTCAGGTTTTCGACAATGTGCATCGGCGACAGGATTTTCCCGGTGGCGTTGGCTGGGCAGGCGTCGGAACACCGCCCGCAGACGGCGCAGGCGTATCCGTCCAGCAGTTGCTTCCACGTGAAATCCTGCACCCGGCCGGCCCCGAACCGCTCGGCGTTTTCCAAGTCAATCGTATCCAGAGCGCCCCGCGGCTCCAGCGACCGGAAATAGGCGTTCAACGGCGCGGCCACCATGTGAATGTGCTTGGAAAAGGGGATGTAAACCGCGAACCCCAGGATAATCCCCAGGTGCAGCCACCAGAAAACGGCATGAAGAACCTCCGCCGCGGCTTGGCTCAACCCCATCGCGCTGAACCAGTCGCCGATTAGGCCACCGACGATTACCCTGGCCTCCGGCCCGTCACCCCCGGCGGCGACGTAAAGCCCGTGAACCAGCAGCGTCGCCAGCATCAACGCCGCCGTCAAGCCGACCACCACCACCGCGTCCAGGTTGCGGGTCAAGTCAAAGCTCAGCCGGTAGGGTTTGCCCACCCAACGGCGTCCCACGCCCCAAATCAACGCCGCCAGAATCGCCACCGCCAGAATATCCAGGTAAACGCTGAAAACCAGCACCCCGGTTTCCGTCAAAATCGTTTCCGCCAAGGGATGCCACACCGAGTTTCCGAAAATGAAAATGGCGTAACTCAGGGTGAACGACAGGAACCCCCAGAAAATCGTGGCGTGTCCGATTCCCGCCAGGTCAAGCTTGCGGCTGCGCGGGCCGGTTTGCCCCACCCGTTGCAGCACCTTCCGCTGCCCCAGCACGATAGCGGCGGCCCCGGTCAAGCGTCGCCAGGGCTGGTCAAACCGCGCCGCCGGCCTACCTTGCAGCGCCAGCCGGAAAACGCGCCGATAAATTGCGTACCCCGAAACAGCCGCCGCTGCCACCAGCCCCAAATAAACCCCCACCCAAACCGGAATCACCCCAAAAATATCCCCCGGTGGAACCATGCCTCAGAACCCCGTCATGCTTAGAATTGCCTTGGTTTAGACCAATGCCTAGTGTAACATAAGGAGTCAGCGACCAATCCAAAAGTAAACAAGGAGTCAACGCAATCGCATTGGGTCGTGTCGTCAATTTCAATTGTCGTCATTCTGCCGAAGGCCGGAATACAGAAATTCCAAGCATACAACAGCGTCCGCGTGGGCAAGGAATCCTGGATACCGGCCTTCGCCGGTATGACGGGTTTTGGACGGAGGACGTGGATTCCCGCTTTCGCGGGAATGACGGCAGATTGCGGGAATGCCCATCAACGAAATTGAGGACATCCCCTAAGACTTGGCAAAAATTTCCACCCTCGACGCATTTTCCCCCAATGACGCTGCCCCTATTGACAAAGGGCGGGATTCCCATTTAGCCTTGTAATACGTCATATCAGTCCCCGCCGGCTTTAACAGCCGCTCATGGAGGTCAAGTATAGCTAGGCAGTACAAAGTCAACGAGCAAATCCGCACTCCCCAGATTCGGCTTATCGGTGAAAGCGGGGAACAATTGGGGGTGGTTGCCACCGACAAAGCCATTCAGATGGCCCGGCAGCAGGACCTCGATTTAGTGGAAGTGGCTCCCAACGCCGACCCTCCCGTGGCTCGGCTGTTGGACTACGGCAAACTGCGCTATCTGTACGCCAAGCGAGAACGCGAGTCCAAGAAGAGCCAGAAAAGCGCCGAACTCCGCGAGGTCCGTTTCCGCCCCAACATCGGCAGTCACGACCTGGAAGCCAAGATGCGTAAGGTTCGCCAGTTTATCGGCGAAGGCTCCAAGGTCAAGCTCACCGTCCGGTTCCGGGGCCGCGAAGCCGTTCACCAGCAGCTTGGGCTTTCCGTCCTCAAAAAAGTCGCCGACGACTTGAAGGATGACGTGCGCTTGGAAAAAGCCCCGGCAATGGAAGGCCGTGCCCTCTCCATGATTCTCATCCCCGGGCCCGGCAAGACTGCCGAAGACAAAGCGGAAGATTTAGCCAATGCCAAAACTTAAGACCCATAAGGGCGCCAAGGCCCGCATCCACATCACCGGCTCCGGCAAACTCATGCGCCGCAAGCGCATGAGCAGCCACCTGCGCCGCAAAAAACCCAAGAAAGTCACCCGCAAATACGCCGACAAGCTCTCGGTGGACTCCGCCGACATCAAGCGTTTCAAGCGCCTGTTGCCTTACGGATAAGCTGTCCTTCCCGTCGCCGGGTGAAAGACATTCCCGCCCCGGCGTCAAACGGAATCCGAAAATCCAGCCCAGCCACGTTGGGAATCCTACCCGGAGGTAAACCTTGCCCAGAGTAAAACGCGGCGTTACCAAGCGTCGCCGCCACAAGAAAGTCCTGCTGGCCGCCCGCGGCTTCCAAGGCTCATCCCATCGCAACTACAAGTGGGCCAAGGAAGCGTTGCTCCACGCCTGGACTCACGCCTACCGCCACCGCCGCCAGCGCAAGGGCGAATTTCGCCGCCTGTGGATTGTCCGCATCGGCGCCGCCTGCCGTCAATCCGGTCTTACCTACAGCCAGTTCATGCACGGCCTCAAACTCGCTGGCGTAGAGGTTGACCGCAAAATGCTGGCCGACCTGGCCGTCAACGACCCCGACGGTTTCCAGAAGCTGGTCGGCGTAGCCAACCAACAACTAGCCGCCTGACCCCCAACACAAAAAATCCCCCTACCAGTGGGCAGGACGATTGCAAAGTAGGGGCGCACCGCCGTGCGCCCCTACCCATAACCAGCTTCAACCCGCTAGGGCGTCCTTAACCCCCGTCCCTCCGCTCAAACCCGTAGTAAGTATCCCCGTCCAGAATCCGCGCCAACCCCGCCTCCGTCAAGTTTATCGGGCGCGTCGGCGTTGACCACGTTTCCGTCAACTCATGGTGCAGCATCCCCAGCGGCGTCGGTTCATTCCGCCGCCCCAGCAGAATGCGGAACACAATCTCCTGCACCGGCATATTCTCCCGGATGAACCCCTCTTCCTGCGCCCCGAACTCCGCAATCTCCTCCACCAATTCCTGCGGGTTGTCCAGCGTAAAATCCTCCTGCACCCGCGAAGGCGAATCCGGCCCGCGCCGCGCCGCCAGCACCGTCACCGCCGACCGGCCCAACGCCGTCAGTTTCTCAAAGCTGATGCAGTAAAGGGGCGAATCCCCCGTCGCCGAAACCTCTGCTCCCCAGGTGGTCATACTTCAACCTCTTCGTTCCAGTCCAGCATAATTACTTCCACCCGGTCGCCGGCCGACTTGCCCGTTTCCTCCGCCGGGCAAATCGCCAACCCGTTGGCCCGGGACATGGACGTTAATATATTCGACCCCTGCGGCCCGGTGGGATTCGCGTAGTAAGTCCCTTCGTGCAACCCCACTTCCACCCGCGCATAGACCCGCCGCCCGTCCGCGTTGTAAATCGGCCCGGTCAAGACCCCCTCCACCGAAGGCCGCCGCCGCGCGCCCCGGCCCAGCATCGTCGAAATCGCCGGCCTTCCGAACATCTCAAATGCCACCATCGCGCTGACCGGATTCCCCGGCAGGCCCAGCAGCGGCACCCGGCCTTGCTCCGCATAATCCAAGTGTCCGAAGGCCAGCGGCTTGGCCGGGCGCATCCGCACCGACCAGAAGTTCATATCCCCCCGCTGGGTCAGGACATCCTTCACGATGTCGTAATCACCCTTGGACACCCCTGCCGACGTAACCAGCAAGTCCGCCCCGGCCACTTCTTCCAACTTCCGGTGCATATCCTCCAGGTTGTCCCGCGCAATCCCCAAGACCCGCGGCACGCCGCCCACGGCCATGACCGACGCCGCCAATCCCGAACTGTTGCTGTCGTAAATCTTCCCCGGTTCCAGGGCCTCCCCTTCCGGCGTCAATTCGTCCCCGGTGGACAGAATCGCCACCACTGGCCGGCGGATTACCGTCACGCTATCCATCCCCAAGGACGCCAGCACCCCCACCTCCGACGCCCGGATGACCGTTCCCGCCTCCAGCACCAACTCCCCTTGCCGCACATCCTCCCCGGCCGGCCGCACGTTGCAGCCCGCCGGCAAGTCCGCCATTATCCCGATTTCGTCCAGCGACTGCCCGGCATCCCGCCGGGCCATTTCGTCCGTTTCCTCAAAGGGAACTACCGTATCGGCCCCGGCGGGAATGGGCGCCCCGGTCATAATGCGGATAGCCGTCCCCTCCGTGACGGTCTGGGTGGACACCTGGCCCGCCGCCACCGTGCCGATTACGTCCAACCGGCGCGGCGCATCTCCTCCAGCGCCCTGAATATCCCGCTGGATAACGGCGTAACCGTCCATCGCCGAGTTGGCCAACGGCGGCAAGTCCAGCGGCGAAGCAACGTCCTCCGCCAGCACTTGCCCCAGGCAATCCAGAATTGGCTTTCGCTCAGTATCCAGCGGCGCGAAACACTCCATTATACGGGCGAAAGCTTCCTCCACCGAGAGCATATCCTCATGCGCGTCCCCATGCCCGTGGCTGTGGGGATGTTCGTGGTCCCCATCCCCATGATGCGAATGATGGCTCTGGTGGCCGTGGCCCTCATGGTGGTCATGGCCCCGCCCGTGGCGTGGGTGGCCACCTTCATGCCCATGCCCGTGAGATTGTCCGTGTTCCTCATGGCCCCGGTGATGATGTTCGTGTTGCTGCATAACGTAGCCTCGGCGCAAAGTCATGCCAATTTACTATAACGGCCCTTACCTATCAAGGCAGATTCCCGGACACGAAAGCTTTGCCTCTCGGGTGGTCCAGATAACTGACCGTGGCAGGTGGATTCCCGCTTTCGCGAGAATGACGGTTGGGGCCGTTGATGAAACTATCTGAACTGCCGACCGGCCATCACCCCGTCCTCAACCGCGCCCCCGTCTCCCGTTCCAGGTTCCGCAGCAGACCCTCCAGCGTCCGCGTCACTTCCTCGTTGGTCAGCGTCCGCTCCGGCGACTGGAACTCCACGTGCAGGGCCAGGGACTTGGTTCCTTCCGGGATATTTTCCCCGGTGTAAACGTCGAACAGCGTCACCTTGTCCACCAGCCGGTGCCGCCGCAGAACCTCCAAAACTCGCCCCGCCGGCGTCTCCCCGTCAACCACAACCGCCAAGTCCCGGGTCGCCGCCGGATACCGCGACAAGGGCTGGAACGCCCGGCGCGCCGGCGCCGCCTTAAACAATCGTCCCAACTGCAACTCGAACATCACCACCGCCGACGCCCGCAACCCGAAACTCTGCCGTATCTCCGGGTGCACCTCTCCGACGATTCCCACTTCAGCGCCGCCGCAGACAATCCGGGCGCACCGCCCCGGCTGGAAGTTTGCGTCCTCCGCCGCGACATACTCCGCCGCCAGTGACAGCCGTTCCAACGCCGCCGAAATTGTCCCCGTAGCGTCGAAAAAATCCAGGTTCCCCCCCGGCTCCAGCCACGACGGTTCCCCCCGCGCCCCGGAAATCACTCCCACCGCCAGTTCCAGTTCCTCCGGCAAGTCTCCGTCCCTGGGCAGAAACGCCTTTCCAATCTCGAAAAACCGGAAAGACCCGTCCAGGTGTTCCTGATTGTACCGCAGCGTTTGCAGCAGGCTGGGCCGCAGCGTCGTCCGCAGATATTCCTGGGCGCCGCTCATGGGATTCACCAATCGCAGCGGCGGCTTGTCTTCGTCCCAAAGCCCCAGCCGCTCCAAGTCGGGCCGCCCCAAGGCCGGGTAGCTGATGGTTTCCTGCAACCCGGCCCCGGCCAACGCCTCCCGCACCCGTTCCTTCAACTGCGTCATCGGCGCCGGGCGATGGTACGGTATCGGCGTCGCCATCATCGTCGTCGGCACTTCGTCATACCCGACGATTCGCACCACTTCCTCAATCAGGTCTTCCTCGATGGAAATGTCGTTGCGCCAGTAGGGAACCGTCGCCTCCAGGCTTTCCTCCCCCGTCCGCGCCGTCTCCAACCCCAGCGACCCCAGCACCTTTTCCACCGCCTCCAGGCCCATGTCCATCCCCAGCACTTGCCGCAGCCGTTTCAGCGTCAACGGCACTTTCGGATACGGCTCATCCCGCCCCGGGTAAATGTCCACGATGCCTTGGGCGATGCGCCCGCCGGCCGTTTCCTGGATTAACTGGGTCGCCCGCCGCAGCGCAATGGGCGCCAATTCGGGCCGCAGCCCCTTCTCGAACCGTTGGCTGGCGTCGGTACGCACCCGGAACGTCTCCGCCGTCCGCCGGTTGTTGCGGCTGTCAAACGTCGCCGATTCCAGCAAGACGCGGGTGGTGCGCCCGTCAATTTCGCTGTTGGCTCCGCCGATGACCCCGCCCATGCCCACCGGGTCTTGCGAATCGGCGATAACCACCACGTCCGAGTTCAACTCCCGCTGCACCCCGTCCAATGTTTCCAGCGGTTCCCCGGCCCTGGCCCGGCGGACGATGATTGTCCGGTCGCGCACTCTATCCAGGTCAAAGGCGTGCAGCGGCTGGTTGAACTCCAGCATCACGAAGTTGGTAACGTCCACCACGTTGTTGATGGGACGCAGCCCCGCCTTGGTCAACCGTTCCTGCATCCACAGCGGCGACTCCCCCACCGTCAGCCCTTCTATAACGCTGCAAGTGTACCGGGGAACCAGGTCTTGGCACGCCACCGATACGTTAGCCACATCGTCAATCGGCGGCCCTTCCTCCGCATAGCCGATTTCCGGTTCCCGCACTTCCTTTCCGGTAATCGCCCCGACTTCGTGGGCCACCCCCAAAATCGAAAGGCAGTCCAGCCGATTCGGAGTAACCTCCAGGTCAATCACCGCGTCCCCCAGGTAGTCGTCCAGCGGCGTACCCACCGGGGCATCCTCCGCCAGCACGACAATCCCTTCATGGCCCTCTCCCAGTCCCAACTCCAGCTCCGAGCAAATCATACCTTCCGACACTACGCCGCGGATGCGCGCCGGTTTCAGGTTTTCTTGCCGGCCGCTATGGGTGTTGTAAAGATTCGCCCCCACCTTGGCGAAGCAAATCTTCTGCCCCGCCGCCACGTTGGGCGCGCCGCAGACCACCTGCCACTCTTCGCCGCCGATGTCCACCCGGCACAGGGTCAGCCGGTCGGCGTTGGGATGTGGCTCCACTTCCAGCACCAGCCCAACGAAACACCCCGACCAGTCCCCGTACTCGATAACATCGCCGGCTTCCACCCCGGCCATCGTCAGCCGGTGCGCCAACTCCCCCGGCGGCAACTCAACGTCAACATACTCTTTCAGCCAACTAAGCGGAACGCGCATAAACCTTCAACCAACCCAAAAACTTCCAAACCCGTCCCTTCTTCCTATCAAGGGGAAGGTTAGGATGAGGGTGAAAACCTGGTATCAAGACAGTTGCCGTGTCCGATTCGGACTCGTCAAAACTGCCGCAAAAACCGCAGGTCATTGGAGAAGAAATGCCGGATGTCGTCAATCCCGTACTTCAACATCGCCACCCGCTCCGGCCCCACGCCGAAAGCGAACCCGGTGTATTTCTCCGTGTCGTACCCTACGGCGGCCAGCACCTTGGGATGCACCATGCCGGCGCCCATTATTTCAATCCAACCGCTGTCCCGGCAAATCCGGCACCCGTCGCCGTCCCCTTCGCACAGGAAACAGTCAATCGAAACGTCCACCCCCGGCTCCACGAAGGGAAAGTAATCGCACCGGAACCGTACCCGACGCTCCCCTCCGAAAAGCCGCCGCGCAAACTCATACAGCGTACCCTTCAAGTCGGCGAAGGTAATCCCCTCGTCCACCGCCAGCCCCTCAATCTGGTGGAAATGCCATTCGTGGGTGGCGTCCGTCGCCTCATATCGGTACACCTTTCCCGGCACCACCACCCGCACCGGCGGCTCCATGCTTTCCATAACCCGCGCCTGCATCGGCGACGTATGCGTCCGCAGCAGCATCGGGTACTCCCCCGCCTCATTCCGGTAGTCCACCCACAGCGTATTGAACATATCCCGCGCCGGATGTCCCGCCGGAATGTTCAACATCTCGAAGTTGTACCTGTCCCATTCCACTTCCGGCCCTTCCACCAGGCTGAACCCCATCCCGACGAAAGCCTCGGTAATCTCCCGCACGATTTGCGTCGAAGGATGCAGCCGCCCAATGGCCGCTGGCCGGCCGGGCAGCGTCACGTCCAGCCGGTCCCTGGCGAAAGTCGCCGCCTGGCCGGCCCGGGTAATCTCTCCCGACTTTTCCGCCAACCGTGACTCCAGCAATTCCTTGGCCCGATTCCCCAGCGCGCCCAGCCGCCGCCGTTCCTCCAACTCCAACTGCGGCAGACCTCTCAGCACGTTGGTCAACCGCCCCCGCCGTCCCAGGTAGGCGATGCGCCACTGGTCCAGGGCCTCCAAATCGCTGGCAGCGTCCAATTCCGCCAACGCCTGCTGCGCCAAATCGTCAATTGACTGTTCCGAAACCAAAGTCAAAACGCTCCCGAAAAATCCGCTTCCCAAGCCCAATCCCGGTTACAACAACGGCGACGCTGGAAACGTCGCCTTTCGTCACGAAATCAAAAAGTCCGTTGCTCTGCCACTGAGCTACACCGGCCAGCGATTGCTCCCCCTAGTATATCACTCCAATCGCCCCGCATCCAAAACCCGCGTCCCCGTCTTTCCGGCCAATCTTCAACCCCGGTTGTCTTCGCAAAGGCGAGTTTAACCCCCTACCGTCATGTCATGAGGGAATCAAGTCCTTGTTGTCCGGGGACTTGTAACGACAACCGGGTTTCAAGCGCAGGTGGCAGAGCGGTTGCGCCAATGCCCGACGGTCCGCCCCAGCCGCCGAGTTCCTCCAACGATGTCCGTCCACACCATTGCTCCCGTCACCAGGCCGGCCAGCGTCAGCCAGAACCAGGTCAACCACCAGGTTTCCGCCGTCCACCAGCTATACCAGGGAAACAACCCGGCCAATCCCTGAAAGGGCGGGTAGCTCATATCGAAGGGGTCAACCGCGATGGCGATTTCCTGGGCATGGGCGGCCAGCGCCAGCCCGACGGTAATCGCCAGCGTATAAGCCCCCAACAGCGCGACGGCAATCTTGCCCCAAGGGGGCGTCCTGGCGATTAGCAGCCCCATGGGTACGACGGCCAGCGGCAGCGGCGCCCAGCGTCCAATCCCGAACTGGCGGTCAATGAATATCCCACAAAGCCGGTAATACCTTTCCGCGAACTCGATATGCTGTCCCAGAATTTCAATGGTATTCCATTGGGCATAGACTACCCCGGCTCCATAAGGGGTTAAGCTGCCGTAAACGTGAAGGTGGAACCAGGCGAAAACTATTGCCGATATGCCTCCCGCAACCAGCAGGGCTATCCGGCCCCGACCGTCGGCTTTCAGCAGAAAATACCCCGATACGGCTAGAACCAACGGCGCGTATTTCGTCCCCAACCAACACATCGCCGACAGCGCGGCAACCAGCCATAGGCCGTCCACCAGACCCAACCGGCGCTGGCGGGCAACCAACAGCATCGCCGCCACCAGGGCCAACGCCGCCGGAAACTCCGGGTAGATTTCCGTGAAGTAGATGAACGCCGTGGCCGTCAACCCGACGCCCAGCGCAACGGCCCAACTGATTGCCCGGCGTCCGTTAAGGCGGTCGGCCAGCACGAAGGCCAGAGACATGGTGGCCGCCGCCAGCAGCATCAACTGGACTTGCGCCCCCACCAAGCCGCCCAGGGCGAAACCCGGCATGACCAGAACCGACAACCCCGGATTGTGCGGGCTGAGCGGCCGGCCGTCGGGCAACGGCTCCGACTGTAACCACAAGTCGTCGGGGTGGTCGAAAAACGCCTTGTATGACTTGCCGGCGTACTGGTTGCTCAGGTCTAAATCCCCGTCGGCCAGCAGGCTTTGGGTGGTCAGCAGGTACAACGGTTCATCCCCGGTTATGGATGCGCCTTGGGATGCCCGGATGCCGATGGAAAATGCGTAGGCGACGGACAGCAATAAGAAAAGAGCCGCCGCCAGAAGCAACAGCTCTTTTCCTTTAACCCAACGTGGAACCCGTCGGATGGTCAGGGCCGTCGTGAAGGCAGAACGCCCGTATCCCGCAGCAGGTTCAATGTGCCTTCCAGATTGCTCAGGCTGCCCAGGTCAATGTCGGGCGGGTTCAGGGATTCCAGGGGCGGCAAGTCGCCTTGCGGCTCAACTCCGGCTGACACCGGGTATTCCTTGACTACCGATGCGAAGTACTGCTGCGCCGGCTCCGAAAGCAGAAATTCCACGAACTCCTGCGCCGTTGCCGTGTTTTCCGACGCCTTCAGTATCCCTACTCCGGCCACCAGCGCCAAGGCCCCCGGGTCCCCGTTCCCGATGTAGTGATTGCGCGCCTTGAATTCCGGCCCGTGTTCTTCCAGGAAGCGTCCAGATAGTAGTGGTTCACAAACCCAACGTCAACTTCACCCTTGGCCGTTGCCGATACCGTGGTGACGTTATTGGGGTAGTCCCGCGCGTCGTTGGCTTTGATGCCTTCCAGCCAGGCCCGGGCCGCGTCCTCGCCCAATTGCATCCGCAGCGCGGTTACGGAGGCCTGGAAAGACCCGTTGCGCGGCGCCCATCCTACCCGGCCTCGCCACTCCTCGCCCGCAAAGTCCAGTATCGAGGGCGGCAGGTCGGTTTCCGGGTCAATGGCGTCGGTGTTGTAGATAATCGTCCTGGCCCGGCCCGACGTGCCAATCCACTCCCCGTTGGGAGAGCGGCTTAGGCGACTTCGGGTTGGATAGACTGGTAGAAGGCCAGGGCCTCTACCTGGTGCGTCCCCAAGGCGTCGCGATTGCCGGCCTGGGCGTCGTCGAATACCCGCCCCATGTACCTGACCGTGGCCAGATAGAAGATGGCGTTGAAGCGGGAGTAAACGTCGTTGGTGGCGGCGTCGTAAGCCGCGGCATCCCCGGAGTCAGCCGCTACCCTGGCCCGCTCCATTGCCTCCCGCAGGGGAATATCCAGGATTCCTTCCCGTCCGAAGTCGCCCTCCCGAGCCTGGGCCAACTTCGCCAGCGAGTTGGGGCAATCCCCATCAACTTCCAAGCCAACGTAGATGGCCCAACCCTCATCAACGTCGCCCGAGTCCAACCCGGCGCTACCCTCAATCACGTAGTGTTTGGACCAGTGATAGACGACCCGGAGGATGCCTTTGTTTATGGCCTGACGCTTCTGGGCGTCGGAGTAGTCCTCGGCCTCCCCGCGCCCGCGTATGGCGTTGTTAATGGGGGAGTCCAGGAAGTTGCCGAAGCCGTAAAACTCGGTTGCCAAGGCAAATTCCTCGGCCCGTTCCGGGTCCCGGGCAAAGCCCCGCAGGGTCTTGCTGCGGACGCCGATGCGCGTGTGCATCCCAACTTCGTACAGCAGGAAGATGTCCGCAGCTGGCAGGGGCTTGCCGTCCTTGATGACATTGGTCAGCTTGGCTATTTCCTGGTAGTCCGAGGCAATCTTCTGATAGTGTTCCCGGTTGGTGGTGGCATGGTAGTAGCCGTCGGACTTGGTTGGCCCTTCCGTCTCGGCACTGAGACCAACGGGGATGTTCAGACCGACGGTTCCCACCGACCCGGGCATTGCGGCGGTGGCCGTACCTGTGCCAGTACCGGTGCCGGTGCCGGTCCCTGTACCCGTACCCGTACCGGTGCCAGTCCCGGTGCCGCCGCCGCCACCGCCAATGACGGTAATGGTAGGCCGGGTTTCACCCTGGCGGGACATTTGCGCTGCCGCCAATGCTTGTTCGGCTGCCGTCAACGCTTGCTCCGCCGCCGCCTGCGCTTGCGATGCTGCCTCCTGAGCTTGCCCCACGGCGGCCTGGGCCTGCTCACCCGCCGCCTGCGTGCGCGGCAACTTCCGCGCCCTGGGGCTGTTCCGCGGCGGCCTGGGCCTGGGCGGCCACTTGCTGCGCGGCAGAGGTATCAGCCTGCTGGCAAGCCACGCCCAAAGACAGGCTCAGAACGAGAATGGGCAACATGGCCCACAACATCAACTTACGCCATTGCGCCAGGGGTTTGGTTAGGTAAAGCACTTTCCGGCCTCCTTAATTTTGTTCCGCCGCTAGGTCAGCATCTCCCGCAGCATCCCCACCGGGACCCGCCAGAGATACCTCACGCTGATGAATCACTTGCCCCTGGTGCGGTAGCGGTAGGAAATAGGAACTTCCCGCAGCCGCATCCCCTTTTTGAGCAAATCCAGGGTCAACACCTGGGCATAGTTGTAGTCGTGGATGATTTCGGCGCATTCCAGCGTGCGCCGGGGAAAAGACCGGAATCCCGTCTGTCCGTCGGTAATCCGCCGCCCGCAGGCCACGCACAGCAACCCGGTAAACACAATGTTGGCAATCAGCAGATTGAAGGATTGACGTTCCCGCTTCCCGCCTTGTCCCCTCATGTATGGCGAACCCATCACGTAGTCGGCCTCTCCGGTTTCGATGGGTTTCAGCAGGTCGGGAATCTGCTCCGGCGGGTACTCCCCGTCGGCGTCCACGTACACCGTGGCCCGCGCGTCCAGGTCCCTAGCCGCCGCCAGTCCGGTGCGGAGAGCGGCCCCCAAGCCCCGGTTGACCGGGTGGCGGACTACCAGGTCTGCGCCGTGACGCCGGGCAACCTCGGCGGTGCCGTCGGTGGAGCCGTCGTCAACCACGATGACCCGCATACCGTCCAATTCACCGGCGGGCATCCGGGCCAGGGTGTCGGGTAGGTTTTCGGTTTCGTTGTACGCCGGCACGATTACGGCCAACGGCTTTGATTCTTCGGCCTCTTCAACCACGCCCAGCACTTGCCCCATGGACTGCGCCGGTGGGGGAAATCCCAGGAAGTAGGCGATGGTGGGGGCCACGTCCATGACCAACCGCGGAGCGTCGAATTGTCCGGCAAGTTCCACCCCGGCGCCCCACATAAAGCAGGGAACATGGGGCTCTTCGGGACTCATGTGCCCATGCCCGCCGATGCCGATGCCCTGTCCGTGGTCTGACGTGATTAGCACCGTAGCGTCTTCCAGATAACCCCGTTCCCGGCACCAGTCGAGAAATTCCTCAATAATCCGGTCGGCGGCCTCGATTTTCGCCAGGTACTCGGCGTTGTAGCTGCCCCTGGCGTGTCCCGTCTGGTCAACGCTGAGCAGTTGCAGAGCCAGCAAGTCCGGGTCGTCGCGTTCCATGACCAGCTTGCCCTTGGCGGCCAGGGCGTCGTCAATCTCATCGTTGTGGGTAACGGCGGTGACCGTCTCCACGTTGTCGCCGAAAGCGTCCACCAGGTGCGCGATTCCCACCAGCTTGCCGTTCATGCCCGCCTGATGGAGCGCGTCGAAAATGGACTCGCACTTCACCCCCAGGCTGGGGACGAAATTGCTGCGCATACCGTGGGTTTTGGGCGGCGCGCCGGTGAACATGGAACTGAATCCCGTCACCGTCCTAGCCGGGTAAACCGTCGCCGTGTTGACATAATCGGCCCCTTCCCGCCGCAGCCGGTCAATGCAGGGGGTATCGGCTTCCCAAAGCCGGTAGGCCCGGCATCCGTCAATGACAATGGCGATGAATCGGCGGCACCGGCGGCGTCCTTCCCGGGCCAACAGGCGCGTGGGGGTCAGCGACGGAGCCGGCGGCCAGGTGAAGAACCACTGATGGGCCAGCAGCGCGATGATGCCCAGGCCCAGAACGAACCCCTCAACCGCCAACACCGTGTCCAGGCCGGGGTTTTCGACTATCAACCGGAAGGCCAGAACCAGCAGCAGAACCTTGGGTATCTGCTCCAGAAAGTTGCCGCTGGTGGGGTCCGGGTTTTCCAGAACCAGCCGCCAGAACCGGGTGAAGTTGGTCCAGGGCGTGCCGATACGCAGGTGATAATAGACGGTGCCCCACAGAAAGATGGTGAAGGTCAGGTAGATGCCCAGCACCAGGGCCACCGCCGTCCAGTCCACGAACCGGAAGGCCGCCAGAAAAACGCCCAGGAAAATCCACAGCGCGATTCGCAGTTTGATGGGGAAGTCAAAGCGGTAGAAAATCAGGAACAGGGGCGCCAGGGCGAGCAGGGCAATCCCGGCTTGGGGCCAGTAAGTCGCGTCGGTCAGGTGGGGCAGGCTCAGCAGGCCGAGGATGCCGAGAACGAACACGGGGGTAAAGGGCTTGCCCTCGTTCAGCACGTTCCAGAGGCGGGCGGCCACGACCTCGAATCGGGAGGCGGCCTTGGAACCGTGGGCGTCGCCGCGGATTTTGCCCAGGGGGTTCAATTCGGGCAGTTTGCGGAAGGCGGTGAGGGTGAAGGCCAGGGCGATGGTGTAGGAATAGGCGAACTTCAACCCGTGGGTGTCTTTCGTTCACCCTGAGCTCGTCGAAGGCAGGGTCAGCCCTTCCTGCCACGGCACCCCGTGGGCGTACAGCGCCCCGGTCATTACGCCTTCGTACACCCCGATTCCGCCGGGCGTCACGTGGAACACCTGGAACAGAATGGTGAAGGATGCCATGGCCAGGGCGGTGGGGATGGACAGGTGGATGCCGAGGGCGTGGGCCGCGCCGAGGATTATTGCGGATTCCAGCATCCAACCGGGCAGCGTCCGCAGCGCGCCCAGCGCCACCCGGCGAACCGACACCTGTTGGAGCTGTTCCCGAAATACGTCAATCCTTGACGCCAGGACGGAGGGCAGCCAGTCATGCACCCGGCGCTGGCGTATCAGCAGCCCCACCCCGCATCCCAGCAGTACCGCCGCCGGCAGGGTCAGCCTTGGCAGCCAGGCGTCTGGCTGCATCCCGGGAGTAGCGCCGGAAAGGGACAGGGCGGAGCCAACCACGGCGGCGATGGTCAACAGCACGGCTAAGTCCAGAAACCGGGCGACGGCCGTCGTAGTGGCCGCCTGGGCTAACGGTACGCCGTATCTGGCGGCCAGGAGGGGGCGGACAATTTCGCCCAACTTGAGGGGGGCAATGTGGTTCACCAGCAGACCGGCTTGCATGGAAACGAAGAGGTGGTAAATGTTCGCCCGCTTGTTGTTGCCGGAAAGCGTCCGATTTGTGGATACGCCGGAGGAAACGACGCCCGGCGCCCAGGCGTTGATACTGCTGACCGAGTGGCACGAAATAGTCCGGGCCGATCGGGCCGCCATAGCCGACAGTATGCGCTGCCCCAAGTTAGTATTCGACGGCAGAAACGCCCTTGACGCCGCGCTCATGGCCCACCTTGGATTCGAGTACGCCGCCGTCGGCGGAAACAGCCCCGGCAAAGGCGATAACGCTGCCTCTTTGGAACGCGCCGACCCGACAATCCCCCTCACCCTCGACCGGGAAAAGTTATCCCGGGAATAGAAACCCCCCATCGCTAAACCATCGCCGCCCAACAAAAAAACCCCGCCAACTTTGCCATCCCCTAACCGCCCCCCCGCAAGGGCGGGTTTTATCCCCGCCCGACCTTGCTCCAACAAACCCTCGCACCAACGACAACGATTAACCAGGATGTCTTGCACAACTACCAACAATCCCAGCATGATGGACGACGGAAGGATTGCGGGCTGACATCCTGGGAAGAGCCGCCGGCGGCTCCGATTTTCGTGCGGAGTCAGGGCAAACCCGCGCAGATTCCCTCCCCGGTGTCGGTAAAACCCCGGTCAACTCGCCCACCGACATCCCAGGGCCTTTCAACTTTTATTCCCGGCCCTTTCGTGCAATTCCGAGCGCGGCCAAGAATCCAAAATCCCCGCCACAGCCAACCCTGCCCGGAGCATAGCCGAAGGGGTCGCCTCATCCGGAGAATTTTGCAGGGATGGGGAGCGATTCACCCACTACCCCATCCCCGCCAAAACCGTTACAATCCCCCCAACGACCCCTGAAACTTGACCTCAATCCTTGAACGGAGGCCAACCATGACTGCATCCAACCACCTCACCCATGTTTACGTGGGCCTGGCCGGCGAAGGCGACTTCATCGGCGGCGGCGGCTTGTACCGCCGGGCCGAAGGCGATGACCAATGGCACGACATTGCCAACGGCCTGCCCGCCGAACCCCAGGTTCGCGCCCTGCTGGTTCACCCCCAGAATCCCAATGTAATCTACGCCGGCACCCACCAAGGCCCCTACCGCAGCGACGACCGGGGCGACCATTGGGAACCCCTGGACACCCGCAAGGGCGATGTCTGGTCCCTGGCCCTTGACCCCAACGACCCGGAAACGGTCTTTGCCGGCTACGAACCCTGCGCCGTCTATCGCTCCAAGGACGGCGGCGCCCACTGGGACGAAATGGACACCTCCGGGGTCGTCTATCCACACATCACCACCTATATGCCGCCCCTGGGCAAGCGGGTCATCGGCATCGCCACCGACCCCTCCAACCCCGCGGATATGTACGGCGCCATCGAAGTCGGCGGCCTCATCGCCAGCCGCGACGGCGGCGAAACCTGGCAGCAAATCCTGGACGGCCCCTACGTCCGCAACAATACCCTGGACTTGCACGGCGTCCAGGTCAGCGCCGCGGCCCCCGGCACCGTGTTTATCATCACCCAGGTCGCCATGTTCCGCAGCCGCGACCGGGGGCGTTACTGGGAACACATCCAGGTTGACGAAATGTTCCCCGGCGGCAGCTATTGCCGTGGCCTGCTGGTTGACCCCGGCAACCCCAGCAACATCTACCTGGCCGCCGGGGCCGGTGGCGGCGGCGCTCCCGCCGGCACCCAGGAAGCCGGCGCTCTCTTCCGCAGTTCCGACGCCGGGGAGACCTGGAGCCGGGTGGACATCGGCGATGAACCGCCCCGCCGGATGTTCCAGATTGCCATTGACCCCAACGCCGCCCAGAACGTCTATTGCTGCGACTACGACGGGCGGGTTTTCGCCAGCAACGACGGCGGCAGCCAGTGGCGCGCCACCAGCCAGGTTCCCGGCGAAATGTCCCGCTACCTCCACGTTTACCCCATGGTCTGCGGCTAAGCCCTGCTAAGTCGCTCCCAACCGAAAAATCCCTTCCCACTCCGGGATGGGGCAACGAAAAATCCCCTCCCCCTACCAGGGGGAGGGCCAGGGTGGGGGTGGAAACCCCAATAACCTCAACCCCCAACCCGTCATTCCCGCTTTCGCGGGAATCCACACCCATAGGGGAAGAGCGTCAACGCCCCAATCCATCAACCCCACGGAGGCAGTTTTGACCGGAGCATCATTGAGCCAGGCCACCTACCGGGTCTCCGAAGCCGACCTGGAATTTATGGTTCTGGACCGGGACGACATCCCCGAAGAATTTCGCGGCTACCAGGTGGTGCGCGAAGGCCCCCTGAGCAACGACCAACTGGCCGAACACGGTTTCGCCGGCAGCACCCCCCAGCGTTTCCAGCAGGTGGGCCGCATCAACGGCTTTGTCCGCGAGTTCGGCCCCACCTCCAATATGCAGATTTTCGACGGATTCAACTTCGTCGGCGCCACCGTCGCCCACTTGTTCGACGCCCCGGAATCCGTCTCTACCTGGATGCACGAGGTCTTTGTCAAGGACTTCGAGGGCAACATCGGCGAAAGCGTCGGCAGCGGCGCCCAACTGGTGTCGGTGGAGCGGCTGGACCCCGCCGGCCTATTCGATGAGGCGGTGGCCCTGAAAGTCCTCCAGGGCGGCCAGCACGGCTTGATTTCCTCCAGCGTCATTGACTTCCGGGTAGGGCGCATCCTGGGCGTGGCCTACGTCGGCGCCGTGGGCGACCACCTCCGCCTGGAAAACGCCCTGCAACTAGCCCAAGCCCTGGAAAAACGGATAGTGCGGGTGGTTTTGGGGGCGTTGTAGGGGGAAGCACAAGCTAGTGGGGCAACAACTATGAGTTCAGCCCTATAACGTCGGCAACAAACTTGGTTCGGGCGTAAAACGCCCGGGAAGTGCTACCGTGGCCGGTTCCCTTTGTTCGGGGTTGTATCAGAACTCCCATCCTGCCGGTGAGTGCGTCAAATCCTTCCTCTTGGATAGTCCGGCGCACTAGATCGTAATCGGCCTTACACTGATTGAACACTTCCGGGTTGTCCAAATCGAAGGATGTGGCGGAGTGGAACAAGGTGCTAGTCTCCTGCTTGTCTTCAAATATGCGGGCAACTACGAGGAGTTTTTGCAATTTGTTGTAAAGATGGCTTTCGGTGAACTCACTGGCCGTCACCTCTACCGGGTCAATCATCGTTACCCACATCGTCTCCTTGACCCGCAGATCCCCACTTTTCAGCGTCTTTAGGGATACCACCTTCAACTCCCAAGACCCAAAGTTGGGGGCGCGGGACGAATTGAGCGCCAAGCCCAAAAAACGCTCAATCGTATGACCGACCCACCCTTTGTTAAGTTTGCCATCCTTCCACACGGTTACGCCAAGTTCTTCTGCTAAGGGGCGTAGGTTTGTGCCGGTTAGGGCGTTGATTTTTTTGATAGCCTCTGTTCGATCCATAAGTTGCCCTCGGAAAAGCGTGGTTGTTTCCAATAACTTGGGTTGCCGCGATTGTGAAACGGTAGGGATGGGAGGAGCGGGATTAGGATTAGATTTGCGGTTTTGAACCTGCGTATCCATCAACCGTCTGCGGGTGATGTCCACAAACTCTGGCTCTCTTTCGCAACCTATGAAGGCCCGGTTGAGGCTGACCGAGGCAACTCCAGTTGATCCCGATCCTGTAAACGGATCGAATACCAAGTCCCCCGGGTTAGTGCTTGCTCGAAGGCACCGTCGAATGAGCGCGACGGGTTTTTGCGTAGGATGTTTCCCAAATGTCTTCTCATCCCGCCCCGCAGCGGTAAACTGCCAAACGGTTTTCATCTGTTTGCCGCCGTTTTCGTGCCGCATCACGTCGTAATTGAACGTATAACGGTCTTTGCTCCCCTTTTTTGCTTTTGTCGCCCAAAGCAGGGTTTCTGTGGAATGGGTGAAGCACCGGCAACCTAGATTGGGGGGTGGGTTTGGCTTTTCCCAAGTAATGTCGTTGAGGATGCGGAAGCCGAGTTGCAACATCGCAAACCCAACGCTGAGGTAAACGTGGAGAGTGCCAGTAACCCAGATGGTTCCCGCGGGTTTAAGGATTCGATAACATTCACTGAGCCAATCACGGTTCCTTTCGTGGTCAATATCAATACCTAAACTTCGGTCCCATTCACCCTTGTTGACCTTAACCCTTTTCCCTGCAACGCAAGTGAACCCGTCATTTGATAGAAGGTAAGGGGGGTCGGTCCAGATGCAGTCAACGCAATCGTCGGGCATTGACTTCATCAGTTCCAAGGCATCACCAAAGAATAAGCATGACAAGCCATCAGCAGATTGCCATGCGACCTCGCCCGGCAGGTTCTCCGTTCCGTGCCCTGAATCCAATAATTCGGGTACAAGGGCCGAGGGTCGAATGTATCCTGACCCGCTCATTGTTCCCTGAAGCAGTCGTCAAGGAAAAAAGTGGCCACATCAACCCCAAGCGCGTTGGCGATTCTCACCAAGCTATGCACGGTGACGTTAACCTGCGCCGCCTCTATCTTCTGGAAATGCCGGGGGGAAATTGCCGCTTTTTGGCTAAGGCTTTCTTGGGTAAGGTTCCGGCCGGCCCGCAGTCGGCGAATCTGGCCCGCTATGCGTTCCAAGGCCGCCTGTTGCAACAGGTTTACTTCGTTCATGTCGACCCCGTAGTTGTTTACCTTAACCGGGGCCAAAGCCATTTAACACGCTATGTATGCCGTATTGAGCAAGGCACGAGTCCGGGGAATAGCAAAAATTTGGCCCCCGATTTACTCGGGGGCCAAAACGTAGCCCGTAGGCCAGACAGGGTTGCCCAGCCTCACCGCCGGCGGGCGTGGGCAATATCATCGCCGTTGATGGGCCGGACTTGGGAGGGCAGAACGGTGGCTATGGCGGCGGTGTCGCCGGTCAAGGTCAGGAACTCTACCTCAAAGGCCGCTCCTTGGTCGTAGATGTGGACAATGGCCCCCACGTCTCCCGCCTTTAACCGTTCCTTGGCTATATCCCCGGTCAAGACGACGCTATCGTGTTCCTTGAACATACTTACCCCATCCCCAATAGCCGCGCAATCTCATCCTCTTCCTTCGAGCAACCTCCCGATAAGGCAGCGGTCTAAGGGGCACCAACATCCACTTCAATAGTTCGTATCCGAGAATCCACGGTAGCCACCGGGTCCTGGAAATACAATTGCAAAGCATCCCCCAAGTTCGCCAGGGCTTCCTCTTCGGATTCCCCCTGGCTTACCACGTCCACTTCCAGGCATTGCGCGATAAACCATTCGCCTTCCTGAGTGATAGCGGCCTTGAATTGGCGTTTCATGTTCCCGCTCCTTGTATTCTCCCTACCCCATCCCCAACAGCCGCACAATTTCATCCCCTACCTCTGTGGTGGACGCAGCGCCGCCCAGGTCGCCCGTCACGGCCCGCCGTTCCTCCAGGCTCCGGGCCACCGCCGCCTCCACCCGCCGCGCCGGCTCGTGTTCCCCCAGGTGGTCCAGCATCAACGCCGTCGCCGAAATCGTCGCCAGCGGGTTGGCCAGGTTCTTGCCGGCTATGTCGAAGGCCGCCCCGTGCACCGACTCGAACATGGATGGATGCTCCCGTTCCGGGTTGATGTTGGCGCTGGCCGCCAGCCCCATGCTGCCGGTCACCACCGCCGCAATGTCCGACAGAATATCCCCGAACAGGTTGGACGCCACAATCACGTCAAAGTCCTCCGGCCACCGCACCAGGTCCATGGACGCCCTGTCCACCAGCAGCGACTCCGTTTCAATCTGCGGATACTCCCGCGCCACGTCCGCAAACACTTCGTCCCAGAAAACCATGCTGAAGGCCAAGGCGTTGGACTTGGTGACCGACGTAACCTTCTTCTTCCCGTCCCGCTGGACGCAGTAATCGAATGCCGCGCGGATGATGCGCTCGGTGCCCCGCCGGGTGAAAACCCCGGTCTGCACCACCGTCTCGTCCGGGGTGCCGGGGTACAGCCGCCCGCCCACCGGCGCGTACTCCCCTTCGGTGTTCTCCCGGAAGATAACCATATCTATCTCCCCGGCTTCCTTGCCGGTCACCGGGGAAACCACCCCCGGATGGAGGTAGCAGGGCCGCAGGTTTATAGCCTGGTCGAAGGCCCGCCGCATGGGGAGCAGCAGCCCTTGCAGCGTGATATGGTCGGGGATGTTGGGGTCGCCCACCGCGCCGAACAGGATGGCGTCATGCCGCCGCAATTGCTCCAGCCCGTCCTCCGGCATCATCAGCCCCGTCTCCCGGTAGTAGGCCGACCCCCAGGGATATTCGGTGTAACGAAAAGTAGGCCCATCGGGTGCGCCGCCCAAGGCGTCCAACGCCTTCCGCCCTTCGGCCACTACTTCCGGGCCAACCCCGTCACCGGCAATTACCGCCAAGCTGTATTCCGCCATCGTTTCCGTTCCTTTCCAAGATTGTTGTTTTCCGGCGCCAACCGATACCCGGTTAGACCGCCTGCACCCCCCCGCTCATCATGCGGAAGTGATGCACCGCCTCGGCGTCGGCAAAAGCCTCCCGCGCCTGCCGGTAGGTGGACTTCCCGCGCCGCTGCCGGGCGTCCAGCAACACCCCCATGACCGTGCCGCTGTGGGCCACGCAGACGCCGACGGCCCCCACCGAATCCGTAAAGTCCGTTACCCGGGGCAGTTGCGGTTTTTCCGAGACCTGCTGGCTGGCGACGGCGCTGATGGTCGCGCCTTGCCCAATCAGGGCCGGATTTCCTTCCTTGACCCCTCGGCGCACGAGTTCCACGGCCCGGCCCGTTTCCTGGGCCAGGGATTCCCATTGGGCGCGGCGGTCAGTCCGGTTGAATTCCAGGGTGTCCACCGCTCCGCCGAAGTCCACTGCCACGATTTCCATTGGCGGCGGCGGCCCCATCGCCTCGAAGATGCGCCCTTCCCGGTGGTCGAACAAAACAATGCCGGGAAACATCACGCCGTCGCTGGGTTCCACCGACAGGGCCAGCCGGGCCACCACGTCCGGGGCCAGTTCCTCACCCAGGGCCAGCCCGGTGGCGGCAATGGCGGCGGCCACGTCGGCGCTGCTGCTGCCCATGCCCTTGCTGCGGGGAATGGGGTTGCCCACCTTGAAATTCGCTCCCGCGTCGGGCCGGCCCAAGTGCGCCAACGCCGCCTCCACCGCCGCCCGGGACTTGGGACAGTCCTCCGGCCCGGACACTCCCCCGCCGTCTCCCCGAATCTCCACCGTCACCCGCGAGTAGAAGTCAATCGGGCAGGTAATCAGGAAATAATGCCCGTCCAACATCCCCTGCACCAACTCCCCGCAAACCCCCGGCGCCCGCGCGGAGGCCCGCCCGGTCAACGCCGGGGCCAAGCCCGTTTTCCCTTGGTAGGTGGCGTTTTGACGGACATAACTCCCTTCCCGCTCCAATGGTGACAAGGATTATTCGTTAAAGCCAATTGGAATCATCGCGACAGATATTGGCAAATTTGCTACGGTTATAAGGATTCCACTGGTTCACGGGGGACTTCCACGTTAAGGTCAATTCCGTTGAGTACCGGCAGGGTGTCGCCCCAAACCAGGCCCGTCAGAATCCAGTCCTCCAACACCGAGCGCAATTCTTCATGGCACTCTTTCGCGGTGTTCCCGAAAGCGATTACTCCCCAGCAAGGGGGAATGGTTGCCCCGAAGGTGTCGTCTTCCAACTTTTCGTAAACGGCCAGGGTCATTGCCTGCTCGATGTAGTCGGTAAGGATGAATTTGACTCGCATCAAAGACCCCACTCCCTTGTTGACGGCCCATAGGGTACTATGGGCCGGGCTTGTTTTCCCCGCCAGGCTTAATTTGCAGCGGTATCCCCGCAACCACCAGGTAAACCTCATCGGCTGCTGCCGCCAACTGTTGATTCACCGCGCCCAGCAGGTCTTGAAACCGCCGTCCTAGTTCGTGGGGCGACACCAGGCCATGACCCACTTCGCTGCTTACCATAACCACCCTGGCCGGAGAATCCCCCAAAACCGCCAGCAACCGCTCGATCTCGTTGATTGACAGACCCGCCAGTTCCTCCGCCCGCAAGTCCTCGTGCTGAAAAAGCAGGTTGCTAATCCAGGTGTCCACCGAGTCAATCAACACCGCGTTGCCCCCGCCGGCCCCGGACAGTGAACGCTCCAACGCCTGTCCCAAATCCAACGGTTCCTCCACCGTAACCCAGTCTTTAGGACGGCGTTCCCGGTGCTGTCGGATTCGCGCGGCCATTTCGTCGTCCGCCGCCATCCCGGTAGCCAGGTAAATCACCGGCCGGCCCAACGCGGCAACCAGTCCCTCGGCGTAGGCACTCTTGCCGGAGCGGATTCCTCCCAATACCAGGGTCAACTTGCCGGACATCAACCCCCGGCCGCCAATTGGTCATAGT
This sequence comes from Dehalococcoidia bacterium, assembly GCA_963665735.1. Classification (GTDB taxonomy): domain Bacteria; phylum Chloroflexota; class Dehalococcoidia; order Lucifugimonadales; family UBA3495; genus CATOSK01. The sequence continues at coordinate 523,818 of OY762444.1, read as the reverse complement.
CCCGCGGCAGCTCCGTCATTTCGTAAATCAGCCCCATGTCCAGGCTGCCCCGCACCCATTCGGCCAGCTTGTCGTATTCATTATCCAGCGAAAGTTCCTGGGAGTCGTCCGGCAATGACGCCCCCTGGCGCCGGGCCACTTCCCGCAGCAGCGACCGCCGCAGTTCCCCGTTGTGAAACAGCCCGTGGATGTACGTTCCCAAGACCAGACCATCGCCGTCCATGGCCCCGTCCCAAGCCGTAGCTGGAGTAACCGCCGCGTCGGCCCGGTCTTCGATGCGGAAAGGATGCTCCACCCCTTCCCCGGTGGTAATGCCCATGTGGATTTCGTACCCGGTCACCGGCGCGCCCCTGGCCCCGGCCAGCAGTCCGCCGTCGGTTTCCACCCGGCCCCGGATGCGGTGCGTCTCTTTGTGGCCCTGGAAAACCGTGGTCATCGGCAGCAGGCCCAGCCCCGCCGTTTCCCGCTGTGACGATTCAATGCCCTCCGGGTCATAGATGTGCTGGCCTAGCATCTGGTAGCCGCCGCAAATCCCCACTACCGGCGTTCCCTGGCGGTGCAGTCGCGTCACCGCCTCGGTCAACCCCTGTCGGGTCATCCAGGTCAGGTCCGGGATGGTGGTCTTGCTGCCGGGCAGAATCACCAAGTCGGGGTTTCCCAACTGCTCCGCCGATTCCACGTACCGCAGGCCCACCCCCGGCTGGCGCGCCAGTGGGTCGAAATCGTCAAAGTTGGATATGTGCGGAATCTGCACCACCGCCACGTCCAGCACGGCGTTGCCCCCGGTTCTGGCCGGCAAGTCCAACGCCACCGAGTCCTCTTCCGGGATGTGAATATCCCGGTAGTGATGCACTACCCCGATTACCGGAATCCCCGTCCGTTCCTCCAGCCAGGTCAGCCCGTCCGTCAACAGCGATTCGTCGCCCCGGAACTTGTTGATTAGCAGCCCCTTGACCGTCTCCCGTTCCTCCGGCTCCAGCAATTCCAGCGTACCCACCAGCGAGGCGAACACGCCGCCCCGGTCAATGTCGCCGCACAGCAGCACCGGCGCGTTGGCGTAGCGGGCCACCCGCATATTGACGATTTCGGTGGCCTTCAGGTTTATTTCCGCCGGGCTGCCGGCCCCTTCAATCACCACGATGTCATAGTCTTGCCGCAGGGTGTCCAGCGACGTCCGCACCGACTCCCAAAGTTCGGTTTTCAGCGCGAAGTAGTCCCGGGCCCGGGCCGACGAACCCATCGGGTGAATCATGGGCCGCCCCAGCAGGACGACTTGGGAAGTATGGTCGGCCTCCGGTTTCAGCAGCACCGGGTTCATTTCCACCCTGGCCTCCACCCCGGCGGCCTCGGCCTGCACCGCCTGGGCGCGACCGATTTCGCCCCCGTCCGCCGTGACGTAGGAGTTGTTGGACATATTTTGGGCCTTGAACGGCGCTACCCGGAACCCGTCTTGCCGGAAGATGCGGCACAGCGCGGAAACCAACACGCTCTTGCCCACGTGGGACGCGGTGCCTTGGACCATCAACACTTTCCCCAATTTTTCCGCCGTTGCATTCACAGTTGCAGAAATTCCTCTACCGTAAGACCAGCTCGACGAATAATTGAACGCACGGTTCCCGGCGGCAGGTCTCGGTTATGCACGGGTACAATGGCCCGCGCCCGGGTAACCGGATGCCTCCAAATCTCATGGCTGCCTTTCGCCTGTCTGTCGAAAGTGAACCCTGCTCGCCTTAGCTTTCGGATAATCTCGGGAGCACGGAAACCCGACAGCATTACCATCAGACATTGCTTATCGCGATGGCCAAATGGGCCGGGTTGGATAACGCTTTCAATGTCGCCGGAAGTTCGTCGCCCCATTCCCGGTAGGATTCTATCAACTTGCGCGCCACGTCTTGGGCAATCTCCAAAGTTTCTTCCACCGTTTCCCCTTGGGCCAGCAAGTCGGGCAAATCGTCACTTGTTGCCAAGAAAACCCCTTCCGGCAATCTTTCCAAGTGGATGTTCAGTATTAGTTCCATAGTATGACTCCTGTCGAAGCCCATAACTAGTCCCGCCCCCGCAGACCCGCCAAATGTCCGGTGTCATTGTATAAATGCAGCACCGCGTTGTCCGGGTAGGTGTAAATCAGCGACAGGGCGCAGTTGCCCATGACGAATTTCCAGTTGGCTTCCAACGGCAAATCCAGCAGCTTGACTAGCAGCGACCGCAGCGAACCGCCGTGGCCCACCACCAGCACCGTATCCTCCATGTGCCGCTCCAGCACTTCGTCAACGAAAGTTCCTATCCGCGCCTGCGTCTGCCGGATGGACTCGCCGCCGGTGGGGGCGAAGTCCAGGTCGTTGACCAGCGAGGCCCGGTACTGCTCCGGGTACTGGCGGGCGTACTCATGCACCGTCAACCCCTCAAACACCCCCTTGTGGTACTCCCGCAGTTGGGCGGTAGCGCTAAGGGGAACATCCCGGCCTGCCAGTATCGTCTCCGCTGTTTCCCGGGTCCGCGACAAGTCGCTGGCAAAGGCGGCGTCAAAAGCGACTTCCCGCAGCCGTTGGGCAATCAACCGCGCCTGCTGGCGCCCCTGCTCCGAAAGCGGCACGTTGGTATGCCCCTGGATGCGCCCCTGGGCGTTCCATTCCGTTTCCCCGTGCCGGACTACATAAACTTTTCCCATATCTGCCGTAGCTCCGACTGCTTTTAGTTCCTGCCCCTTGGGACGGGGAAGGTTAGGAAGGGGGTCACTCTCCTAACCCCCTTATCGCCTCCGCCAACTGCCGACAATCCTCCATCCGACGGATGCCCACCCGGATGCAGTCCGCCAGCCCGAAGGAGGCGCAGTCCCTGACCACCAATCCCTGGTTCAGCAACCGTTCCCGCACCATCCTACCATCCCCCACCCGTACCAGCAAAAAATTGGCGGCGGAGGGCAACACCGCAAACCCGGCGGAGTTAAACTCCCTAGTCAAGAAGGTCTTGGCCTCCTCCACCGCTTGCCGCGCCCGGGGCAGATACCCAACGTCGGCCAAGGCCACCAACCCCGCCGCCTGCGCCAGGCTGTTCACGCTCCAATCCGGCTGGAAAGCTGCCAGACTCTCAATCACAGATTCCCCGGCCAGCGCATATCCCAACCGCAGGCCCGTCAGCGCGTAGTCCTTGGTCATGGAACGCAGCAAGACCACGTTGCCCCGTTCCAGCAGCGGCACAGCGTCCCAGGGTTCCTCCACAAAGTTGACGTAGGCTTCATCCACCACCAGCAACCCGCCGGCCTCCGTCGTCGCCTCCGCCAACTCCTCAATGTCCGTCCGAGACAGGTAAACCCCGGTGGGGTTGTTGGGGTTGCAGACGAAGACCAGCGCCGCCCCTTGCGCCACAATATGCCGCCGGGCCGTATCCAAGTCCCACCAAAAACCCCCTGAATCGGCGGTTTCCCCCCGGTACTCGGCGTTGAAACTGAAAACGCTGGCCCCGGACAGCCGGCACGCCCCCAGATACTCCCCGTAGGTAGGCATCAGCAGAAAAGCCGGCCCTTTTTTGGAGTAAGATTCCCCTTGGGACAGGTAAACCCGCGCCAGCAAGTGAATAATTTCGGTGCTGCCGTTGCCTACCAGTATCTTTTCCGTGCCGATGCTGTGGTGGGCGGCCAGCGCCTCCCGCAGGGCCAGGTTTTCCGGGTCGGGATAGACCGTCAAGTCCACCTGACGCAACGCGTCCCACAACCCTTGCGGCGGCCCGATGGGACTGATGCTGGCGCTGAAATCAATCACCGCCGCCGGGTCCAGCCCCAGCCGGCGCAACTCCGCCGGCTGGATGTTGCCATGCACCGGCCGGCCCAGGTTACGGCCACCCGCCGGATGGGAAGGCTGTATCGGAAGGTTAGAAGATTCGGTCAACTGTGAAGTCCATTCGTCGAAAGCGGTCATCCACCAAACAATTCCCGCGCCACGGCTGCCCGGTCAACTTCCAGGTAGTCCGCCACCAGTCCGAGGATGTAATTCAAGGTGCCAGTTTTCAGTGGATTATGGCGGGGAACGGAAATGTGGTGCTCATGGCCCCGGTAATTGCTGACAAGCCTCATGTGGCTACCGCGCTGCCTGATCAAAGTGTAACCGTAGCGCCGATTCAGCAAAGCAACCAGTTCCGTTCCGCGTAGATTCCGAGGCAGTCTCAAACCGCGATTACCTCATCCCTGACCAGGTGAATGTGAATCAGCTTGGGCGCTTGTCCATCATCAAAATGGCAAAGGACGGCGTCCCGCAGCATATACTTCAGGTCTTCCCAGTCCTCGCCTTGGGTCACGATGGCGTAACCCAAGGCGTGCGCTTCGTAGCCTCCCTCCGGAGACTCTACCACCCGGAAGGTTATTTCGTTCTCAACCATTTCCGTCCTCTCCAACCGTTTACCGCCAATGATACCAAATCAGAAAGCTGCAATCAGTACGATAATCCCCGCCGCCGCGATGCTGGCCTGGGCCGTCACCAGGTACAAACTCTGCACCGCCCGCGTGATGTCCGCCGTTTCAATGCTCCGCGTCGCGTCGCCCAGTTGGTAATGCCCCGTCTTTTCCAGGGACACGCCCAGCGCGCCGGCCATGCCGCTCATCGTCCAACCGGCGTTGGGGCTTTCCGTCCGCCCGTGGTCGCGCCACATTATCCGCCATGCCGAACCTGCCCGCTGCCCCGGCAGCAAAAAGCTGGCCGCCAGCAGGAACAACGCCGTCAGCCGCGCCGGTATCAGGTTAACCAGGTCGTCCAGCCGGGCCGACGCCTTGCCCAGGTACTCATAGCGGCCATGATAGCCAATCATGCTGTCCAGGGTGTTGATGGCCCGGTAAGCCACCGCCCCCGGCAACCCGAAAATGGCGAAGGCCAGCAGCGGCCCAACCAGGCTGTCCGTCAGGTTTTCCGACACCGATTCCACCGTCGCCGCCGTCGCTTGCTCCGCCGTCAAACTTGACGGGTCTCGGCTGACCAACGCCGACATCCCTTGCCGCGCTCCCGTCAAGTCTCCCGCCGCCAGCCGCGAGCGCACCGCCGCCGCCGCCCGGTGCAGCATCCGCACTGCAAAGGTGGTTTTCAACGCCAATGCCCCCACCAGCAGATACGCCAGTTCGTGTAAGCTGCCCAGCCCCCAAGTCAGCAGGTAAGCCGCTCCGCCCCAAAACGCCGGAATTGCCACCGCCATCGCCGCCCCAAAAACCAACTGCCCTTTGTTCCCTTGGGGAGCCAGCCTTTCGCACCAACCGATGGTCTTCCCCATCCACACCGTAGGATGCGCCCGGTTAGGCAGTTCGCCCATCGTCAAGTCCAGGGCCAACGCCAGTGCCAGGACCCATATTTCCATCGGAACGCCGTACATTCACCACTCACCCGGACGCCGGGCCTAAACCGTTAACAATCCCGTAATCAACGGCAGCGGCGCCACCGTCCCAAACGGCAGCAGGGCTACCCCCGCCATCAACACCAACACCTCCGCCGTTTCGTTGGTTGCGCCGTAGGTGTCCCCGGTCATGCCCCCCAACATCCGCGTCATTCCCAGCCCCAACAGCCAGGCCATCACCGTCACTCCCGCCGCCAACGCCAGCCCGCCGTACCCCCCCAGCAGCGCCGACCCGGCCAGTACCGTCAGCCCCGCAAACCCGGTAGCGATTTTGGCCCCCGTGTCCTGGAACGGCGACCCCAATCCGCTGCTCCGCACGTATCGGAAAAGGCCCAGCTGCACCACCATTGCCCAGCGGGACAGCATGGGAAAGAGCAGCAACACCCACTCTTGGCCCGGAATACCCGCCGAAAGCAAGGAGACCAACGCGCCGTACTTCAGCAGGAGGACGCCCCCAGCCCCCACCACCGCGAAAGCCCCCACGTTGGGGTCCCGCATCACCTTCAACCGCCGTTCCGGGGTATAACCCCCGAAAAGCCCGTCGCAGGTGTCCATCAACCCGTCAAGGTGCAGCCCCCGGGTCATCACCGCCAGCAGCGCCACCAGCACGGCGGCGGTCAAGGAAACGGGAAAGAACAGGGAGCAGACCCATTCCACGCCGACGAGGATTGCGCCCAACAGCAGTCCCACCAGGGGATAAAAGGCGCGGGCGTTGCTGATGTTTGCCGGACTTGGCGCCTTTCTGGAAGGCGACGGCAGCAGGGTCAGGAAGGTCAGGGCCAGCCAGAAGGTTGTCAGGCGCTACGCTCCTTCTTCCTCATCATCGCTGCGTTCCGACACCCCGGCCTCGGCGAAAGTCGCCATTTCCGCCAGGCAGCGCGCGCTGGCCTCTACGATGTGCATTGCCAACGCCGCTCCGGTTCCTTCCCCCAGCCTCATGTCCAAGTCCAGCAGGGGCCGCAGACCCATCGCGTCCAGGCCGACGCTGTGCCCCGGTTCCACCGAGCGGTGCGACGCCAGGAAATAGTTGCGGGCTGCCGGGGAAATCACCCAAGCAATTAACGCCGCCGCCCCGGAAATGAACCCGTCCACCACCACCGGACGGCCCCCGGCGGCGGCTCCCAGCATCGCCCCGGCCAGCACCCCGATTTCAAACCCGCCCACCTTGGTCAAAACGTCCAGCCCATCCTGCGGGTTCGGTTGGTTAACCGCGATGGCCCGGCGGATAACTTCTACTTTATGCGCCAACCCCGGGTCGTCCAAGCCCGTTCCCCGGCCCGTCGTAACCTCCGGGTCAACCCCGGCAATAACCGCCGTAATCGCGCTGGAGGGCGTGGTGTTGCCGATGCCCATATCCCCGCAGGCGATTAAGTCCGCTCCCTCGGCAATCTGTTCCTGCGCCGCCCCGATGCCCGTTTCCAGGCACTGCACCGCCTGGGCCGTGGTCATGGCCGGGCCAACGGCCATGTTGGCCGTGCCTCGCGCTACCTTCGCGTTTCGTAGTTGAGGATGGGGCTGCAAATCCGCCGCAACCCCGGCATCCAGTATCACGATTTCCGCCCCGGCCTGGCGCGCCAGCACGTTGATGCCGGCCCCGCCGCGCAGGAAGTTATAGACCATCTGGGGCGTGACCTCCGACGGGTAGGCGCTGACCCCTTCCGCCACGACGCCGTGGTCCCCCGCCGCCAGAATGACCGCCTTGCGCCGGATTTGGGGAATATCCTGGCCCAGCATCCCGGCCAGCAATATCGAAATCTCTTCCAGCCGTCCCAGGCTGCCCAACGGCTTGGTCAACGTATCCTGCCGCGCACGCGCCGCATCCATCGCCGCCTGATTCAGCGGTCGAATCGCCGCCAGCGTCTCATCCACCAACGAAGATATAGGCATATCGCCTCCGTACAACCGGGATGTCAAATTTCCCCAACGGTTTCCTTGCCTTATCTGAACCTGATGTTCGTCTTGCCGACAATTACCTTGGCTCCCACCAAATCCCCATCGTCGGATTCATTGAACAACCTCTCCAAGGCGGCTTGGGCCTCTGCCGCCGTGGTTGGAGTCACCCGCAAAAGTATGACACCTTGGCGCTCCGCCCCGCCAAATCGCTGTTGATCCGTATAGTCGGTGTCGAAAGTCACTATCAAGAATCCATTGGCACGCGCCCAAGCAGCAACATCCTCATCAGGAAGTTGGCTTAGTCCAACATCGGCAACGTGCCGCACATCCCAGGATGTTTTCGCATCCCGTAACCAATCTTGCAACTCCCGGGGCATATTTTCGTCGAGCAGGGCTTTGATATGCGGCGGTTGCTCAATTCCGGCCAACTGGCAGCCCGCTATATACCTTGACTTTGGAGTATTCCAAAGCCGCTTCCAAGTCTTTCATTGTCAAAGACGGATAGGTCTGCAAAATCCCGTCGGGAGTGTAACCGGCGGCGTACAAACTCAGGATGATTCCTACCCATATTCGAGTCCCACGGATTCGCGGCTTACCCCCACAGTACTCCGGATCAACAGCGATGCGGGAGTTGTCGCATTCTTCGGCAGTCTTTTCCAGTCCGGTGGCCCTATTATGCCCGGACGCCGGATTCCGCAAGACCAGCAATTCCGCCGGGTTCCAACGAACCAAGTCAGCTTTGGCGTACCACAAACCAAGTTTGGGAAGTTCCGCCAAACACGCCGCTACGAAACGGGAATTACGTCCTTCCAAGCCGGAAACGCCAAGGGTAGCCAACCGGCCCCACATCTTGCTGAAGTCCGGTTGGCCCACCAACGATTTCCGTTCCGGTTGCGTTGACCCTTGGGCCTCTCTCAGAACTCCCTTTTCCGAAACCTCAACAATCCGATAGCTGCGTTTTCGGCTGCCGAAGGTTGTTACGACGTTCCCCTCCAGCCCAAGCAACATCTGCCAAACCTGCCCGAAGTCCGGCGCTTGCGCCCTTGCGTGGTTGGCGGTTGCGTCTTGCATCCCGTTTTCCCGGACTACCATCACGGAAACCCTGCCATCTCCCGGGTCTAAAACTCAATCCCCGGCTGGGCCTTGATTCCGCTATGGTAAGGGTGCTTGACGACGCTCATTTCCGTCACCAGGTCGGCGTACTCCACCAACGCCGGCGGGGCGTGGCGTCCGGTGATGATTACGTGCTGCATCTCCGGGCGTCCCTGCAAGACTTCCAGCACGTCCTCCACCGGAATCCAGCCGTAGTGCATCGGGTAGGTGAATTCGTCCAGAATCACCACGTCGTACTCTCCGGCGGCGATGACTTCCTTGGCGTCTTCCCACAGGGCGCGGGCCAAGTCTGCGCTCTGCTCCAGGTTTTGCGACCGCCAGGTGAAACCGTCCCCCATCGCCCGCACCGTCACCCCGATTTTCTGGGCGGCCCGCTGCTCTCCGAAGTTGGCGGTGGTGTGCTTGATGAACTGGAGCATCACCACGTTCATGCCCCGTCCCCAGGCCCGGAACAGCACCCCCATCGCCGCAGTGGTCTTGCCCTTGCCGTTGCCGGTATTCACGATTACCAGGCCCTTGTTGATGCGCGGCCCCTTTACCGACTGGGGCCCGGGTTCCGAGGACTGGGTGGCGCTCATGTTCCGCTCCTGCTTACTTGTCCGAAAAATCTATTTCCCCTCAACGGGGGAGATAAAGCAACTATATCAAAACGGGACTTTCTTGTTGGCTCTCTTTCTCAAGTAGCCCAATATCTCCCCCTTTGTAAAGGGGGCCGGGCTTTCAATGCGGGGGATTTTCACCTACCCGGCGGATGTCCCCGAAGTTTTCCCATAGAGTATCTAGGGCCCTAACCCGAATAACGCGCGCAAGTTTCCACAAACCGCCGGGCCAGCGATGGCTTGCTGCCCAGGTGGATATGAATGTAGGAGGCCCAAACGCTGCCCACTCTAAACCCCTCGGTGCGCCCGTCCTGGTCAATCACCTTGTACGCCGAACTCTCCGGCCCCGGCGCCTCTTGCAGCACCGACCAGTGAAATTCGTGGCCCCGCACTCTTTCCCCCCGTTCCAGCAAGGGACTGTCCGACTGCGACTCCACTTCCCGGTATCCCAAATGGAGCCGCCGCCCATCCATGGACGAAACCACCGGGATAGCCCCCACCATCGGGTACTGCACCCCTTCCAAGTCCGAAAGGCTTTGACCCAGGTACATCAGCCCGCCGCACTCGGCGTACACCGGCAATTGGCGTTGAACCGCCTCCCGCACCGACCGGAGCATCGGCGCGTTTTCCGACAACTCCCGGGCAAACATCTCCGGGAAACCGCCTCCAATATAAATCCCGCCGGCGCCCTCCGGCAAGGCCATGTCCTCCAAGGGGCTGAAGGGCGCCAGTTCCGCGCCCCACGCTTCCAGCAAGTCCAGCGAGTCCTGGTAGTAGAAACTGAAAGCCTTGTCCTGGGCCACCGCGATTCTGGCCCGCCTGGGTTGCGGCTCCACCGGAAACACCTGGGGTTGGGCCGGCCTTTGCTCCACCGTCGCCGCCAACGCCAGCGTCCGTTCCAGGTCAACGGTTTCCTCTACTTGCGCGATGATGGCGTCGTACCACTGTCGCACCACCGTTCCTTCCACCGTGGGAATCAGCCCCAGGTGTCGTTCCGGCTGCTCGAAATCCGCCCGCCGCGGCAAGTAGCCCAGCACCGGCAGCCCGGTGGTGGCCTCAATCTGCGGTTGGCAAAACTCCAGGTGCCGCGGCCCGCCCACGCCGTTGAGCACCACCCCGGCGATACGCAGGTCCGGGTCAAACTGCTGGTAGCCCAGCACTTCCGCCGCCACGCTGCGGGCCACCTTGGAAGCGTCGGCCACCAGGATGACCGGGGCGTTGAGCAGCTTGGCCAGTTGCGCTGTCGAACCCTCTTCGGTCAAGCTGGAATGGCCGTCGAAAACACCCATGACGCCTTCGATAACGGAAATGTCGCCCTGCGCGCTGGCCCGTTGAAACAACTCCGCCACCGTCGGGTGCGGCAACAGCCAGGTGTCCAGGTTGCGGGAAGGGACGCCGCAAGCCAGTTGGTGATAAGAAGGGTCAATATAGTCCGGCCCGGCCTTGAACGGCTGCACCCGGTAGCCCCGCTTGGTCAAGGCCCCCATAATCGCCGTGGCGATGGTGGTCTTGCCCACTCCGCTGCGAACCCCGGCAATCACCACCGCCGGCGTCACAACGTCACCCCTTGGTGCGCCCAAGGCAAGCCTACGCCAGTCCCTGCGGACAACATCACCCTATCCCCCAACCTGCACCGTATCCCCGTACTTTTCCAACAGGGACATGAAGAGGTTATGACGCGGCTGGTTGGTTTCATCGTTGTCGGATTTTCGCAGGTAAATCCGCAGCAGCGTTTCCTCGTCGGCGTCCTTGAACCACACCGAGTAACTGGGCAGGTTCTGTTCATTCATCCGGTGAATGAACTGCACTTGCCGCACCTGTTCCAGGTTCAGGTGCAGATGCGTCCCGCCCTCGGCCATGAAAGTCACCACGTCGCCCTTTTCGGTGAAACGCACGTCGTCCATCATCATATAGACTTCCGCCGTGCTGGCCGTGTTGGAAATCATTATCACCACTTCGTTGAACCCCACCCCCGCCGTACCCTTCTGGCACTCTTCCAGCAATTCCCGAATCATCTGCCGGCCTCCTGGCTTCCGCCTCTATTTTGGCCCCGCCCCATTATCCTTGCAATGGATGATGATTGCTACCATCGGGCAGGTTGTTTCGCACAAACCCGTCCAGGTCTGGCGGAATCCGCGAAAAATTGACGGCCCCCCGCCGGGTAATCACCACCCGCCCGTCCAGCGAGCCGAACAGTTCCTTCTCGCCGCTCCACCGCCTTGCCACGTCCATCCGCGGCCCGTAGGTGCATCCGAAAATACAGTTGCACCGGGTAACCTGCACCTGTTCCTCCAAACCTTGCCGGCTGACCGAATCCGTCAACTCCGCCAGCAAGTCCTCGCCGTTTCTGCCTTCAAACTCCAAATGCCGGCAGCGGCGCGGGTCGGTGCAAACGATAATGTTTACCGAAGGATTGGGCATGACCACCTCCGGGGCCGCTTGTGGGGGTACAGAGTTGGTGGAAACGGCGATACGAAATTCCGCCTTCGTCATCGTCAAGCGGACTTGACAAGGACTTGGCCGACGCCGGGGAGGAGGGCCGGCGACGGCCCGGCGGCTCCGTCCGTCGTCTCCACCAACGGGGAAATCGGGTTCAGGCAACAAAAAAACCCGGCCCTTTCGGTCGGGTTCAGCGTCACTAAACTCGAACACCTTTCCGCGAAGGGGTATCAAGATGACGCCTCAAGGCAGGTCTCCTGACTTCCGGCTGTTGCCGATTGTCTCCCGGTCTTCCCAGCCCATCCGGGCCAGTGACTCCAACTAAGTAATGGGATGACAATCTTGCCGGTTACAGTGGCGGGACCGTGCCGGACTTTCACCGGCTTCCCTTTTCAGCCCCTCAACGGGGCCACCTTCAGGCAACTTTTGGTTGTTAAAGCCGCCTCCGCCGGCCCAAGCCAACGGAAACTGACGATTATTATACCGTCCCTCTCAATCCCCGTCAACGCCAATCTTCATCCTTGACACTCCCCACCGCCGGGGCTAACTTGTCCCGCAAACCCCATTCAAGGAGCGAACCATGCCCACCTATACCTACACCTACGACCACATCCACGTCCGCACCAAAGACCCGGAAGGAATGGCATCTTTCTTCGAGACCATGTTCGGGGCCAAGGTGCTGCGGCTTATCCAGAGTGACGGCGTACCAAGAGTTGACCTGGACGTTAACGGCCTGGCTATCTTCATCGCCACCGTTCCGCCGGAAGAACACATGGACGCCAACCCCCGGGACCCCCACCTGGGCCTCGACCATTTCGGTTTCCGCGTGGACGACGTGGACGGCGCCGTTGCCGACATCAAAAGCAAGGGCGGCGACATCTGCGTTGAACCCCGCACCATCCGGCCCGGCGTCCGCATCGCCTTCGTCCGCGGCCCCGACGACGTGCGTATCGAACTGCTCCAGCGCGACGGCTCCGGCCTCATGGAACCCCAACCCCACTCCCATTAGCCAAGTGTCTCAAAAGTCCCCTCCCCCTGCCAGGGGGAGGGCTAGAGTGGGGGTGAAAACCCACCCATTTACCGAAACCTGTCCCGCCGCCGGCCGAAAATCCAGGTCAAGACCCCCGCCAAAATCCCGATAAGCCCGACCACCACCAAGACCCAACCCAGCAGCGTAACCAGGAAGTCCACCAACGGCGTCAGCAGCACTATCCCCAGGAACAGCAGCACAATGCCGCACCCCGCCGACGCCTTCGGGCCGTTCATGTCATACCTGTAAAGCAATCTGTTACCTTAAAATCGTCGGAGCAAGCCCCGCCGCCGCAAAAATCCCCTCCCCCTGATAGGGGGAGGGTTAGGGTGGGGGTCAACGGCGCGCCGCCCTACCCTTTCAGCGTGTACCGGGCCTCCTGCTCCGTCACCCGCTCATCCGCCCGCAGCTTGGCCAGGTGGGTGCGCACGTTGCGCGCCGCCGCATCCCGCAGGTTCTTCCGCAAATTCGCCGGATAGACCGCAGAAACGATTTCGTCCACCGTCGCCGCCCCGCCGGCCAACGCCGCCAAGACCTGCTCTTCCCGCCCCTGCCGATGGGCGATTTGCTGCTGGATGCGTGATTCCCCCCGCATAATCGTACTACCGTGGCCCGGACAGACCACCAATGGCCGGGTTTCCGCCATCCGCCGCAGCGATTCCATGTATTGTTGCAAATCCCTTACGCTGGAGGACGAATTGCCCAGCAGGTTGTCCCCGCTGAACAGCACCCGGTCGGGCCGCAGGAAATAGCAAACGTGGTCTTCCTCATGCCCCGGCGTAAACAAGGGCCGCAGCGTCGCGCCCCCGCCCGTTTTCAACGTCTCCCGGGACTTCAACGCCTTGACGCAGCCATCACCCAGGATATGTTGCAGCCGCGGCGCCAGCTTGGGGTGGCAGCGCACCGGGCAGTCCATAGCCTCTTGCAGCCTATCCAACCCGCCGATGTGGTCGCCATGCCCGTGGGAAATCAAAATGGCCGACATTCGGGGGCGGCCCAGTTCGGCGTAGTAGTCCAGGATTTGCCGCGTCCAGGCCCGGTAAGGCTCGCCGCTGTCAATCATAACCATCTGGTCTTGCGGGTCGCCGACAAAGTAAATCTGGGTGCCGCCCGGGTGCATTGCCCCGAAAGTGTTCTGGTCTTCCAGGATATGCGTACTGTAAACGTGCTCCGTAATCTGCACTGGCCAACCTCCCGAATCCCCCCGCTGCCCCCCAACCACCCATCGGCCCGGATACTAGCCCGGCCAATTAACGGCGTCAATCCCAGTTCTCGGTTGGAGAGGACTCCGCCCGGACTTGACGATTGACACCCTGGCGTTGCGTCCCTTTCATGGCCTTCCTAGACCCGCTTCTTTCCGGATACTCTCGAACACCCACTCTGAAGCTAAACCGTCGGGAGCACCCAGATGCTCTGCTACCTTGGCGTATCGGCGAAAGCTGGCTTTATTGCCGGCCAACGCTGCACTCTCCAGTGCTCCGAACGCGGTCGTCCTGTTTTCGGGGTCCAGATGGAACGCTGTCTCAAATGATTCTAAGGCGCTCTTGTAATCTCCCAACTCCCGATGGGCCGCCCCTAGTGCCATGTGATAGCGGCAGTCTAGTGGGTCACGATTTCCTTTGACCTCCCGTAGATGGGCTAACGCTTCGTCGTATCGGCCAAGTCCGATTAAAGTTAACCCGATTTCTGTCCACGGCACCAACCACGTCGGATCCAACTTGACCGCGATCCACAACTCATCCAGCCCATCGCCAACCATCGCCATATCCCCGATTTGGACGCCAATGCCGGTTTTGACTGACCCAATCGTAAAGTGGTTTGCCGGGTCTTCGGGGTCGAGTTGAGCAGCTTTTTCAACTTCGGCCAAGGCTTCCCGTGTCTTTCCTTGCGCTTGCAACTCCATTGACCGCTGATAGTGGGCGAAGGCTTCCGGGTTGGTTACGTCCCAACTCTTCAGCAATTCCCCGTCCATATCTTCGTTTAGCGCCGTTACTGCGGCGTTTTTTACTCGGTGGTTGATGGTTAGCACCCGGCGGCCCCAGTTATTTCCCGCCGCTCGCAAGTCCTCTTTCCATTCATCGTCGCGTTCATAGTCGGCCAATTGATGGAGGAATGGCCACGCGAGCCTCGAGTTGGCCCCGAAATATATCAAGTCGTTGAGCAAGGCCACATCCAACACGGTTGAGACTTCCCCAGCGATTATCGAATGCAGGGAAACGGCGCACTTGTGCATCCGGCCGGCTATCTCGGCTACCGAATCCGGCCCGATATATTCCCCCAGCAATTCGGCTGTGTCGCTCAACCAATAGAATCTTCTGAGTTCCAACTTGATGGGTTCGGGATCGGTTTTGTCAGACCTGGCGGCGAAAGCGTGTGCGATTTGGACAACATTGTCGTCCGATGGCCGGGAATTGCCGTACACCCACGCGTCAACCGTGTTTTCGCTTACGTTTGCCTCCTCAGCTAACTTATCCAAAGTGATTCCGACTTCCTGCCGTTTCCGGTTTAGGTATTGCCCTCGGCTTGACGGACTGGCCCAATCAAAGGTCTCCAAAGACTCCGGCGTCAATTCCGACAAACGCAGACTTGCAGCTATGCGGATAGCCAAGTCAATAGCCATGAGCCTGACGTAAGCGGCCCAGACCACCGACAAGTGCTGTGGTTCCACCGGGGCTACCCTAGGTTGCAAGAAAGCCCTGAACTCATCCCAAGCTGCGACGTGATTTTTCAGAAGACGGGATAGCGTTTCGGCGGGTGGCAAATCCAATTTTTCCAACCCCACCGTCGGAACCAGTCCGTTTTCCACAAACGCTGTAGCTATGGAATCGATGATTTCGTCTTTGCTGGATTGCTTGACTTTATGCTCCAACCTGCCGCTGAAATACCGGCTGGCCGTTTTTGACCCCAGGTTGTACTCTCGGATGCCTACCTTCTTGACCAAGGCGCCCAGCACTTGCCCGCTGGTGGGCAAGGCTGGTTTTAACTCCGGTTCATGTTTAGCCATTTGTCCAAGTCCTCCACTTTAATCCCGCCGCGCGGTCGCCCCGGCCGTCCTCACCAAGCGTACCGCCCGCCCCTTGCGTCGAAAACGGCAGGGTCAACAATCACTTCCTTCAACGCCTCCTCAATTCCCACCTCTAGGATAGGGCGGCTGTAGGTGTATTGCCCTAGGGTGTTGTCGAAGAACCGCCCCGACGGGTCAACCATGATGTAACTTCCCGTCATCATGGCGTTGCTTTCCGGCACTACTCTGATTCCCCGGCTCTCTACCGTGCGATTCCGTTCCACGTAGCGGTCGAACTGTTCGGCTGTGACGGTAAGGTCGCCGACTTTACCGTCGTTCTGCCCTATCACTGGAAGGACTTGCAGCAGTTTCCACCGCTCAGGATTGGCCCGAACAATGAAGTCGGTAAGGTCTTCTTCCCAATTCAAGGCAGTAACTACCGTATTGACCTTTACCCGAATGTGGCGACCAACCAACAATTCGAGCGCCCCCAAGTAATCATCCGCACACATCGGCCCGGAACGGGTTGCCCGTCCCGTCGCGGTGAGTTTATCGGGGTCAACGGTGTCTATGCTGACTGCTGCCCAATCCAGGCAGCAGTCGAAATCGTCCAACAATTGCGGGGTTATCTTCGAGCCGTTGGTGACGATTGATGTGGTCATGCCGCGTTCCTTGGCAGTCTTGACCAGGGTAGGCAGCCAGGGACAAAGGGTAGGTTCTCCGCCGGCGAAGTTGATTTTTTTAAACCCCGCTCGCGCCAGCGATTCAACTACTGCGATGCAGTCCTGCTCTTCCATGTGGCCCTTGGGCACTCGTACTTTTGTAGAGTCCTGGAAGGTGGCGAAGCAAAAACGGCACCTCATATTGCAGGGTTCCCACAGGTGAAAGTTAACCGTGGGGATTTTTTCGACTAAGGTTGTCATGGTATCCTCCGTTACGACTTAATTTTCGATGGGCATCCTCCTCAATAATCTAGTATTGACCAATCGCCAGCATAGTTCAGCCCAAGTTGAAAGGACAAAAAGCGACTGGCCCAATCAAAAGACAAGGGCGTACAGCGTATCATCGGTGTCAAGGGCCAAAACGGCCCGGTTGCCAACTCTACGGCAACGGGCATAAGCGGAAATTTAGCGGGTGTCCCTCAACCCTCCTTTAACCCCCCAAGAATCTTTCCCAAGTCGCGGTTGAAGGCCCCCTTGCTCAACGCCAGGTCGCAACCCATTTCCCGCGCCCGCTCCATCGTCGCCACGTCCTCATGCGGCCCGAAAGCCACCACCCGCGTACCTCCCTTGTCCGCCGCCACTTCCTTGACAACGGTCTCCCATACCGCCGCATCCCCCTCCAAGTCCACCAGCACCAACGCCGGACGTTGCCGCGCCAGGTGCCGGCGGAAAGCCGCCTCGTTGGGAGCGCTCAGCACCTCAACTCCCTGCGACTCCGCCAGCGTTTCCACCCGGCCCAGAAAAAACAGGTTTTGCCCCACCAGCACAATCGTATCCGACGCCATTCAGCCCCCCGTCAGGTGGCGGCCCAGCAGGTCAATCGCCGCCCGCGCCGCCCCGTGCTTGGTTTCGTCCCGGTCGCCCTGCACCCGAATTTCCACCGCCGCATCCCCGCCGTCCCTGGCCGAAAAGCCAATCCAGAACGTGCCGATGGGCAGCCCGGAACGCCCCGCCGCCGGCCCGGTAACTCCGGTGGTGGAAATCCCGTAATCCGTGTTGGTCAACTCCCGGACGCCCTTGGCCATGCCGATGGCGACTTCTTCGCTCACCGACCCCTTGGAATGGTAAACCTCATCCGGCACCCCCAACACGCTCTGCTTCAGCCCGCCGGTGTAGGCGATGACCCCGCCGGGAAAGAACTGCGACGCCCCCGGCACCGTGCCCAGCAGGTAGCCCACCAGCCCGCAGGTGCAGGCTTCGGCCACCGAAACCGTCTGTTGCCGCCTCAGCAGAATCTCCGCCACTTCTTTAACGTCCATGCTTGCGTTCCCCTTTATTCAGGATTGATTCACGGTTGTTTTGGGAATCTTCGGCCCGGCGTCCGGCGGCTTTTCCAGCAAAAGAAAAAATTCCTGGTTGCCGGCGTCCCCCTGTATCGGCGAGGCGCACAAGTGACACACCCGCAGCCCGTGGGACGCCGCCCAATTGATGACGTTCCCCAGTATTCGCGTGTGTACCAGCGGGTCTTTAATCACCCCGCCGCGGCCAACTTCCCCTTTGTCCGCCTCGAACTGCGGCTTGACCAGCGCCACCAGGCAGCGCCCGCCCCGCAAGTGTGTCAACACCCCCGGAATCACCAACCGCAGCGATATGAACGAAACGTCAACGGTAACAATGTCCACCAACTCCGGCAGGTCGAAACCGTAACGGGCGTTGACCTTTTCCATCGTGACGACTTGGGGATGTTCCCGCAGTCTTTGATGCAGCTGCCCGTGGCCCACGTCCACGGCGTACACCCGCGCCGCCCCGCGCTGTAGCAGGCAGTCGGTAAACCCCCCGGTGGAGGCCCCCACGTCCAAAGCCGTCAGTCCCTCCACGGCCAACCCGAAAGTTTCCAGCGCGTGGGCCAGCTTCACCCCGCCGCGGCTCACGTAGGGCAGAGTTCCCCGGACTTCCAGGGGCGCATCCACCGGAATTGCGCTGCTGGCCTTCATCACCCGGCCCGCCGGGGCAAAGACCAGCCCCTCCATAATCATGGTTTGGGCCTGCTCGCGGCTCTCTGCAAGTCCCAACTCCGTCAGCAGCACGTCGGCCCGCTTGCGTCGGCTCTTCCCCGCCATGCTCAACTACCGCCGGCAAGGGATAATGGTCGGGCGAAACGTCACTCCCCCACAAACTCCGGACGCCGCTTTTCCAGGAACGCCCGGTATCCTTCCTGGTAGTCCCTGGTGTCGAACTGCGCCAGGGGCAGTTGCGCCTCATCCGCCGTCAAGTCCTTCACCGACGCCCGGTTAATGACCTGGTTCAACGTCCGCTTGTTGACGGCGTGGGACAGCGGCGCCAACCCCGCGATTTCCTCCGCCAGTTGGTAGGTGACTGCCCGCAACTCTCCCGGCGCAACCACCTGGTTAACCAACCCCATTCGCAACGCCTCTTCCGCATCAATCAACCGACCGGACAGCAGGATGTATAGCGCGTTGCCCTTGCCCACCAAATCCACCAACCCCCGCATTTCCCGGTGTCCGATGGTTATGCCCAGCCGGGCCACCGGAATCCCCAGCCGGCTGCCCTGGGCGGCGATGCGTAAATCGGTAGCAACCGCAATTTCGCACCCGCCCCCGGCAGCGAACCCTTGAATCATGGAAATGGTCGGCGTCTCCAACTCCGCCAAGGTTTCCAGCAGGCCGTCCACCGCCCGGTTATACACCTTCCCCTTGGCCGAGTCGGAGCGGTATTCCTCAAAATCGGCAATGTCCGCCCCGGCGGAAAACGCCTCTTCCCCCGCCCCGGTCAGGACGATGGCCCGCACTTCCCGGTCAGCGTCCAGAGCGGCGAAAATCTCCGCCAACTCGCCCCACATGGCAAAGTTGACGGCGTTGCGCTGGGCCGGCCGGTTGAAAGTAACGGTTGCCAGGGGCGGCTGCCGTTCCACCAGGATATAGTCTGACATGGGGCGTCGGTGTCCTTACTAAGCGTGAAGGCTGGATTGGCCCTAGCCTAATCTGGCCCCAACACCCTGTCAACCAACCCCGGCGGTAGTACCAGGACGATTGCAAAGTCCGCCCTTTGACGCGAGGTTCACCCCCATCCTAACCTTCCCCCGTCAAGGGGGAAGGGACTATTGAAACACCTTCCAACCCGGTTCCCACCGACTTTGCAATCGTCCTGGCAGTGCTGCGCCCAATTGGTGACACGCCCCAACCCCGGCGCATATACTTGCCCCGTCCGCACTAAACATAACAGGAGGGCAACGATTATGAGTTGGGACTTTGAGCTAGTCGCCGGCCCCTACGGCGGAACCACCGAAGGCCCGGTCTGGGACGGTGAAGCCGTCATCTTTACCCACATCCCGGCCAGCCGCCTATTGCGCTACGACCCCAAGACCGGCGAAACCACCGAGTATTTTACCGACGTTAACCACGTCAACGGCCTTTGTTTCGACGCCCAGGGCAACCTTTTCGGCTGCCAGCAGGGGGGCCGCCGCATCGTCCGATTTGAGAAGGACGGCAAAACCGTCACCTCCCTGCCCCACCGTCTTGACGGCATGAGGCACAACAACCCCAACGACCTGGTGGTTGACCGCTCCGGGCGCATCTGGTTTACCGACCCGTACAGCGGCATCGGCGACAGCGGCCCCCAGGAACTGGACCATATGTCCGTCCTGCGCCTCGACCCCACCGGCGACGGCCAGTACGACCTCAGCCGCGCCACCACCGACATCAGCCGTCCCAACGGCATCCTGATTTCCCGCGACCAGCAGACCCTCTACGTTGCCCAGAGCGACTACGGGCTGGAGGCTCGGCGGGAACTCCGCGCCTACCCCATCAACGACGACGGTTCCCTGGGCGCCTACGAAACCCTGCACACCTTCGGCGTTGACCACCGGGGCGCCCAGCGCGGCGTGGACGGCATGACCCTGGACACCGACGGCAACATCATCGCCTGCGCCGGCTGGGAGACCGCCGGCCCCGGCCCCATGCTTTACGTCTTTTCGCCCCAGGGCCGGGTGCTGGACACCCACCCCATCCGCGTCGAGCGCGCCACCAACTGCTGCTTCGGCGATGCCGACATGAAAACCATGTACGTCACCACCGGCGGCGGCCACCTCTTCCGCGCCCGCACCGACCAAACCGGCTGGATAATGTGGCCCTGACCAACCTCTCCCGTGCAAGGCTGTCAAAACGCAGGGGCAACCCTTGTGGTTGCCCTGGCCTCTTCGTGAGGGCTATGTAACCCCTTGGGTGACAATCCTCTCCCCCTGGTAACGCGTGATGTATGATAGTCGGTTATCCATTAAAGAGGGTGGCGAAGGCCAGACCGGGGCGGCCCAGGAGCCGGTTCAAGCGGATGCCCAGGTTCAGGGCCGCCACCTTGGCCGCCACTCGGGTCAGCAGCCCCCACCGGCTGCGGGCCCGGGGGAAGGGCAGGTGGAACACCTCTTCCAGCCAGCCGTTGACCGTCTCCACTATCTGCCTCCGGCGGTGATGTTGCTGCCGCCACCAGGGGGCGGTGGTTCCCACGCAGTTTTTGGGGGTCAGCGTCGCTGCCTGGCAATCCTCCCGCCAGTGGGACTGCCACCAGGCTCCGAAGAACCCGTCGTCGGCCAGGTAGGCCGACCCGCTGGCCTCTCCCACTCCCCACCGCGGCCCCACGGGGCCGGTGGGACCCACGCAGGGCCGACCGTTGCGTCGGCGGGGCAGGTCCAGGGGGTTCACCGGAGCGTCATCCTTCCGGTTCCGCCAGCAGAAGAAGGACTCGGCCAGCCAACGGTCTTCGGTATTGGCCGGAGCCAGCAGGAATCCGGTGACCACCCCCTCCGGCGTCACCGAAAGCAGCAGCTTGCACCCATAGCGCCAGTCCCGGTCGCTGCCGCCCCGACCAATGGCTGCCTCGTCGGCAAAGAGACGGTGGCGCCGGCCACGGCAACGGCGCGCCAGGGGAACCGGCGTCGTGTCCAGGGCCCAGGTCATGGCGGGCCTCCTTTGGTCGGGTAAGGCCAGCTTACACCCTCCTGGGGGCTTTCCTCTTGGTCAGTTGTCAATTCGCATCTCGCGTTTCGAGGGGGAGGGGATTTCTGGATTCCGGCCTTCGCCGGAATGACGGTAATCGCGGAAAGGGTAGGAGCAGGTTTGAAACCTGCCCCACGAGTCAAGCTGTGGCGGGTACGGAGTTGGGGGAGAGGCCGAGCCACCAGTGTTTGCCTTTGCCACGGCGACGGCGCTCGAATCCCAGGGCGGTCAGGCCCATTCCGAAGCTGCGCTGGCTTAGGGGTTTCTGCGCGTTTTGACGGCAGTGTTGCTGGTAGGCGGCGTAGAGGTCTTTGGCGATGGTCATTTCTTCGGGGTTGACGCGGCATTGGGTCTGGACGAAGGCGTCCACTGAGTTGGGGTGTTGACCTTCTCCACGGCTCTCCCCCTGGTAAGGGGAGGGTGTTTTTTTGTCGGTGGATGTTGGAACGACGGTGGTGGGTTCCGAGGCAAGCGGTTGCGGGTGTCCGGCTTGGCGGGGTGGATTGGTTAACAACGGGAGGCGGTGGCGGTTCAGGGCCGGGAGTCCACCCCCTCCCCAACCCTCCCCCTCGTAGGGGGAGGGAGTTTCTCCGCCGGAGGAAGGTTCTTGCAATAGCGGCGTGGGTTGGAAGGTCAGGGTTGGGTTGGCGCAGAAGTCCAGCAGGGCCAGGTATTTATCCATGCCGCCGAAGTCCTCCCAGCCTACGGGTTGGCCGTCCAGGGCGGCGGCGTCCAGAAGGAAGTCGGCGGGTTCTACGGTGAAGGGTCGGCGGTATTCCGGGGGGCAAATCCAGACCGGGGCCATCAGGTCGGCGGCGACGGTTTCGCTGATAAGGTAGATGATGCAGCGGGCGGCTTGCAGGTCGGAGTCGGGGTCGTTGATGGGATTGTCGCCGTAGAGGAACTCCAGGGCGCGGTTGGTTTGGAGGGCGGAGAAGGCGAAGGCGCATCGAACCTGGTTGTTGACGCAGCGGCGGAGGTCGCCGGGGTCGTGGATTTGCAGGGGAGCGGAAGAGTCGAACCGCCGGCGGGTGGATTCGTCGTCGGGGTTGCGGGGTACGAAACGGGCGCCGATGACGCCTTGGTCGGCAGCCGTGGCGAAGGATACGGCCAGGACCAGGTTTTCTTTCGCCAGCCGGATTTGGTCAGCAGGTTCCAATGGCGGACTCGCTCTTGCAGAGTTGGGGTTGGCGCGTCCCCGCCGGTTCAGCGCAGGGGATTAGGTTCCCGCTTTCGCGGGAATGACGGCCAAGACCGGGGGTAGTTTACCTGCGGTTATGGCGATTATGACAAGAGGATTGGATGGTGGGTTTTGGGGATTCCGGCGGGAGGGAATTGGCAGAGGACCAGGGTTTCACCCCCATCCTAACCTTCCCCCATCGAGGGGGAAGGGACTTTTTGACCCCCTCCCTGGCCCTCCCCCTGGTAGGGGGAGGGGATTTTTCCAAGTCCGTCCGCTATGTGCGATAGCCTTGCTGTGCCAGGGTTATCAGCGGTTGGTTTCGTTGCGGGGGGCCATTATGGAGTTGTAGAGGGACAGGTTTTCGACTAGCTGGGGGGCGAGGTTGCCCTGGCGGGAGGTGGACAGCAGCAGCAGCAGGCGGAATTGGGCGGCAAGGTCGCCGGCCAGGTTGCGCTTGGCTTCCTCTTCGGTGTCGCCTTCGATGGGGACGCGGAGGCCGGTCAGGGGCAGGGCGGCGCGGGACTCGCCGGCCCAATACTTGTCCAGGCTGTCAATGATGATGATGGGGAGGTCTTTGGTCAGGACGAAGGGGGCTTCCGGCGGCACGTCGGCGGCGGTCAGAACGTCCACCTTGACGTTGGTGACGTCGGTGTGGTTGATGTGGAAAGTGGCGGCGTTGGGCTGGCTGGTGCCAACCAGCCGCCATTCCCAATCGTCGGGGACGGCAGCATTAACGCCCGGCTCGACTACCACGGGAAGGGCCAGGTCTTCGGCGACGGGGCGGTCTTTTTCGGAGGCCATTATTGGGTCTCCAGGGCTTCGGATTCGAGTTCCCAGGCGGCGTAAACCTGTTCGGGGAGAGAGATGGGGCCGACGGCGGCTTCGTATTCGCGGACGTGCTTGGCGGTCAAGAGGGCAATGGCCTTGAGCATCTGGGGGCTGACCTTGATGCGGGTGCGGAGGATGGGTTCGCGCTCTTCCATCTGCTCGCCGAAGAAAAGGACGGCGGAGTAAAGGCTGCTGAAGATGTGCATGGAGTCAGCGTAGAAGGTGATGGGTTCGCCGCTAAGTCCGTCGCTGGCGGTGTCGCCGGGGTTGACGTAGGAATCTTCCTGGGGAACCTGGTCTTCGGGGGGGACGTAGGGCCGTTGTATGATGGGCATTTGGCCTCCTGGTTGGAGCTGCGCCGGGTTTTGGCGTCCATTATACACGGGCCGGGGCGAGGGGCAACTTGGGGCAGACGCCAGGGCAGCCACAAGGGTTGCCCCTACGGGGGTTGGAAAGGGTTTGTTTCCGGCAACCGGGTTGGTGGTGAAGGTTGGTAGGGGCGCACGGCGGTGCGCCTCTACGTCCACCACCAGCCCCCGCAACGCCCCAACCATCATTCCGACGAAGGCCGAAACCCAGAAACCCCGGCCCAAACCAACCTAGCCCCCCCACGAAACACCCCCAACCCCCGCAGGGACAACCATCGGCAACGTGGGCCGCGACCCGGAAATGCGAAACACCCCCGACGCCCGTAGGGGCAACCCTTGTGGTTGCCCTCCCCCCGCCGGCAACCATCAATTTGACACCCGCCAACCCCAACCGCTAGGATAAAACCGCTACGGTCACCCGCACAGTTGCCTACATCACGACATCGAACCCTTGCCAGGGATGAGCGCTCATTCCCCCTTGGCTATTTCCATTTCGTCGGGGCAGGCGACCGCAGCCAGAACCTAAGCCTTGCTGTTGGGGGTTCCGGCCATGTCCTTCACTGCCCCATCGTCCTTCCGCGCTTTGCTTATTATCCCGTCTCTGTTGCTGCTGGCCCTGGCCCTGACCGCCTGCGGTTCCGCCTCCGACGACCGGGACGACCGCGAAGAACCCCGTTCCCAGCGGGAAGAATCCCCCGCCGAAACCGACCGCGCTGTCCCTGAACCGGCCTCCACCCGGCAACCCGTCCGTGACGACCCCGCCGAAACCGGCGCCTTCCCTTTCCTGCCAACTTCCGGTGAAACCCCCGAACCCGATACTTCCTCCAACCGGGACGCCGACCGCCAGGCCCCCGGAATTGCGTTGTTCCCCCCGTCCCAAACATCACCGGAAACCGACCGCGCCGCCTTGGAAGCCCTCTACCACGCCACCAACGGCCCCAACTGGGACTACCTTTACAAAACTTGGCTCACCGACGCCCCCTTCAGCGAGTGGAGTGGCGTGGAAACCGACGAAAAAGGACGCGTGACCGAGCTGGACATCTCCGGCTACCGGCTAACCGGGGAAATCCCCCCGGAACTGGGCAACCTCTCCAACCTGGAAACGCTGTACCTCCACGAAAACCAGCTAACCGGGGAAATCCCCCCGGAACTGGGCAACCTCTCCAACCTGGAAACGCTGTACCTCCACGAAAACCAGCTAACCGGGGAAATCCCCCCGGAACTGGGCAACCTCTCCAACCTAGAATTGCTGGACCTCGACGAAAACCAGCTAACCGGGGAAATCCCCCCGGAGCTGGGCAACCTCTCCAACCTAGAATTGCTGGACCTCGACGAAAACCAGCTAACCGGGGAAATCCCCCCGGAGCTGGGCAACCTCTCCAACCTGCTACGCCTGGACCTCTACGACAACCAGCTAACCGGGGAAATCCCCCCGGAACTGGGCAACCTCTCCAACCTAGAATTGCTGGACCTCGACGACAACCAGCTAACCGGGGAAATCCCCCCGGAGCTGGGCAGCCTCTCCAACCTGAGATGGCTGTACCTCAACGAAAACCAGCTAACCGGGGAAATCCCCCCGGAACTGGGCAACCTCTCCAACCTAGAATTGCTAAGCCTCTACGGCAACGAATTAACCGGGGAAATCCCCCCGGAACTGGGCAGCCTATCCAACCTGGAAACGCTAAGCCTCTACGTCAACGAATTAACCGGGGAAATCCCCCCGGAGCTGGGCAACCTGTCCAACCTGCGAGGGATGCTGCTCCAAGGCAACCAGCTAACCGGGGAAATCCCCCCGGAGTTGGGCAACCTCTCCAACCTGTGGGGGATGCATCTCCAAGGCAACCAGCTAACCGGGGAAATCCCCCCGGAGCTGGGCAACCTATCCAACCTGCTACGCCTGGACCTCAGCGACAACCAGCTAACCGGGGAAATCCCCCCGGAATTGGGCAACCTCTCCAACCTGGAAACCCTGGGGCTCGACGACAACCAATTTACCGGGGAAATCCCCCCGGAGTTGGGCAACCTCTCCAACCTGGAAACCCTGGGGCTCGGAGGCAACCAATTTACCGGGGAAATCCCCCCGGAGTTGGGCAACCTCTCCAACCTGGAAAACCTGGGGCTCGGAGGCAACCAACTAACCGGGTGCGTCCCTTCCAATCTCCCATACCTAGCATACCAAGATCCCCTCCCCTACTGCCCCTGAACCGCCCACCCAAAACTCCCCCAACCCTCCGCGCCCCAGTGCTGCCCCCCCACAAAAAAATCCCCGACCCTGGCAGGGTTAGGGGATTTTTGATGGGAGAATCACATCGGGGGAGACATTTTTATTCCCCTTCGGGGTTGGGGTTAGAGGTCTTGGAGGCGGGCGGCGGGGATTTCCAGGTGGGTCAGGATTTGGTTGATGTTATCCACGGATTCAACTTGTTTGAGGGTTTGGCCCAACTCGCGGGCGCGGTCTTCGCCGATGCGGAGTCCGGCCAGGTGGATGAACTTGGCGTCAACTTCTTCTTCGGACATCCGGCGCCAGAGGCTTTCTTTCTGGAGTTGGCGTCCGTCGTTGGTGGTTATGGTTACGGCCCCGCGGTAACGCTCATCGCCGCGGGTGGGCCAGGACGGGTCGGCGGATATGTGGAGACGCTGTCGCAGGGAGGAAACTTCGGGACTGTCGTAGTAGGCGGGGTCGTGGGCCTGGAGGAAACCGATTCCGCCATAGACGGCGGCGTTGCCCAGCACGTAGCCGTAGTAAACGGTGGGATGCGGCACCGAGGTAATGGTGTTGAGTCCGCCGGGGCCGATGACGACGCGGATTTCGGCGATGTCCTCATGGGTCAGGGAGTTTTCGGCCATGAGTTCGGTTAGGGCCAGTCGCGCGCCCTGGTTGGGGCCGCCGGCGCTGGCCCGCTTGAAACGGGTGCGGGCGACGCTGTATTCCTGGCCCAGGTTGCCGGCAAATTCGGGGCCGGGTTCGGGGATGCCGAGGCGACTGTTGAAGAAACCGCCGGGGCCGTCGAAGATGTCTGGCGGGGCGTCGAAACCGGCCTGGGCCATGAGGGCGGCGGCTACGCCATTGCGGGAACCGACGCCGCCGCGCATGAAGGACTTGACCATGTGCTCGTACTCGCGGTCAATGGGGGGCACGGTGTCGGCAACCATGACGGCGGCCAGACTGAGGGCGGCTTCGATGCCGGCGGGGTCGAGGCCGAGGCAGACGCTGGCGGCGACGGCGGAACCCATCGAATGTCCTACGTCAATAGGGTCGGACTTGGAGCCGGTTTCCAGTTCCACCTTGTCCTGGACGCGGTGGATGCGGTGGGACATTTCGTGGCCGAGGGCGACGGCGCGGACGATTTCCTGACCGGAGGCGCCGGCGTACTGGCCGGCAGCCAGGGCCGCGGCGATGATGGCGGGGAGAGTGCGGGGCTGGCCGGTGTCGTCGGTGCAGTCAACTTCGTTGCCGTGGCCGATGGTGCCGTTGACCAGGGCGGCGTTGAGGACGGAGGTGCGGTCGGGGAAGCCGACGATGGTGCAGTCGGGGCGGCCACCGATGAGGTCGGCGTAGTGGACGATGGTATGAGCCAAGGGCAGCAGGGAGCAGGCCAGGTTGGCGGCGGTGTCGTCGTAGATGGCGAGGACGGTGGTACGGCGGACATCGGCGGGGATGTCGGGGCAGCGGGTGGAGTGAATCCAGTCCACGAAGGTTTTGGTGGCGTTGGAAGGGGACATGATGGTGACTCCTTGGTTGGGGTTGGTTGGCGTGGATGGTTGGGATGTTGGCAGTATAGCACGGGGGGACGGACCCCCTCCCCGGCCCTCCCCCTGGTAGGGGGAGGGGGATTTGTTGATGGTGTTTTGGTTGGGCGACGATGGTAGGAGTTGGCAGGGAATTTTCGGGAAAGGCAACGGCCTTGGGGTTAAGGATTTCTGGATTCCGGCTTTCGCCGGAATGACGGTTGAAGGTGGGGGATTTTAGCGGTGGCAAGTGGTTGTTGGGGGCGAGGAACGGGCGGGTTTGAAACCCGCCCCTACGGAGGTTGGGGGTGTTTCGTGGAGGCATGGCGGTAGTTGCGGCAAAGGTAGGGCAACCACAAGGGTTGCCCCTACGGGGGTTGGGAAGCATTTGTTCCCGGCAACCGGGTTGGTGGTGACGTTGGTAGGGGCGCACGGCCGTGCGCCCCTACGGGTGGTTAGGGGTGTTTCGTGGAGGCATGGCGGTAGTTGCGGCAGAGGTAGGGCGGGTTTGAAACCCGCCCCTACGGAGGTTGAGGGTGTTTGGTTGGGCGGCGGTTTTTTTGTGGGAAGGAGGGTTAGTAGGCGGCTTGGCGGGGGGTCAGGCGGACGGACCACATGAGGATTATGGAAGCGGCGGTCAGAGCGGCGGAGAGCAGGAAGGCGATGAAGTAATCCCCTTGCAGGTCGTAAAGCAGGCCGGCCAACACCGGGCCGGTGGCGATGCCAATGCCGCGGCCGGTTTCCACAAGTCCCATGACGGTGCCCAGCATCCTGGGGGGATAGAGGTCGGCGGCTTTGGCGGCAATAAGCAGGCCGCTGATGCCCTCGCTGAGTCCGGCCAGGGCGACGAAGGCGACCAGCACCCACCAGGGGGCGCCGTCGGTGAAGAAAAGAACCAGCAGGATGGCGGCGATGTGCATGGCCATGCTGACGGTAAAGACGATTTCGCGGCCCAGGATGTCCGACAACAGCCCGATGCCGGGCCGTCCGCCAAGGCCCAGCAGTCCGGCAAAGCCGATGGCCAGGGCGGCCTGCATTTCGGCGTAGCCGGCCAGGAACAGGAAGGCCAACATATGAACGATGGTCATTTGGCTGCCGACGGAGCCGACGCCGCGGGCGGCCATCAACAGCCAGACAGTGGGTTCGCGAATGGCCGTGGCTACCAGGGAGCCGGTGGGGGTTTCGAGTTCGTTGGAGGTCAGAGCCGGGTCGGGGGTGTTGGCCGGGTTGCTGGACGGGGCGGGGGATATGACGGCCGGGGTTGCTGGTGGATCGGGTTCTCCCGGAGCCGGGGCCGGCGCGTCCGTTGCGTCCGGGTTGGGGGGACGGCGCTGCAAGAGCAGGTTGGGGATGGCCACGACCAGGAAGAAGGCTACGCCAAAGATGCGGTAGGCCCATTGCCAGCCGAGGGTGGAGACGATTAGCTGGGCCAGGGGTACGATGATGGCCTGGCCGGCGGGGTTGCCGGCGTCGGCGGCGCCCAGGACGGTGCCCTTGGAGCGGGGGAACCAGGGGGCCAGCGTCGCCGTGGCGGAAAAAGAGGATATGGAAATCTGGCCGATGGTGGCGATGACGCTGTAAAAGATGAACAGCTGCCAGATTTCGCTGGCGAAACTGCTGGCAATCCAGCCGACGAGGATGAAGCAGCCGGCCATGGGGAACAGGGCGCGGGGGCCGAAACGGTCGAGGAAGCGGCCCAGGAAGGGGGCGGAAAAGGCGCCGAAAATGCCCGAGGCCGAAAACACGCCGGCGGTGAGGGCTACGCTGCTACGGAAGTAATCGCGGAAGGCGACGAGGAAAACGCCCTGGACGTTCTTGGCCCCGCCTTCGATGGTGAGGTTGGCGAAGGTGAGGCCGAAGATTACCCAGCCGTAATGGAGTTTTCGTTTAAGGGTGGTTATCAAGGGTTAAAGGTTATTGTATAGCGGGGTATTGCAGAGTTTGGCAGTTGGGTGATTATACACGGTTAGGGGGTTGGGGGTTGGTTTGGGCGAGGAACGGGCGGGTTTAACCCCCACCCTAACCCTCCCCCTGATAGGGGGAGGGGATGATTGAAGGGATTTTTCGTTGGGGGTGTGCGGCGTTTTGGGAGGTTGCCGAGGCCCAGAGGATAGGGACACGGCAAGCCGTGTCCCTACGATTTGGTTGTAATGTCGCTTGAAGGCGGTTTTACTGGGTGATGTCCATGACCACCTTGATGATGTTGTCCTGGCGTTGTTCGTACATATCGTAGGCGTTCTGGACGGAGGAAAGGCCCATTTGGTGGGTGACTAGCTGGCCGGGGTCGGCCCAACCGCGCTGCTTGAGGTCAACCATGTCCTGAATCTGGGAGATGGGGTCGCCGCTGCGGGCGCCGGTGGTGGGGATGATGTGGGGCTGCTGCTCCATGAGGTAGTTGTGTTCCAGGGGGACGTAGGTTTCGCTCTGGATGCCGAAGATTATCACGGTGCCGAACTGACGAATCTGGCTGAAGGCGAGGTTGAAGGTGTCGGGGTAGCCGGCGGCCTCAACGGTAACGTCGGCGCCGACGCCGCGGGTGATTTCCTGCACCGCCTCGGTCAAGTCCTGCTTATCGGGGTTGATTTGGTGGGTGGAGCCGAACTCTTTGGACTTTTCCAGACGGTAGTCCAGCAGGTCGGCCACCATGACGCTGCGGGCGCCCATGCGGGACACCAGCATGGTAAAGCTGAGGCCGATGCTGCCCTGGCCGAGGATGAGGACGTTCTTGCCGAGGACGCTGCCCATCTGCTTGCAGGAGTAAAGGACGGTGCCGGAGGGCTGGCACATGACCCATTCGTCCAGGGGGCCGTCGTCGGGGAGCAGGGCCATGCGGCTGGGTTCGGAGAGCAGGTACTCGCAGAGGCCGCCGCCGCCGCGATAGGGGATGGCGATGACCCGCTGGCCTTCGTGGAAGGCGTCGGTGCGGCTTTCGACGATGACGCCGGCGACTTCATGGCAGGGAACGCCGGCGGACATGGGGTATTCTTCTTCGGGCTTGACCGGGCCGTAGTGGCTGCGGATGTCGCTGCCGCAGACGGAAACCCGTTCCAGCTTGACCAGGCATTGGCCGTCGTTGGGGGCGGGGGTTTCCACGTCGAGGAACTCGAACTGCTTGGGGCCGACCAGTCGGGCTGCTTTCATGGCGGTATGCACTCCCCGGAAACGATGTTGGGCGTATCTTATATGGGCGGGAAGGTTGGGGCAAGTTTGGGAGAGTGACGCCCACCCCTTCGGCTATGCTAGGGCCGGCTCTGGCCCTCCCCCTGGTAGATGGAGGTCATCATCAAAGGATTCTGGATTCCGGCCTTCGCCGGAATGACGGTTGGGGGCCGGAATGACGGTTGGGGAGTGGGAGTTGGTTTCGTGGGGGCGAGGGTTGGTTTTGTGGGGGCGAGGGTTGGTCGGAAGGTGGGGGGTAATCATCCGCAAACGCGGCCCGGACCGGGCCGCTACTCGCTGCGTCAACAGCCCGGCTGCCCCGGATTGCCGCAGCAAAGCCGGCATCGCCTCAACTTCAACAGCGTGTTTACGACTATCCGCCAAACCTTCCTTCGCAGCGGCATCGGCCCCCGCATATTGTCAATGGCGGGATAGCGATGGTGGTGTTCATGCCCGTGGTGATGATCGTGTCCCATGCCGTCATTTTACCCCATGTACCCGCCCGCCGGGGTTATTTCCCCGACTTCCTCGCCGGCTGCTCGCCCCCGCTCAACCCCCGCGACCTTCCTCACAATCCGATACCCTTGACATAACACTGCGATAACGCCGAAACCCGCTCCCCTTCATATTGCATCCAACCGCCCAACCTTGTAAATTTAATTGATACGTTTTCAATAATTGTCGCGAACCCCCGGTGAGCCTCCTTGGTCTTGCATAACCTTATCTCCCGGCGTCTTTTCCGGCCCTGGCTTTTCGCCTTCCTCGCCGCCTTCCTGCCGTTGCTGTTTGTCTGGGGAGTTTCTACGCCTGCGCCTCCCCCGGTGCAAGCCCAAACCCCAACCGCCGGTTTGACGATTTCCCCCACCCAAGGCACCCCCGGCACCTCCGTAACCGTCAACGTCAGTCTCGGGAGTAGCCAATGCGCTAATTCCCAATTGCGGCTGAAGATTGGCGACGGCCCGGAAAGGGCCTTCAGTTCCGCCGGCAGCGACGGAACCTATCAAGCCCGGATTACCATCCCTGACTCCCCCCAAGGCAGCCTTCATATCACCGTGAGGAATAACGAAGTCCGCCGCTATACGACTGCCCCCCCGACGCCGGATGCTGATGGGGTGACTCCAACTCCGCCGGTGACTTGTCAGGCGAGTACGAAGACCGCTACATTCACCGTCCAGCCTGAAGCCACCATGTCTCCCAACTCCGGCTCCGTCGGCCAGAACGTGCAGATGTCCGGCAAGGGGTTCCCGGCCTCCCAGAACGTCGCCATCACCTTCGACGGTCAGGACGTCAGACAAGTCCGCACCGACGTTAACGGCAACCTCCAGGGCAGCGTCAGCTTTCCCGTACCCCCCCTGTCCGCCGGAACCTACAACGTGCTGGCCGGCGATTATTTCGTTGACGTTTTCACCATCACCTCCGAACTGGCGGTCACTCCGGCCCAAGGCCCGCCCGGCACTTCCATCCGAATCAACGGCAGCGGTTACGCCGCCGGCACTGCCGTCTCCCTGGACATTGACGGCCGGCCCCTGGACCCCCTGCGGGCCGACGCGCAGGGCGCGTTGACCGGCGCGGTACAGATACCCCCCATATCCGGCGGGCGCAAGGTCATCACCGTATCCGGCGCCGGCGTCGGCTCGGTCCAAGCCACCTTTGAGGTTACGCCTACCCTGGCGTTGCAACCCTCCGCCGTCACTCCCGGCGATCGGGTCAAGGTCAGCGGCACGGCTTTCCGCTCCAACGAACCGGGTATCACTATCCGCTTTGACAATACCGAAGTCGCCTCCGGCATCGTCGCCGACGCCAACGGCGTCTGGAGCGCCGAGTTCACCGTTCCCGACACCACCTCCGGCGGCCACACCGTCACCGTCTCCGGCGCCTCAACCAGAACCAACATCCCCACCCTGCGCCTCAACGTCGGTTCGGGGATGCGTCTGGAAAAGTCCGGCGGCCCTCCCGGTTCCCCCATCGTGGTCATCGGTTCCGGCGTGGGCGCTGCCGAGCGAATCGCCATTGACGTGGGCGATGGCCGCGTCCTGACCGAAACCACCGCCGACACCCGCGGCGTCTGGCGGGCCGAAATTCCCGCCCCCGCCGCTCCCCGCGGCCCCTTGACCGTCAGCGCCAGCCGCTTGTCCGGCGAGACCGACTCGGTGTTCTACATCATCTCCCCCAGGGTGGAAATATCCGCCATCCAGGGCCAGCCCGGTTCCACCTTCACCTTCAGCGGCCAGGGGTTCACCGGCGACAAGACCGGCATACCCATCCTTTTCGGCGCCGAAATCCTTACCGCTGTCAACGCCGACTCCGACGGTTCCTGGCGGGCCAACCTGACCGTTCCCCCCGTGGCCCGGGGCAGTTACGACGTGCGGGTGGCCGGTTCCGGGGCCAACTTGCAGGTCAGTTTCAACGTCCGCCCCACCCTGGAGGTCAGTGTCAACCAGGTCTCCCCCGGCGAGGCGTTGACCGTTTCCGGCGAGGCTTTTTCGGCCAACGAGACCGGCATTTCCGTTACTCTGGGTTCTACCGTCGTCGCCCGGGACATCGGCGCGGATGCCTCCGGTTCCTGGACTTCCACCTTCCGGCTGCCGCCCATTCCCGCCGGGTCGTACAGCTTGACCGCCTCCGGCCCCCGGACGGGTCGGGGCCAAGCGCCTTCCCTTTCCATTAAGTCCGGCTCTCGCCTGACCGTTGCCCCTACTTCCGGCGTCCCCGGTTCCACCGTCGAGGTTGCCGGCGAGGGTTTCGCCGCCGATGACGACGACATCACCGTCACCTACGACGGCGCAACCGTGGCGTCGGGCGTCAAGTCCGACTCCGGCGGCGAATTTACCGCCTCCTTCATCGTCCCCCTGTCCGGCGGCGGCAGCCACACCATCGAAGCCGTGGCAAGTTTGCAGACCACGGGCTCCCGGGCCGGTTTTGACGTGACCCCCGCCATTTCGCTGGGAGTGGACTCCGGTATCGCCGGCGACGAAGTAACCCTTACCGGCATCGGCTTTGAGGCCAACGACCCCGGCATCAACATCCTCTTCGGTTCGGCGCCCCTGGACGACGAAATTGCCTCCGACGCCCACGGCAGCTTTGAGGCCGTTTTCCCGGCGCCGGCCGCTCCCGCCGGCAAGTACGCCGTCACCGCCTCCGGTTCCAACCCCAATCTGGCTGCCGCCGACGCCGACTCTTTCGAGGTTCACCCCAACCTTATCATCAACAACTCTGCCGGCCCGGTAGGCACTGCCGTTCAGTTGCGCGGCACCGGGTTTTCCGCCGACGCCGTAATCGCCGTAGCCTATGGGTTCCTGGTAGAGGAAACGGTCGAATCCGACCGGGCGGGCAGTTTCCTCTGGCGTTTCGATGTTCCGGTGTCAAAAGGCGGGCAGCATACCATCTCCGCCCAGGACAACCAGGGCAACCGTTTCCAACTGCCCTTCGACGTGGAAACCGACGCCCCGGTGGCGCCGGTACTGACCCTCCCCGAAAACGGCATCCGCAGCGGCTTTTTCGGCGGATTCCAGCCCATCACCCGTTGGGACTCGGTGGATGACCCCAGCGGAGTCACCTACAACCTCCAGGTTGCCGCCGACCCCGACTTTTTCGACATTGTGCTGGAACAGACCGGCCTGACCGACCCCAACTACCCCTTCACCGAAGAGCAGGCCCTGGAGCGGGGCGCCTACTATTGGCGGGTGCAGGCCGTTGACCGGGCCTCCAACGCCGGCCCCTACTCCGAAGTGTTTGAGATGCAGTCCGGTCTGATTCCCGTCTGGCTGTTTTCCGCCATCGTCCTGTTCGCCCTGCTGGTTTCCGGCGGCGGGGCCTACGCCTACCGCACCAAGGTTTACCTGCCCCGGAAGATGTTGCGCGAGTCCCCGGCCTTCCCGGAGTTTATCCGCGTTTCCCGTCCCGAACTTCCCAGCGCCGGCCCGGGTCCGGCCCAAGCTCCGTCTTCAGCCCCGCCGGCCTTGCCGGCTCTTGCCCCGCCGCCTCCGGGCCAGATGCCCAACGCCCCCCAACAACCGGCAGGACAAATGCCCGGTATGCCGCAACAGGCCCCCGGACAGGCCCAGCCGGCGCCCCCCCAGCAGCAGCGGCCCAGCCCCAGCCTGTTCCGGGGACGCGGCGGCTCTTCCGGCGGCGGCGTTCCCCCCGGCCAGCAGGTTCGTTTCCAACTTGTGGTTGACTTCGTGCGCTCCATCCCCTTGTTGGACGTGGCCCCCGACCTTCGTTGGGTGGAAGAGCTAATCGAACCCTACGGCGGGCCTTCCCCTTACGTCTATCAACAAGTCCTGGACGGCGACCTGGAGCCTACCTACCAACCCGCCTGGCTCCAGCACCCGACTTACCAGCAGCTTGAGGGCGAACCTTCGGCCCGTGCCTTCCTGGACGGCCTGGACGCCTACATCGCGGCGGTCAACGACTGCGCCGCCTACACCCTGGTAATCCTGACCCACATCCACCGGAACCTGGAGGCCGCTTCGCCTCCCGGCCAAATAGTTGAAAACCAGTGGCCCTTCGTGCTGTCCGTGGCCCAGAGCGCCGTCGCCTGGTTCCGGGGAACCCACCTGGCCCAGCCCTCCGTCCGCGACTACATCATCGCTCCCGTCGCCGAGGGTTCGCCCCTGTCCTCCCTCTACGGCGACGCCAACTCCCCCTTCCCCGGCCTGATAGTCGAGAGCATGAACGAAGCCGGCCTGCTCTTCCACCGCGACCTGCACATTCAGTTGCGCAACGCCTACCGCACCGACGAAGAGGCCCGCGCCCTGGCCGCCAAAATGGTGTCCATCAACGCCCTGGCCGACCAACTCCAGCGCAACATCTCCCAAGCCAGCCGCTAACGCCCCAACGAAAAACCCCTCCCTCTGGGACGCGGGAAAGGGTTTTATTGGGCGGGGTCGGGGTCTGAGTCGTCGGGAGGGGGCGGCTGCTGTTGGGCGGCCAACCAGTTTTGGAGCCAGCGGCGAAATTCGTCCAGGGCCGGCGGGGAGACGTAAAAGACTTCGATGTCGGCGGGGAACTGGACCTGATGACGCTCGCCGATTAAGAGCAGGCCGGTTTCGGTTTCGCCCAGGGTGGCGTTTATGCGGTCGGCGATATGCCGGTAACGGCGGTGGTTGGTTTCGGCGTACCAGTCCTGGAGGCGTTGGGCGACGTTTTCGCTGGCTAGCGGCAGCATCAACATCCGCTGCAAGTCCACCATTTCCAGGATGGTATCGCGGTCTTCGGTTTCTTCCAGTACCGCGCCAGAGTCGGTGCGGGACTTGACTAGGTTGTAGCTGGGCTGGGCGGCGATTTCCAGGTACTTCAATCCCTCTTCGCCGCCTTGGGGCAGGCTCTCGCAGTAAACGTGGGACACTGGGCCAAGGCTGGATTCCAGGGCGACGGTCTGGGTGGCTACTTGTTCCCAATAACGGGCGACGATGGCTGCGCCGTCTTGGCCGGCGTCCTGGGGGGCGTAGAGCAGGGGGACGAGGAGGAGCTTGCGGCGGTCGTGGTACTGAGCGGCGGGGGGCCTTTGGACTCGGCCCAATTCTTGCGCCATTTGGGGTCTCCTTGGTGGAAGGGGATTCAGGGTTGCAAGTATATCGGGCGGGATTGGGGTGGGGAATAGGGAAGTTGACCCGCGCCAGGATGGTTGCAAAGGCCGGACGGACTTTGTTGGGGGGTGTTGGCGGTGGCAAGGTTGGCAGGGGATTAGGGTTTCTGGATTCCGGCCTTCGCCGGAATGACGGTTGGGGGCCGGAATGACGGGCGTTGGGGTGGTTTGACAGGCTCACCACCAACGGGATGGCGGGGGATTTCTGGATTCCGGCCTTCGCCGGAATAATGACGGGCGTTGGGGGCCGGAATGACGTTGGGGTTGACCCCCCCTCCGGCATTCCCCCTGGGAGGGGAGGGGGTTTTTCCGTTGTCTTTGCCTAATTTCTCACCGAGGCAGATATTGGATGGGGGTGTGTTTGACAGGCCCGATGGTGTGTGATAGGTTGCGCCGGTTGGATACCGAGTATCACAAAAGGGGATTAGCGATGCCGAAAAGGGAATCGGCGCTGGTGACGCAACTGCTGGATGCTCTGGAGGAACGGGGATACCGGGACACAGCGCCGCGGCGGGCGGTGGTGCAGGCCGTTGCCTTGAAGGACAAGCACTTTACGGCGGAGGAACTGCGGCGGCAATTGCCGGAGGTGGGACGGGCTACGGTTTACCGCTCGTTGAAGATGCTGGTGGAGACCGGGCTGGTCTGCCGGGTGCTGCTGGAGGGCGGGATGCTGCATTATCAACTGAGCCACCCGGGGCATCATCACCATATGTTGTGCGTGGAGTGCGGGGCGTCGGAAGATATTACGGGCTGCGACATCGAAGACCAGTTGAAGAACGTGGCGGCGGCGCGGGATTTTCGGGTCAGCGGGCATTGGCTGGAAATTTACGGGCGTTGCGGGAAATGCTGGGATGAAGAGACGGTGGCGGCGTAACCCATTGCGCCGGGGTTTTGGTTGAAAGCGCTATCCAAGTCCCTACAATGGCGTTTTCACCCCCGTCCCTTAAACTTTGCTCAGGACAGGCTCTAGCCTTCCCTCTCGAAGGGGGAAGGGATTTTCGTCGTTTAGGATTTAACGAGGCAACCATGAGTAAGGGAACCGGGAGACACGGGCGGGTCAAGGTCAGGCCGGCGGGGTTATTGGCGACTTGGGGGTTGGCGCTGCTGTTGGTGGCGGTGATGGGATGCGGGTCTCCGGCCAGCGATGCGCCGGCGGCGGGCGGTGAGTCCACCGGGGCCGAGGCGCCGGCGGCGCAACCGACGGCGGCCCCGGCTACCGCCACTCCTACGGATACGCCGGAACCACCGCCGGCGAGAGAGGAACCAGCCGCCGCGCCGGCTGCTACCGACGTTCCGCCGACGAAACCGCCGGCAGAGCCACCGACGCCGGAACCAACTGCCGCATTAGAGCCGCCGGCGGAGCCGTCCGGGGGCGTATCCGGGGCGGTGTTGGTGAAGATTGGCGAGGGTTCGCAGGCGCGCTACCTGGTAAGGGAGGAGTTGGCCAATCTGCCGCTGCCCATTGACGCGATAGGGGAAACTTCGGAGGTTGAAGGTTCGATAGCCTTTGACGCTGACGGGGTTGTGTTGTCCGGGGAATCACGGATAGCGGTGAACCTGGCTAGTCTGGTCAGCGACTCTGACCGGCGGGACGGGTACGTGCGGAACCGGACGCTGGACACCGACAACCATCCCGAAGCGGTCTTGGTGGTCAAGGCGACGCCGGGGTTGCCGTGGCCCCTGCCGGCCCAGGGGGAAGCGCAGTTCCAGATTGAAGGGGATTTTACGGTGCGGGAGGTGACGCGGCCGTTGACTTGGGACGTTACGGCGCAGTTTGACGGCAACGAAGTCACGGGGACGGCGAAAACCACCTTTACCTTCGATGACTTTGACCTGGCGGTTCCACGGGTGAGGATAGTGTTGAGCGTGGAACCGGATATACGGCTGGAGTTGGACTTCAAGGCGACGATTGAGTGACCGTTGGGGCATAGCCGGCGGGGTTTTGGATTCCCGCCGGCGCGGGAATGACGGGTTGGCGGCGCAGGCGGTGGGCTTGGGTCGGCGACGCACCCCCTTTCCGGCCCTCCCCCTGCCAAGGGGCAGGAGATTGGACTGGCCCAGCGTAGGGGCAACGGGTACGGCGCAGGCGTAAAGGAAAGGTTGGGCGATGAAGTACGATTACATAATCGTGGGGGCCGGTTCCGCCGGGTGCGTGCTGGCGGCGCGGCTGTCGGAAGACCCGGCGGTGTCGGTACTGCTGCTGGAGGCGGGGCCGGACTACCCGGAACCGGAGCAACTGCCGCGGGAATTGATGTACGACTGCAACCAGGCGGCGTCGGCGGTGGATTCGCCACATAACTGGTCTTTCGTGGGGGAGGCCAGCCCACAGCAGGAATCGGCGGCTGCGGTGGCGCGGGGCAAGGTGGTGGGCGGCACCAGCGCCATCAACCACCAGATTTTTCTGCGGGGTATGCCGGAGGATTACGACGGTTGGGCGGCTCGGGGCAACGATGAATGGTCTTTCTTGAAGGCGCTGCCCTACTTCCGCAAGCTGGAAACGGACACGGACATCGCGGACGACTTTCACGGTTCGGAGGGGCCGATTCCGGTGCGGCGTCACGCCAGGGAGAACTGGCTGCCGCTGCACGCGGCGTTTTACCAGGCTTGTTTGGATGCCGGGTTCCCGGGGGATAGGGACTTGAACAACCCGGAGGGAACCGGGGTGGGCGCTGTGCCGTTGAACAACCCCGGCGGGGTGCGGATGAGCACGGCGTTGACCTACTTGAAAGAGAGCCGGCACCGGCTGAATCTGACGGTCAAGGCCGGGGTGATGGTTCGCCGGGTGATTTTCGAGGACAACCGGGCCGTGGGTCTGGAAGTAGAAAGCGGCGGGGAAACCTTTACGGTGGAGGCGGGAGAGGTCATTTTGAGCGCCGGGGCGGTACAGTCGCCCCAACTGCTGATGCTGTCCGGTATCGGGCCGGCGGAGGAACTGGAACGGATGGGAATTGGGGTGGTTAAAGACCTGCCGGGGGTGGGCGCGTACATGAAAAACCACCCGTCCATATCCATCCGGTTCCAGCCCCACGAAAGTCTGCGACTGGCGCCGGAGGCTCCACGGAATCAGGTGATTTTGCGGTTTGCGCCGGCCGGGTCAACGACCCGCAACGACGTTCAGGTGCAGCCAACGTCGTCCACACCCATCGGGCAGCAGCACATTGACGTAAGGGTGGGCTGCCGGCTGGAACTGCCGGACAGCGTGGGCCGGTTGACGCTGGAGTCGGCGGACCCGTTGGAGCAGCCACGGCTGGCGTATAACTTCCTGTCGGATGCGTGGGACAGGGAACGGCTGCGGGATGCGGTGCGGAGGACGGTGGCGCTGTTTGACCACCCGGCTTTTGAGGGAATCGTGGGGGAACGGCTGGAGCCGACGGGGGAGACGCTGGAATCGGACGATGCGCTGGACTTGTGGATGCAGCGGACGGCCAGCATCGCGGGGCATACGGCCTGCACCTGCCGGATGGGGCCGGCGGAGGACCAAGGGGCGGTGGTTGACCAGTATTGCCGGGTCTATGGCGTTGAGGGGCTGCGGGTGGTTGACGCCTCGGTGATGCCGGAAGTGGTGCGGGCCAACACCAACGCCACGGTGATTATGATTGGGGAACGGGCGGCGGACTTGATTCTGGAAGGGCGGTAGTTTGGCGGTTTGGGTAGCGGTTGATTGGGGGATGTACCCCCTCCCCAACCCTCCCCCTGGCAGGGGGCGGGAGCATTTGGCATTTATTGAGGGTTTGTTTGGGTGGGCAAGGTTGGTTTGGGGCCGAGGTTTTGGATTCCCGCTTTCGCGGGAATGACGGTTGGAGTTTGGCTTGTAATGGCTGAGGGAAGGGCAACCACAAGGGTTGCCCCTACGGGGGCTTGAGGAGAGTTGGCGGGTTTTGGCAGGGCGAGGTTGGCTAAGGCAGGAATTTTAGATTTTTCGCTACGCTCAGAATGACATGGAAGGGCGGCGGATGACGACTTAAAGACACCTGGGGGGGATGACGGTATGGGGTTTGGGGGAGTGGTTGCAGGGTGTATAATCGCCGGCGAGGTTTGGCCTTTGGCGTGAGCCAAGAATTTTTGAGGAGGAACCCGGCATGGGAATTCAGATTAAGCGGGTTGGTCACGTTGGCATCCTGGTATCGGACTTTGAGCGGTCTTTCCGGTTTTATACGCAGGTGCTGGGGTGCAAGGTTACGTCGCGGCGGGCGCGGCCCGACGGGAGCGAGACGGCGTTTTTGCGTTTCGAGGAAACCCACCACGACTTTGTGATTGCGACGGCCCCGGTGGGCGTGGACGTTTCGGAGGCGGTGCCGGCCCGGGCGCGGCTGGTGCAGCAGGTGGCCTTTGAGGTGGAGAACCGGGACGAGTTCATGCGGGCGTTGGCGCATCTGCACACCAACGGCGTGGAGATTGTCAGCGGGCCGCTGACCCACGGGATTGAGGCAGGCGGCAACATTGAGGGGAGCGGCAGCCGGTCGTTCTACTTCTGCGATCCGGACGGCAACCGGCTGGAAATTTTCTGTGACGGGATGAAGGTTCCCAACGGGGAGCAGTTCCCGCGGGAAGAGTACGCCGAGGCCATTCGGGATTTCGTGGAAAAGCAGGCTAGCAAGGTGGCGGTGCCGGCGGACTAGGCAGACGCCGGAAGTCCCAACCGTTGGGCCAGGGAAATTCCCCTTTCGTAAATGGGATAGCTTCCGTACATGGTAGGGGCGGGTTTGAAACCCGCCCCTACGGACGTTTGGGGTTTGGCCGTCACCCCGGCCCATGTGCCTTTTCTTGGGGGCATTTGCGGGGATTGTCCCGATGGGGCCGGTTGACCTGGGCAAGGGTTTTGGATTCCCGTTTTCGCGGGAATGACGATTAGAGGGGTCGGGCGGGGGCGAGGTTATTCGCGGTTAGGAGTTTGCCCCCACCTTATCCCTTCCTCTGACAGGGGGAGGGAATTCTTGTTCAGGGGATGGTTTAGAAACTGTCTCAAAACGGAAAGGACACCGCCAAGTCGTAGGAAATCCCCCGCATTTCAATAATTCGGCCCCCTTTACAAAGGGGGAGACATTGGGCGATTGGCGTTTTGAGATAGTTTCTTAGGTTGTGTCGTCAAATTGAGGACGGAAGTATGCCGGCATCTGTATTCGTCATTTCGGCGAAAAGCCTGCCCCGTACCACGATACGGGGCCGGAATCCAGAAATCCTAAGCATACAACAACGTCCGTGGGGGCAAGGAATCCTGGATACCGGCCTGCGCCGGTATGACGGCGAATATAACGACGCACCCTAGTGGGTGGGGGAGTGGCGATTGGAGAAGCCTACCGGGGATTGGTCGCCGGGGGCGAGGTTGGGGTTGCCGGTGACTTCTTTCAACCGTCGCAGTGCGCTGGCGGTCGAAATGGCGAAGGATCGGGGAGTTTCGCAGGCTGCGATTGCCATACGTTCCAGGGAGGGGAGGGTTTCCGCAACGTCTTCGACTACGGCCCGGACGGTTGCCTCATTCCGTCGGTTCTCGTAGAAATTTTCGTGGCCCTTGTGGTAGGCGTCGTTGAGGGCGTGACCCAGGTCTTGGGAATCAAGGTCGGGATATTCGGCCCGGATTTGACGGCCAATGCTTTCGATTTGGCGGTTGGAACCGTGATTCCAGTCTCTTTGTTCGCCGACCATTTTGAGCAGCTGCACCACGGCTCCCCAGGCTTTTTCGCCGGCCTGGAGGCGGTTGCCGTCTTCGATTTCCTGCCGGGCCTGGATGATGAACCGGCGGCTCATGGCCCGGCGGTCTTGGGGGGTGTGTTCCCGGCCTTCTTCTACGGGTTCGGGCAACGGCGGCAGGGGTATTTCGGTCATGGCGCTATTCCTGGCGGCGGGTTAGAAGCCGGCTTTTTCGGTTTTGCCCAGGGCGGGGAGTCCGTTGGAGTCGGCCGGGGAGGTTGCGCCGTTGAGTTCGGGGTACATTTCGTCGAGGATGGCGTCGCGCCACTGGACGCCGGGGGGCAAGAGCCGCTCGATGGCCCGGACGTTGTAGTAGCTGGGGCCGGTTCCCAAGGGGTCGCCGCCGTCGGCGACGGTGCGGGTGGCTTGCAGCAGGAGGCGGCGGGCGTGGACGATGGCCATGTCGCTGCGGGACAGGGTTTCCAGGGAACGGTCAACGATGGCGCCCATGCTTTCCTGCACGGCTACGTCCTGGGCATTGATGCCTTCAATTCCGGTGAAGGTCTCGTATTTCTGCACCTGGCGGTCAATGAGCCAGTCGTTGCCGCGGTTGCCGACGGTGCGGTAGTCGGGGAGGATGTGCTGCGCGCCGCGGCCGTAGCCCTGTTCCATCGCTTCCCATTCTTCTTCGGCGATGGGCTGGTCGTCGTAGCTGTAGGTGAAGTTGTAAATCATGCAGTTGAAGTCGTCCATCGGCACCCACATATGGCCGGAGATGATGGCGTGGGCGGAGCGGCCCCGGAAGGCGGACTGGCTGGGGCGCAGTTGGTGGAAGGGCATGACGTAGTGGTAGCCGCGGACGATGCTGCCGCGCTCGCCCAGGGAGCGGACGCCGGCGTAGCGATAGCCGTAGTCGGTAAGGTCAACTTCCACCAGGGGAGCGCCGCCCTTGACCAGGTCGGAGTCCACGCGGATGCCGGCCTTGTCGGTGTCCGGGGTGATGGTTCGGTGCAGGATAGGGGCGTGGGCGGTGTCTATGCCGCCTTCGAGTCCCTGGAGCCAGTTACATTCCTGCATATTCTTGGAGACGTGGCGGTGGGTTTCGGGCAGCTGCGTCCACTCGAAGTTGGGCGGCGGGGGCTGTTTTCCTTCTTCGCCGAGGTAGGCCCAAACGACGCCGCCCTGCTCGACGGTGGGGTAGGACTTGATACGGACTTTGTCCTTGAAG
This sequence comes from Dehalococcoidia bacterium, assembly GCA_963665735.1. Classification (GTDB taxonomy): domain Bacteria; phylum Chloroflexota; class Dehalococcoidia; order Lucifugimonadales; family UBA3495; genus CATOSK01. The sequence goes on along the minus strand of OY762444.1, from coordinate 480,986 downwards.
TCGCTGTCCGGGGGTTCGTTCATCATGTCGAGGCAACTACCGGCAACGTCGAATTTCCAGCCGTGGTAAACGCAGCGGAGGCCGGATTCTTCGTTGCGGGCCAGGAACAGGGAGGCCCGGCGGTGGGGGCAAAATTCGTCCAGCAGGCCGATGCGGCCCTGGGAGTCGCGGAAGGCTACCAGGTCTTCGCCCAACAAGCGCACCCGGACGGGCGGGCAGTCGGGGCCGGGGAGTTCGGTGGAAAGGGCGGCGGGCATCCAGTAGCGGCGCATGGTTTCGCCCATTGGGGTGCCGGCGCTGGTCTGGGTGAGGGTGACGTTTTCGGCGTGGGAAATCATGGGTGCATCCTCCGTTGGGGTGAACGGACGGGCGCGGCAGCTGCGAGGCGGCGCCCGTCGGTCTTGAATTACCGGGGAGTATAGGATTGGGGGGAATCAGCGTCAACGGGCGGTGCAGCGCCCTCCCCGGCCCTCCCCCTGGTAGGGGGCGGGGGTTACTGTTGGAGTGTTGGGGTGGAGAAGGTTGGTTTGGGGTTGGGAAGTCACCCCCACCCTAACCCTCCCCCGTCGAGGGGGAGGGGATTTTTGTGGCGGGGTTTTGGTTTGACAGGGTTGGAGGGCGATTTTAGACTGGCGGCATGGCGTTTTTTGGAGGTTGGGGACGGTCTTGAAGTTCGCTTTTTTTACGCATTTGCCCTGGCCGGAGGGCCGGGAGGCATCGCGCATCATCGCGGAGACCACGGAGCAGGTGCAGTACGCCGAAGAGTTGGGGTTTTGCAGCGCGTGGCTGGCGGAACACCACTTTACGCGGTATTGCATCGGGGCGTCTTCGCTGATTATCGCTACGCATTTGGCGGCGCACACGAAGACCATCCGGCTGGGTACGGCGGTGCTGGTTTCGCCGCTGCATAACCCGCTGCGGCTGGCGGAGGACACGGCTACGCTGGATTTGGTCAGCGGCGGGCGGCTGGACGTGGGTTTCGGACGGGGTTCGGGTTCCGGTTACGAATACCGGGGTTACAACGTGGACCCGGAGGAAAGCCAGCAGCGTTTCCAGGAATCGGTGCGGATGATTGAAGGGCTGTGGACGACGCCGGATTTCAGCTTTGACGGGCGGCATTTCCAGGCCAGCCGGGCCAACCTGGTGCCGACGCCGTTGCAGGAACCGCATCCGCCGATATACCTGGCGGCGACGCGGAATCCGGTGACGCTGGATTTCGTGGTAGGCACGGGACATACGCTTTGCATTGCCGTGGTCCAGGATACCGCCGACGCTTTGGACTTGTGCCGGCGGTTCGTGGAGAAGTCGGCGGAGGCCGGGGGCAACGTCAGCAAGTCGGACATTCCTTTCTTCCGTTACTTCTACGTGGCGGAGACGGAGGAGCAGGCGGCGGCGGATACGCGGGACAAGCTGGACTGGGTGATAGACATAATGCAATGGCGGAACAACATCGAGGAAGGGAGCGAGGTCTATCAACGGATGTCGGACTGGCGGCGGGCGCGGCGGCAGCTACCGTTGAGCTATGAGTACCTGGCGGAAAACCGGGCCATCATCGGGACGCCGGAGCAGTGCGTTGCGAAGATAAACGCTTTGCGGGAAGAAGGGATTGATTATTTCGGGTGCAATTTTGACTTCGGGGGGATGGAACACGACAAGGTGATGCGCTCGATGAAGTTGTTTGCGGAGGAGGTGGCGCCGCGGTTGGGTTAGGGTTGGGTTTGGCGTCGGAGGCGCACCTCTCCCCGGCCCTCGCCTTGGTAGGGGGAGGGGGTAGGGCAACCACAAGGGTTGCCCCTACGAAGGGGGGTCTGGTGTCACGGAGTCCGTTGTACGCTTGCGATTTCTGGATTCCGGCCTTCGCCGGAATGACGGAGTTGGGGGGTCAGGTTTTTGACGTTGGGGTTGACCCCCTCCCCAGCCCTCCCCCTGGTAAGGGGAGGAGGTTTTTGGCAGGTTTATCAGTAAAGTCAGGGTGTGTAGGGGCGCGGATTTCCGGATTCCGGCCTTCGCCGGAATGACGATGCAACTTTGGAAAGGCTGTGGGGGTGACGGGTTGGCGTTGCCGCATTTTGGGGACGGGGATACAATGCAAATGGAGTCCGGGCAAACGTAGTCCGGGCGAAGGAAGTCCGGGATTTTGTTGAAACCAGAGGGGGTTTGACGTGACTACTGTTGGAGCGGGAGATTACACCTACGAAGTGGTCGAGGATTGGGCCAAGCTGCCGGAGGGGGAGAGTTTCGCCATGGTCAGCGCGATGGCGACGGATTCTCAGGACCGGGTCTATGCCTTCCAGCGGAAAGACCCGCCGGTGGTGATTTTCGACACCGAGGGGAATTTCGTTGACAGTTGGGGCAACGGGGCTTTCCTGTACGCCCACGGGATTTATATTGAGGACGACACGGTTTACCTGACGGACCGGGACAGTTCGGTGTGTATGCTTTACACGCTGGACGGCAAGCCGATTCAGATGTTGGGACGGCACGGGGTACATTCGGATACGGGCTGCGAGAACCCGGGAGACCTTTGCCCGCGGTCGGCGGGGCCGTTCAACTACCCCAGCGAGATAGTGCCGTCGCCGTCGGGGGACTTGTACGTTTCCGACGGGTATCGGAACGCGCGGATTCACCGTTTCACCTGGGACGGACAGTTGAAGCAGTCCTGGGGCGAGCCGGGCAAGACGGAGCCGGGGCATTTCCACCTGCCGCACAGTTTGTTGATTCACAACGATACGATTTACCTGTGCGACCGGGAGAACCACCGCTTGCAGTTGTTCACGCTGGACGGGGAGTTCACGGCGATTTGGGACGACATCCAGCGTCCGATGGATATTTCGGTGGACAAGGACGGGGCGCTGGTGGTAAGCGAAGGGCCGGTAGAGGGGTCGTCGGCGCGGGTGAGCGTGCTGGACACTTCGGGGAACGTGCTGTCGCGGTTTGACTGCCGGGGGCCGGGTCACGGGAGTTGGGTGGATTCGCAGGGGAACATTTACGTGGGGTTGAGCAACCCGGGCGGGATTGACAAGTTCGCGCGGCAGGGTTAGGGGAGTTTCACCCCCACCCCAACCCTCCCCCTGGGTAGGGGGAGGGGGTTTTTCCGGCGTTGCGGACGCTGTTGCTGGCTTGGGATTTCTGGATTCCGGCCTTCGCCGGAATGACGGGTTGGTGGGGTAGGGCAACCCTTATGGTTTCCCTGCTCCTTAGACCGCCCATTGAGGTTGACCAACGCGCCAGTTCTCTCCCTGGATAGGGGGAGGGGCAAAGGGTTGTTCGGGCGTTGCGGACGCTGTTGTATGCTTGGGATTTCTGGATTCCGGCCTTCGCCGGAATGAAGGTAGGGGTTGCTTGCGCTCAGATTTGCATGGTAGGGGCACTGTCTGCCGTGCCCCTACGGGTCTGGGAATGGGTAAGGCAGGTTTGGGCCGACGATGTGGATTCCCGCTTTCGCGGGAATGACGGTGGGGGAGGTAAGTCGGTTTCCGTAGGGTGGAAGTTTTTCTTTGGGGGATTCCGGGGTTATAATTGGGGTGACTTTGGGCATTAAACGCTGCCGGCGGGAGCCGTTTCCTAGCGGGGACGGCAAGGCCGGCAGCTACGCGAGACCAGACAAGGCTTTGGGGAGGAAAGCGCATGGCAAGCAGGGATGATATTGCCCTGATGGCCCACCTGTTGAGGCGGGCCGGATTCGGGGCGTCGCGCGCCGAGTTGGAGGCGCGGGCGGAACGGGGCTACCAGGCTACGGTGGAGGAACTGCTGAACCCGGAATCGCAACCGCCGGTGGATGACGACGTTCTTTTCCGGTACTTCCCCAACTACGAGGGGGGGATGGCGCCGGTGCAGTCGCAGGCGCACTGGCTGTACCGGATGGTGAACACGCAGCGGCCATTGGAAGAGAAGATGACGCTGTTCTGGCACCAGCTTTTCGCCACCGGGAACTCGAAGATAGACAACCCGCCGGAGATGGTGGAGCAGATTGCCATGTTCCGGCGGCACGCGCTGGACACTTTTCCCAACATCCTGCTGGAGTTGGCGAAGAATCCGGCCATGATTTACTGGCTGGACAACAACGGCAACCACAAGGGGGCGATTAACGAAAACTGGGGCCGGGAACTGCTGGAACTGTTTTCGATGGGGGTTGGCAACTACTCGGAGGACGACATAAAAGAGGCGTCGCGGGCGTTTACCGGCTGGACCATCGGGCCGAAGATTCCCCGTCTCCCGTTGGGACGGTTCTACTGGAACTTCGAGTACAAGCCGGAAGACCACGATTTCGAGGAAAAGACTTTCCTGGGGCAGACCGGGGATTTCAACGGCGACGACATCATCAACATCATCGTGGCGCAGCCGGCGACGGCCCGGTTCCTTTGCCGCCACCTTTACAACTACTTCGTGGCCGATGAGGTGCAGGTGCCGGCGTGGAACGATACGCCGCCGAAAGACCCCGAGGCCATTGAAATCCTGACGCAAGCCTATTTCGAGTCCAACTACGACCTGCGGGGAGTGCTGCGGGTCTTGTTCAACTCGGACTTCTTCAAGAACTCGCGGTTCACGCGGGTCAAGAGTCCGGCGGAAATGGTGGTCAGCACGCTGCGGCTGGCGGGGAGTTTCAACGGCCCGCGGTTCGGATACCAAGCGGCGGCGGCGGAGTGCGCTTTCCAGGGGCAGGAATTGTTGAATCCGCCCAGCGTGGAAAGCTGGCACACCGGGGAGGAATGGATTGACGGGGGCGCGCTGGTGCGGCGGGTCAACTTCGCGGTGAAGTACCTTTCGGACACGCGGCAACCGGGAATCACCGCCATCGTGGAAAGGCTGAAGGGCCGGGGAACCATGTCTCCCCAGGAATTGGTGGACGAATGCCTGGAGCAAATCGGCCCGCTGGAGGTTAACGACGCCACGCGGGAAGAGTTGGTTAACCAGGTCAGCGAAGGCGGGGAAGTCCGCTGGGACAGCGAGGCCGGGGTTGCCGACGCGGAACGGCGGGCGGGTCTGACGCTGGCGCTGGTGGCGGCGTCGCGGGAGTTCCAGTTCGCTTAAACTTGGGACGGGGACACTCCCTCCCTAACCCTCCCCCTCAGAGGGGGAGGGGATATTTCAACCCTCTCCGTGGGAGTGGGAAAAGGTCTGGATTCCGGCCTGCGCCGGAATGACGGGTTGAGCTTGGCAAGAGGAAGGCCCCGGATTCCGGCGGCAACGTCAAAGGTTATACGCAATCAAAGAATCGAGAGCGGCCAGCAGGAGGAGCGGATGACGCAAACGAAGAAAGACCCGGTGTTGGTGGTCTTGCAGATGACCGGGGCCAACGACCCGCTGAACACGGTGGTGCCGTACACCAATCCCCATTACCGGGATAACCGGCCCAACGTGGGAATTGCGGAAGACCGGGTAATCAAGATTGACGACGAACTGGGGTTCAACCCCAACATGGGGCCGGTGAAGGAACTCTGGGACAAGAACAAGGTTGCCATAATTCACGGCATCGGGTACGAAAACTCGCCCCGTTCCCATTTCCGGTCCATGGACATCTGGCACACCTGCGAGCCGGACAAGGTGGGAACCGAGGGTTGGCTGGGCCGGGTGATTCGAGACCTGGACCCCAGGGCGGAGAACGTGCTGAAGGGGATTAACTTCGGCCAGGGGCTGCCCCGGGCGCTGGCGCTGAAAGGCGTTCCGGTTACGTCGGTTTCGGACTTGGCCTCTTACGGCGTGATGTCGGAAGTGCCGGGGGTGGACAGCCAGGCGGAAAGGGATAGGATGCTGGATGTTTTCGCCCGCATCTACGCGCCGACCATCGGGGCGGGGCCGGTGATGGACTACCTGAGCCAGACGGGGCGCAACGTGCTGGACGGGGCGGACGTATTGAAGGCCGTGCCGGAAAGCTATTCCTCGACGGTGGAATACGCGGACACGCCCATCGCCAAGGCTTTGCAGAGCGTGGCGCAAGTCCACCTGGCCGGCTTGGGAACGCAGATTTTCTACACGCAGCACGGGAGCTTTGACACCCACTTTAACCAGATGCCGATGCACACGCGGCTTTGGACGGACGTGGGGCAGGCCATCGGAAACTTCTTCGACGACCTGCATGAACACGACGCCGGGGACAACGTGATTATGATGCTGTTCACCGAGTTCGGGCGGCGGGTGAAGGACAACGGCACCGGCACCGACCACGGGGCCGGGGGAATCGCCTTCGTCATCGGCGACCCGGTGAAGGGCGGGATGTATGGGACGTACCCGTCGTTGAAGCCGGAAGACCTGACGCAAGGGGATTTGGCGCCCAACTACGATTTCCGGGGGTTCTACGCCTCCATCGTGGAACAGTGGTTGGGGCTGGACGCGGCGCCCATCGTCGGAGGCAACTACGAGCAGATGAGCTTCGTTTAGTTGGGCCGGAACCGGGCGCGGTAGCAAAGAAACGGGGCGGGTTTGGAGCCTGCCCCGATTTTGACCGGCGGGAGGAAATTGGTATGCTGGAAAGGCAGTTGGACCCGTTCAACAACCCGGAGGACTTGGACATCATCGCCGGCTATATGGAGCAATTCGAGAAAGATTCCGATTTCCTGAACGCTCACCGGCTGGCTTGGACGGAGCAATACCCGGACAAGTGGGTTGTAGTGTTCGGGGAGGAACTGGTCGGTTTGGGGGAAACCGCGGAAGAGGCTTTGCAGGCCGCCGAGGAAAAGGGAGCGCCTAAATCCAGGGTGGCGATGGAGTACCTGTACGGCGAACCCATCACGATGATTCTAGCGGGAGTTGAGTGTTGATCCACGGGCGTTACGCAACCCTCCCCGGATCCCGTCCGCCCGCGCCCTATGTGCGGGCGTCTGTTTCGTTGCCCCATCTGTCAGTGTGGAAAAGCATTGATTTTTTGGTTGACACCGGGGCTGACCGGACTTGCCTCAACCCTAGAGACGTTCTTAGACTAGAACTGGAGCCGGGAACGCTGGACCCGGACAGTCGTAGAACACACGCCGGTATAGGGGGCGGGCTGGATTACTACATCGTGGCAGCAACGCTCGTCTTTAGGGCGCAACCAAACATCGCAGTTTGGAGATGGCGTATTGGAATATGTGACATTTGGAGCCAACCCCTTGACCGCCGGGTACGCCGGCTGCCTTCCCTGTTGGGGAGGGATTTTCTGAACCTTTGCGATGTTCACGCCAATGCGTCGCAAAATAGTCTAGTATTAGGGGGTGTCGTCAAAATAATCTTGTCCACATTACCATTGCTCGAATCTGGCAGGCTGCCAGGAATGAGGTTTCATTCTTGGCGTACCTGGTAGCCACCCCACGCCATTGCTTGAAGGTCCGAAAGGCGTTTTCCACCAGGTGACGCAGCTTGTACAGCGCCCGGTCGTAGTCCCGGGATTCCTTCCGGTTGCGCCGGGGCGGTATCACCGCTTCCATCCCTTGCTCCTGGGCTTGGGCCACGATGGTATCGCTGTCATAGCCTCGGTCAGCCAGCAGGTATTGGGCTACTATGCCGGCAATCAGGTCGGGAGCCTGAGTGCAGTCGGCCGTGGTTCCCTCGGTCAGGATCATACGCACCGGCATCCCATGGGAATCCACTGCCAGGTGCAGTTTGCTGTTCAGCCCCCTTTTGTGCGGCCTACCGCCTGGTTGCCGCCCCGGGCCCCGGTTCCGTCAGGGTGGACCTTGATGTGGCTGGAGTCAATCATCAACCACTCGAAGTCCGGCTCATCAATGACCGTATCCAGCAGGTCTTTCCATACCCCGCGATCCCGCCAGCGACAGAAGCGACGATGAGTGTTTTTCCAGCCTCCCAAGTCCGGCGGCAGGTCCCGCCAGGGGATCCCGGTACGCAACTGCCAAAACACCGCGTTCAGGAACAAGCGGTTGTCTCTGGCCGGCCTTTCTTCCCAGTTCCACCAGGCAAATGAGGTTCCAGAAGTTCCCAGACCCGGTCGGAAATGTCGTGGCGCCGATGCGGCGCAGCCATATCCCCACACATCACCTTCCCTCTCACAGCAGCAATCTACTACTATGTTAACATTTTGACGACACTGCCTAGACCCGCAGCCGCAGGAAGGGGTGTTGAGGATAATAACCCGGTAGGTTGCGGAGCCGCGCCGTTGAGGTTGCGCCAGTTGGCGGGTCGGATGGTGTATAATTTGCGGCAAGTTGCAGGATTGTTGGGTTTCGCCCCCGTCGTGACCTTCCCCAATCGAGGGAAAGGAACCGGGTTTCCCTTCTGTGAAGGGGTTATATGGGGGAACACCCGTTTTTCGGAGGTTTTTTATGCTGACAACGGTTGCCGCGGGGCGGGTGTTTAACTTCAGCCACTGCCTGGGGATGTACGGGATGTCGGGGTTGGGGTTCTGGGACCCGGTGGACTTTGCCTTTGGCGCGGACGGGAAGATTTACGTGGTGAACCGGGGGGCCGAAGAGTTGGGGCAACGGGTGAGCATCTGCACCACCGACCACGAGTTTCTGACCCAGTTCGGGGGTTTCGGCGCCGGGGACGGGCAGTTCATCTGGCCGGCGTCGGTTGACCTGGACAGCGACGGGAATGTTTACGTTGCCGACGAAAACCTGCATCAGATAACGGTTTACGACTCGGCGGGGCAGTTCCTGAGCAAGTGGGGACAGGCCGGCAGCGGGCCGGGGCAACTCAGCGGGCCGTCGGGGATTGCCTTTGACGGCGAGGATAACCTGTACGTGGTGGAGAGCAATAACAACCGGGTTCAGAAGTTCACCAAGGACGGCCAGTTCGTGCTGGGATGGGGCGGCCCCGGCGACGGGGAAGGTCAGTTCAATATGCCCTGGGGCATCTGCGTTGACCGGGCCAACGACGTTTACGTTGCCGACTGGAAGAACGGCCGGGTGCAGAAGTTTTCGCCCGGCGGGACGTTCCTGCGGGAGTTCAAGGGGAATGAAGCCGGGGTCGGGTCGCTGGAACGGCCTACCAGCGTGGCGGTGGACGCCGATGGGGACGTTTACGTCACTGACTGGGGGCAGCACCTGGTACAGATTTACGGCCCGGACGGGGTTTTCGTGACTTCACTGGTGGGGGACGCGCAATCGGTGTCGCCGTGGACGCAGACCTACCTGGACGCCAACCCGGAAATCGTCAAGCAGCGGCGGCGGGTGAACCTGGAACCGGAATGGCGGTTCCGGCGTCCGGTGGCGGTGAACGTGGACGATGCGGGCAATATCTTTGTGCTGGAGTCGGTGAGGCACCGATTCCAGGTCTATCAGAAGGAAAGGGACTACGAAGAGGCGGCGTTGAACTTATAGGCCGCTATCGCCAGATGGTCTTTCCGGTCACGCCCCCGTTGGTTGGGGGCGTGAATTTTTGGGGGTTGCCCACACACACCGGCCTTCCCCCTACCAAGGGGAGGGGGTTGAACCTAAGCCTTAAACGCGGTTGCCCTGGCGAACCGCCGGGCCAACAATAAGGAGTTACCGATGTCTTTGGAATTTGGGGGTTTTGACCATATTGAGCCGGTGCCGGGGTTGTCGCTGGACGAAATTTACCGGCTGCGGCTGTTGCAGTTGGAGCGGCTGGACGCCGCGGGATTTTACGGCTACCACCTGGCGGAGCATCACACGCCGGCGGTGCACAGCCTGGCGCCGTCGCAGAACGTCTTTCTGGCGGCGGCGGCCCAACGCACCCGGCGGATTCACCTGGGGCCGTGCATCTACGTGCTGCCGCTGCACCATCCGCTGCGGCTTATCGAGGAAATTTGTATGCTGGACGCACTGAGCGAGGGGCGGATGGAGATTGGCGTGGGAAGGGGCGGCGTCCTGGAGGCGTACTTCTGGGGGCAGGAATCGGACGTTGAGACCAACTTTGCCCGTTATACGGAAACGCTATCCATCATCCAGGAAGGGTTGAGCCACGAGGAATTGACCTACGACGGGGAGTTCTACAAGTTTGACCGGCTGCCGATGCGGCTGCGGCCCAGGCAACAGCCTTACCCGCCTTTCTGGTATATGCGGAACGTGGAAACGGCGGCGATGGAGGGAATGAATACCATCATTGTCGGGGGGCTGGACAGCTTTGAGGCCAACGTGCGGCGATACCGGGAGCTTTGGGAGGAATATCAGGGCAAGGGGGCGGTGACGATTCAGGGGACGGAGCCGAAAATCAGCCTGGTCAACCACCTGGTGCTGGCGGAGACGGACGAAGAGGCGCTGCGGATTGGGGAACCGGCGTGGGAACATTACAAGTGGAACCTGGGTACGCCGCGGCGGTTGGAGGCGGAAAGCCGGGGCCTGACCCAGTTCTTGATTCCCAATGACCGGATGCGTCCGCAAGGCGCGCCGGACCGGGAGGCGCGGCGGGACCTGTATTGGTCGCTGGAGGAACGCACGGAGGAACAGCAACGGCGGCGGCAAGCTCCCGGCGGTCTGGGCGGCGTGGCCGGCCAGGGGGCCGGGTTTGGGGTGATTGCGGGTTCGCCGGCGTCGGTGCGGGAGTATATGGACGAATACCTGGAAACAGGGGCCAACTACTTCGTTTGTTCCTTCCAGTGGGGAGACTTGAGCCACGAACAGGCGATGCAGTCGCTGGAGTTGTTTACGGAGGAGATAATGCCGCATTACGCTGCGGCTGCTGTGGCGGGTTAAAGGGACGACCCCCTCCCCAACCCTCCCCCTGGTAGGGGGAGGGGTATTTGGTTGCGGCGTTGGGGGCGATTGCGCCGACGGTCAGTGAATTAACGCTCCGGCCACCGATAATGTCCGCTCCCGGTATCCAGGGACTCCTTGCCCACACGGACGCTGTTGGGTGCTTGGGATTTCTGGATTCCGGCTTTCGCCGGAATGACGGTGGGGATGCGGGAATTGTAACGGATGATTTTGAGACACGCCCTAGAAGGAACATGAAGCCCAAGAAACTGATTCTCAGCAGGAAAGGGTTTGACAGCGCATCGGGGGGTTGTCCCAGTCCCATCTTTCCCGATGGGACGATGTATTCGCTGCCGATTCCCAGTTATGGGGCCTCTGTCGCGTATGGAGACCTGCGACACGGCGGCATCGAAATCGGGCGGGTGGTGGAAGACCTTACTCGCCGGCGCATTGGCGCGCGGGATGGAGTGCACCTGGACCCGGATGTCCGCCCGGATGCGATTCGCCGCTCCGCCGGATGGCAGGCCCTGTTCGGACAAGCGGGCCAAGCACATTCTCATTTGGCAAATCAAGGCGTGGGGGCCGGGGATGTGTTCCTGTTATTCGGCCTTTTCCGACGGGTGGAGGAATTGCTTGGGGGTTGGCGTTTTGTTAAGGACGCGCCAAACCTGCACGTACTTTGGGGTTGGCTACAGATTGAACAAGTTTGTCAGGTTGACGTTATAAGGGGCGACGGAAGGTTCCATTGGGCGTTTTATCACGACCATTTCAGGGGGTGCGGCAACCCGAGCAACACGCTCTACGTGGCGACTCAACGGTTGGACCTGAACGACGCCGTGAAGGTGTCCGGGGCGGGGGTGTTCCCCCGATTCGATGAACGGCTGGTTTTAACCGCCCCGGACGCCCCGGTGTCCCGATGGCGATTACCCCGCTGGTTCTATCCCGATGGCAACAAGACTCCGTTGACCTATCACCCTGACCGCAGACGCTGGAGGCGCGACAATCGCCACGCTTATCTCCAAAGCGTAGGCCGAGGACAGGAGTTTGTCCTGGACTCGCGGCAGTACCCGGAAGCAGTGGATTGGGTTGGCGGGTTGCTGTCCGACTTTGGAGCATCAACGCGGGAAGGGATGGCACGCCGGCAAGGGTAGGGGAAATCGCCAGGGCTGTTGGTGAGGTTCGTTGGTTCGCGGTGGCGGGTAGCCGGGGTTTTTCTCCTCAAGTATGGTGTTGTATGCGCGGGTTTTCTGGATTCCGGCCTTCGCCGGAATGACGGTAGAGGGCGGGAATGCTTGTAGTGTCGGCCAGGGGAGGGCAAGCACAAGGGTTGCCCCTACGGGTTAGGAAACCGGGGGCGTTAGCCAAGCTCAACGCCGGCTTATGCCGGGATTGCTGGATTCCGGCTTTCGCCGGAATGACGGTAGTCAGTCGGGACGATAAGTTGAGGAAGGGCGGGATTGGAGGTTGGGGACGCACCCCCTCCCCGGCCCTCCCCCTGGTAGGGGGAGGGGGATTGCTTTGGGCGGGATGCAGGTTGAGGCGGTGGACGGCGGTTAACTTTCCGGGGGGCGGACTTGGAGGGTTACGTTGAAGCCGTCGGGGTAGGTGGTGGTGTGTCCCTGGCCGGTGGTGTCTTCGATGAGGCGCACGTCGCCGACCTCGAAGGTGTGGGAAGTGCCGTCGGCCAGGCCGATGATGGTGCGGCCAACGAGTCCCACCTGCCAGCGGCGGAAGGGGGCGGGGTGGTAGTCGGAGAAGTGGCCGGGTTCCCGCTGGGAGACGGCGAAGTTCATGGAGGCGCCGTCGAGCTTGATTTCTTTCAGGGCATCGGTGGTCAGTTCTTCGATGTGGCTTTTGCCGTCGTCGCCGGTGTAGAGACGATAAACGCCCATGAGTCCTCCTGTGGTTTTGATTTTCCGGGGGTGAAGTTTAGCACACGGGGTTGGCGGTTGGGTTGGAGTGATGCGGGGTCGAGTAAGGTACGGTTGGTTCAGCAGAAGGGACTATTGGATTCCCGCTTTGGCGGGAATGACGTTTGAGGGGCAGGGCGGGTTTGAAACTCGCCGCTGCGGGCTTGGCGGGAATTTTTGGGGAATGGCAACGGTCTTGGGGGTTAGGATTTCTGGGTTCCGGCCTTCGCCGGAATGACGGGTTGGGTTGGGGACGATTCACTGGCACGGGGTTGGCGTAGCGGAGTTTACCCCCACCCCAACCCTCCCCCTAGCAAGGGGAGGGGGTTTTCTTGGTACGGCTTGGTGATACCTATTTGGGTATCCCCAAAGGGGGTTGTTGACCGGGTTTTTGGGGGTGTGTGACAATTCCGGCCGTCCGGGTTGGCCGGGCGGGTGTTTGTTTCGCTTGCCGAATTTCTATCTTGATTGGAGGGTTCCGGTGGTTAGGACGATTGATATTCACGCTCACCTGGCGCCGCAGTGTCTTTGGACGGCTATCGAGGATGGCGGGGATTGGTACGGGATGCGGTACGCGGCGGGCGACCGGGATACCCTGGTTACCCGTCCGGGGCGGGCGGGGCGCATCTCTCCCAAGTCCAGGTTCACGCCGGAGGAACGGCTGGAGGACATGGACGCGACAGGCACCGACGTGCAGGTGGTTTCGGTGCAGGCGCAGGTGATGGGGTATCACCTGACGGCGGAGGCGGGGGCGGCCCACGCTCGGGAAGTCAACGACGAAATCGCCGGCATGGCCCGGCAATGGCCGGAGCGGTTCGCGGGGATGGCTACGCTGCCGATGCAGGACGTGGACGCCGCCATCGCGGAGTTGGACCGGGCGGTGAATACGCTGGGGTTGAAAGGGGCGGAACTGGATACGGCGGTTGAAGGCAAGAATTGGGACGAGGCGGAGTTCTTGCCGTTTTTCAAGGCCGCGGAGTCTATGGGGGCGACGCTGTTCTACCATCCGCAGCCGCAACACAACATGATGGTGGAGCGGATTGAACGGTACGCGCTGCCGAACAGCGTCGGGGTGCCGATGGAGGATGCGCTGATAACGGCGACGCTGATATGCGGGGGAATTTTGGAGCAGTGTCCCGACTTGAAGGTGTGCATCGCCCACGGGGGCGGGCCAGCCTGCTACCTGATGAACCGGATTGACCGGGGTTGGAATGAACGGCGGCAAGGTCAGGTGATTCCGAATCTTCCGAGTTCGTACCAACGGAAACTGTATTACGACTGCATCACTATGAGCGAGCCGGCATTGCGGTTTCTGATTGACCACGTGGGGGCGGACCGGGTGGTGCTGGGGAGCGACTGGCCGTTTGTCAGTTGGGACCCGTCGCCGGCGGGGTGGATTCGGGGTTTGGAGAGTTTGACCGAGGAAGAGAAGGAGTTGATTCTGGGGAAGAATTTGGAAGGGTTGTTGGGGATTTAGGGGTTGGGTGTGTTGGCGCACCGTAGGGATGAGGGTGGGATATGGTAGGCAACGGCGGTCTGGGCCAGGGATTTCTGGATTCCGGCCTACGCCGGAATGACGGTGGTAGGTGGGGGTGGTTAATGGCTGGCGACGCGATTGGCGCAAGGGACTTTTGCCCCCTCTCCCACTGATAGGGGTAGGGGATTTTCCCATAGCGAAAGCACGGCGCACCTGGCCCTACAGTTTGGGGCGGGTTTCCAGTAGGACTACGTTGGGACGGGCCAAGGATTTCTGGATTCCGGCTTTCGCCGGAATGACGGTGGTAGGTGGGGGTGGTTAATGGCTGGCGACGGGATTGGGGCGAGGGACTTTTTACCCCCTCCCCAACCCTCCCCCTGGTAGGGGGAGGGGGGATTCCCCTTAGCGAAAGCACGGCGCACCTGGCCCTACAGTTTGGGGCGGGTTTCCAATAGGACGACGTTGGGACGGGCCAGGGATTTCTGGATTCCGGCCTTCGCCGGAATGACGGTGGTAGGTGGGGATGGTTAATGGCTGACGACGGGGTTGGCGCAAGGGACTTTTGCCCCCTCTCCGGCTCTCCCACTGACAGGGGTAGGGGATTTTCCCATAGCGAAAGCACGACGCACCTGGCCCTACAGTTTGGGGCGGGTTTCCAGTATGACGACGTTGGGACGGGCCAAGGATTTCTGGATTCCGGCTTTCGCCGGAATGACGGTGGTGGGTTGGGATGGTTAATGGCTGGCGACGGGATTGGCGCAAGGGAGTTTTTACCCCCTCCCCGGCCCTCCCCCTGATAGGGGGAGGGGGTTTTTTATGTGGAATTGGACGGGGTTGGGTTTTGGCTTTATTCGGGGATGTTCCAGCCTGTCCAGTTGCAGAGGGCGCGGCCCATGACTAGTTCCTTGTCGGGTTCGGAGAGCCAGGGGAGTTCTTCGGTGAACAGGGAAATGCACTGGGGCCAGGGGCAGGGCATTCGGGTGATGTCGGTGCCCCAGAACATCCGCTCCGGGCCGAAGGCGTCGTAGCAGCGGTGGATGGTATCGTGGATGTCGGCGTAGGGGTATTCCTGGGCGGAGTAGCTGGGCGCGCCGGTGGCTTTCAAGGCGACGTTGGGATGCTCGGCCAGGGCCAGCAGGTCGGGCAAGGTGTCCCACTGGCCGGGGCCGGGGTTGGCGCCGGCGCGTCCGAAGTGGTCAACAATCAGCTTGACGTTGGGGTACTGCTGGGCCACCTGGCCGACGGCGGCGAGGAAGTTGCCGGCGCCCAGGGCCACCGGGATGCCGGCCGCGGCGACGGCGGGCCAAAGCCAGTCCATAGTGCCGTCGGTGAGCCAGGTTTGCATATGGGGCTGCTGGAAGGTGAACCGCAGGCCCAGCATACCGGGCTGGTCTTTCCAGCCGGGAACCAGGGCCTGACTTTCGGGGCGGTCGAGGGGGAAGTTGCCCCAGATACAGAGCTGGTTGGGATGCGCGGCGGCGGCGTCAAGAGCGACCTGGCCGGAGTTGGGGTCCCAGCCGGGCGGGTGAATAACGGCGGCGTCAACTCCGCCGTCTTTCATTTCCTGGAGCAGGTCGTCCTTCAAGAAGGAAGTAATCTGGCGGTGGGCCGGGTTGGTGGGAAGGTTGGCAGACCAAAGATGGACTTGGGCGTCAACGATTAACATGGGGCCTCCTGAAAGGGTGGTTTGGGCGTCGGCGAATTGGTGGCGGTTATGCGGCAGCGGGTTAGCAGCGCAACTTGTTTTAATCTGCGTATGGTCAAGGACGGCTTATCATTCCGGATTTCGCCGGAATCCAGAAAGGCCCGGCGCAGAGCGACATTCTTCAAGGCAAGGATTCCTGGATACCGGCCTGCGCCGGTATGACGGTTTATTGAGCCGGTATGACAGTTTAGCCGGTATGACGGCTTATTATTGGTCATCTACCCAACCGTGACAGACTATAGGGGGGAGCGGGGGAGGTTACATAACCCGCCGGGAGTTTCATAGCACGGGGCCGGGTTGGTGTCAACTTGTCGCGGGGTGGGCAATAGTTCAATGGCGGCTCGAAACACCAGACGCTTACCGGGAAGAAATGGGTAGTTGGCCAGGTTTTCACCCCCACCCTAACCCTCCCCCTCGGAGGGGGAGGGGATTTTTTGGCGCAGTCCCTGGAATTGGGGAGGTGTTTTCAACTTGTGGCGGGGTGGGCAATCTGATATAAGGGCCTACTGATGACGTTGCTGGCAGCCCTCTTCAACTGGCGTCCTCAAACTCCCTTTTACTATGGCTGGCTGGTTCTGGGCATAACCGCCCTGGGAGCCTTTGCGGCCACGGCTTTGGCGGGGGTCGTGCTGGGCGGGGTGCAGAGTTTCATTTTGGAGGATACCAACTGGAGCCGCAGCGCTATCGGGTTGTCGGCCAGCGCGGGGGTATGGCTGTCCGGGGTGTTCGCGCCTTTCGCCGGCAAGCTGGCAGACCGTTACGGGCCGCGGTTCCTGATGCCGATAGGGGCGTTGGCGCTGGGCGCGTGTATGGTTTTCATCGGCGGGGTGGACTCGATTTGGCAGTTTTTCGTTGCGGCGGTTTTGGGGCGGGCCATCAGCCAGCCGTTTCTCATCGGGGTGGTGCCACGGACGCTGGCGGTGAACTTTTTCAGCCGGCGGCGAAACACGGCGTTGGCGATTACCGCGGTTTTCCGGCCCATCAGCGGGGCGTTGATTATCCCGCTTTTTTCGGCCATTGCGCTGGCGGCGGGTTGGCGGGAGGCGTTCCGATACCTGGGGTGGTTCAGCATCTTGCTGGCGCTGCCGATGGTGTTGTTGCTGAGGCGGCGTCCGGAGGATATGGGGCTGCTGCCCGACGGGACCAAGCCGGGGGATGATTCCGCGGCGTCAGGTTCACACCCGGCCGGGCCGGGTCACGGGAGACGCCCCGTTCCTTCGGCTGGGACGGAGCAGCGGAGTTGGACGGCGCGGGAGGCTTTGCGGACGCGGGGGTTCTGGTTGGTGTCGGGGACGGTTTTCCTGGCGGTGACGGGCAGTTCGGGATTGGGGTTCAGCCTGGTGCCTTACCTGCACGACGAGGCGGGGCTTTCGGTGCCGCAAGCGGCGGGGGCGTTGAGTCTAACCACGTTCCTGGCGTTGAGCAGCCTGGGTTGGGGAGTGATTGCCGACCACGTGCAGCCCCGATACTGCATGGTGGTTTCGCTGGCGGTCTCCACGGTGGCCGCGCTGTCGCTGTTTCTGGTGGACTCGGTGGTTGAGGCGTACCTGTTCGCGCTGGTGTGGGGGCTGTTTCACAGTTCGCTGGAAGTGATGGTTTACATGGTGCTGGCGAGCTACTACGGGCGGAACTCATACGGGGCCATTGCCGGGGCGCTGCGGCCCTTTGAGGCGGGAGGGTTAGGGTTGGGGCAGTTGGTGGGGCCGGTGATTTATGACCTGACGGGCAGTTATTCCAGTTTGATAGTGACGGCGGCGGCGTGTTTGGGCCTGGCGGCGGGGTTGATATTCTGGGCCAAGGCGCCGCAGCCGCCGGCGTTGGGGGAGGAACAGGCGGGAGTTGGCGGCAACGTAAGGCAGGGGACTCCATGAGTTTGCGGAGTTGGGGCGGGTGTATCGCGGGCAACGGGGGTCTTGGGCAAGGATTTCTGGATTCCGGCCCCGTATCGTGGTACGGGGCAGGCTCTGCGCCGGAATGACGGTATATCCTAGCGGGAGTTTCGCCCTCGCCCCGGCCCTGTCCGGAGGAGAGGTTTTTTTGCCCAAAGTACGGAATGGCGTGTCTTTGCCGGCTTAAGGCGGGAGTAGGTTAAGCAATGGCGTTTTTGGCAAGGATTTCTGGATTCCGGCCTACGCCGGAATGACGGGTTGGTCGCCGGAATGACGGGTTGGGGGTGGCACGGTTGTTTCGGGGAAGGATTACACCCCCTCCCTAGCCCTCCCCCGTTGAGGGGGAGGGGATTTTGGGAAGGTGCTGTGGTGTTGATTGTAGATTTGGGGCGCAACGGTTAACATGGTGGCGGTCAAGGATGGGCGTCCAGGCTACGCGTCAATTGGTCATTTCAGTTCGTTTTCTGGATTCCGGCTTTCGCCGGAATGACGGTAGAGGCCAGTCAAGTTATTCCGACCGGGGGCGGTAGGGGTTTTGTATTTAGCTAAGTTGATTTTGCGGCGGTTGAACGTCGTTGGGGACTTTCGGGAACTGGGTTCCAGCAAGCCACGGCTGGATACGCTGTTCGCGCTGGCTTTCGGGCATCTGCTGGTACAGTCCACTTTCATCCCTATTACGCTGACCATTCCGTCCATATCCACGCATTTCGGGGTGGACGTGGACGACGCATCATGGTCGGTAATCGTGCGGCTGCTGGCTTTGGGCAGCACGGTTTTCCTGGCAGCCCGGCTGGGGGAGAAGTACGGCCACGTAGAAAGTTTCTTCGCCGGGCTGGTGGTGATGACCCTGGCCAACCTGATGGCGGCAACGTCGCAAAGCCTGTTGCAACTGGTGGTGTGGAGCGGGTTGGGCGGCTTGGGGGCGGCGTTGGTTACGGCCAACGGCAACGCCATGCTGGCGATGGCGTTCAATCCCAACGAAAGGGGGCGGGCCTTCGCGGTTCCGGTGACGGCTTCGCGGATTGGGACGCTCATCGGCGTCCTGCTCTACGGGATATTCCTCAACTACTTCAGTTGGCGGCTGGTGTTCGTTTTCGCGGTGCTGATGGGGATTGTCGCCTTATGGTTCACCTATCCGATGCTGAAGTACCGATTCCAGCAGGCGGTGGAGCGGACGGCGGGAATCGGCGTCGGGTATATATTCAGCGCGGGGCTGCTGGTGGCGACGCTGGCGGTGTTCATCTTGTCCGGGTCGCACCTGCACGACGGAGCGGAGTCGTTCACCACACCGGAGGCGTTGAGCTACCACGTGCCGATGCACCTGCTGGCCCTGGGACTGGCGGGGCTGTTCTTCATCATACAGACCCGGAGCGCAGACCCGTTTTTGGACTTCGGGTATTTCAAGCGCAAGTATTTTTCGATGGCGCTGTTCAGCAACACGACCTTTCACCTTTCGATGCTGACGATTTTCACGCTGGTTCCCATCGTGGTGGAGCAGGGGTTGGGGTACACGCCTATCGTGGTTTCCATAATCCTGCTGTGCCACCAGAGTTTCGGGTTGTGGATTCCGCCGATTGCCGGGGTGATTTACGACCGCTACAACCCGAGGTGGCTGGGTACGGTGTCGCTGCTGCTGGTGGCGTCGGGGATTGCGCTGCTGGCGATATTTGCGGCGCGGGCGCCTATCTGGGGGCTGCCGATACTGCTGCTGCCGGCGTCCATAGGGACGGCTCTGTTCATATCGCCGTACAACGCTTTGGTGATGAATACGCTGCCGGAAAACCGGAGTTTCGCTTCGGGGATGCTGGAAACGACGCGGCAGATGGGGCATACGGTAGGGACGACGCTGGCGGCGATGGTGCTGGGGCTGAGTTTGCCGGCGGCGGTGGAACTGCTGCCGGCCCTGGACGCGCAGCCGTATTACCGGCAGGGGTTCAGGATGGCGGCGCTAATCGTGGTTTGGATAGTCACCACCGGGGCGATTGTGGCGATTTTCCAGCGGACGCCGGTGTCGCTGCCCAGCGTGGCTAGTTCGGAGACGGCGGCGCAAGGGGCCGGGAATCGGTAGGTTGGGGGGTTGATGGCAAGGTTTTCACCCCCTCCCTGACCCTCCCCCTGGTAGGGGGAGGGGATTTTTTGTTGGGGGCTATGGTTGGACGACGGTGGTTCGGGGGCCAGGTGGTAGGGCAACCACAAGGGTTGCCCCTACGGGGATTTGAGGTTTTAGCCGAGGCAAGGTTGGTTTGGGGGTTAGGGGTTCACCCCCTCCCTAACCCTCCCCCTGGTAGGGGGAGGGGATTTTTAGCCCTCAATCCATCATTTCCTATCCTAGAAAACTGGAATGAAAAACGGCCCGGCACACGGAAGGGTACTTGAGGGTAAGGACCCCCTGGATTCCGGCTTTCGCCGGAATGACGGGTTGGGGGTTGAGGGGCAGGGCAACCACAAGGGTTGCCCCTACGGGGATTTGAGGTTTTAGCGGAGGTAAGGCTGGTTTGGGGATTAGGGGTTCACCCCCTCCCTAACCCTCCCCCTGGTAGGGGGAGGGGATTTTTGGCCCTCAATCCATCATTTCCCAGAAAACCGGGGTTACGGGTTGCGGGGGTTGGTTGACGGTTAAACGTCAACGGTTTGGCGTAATCCGTTAATTGACTTTTTTCGCCGGATATAATACGTTAAGAGCGTCTGACAATCGGCCCCAAGGGGTGGCCGGTGACTAGTGACCGGAGGCCAGGGGCATAATCCTGAACACTAGTCACTGACGACTGACCCCGGTCGAGATAGGTGAGCGCCGGCACGTCAAAGGCATAACGCGCAGCTACCTGAAGAACACTAAACGAGGAGTGTAGGCATGGCAAACAGTGACATCGCGTTAATGGCCCACCTGATGCGCCGCGCCGGGTTCGGCGCGTCTTATGAAGAGCTGGAGCAGCGCGCGGCCAAGGGCTATGAGGAAACGGTGGAAGAACTGCTCCACCCGGAAACCCAGCCCGACCTGCAAATGGACGTGATGAACCGCTATATGCACGGTTGGCGGGACATGAACGGGCTGATGGCGAACCAGGGGTACTGGACGTACCGGATGGTGAACTCGCCGCGGCAGTTGGAAGAGAAGATTTGCCTTTTCTGGCACGGCATCTTTTGCGTTGGAGACTCCAAGTGCATGAGGGCGCGCCAGATTCTGCTGGAGCTCAACAACTTCCGGGCCCACGGGATGGGCCGGTTCGACGAGCTCCTGATGTACCTGTCCACGGACCCGGCGATGCTCTACTACCTGGACAACCAGTTGAGCCACAAAGAGGCGGTCAACGAAAACTGGGGCCGGGAACTGCTGGAGCTGTTTTCGATGGGCGTGGGCATGGACGGCCAGCCCAACTACACCGAGGACGACGTTAAGGCGTGCGCCCAGGCGTTCACCGGCTGGACCATCGCCAACGCTATTCCCCGCTACCCCTACGGCAGCTACGCCAACCGTTTCCTTTACAACCGCTACGACCACATTGAGGAAGACAAGACCTTCCTGGGGGAGACGGGCAACTTCAACGGCGAAGACATCGTGCGGATTATCTGCAAGCAGCCGGCCACGGCCCGGTTCGTCGCCAGGCACTTGAGCAACTACTTCGTTTCGGACGAGCCGCAGGTGCCGGCTTGGCAGCACGTTCCGCCGCAGCACCCGGAGTTGATTAAGGAACTGGAGGACGAGTACTTCCGTTCCGGGTATGAAATCCGCTCGATGCTGCGGGTGTTGTTCAACTCGGACACCTTCAAGAACGCGCAGTTCGCCAAGGTAAAGAACCCGTCGGAAGTGGTCTGCGGCGCGCTGCGGGTGGTGGGCGATTTCACCGAACCCCAGCCGCGGTTCTATGACCCGGCACTGGAGATTCGCTACATGGGCCAGGACTTGCTGAACCCGCCGACGGTGGAAGGGTGGCATACCGGCAAAGAGTGGATTGACAGCGGCACCCTGGTGGAACGGGTCAACTTCACCGCCGGAGAGATGGGCCGGGTGGATGCCCCGGGCATTCAGGCCATTGTGCAGCGGCTGGCGTCGGAAGGGACGACCATTGCGGCGGAAAACCTGGTCAACGGCTGCCTGGAAATGTTGGGCTTTTATGAGTTGACCGAGGAAAACCGGGCGCTGCTGCTGAGCCACGCGGAAACGGCGTCGGCCCTGGACACGGGCAGCGCGGAGTTCGCCAAGTTCGTGGGGCAGATGCTCCAGTTGATTGTGTCCACCCAGGAGTACCAGTTCAATTAGTTGCCAGTGGCTAGTGTTTGATGTTCAGAACGCTATCCACTAGCCGCCAACCACTGACCACCTTGAAGGAGGCAAAATGACCAGCACCAAGAAAGACCCCGTCCTGGTAGTCCTGCAACTGTCGGGCGGCAACGACTTCCTGAACTCGATAGTTCCCTATAACAACCCGCTTTACTACGAAAACCGGCCCAACGTGGTCATTCCCCAAGACCAGGTGCTGCCCATGAACGACGAACTGGGCTTCAACCCGAACCTGGCGCCGTTGAAAGACCTGTACGACCAGGGCAAGGTGGCGATTATCCAGGGAGTAGGGTATCCCAACCCCAACCTGAGCCACTTCCGTTCCATGGACATCTGGCACACCTGCGAACCGGAAAAGCTGGCGGACGAAGGCTGGGTTGGCCGGGCCATTCGCGACCTGGATCCCAACAAGGACAACGTGCTGACCGGCGTTAACTTCGGGCGGGGCCTGCCCCGGGCGATGGCCGCGCCGGGCGTGCCGGTGGCCTCGGTGGGGAACCTGGAGACCTACGGCGTCCTGACCAGCATTGAGGTTGAGCAGGAACGGGCGCAGGCGCTGGACATCTTCTCGCGGATGTATTCGCCGGTGATGGGCCGCGGCCCGGTGCTGGAGTACCTGTCGCAGACGGGGATGGACGCGCTGACCGGGGCGGACATTCTGGCGACGGCGCCGGAGAAGTACACTTCTACGGTGGAATACGGCCCAAGTTCGACGGCGCAATACATGAGGAACATCGCGCAGGTGCATCTCGCCGACCTGGGGACGCGGTTCCTCTACACCACGGCGCCTTACAACAGTTTCGACACCCACGCGACGCAGATGTCGGCCCACGCCAGCCTTTGCACCATGGTCGGCCAGACCATCAGCGACTTCTACTCGGACTTGAAGGAACACAACGCCAGCGACAACGTGGTGCTGCTGGTGTTCACCGAGTTCGGGCGGCGGGTGCACGACAACGGCTCCGGCACGGACCACGGTTCGGGCGGGGCGGCTTTCGTCATCGGCGACCGGGTGAAGGGCGGCCTGTACGGGGAGTACCCGTCGCTGGAGGACAACAAGCTGCTGGAGGGCAACCTGCACTTCAACAACGACTTCCGGGGCCTGTACGCCACCCTGGTTGAGGACTGGATGGGTTTGGACGCCCAGCCCATCGTCAATGGGAACTTCGAGAAGATGGACTTCATCGCCAAGGACTAGGCGATTATTCCCGGATGCTCTCGAAGGGTAGGGGCGTACAGACGTGCGCCCCTACCGAGGGTTATCAACCAGGGTATCCGTGGATTCCCACTTTGGCGGGAATGACGATTTGAGAGTCGGAACGCTCTCCCCGGCACGGGGCTTTTTCGTTACGTCAGGAATGTCGGGGAAAACGCCGTCACGTTGCCGGGCCAAGCGTTGAATTTAAGAGGGAAGGCATGGCAGACAACGACATTGCCTTGATGGCCCACCTGATGCGCCGGGCCGGTTTCGGGGCCACCTATGAGGAACTGGAACGGCGGGCGGCGCAGGGGTATGAGGCTACGGTGGAGGAACTGCTCCACCCGGAGGAACAACCCGACCTGAACATGGACGTGATGCAACGGTACATGGGCTGGCGGGACATGGGCTACCTGTCCGCCAACCAGGGTTACTGGACGTACCGGATGGTCAACTCGCCGCGGCAGTTGGAGGAAAAGCTGGCGCTGTTCTGGCACGGGATTTTTTGCGTCGGCGATTCCAAGTGCATGGCGCCGCAGAACATCCTGAACCAGTTGAACAAGTTCCGGGCCAACGGCATGGGCCGGTTCCCGGACCTGCTGCTGGACATGGCGACAGACCCGGCGATGCTCTACTACCTGGACAACCAGTTGAGCCACAAAGAGGCGGTCAACGAAAACTGGGGCCGGGAGCTGCTGGAACTGTTTTCCATGGGCGTGGGCATGGACGGCCACCCCAACTATACCGAGGACGACGTTAAGGCGTGCGCCCAGGCGTTTACCGGCTGGACGGTAGCCAACGGTATGCCTCGCTATCCCTTCGGGCGGTACGACAACCGTTTCCTGTATAACCGGCTGGACCATATTGACGGGGAAAAGACTTTCCTGGGGGAGACGGGGGACTTCAACGGCGAGGACATCATCAACATAATCGCCAAGCAGCCGGCGACGGCGCGGTTCGTTGCCCGGCACCTTTACAACTTCTTCGTGGCGGATGAGCCGCAAGCGCCGGCGTGGGAGACTACGCCGCCGCAAGACCCGGAGGCGGTGCGGATGCTGGAAGAGGAATACTTCCGGTCGGGCTACCGGATTCGTCCGATGCTGCGGGCGCTGTTCAACTCGGACTTCTTCAAGAACGCGCGGTTCGCCAAGGTTAAGAGTCCGTCGGAAGTGGTTTGCGGAACGCTGCGGCTGGTGGGGGACTTCGTTGACCCGCGGCCGCGGATTTACGACGCCGGGCTGGAAATCCGCTACATGGGGCAGGATTTGATGAACCCGCCCACGGTAGAGGGCTGGCACACCGGCAAGGAATGGATTGACAGCGGCACCCTGGTGGAACGGGTCAACTTCACCGCCGGGGAGATGGGCCGGATGGAGGCGCCGGGAATCCGGGCGATGATTGAGCGTCTGGGTTGCACGGAGGGGCCGATTACCGCCGAAAGCCTGGTGACGCGCTGCCTGGAAATGCTGGGCGGCTATGACCTGCTGCCGGAAACCCGGTCGCTGCTGGAAGACCACGCGCGGCCGGCGGCGGACATGGACCCGGCCGGGGCCGAGTTCGGGCAGTTGGTAGCCCAATTGTTGCAGCTAATCGCGTCCACCCAGGAGTACCAGTTCGCATAAACACCAAGGGGATGGGAGGAGTTCACCCCCATCCTAGCCTTCCCCCTTCGAGGGGGGAGGGACTGATTTGACGGCCCTTCGGCCCGCCTACCAAATAGGTTGACCATTGGCGGGACGACAGTAGAGATTCAAGCGAGGAAAAGATGACAACCAGAGTTCAAGGGGCAACTTTCCGCTACACCCACACCATCGGGCGGGGTGAAGAGGCGGGCACGGGATTCAAGAACCCGGTTTCGGTGGCCCGGGGCGCCAACGACGTGATGTACGTGGTCAACCGGGCATACGACTACCGGGCGGACTCCAAGCGGATTACCGTTTGCACCGTCCAGGAAGATTACATCGGGGAAATCGGCAACGGCGGCCGGCTGGGCGGCGACTTGATGGACGTGGGCGAGGACGCGTCGCCGGGGTCGCTGGTCTGGCCGACGGACATTGCCCTGGACAAGGACGAAAACCTTTACATAACCGACGAATGGCTGCAACGGGTAGCCATGTTCACCAAGGACGGCGACTGGATCGGTTCCTGGGGCGTGGTGGGCCAGGACGACGGGGAGTTTGACAAGCCTTCGGGGATTACCATTGACGCCGACGATAATGTTTACCTGGTGGACACGGGCAACCACCGGGTACAGAAGTTCACCAAGGACGGGCAGTTTTTGGGGAAGTTCGGGCAGTTCGGAACCGGGGACGGCGAGTTGAATATGCCCTGGGGCATCGAAATTGACGGCAACGGCGATATTTTCATCGCCGACTGGCGGAATGACCGGGTGCAGAAGTTCACCGCCGACGGCAAGTTCCTGATGAAGTTCGGCACGTCGGGCAAGGGCGAAGGGGAGTTCAACCGTCCTACGGACGTGGCGGTGGACAAGGAAGGCATCATCTACGTCACGGACTGGGACAATGACCGGCTGGAGGTCTTTGACCTGGACGGGAGCTACATCACGCAGATTCTGGGGGACGCCACTCTTTCCAAGTGGGGGGAGACCAAGCTGGACGCCAACCCGGAAATGCGGCTGGAGCGGGAGATTGCCCAGGGGTTGGAGCGGGAGCGGTTCCTGCGCGGCCCGCTGGGGGTGACGGTGGACGATGATGACCGGGTGTTCATCGTGGACTCGCAGCGCAACCGCATCCAGATTTACCGGAAACTGCCGCCCTACTTCCTGGGGCTGTACGACGGGGGCCGGTTGTAGGCCGCAGCGTCAATCAGTCAATCAGGTCAGGCAAGAGACGGGGGCGCGGATAGCCGCGCCCCTGCTTTTTTGGTGGTTGACGCCTTGCGGTTCAAGCAGCAGGGGGAAGGGGTTAGCCGGGGCGTTTGACCTCGATGGTTTCCTCGGCGGTGACGGCGACGCGGCGGTAGCGGATTCCGAGTTTCAGCATCCAGTAGCCCAGGGTGGCGGCGCTGACCCCCAGTTCGGCGGCGGCGTGGCTAAGGCCATGCTGGTTGACCATTTCCGGCACCAGACGCTCCAGGGGTCTTTGGAATCGCTCTTCCACGTCGCGCATGAGCTTGGTCTTGCGAATAGACTGATTCGGCATAAGCTACCCCCGTAGATGGTCAGTTGCCAGTGGCTAGTCGCTATTCAATGGCAACCGGGAAATGATACAAAAGGGGGACGGTTTCAGTCTCCGAAATGGGGGACGGATTTTGGCGGATTCGGGGAAGGGGCTGGCGTTGGGGACGCTGTTTTGTGCGGGGGTTTTCTGGATTCCGGCCTACGACGGAATGACGGGTTGGTTGCGGATAGGGTAGGGGCATACGGCGACATTTTCACCCCCATCCTAACCTTCCCCCGTCAAGGGGGAAGGGATTATTGAAACACATCCCATAGTGATTCTTGCCGACTTTGCAATCGTCTTGCCGTGGGCCGGGGGTTCGTTGACTTCACCGGGGGGCGGTGCTAAGCTAACGGCACGGCAACAGCCGACAACGTGGGCCTGACGGGAGCTTGGGAAAGCCAGGCTGAGAGGGCGGCCAAGGAACGCCGCCGACCGCCTGTACCTGATCCGGGTAATGCCGGCGCAGGGAGTTTTGCAGTCATCGCTTGCCACCGCCAGGGAAGTCGCCTGGCGTTTTTTTGTACCGAACCGGGAATAAGGAGTCGTCATCATGTCGGACGATTTGGTCATTGCGGGCAAACATTTCACTTCCCGCCTGATTGTGGGAACGGGCCGATACAGGTCTATGGAAGACCAGGTTGAGGCCCTGGAGGCGTCGGGAACCCAGATGGTGACGGTGGCTATCCGGCGTTTGGACCTGGACAATCCCAACGAAAAGACCATCCTGGATTACATTGACCCGGACAAGTACAACATTCTGCCCAACACGGCGGGGTGTCAGACGGTGGAAGAGGCGCTTTTCGTGGCCCGACTGGGTCGGGAAGTGACCGGCACCGACTTCGTGAAACTAGAAGTGATACCCGACCCCAAGTACCTGTTCCCGGACCCGGCGGCGACGCTGGAGGCGGCGGAAAAGCTGGTCAATGACGGATTCGTGGTGATGCCCTACATTCACGCCGACCCGGTGCTGGCGAAACGGCTGGAGGACGTGGGCTGCGCGACGGTGATGCCCCTGGGGTCGGCCATCGGTTCCGGCCAGGGGATTCACACGGTAGAGGAAGTCCGCATCATCATTGAGCAGGCCAACGTGCCGGTGGTGGTGGACGCGGGATTGGCGGTGCCGTCGGACGCATCGAAGGCGCTGGAATTGGGGGCCGAGGCGGTGCTGGTGAATACGGCCATTGCCCAGGCGGAGAACCCGGGGCTGATGGGCGAGGCGTTCAAGAACGGGGTTGAGGCGGGACGGAAAGCGTACCTGGCGGGTCGGATTCCGGTACGGGCCTACGCGCAGGCCAGCAGCCCGACGGCGGACGTTCCGCAGCCGGCGTCGGCCCGGAGCTAGCCCGGTGGCGGCGCTGCCCGTTCCCTGCCTGGCCCTGGTGACTGACCGGAGTCTGGCGCATCCTGTTTCCCTGACGGAGCGCATCGCTTTGGCGGTTGCCGGGGGGGTTGACCTGGTGCAGTTGCGGGAAAAAGACCTGCCGGGGGGGAAACTGCTGGAACTGGCGCGGGAGGTTGAGGAATCCATTGCGGGGCGGGCGTTGTTGATAATCAACGAAAGGGTGGACGTGGCGGCGGCGATGGGGGCCGACGGGGTGCAGTTGGGGGAAGAGGCTTTGCCAACGGCGGAGGCGCGGCGGATTCTGGGGCCGGAGGCGCTGATTGGGCGGTCGGTACACTCGTTGGAAGGCGCGCGGCAAGCGGCGGTGGAAGGAGCAGATTTCCTGGTAGTGGGAACGATGTTCGCCAGCCGCTCGCACCCCGGGGAGGAACCGTCGGGGCCGGAACTGCTGGGGCGAATCAAGGCTGAATGTTCGCTGCCGCTGCTGGGAATTGGCGGAATAACAGCGGCCAACGTGGGGCCGGTGATGGAGGCCGGCGCGACGGGGGTGGCGGTTATCAGCGCGATTCTGGCCGCCCCGGATGTTGAATTGGCGGCGCGGGAATTGAAAGAGACGATGCTGGCCGCGGAGTTGTCGGGCGGTGTAGCCCGGCGGAAGGAGTTGGCTTCCAGTGATTAACCTGATGGTCAACGGAAAGCCCCGGGAGGCGGAGGATGACATAAACCTGGAGAAGTACCTGGCGACTTTCGACGTTAACCTGCGGTTCGTGGCGGTGGGTTACAACGGGGAAGTCATAAAGAAAGAAAACTTTTCCGGGATTACGCTGTCCAACGGGGATGCCCTGGAAATAGTCAGGCCGGTGGGCGGGGGCTAGCAGCCCGTCGCCGTTTGGTTGGTGGGTAAACCCGCCATACCGGGGCGGCCCGGTGTCGGGGATTTGTTGCTGTCCGGTACGTTGTTCCGGGCGTGGAATTTCTGGATTCCGGCCTTCGCCGGAATGACGATGGGGAGGCCGGGACGACGATGCTCAGGTAGGGGTGACTATGGGGCGCTGGGATGATGAGTGCCGGGGGCTGGGCAACCACAAGGGTTGCCCCTACCATCTATCGGGGGTTTGGATGGCATAACGTTGGGGGCTAGGGTGACGATACATTTTCCGCCAGTTACTGTTTCGAGTAGTCGCATTGCCAGGATACGGCTATGACCAGTCTGCCGCCCTTGAATAACGAAACGCTGGACCCGGTGCTGACCCGGCTGGTGCGGGAAGAGCAGGCCAAGGTGGTGGGGTGGCTGCGAGACGAACCGGGCTGCTGGGGCTATCTGGCGGGCAAGGCGGTGGCGGCCTGCCGGGAGTTGGCGGGCCGGCCGTTGGAGGACGCGGAGCGGCGGCTGGTGTGGAACCGGCTCTGGTGGTGGCTGGAAAACATCAAGAGACAGGTTGCCGGATAGTTCACCCCCTCCCTAACCCTCCCCCTAACAGGGGGAGGGGATTTGTCACACCCTCTTAGGATGTGTCGTCATATTCGCCATCATACCGGCGCAGGCCAGTATCCAGGATTCCTTGCCCACACGGATGTTGTTGTATGCTTGGGATTTCTGGATTCCGGCTTTCGCCGGAATGACGGTAGGGATTCGGGAATCGCAAAGGATGAAGGATGATTGTGACGACACCCCCAGCAGGGGGATTTGTCGTATATCCTCTTAGACGACGGTGGCGCAAGTTACGGAGTTAATCGGCGGCAGGTTTTCAATCATCAGCTCCCAAGTGTCCCCGTCGTCGCGGCTGTAAAAGATTTGGCCGTTGACCGTGCCCAGGTAGATTCCTAGGGGGTCCATATCGTCGGTAGCCATACCTTCGCGCAGGGCGTGGACGTAGGCGTTTCCCTGGGGCAGTCCCTTGGTCAGGGAGCGCCAGCTTTGTCCGCCGTCCCGGCTGCGGAACACCCGGAACTTGGCCTCGCTGACGTAGCGTATGCCGCCGCCTACGTCTTCGCCCAAAGCCGTATCTTCCGGCATGACGTACAGGGTATCCGGGTCTTGGGGATGCAGGCCGAGGACAAAGCCGAACCGGGAGGGGAGGCCCTCGGTAATTTCCTGCCAGGAGGCCCCGCCGTTGTCGCTGCGATAGACGCCGCAGTGGTTCTGCTGGTACAGCAAATCTTGCCGGGTGGGATGGGCCAGCAGCTTGTGGGGGCATACGCCCCATTCCGGGTAGCGGTTGGCCGGGTCAAAGTCGGCGCGGACGCCTTGGTTAGCATGATGCCAGCTTTCTCCGGCGTCGTCGGTGCGAAAGACGCCTACGGCGGAAATGCCCACCCACATGGTATTGGGCCGATGCCGGTCCAACGCGATGCTGTGGAGGCAAAGGCCACCGAAACCGGGTTGCCACTCCGGGCGGGTGGGATGGTTGGACAAAGGGGCGACTTCTTCCCAAGTCATCCCGCCGTCATTGCTCCGGAACAGGGCGGCCGGCTCCACACCGGCGTACAAAACGCCCGGCTCGCAGGTCCGCCCCGGCTCGATGTGCCAGAGCCGATTGACGGTTTCGCCGGTGTCGCCGGAAAAGCGGGGCTGGGCATCCGGTTGCTCCCAGGTATGGCCCAGGTCTTTGCTGAACTCCACTTGCGGGCCGAACCACATACTGTTGGTGGCGGCAAACAATACTCCGCCGTTGCGGGGGTCATAGGTCAGGTGAAAAACGTCGCTGCCGGATATGTAAGGCCCATGCAGTTCCCAATCCCGGCGGGCCGGTTCGCCGTGCAGGATAAAGGCCCCCTTGCGGGTGCCAACCAGCAGCAGGAGGTCGCCGGGGTGGGCGTGGGCGGGTTGGGTCATGGGTTGCTGGCCTCTTCGTTAACGGGTTGTTGGGGGTAGGGACCGGCGGATTTTACGCCATAGCGAACTTACGCTTCCAAGGGGAATGGATTCCGGCTTTCGGGGGAATGATGTTGAGGACGCGGGATGTCTGTTGCTTGGGGGGAGGGGGGTTACGCCGATGTTTCCGGTTGGCCCGATGGTGGGATTGGCGGGGATGTCTGGATTCCGGCCTTCGCCGGAATGACAGGTTCGGGGGCCGGAATAACGGTGGGGATGTGGGATGTCCGTTGCTTGGGGGACGACCCCCTCCCCAACCCTCCCCCTGGTAGGGGGAGGGGTTTTTGACTTACGCCCATGTCTCTACCTGGGACGACGGTGGTACTGGCGGGGATTTCTGGATTTCGGCTTTCGCCGGAATGACGGCGCATCCTATCCGGTGGGGCGGGTGTTCAGGGGACGAGGATTACCTTGCCGCGGGTGCCGCGGTTGGCAAGGTGCTGGTGGGCTTCGCCGACCTGGGACATGGGCAGCACCTGGTCAACGATTAACTTGACCTGTCCGTTGGCCATCATGGGAAACAGTTCGGCCATTGCGCCCTGGTGGTCCAGGGAGCCAACCGGGGAGCGGCCCATGCTGAAACCGATGATGGTCCGGTTGGCGGAAGTGAAGTCGGCGGAGGGCATATTGGCGGGAACGCCGGAAGCGTTTCCGTAGCTAATCAGCCGGCCATAGGACGCGACGCAACGCAGGCTTTTTTCCAGCACCGGGCCGCCGACACATTCCAGCACCAGTTGGACGCCGCTGCCGCCGGTGAGTTCCTGCACCCGTTCCTCAAAGTCTTCCTCGGTGTAGTTGATGGTTTCGTCGGCGCCTAGGGATCGGCTGAGTTCCAGCTTGTCGGGGGCGGAGGCGGTGGTTATGACGCGGGCGCCCCAGGCCTTGGCCATTTGGGTGGCGACGGTGCCGACGCCGGAGGCGCCGGCCTGAATCAGAACGGTGTCGCCGCTCTGCATTTGGCCGCGGGACTTGAGCAGGTGGTAGGCGGTCAGGAATACGATGGGCATACCGCCGGCCTGCACCGGGTCGGTGGTTTCCGGGTAGGGAAAGACCAGGTTGGCGTTGACGGCGACGTATTCGGCGTTGCCCTGCGGCCCCATAGCCATGACCCGCTGGCCGACGGTCAGGTTGGTCACGTCGCTGCCCAATTCTTCAATTACGCCGGCGGCTTCCAGTCCCAGGGTTGAGGGGAGGTCGGGGCCGGGGTAGCCACCCTTGCGGCGCATGATGTCGGCGTAGTTGACGCCGGAGGAGTCCACCTTAATCAAGACCTGGTGGGGCCGGGGTTGGGGAATGTCAACGTCTTCCCAGCGAAGGACGTCCAGGTCGCCAAATTCGTGGATGCGTACCGCTTTCATGTTTTGCTCCTGGTTGGAATCGAGTTGGGCGTCGTTAAACGGTATCGTCATATTCCAACGTCATACCAGCCCAGACCAATATCCAGGATTCCTTTGCCATCAAGGACCCTGTTCCGTGCCTGGAATTTCTGGATTCCGGCTTCCGCCGGAATGACGTTGGGGATGCGGGCATTGCAACCGATTATTTTGCCGACACTCATTAGGCTGCCGGGCCGCGGAGGTTGGGGGAGTCCATGACTTGGGGGTTGAGCATCCGCACCGGCTCGCCGCCGGCGAAGGCGCGGATGTCTTCCACGACGCCGGAGTAGTGGGAGCGGTAAGCGTCGGTGGTGACATACCCGACGTGAGGGGTGATGACGGTGTTGGGCATGGAACGCAAGGGGTGGTCGAGGGGCAAGGGTTCCACGTCGAAGGTGTCCAGGCCGGCCCCGGCGATGGCGCCGGTTTGCAGGGCATTGATAAGGGCGGGTTCGTCCACGATGGGGCCGCGGGAAATGTTGATGAGGAAGGCGGTGGGTTTCATCAGGGCCAGGTCAGCCGCCCCCACCAGGCCGCGGGTGCGGGCGCTGAGGACGACGTGGACGGAAAGGATGTCGGAGTCGCGGAAAAGGGTTTCCTTGTCCACCAGTGTAGCTTGACATTCGGCGGCGCGCTGGGCGGTGAGGTTCTGGCTCCAGGCGATGACGTTCATATCAAAGGCGTTGGCGACGCGGGCGACGCGGGAACCGATATGGCCCAACCCCAGCAGGCCGATGGTCTTGTCCTTCAAGCCCTGGCCGACGTGGACGCCCCAAGCGCCCTGGCGGGTCTGCTGGTCTTCCAGGGGGATTTGACGTATGAGGGAGATAATCAGGCCCCAGGTCAGTTCGGAGGGGCCTTCGCCGGAGCCGTCGGTGCCGCAGACGACGACGCCCAACTCGGTGGCGGCGGCCAGGTCGAAAGAGGCGTTGCGGCGCCCGCTGGTGATGAGCAGGCGCAGGTTGGGCAGCCATTCCAGCACGGCGCGGGGGAAGGGCGTGCGTTCCCGCATTCCCATGACGACGTGGAAATCGGCCAGGCGTTCAACCAGTTGGTCGTCGTCGGCCAGGTGGTCGTGGAAAAATTGCAGGTTGGAGCCGGGCGGGAGTTGGGACCAGTCGGCCATGCTGCCGGCGATGGTCTGGTAGTCGTCGAGGATGGCGATGTTCACGGCGGAAACTCCTTGGAACTATCATGGGGGTCAATCGTTTGGGCCATGCTACCAGAAAACCGTGCTCCTACGGGCTACGAATCCGAGGTCACGAGCAGAGGCTAACGTCCGTCCCTGACAAGGATTTCTGGATTCCGGCTTTCGCCGGAATGACGGTTGAGAAAGGGTAGGGTTTTCACCCCCACCCTGACCCTCCCCCTCGTAGGGGGAGGGGATTTTTCGCGCGCTTTCTTACTTGAAGGCGGGCATTACCTGGTGGGTCAGGGTTTTTAGGCTGCTGAGGACTTTGTCCTCGGGAATCAAGCCGCCGGCGTTGAGTTCGGCGACGATGCTGTTGATTCCCAGTTCTTCCTCCAGGTAGTGGAAACGGTCTATGAGGCCGGGGCCGCTGCCGAAGGCTACCTTGGTCTGGAGGATGTCTTCGTAGGAAAGGGCGGCCAACCGCTGCGCCCGGTCGTTGCGCAACTCGGTGGCGTCAATGCCGGCCCGGCCGGCGGATTCTCGGTAAAGGTTGCCCATGCGCCCGAAGTAGGACTTGATGCTCTCGAAGGGGTCGTCCAGGGCCTCCTGTTCGGTGGCGGCGGCGTAAACCGGGATGCGGAGGGAAACATCTCCGTTGCCGGGATGGCCGGCCGACTGCCAGGCTTGGCGGTATTCCTTGATGCAGGAACTGAGTTCGGGAATGTCCATGCCGCGCAGTCCGACGAAAATGGGGTGTCCCTGCTGGCCCATGAAGGGGAAGGTTTCGCGGGTGGTGGCGGCGATGCGAACCGGGGGATGGGGCCGTTGGTAGGGAAGGGGAGTCACGGTTACGTTGTCGAAGTTGTAGATTTCGCCGTTGTAGGAAAACTCTTGGCCCTTCCAGGCTTCTTGCAGCACCTCAAAGGTTTCCTTGAACCGCTGGCGGCTATCCTGGTAGGAAATGCCGTACATATCGTAGGAACGGGCGAAACCGCTGCGTCCGATGCCGAACTCGAAACGGCCCTGGCTGATGTGGTCAACGGTGGCAACTTCTTCGGCCACCCGCAGGGGATTGTTGAGGGGCAGGACGTAAACGGCCATGCCGATACGCATTCGCCGGGTGCGGGTGGCGATGGAGCTGGCGATGGTGATGGGGGAGGACAGGACGGAGCGGTTGGGGTTGAAGTGGAGTTCGGCCAGCCAAGCGCCGTCCAGTCCCCAGGTTTCGGCGGCGTCAACCAGGTTGAAACCCTCGGTAAAGGCGTCGGCCTCGGAGCCGCCCTGACGGGTGCCGAATTCCATGAACATACCGAATTGCATGAAGTCCTCCTGTGGGGGTGGCTGCCGGCCGGTTTGTCGCCCCGCCGCTGTGGGGCGGCAGCGTCCGGGAATCAGTTAATCATACGCCCGGCCAAGGGTCAAGGAAGGCGGTAACCCAGCAGAGTTGCAGTTCAGGCGGTCGGGGTGGTCAACTGGGATGGGGTTCACCCCCACCCCAACCCTCCCCCTACCAAGGGGAGGGGGTTTTGGTTTCTCACCCAAGGTTTCAGTCGGGGCTAATGTCGGCCCAGGCGCGGATTTCTGGATTCCGGCTTTCGCCGGAATGACGGCTGGAGACGGAGGTTGGTTTGGATGGGCGAGGATGTGGATTCCCGCTTTCGCGGGAATGACGGTAGAGGGCGGGAATGACGGGGTGGGGGCAAGGATTTCACCCCCTTGCCGGCTCTCCCCCTGCCAGGGGGATGGGGTTGTTTGAGGGGTTCTTGGTTTGGGCAGGGGTAGGTTTGGGGGGATTTGCCAAGATTTGACTATTCAACCTTCCATAAGTATTTATTTGATGATGCAAAAGTTGGTAGAATGTGGGGATTGGTCGGAGGGAAGGAACGCAGATGTCACGCAAAGGTTTTTCGGTTCTGGTCAAGATGGCGGTGGTTGGCACGGCGGTTTTGCTGTTGGCGGGATGCGCCGCCGGCGGGGAGCCGGAGCAGGGATGCAGTGACAGGGAGGTCAACGTGGCTTTCTTCGCGTTTTTCCCGCCGGTTAGTTACAGCGCCGACCCGGACCCGGCGGCGCCGGGTTTCAACACCCATTTGGGTTATGAGGCGGACTTGTTGACGGCGATCGAGGCGATGGAGGGGCCGACACCGGCGTTTTCGAGGAAAGGAATCGCCGAGTGGGGAGACATCTGGGCCAAATCCGCCGAACCGGAGTTTGACCTGGCGGGCGGGGGAATTACCATCCTGGAATCCCGGACACTGGACGCGGCGGGGGCGAAAGTGGTCAAGTTCACGTCGGGCCACATCAATTTTCAACAGTCTTTGCTGGTGCGGGCCGAGGATGAGGAACGCCTGGCGGACTATGCAGACTTGACGGCAGACGTGCGGGTTGGGGTGCTGGCGGATACCACCGGGGAGGCCCGCTTGCTGGAGTTGACGGGGCTGGTGGACGACCAGGGCGTGTTGGCGGCGGGAACGCGGGTGGAAACGCCGATGGGGGAGGTGATAGCCGATGGAAGCGCCATGCACGGCATTACAGCTGCCGGGGAATCGGCGGGCATTGAGGAACGGCAACGGCTTTATCCTCCGTCGGAGGGTATGCCCCAGGTGGTTTATCTTGGGGAAGAGGTCACCGAGGCGGAACTGCTGGACGCGCTGGCCAGCGGGGAGATAGACGCCCTGGCGAGAGGCGTGATTGAAAGCCGTTCCGCGGCCAGCGTATCCGGAGGCAAGTTTGTGGTTTCGGCTCTGGACGAGGCCCTGGAGCGTGGCGGGTTTACAGTTGACGCCGACGACGATGCGCTGTTGTCTTGCCTTAACGAAAGAATCGGTTGGTTGACGGATGACGGGGGGATTGGTTTCGCGGAGTGGCTGGGCAACCCGGCGGTGTTCATGGAACGGGCCGAGACGTGGGACGGGGGCGGGTGAAGGCTGGCCGGTACAGGAGAGTGTGTTGAAAGTCCCCCTTCGCTCCTTCCCAAACGGGACGCCACCCCCACCCTAACCCTCCCCCTGGTAGGGGGAGGGGATTTATTACACACCATTTAAGGGCGCCGGTTGTGGATTCCCGCTTTCGCGGGAGTGACGGGGTGGGGGCAAGGTTTCCACCCCCACCCTAACCCTCCCCCTCGTAGGGGGAGGGGATTTATCAAACACCATCTAAGGGCGCCGGTTGTGGATTCCCGCTTTCGCGGGAATGACGGGGTGGGGGCAAGGTTTCCACCCCCACTCTGACCCTCCCCCTCGTAGGGGGAGGGGATTTTTTGGACGCCTTTTGAGAAGTCGCGCTGCTAGGCCAGGTCGTCTTCGGGGGTGGGGGTTCTTAGCACGTCAACGTGGCCGATGCGGACGCCATCCATAGCTTGAACGGTCAGGGTCAGGTTGCCGTATTCCACCATGTCGCCCTCATCCGGCACCCGGCCCAGCCGCTCCAGGATGAAACCGGCCACCGTCACGTATTCCCCCTGGGGCAGTCCCAGTTGCAAGGCTTCGTTGATTTCGGCGATGCCGGCGCCGCCGTCCAGACGGAAATGGTTGTCGTCCAACAGGGAGTAGAAGGGCTTGCCGGCGTCGCCTTCCTCTTCCACGTCGCCGACGATGATTTCCAGCAGTTGTTCCAGCGTCACCAGGCCGGCGATGCCGCCAAACTCGTCAATGGTCAGCACCATGCCCTGCCCATTGCCCTGCATTTCGGCGAAGGTGTCGCGCACCGGCTTGGTTTCGGGGACTAACATGGCGGGGCGAACCAGGGTGGTAACGTCGCCCTCCGGGCCAAGGCTGCTTTCGCCGATGGCGGAAAGAACGTCCTTGATGGAGATTAGGCCAGTGACGTTTTCGGTGGTGCCGGAATAGACCGGGAAACGGGTATGGCGATGCTGGCCGTAAATCGTCAGGAACTGCTCCAGGGTGGCGCCTTCCTGCACCCAGACGATTTGAGGCCGGGGGGTCATTATCTCGGTGACGCGCTGGTCGCCGAAACGGAAAACCTTTTCCAGCAGGACGGCTTCGGTGGCGTCCACCTCGCCGCTCTGGGCGCCGACGGAAATAAGGGCGCGGATTTCCTGCTCGCTATCCCGGGGGACGGCGTTGCTGATACCCACGGCGCGGGTGAAAAGCATGGTGACGACCTGCAATAGCTTTATTGCCGGCATGAATACCCACTGAACGAGGCTGAGGGGGCGGGCGAAGGTGAAGGCGACGGCCTCGGAGCGGTTCCAGGCCACGGTCTTGGGCAAGGTTTCGCTGAAAACCAGCAGCAGGCAGGTCACGCCGAAGGTGGAAACCAGAACGGCGACGGTGTCGTTGGGGATGAGGCTGATGGCGATGGCGGTGCCCAGGGCGGCGGCGGCGGTGTTGGTCAGGTTGTTGCTCAAAAGGACGGTCGCCAGAAAGCGCTCCGGGTTTCGCACCAGCCGGTCAACCAGGCGGGCGCGGGAATCGCCGCTGTTGACCAGTTGCAATAAGCGGGTGCGGGAGAGGGCGATGAAGGCGGTTTCGGAGGAAGAGAAAAAGGCGGAAAATATGAGGCAAACAAAGAAGAGGGCGGATCTCCATAAATCTGCCGATTCCAGTGGCGCCATTGATTGTACCTCCGGGGGGTTGGATGGCCGGGGTTTTGCCGGCTATTGTATAACGGAGCGGGGGCGGAGTGTTTAGTTTTGCGGGCCGGGGCTGCCGTTTTTCGGGACGGGTGGCGCCGGGGGTTTCGCCCTCACCCCGGCCT
This sequence comes from Dehalococcoidia bacterium, assembly GCA_963665735.1. Lineage (GTDB taxonomy): Bacteria > Chloroflexota > Dehalococcoidia > Lucifugimonadales > UBA3495 > CATOSK01. The sequence continues at coordinate 443,316 of OY762444.1, read as the reverse complement.
TCTTCCCCGGGGAGAGGGGGAGGGGATATGCCACACATCCGCTAAGGGCGGCGGTTGTGGATTCCCGCTTTCGCGGGAATGACGGTGGAGGGCGGGAATGACGGTGGAGGGGAATGTTGGTTGTTCGTGGGCCAACGTCGGGCTTGGCAAGGATTTCTGGATTCCGGCCTTCGCCGGAATGACGGTGGAGGCGGGAATGTTGGCGGCGGCTTGGTTTTACTGCCCTTGGGCGCGGTGTTACTATACCCGATGTTGGTTGTTGAACGATATGAGGGGTTGTCCAACCCGAAATCGGAGGCGGTGAATGCAGTCCCAGGAATATGACGTTGTAATCATTGGCGGAGGAATCCTGGGGCTTTCCACCGCGATGCAGTTGATAAAGCGTTACCCGCAGGGCCGGGTGGCGGTTCTGGAAAAGGAAATGGAACTGGCGACGCACCAGACGGGCCACAACAGCGGGGTTATCCATTCGGGGATTTACTACCGACCCGGTTCGTGGAAGGCCCGGTTTTGCGTGGAAGGGGTGCAAAAGCTAATCCGGTTCTGCGACGAAAACGAAATTGAGTATGAACGCTGCGGCAAGGCCATTGTCGCCACCGACGAATCGGAGTTGGGGCGGTTGGAAGACCTTTACAACCGGGGGGTAGCCAACGGAGTTGAAGGGCTGGAAATGGTAGGGCCGGAGCGGTTGCGGGAGATAGAGCCGCATTGCCAGGGGGTGCGGGCGTTGTGGTCGCCGGGGACGGGAATCGTGGATTACGTGAAAGTCGCCAACGCCTATGCCAACCATTTCCAACAGGACGGGGGGGACATTTTCACGGACGCCGGGGTGGAGTCCATCGGGCAGTCGGACGGTTGGCTGGTCATTGAAACGGGGCGGGGCAACGTCAACGCCAAGCACATCATCAACTGCGCCGGGCTGTACGCCGACCGCATCGCCGAGGCCACCGGACAGGTTACGGACGTCAGGATTGTGCCGTTCCGGGGGGAGTATTACACGCTGAAACCGGAGAGCCGGGGGCTGGTGAAGGGTCTGATTTACCCGGTGCCGGACCCGCGCTTTCCCTTTCTGGGCGTCCATTACACCCGCAACATCAACGGGGAGGTGGAGGCTGGCCCCAACGCGGTGCTGGCGCTGGCGCGGGAAGGCTACCGGAAAAGCAACGTGAACCTGAAAGAGTCGGTAGGGACTTTCGCCTTTCCGGGGTTCTGGAAGATGTCGGCCAAGCACTGGAAAACGGGGTTTTCGGAGTTGAACCGCTCCTACCGCAAGGGGGTTTTCGTGCGGGACTTGCAGCGTCTGTTACCGGAAATAACCGAGGATGACCTGGCTCCGGGCGGGGCGGGCGTCCGGGCGCAAGCAGTGGCCAAGGACGGGTCGCTGCTGGACGATTTCAGCATTTTGAGGGGCCGGAACGCCGTCCACGTGCTGAACGCGCCTTCGCCGGGGGCCACGTCGTCGCTGGCGATTGGGGAGCACATTGTTGACCTGGCGGTGGAGACTTTCGGGTTGGAGGATTAGGGGGTGTTACGACCGGGTTTTCACCCCCTCCCTAACCCTCCCCCTACCAGGGGGAGGGGATTTTCTGCACACCCTGTCGGGTGAAAAACGGGGATTAGCCGCTTTCCATAACAATTGATGCTCAACCGGGCGGGCAGTATAATCGGGCGCACCCGGCAATTTGGGCCGACCAAGGGGCAGACAGGGTTGGGGCAGTGACTTCACCGGACTTCCAAGATTCCCGAATCCACCTGGGTCAGTGGCGCGTGACCGAAGAAGCTGTCTTGCGTTACCTGGCTGCGGTGGGCGATGACGCCGGCGATTATCGTCAGCATCGTTTGACGCCGCCGTTGGCGTTGACGGCGATGGCTCTGGCCACGCTGCTGGAAAAACTGGAACTGCCGGGGGGCGCAATCCACAGCCTGCAAGAAGTGGAGACCTGCCGGGGGTTAGCTTGGGGAGAGACCGTTACCGGCACGGCGACGCTGCAACGGCCAAGGCAGCGGGGCGGGTTGAAATTCATCACGGCCAGCTACGTCCTGACCGGCGGCGATGGGGCGGCGGTGCAGCAGGGCAAAACGACGGTGCTGGCGCCGTCCGGCGGGGCTGAATGACGCCGATGGGGGAGGAACTGGCTCCGGTGGTCCGAACCATTACCCAGGAACAGCTGAACGCCTACGCCGAGGCGTCGGGGGACCATAACCCGTTGCACCTGGACGCGGAGTTTGCCCGGACAACGCAATTCGGGGGGATAATCGCTCACGGTATGCTTACAATGGCGTTTCTTTCGGAGATGATGACCGCCCGGTTTGGCCGCAGTTGGCTGGAAACGGGCTGCATCAACGTCCGGTTCAAGGGGGCGGCCTATTTGGGCGACGAAGTGGAAACCTGGGGCCGGGTGACGGCGGTAGAGGAACAAGGGGCGCACGACAGGTTGACCTGCAATCTGGGAGTGCGAAACCGGGCAACGAAACAGGAAATTATCAGCGGCTCGGCGACGGTATTGACGCCCAAGGGTGGGGGTTAGGGGGTGTCGTCATATTCACCCGTCATACCGGCGCAGAGCCGGCCCCGTGCCACGATACGGGGCCGGTATCCAGGATTCCTTGCCTCTTATGGAGGCTGTTGTATGCTTGGGATTTCTGGATTCCGGCTTTCGCCGGAATGACGAACACAGGCGCTGGCGTACTTCTATCCTCAATTTGATGACACCCCATAGTTAAACCTCTGGTATGCGATAGCCCCGGAAGGGCAGCGCAATACAGGTACAAGGACGATAAGAGTGCAAGATAATCACAGGAAACGGCCGGTTCGGGTGGTGGTGGATGCGATGGGCGGCGACTATGGGCCGGCGGAGACGGTGCCCGGCGCGCTGCAAGCCGTGGAAACCGAAAACATGGAAGTAATCCTGGTGGGCGACCGGGCGGCGGTGGAGGCCGAATTGTCCGGGCAGAACGCGGCGGGCAAGGCGGTGACGGTGGTTCCGTCGGTGGACAAGATTGGCGACGACGAACATCCGGTTTTCGCCCTGCGGCAAAAGCCGGAAGCCTCAATACTGGTGGCGACGAAACTGCTGAAAACCGGCCAGGGCGACGTGCTGGTTTCGATGGGTTCCACCGGGGCGTCAATGGCCAGCGCGGTGATGGTGCTGGGGTTGATGGAAGGGTTGGAACGGCCCTGCATCGGCGGCCCGTTCCTGGGGCTGGCGCCGCGGACGGTGATGGTGGACATGGGGAGCAACGTGGACTGCCGGCCGTCGCTGCTGCTGAGTTTCGGCGCGCTGGGGACGGCTTTCGCCAAGCAGTTTTTGGGCATCGAGAGTCCGCGGGTGGGTTTGCTGAGCGTGGGAGCCGAGGCCGCCAAGGGCAACCGACAAGTCCAGGAAAGCAACCAGCTTTTTCAACAAAGCCATCTTAACTTTGTCGGGAACGTGGAAGGGATGGACTTTTTCCGGGACAAGGCGGACGTGGTGGTTTGTGACGGGTTCGTGGGCAACATCCTGATGAAATTCACCGAGGGCCTGGGTACGGCGTTGCGGGAGTACCTGCAAGAGCATCTTTCCGCCGGGCTTTCGCCGCAGGGGGCCGGGGCGTTGGTCAACGAACTCTGGACGTCCATGAACCTGCCGCGGAAGATGGGCGGGCCGCTGTTCGGGGTCAACGGCACGGTGGTTCTGGGGCATGGGTCGTCGCGGGCCGACGGGATAGCCGGGGCCATCAACACCGCCATCCAGTGCCTTGACCGGGACCTGGAGGGGGGTATGCGGCGGGAACTGGCGGAACTGGGTCTGGCAGCCCCCACCGGGTAGCGGCATGGAATCTCCCGATTTGACCGGACAAACGGCCTTGATTACCGGGGCATCCCGCGGCATCGGGGCATCCATCGCCATGCGGCTGGCCCGCAGCGGGGCTAGCGTAGGGGTCAACTATCATCTGCACCCGGACGCGGCGGAGCAGGTGGTGGCCGCCATAGCCGCCCAGGGGGGCGAAGCCTTTGCGGTGGCCGGGGACGTTTCCCAGGAAGATTCGGCGGAGCAGGTGGTTAAACAGACCCAGGAGCGTTGGGGCCACGTGGACATTCTGGTCAACAACGCGGGCATCACCCGGGACCGGCTGCTGGTGCGGATGACGCTGGAGGACTGGGACCAGGTGATGGACATTGACCTGCGGGGGGCGTTTCTCTGCACCAAGTTCGTCATGCCGCAGTTAATCCGGCGGCGGCAGGGGCGGGTCGTCAACATTTCGTCGGTGGTGGGAATCGGCGGGAATCCGGGTCAAGCCAACTACGCGGCGGCCAAGGCGGGGCTGATTGGTTTCACCAAGGCGGTGGCGCGGGAAGTGGCGTCGCGCAACGTGACGGTCAACGCGGTGGCGCCGGGGTTCATTGACACCGGGGGGATGGTGGAGCAACTGGCGGAAGAGGCGCGGCGGCAGATTCTGGGGCGGATACCGATGGGCCGGTTCGGAACGGGGGAAGAAGTGGCGGAGTTGGTGGCCTTTCTGTGCAGTCCGCAAGCCGGGTACATTACCGGGCAAGCGTTGACGATTGATGGGGGGCTTATCGCTTGACGGTTGGCGGCGCTTACTTGTTGGCGAGTAAATCGCCGCTTTTCAGAAATTCGGGCTTTTTCGGGGAGGTTTAGACAATGCGGGCTACCAGGGCTTTTCGGGAACTTTTGGACCAGCCGGGGATAATCGCCGCTCCCGGAGCATACGATTGTTTGACGGCGCGGTTGATTGAGCAGGCCGGGTTTCCGGCGGTTTACATGACCGGGGCCGGCACGTCGGTGGCGACGCTGGGCTACCCGGATTTGGCGTTGGCTACCATGACGGAAATGATTGGCAACGCGGCGGCTATCGTTGAGGCGGTGGATTTGCCGGTTATCGCCGACGCCGATACCGGGTACGGGGGGATGCTAAACATCCAACGGACGATTCGCCAGTACGAGCGGGCGGGAGTGGCGGCGATTCACCTGGAAGACCAGGAATTTCCCAAGCGGTGCGGCCACCTGGACAACAAGCGGGTGATTGGGCCGGAGGAAATGACGGGCAAAATCAAGGCGGCGGTGGATGCCCGCACCGATGACGATTTCTTTATTTTCGTGCGTACCGACGCGCTGGCGGTGACGGGATGGGAGGATACGCTGCGGCGGTGCGAGCAGTACGTGGAGGCCGGGGCCGACGGGTTGTTTATCGAGGCTTTGCGGACGCCGGCGGAGGTGGAGCAGGCGGCGCGGCATTTTGACGTTCCTTTGATGTATAACTTCGTGGAAAGCGGCAAGTCTCCGTTGATTCCGGCGGCGGAACTGGAACGGCTGGGTTTCAAGATGGTGATTTACCCGGTCAGCGCGATGCTCACGGTCTGCAACGTGGTGGGGGAGTTGATGCGCCAGTTGCGGCAGCGGGGAACCACGGAGCATTTGATGGAAAACATGGTTTCGGTGGTGGACGCTTTTGAGTTGGTGGGGCTGTCGCCGATGCTGGAACGGGACGCCGGTTATTCCGGCGGCGTTGTGAAGTCGTAGCGGGGGTTTGCCCATTTCGCGGGTGTGTGGCGACCGGGGTTTCACCCCCACCCTAACCCTCCCCCATCGAGGGGGAGGGGATTGAGTTCCAGCCTAGAAGTGATTGCGCTGGAGAAATCCCCCTTAATCCCCTTTTACAAAGGGGAAGATTTTGGTTTCGCCCCTCGCAAAGGGGGGAGTTATAGTAAAACGGTGGGGACTATGAGACCGCGCCATGAGTGAGGATGCTGGCACCAACCGGGGGATAGACCGCCGGTTTGTTGCCCAACTCCCGGCGGCGGTGGCCGACTGGCAAGCCAAGGGCATCATTACCGCCGAACAGGCCGAGGCTATCCTGGACAGTTACCCGGCGGAAGAGGCCGGGCCAGTGTTCCGGGGGCGGCTGGTTACGATTCTGGCAACGCTGGGGGCCACGTTAATCGGGTTGGGCGTTGTCCTGTTTGTCGCCGCCAACTGGCAAGAGTTGTCCAAGGAAGTCAAGCTGGCGATGATGCTGGTGGGCGTACCGGCGGCTTACGGGGCGGGTTATTGGGCGCGCTACCGGCGGCAGTACGTCCGGGCGGGAACGGCGGTGCTGCTGCTGGCGGCGGTACTCTACGGAGCGGCGATTCACCTGGCAGCCCAAGCGTACCACGTGCCGGTCAACAGCCCCAACCTGATGCTGCTGTGGTTCCTGGGGGTGATGCCGCTGGCCTACGTGACCCGTTCGCAGTCGGTGTTGACGCTGGGGATTGTGCTGCTGCTGGCGGCGGTGGGTTTCCGGGGGCAGGAATGGCTGCGGGATTGGGAATTGATACCCTTCCGGGGCATACCGTTGTACCTGGCGTTGGGGTTGGCCCTGTACGGCTTGGGCAAACTGCAAGACGAACATCGCATTACGCAAGTCTTGGCCCGGCCCTACGAAGTTCTGGGCCTGGTGGTGGCCTTGGGCGCGGTCTATCTGCTGACTTTCCGGGTCTGGTGGGAGGAATTTCTTGACAGCGACTCGGAAGGGTTGCCGGTTCCCGTGGAAACCGTGGAGTTCTGGGCGGTGGCGACTATCGCCGTGGCGGTGACGGCGGCGGGATTGGCGGGAAGTTGGTATCTGCGGCAGCGGGCCGGCCGGGGTACGGCAACGCTGGCCTGGGAGGGACTGGCGGCGTTGACATTGCTGGTGTGCGCCGGGTTGGTGGTCTTTTGGCCGATGCCCGACGATTGGGTTTACCCGCTGCTGTTCAACCTGCTGCTGCTGGGCGCAATCGTGGGGCTGCTGGTCATGGGTTACGTCAGCGGGCGGGAGTGGTTCATCAACCTGGGGCTGGTCTTTTTCGCGGTTGACGTTTTCACCCGGTATTTCGAGTATAGTTTTCTGCTGCTGGACAGGTCGCTGGTGTTCATTGTTGCCGGGGTGATTCTGCTGGGCGGCGGGTTTGCGCTGGAACGGGGGCGGCGGCGGATGCTGGGGAGACTCCGCACGTCGGAGGACGGCGAATGAGCCTCCGGTTCAAGCTGGCCTTCTGGGGAATCGTGGCGGCGCAATTGGTTGTGCTGCTGGCGATGATTGGGGTCAAGGAAGCCACGCTGCAAACGGGAACGACGGTTACGCTGCAAACCGTTCCGGTTGACCCGCGTTCCCTGTTCCAAGGGGACTACGCCATTCTGCGTTACGAAATCGGCGAGGCGGGGGAAGGCGACAGCCCGCCCTGGGACGCTTACATTCCCGGCGGTTTGGATGTGGGCCAAGAGGTTTACGTGACGCTGCGGGATGATGGGGAGGTCTGGGTTGCCGATGGATACGGCTTGGAACGGGCGGAGGCCGGGCCGGTGGCGATACGGGGCCGGTTGACTGCCGACGGGTGGCTGGACTTCGGCATAGATACTTTTTTTGTGCCGGAAGGTACGGGTTGGGCCATTGAGCAGGCGGAGGACGTAAAAGTGCGGGCGGCGGTTGACGCGGAGGGCGACGCCGTGATTAAAGGGGTTCTGGTGGATGGGCAGCCCTTCGAGCCGGCCAGGGAAACCGACGGCGGACGATAAGGGCCGGGAGAGACGACGAAAACAGGGGGCGACGTTATGAGTTCGGTTGTTCTGGTGGTTGACATGGTGCGGGGATTTTTGGAACCGGGGCATAACCTGTATTGCGGCGATGAGGCGCGGGAGATTATTCCCAACGTGCTGCGGCTGCTGGAACGGGAGACGGCCGGCGGCGGGTCAGCGCTATTCATTTCAGACCACCACCTGCCCGATGACCTGGAGTTTCAGATGTTCCCGGTGCATTGCGTCATCGGCACCGAGGAACCGGAGGTAATCCCGGAGTTGGCCTGGTACGTGACCCGCGACAACGTGATTCCCAAGAACCGTTACAGCGGGTTTTTCAACACCAACCTGGAGCAACGGCTGGCGGATATGGCGCCGAACAAGGTGATTATCTGCGGGGTCTGCACCGACATTTGCGTCATGCACACCACTTCGGACGCCCGCAACCGGGATTACCCGGTGGAGGTGCCGGCGGATTGCGTAGCCACCTTTGACCCGGAGGCCCATCGCTGGGCTTTGGGGCATATCGAGAAAATCCTGGGGGCGCAAGTTACCTGATTTGAGCTCGGCGACGGAAAGGGTTGGCGGTATGCTGCTACTGTTCATTTATGGGCCGGCGGCGTCGGGCAAGCTGACGGTGGCGCGGGAAGTGGAGGCGATGACGGGGTTTCCCGTTTTCCACAACCACTTGGTCATTGATATGCTGACGCCGTTGTTCGAGTTTGGGAGCGCCCCCTTCGTTGACCTGCGGGAACGGACCTGGTTGGCGGTCATGGAACGGGCGGCGCGGGAAAAAATTCCCGGCCTGATATTCACCTTTACGCCGGAACGAACCGTTCGCCACGACTTTATTGAAACATTGATGGATAGGGTCGAAGGGGCCGGGGGCGAAGTGGCGTTGGTGGAGTTGCGCTGCCCGGAAGAGGAACTGGAAAACCGCATGGGCGCGGAGTCCAGGGCGGCTTACGGCAAGGTGCACACGGCGGAACACTACCGGGAATTGCGGGACGCGGGGGCGTTTGACTTTCCGGCGATTGCCAACGCCAGAGTGGTTATTGACACTTCGGAATTGGGGCCGAGGGAGGCGGCGGAAAGGATTGTCCGCGACTTGGGGCTAGGGTCGGCAGAGGACGGCGGGGGGTAGCGTTCCGTTTCAGGCGGTTTTCTTGCATTGATGGGCGAGCATCAACACCTTGACGTTCCTGGATTCCGGCCTTCGCCGGAATGACGGGTTGGGGGCGGGAATGGCTTGGGGTTCACCCCCACCCTAACCCTCCCCCTACTAGGGGGAGGGGATTCTTGAGGTAGTTCCTGGTTCATAATGCGATTGCCCTGGGCGCGAGGCTAATTTGGTTGACGGCGGGAAGTTGGGGTATAGTATTCCCGCCAGATTACATAAGCGAGGAAGGACGTTATGCCCGCATCATTCAGCAAGACCAGCATCACCCTGGAGGCGGCGCAGCAGGCCATTGCCGCCGCCGCAGCCAAGGCCGAGGAAATCGGGGTGCCAATGGCTATCGCCGTGGTTGACCCGGACGGCACACTAAAGGCTTTCAGCCGCATGGACGGGGCCGCGCTGCTGGCGGTCAGGATTGCCCAGCAGAAGGCGTGGACGGCTATTTCCTTCGGGCTGCCTACCCTGGGGTTGTGGGAGTTCATCAAGGAAGACCCGCCCCTGCTCCACAGCCTGCCCCATCAGGAAGATATGATTCTATTTGGCGGGGGCAGTCCCATCTCGGTGGACGGGCAGATGATTGGCGGCATCGGGGTCAGCGGCGGCCATTATTCCCAAGACCAGGAATGCGCCGACGCCGGGTTGGCGGCTTTGGGGGCGGGTTAGGCGTCCTGGCGTCGCAATCTCCGTTGGCGAAGCATCACCCCCTCCCCAACCCTCCCCCTGGTAGGGGGAGGGGGTTATCACCCCCATCCTAACCTTCCCCCATCAAGGGGGAAGGGATTATTGAAGTGCTTCCAACGGCGTTTCTACCGGCTTTGCAATCGTATCCGCGTTGCCGGGTTGCCTTGCGGCCCGGTGCCTTGCCATGTATGATTCCCGGAAATCGCACCGGCGTCTGCCAGCACGGGCTAGCAGGCCAAGTTGAGGCCGTTATGCTTTTTGGCGCTTTTCGTTACTCCCGCTGGGACGGCACGCAGGAAATCTTCGACATTGACGCCAACGAGCTGATGGAGCGGCTGTCGGAGGAACTGCTCAGGGAAGGGGACGTTATGCGCGCCTTGCGGGAGATGTTCCGCAACGGGGTGCAAAACCAGGAAGGCAACCGGCTTAACGGCCTGCGCGACTTGCTGGAACGGTTGAAGAACCAGCGGCGGGAGCAACTGCAACGGCACAACATGGACTCGGTGGTGGACAACCTGAAGGAACGGTTGGACGAAATCATCGCTACCGAGCGGGAGGGGATTGACCGACGGCTCCAGGAGGCGCGGGAGCAGTTGGAGCAGACCGCTGAGGACGACCGGGAGCAGCAGGAACGGCTCAATCAACTGTTGGAACAACGGGCGCAAACCAACCTGGACAAGCTGGACGATTTGCCGGAAAGCCTGGCCGGGCAAATCCAGGAGTTGATGGAGTACGACTTCATGGACCCGACGGCCCGGCAGATGTTCCAGGAACTTTTGGACCAGCTGAAACAGCAGATGGCGCAAAACATTTCCCAGCAGATGCGGGACCAGGTGCAAGGTATGTCTCCCGAAGAGATGGCGGCGATGCGGGAGTTGATGCGGCAGTTGAACCAGATGATGCGGGACCACATGGCGGGCCGGCAGCCGGATTTTGACGGGTTCATGCAGCAGTTCGGCCAGATGTTCGGCCCCAACCCGCCGCAAAGTTTTGAGGAACTGCTGGAACGGTTGCAGCAGCAGTTGGCGCAAAGCCAGTCCATGCTGGAAAGTATGTCGCCGGAAATGCGGCGGGAGTTGGAAGAGACCCTGCTTTCGGCATTGGACCCGGAGACCCAGGCGGCGATGAATGAATTTGCCAGCCTGATGGAACAGTTGATGCCGATGGACGACTTGCGCCGGCAGTATCCTTTCCTGGGCGACGACAGCCTGACGATGGAGCAGGCGATGGAGTTGATGCGGGAGTTGCAGGATTTAGACCGGCTGGAACAGTCGCTGCAAGAGGCGATGCGAACCGGCAACCTGGAGGACATTGACCCCGACAAGCTGGCGGAGTTATTGGGAGAGGAGGCTCGCCGGGAGTGGGAACAGCTGGAGCGGCTGATGCAACTGTTGAAAGAGGCGGGTTACATTACCGGCGACCAGGACCCTAAGTTGACGGCGCGGGGGATGCGGCGCATCGGGCAGAAAGCGCTGAAAGAGGTTTTCATCCACCTGAAAAAAGACCGGCTGGGCAACCACGAACTGGACCACCGGGGGGCCGGCGGGGACTTGCTGGGGGATACCAAACCCTATGAATTCGGAGACCCCTTGCTGCTGGATATGCAGTCCACCATCAAGAACGCCGTCCTGCGGGCCGGGCCGCAAGTGCCGGTGCGGATGACGCCGGCGGACTTCGAGATTTACCGGCAGGAACACATGACCAGGGCGGCCACGGCGGTACTGCTGGACCAAAGCCGGTCTATGGGGCTGTTCAACAACTTCCAGGCGGCCAAGAAGGTGACGATGGCCCTGTTCGCCCTGATTCGCACCCAGTACCCCCGGGACTCGCTGCACGTCATCGGCTTTTCCGACTACGCGCGGGAAATCAAGGAGGAAGACCTGGTTAAGGTCAACTGGAACGCCTGGGTTTCCGGCACCAACTTGCACCACGCCTTGATGCTGTCGCGGAAACTGTTGGACAAGGAAAAGGGCGGCAGCCGGCAAATTCTGCTGATTACCGACGGGGAGCCGACGGCCCACCTGGAAAACGGCCAGTCGCATTTCAGCTACCCGCCCAGCTACCGCACGGAGTTGGAAACCTTGAAGGAAGTTAAACGCTGCACCCAGGAAGGCATCGTTATCAACACCTTCATGCTGGAAAACAACTACCAGTTGGTGAACTTCGTTGACCGGCTGACGCGCATCAACCGGGGCCGGGCCTTTTACAGCAGTTCGGAAAACCTGGGCCAGTACTTGCTGGTGGACTACGTTGCCAACCGGAAAAAGAAGGTGGCGGCGTAGTCGGCGCGAGGAACCGTTTGGGCCAGGGTTTTCACCCCCATCCTAACCTTCCCCCATCAAGGGGGAAGGGATTTTTTGCATGGCTGCCAATAAGAAATGGCGGAAATCGGGCGGGAATAGTCTTTAACCGAGTGGCGGCCTCTGGTAATATGGGCCAAGACAAGTTAATGCGTGTGTGGTGGGGTTGGCCGAAGGCGTAAAGTTCGGCCAGCCTTTTCTTTTTGAGAAAACTTAATAGGTGTGTGGTGGGGCTGGCCGGAGACGCATAGTTCGGCCAGCCCTTCCTTTTAAGGCAGCCCCGTGAGGCTGGCAAAGCGCTGCAACCCGTTGCTCCGGCTGGGACGCATCTCCGTGGTGTGTCTTGGCGCTAATCCCTTGCCAGTCCACGGCAAGGGATTTTTTTGGCGACAAACCGCCATCGGCCAACATCCGGGAGGGCAGGAAAATAGCGACGCAGGGGGAAAACCGGGGAACCGCTCACCGGGTCATGGGGCCGGAGGAAATCCGGCGCGCTCTGACGCGGGTGGCCCATGAAATTCTGGAACGGAATCGGGGCGCCGGCGATTTGGCGCTGGTGGGGATTCATACCCGCGGGGTGTTCCTGGCCCGGCGGCTGGCGCAGAACATCGCCCGGTTTGAGGGAGAGGATGTTCCAGTGGCGGAGTTGGACATCGGTTTGTACCGCGATGACGTTAGAGAGCGGAAACAGTCGGTTATCAAGCGCACCAAGTTTCCGGTGGATATTGGCGACAAGAAAGTTACGCTGGTTGACGACGTGCTATACACCGGGCGGACGGTGCGGGCGGCGATGGATGCCTTGAACGATTTTGGGCGGCCCCGGCAAATCCAGTTGGCAATCCTGCTGGATCGGGGACACCGGCAGTTGCCCATCCGGGCCGATTACGTCGGCAAGAATATACCCACGTCCCAGCAGGAAAGGGTAATGGTGCGCTTGGAGGAAATTGACGGGCGCGACGAAGTTATCATCGCCAGGGGAGAAGGCTGACGGTATGGCCTCGCTGAATCCAACGCAGACCGGTACGGCGGCAACCCTGGCCGGCGCCAAGGAAAAGAACCGCCGGCACGTTCTGGACCTGGACGATTTTTCGTCGGAGGAAATCGCCCGCGTCCTGGACAACACCCGCGCCATGAAGGACGTGCTGGGCCGGGAAATCAAGAAGGTTCCCACCCTGCGGGGGCGGGTGGTGGTTACGCTGTTCTACGAAGCCAGCACCCGGACGCGGGTGTCGTTTGAAGAGGCGGGCAAGGTGTTGAGCGCCGACGTGATTAACGTGGGGGCGTCGGGCAGCAGTGTCGAAAAGGGAGAGTCGCTGCTGAACACCGGGCTGACACTGCAAGCGATGGGGGTTGACGTGATTGTAGTCCGACATCCCCATTCCGGGGCGCCGAATTTTCTGGCGCGCCACCTGGACAAGGTAAGCGTGATTAACGCCGGGGACGGTCTGCACGCCCACCCCACCCAGGCGTTGCTGGACTTGTACACGGCGCAGGAACGGCTGGGAACGCTGGAAGGGCGCAAGGTGGTTATCGTCGGGGACGTGCTGCACAGCCGGGTGGCCCGCTCCGCCCTTTGGGGTTTCGTCAAAGCAGGGGCCGAAGTCACCCTTAGCGGCCCCGGCACTTTGATTCCGTTGGAACTGATGGATTCCGGTCAACACCTGCCGCCGTCGCATCCCCTGGCGTCGGTAAAGGTGGACACCAATCTTGACCGGGCCATTGAGGGGGCCGACGTGGTGATGGCCCTGCGGTTGCAGTCGGAGCGGCAGGACAGCGGTTTCTTTCCCAGCCTACGGGAATACATCCGGCGCTGGCAAGTCACGGACGCACGGCTGGACCGGGCCAAGCCGAATCCGTTGGTGATGCACCCGGGGCCGATGAACGAAGGCATTGAAATCAGCACCGCCGTGGCCCACGGGGATAACTCGGTGATTGAAGAGCAAGTCACCAACGGCGTGGCGGTGCGGATGGCCTTGCTGTACCAGGTCTCCAACGCCGGGCCGCCGGAATGGCAGGGTTAGGAATTGGCGGAGGATATGACGGCCAGCGCAATCTTGATTAGAGGCCCGAGGATTATTGACCCGGCGACGGGCTTTGACGGCGTTGGCGACTTGCTGATTAAGGACGGGGTGATTGGGGCTTGCGGCGGCCAGATAGCGGCGGATGACATTCCCGCCGATTGGCGGATAATTCCGGCGGCGGGGCTGGTTGCCTGTCCGGGGTTCATTGACTTTCATTGCCACCTGCGGGAACCGGGTTTCGAGTACAAGGAAACCATCGCCACCGGAACGCGGGCGGCGGCGCGGGGCGGATTCACCACCCTTTGCGCCATGCCCAATACCGAGCCGGCCATTGACAGCGCGGCCCTGGTCAATTTTGTCCGGCAGCGGGCCGAGGAAGAGGGGGCGGTAAGAGTCTTTTCCATCGGGGCAGTCACCAGGGGGCGGCGGGGCAAGGAACTGGCGGACATGGAGGAACTGGCCGCCGCCGGGGTGGTGGCTCTCAGCGACGACGGGGACCCGGTTTACGACGACAACCTGATGCGGCTGGCCCTGGCGTACAGCCGGGACCTGGAACTGCCCATCACCAACCATTGCCAGGAACTCTGCTTGTCCCGGGACGGCGTCATGGCCGAGGGCTGGACGGCTACCCGGCTGGGTCTGCCGGGGATTCCCGCCGCCGCTGAAGAGGCGATGATGGCGAGGGACATAGCGTTGGCGGAATTGACCGGGGGACGGCTGCATCTGGCGCACGTTAGCACCGCCGGCGCGGTGGGACTGGTTCGCAACGCCAAGGAACGGGGGATTCGGGTGACGGCGGAAGTCTGCCCGCATCACCTGACCATCACCGACGGCTGGGCGATGGGCGCCGGGGCTGACGGCGAGGACATATCCGGCGCAGGCAGCTACGACACCGCCACCAAGGTTTACCCGCCCCTGCGTTCCATTAGAGACGCGGCAGCGTTGGCGGCGGGCCTGGCCGAGGGGGTTATAGACTGCGTGGCTACGGACCATGCGCCCCACGATGCGGCCTGCAAGCTGGTGACTTACCAGGACGCGGCCTTCGGAATCAGCGTTCTGGAAACGGCCCTGGGGTCGCTGTTGGGGTTGGCGCACGACGGGCGAATCGGCCTGACGACGCTGATTGAGCGGTTGACGACAGGGCCGTCGCGAGTGATGGGGGGGCGGTTGGACGACTTGGCAAGTCTGAAAGTGGGCACTCCCGCCGACGTGGTGATTTTCGACCCCAACCGGGAATGGATGGTTGACCCGTCGGAGTTCGCCTCCAAGGGCCGCAATACGCCCCTGGCCGGCAAGACGTTGAAGGGCAAGGTGTCGGCGACGCTGGTGGCCGGCAAGGTGGTCTATCAGGACGAAAAACTGCAAGGGCAGGTGAATTAACTTGGCCCCTACCGCATACCTGGTTTTGGAGGACGGCTCGGCGCACCGGGGGGAGTCTTTCGGGGCCGACGTCAACAGTTTCGGCGAAGTGGTTTTCAATACCAGCATGACCGGATACCAGGAAGTCTTGACCGACCCGTCCTACGCCGGGCAGTTGGTTACGCTGACGTATCCGTTGGTGGGCAACTACGGCATCAACCGGGAGGACGTGGAATCGCGGCAAATCCAGGTGCGGGGGCTGATTGTCCGGGAGCATTGCGACCAGCCCAGCCACGGGAGCAGCGAGCTTACGCTGCATGAGTATCTTCGTTCCCAGGGGATTGCGGGAATCTGCGGGGTGGATACCAGGGCCATCACCCGGCGGTTGAGGACGCGGGGCGTAATGATGGGCCTTATCACCGGGGAATCGCCGGAAAAGGCCGCCGCTATGCTGGCCGACGCGCCGCGGTATGACGATTTGGACCTGGTGCAGACGGTGACCACCGGGGAACAATACACCTGGGAGGACGATTACGAAGTCTCCGAACCGCCCCGGCACCGGATTTTAGTCACCGACAGCGGGTTGAAATACAACATTCTGCGGCTGCTGCGGCGGCGGGGCTGCGAAGTGGTGGCGGTGCCGGCCGGCACGTCGGCGGAGGACATTCTGGCGTTGAAACCGTCGGGGATACTGATGTCGCCGGGGCCAGGAGACCCGCAACTGCTGGACTACGTGACCGACAACGTGAAACAACTGGTGGGGCAGGTTCCGATGATGGGGATTTGCCTGGGACACCAGCTAATCGCCCGGGCCTTGGGGGCGCGGACTTACAAGCTGAAGTTCGGCCACCGGGGGGCCAACCATCCGGTGAAAGACCTGATGACGGGGCGGGTTTACGTCACCGCTCAAAACCACGGCTACGCGGTGGATGCCGACTCGCTGCCGCCGGGCCTGGAAGTTTCTTTGTTGAACCTGAACGACAACACGGTAGAGGGCCTGACCCATCGGGAAATGCCCTTGTTCACCATTCAATACCACTCGGAAGCATCGCCCGGCCCGAAGGACAACGAGTATATTTTCGATCAATTTCTGGCGATGGTTGCCGAGGCGAAGAACCAATAAACGCGCCGAGGGGGTGAACGCCTAGCGGAACAAAATCGTAATTTACGGTCAAAGTCCTTTACTCAGGGCCAGGTCTTTTTTCTTTTTTATTTCTTGGCCCGTTGGAATCACGGTATCCCGGCCTGCACTATTCAGCATTATTCAGGAGTTCTTGGATGTCTTCTTTCAGCATGGTCTTACTCGAAGAAGGGGTAGAGATGGAGATTCCGGCCAGTATGTCCGAGGCGTTGGGGCTGTTGGACGAGGTGGTGCCGACTTTCTCCTGCCTGGACTACGGTTACCGCCTGGGGGTGGTGACCCGCGCGCAACTGAAAAGCAATTGGGCCTTCCGCGTTCAGTTGATGGACTCGCCGAGCCAGCAGTTGATTGATGACCCGGTGGGGTGCATCGAGCTGGCCAAGGTGGACGATTACACCGTAAACCTGAAAGTGCCGCCGCGGTCGGAGCAGGACTTCCCCGGCATCGTCAAGTACGACGGGGACGGACGCTATTACGGCAGTTTCATCTTCCAACTGCTGAACAACCTTTACGACCGGAGCCTGATAGAACTGCCGGGGGCGCTGCCCCGGCTGTAATCGCCTGTGGCCGGCGCAAAACGCCGGCGGAGGAGGAATCATCGCAACGGAAGTCAAGGGGCCGTCCAAACCGGACAAGGTGCTGGTCATTGGTTCCGGCCCCATCATCATCGGCCAGGCGGCGGAGTTCGACTACGCCGGCACGCAAGCCTGCAAAGCCCTGCGGGAAGAGGGCGTAACCACCGTGTTGGTCAACTCCAACCCGGCCACCATTATGACCGACCGGGACGTGGCGGACAGCGTTTATATTGAGCCGCTGACCGTGGAAGTCCTGGAACGTATCATCGCGCGGGAACGGCCCGACGGGATACTGCCCACCCTGGGCGGCCAGACCGGGTTGAACCTGGCCGTTGCCCTGGCAAACGCCGGCGTACTGGAAAAGTACGCCGTGCGTCTGCTGGGCACCCCGCTGGAGACGATTCGCAAGGCGGAAGACCGGGAGTTCTTCAAGGATTTCCTGCTGAGCATCGGGGAGCCGGTGCCGCCGAACACAACGGTATCGTCCTTTGATGAGGCTATGGAATACTGGAAACAGGTAGGGCTGCCCCTGGTAATCCGCCCGGCTTACACATTGGGCGGAACGGGGGGCGGCATCGCCAACACGGTGGAAGAATTCCAGGAGATTGTGCAGAGCGGGCTAGCCTTGAGTCCCATCTCTCAAGTGCTGCTGGAGCGGTCTCTGGTAGGCTGGAAGGAAATCGAGTACGAAGTTATCCGGGACAGCGACGACAATTGCATCACAGTTTGCAACATGGAAAACCTGGACCCGATGGGCGCGCATACCGGGGACAGCATCGTCGTTGCGCCCAGCCAAACGCTGACGGACAAGGAATACCAGATGCTGCGGTCGGCCAGCCTGAAGATTATCCGGGGGCTGGGGATTGAGGGAGGTTGCAACATCCAAATGGCCCTGCGGCCGCACCCGGAAGTTTTTGAGACCATTCAATCCGAGTCTGAAGCGTGGGAGCCAACTTCCGACTATTACATAATCGAGGTAAACCCGCGGGTCAGCCGGAGTTCGGCGTTGGCCAGCAAGGCCACCGGCTACCCCATCGCGCGGGTGTCGGCCAAGATTGCGGTGGGCCGGCGGCTGGACGAAATCGCCAACGCCGTCACCGGCAAGACGGGGGCGGCCTTTGAGCCGGCCCTGGATTACTGCGTGGTGAAGATACCCCGCTGGCCCTTCGACAAGTTCCCCGGAGGAGACCGTAGCATCACCACGCAGATGAAAGCCACCGGCGAGGTCATGGCGATTGAACGGTCTTTTGAGGCGGCTTTGCAAAAGGCCACCCGCTCCCTGGAGTTGGGAAGCCGCAATTTGATGTGGGAAGACCCGGATTGGCGCAACCCGGAAACCGGGGAGATTGACCTGGAACGGCTGCCGCTGCATCCCAGCGACCGGCGGCTGTGGGCGTTGGCGGCGGCGCTGCGGGGCAAGACGACCAAAGAGGAGTTGCGGGACAGGAGCTTGATTGACCCCTGGTTCATCAGCGCGCTGGAACGCATTGTCAACATGGAGCGGGAATTGCTGTCCAGCGACTTGACGCCGGACTTGCTTTGGCGGGCCAAGCGGCTGGGTTTCTCCGATGAGCAGGTGGGAACGCTGGCGGACGCGCTGCCGGAACGGGTGCGGAACCTGCGGCAAAGCTGGGACATCAGGCCGGTTTACAAGATGGTGGACACCTGCGCCGCCGAATTTGAGGCGGTTACGCCTTACTATTACAGCACCTACGACCAGGAAAACGAGGCGCCGTCCCTGCCGGGAAAGAAGGCGGTGGTCATCGGCAGCGGGCCTATCCGCATCGGCCAGGGTATAGAGTTCGACTATTGCAGCGTTCATGCCGCCTGGGCCTTGTCCGAGGCGGGCATCAGCAGCATTATGATTAACTCGAACCCGGAAACGGTGTCCACCGACTTTGACACCAGCGATAGGCTTTACTTTGAGCCGCTGGATGAAGAGGCGGTCAGGGACGTTATTGACAACGAAACCGACGGGGAGGAACCGCCGCCGTCGGTGGTGCAATTCGGGGGGCAGACGGCCATCAACCTGTCGCAATCGCTGGACCGGGCCGGGTTACCCATCCTGGGTTCCAGCGCGGAGGCGATAGACATAGCATCAGACCGGCACAGGTTTGAAGAGTTCCTTTCCCGGTTGGGTATCCCGCAGCCGCCCGGCGCGGCGGTGGGGTCGGTGTCCGAAGCCTTGCAAGTGGCGCAGAACATTGGGTATCCGGTGGTGGTGCGGCCCAGCTACGTGCTGGGCGGGCGGGCCATGGAAATCGTCCACAACGCCACGGAGCTTATCCGGTATCTGACGGCGGCCACCGATGTCTCGCCGGACAAGCGGGTGCTGGTGGACCACTACATGGAAGGGAAAGAGTGTGAGGTTGACGCAATTTGCGACGGGGAGCAGGTTCTAATCCCCGGCATAATGGAGCATATTGAGCGGGCCGGCGTCCACAGCGGCGACTCGATGGCGATTTACCCCGGCCTGAACCTGTCGGAAACGGAAGTGGATACCCTGGTGGACTACGCCACCCGCATCGGGCTGGCGATGGGCGTCAAGGGGCTGATGAACATTCAGTTCGTAATCCAGGGGGGCAGCGCCTATCGCAGCCCGGCGCAGCCCTGGGACGACGCCGAACCTACGTCGGTTTACATAATAGAGGTAAACCCGCGGGGCAGCCGGACGATACCCTTCATTTCCAAGGTTACGGGGGTTCCGGTGGCCAAGCTGGCTACCGGGGTGATGCTGGGTCGGACGCTGGCGGATATGGGATACCAGGGCGGGCTTTGGCCGCGGCAAAAGCTGGTGGGCATCAAGGCCCCGGTGTTTTCCATGAGCAAGCTGGTGGGTGTGGACTGGTACCTGGGGCCGGAAATGAAGTCCACCGGCGAGGTCATGGGGGTGGACAGCGATTTCCCGTCGGCCCTCTCCAAAGCGCTGCTGGCGGCCAATCTCAACCTGGAAACCGGCATGGGGGTGCTGTTGAGCATCGCCGACCAGCACAAGGCGGAGTCGCTGCCCCTGGTGCGGGAACTGCTGCGGGCCGGCTGCCGGCTTTACGCCACGGAGGGAACGGCGGCGATGATTGACGCCCTGGGGATGCCGGTAACGATGATTACCAAGAAGTTGAGCGAAGGCCACCCCAACGTGGTGGACGTTATCGAGGACGCCAGCGTGGGGGCGGTGATAAACACGGTGTCACAATCAACGTCGGTGATGCGGGACGGGTTTGCCATCCGGCGGGCGGCCTTGGAGCGGCGGATACCGTGTTTCACGTCGCTGGACACGGCGCGGGCGGCGGTGGAAAGCCTGCTGATGTCGCAGGGGCGGTACAACATTCTCCGCACCGAGGAATACCTGACGCAGGGACAGGGGACATGAATTGTCACCGTTGCGGCGGGAAACTCATCACCGGGGCCAGCTTCTGCGTTTCTTGTGGAAGTGAGGCCCGGGGATTATGCCCGTCCTGCCGGGAGGTCAACGAACCCAGCAACAATTTCTGCTTTTCATGTGGGCATCGGCTCGCAGAGGACAGCCCTGCGTCTGGGAACGCCGAAAATCCACCGGGAGCAACGGACGCTATCCCGGCGGTTGTATGCCCCCGGTGTCATCAAGGGAATGAACCAAGGGCGGCTTACTGCCGAGCTTGTGGGTTTCCATTGGAGGAACGGGTTGCCAGAGACCCTGAACCAGCTCGGGCGATACCCGCTTTCGCTCAAGGGTATCCCGGCGGGTTCTGGTGGCGGTTCCTGGCCTTCTGGATTGACACGGCATTGATGTTGCTGGTATTCGCCATATTCTTGCCACTTATAGGCGGTGGGTCAGTAACCGAGTACTACGAAGGGATTTTGGACCTCGATTCCGAAACGGAAGTTTCGTTTGGACGCGCGGACATCCTCGACTTAGGCCAAGACATAATCTACTACACTGCAACCATCGCCCTTGCGAGAGCGACAATTGGAATGTTCATTTGCCGGCTACGGGTCATGCGGCCTGATGGTTCACGGATTGGAATAGGACGGGCTTTCGCGCGGTATTGGGCCAGTCAATTGTCCCTGCTACTGTTGGGGGTTGGCTACCTGATGATTGCGTTCCGGAAAGACAAGAGAGGTCTGCACGACTTGATTTGCGACACGGTCGTAATCCGACGTCCGGGCCGGTAGAGTGACCTTTTCGGGACTATTGCTCGTTTCCTTTGCTCCGGGGTTGTTCTGGCTATGGTTTTTCCTGCGCCAAGATAAATTGCGGCCCGAACCCAAGCGGTTGGTTGCCCTGACCTTTTTCCTGGGTTGCCTGGCGACAATACCGGCGGTTTTGCTGGAACTACCTTTAGGGGTGGAGCATTTCACGGAAAGCGCCAGCATTGCATCGTTTGCCACAGTAATGCTATTGGTGGTTGGGCCGGTGGAAGAGTCGTGCAAATTCGCCGCAGTAAGGCTGTTTCCGTACCGTTCCCTATACTTTGATGAACCAGTGGACGGGCTGGTGTATGCCACCGCTGCCAGCCTTGGGTTCGCCTCGTTAGAGAACTTGGGTTACGTGGTGGCATTGGGGCCGGCAGTGATGTTGCTGCGGGCCCCGCTAAGCACCGTGGCGCACTTGGTCGCGGGAAACATCTGGGGGTATTTCCTGGGAAGGCAAAAACTGCCGGGCGCAAAACACACTTGGTTGGTCTGGGTGGGGTTGGGTTTGGCGGCGGTTGTCCACGGAACGTACAACGTAGCGGCGTCCAGCCTCGAGCCGTTGGGTGTCTTGTCCGTTGTTTTCCTCACTGTGGGAGGGGGAGTTTGGACATACCGGAAATTCCAATGGGGCCAAAGGGTTTCGCCTTTCTTGCTCCGACGGAACTATCCCCGGTTGGAATGCACCGTTTGCCTGGAACTGGTAAGCATGGCCGACCGCTATTGCTCAAACTGCGGAACGCCGGTCATATCCCGCAACAGGGAATTGATTTGCAGCAATTGCCAAACCAAGAATGTTCCGCGCACGGCTTACTGCATCGGGTGCGGGGACCGTTTGCTGCGACGACCCCGTTAATGCGTGTCCCTGAACCACTGGCCTACCAGTCCATTTCTACGCCGAGGCCGTTGGCTCTGGCGTTGTCGTAGGCCAGCTTGGCGGCGGCAACGTCGGCTACGCCGGTGCCCATGAGCTTGGCGTAAACGATTTCGTCGGGGCCTTGCCGTCCGGCTACCACTCCGGCGACGACGTGGCGCAGTTCCTGGAGTTGGCTCCATTGGAGGATTCCCCGGTCAACGGCCCCGGCCAAGTCGCCGGCTTCCACCGGGGCCTGGTCAGCCGAGTCAACGATGATGCGGTTGGCGCGGGTCAGGGTGGCGTCGTCCACTTCCCGGGCGCGCCAGGTGGTGGGGCCGGCCCCAATGGCCAGCGCGCCGGGGGAAAGCAACTCGCCTTCCAGCACCGGCTCCATGGTGGCGGCGATGCAGATAACCACGTCGCAGTCCTGGATGGCGGCCCGGTTGGTGGGGGCCGACTTGACCTCGAAGCCCAGGGAGTCGGTCATGGTCTGGGCGAAAGCGTCGCGGCGTTCCGGGGTGCGGCTGTACGCCTTGACGGTGGAGACGCCGCGAACCAGGGAGACGGCCTCAAGCTGGGTGGGGGCCTGGTAGCCGGTTCCGATGATTCCGACGGTGGCGGCGTCGGCGTTGGACAGGTGCTTGACCGCCACGCCGGTGGTGGCGCCGGTGCGGAGCTGGCCCAGACGGTTGGCCTGGGTGTAGCAGAGCAGCGCGCCGGTGTCGGCGTCGTAGAGGCTGACCTGGAACGAGTATTGGCCGCGGACGACGGTATAGGTCTTGACACCGAGAAGTCCGTCGTAGAACAGGCCGCCGCCCATGACGGAGAGCATACCGCCGGGGGCGATGATTTTGCGGCGGGGGAGGTTATAGACCTCGCCCTGGCCGAAATGACGCTGCATGGATTCAATGGCGGCCAGCATTTCGGGCATGGTTACGCATTGGTCAACTTCGTGGTCGCGGAGGAAAAGGGCCATGATTCGGTAGCTCCTTCGGGAGTAACAGGGATTGGCGTTGGCCGGGATTGTTCGGCCAAGGCCAGTTTAGCTTGGCGGTTGGTGGGTGGCAACAAGAAGGGGGCCGCGGAGGTAGCGGTGAAGTCCGGTTTCACCCCCACCCCAACCCTCCCCCTAATAGGGGGAGGGGGTTTTGGATGACGGCTTCTTCGGCTTCCCACAAGGCCAAGGCCGGGGGTTTTCTGGATTCCGGCCTTCTCCGGAATGACGGGTTGGGGGTGGGTTCCCCTCCACTCTCCGGCTACGCTCAGCGCGGGGTTCACCCCCACCCTAGCCCTCCCCCGTCTAGGGGGAGGGGATTTTTGCATCCCTTTAGCCGTCGCCGCCGCCGGTGGCTTGGGCGGCGGGTTGGGGAGCGCGCCGCGGCCCCATGCCTTCGGGCATTTTCTGGAAGATGGCTACCATGCTGCCGGA
Organism: Dehalococcoidia bacterium; assembly: GCA_963665735.1. Lineage (GTDB taxonomy): Bacteria > Chloroflexota > Dehalococcoidia > Lucifugimonadales > UBA3495 > CATOSK01. The sequence goes on along the minus strand of OY762444.1, from coordinate 420,066 downwards.
AAGCATGGTCCAGACCACGGCCAGGGCGGCCAGCCGGAACCCTTCCCGGTACATGGCTTGGGCGTCTCCCAGGGACATCAAGGCGATGGTTGCGGGGAGGGCCAGCCCAAGGACGGTAGCGCCCACGGTGGCGCCGAGGGTGTGGCCCATTTGCCGGGTGGTTTCCAGCATCCCGGAGGCGAAGCTGCGGTTCTGGGGCAGGGTGTTCATCACCAGGGCGTTGTTGGCGGTGTTGAACAGGTTGGAACCGATGTAAGTGGGCAGCATCAGCAGCGGTATGCCCCACACGGCAACGTCGGCGGAGAAAATGCCCAGCAACAGGAACCCCAAGGCAATGCCGCCCAGCGCGCCGGGCCGCAGCCAGCGGGGGTTGTAACGGTCATAGACCCATCCCGCGAAAGTAGGCAGGAACAGGCCCATCAACTGGTTGGGCAGCAGCACCAGGGTTACGAAGATGGGCGGCTTGCCCAGGCCGTTTTCCACCATGATGGGGATTAGGGTGGTGACGGCCAGCATGGAAAAATGGAAGGTGGTGTTGCTGTAAAGGGCGGTGGAAAAGTACTTTTCCTTGAAGTACCGGAAATCCACGAAAGGCTCCTGGCTGACGGTCTGCACCGCCATGAAAAGGCCCAGGAAACCGATGAACAGCCCCGCAAAGACCAGGAAGAGGATGTTTCCGTCCAGGAAGGTAGCCGGCGAAACCAGGGTCTCGGAACGCACGTTGACCAGCAGGCCGGCCAGCACGAAAGCGCCCAGCGTCAAGACCATCAGGGCGGCGCCGATATAGTCAATCTTGATATGCTGGGGCAGGCCGGCGAACTGCTCGGCGTGGTATTTCATGAGGGGCCAGGCGGTTTTGAGGGCCAGCAGTCCGATGGGCAGCGAAGTCAGGAAAACCAGCCGCCAGCCGATGCCGGGAACCCATTGCAGCACCGAGCCGAACACGGCCAGCCCGATGAGGGAGCCGAAACGGGCGGAAACCACCGGCACGGAGAAGGCCCGGCCCCGCTCTTCGGGGCTGAATACGATGGCGAGGATGGCGTTGGAATTGGCGGTTATCAGCGCGCCGCCCAAACCGACCAAGCCGCTCCACAACACCAGTTGGTAGATGTCGAAGGACAAGGCGGAAAGGACGCTGCCAACGCACATGACCACAGCGCCGGCGAAGAAAACCCGGACGTGGCCGAACTTTTCGCCCAAGCGGGCGGCCAGGAAAACGGTGCTGCCCAGCATGAGCAGGCGGATAATGACCATCCAGGCGGCGGTGGCAACGTCCACGTCGAAATGGCGGGCTACCGAGGGGATGGTCATGGCGATGGGCATACTGGACAGTTGGACCAGCATTTGCGTGGAGGCCAAGGCAATCATGGTCTCCCGGCGTTGGCGGTCGGTGCCCAGGTCGCGGAAGGTGCGCCGGACATTCATCCGGGAGAGAGTGTCGGTCAGAAGGCTCACTAAGTCTCCAATCAAACCCGCAGGGGATTCGTTTCATCCCCGGGGGCGCGGGCGAACGGAGTGAGAACCGGAGGGGAGGGAAGCCTCATCTCAGGGCGCAAGCCCGTGGCAGTCCAGCTGACGGCCCGGCTGCGGCGTCGGACGCCGGGACCGCCAGGCTATTTTTTGAAATACTCCCGGTTCTTGTTGATGTAGGTGCGCCACTGGGGGGGGACGGTAAACTCATCGAAGATGGCGTTTACCGGACAGGCCGACTCGCAGTAGGCGCAGTCAATACAATCGTCGGGATTGATGTAGTACATATTCTCTGCGTCGTTGGAGTGAATACAGTCCACCGGGCAGACCGAGACGCAGGAGGCGTCTTTGACATCCACGCAGGGTTCGGTTATTACGAAAGCCATGTCCGCACATCCATTAGCAAGGGGTGTAATCGAACAGACCCAAGGCAGGCGCAGTAGCGTTCCGCCTATCCGCCCAGGTAATCAAAGGCCATTGTCAATTTCCTTCGATATTTTGTCAAGCGATATTATATGATATATTCTATTGGATTCGTTGAAACAATGGATGCAGGCCATAAGCCGGTAGGCCGAGAGGACAATTGAATGGAACTGCGGGAGATAATCAGCTTCTACCACGTAGCGCGGCTGCGCAGCGTTTCCAAGGCCGCCCGGCGGTTGGAATTGGGCCAGCCCACCGTGACCACCCACCTGCGGAAACTGGAAAGCGAGTTCGATCTCACGCTTTTCGACCGGATAAAACGGCCCATACAACTAACCTCGGAGGGGGCGACCTTCCTGGAGCTGATTACGCCCATTGTGGACTCGGTGGACACGCTGAAAAACCAGATGGACTACTCGGAGCGGCGGGGTTCCTTCGTGGTGGGGGCCTACCCGGACCTGGTGCTGCACCACCTTCCCAGGCCCATCCAGGGGTTCCGGGAGGAATACCCGGACGTGCGGCTGCGGCTGATTGCCCGGCCCTATACCGCCCTGATTCAACTGGTCAAGTCCGGGGAGTTGGACTTGGCCCTCTGCTCGGCGCCCCCGTCGGATGACCCGACTTTGGAGTTCGTGGAACTTTTCAAGTACAACGTGGTGCTGATGACGCCGCCGAACCACGAACTGCTGCACCGGCAGCCCATCCGGTTGCAGGACGCCGGTTCGTGGCCGTTGATTCTGGCCGGGCCGGAAAGTTTGACGCGGCGGACGGTGGAGCAGGCGTTGAAAGAGCAGGGCGTCAATTACGACATCGTGCTGGAAATGGACAACACGGAGTTAATCAAGCGGTACGTGGAAATCGGGCTGGGCGTCGCCATCGCCAGCGACTTTACCCTGCACCCGGACGACCATGACCGTCTGGGAGTGGTGCGGCTGGACCACCTCTTCCCGTCGTGGGAAATCGGAATGTGCACCCTGCGGGGCAAGTTCCACGGCAAGGCGGTGCGAAACTTCATGGACACGCTGGAAGAGGAACTGGCCGGGTTCCACCCGGAGTTGTCGGACTGGAACAGCCCGCGGGTCGCCAAGGAGCCGAGTGCCACCCCTGCCGATTAAGGCGGTGTCGGTGAACCGGGTTTGACCCCGGCCTTCTGCCTCAAAGGGACAGGGGAGTTATTGGGTAGGATTTTTGGATTCCGGCCCCGTATCGCGGTACGGGGCCGGCTCTTTGCCGGAATGACGGTTAAGAATGGGGAGGGTTTTCACCCCCTCCCTAACCCTTACCCTCGTAGGGAGAAGGGATTTTCAGGTTCGGGCGGCGCGGCGGCCGGCGGTTTCCCGCACCAGCAGCATCACCCCCACCGCCGAGATTGCCAGCAGGATAGCGTCCACCCGCAGCGACCAGGCGAAACCGGCCAGGTCGGCCACCCCTCCCAACAATAGCGCGCCCACTACCGACCCCACACCGCCGAAGGTGCGGTAAAGCCCCATCGTCACGCCTTCCATGCCGGGGGGCGCAATGTCGGCGAAGAAGGCGACGCTGGGCGGGCCGGCCAAGCCTTCGCCCAACCCCAGCAGGACGCCGGAAATCATCAGGCCGGTGAAGGTATCGCCGTGGATGAAGACAAAGATTCCCAGGACAATCAGGGCCGTGGCCGGGATGATGGGAAACTTGCGCCCGAAACGGTCGGAGAGAAAGCCGGAGGCCATTGTGGTGAAAAATTGGGGGAAGTGGGTTGCGCTGATGAAGGCTCCCAACTGGTCGGCGCGAAATCCCTTGGTTTCCCCGAACAGGGGCATGACGCTGAACCGTCCGCCCTGGCGGTTGGCGACTATCATCAAGCTAAATAGACCGACGAAGATGAAGGCCGGGCTTATCAGCAGCCGGCCCAGGGAACCCGGCGGCGCGGCTGTTGATGCGGCGGAACGGCCGGCGGGCCGGCCCCGGGCCGGCGGCGCCGCTTCCTGGGGACGGGTTTCCGGCACCCGGAGGACGAGGGCGAACAGGGCAGCCAGAATCAGCACGGCCTGGAGGATTAGCGGCGTCCGCAGTCCGAAATGCTCGCCGATGTAACCGCCGGCCACCGGCCCAACGGTTTGGCCAACCAGGATGCTCATTTCGTGGAGACTGAGGAATCGGGCGCGGTTTTCAGGGGTGGCGGCGTCGCGCAGATAGACGGTTACCCCGGTGGTGTACATACTGGCGCCCACGCCGGAGACGAAACGCCAGGCTATCAGCCAGGGAAAATTGAAGGACACCGCCACCATCGCGGCCCCTACGAAATTCAGGGCGGTGCCGGAATTGAGGACGAAACGGCGGCCAAACCGCTGGGTAAGGTAGCCGGCGGGCAAGCCGGAAAATAGCCGGGCCATGCCGAACAGCCCCACCGCCAGCCCGACTTCGGTGCGGGTGACGTGGTATTCCTGGTCGGCGAACAGGGGCAGCACCGGGGCAATGGCGCCCATGCCGACGCTGGTAATGAAGATGGTCAGGCAAAGGAAGGCTACGCCCCGGTAGCGGCCCAGGACGGCCCGGATTTCGGCTAACTTCAAGGAATGTCGCCGCCCAGACCGGAAACCGTTGATTCGGAGGGACGGGAGCTTTGCCGGGGGATGATTTCCCTAACCCGGCGTTCCAGGTAGGGGCGGGCCAGCATGACATAACGGCCGCACTGCTGACAGACCATGCCGATGTCCGCGCCCAGCCGGGTGACTTCCCAAAGGCTGTTGCCGCAGGGGTGGGGTTTCTTCATGCGAAGAACGTCGCCGATGTTCAGGTCTAGCGCCAACCCAATCCCTCGGATTCCAGGACTTGATTGATGGAGTCGCGCAGTTGGGCGGCTGCCATGCCGGCGGCAGTAGCGTAGTCCGCCCCGGATGATGCGTAAATGATGCCGCGGGAGGAGTTTATCAACGCCAGCCGGCCCTTGGCGTCCACGGCGGCCTTGACCGAGGCTTCCAGTTCCCCGCCCTGAGCGCCGACGCCGGGAACCAGCAGGGGCATATCGGGGCAAATTCGCCGAACTTCGGCCAGTTGCTGCGGAACGGTGGCGCCCACCACCAGGCCCAGGTTGCCGTGGCCGTTCCAGCCGCTTGCCAGCGATGCCAGATGTTGATACAGGGGCATGGGGCCGTCCGGGGCTACAACGGTCAAGTCCTGCAACTCGGCGGAGCCAGGATTGGAGCCACGGCACCAGATAAAGGCCCCCCGCGCCGGGTCTTCCAGAAAGGGGGCGACGTTTTCGCCGCCGCCCCAAGCGTTCAGCGTAACGCCGTCGAAGTCCCAGACCTGGAACATGGCCTGGGCGTAGCCTTGGGAGGACGGGGGAACGCCGTCGCCCCGCTTGGCGTCGCCGATGATAATGGCGTGGGGGGCAGTTTGCCGGATATGCTTTACCGTATCTTGAAGGGCTTGCAACCCCGGCAGCCCAAGGGCTTCGTAGAAGGCCAGGTTGGGCTTGTAGGCGGCGGCAAACTCCGCCGTGGCGGAAACGACGGCCCGGTTAAACTCGGCCACGTCCGCCACCGTCATACGGGCCAAGTCGGGGTCGAGGCCGACGCAGACCAGACTTTCGGTGGCGGCGCAAGCGTCGTCCAGGCGTTGCAGGAAGGTTGGCATTGGGCCTCCGGCGGGGGTTGGCGTCGTTGTCCCACCGTTGCGATGTTGGGTTATTATAGCGTTGGAAGGAAGGCTTGGGGCAACGCCGGGGTCAAATGAAACTGGAACCTGATTTGGTGGAAGGGCGGTTTGTGACGCGGCTGAACCGTTTCGCCGCTTTGGTGGAGGTTGATGGTAAAGAGGTGATGACGCACTTGCCCAATTCCGGGCGGCTGCGGGAGTTGCTGGTTCCGGGGTTTCGGATGCTGCTCAAACCCGTGGCCGGGGAACACCGCAAGTGTCCCTATGACCTGGCGTTGGTTGACCTGGGTTTCGCCCTGTGTTCGGCGGATGCCCGGCTGCCCAACGCGCTGCTGGCCGAGGCGGTGGAGGCCGGGCGGGTCAAAGAGTTCGCGGATTACACATCGGTAAGGCGGGAAGTTGCCTTCGGTGAAAGCCGTTTGGATATGCTGCTTGAAGGGGATGGGCCGGCGTGCATGGTGGAAACCAAGTCGGTGACGCTGGTTGAGGACGGCACGGCGTTGTTTCCCGACGCCCCGACGCTGCGGGGGGTCAAGCACCTGAACAGCCTGATGGCCGCCAAAGCGGAGGGCTACCGGGCGGCGGCGGTTTTCGTGGTGCAACGTCCCGACGCGGAAAGGTTTATGCCCTACGATTCCGCCGACCCGCTGCTGGGATCAACGCTGCGGCAAGCTGTGGCTGCCGGGGTTGAGGCTTTCGCTTATCGCTGCCAGGTGACGCCGGAGGAAATCACGCTGGCCGACCGGATTCCGGTAATCTTGTGACTGCCGGAATTTCTAATGGGGGCGACGGCGTCCCGCCGGTTTTGGAGATTTACCGGCGGTTGTTGGCGGAACACGGCCCGCAAGGGTGGTGGCCCGGCGATGGGCCGCTGGACGTGGTTATCGGGGCCATACTGACCCAATCAACGGCGTGGGTAAACGTGGAGTTGGCCCTGGATAACCTGAAACGGGCCGGTTGTTGGTCGTTGGAGGCCCTGTACCGTTGTCCCCAGGACACGCTGGCCGAAATCATCCGCCCTAGCGGTTACTACAACGCCAAGGCCCGCAAGCTCAAAGCCTTCGCCGCTCACGTGGTAGAGGGATACGGCGGGGATTTATCGGCGTGTTTGGGTCAAGACTTGGAACCGCTGCGGGAGGAACTGCTGTCGCTGCACGGCATCGGGCCGGAAACGGCGGACGATATTCTGGTGTACGCGGCGGAAAAGCCGTCTTTCGTGATTGATTCCTACACCCGGCGGATGGTTGACCGTTGGCTGCCCCCGGCGGCGGAAAAACGGGATTACTATTGGTACCAGCAGTTTTTCCAAGGGAGTTTGCCGGCAGAGGCCGGGCTGTTCAACGAATATCACGCTTTGCTGGACGAACACGCCAAGAAAGTCTGCGCCAAGCGGCCCAACTGCGGCGGGTGTTGTCTGCGGGACCTTTGCCGCACCGGGGGCGGGTGATGGGGGGTAGTTGACCCCCTCCCCAGCCCTCCCCCTGGTAGGGGGAGGGGGTTTTGTCCATGCCCTTGTGATGGTGAAGGGATGTCGGTGGCAAGGATTTCTGGATTCCGGCCTTCGCCGGAATGACGGTTATTCGGTGGCGACGCCGGTTTCGTCTGGGATTTCTGGATTCTGGCCTACGCCAGAATGACGGCAATTGACGTAGTAGTATGACCCCCTCCTTAACCCTCCCCCTGCCAAGGGGAGGGGACTATTGAACCGTCCCCAATCCCGACTCGCCTGACCGCGCAATCGCCCGGCTGTTGGGCCGGGCGGAATTGACGTTGAATCGGGGGCGTTGCTATGATGCGCTTGGCTGGGTTGGGCGGTTGGATTCGGGGAGACGGTCAGGAGCGGAAGAGGATGCAGATTGTCAGGGTTTATACCGGGGACGACGGGGAATCGCACTTTGAGGAAATTGAGCTTTCCTACGAGACCATAGCCAACGCCGAGCGGACGGCGATGCAGGGCGTCACCGGAATCCAGTTCCGGCGCGCCCCGGCGGGGGACTTCATGGACTTCCATTCCGCCCCGCGCCGGCAGTACGTGATTACCCTGGAAGGACAGGCGGAAATCGGGCTGGGCGACGGCACCAAGCGGATTTTCAACCCCGGCGACGTGCTGCTGGCCGACGACCTGACCGGCCGGGGACACACCACCGCGGTTTACGGCGACAAGACCAGGGTTTCCATCGCCATTCCCTTGGTTGACTGATTTTCCGGGGGCCTTGATACATTAATTCGTTGGATTGATTGGAGGGGCGTATGCCGGTCGCCAGCTTACCCGGGGACTTGGAAATGTACTATGAGGACGACTGTTTCGCGGACCCGTGGCGGCCCCGGGAAACGGTAGTCCTGCACCACGGCAACGCTAAAAATTCCCGGCTGTGGTACGCGTGGGTGCCGTTGCTGGCCCGGCAGTACCGGGTCATCCGGCTGGACGCGCGGGGGTTCGGGCGGTCAACGGTGCCGCCGCCGGGCTACGACTGGTCGTTGAGCGGGTTCGGCGCCGACTTGGCCAACCTGCTGGACTACCTGGAAATCGAGAAATGTCACCTGATTGGGGAAACGGTGGGCGGAACCATATCGCTTTATTTCGCCTACGAACACCCGGAGCGGCTGCACACCGTCACCGCCTGCACGTCGCCCTTCAAGTTCACCGGGGTTGCCAGCTACGTGGAAAACCGGCAGTTGGTGTTGGATGAGGGCGTGGAAGCCTGGGTGCGGCAGACGGCAGACCGGCGGCTGGAACCGGGCCATTCAGACCCGGCCCACCATGAGTGGTACGCCCAGCAGATGATGAACACCACGGCCCACGTGGTAGCGGACACGCTGGGCTACCTGGCCAACCAGGACTTGACGCCCATCCTGCCCCAAATCAACACGCCGGCCCTGGTGATTGTGGGGCAGAGTAGCTCCATGAACACCGGAGACCGGGCGCAGGGGATGGCCGCTCTGCTGCCCGACGCGCGGCTGGCGGAGATTCCCGGCGGCACCGGGTATATCCAGCACTCGGACCCGGAGGCTTGCGTTGACGCCTGGCGGGAGTTCATCGGGGTGATGAGCCACCGCTGAGGCAGTGGAGTTCACCCCCACCCTAACCCTCCCCCTGGCAGGGGGAGGGGATTTTCGTTGCAACGGCTCTGCCAAGGCCGACGTCGTCTTTGGCAAGGATTTCTGGATTCCGGCCTACGCCGGAATGACGGGTTGGGTGCGTGGTTTTTGCCATCACCCCGGCCCTTTCCCAAGGGGAGACGGGGCATTGTCACCCCCACCCTAACCCTCCCCCTGGCAGGGGGAGGGGATTTTCACCAATGTCTTTCGATTGTTACGGTAGCCACCCCAATGTTACCCTGAACGAAGTGAAGGGTCTAAAATTCTATGGGTAAGGCGACCCCTTCGGTTATGCTCAGGGCAGGGTTGGCGAAGGCGAGAATTTTGGATTCTTCGCTTTACTCAGAATTACATATCCACGGGTGGATGGAAAATCAAAAGACGAGGGGATTTTCACTCCAGCGGATTGACTGGGGCCAACGTGGTCTATGGCAAGGATTTCTGGATTCCGGCTTTCGCCGGAATGACGGGTTGGGCGCGTGGTTTTTGCCATCACCCCGGCTCTTTCCCAAGGGGAGACGGGGCATTGTCACCCCCACCCTAACCCTCCCTGGCAGGGGGAGGGGATTTTCACTGCAAAGGCTCTACTGGATTCCGGCCCAGTATCGTGGTACGGGGCCGGCTTTCGCCGGAATGACGGGTTGGGGCGCTAGAAAAGGGACTTGGATTGGCCGCCGTCCACGTTGATGCAAGCGCCGGTAATAAGGTTGGCCCGGTCTGACGCCAGGAAAGCCACCGTCTCCCCGATGGGTTCGGGCCAGCCGAACCTCCCCATAGGCAGGTTGCGGTCTATGAATTGGGCCACGGTGTCCGGCGTTTCCGAGCGTTGGAAACGGTCCCAAGTGCTGCCCGGAAAGTCAATGGAGCCGGGAGCGACGCAGTTGACCAGGACGCCGTGGGGGGCCATTTGCAGGGCCAGGTGCTTGGAAAAGGCAATTAGCCCGGCCTTGCCGGTCATGTAGTCAATGGAGCCGCCGTGTTCCCGCCCGTAGATTGAGGCGATGTTGATGATGCGGCCCCAACCCTGTTCTTTCATGTGGGGCAAGACCATCGCGGACAGGCGGACGGCGCTAATCAGGTTGACTTCCAGGCCGGCCATGAACTGCTCCATGCTGGTTTCCTCGAAACGCACCGAACCGCGACGGCCCCCGACGTTGTTGATAAGGATGTCGGGCTGGCCCATCTCGGCGACGGTTTCTTCGTAGAACCTGGCGGCCTGCTCCTCGTCGGTTACGTCGGCGCCGCTGCCGCGGGCCTGGTCGCCCAACTCGGCAACGGTTTCCTGGACGCGCCGCTCGTCGCGCCCGCAGATGGACACCCGGCAGCCTTCCCGTCCCAGGGCCGTGGCAATCTGGCGCCCCAATCCCCGGCTGCCGCCGGTAATCATGGCTATCCGGCCTTCAAGTGACAAGTCCATAGAGTCCTCCCGGTGTTGTCGGTCTTGCGTTGGATTATAAGCCTTGCCCGGCGGGGCCGCACCAATGGCGGCGGCGGCCCATGTTATAATGTCGCCGGCCTTGGGTCGGCTTTCGTAATACGGCCTGGGGCGATACCCCCAACGACAGGGAGATTGCAGGCATGATTAAACGATTCTCGGTGCTCTACGTCGGTCAGATTGACCTGGACAACGTAGGAGCCGACGGCACGCCGGCGGATGAACGCCGCTATCCCAACGAAACGCTGGTGCAGCCGTATCGTCACGCGGTAGAGCTGGCTCAGCACATGGACGAATTGGGGTTTTACTGCCTCTGGACGGCGGAACACCACTTCCAGCACGAAGGTTACGAAGTTTTTCCCAACCTGACGCTGCTGGGGGTGCACCTGGCCGGGCAAACCAGGAACCTGAAGTTCGGGGCGGGTTTCAACATCGTTCCCATGTGGCACCCGCTACGGCTGGCGGAAGACTTCGCGATGGCGGATGTGCTGACCGGGGGCCGGCTGATTTTCGGAGTAGGGCGCGGCTACCATTCCCGGGAAGTGGAGACCTTCGGGGCGCCGGTGATTGACAACGACGCCAACAAGGAACTGTTTGAAGAGCAGATAGAGATTATCCTCAAAGCCTTCAACGAAGACTCTTTCAGCCACCGGGGGAAGCATTATACCCTGCCGGCGGACGTTCCCTACCGGGGCTACCAACTGGAAGAGATTACCCTGGTTCCCCGGCCCGTCAACCGCCCGGTGGAAATCTGGCAGCCCATCGCCAGCGGGCGGACGCTGGAATACGTGGCGCAAATGGGCTTCAAGGGCGTGGTGGCCCTGACCGGCGAATTGTACGCCGAGCAGATAATCGGCTCTTTCCAGGAGGCCGCCGGGCGGGCCGGGAGGCAGTTGTCGCTGGGTCAGGACATGGCTTTGGGCATCGGGTTTTACATCGCCGACACCCAGGAAGAGGCCATTGACCGGGTACGGCCCTACCATGATGAGCGGTACAAGTGGTTTGCGCCTTTCGGTTTCGTCCGCTACACCGACTCGGAGGGACGGCCCTGGGGGACGCCGGGCGCGCCGGTGCGGGTGCCTCACATCGAGGACGGGGTGGAGCAAAAGGCGTGGTTCTGCGGGCCGCCGGACGATTTCATCGAGTACCTGCGGGAAGTAGAGGCCAAGTACCCCGGCCTGGAGGACATGATTTTGCAGTGGCCGGAAGGGATGCCCTGGCCGGAGTTCAAGGAACAGCTTTCGGTGTTCGCGCGGGAAGTGATGCCGGCCTTTACGCGGCGGGAGTCGGCGGCGGTTACGGGGGATTAGGGCCGCCGGGTCTAATCCTGCTCCACGTAGGGGGTGTCCGCGCCCAGCATGAGACAGGGTTCGCCCCATTGGGCCGGGTCGGATAAGTCCCAAGGGGCGGAGTTGTCGGCGGGTTTAAGGCGGATACCGTCGCCTCCGCCGTACACCAGCAGCACCACGCCCTCACCGGAATCCTCCGCCTGGGCGACGTAAACCGGGCAAGGGCCATCCTCGGCCCACCCGGTGACGCTGCACCAACGGTCTTGGCCCGTCAGGTCGGCGGTGAAAACGGCGGTGACGGCCTTGGGGTCTTCCAGCAGGTCAAAGACCCGATTCAAGTCCATGGGACTGTTGGTTCCGGCGTTGACTTCAACTTCGTACAGCATGAGACGTTACCATTGGGGAATACGGCCGGCTGACGGTGCCGGTCATTGGCCCGGTCATTCTACGGGGTGGGGGTAGCGGGGGCAAGGTTGGCCCGTTTCCACGGTTAAGGCGGGAGTGTTTCACGGCCCAGGATGCTGCCTTCGCGTGACGGGCGCAGACGCGAAGGTTTTCACCCCCACCCTAACCCTCCCCCATCAAGGGGGAGGGGATTTTTCCGGGGGCGTTTGAGCGGGCCGGCGGGATGGTTTATACTGGCCGACAAATCCCCTGGATTCGCGACGTACTGATTACACCATAGAGTAAACAACCACCAACGGGAGGTGGCGACGATGCAAGTTGGTTACTTTACCATGCCGCTGCACCCGCCGGGTTCAGACCCGGCGGAGACGATGGAATCGGACCTGGTGCAGATGGAAACCCTGGACAAGCTGGGCTACCGGGAAGCCTGGATTGGCGAGCATTTCACTACCGTCTGGGAAAACATTCCCGCGCCGGACCAGTTCATCGCCGCCGCCCTTTCGCGCACCAAGGACTTGATTTTCGGAACGGGCGTGACCTGTATGCCCAACCACGACCCCTTTATGATTGCTCACCGGGTAGCCCAGTTGGACAACCTGGCCAAAGGGCGGTTCCATTGGGGCGTCGGCTCCGGCGGGTTTCCCGGAGATTTTGAGGTTTTCGGGGTTGACCCTTCCCAGGGAGCGCACCGGGGAATGTCCCGGGACTCAATCGAGTTGATTCTCCAAATGTGGGAAGACCCCAGGCCCGGCGTGTACGAGCATGATTTCTGGAAGTTTTCCATACCGGAACCCGTGCCGCAAATCGGGTTGGAGTTCCACATGAAACCCTACCAGAAACCCCACCCGCCCATCGGGGTGGCCGGGGTTTCGCCCAAGTCGGACACGCTGATTTTCGCCGGGCGAAAGGGCTGGCTGCCGTTGAGCATCAACCTGGTGCCTACGGAAATCCTCAAGACGCACTGGGACGCGGTGGAGGAAGGGGCGCAGCAGGCCGGGCGGACGCCGGATCGTTCCCAGTGGCGCATCGCCAAGGAAATTTACGTGGCCGATACCACGGAGCAGGCCCGGGAGGAAGTGCTGGAAGGGACTATTGGCCGCGACTTCCGCGGTTATTTCATCCCCTTGATGGCCCACATGGATTCGTTGAGCCTGTTCAAGGGGGAACGGGAGATTCCCGACGAGGCGGTGACGCCGGAGTACCTGATTGAAAATGTTTGGATTGTGGGCAGCGTGGACGACGTGACCGAGCAGGTCAGGCAGCTTTACGCCGACGTGGGCGGGTTCGGGGTGCTGCTGGCGATGGGCCACGAATGGAAACCCGAAGCCCAATGGGTCAAGTCCATGACGCTGCTTTCCCAGGAAGTCATGCCCCGCCTGTCCGACCTTACATAACGGCGAGGATTCCCAAGATTACCCCGGCCTTTTCTGAATTTGGAGGTGCAACATGGCCCTTGGATTGCGGTCATACCGTCCCCTGATAACCGGAACCACGCACATGGCCTCCACCGGCCATTACCTGGCTACCGCCGCGGCTTACCGGATTTTGGAGCAGGGTGGCAACGCCACCGACGCCGGGGTAGCCGCCGGGCTGACCCTGAACGTCACGCTGCCCCAATACACCAGCCTGGGGGGTGTTGCGCCCATCATCGTTCACGATGCGGGCAAGGACGAAACGGTCAGCATCAGCGGGTTGGGGCGTTGGCCGCAAGCCGCCAGCATTGACTATTTCAATCGCAACCACGACGGCAAGCTGCCGCCGGGAGTGCTGCGGACGGTGACACCGGCAGCCGCCGACGGTTGGCTGACGGCGTTGAAACTGTACGGAACCATGACCTTTGAGCAAGTCGTTACGCCGGCGTTGGAAATTGCCGAAGGGGGCTTTCCCGTCCCCGAATCCCTGCACCGGGCCTTGGAACGGGAGGCCGATAAACTAATCCACGCCGGCGGGGAAGTCGCCAAATGGCCCAGCACCGTGGCGGTGTTTTTCAGGGACGGCAAGCCCTTGGGCATCGGTGACGTTCTGGTGCAGAAAGACCTGGGGCGGACTTTCCGACGGTTGATAGAAGTCGAGCGCGACAACGCCGGCCAGGGCCGGGAAGGGGCGATTCAGGCGGCGCGGGACTTCTTCTACCAGGGCGACATCGCCGGGGAAATGGCCGACTTCATCCAGCAGGAAGGCGGACTGCTGTCGAAAGAAGACCTGGCCGCTTTCCAGGTAGGCGTTGACCAACCCCCGACGGTGAACTACAAGGGGATTGACGTTTACACCTGCGGGACGTGGTGCCAGGGGCCGGTGACTTTGCAAACGCTGAGCATCCTGGAAGGGTGCGACCTGCGGGGGATGGGCCATAACAGCGTGGACTACCTGCACACGGTGATTGAGGCGTTGAAACTGGCCTACGCTGACCGGGATGCCTACTACGGTGACCCGGACTTCGTTGACGTGCCAATGGCCGGATTGCTGAACCCGGATTACGGGGCCGGCCGGCGGAGTATGATTGACCATCAAAGGGCCTGCCCCGGAATGCCGGCGGCGGGAGACCCGTGGAGTTACCAAGCCGGGCCGCGCCCGGAGGCCAAGTATCGCCAGCCGGCGCCGGTGGCCGGGGCGATGGAGCCGGACACCAGCTATATCTGCACGGTTGACCGTTGGGGCAACGCTTTTTCCGCCACGCCCAGCGACGGTATCGCCGGGTCGCCCACCGTGACGGGGCTGGGGTTTGTGGTGTCGGCCCGCGGTTCGCAAAGCTGGCTGGACCCGGACCATCCGGCGGCGTTGGCCCCGGGCAAGCGGCCCCGGTTGACGCCCAACCCGGCGATGGCCTTCAAGGACGGCAAACTGTGGATGCCCTTCGGAACGCCGGCCGGCGACGTGCAATGCCAGTCCATGACGCAGATGTTCCTGAACGTGGTCGAGTTCGACATGGACGTGCAGCAGGCGGTGGAAGCGCCGCGGGTGTCCACCTGGAGTTTCCCCAATTCCTTCTGGCCCCACGCTTATTACCTCGGTTTGGTGGGTGCGGAAGGACGCATTGACGACGCAACGGTGGACGGTCTGCGGAAACGGGGCCACGACGTTGAGGTCTGGAACGATTGGACGCCCCGCATGGGCGCCCTGTGCGGCATTGAGATTGACCGGGAACGGGGCGCGCTTTTCGCCGGGGCGGACTTGCGCCGGGACGGGTACGCGATGGGCCGGTAGTCGGCGGGGTTATTGGGCGGTCAGGCCGCCGTCAATAACCAGTTCGCTGCCGGTCATAAAGGAAGATTCGTCGGAGGCCAGGAAGAGCGCACCATAAGCCACGTCTTCGGGTTGGCCGTAGCGTCCCAGGGGATGACGGGCGATGGTGCGCTGGCGGGCCTCCTCGTCGGCCAGCAGGTTGCCGGCGGTCATGGGGGTTTCAATCACGCCGGGGTGAATGGAGTTGGCGCGGATTCCTTCCTTGGCGTACTGGACGGCGGTGGACTTGGTGAGCAGCCGCACGGCCCCCTTGGAGGCGGTGTAGGCGGCGGAGTAGTGGGAGCCGATGAGTCCGGCGACGGAAGAGATGTTGACGATGGAACCGCCGCCGGCCTTGCGCATCTCCGGTATGGCGGCCTTGGTGCCAAGGAAAACGCCCTTGCTATTGATGTCCATGATTTCGTCCCAAAGCTCGGTGGACGTTTCCTCAACCAGACCCAGGCGGAAGATGCCGGCGTTGTTGACCAGCACGTCCAGCTTGCCGAATCGTTCTACGGCGATGTTGACCGCGTTTTGCCAATCGTCTTCGCTGGTAACGTCCAGGTTGACGAAAACGCAACTGCCGCCGAGTTCGTTGATTTCCGCTTCCAGTTGACGGCCTTCGTCTTCCAGGATGTCGCCGATAACCACCTTGGCCCCTTCGCCGGCGAAGAGGCGGGCCTCCACCGCCCCCTGACCTCTGGCCCCGCCGCTAATCAACGCTACTTTGCCTTCCAGCCGCATAATCACCCTCGCTCGGTTTTGGCCGCCGTTTGCGGCGATTGTAACGGGTTATGCGGGGCAGTCACAAGGGCCGGGCGCGTTTCCCGGCTTGTATGTGAGGGAGTCGGTGGCAGGATTACCCCCTCCCTAACCCTCCCCCTACCAGGGGGAGGGGATTTTCTTGCGGCAAGGGAGGTAGTTGGGTATTGGGGTATTCTGGATTCCGGCCTTCGCCGGAATGACGGGTTTTCGTTCAGCGTTACGTGGTAGAGTTCACATTGACCGGGCCGGCGGCGGTGTTTAGAATTGCAAGGGTTTTGAGAATTGCCGTTCCCGTCGCGCTGTGCTGTATTTCGTAAGTCTTCCCCGTTTCCGGTTGTTAGTCTTGGCCGGCCTGGCTTTGTTGTTGCTGGTTGGCGGGTGCGCGCGGCTGGAACCCGCCGCCGATTTCCAGGTGACTCTTTTCGATGGGGAACCGTTCCAGTTGTCGGAGGAGGCGGGCCGCAACGCGGTGGTGGTCAACTTCTGGTATCCGTCCTGTACGCCCTGCCGGGAGGAAATGCCGCATTTTGAATTGGCCTGGCGGGAGTCGGCGGGGCAGAACGTGAAATTCCTGGGGCTGTTCGTGCCGATGGGGTTTGACTCGGAGCAGGACGCGCGGGAGTTCGTGGCGGATTTGGGGTTGACCTTCGATTTCGCCGTTGACCCGGGGGGGACTGTGGCTAAATCCTATGAGGTAGAGTTTTTTCCGACTACCTACTTCATCAATCGGGAAGGGCGGGTTTTTCGGGTTCACATTAGCAACCTGGACCTGGAAACCATCAGCGGCGTCCTGGCGGATATGGGCGCGGGGTAGGCTTGGAAGTCCTGGACTGGCTGCTGGTGGCGATTCGCTGGGCGCACGCTTTGGGGGCGGTGGCCTGGGTAGGCGGCGGGATGTTCTACCTGTTGGTGCTGCGGCCGGCCTTCCGGCGCGCTCCCGTCGGCGGCGAGGTGCACCAGGCAATTGGCGCCGAGTTTAGGGGACTGGTCAACACCGCCATCGTGGTGTTGATTGTGACCGGAATCATCCTGGGCGCGTCGCAACTGACCGCGCCCAACGTGCCGACGGCTTACGTGGCGGTACTGGCCTTGAAGGTTGCCATCGCCATTTACACCTTTGCCCTGGCGTTGCTGCTGCGCCGGCGTAGGGCGGGGCCGCCGGAGGAAATGGGCCGGCTGGCCCGGCTCAAACGGGAGTTGACCGGCCCGACGGCCATCCTGGTGGCCGGAGTCATCGTCATAGGTCTGGCCGGGCTGCTGCCGGAACTGTACCGGGCCGGCGGATAGCGATAACCGGCGTCCCAACAACGAAATCAACGGGAGGACAAGTTGAAAAGGGAGTTAATGGAAATTCTGGTCTGCCCGGTGTGCAAGCGCAGTTTGGAGTTGCTGGTCGGCCTGGAAGAAGGAGACGAAGTAGTTGAGGGGTCGTTGGAATGCGCCCGCTGCCCGGAAAGCTATCCCATAGAGGACAGCATTCCCAACCTGCTGCCGCCGCAACTGCGGGAGGCCGGGGCCAACGATTAAGGTTTCAACAAGTTGTCACCGGGCAAGGGCCGGCCCGCAGGGTCTTTTGGTTGTTGCGCCGACCACCCCATTGTTATCCTGAACGAAGGGAAGGGTCTAACATTCTATGGGTAAGGCGACCCCTTCGGCTATGCTCAGGGCAGGGTTGGGGAAGGCAAGAATTTTAGATTCTTCGCTTTGCTCAGAATTACATATCCACGGGTGGTTGGGAAATCGAAAGACCTTGGGCCGGGGCGGGATTTAATTGCCGCCGCCGACCATGCCCGGCAGTCTGCCAAGGCCGTCCAACAGCTGACCGACACGCTCCCGGGTATCGGCGACGGCGATGGACACTTCCCCGGAAGCGGCGGCCAATTCTGCCGTAATTTCGGTTACTTCATCGGACAAGGCCGTGACTTCCTGGGATACTTCGCTCAACCGTTGCGCCGCCGACGCCATGCTGCCCGAAGTGGCAGCCAAATTATCAGCGACGGTTGCTATGTCGTCCACCGCCGCTCCAACGTCGTTGGTGATGGCAACGGCGTTGTCCGATGCAACCGCCGCCGACTTCGAGGCGGTTTCCAAGTTGTCCGCGGCCCGCTTGATGGGGGCGTACAGGTTGAGCAGCATGACCGCCGCCACGACGCACAGGGCCAGTATCGCCGCGGCCATGAGGGCCACCAGAACGTCCCTGACTTTTTCCAGGGCGGAACGGGGTTGCCGGGTCTGATGGGCCATTGCGCTCTCCGGTAGCCAGCGATTACCCGGCGGTAAGGACTTGAACCACCTGGGCAGCCAGACCTCCGGCCCGCTGGCGGATTTCGTCGCGGGTCAGGTTTTCGATGGGGTGCTGGGTGAAGATGGTCGGGTAGTCGGGGGCGCCCCACATCCGGGCCATAGCCCCGGCGGTGTGGGTGAAACGGTCGGTGCAAATGGTTGCGGAGGGGATGCCGGCCTGCTCAACGTGGATGCCGTCGTGCACACTGCACGCGCTGCAAGACCCTCAATCACCCACGGCGACGATTACCGAATCGCAGTCGCGAACCAACTCGGCGACGGCGGCGGGGTCGGCAGGACGGGAGGCGCTGGGCTTGCGGTGCCAGCGCACTTCGGAAATCTCGTAGCGGGTACGCAGGACTTCGGCCAACTCTTCCAGCAGCACGTCGGCGTTGCGCTTGCTGTCGTCAATCAGGCCAAGGCGGGTTCCGGCCAGGGAGGGCAGCCGGGGCGCGCCCTGAAAGGCGGCTGCTACGGCCTCGGTGGTGGGGTTGACCAGGGTATATTGCTGGCGGGTGGAACTTGTCATAAAGCGTTGGCCTCCCGTTGTTTGGGTTTAACCCGTGCGGGGCGGTATGGGGCGGGTAACGGCGGTGGAGGATACCTTCGGCCCCCAACTGGGGATTACCGAGGACATATTGGCTTCCTCGCCGCCGGCGAACACCACCAGGATGTCGTCGGGTTCGGCAACCAGGTCAACCAGGCGGGCATCGTCGCCGGGTTCCACGTCGCCGGGAATGACCCGGGCGCGTTTCAGGTCGGCCACGGAACGGCGGAGACGGGAATGAAGATAATCGCGCACCTGGGCCTTGGTCCAGTCCCGCCACAAGGCGCTGTCTCCGGCGATGGTGACGACGATTTCGCCCTGGCGGACGCCGGCGGAGCGGTCGCCCACGGAGCCGCCGGTGGACAGGGAGGTTCCCAGAGTTGCGGCGGTGTCGGCGATGGAGAACAGGATGGCCTCCGGGTCGCCGATGGCCCGAACTTGTCGCGGCGCTTCGCCGGCGAACAAGGTCACGGCGCTGTCGTGGGCGGTCAAGCCACGCTCGACGTGCAGGGGATTCCAATGGGTATCGGCCTCGGCTTCGGCGATGCAGTAGGTGTATTTGCCGGGGTGCCCGATGACGCTGCGGTCGAAGAGGCCGGGGACGGCGGCGCAGGCGTTCATCAGAATCAGCCGGATGGCCCGCCCGATGGTGGCGTTGGCCCGGTTGCCGGGGCCGAAAAGGTTGTTGCGGGCGTTGATGTCCAGTTGGGCGGCCACCGGCCCGTTGACGATGACCAGGACGGCGGCCCCGCCCAGGCTGGAGGACGGGCCGACCAGGTTGAAGTCGGGGGCCAGCATGGCCCGGGCGGCGGCCAGCACCACAGGCATATATTCGGGGAGACAGCCGGCCATGACCGCGTTGGCGGCCACCACGCCGCAGGTGATTTCCCGGCGGCGTTCCGGCAGTTGGCCGATTACTTCCGACGCGGGAAGGCCGACGGTATCCAGGAATTGAGCCACGCGAAAATCGGCGGGGGGAACCACCGGCAGGCCGTCAGTCCAGCCCAGCCGGTAGCAATGCTCAACGGCCTCGAAGACATCGGCCCATTCAGCGTTGACGGTTTCGGGGTGGTCGTTGGCGGATTCGCTGCTCATTCCTCTTCGTCATCAGCGTCGTCAAAATCGCTGTCAACCAACTCGGCCAACCGGGGGCCAAAGACCTGCTTGAATTTGAGCAAGTTGGCAACCATCCAAGACCGGATTTCGGCAAGGGTGGCTTCATCGTCGTCAATGGAGCCCGGACGGTCCAGAGCGATGCGGCAAGCCCGGCTGTTTTCCATTGGTTGCCAATCGAGTTCCCCAAGGGCGTGTTCGATTTCTTCTTTTTGGACTTCGAGACGCCCCAGCAACCGGGTATTCCAAGCGGCATCGCCACCGTCAATATACACTTCTATGCGGGCTTGCCGTTGCCCCGTGAAATTGGCCCCGTAAGTGAGCCTCTGGCCGTAACCGGCAGAAAAGTTGTACCAACTTTGGGGTTGGGCTTTGCGAGCGTTGGTAAATTTATGCTCATCCCGGAGCGTATCGAAAAGGGGCTGGAAGAAGGCCCGGTATTTTTCCCTGCGTTCCGATGGGACGGGCGGCGTAACTGCCGTGCCACCAGCCTGCTTGCGCCAGCCGTTGGGGGTGGCAGCCAGGGTGAAGTGTGGGGCCGGTGGGGAATCGGCGATTCGCCACAACTCGACGACCACGCCAAAGAATTGGGTATCCTCGCCGGTGCGCTGGTTCAGCCAGTCCAGGGCTTGGCGGTGTTCGTCGCGGAACTCCCGGGTTACCCAAACAATCGCTCCGGCGTCGAAACCGGCGGCGTAGGTAAGCAACTGGCCCAGGTGGGTGTGGTCGGTGGCCTCCAACTGGTTTTCGATGATGACCGGGCGGTTGCTGTTCAGGTCGGTCGCCAGGATGTCCAGGGAATAGCCGCCCACCGGGGCCTCGGTCTGCTGCAATTCCAGGTCCATGCCCAGAGCTTCGCCCAACTCGGCCAGGTTGTCGGCCAGCCAGGGGGTGAAGTTTTGCGCCTCGTTGGGCCAGATGGCCCGCAAGTCGGGCAAACGCTCAATTTTGGCCAATTGCGGCGTGGTCATGCCGGGTTCCTTGCCGGGGAGCTTGGGTTGCTGTTGCGCCGTTTGGGTCAGTCCGCCGGGGGAGGCGGGTAGAATACCGCCGCTCCCTGGTCATCGTGGCGATGGAAGTAAAGGGCTTCCAGTATTCGCTGGGTATCCGCGCGGCGTTCCTCCGCTTCCGCACGAATTTCTGACCGAAATTCGGCGAGAAGTTCAGCCCGAAGTTCCCGGATTTCCTGGCGCACTTCTTGCCGCAGTTTCCGCATTTCGGACATCAGCCAGTAGAAACCTCCGGCGCCCAACAACAACATCGAAAACATGGCTCCGATAAAGATTTCATACGTTACCATAAGCAACTCTCCATTGGTGTCAAGAGGCCGGCGTTGTCCGGGTTGCCAGCCTTGGGCGTTATAGGGATCGCCATTGCCGGGAAGGGATGCTTTGCCGTTCAACATTGGCCGGTCAGTCGGAAGAGGTGGGCGGGTAAAATACCGCCGCTCCGCCCTCGTCGTGGCGATGGAAGTAAAGGGCTTCCAGTATTCGCTGGGTTTCCGAGCGGATTTCTGACCGAAGTTCGGCTCGGAGTTCCCGTATTTCCTGGCAGAGACCCCGCATTTCTAACATCAGCCAGTAGAACGCTCCGGCACCCAGCAACAGCATCGAAAGCATGGTTCCGACAAAAACTTCATACGTTACCATTAGAAACTCCCAACCCGTGTTAAAGCCGCCGGCGCGCTGCTCGGGAATGGCGGCGCGCCGGCGGCAACTTTACTACCAGACCCGGGCGTACTTGGAGAAGCTGCGGAGTTCCCGGGGCGGGTCCATCTTGGAGCCGCGGATGGTGTAGGAAACTTCGGCGACGTAAACGGCGCCGGTGGAGTCAACGGCAATGCCGTGGGGGGCGATGAACTGGCCGGGGCCTTCGCCTTCCTCTTTGTCGCCGAACAGACAGACCCGGTTGCCTTCCAGGTCGTAGATGGAGACCCGGTGACCCAGGCCGGGGGCGTCGTCCACGCCGCCCATGCCATTAAGCTCGCCGATGTAGATGTGGTCTTGCCAAAGGACCATGGAGTCGGGGCGGTGGATGTTGCTCCACATGGTAATGAAGCCGCCTTCCGGGTCGAAAATCTGCACCCGGTGACATTCCCGGTCAACCACGTACACCCGCTCATTGTCGTCCACGGCGATGTTGTGCGGGCGAATGAACTGGCCGGCGTCAATGCCGGGTTCGCCCCAGGAAAACTTGTAATCGCCGGCGGCGGAGTAAACGTGGATGCGGGAGTTGCCGTAGCCGTCGGAGATGTAAACGTCGCCGTTGCTGTGGCGGATGGCGGCGGAAGTGGGCCGGTTGAAGGGCTGGCCGCTCCAGCGAGGGGCCGGATGGTTGCGCTCGCCGATTTCCATGACCTTTTCGCCGTCGGGGGTGAACTTCTGGATGGTGTGGATGCCGTCGTCGGCGGCCAGCAGGGTGCCGTCGCTGGGGCTGTAATAGAGGCCGTGGGTGCGGTTGCTGAACAGACCTTCGCCGAAGGTGCGGATGAAGTTGCCGTCCTGGTCAAAGACGAAGATGGGATGTTCGCCGCGGGTCAGGATGAAAACCCGGTCTTCGTCGTCCACGGCGACGCCGGGACATTCCAGCAGGGTCATGCCCTCGGGAAGGTTCATCCAACCGTCAACGAAAGTATATTGAAAATCGCCCTCACCAAAAGTATCAGCCATTGCGGTTACCTCTCAAAAAATGAATGGCCCGGCGGGGACGATTGAGCGTTGCAACTACCCGGCCAGGCTGGAATTATCCTACGTTTTGGCGACATAAGTGTCAAGCAAGGGTTGGGACTGCGGCAGGGTCTTTTGATTTTCACTCCATAGCGCAAGTATGTCATTCTGAGCAAAGCGAAGAATCCAAAATTCCTACCTTGGCCTACGTCGTCCAGCCCGTAGGATTTCAGACCCTTCACTTCGTTCAGGGTAACATTGGGGTGGCCACTGCAACAATCGAAAGACCCTGGGGACTGCGGCACCCCAATCGCATTCTGACGTTGGCCGGTTCCAGGATTCCTTGCCGTCAAGGACGCCGTTGTGGGCTTGGGATTTCTGGATTCCGGCCTTCGCCGGAATGATGGGTTGGGGGCGCCGGGGTTTTCATCCCTCCCCGCCCTCCGATGAGTGGATTGGGACGTTCAGGCGGCGGATTCGTCGTGCTGGAAGATGCCGAAGGGATTGCCTTCGGTGTCCTTGAAGTAGGCGACATAACCGACGGTGGGGATTGCTGCCTTGGGCATGACCAAAGTCCCGCCGGCGTCGGTGATTTTGCCGGTGTAGTCGTCCACTGAGCTGACTTCCACGATGGAAGTTGTTACCGCCGCCGGGTCGGGGCGGGCCATGATGCCGCCGTCAATGCCGGGGCCTTCTTCGCCGGTCATAACCAGCCAGTATTCCATACCGGGAGCTTGGTTCACCGTCCAGCCGAAGGTATCGGTGTAGAACTTGATAACCCGGTCAACGTCGTCGGCGTAGATTTCGAAATGAACAACGCGGGGCATGGTGTACCTCCAAGGGAAAGAATTTGTTGGCGCATGGGCGCGCCAAGGAAGGGTAACAAAGGGAGCGAAGGGCGGGCAACGGGGAAATGTCAGGAATGGGGAGGCCGAATTCACCCCCTCCCTAACCCTCCCCCTACCAGGGGGAGGGGATTATCTGACGGGCTATGAGAGGATAGAGTTTCCTTCGCCTTTCAGGTAGTCGGCGGTGCGGAGGGCCAGGGACTCAATGGTAGTGGTGGGGTTGATGCAGGCGCCGGTGGTGAAAATGCTGCCGTCAATTACGAAGAGGTTAGGCACGTCGTGGGCGCGGCCAAAACGGTCAACCACCGAGTTGGCGGGGTCGTCGCCCATGCGTGCCGTCCCCAGCAGGTGCCAACCGGCGTTGCGGCGGAGCTTGGCGGACATTACCTTGACGGCGCCGGCGGCCTCCATGACTTCGGTGGCGCGGGCGACGGCGTGGTCAAGCATCCGGCTGGTGTTTTCGCTGACGGTGTATTGAATCCTTGGGGCGGGAATGCCGTGGGAATCGGTCAGGTCGGGATCGAGAGTGACCTGGTTGTGTTCTTCGGGGAGGTCTTCGGTCATCAGGGTTATGCCCGTCATGTGGCCGAACCGTTCGGCAAACTCCCGGTGGTGGTCGGCGCCCCAGGCTACCGACTGGCCCAGCAATCCGCCCAGGGCGGTAGCCAGCGGAGGCATTTCGTTGCCCAAGACCTGCATATCGTAACCACGCACAAAGCCGCGATTGGTGTCGGTTTCGTAAAATTCCTGGCTCAGCATGGCGCTGCCCCGGGGGCCGCCTTTCTGCTCAAACCGCTCGTTGAAAACCCCTAGGACAATACCGCAGGGGTGGTGCATCAGGTTCTTGCCCACCAACCCGGTGGTGTTGGCCAGGCCGTCGGGGAAAAGGGACGACTTGGAGTTGAGGAGCAGGCGGGCGGTGCCGATGCCGTTGCAAGCCAGCACGACAACCTTGCCCTTCTGCACTTGAAGATTGTCGTTGGCGTCATAGTAGAGGGCGCCGTAGGCCCGCCCGGAATCGTCCACCAGGATTTCCCGGACGCGGGCGTGGGTCTTGAGACGGGCGCCCATCATCAGGGCCTTGGGCCAATAGATGATGTCGGAACTGCTGAAGGAACGGAGATAACCGCCGTAGTCCGGTTCCCGCCCGTCATAGGGAACGGAAGAAACGGCGTTGTCGGAAGACCACCAGTGCCAGCCCAGCTTGTTGAAACCGCGGGCCACGGCCTCGCCGCCTTTGCCGATGGACAGGGGCGGGCAGGGACGCGGCGGTTTGGGCGGATAGGCCGGGTCACCCTGGAGGCCGGAAACGCCGTGCATCCGGTCGTTAAGGTCGTAGTAGGGTTCCAATTCCTGGTAGGTCATGGGCCAGTCGTCGGCCACCCCGTCCAGGGTTTTGAGGCGGAAGTCGGAGGGATGGAAGCGGGGAAAGTGGGAACCCCAATGGATGGTGCTGCCGCCGACGGCGTTATACATCAGGGGCGATATGGGGGTTTCGTCTTCGTTGACGGGATAGTCCTCGGGCAGGCCGCGGAAATTGGGGTTGGGGTTGAAGTCGGTCTGCCAGTGGAGCAGATGGTCGGTTTCGGAGGTGGGGTAGGCGTTGTTGGGAACCCAACCGCCCTGTTCCAGGCAAACCACCTTGATGCCGGCCTGGGCCATACTCCAGGCGAAGGCTCCGCCGGAGGCTCCGGCACCGATGAGCAGAACGTCGGCGATGTTTTCTTGTTTGGGCATGGCTGCTCCGTTTTGAGGAAGGTGTGGATTAACGGGTCGAGATATGGTCTAGCGGCGCTTGGCGCTTAATGGGGAATAAATCGGGGTTCAACAGCCGAAAGGGGCAGGGTTAGCGCCGGGCCAGTTGCGGTTATGCTAACTTTAAGGGCCAACAACGTCAACCGGGGGAATGCCGGCGGGTAGCGTTCCTTTTCGGGTGGTGTTTTTACATTGATGGGCAAGTATAAGCCTCGAGACGTTCCTGGATTCCGGCCCCGTATCGTGGTACGGGGCCGGCTCTTCGCCGGAATGACGAGAACCAGACCACCTAAAATTGGAACACTACCGAATTGACCTCTTTTTGCGCCCGGTTGCATAATGCTTAGTGACGATGGGCGAGGTATTGGTTGATGATTGATTGGCTTGGCATCGGGCACCTGTTTGAGCTTTCGACGACGGAAGCTATTGCGGGGTTTTTCACGCCGCTGGCGATTTTCGCGGCGTTTTTCCTGGCCCAGATTATACTGCCGGCGAGGCGCGTTACCGGCTACGTCATCAATTCGGAGACCGGCGAACCCCGCAACTACCGCCTGAACGGTCTTTTGGTGTTCGTCATCGCGGTTGTCGTTTGGGCTTTCGAGCTTACCGGGATGCCCCGTGATTGGTTTTATCGGTCAACGATTTACGCGGTGGCTGGCGGAACGGTCTTTTGCGTCATCATGGCAATCGCGGCGGTGTTCAGCCAGCCGCAAGGGGAGGTAAAGAATCCGCTAAAGGCTCTGTGGTTGGGGCGCGCCCTGGAGCTGCCATTGTTGAAAGAACGCTTCGACGTGAAGATGTATTTGTACGTCGTCGGCGGGACGATGTTTTCGCTGAACGCCCTGTCCGGGGCCGCGTACCACTACGAAGTCTTTGGAGCAGACTCCAACCCGGGGGTTTTCCTGTACGCCGCGTTCTTCACGTTCTACGTGCTGGACTACTTCATATTCGAGCGTGTCCAGCTATATACCTACGACGTTATCCATGAAAAGCTGGGCTTCATGTTGCTCTGGGGCGGCCTCGTCATCTACGGATGGGTGTTCATAATCCCGTTGTGGGGCATGGCCGCTTACCCGAACCCCGGATTCTCGCCGGTATGGACATATATCTGGCTCATCGGGTCTTGTGCGCTGTTCCTGCTGGGGTGGGGCATCGGACGCGGCGCCAACTTGCAGAAGTACACCTTCAAGCGGTGGCCCGACCGCAAGTTTCTCGGAATCATAGAGCCTAAGTACATCGAGGCCGGCGACCGCAAGATTCTGTACAGCGGTCTGTGGGGTGTCGCCCGCCATTTCAACTACATGGGCGAGGGGTTTCTGGCCCTGTCAATTGCCCTGGTATTCGGCCACTTCGCGAATCCCTGGGCCTGGACTTACTTCGTCTTCGTGGTTACGTTCTTTACCTTCCGGCAACGCGGGGACGACAAGGTCTGCGCCGAGAAATACGGCGCCGAAAAGTGGGCCGAGTATCAGTCCAAGGTCAAGTACCGGATTTGCCCCGGCATTTATTAGGGCGGCATTGGTTCCGGCGGGGCCGGCATAGGAAGGCTTGCCCGGCAACAAGCACAGGCCATGAAACCGCGCCGGTTACTGGATGAGATTGATAGCGGCGCTGGCAATGCCCAGGAACAGCAGAAATCCGAATACGTCGGTGAACGTGGTCACCACCACCGCCGAGGCTACGGCCGGGTCAACTCCAATCCTCCGCAGGAACAGGGGAACCGCAGCGCCAATTGTCCCGGCGATAATCATGTTGCCCAGCATCGCCAACCCCAGCACCAGGCCCAGACCCAAATTCTGTTTCCATAAAATAGCGATGACTGCCACCAGGATGCCCAGCCAAATTCCGTGCAGCAGTCCTAAAATCGCCTCCCGCGCCAACAACCGCCAGGCCACCGCGCCGACCAATTCGCCCAAGGCAATGGAGCGAACGATAAGGGTGAGAGTTTGAGTGCCGCCGATGCCTCCCTGTCCGGCCACCACGGGCAAGAACGCCGCCAGCACCACTACCTGGGCCAGCGTTGATTCAAACAGGGCAACGGTGGCCGCGGCCAGGAAGGTTGTCCCCAGGTTTACCGTCAGCCAGGGCAGGCGCGTCCGGATGGAGGCAGTGAGGGGGCCATCTATGCTTTCCCCGGCTACGTTGGCTACCTGGAGCATCTGCCGGGTGTCTTCCCCGACTACTGCGCTCAACAGGGCCTCGGCGGGAATGACGGCGATAAGGCGTCCGTCCTGCACCACCGGCAACTGGGAAAGGTTGTAGTGTCGCCGCAGGCGGGCGCACTCCGCCGTGGGAGTGCCGACGTCAACGGTGGCTACTATGGGCGTCGCTACATCGCTGACTGCCGTATCCACCGGGGCCAGGGCCAAGTCCACCATATTCACCTGGCCGGCCAACTGTCCCTCATCGCCCAGCACGAAAACGTCGGTGAACTTGTACCGGGTGCGTTCCAGTTCCAGCAGATTGTCCAGGGCGGCTTTGGTGGGGTCGTTGATGTTCACCGAGGGAAATTGGGACACCATAATCGCCCCGGCAGTGCCCGGAGCGTAGGTTACCAGTTCCGTTTCCTCCGGCGGGGCGTCCAGGTCCTGAACCACTTCCCGGGTTTGCCACAGGGGCAAAGGAAGCCGCTGCAACACGGAAACGGCTTCCATCGGGTTGAGTTGGCGGAGAGTTCCCGTCAGCATTTGCGAACCCAGCCGGGTCGCCACCCGGGCCGCGTCCAGGGGGTTCATGTGGTCCAGAATCCATACCGCGGTGTCCGGCGACATGACCCGCACCAGGGTATCCCGGCTGGAACTGGGCAGGGAGGCCAATATGCTGCCCACGTCTGCCGGGTGCAGCCGGCTCAGCTGTTCCCAGGCCAGCGCGTCGTTGCCGGCTTTTAACAGTTTCCGAACATTGGCCGCGATTTGCGACGCCTCTTCGGGTGAAATTGCCTGGGGCTGTTCCGTTTCCGGTGTGGTCATATCATCTTCCTTGCTGTCCGGCTAACCGATTCACCCCGGCTTAACCACTCTTGCCGCCCGCCATCCGGGGGCGCAACTCTCCGGCAATCTTCGTCAGAGCCGCGCCGTAGAGGAATATGAAACCCGCGATGTAAGCCCACATCAGCAGCACTACCGCCGACGCCACCGGCCCGTAAACGGCATCTCTCTGGCTGGATAGACCGACGAACCAGAAGAACAGGTGCTTGCCCAACTCGAAAAGGATGACCGCGATGATGCCCCCGAAGGCGGCGTCCCGCCATTCTACCCGACAATTGGGCAGACAGCAGTAAACGATGGTGAAAAGGAAGGCGGTCAAGGCCAAGGGCAACAAGGTTGTTACGATTCCCAGCGCTACGAGGAGAGCCGTGGATATTCCCTCTACAGTTCCTAATGTCGTACCGCCGAAGCCAGCCACAGCGTGTAAAGCCGCGGTAATGCCCAGCGACGCCAGGAAGAGGACTGTCAGCAGGGCCACTATGCCGATGTGTCTCACCGACGTAGCCACCAATCTTCTCATATCAAGCTGGAAGATTCGGTTGACCGCGCGATTGACCGACATGAACAAGCCGTTGGCCCCAATCAGCAGGCCCACCAATACAACCAGGCTGATGGTCAGCGACCCGCTGGACAGACTTTGGACGGCCTGCTGTAGTATTTCCTCGGACGCGGGGAAGATGTGGGCCAGGGTTGCGGCCAGCCAGTTGCTGACTGCTTCGGAATTTCCAAAAACCGACAAGCCCATTATCACCAGCGCCATCATGGGGAAGAAGGACATGATGGCGAAATAAGCCAAGGCCCCGGACAGGTCTATTCCCCCGGAGCGGAGCAACAGGCGCAGAGCTTGGAACAACGCCCGGCCTCGCCAGGCAGCCCGTCCCTGGGGCAGTTCGGTGGACAGTCGCATGGCAATCTCGGACAGGGTTCGCTCCACTTCCGGCGCGATGTCCTGCCGGGCCGTCTTGACGTAGAGCAAAACCGACCGCCGGGCGCTTTCTCCATAGGATTGGCCGGCCTCGTAAGCCGCCTCTACCGCCCCGGCAGCAACTGCAACCGTCACCTTGCCCGTCGGGGCCTCGACGTTTTCCGCCTCGATAAGGGCGGCTTCGACCATATTCTCAGCCAGGCGTCCGACTTCTGCCACTTCCGCCGAGGATACCGTGGCATGAGTTACCAGTTGGTGGGCAGTCTCCCTGGTGACCGCCGCTACATCGCCGCCGGTAGCGGCCATGCCGGAGACTACCCCGCTTACGGCGGCATTGGCGGCTTCTTGCAGTTCGCCTCCCGCCTCCTGCACGGCGGTCAAAGCGCCTTCCACCGCAGCCGAAGCCCCCTGGACCTGGTCCATCCCCACGGCGGCGGCGCCGACGATGGCCCCTTCCACGGCGTCGCGCCCGGCGTCCCCGGCTCGTTCTCCGGCCTTGCGGGAACCCCTGACCGCGCCGACCACCGCTTCGCGCACCACCGGCGTAGTTATAGTTACCACCTGTTCCGTGCCTTCCAGGACACCGATGACGGCATCTTTGACGAAAGCCCTGGTCTCTCCGCCCACTTCCCCCACGGCTTGAACTGCCCCTTCAACCGCCTCGCGGGCCAGGTTGCCGGCTCCAAGTCCTATCGAACGCGTACTTCTGACGGCCAGAAGGGCCGCGGAACGCACCACGCGGGAATTTATGGGGCTTTGCTGCGCGCCGGGTTCCTGCGTCAGGGTTTCCTTGACCCTTTCGGCCACTCGTTCCGATGTTTTGGATGTTTTATCGGATAAACTCACGAAATTTCAGCCCGATGCGGGATGTACGGCCTTAGATGTGCATAAGAAATTCCCTCCCCCGTGTAGAGGGAGGGTAAGAGTGGGGGCGGCATCGTGTCGGGAAAGCAGCGAAGAAGGGACTTTCAACCCACCCTTTTAGCGGCGCTCGAAGAGGGCGGCTACGCCCTGACCACCGCCGACGCACATGGTTTCCAGGCCGAATTGGGCGTCGCGGCGTTCCATTTCGTGCAACAGGGTAGCCAGGATGCGGGCGCCGGTGGCGGCGATGGGGTGGCCCAGGGAAATGCCGGAGCCGTTGACGTTGAGCTTGTCCTCGTCGGACAGTTTCCACTCCCGCAGGACGGAAAGCACCTGGGCAGCGAAGGCTTCGTTAAGTTCAATCAAGTCCATGTCGTCCAGGGACATACCGACTTTGTTCATCAGCTTGGTGACGGCGGGAACGGGGCCGATGCCCATGTAGGCGGGGTGGCAGCCGGTGACGGCCCAGCCTTTCAAGTAACCCATTGGCTGGAGGCCCAGTTCATCCAGCTTGTCGGCGGCCACGACCATGCAAACGGAGGCGGCGTCGTTCTGGCTGCTGGCGTTGCCGGCGGTGACGGTGCCGCCGGGCATGACCGGGCGGAGCCGGCCCAGGACTTCCATAGAAGTATCGGCGCGGGGGCCCTCGTCCCGCTGGAAGGGAACGGGGTCGCCGCGGCGTTGGGGCACCGGAACGGCCACGGTTTCAGCGTCGAACCTGCCGGACTCGGCGGCGGCTACCGCCCGTTGGTGGCTGCGTAGAGCGTATTCGTCCTGCTCTTCCCGGGGGATTTCATATTGCTTGGCCAGGTTTTCGGCGGTTTCCACCATGCCGGAGATGTACCCGAACCGCTCTTCGGGAGAGATGGTTTCGCGAGCGCGGGAGAGGCGGTCGTGGAAAGTGACGGAGCCGAACCGGGCGCCCCATCGGGATTCGTTGGAGTAGAACTCGGCGGCGCTCATGCTTTCAACGCCGCCGGCAATAACCACGTCGGCGTTGTCGGTTTGAACCAGCATGGAGGCGTTGAGAATGGCCTGGAGGCCGGAAGAGCAGCGGCGGTCAAGCTGGTAGCCGGGGACTTCGATGGGGAGGTCGGCTTTCAGGGCGGCAAGGCGGCCAATGGCGGGGTTTTCGCCGCTGGGGTAGCCGTGGCCGAGGATAACGTCGTCCACCTTTTCCGGGGCGATGGCGGTGCGTTCCAACAGTTCCTTGATAACGGTGGAGGCCAGTTCGGCGGCGGAAACGTCGCGCAGGGCGCCGCCAAAGTTTCCGACGGCGGTGCGTACCGGCGAAACAATTGCTACTTCTCGCATGATGACTCCTTGCTGCGGGGGATTCTCAAAAAGGGGGATTTACACAAAACCGGGTTTTGGCGGACATGATACCCGTTTCCGGCGCCGATGTCGAAAAAGACGGGAATGGGCCGGCGATGATGGAGGCCCGCCCGAAGATGCGCGCAACGGTTGGGTCTAGTCCGGCTCCAGGTCGGTTTCGTCAATGGGGTGCCAATGGATTTCGCCGGCGTTTATGCGGTCAGTGACGCTTTGGACGTTCCGGACGCTGGCAATTGCGGCGTGGGCGGGGCAATTGGTGAATTCGGCCAACAGCCCGGCGTGGCGGAGGGCGCGGGTGGGTTCCCGCTCGTCGGCAGTAAAGGATATTTCCACCGTGATGTAGTGCCGGTCATTGCCGTCCGTCGCCTCGATAACCAGGTCGGCGCGGCGGAAGCTGCGGAGTTGGTTGATGGGGATTGAGCCTCCGGACGCTCTTTGAGCCATTTCCCTTAACTCATCACGGGTAAGGGTCCTGACGTATTCCAGTCCCATGTCCAAGGCCAAGCCGGCGGCATCGTCAACCACCACTTCCCGAGCGAAATGGCCCTTAATCTTGCCCACGTCGTCGGTGAGTATTCTAACGTGGCGGGTCAAGTCGTCAAGCAGGTTCCTAATGTCCTGGTTGATTATCTGTTGTTCGCAGCGGAACTGCTGCATTTCCTCCATGAAAGCCTGGTGACGCTGGTTGGCCTCCTCGTTGTCCTCCCGCATTTGCTGCATAGCAGCCTCGTGCCGGCGGTTGGCTTCCTCGTTTTCTTCCTGCATCCGGTGCATAGCAGCTTCGTGCCGGCGATTGGCTTCCTCGCTTTCTTCCTGCATCCGCTGCATGGTAGATTCGTGCCGGCGGGCCATCTCCCGCATTTCTTCAACGAAAGCCTCGTGCCGGCGATTGGCTTCCTGATTTTCTTCCCGAATCTCTGCTATCGCGGCGTCGTGCCGGCGATTGGATTCCTGGGCCTCTTCCCGAATTTCCGCGATGGCGGCGTCGTGCCGACGAACCATTTCCCGAAGTTCCCGGTTGGATTCCCGCAGTTCCTCGATGGAAGCATCATAACGGCGGTTCATTTCTTGGAGTTCCGCGATGTAAGAATCCAGCCGGGCGGAAAGGGCGTCGAACCGGGCCGGCAATTGCAGCAGTTCGTCGCCCAGAATCTGGGCGCGCACCAACTCCCTCCACTCGGGGTTTTCCGAAAGAGCGCGCAGGAAATCGTCCTGGTTGTTGATGGTGGTCATAACCTATTTTCCTGATATTGGCCCGGAGTCCAAGCGCCGCCTGTCACCGTCGGCTATTTTAACCGATGGATGATTGGCAAACGGGACGGGGCGCCCGTGTGCCGCCAACATCCCCGGCCCATAAGTTGCCGGCCGGGTGTTTGGCCCGGCGAAACGGTTTCGGCAGACGGCCCCGGACGGTTAGAAGTGGGCCGGCACCGAGGCGGCGATGGACACTTCCAGGTCGTGGATGGCCTGGGACATGGCCTGGCCGATAAGGTCCAGCCGGCGCACCTGTTCGATCCGGTCGGCGGCCCGCGCCAATTCCTGTCGGGAAAGCAGTCCCCGGAAGATACCGCAGGCGTCGGCCAAGCAGATGATTACCACGTCGCGGGGGTCGGGAATCTCGTTGCTGAACAGCACTCCCATGATGCGCAGCTTGACCTCGCGTTCCACCTTGCCGTCAATCAACGGGTAACGCCGGGAGCGGAACACCCACAGAACCCGGTCGTCGCGGACTTCCAGAATCCCCTCGCTTACCAGGCGGGACAGGGCCTCTTCGCGAATGGCTCCGGCCCGTTGCGACGTGCGTTCAATCCAGAAACGGGCGTCGCGCTGTTCCCCGGCGGCGATGTCCGCCAGGGTGGGGTCCAACAGGCTGTCGCCGGTGGGGGCATCATCCACCAGGATAAGATTTTCCAGGTCAGTGTCTATTCGGTTGTCCAGGGCCAGGTCCATCAGCACACCGCCGGCCAGGGCGTAATCCTGGGACCACTTGGGCACTGACGCAAATCTTCCGCCTTCGTCGTTGAGCAGCAACAGCAGGATTTCTTCGGCGAATCTCAGCACTATGATTCTCCTCCTAATGGACTTGGTGGGGCCGTCACTTGATAGACTACCATTATACCCCAACCCGCGCGGGTTTGGCCTGCGGGGTTTCTCGGAAAACCGGCGCACCTGTCAACGGCGTTGACGGGCGGTTATACTTGGGGTTGTTGCGATAACCTTTCAAGGGGCGGATGGGTTGGCACTACCGCAGCAAGGCAGGAAACTGACCGCCGGCGTTCCCATTTTCTTACTACTCGAGGAGGTTAATTCAATGGACATGGACATCGTGAGGGAAAGCGGAGCTTTGATTGTCAAGCCGGAGGGCCACGTTGACGGCTCCAATTCCCAAGAATTCCAGCAAGCCCTGGATACCGCGATAACCGAGGAAGATTCCGCTGTAATCATGGAATTGGAAGGGCTGACGTACATCAGCAGCGCCGGACTTCGGGTTATCTTGACCACGGGCCGGGCTTTACAGCAAAGGGGGGCCAAACTGGCGCTTTGCGCCCTTTCCGAGGCGGTATCCGACGTTTTCCAGGTCAGCGGCTTCGACCAGTTGTTGACGGTGACGGACTCACGGGAAGAAGCGTTGCATTTAATTGTCGGTTAATCGCCCTGACATCCGAATCGTGGGAAAGTGCGCCAAGCGGCGGCGGCCCCGGCGGTAGAGGGCAAGCGGGACTTGGGCGCCGTGGTTGACGGGACTGGGCGGCTAGGAAAGAAGCAGCCCTTCGTCTTCCAACTCTTCCAGGATTTCCCGTGCCTTGAGTTCCCCAATGTTCAGACGGCGCTGCAACAGGGAGGGGGACAGGTTGGGGTTGCGGGAGGCCAACTCCCTGGCCTTGGCCAGCAAGTCCTGGTCAACCTGCCGGGCGTCCTCGACTTCTTCGTCCGGTTCTTCCAGGGAAATGACGGGCAGCGGCGGCCCTTTCTGTTGCTGCCAGAACTCCACCACCCGGTCAACTTCCTCATCCAGCACCAGCGTACCCTGCACCCGCCGGGGCTTGGGGGAGTCGTTGTTGAGCAGCAGCATATCCCCCTTGCCCAAAAGTTTTTCGGCCCCCACGGTGTCCAGGATAACCCGGGAATCCACCTGCGACGCCACCGCGAAAGCCACCCGCGCCGGAATGTTGGCCTTCAACAGGCCGGTAACTACGTTCACCGACGGGCGTTGCGTCGCCAAGACCAGGTGAATGCCGGTGGCCCGGCCCAGTTGGGCCAGCCGCACCAGGTTTTCCTCAATCTCGAAGCCGCCCACCATCATCAGGTCGGCCAACTCGTCCACCACCAGCACCAGGAAGGGCATTTGTTCCGTTGACTTGGCGTTGTAGGCGGCGATGTTGCGGGCGCCAATCTCTTCCATCAGCTTGTACCGGCGGAACATCTCCCGCATCACCGCCCGCAAAGCCGGGTTGACCTCATCCGGCTCGGTAATTACCGGCGCAATCAGGTGGGGGATGCCGTTGAATGGCGTCAATTCCACCCGCTTGGGGTCAACCATGAGCATCCGCAGTTGGTCCGGCGGCTTGGTGAGCAGGAACGACGCCACGATGGAGTTGATGCAGACGCTCTTGCCGCTGCCGGTAGCCCCGGCAATCAGGACGTGAGGCAGCGTGGCCAAGTCCATAACCACCGGAGTGCCGCCCGTGTCCTCGCCCAACGCGATGGGCAGCCCACCCTTGGCGGCAACTTCAGTAAAAGGCCGGCCGTCCATGACGTTGCGGAGAGGCACCTTGCCGGGGGACGGGTTGGGAACTTCCAGGCCGATGAGGGCCTCGCCCGGGACGGGGGCCTCGATGCGAAGGTGGGGGGTTTTCAGGGCCAGGGCCAGGTCTTTCTCGCGGGTCAGGACGCTTTGGACTTTGACCCGGCTGCGCTCCCTGGGTTCGTCGGAACGGTCGCGGTTGCGGGACTCGCCGCGCCGGGGAACCCAGCCGGGCACCAAGCCGAACCGGACGATGCGTGGACCGGCCTTGATGTCGTTGCATTCGACCATGACGCCATGCTCGGCCAGGGTCTCTTCGATGTGGCGGGCCATCTGGTCCAGGTAAGAATGAGGAGCGGAGTAAGTCTCCGGCGGGGCCAGCAAGTCGGTGGCAGGCAGCCCCCATGAGGGTGGCGAAAATGGCGAACCGTCAGACCGGGCGCCGATGACGGGAGACGCCGCCGCGTTAATCGGGCCAGGTACGCTTTCGGGAGGCGACAGTTGCGCGTACAGCCGGTCGGACAATCTGGTCGGATACATGGCGGTCGGCGTAGGCGGGGGCGGTTCCACCATCGGGGAGGGGACGGCCTGGCCCGTCAAGTCATTCCGGGGGCTGGCGGTTTCGGGTAGATAGCCGATGGTCTCTAAAGGAAACTCCGTCAGCATCGGGGGAGGGACGGGCGTTTCCGCAACCGGCTCCGCAATCTCGGCTATCGGGGTTTCTTGGGGCAAGCTAACCTCATCTGCTAATTCATCTGCCGGTTCGTTCACGACAGAGGTGTCCATAAAAGAGGCGTCAACGTACTCCGGGGTAGCGAACCCGGTATCTACCGGCATTTCCGCGTCCGGGGCGGGAGATTCTTCGGGCAAGTCAACCACGTTGTCCGGTTCAACCGGGGCAGAGATGTCGGCAGCAGGGGCAGCGTCACTCTCCGGCGGGAGTGAAACAGGGGCGACGGGAGTTGCGGTTTCCGGGGCCGGCGGTTTCCAGCGGCGGCTCCGGCGTTCGGTCCAGTCTCTCCACGGCGAAACCGTTCCCGAATCGGGCGCATTCGGCGGCATCACCGCCGGGTTAGGTGGTATGGGAATTGGGGGAGGCCGGAACTGAGTCGGAGCCGGTGGGTTTGTCGGGCGACGCTGGCCCTCCGGCGCAGGCCGGGGCGCCGGGGAAGGAGCAGCCGGGGCCGGGTTTTCGCTGCGGGCTGGTGGCGGGGTGGCGGCGTTGGGAGTTGGCGTCGGCGGGGAAATTTGCCGTTCCGCCGCCGGCCGGCCATTCATGCCTTCTATTTCGTCCCAGGGAGATACGGCTCTTAAAGGCCCTTGGTTCGGCCGGCCCGCCGCTGGGTTGTCGGCATCCGGTTCCGTTTCCGGTTGGGACGTGAGGAAACGGCGGGGCCATTGCAAGGCCGCCGACGCTCCCCGGCGGACGCCGGAGTTGGGGCGGTCGCCGGTCACATCCGGCTGTGAATCGTCGTCAGGGGCCGATTTGTCCGATGGGGGCGTGTCTGTCGGGGCCGGCGAGGAAGCGGAATGTTCATTCTGGCGACGGGTCCTGGGCATCGCGCCTCCCCTCAATCACAAGTCAATCACTAATCGCCGATGCGGACGCCAACCGGCGAGGCCGCTTCCGCTACGTGGACAGAATTATACCGGGGATGCCGCGCCCGCCCCAACGGGAATCGGGGCCGGAAATTGACGTTTTTGGGCCAATGCCTCCCCAACCGGCAGACAGCCCAAAGTGTCACCCGCTCTGATGGCTGGCCCGCATAGCGGCGATTCCCTCGGCCAGCCCCGGAAACTCCATGCCCAGGGATTGCATCGTTTTGGCGCAATCCAACCCCAGCAGGTCAAGACTCCGGGATTCGGCAGCGGGTTCCACCGGATTCGCACCCGGAGGTTCCTCCAAAGGTTGCCCCACCGGAATGACCAACCGGCGGTCTAGTTGGAAACCGTCGGCGATGGCGGCGGCGAAGTCGTACATACTCACCCAATCGGCGCCGGCAACGTGGTGGATGCCGGGGTAATCGCCCTCGACCAACTCGACGATGCCCTCAACCAGGTGGTCAACGTAAACCGGCGTCCGGTAAACGTCGGTGGGGGGGTGGTAAGGTTGTCCGCTCCGCAGACGGTCAATCAACCAGGGGGCGAAGTTCCGGCGGCCCGGCGCCGGCCAGCCATAGACGATACTGGTGCGGAGGATGTTCCAACGCGAGGCAAGGCGGGCAACTTCCTGCTCCGCCTGCCACTTGGTGCGGCCGTAATGGGTGGTGGGATTGGGCGCATCGTCCTCCCGGTAGTAACCCCGCTGGCCGTCGAAAACGTACTCGGTGGAAACGAAAACCGGCTTGGCCCCGTGCAGTTGGGAAAGGCGAGCGATTGACGCCGTGGCGGTCACGTTAACCGCCGTGGCCCGCTCCGGCTCTCTTTCGGCGGTTCCCACGTCGGCGATGGCGGCCAAATGCACCACCACGTCGGGGCGGGCAGCGTTGAAGACGCTTTCCAACCCCGCCGGGTTGGTCAGCTCAACCCGATGCCAGAAATTGCCGTCCTCCGGGGGAGGGCGTGACCAATAAGTCCCGGCAACAACATGACCGCCCACCCCAGCCAACCGCCGAACCAGGTACCGCCCAATAAAACCGCTGGCCCCGACAATCAAGAGCCGCATTTACGCTTTCCTATCCCGTTGGAATCCGGTTTCAGCCGTCGGCTACCTTCCCTGACGTTGGGCCGGGTTTTCCAACCCGAAAAGACCGAAGAGTTGGTCGGCGGACAGGGACTTGCTTAGATCAATGGAAACATCGTCCACCAATTCGTCGAACAACTCTTGCTTATCTTGCAGAATCCGGTCTATCCGCTCCTCAATAGTGTTGGCGCAAGAATACTTGAAGACGTGAACCGCAGCAGTTTGGCCATAGCGGTGGGTGCGGTCTTCCGCCTGCCGTTCCACCGCCGGATTCCACCAGCGGTCGAGGTGGAAAACATAAGACGCCTCTTGCAGGTTAAGGCCAACGCCGCCGGCCCGTAGGGAAACCGCCAAGACTTTGTGGAGGTCGTCCGCCCGGAACCGGCGAATGACCTCCCGGCGTTCTTCGAGCGTCAACGCGCCGGTGAAGGTCAACGGTGCAAAATCCCGCAGGGCGTGGGCGACCGCATCCACGCCGAACCCGCTGCCGGTGTATTGGGAAAAGACTATGGCCCGGTTGCCTTGGGCTGCCAGCGTTTCGATTTTTTCCCGGATGTCATCCAACTTGCTGGACTGGCCGGTTTCCGGTTCGGCGTTGCAGATTTGTTTCAGGCGCTGGATTAACTCCAAAACGTGCTGGACGCGGACATCCTGCCCCATCTCGCGAAGATGGACGATTCCTTCACCCTCGGCGCGGTCGTAGCTGCGCCGCTGCCGGGGCAGCAACTCAATGGGCAACTTTACGGTCAGCTTGGGCGGCAAGTCTTGCAGCACGTCGGATTTCTTGCGGCGCAGTTGCAGTTCCCGGTGCCGCTCCCGCAACCTGACGCCGGGGGAGTATCGGGCTTGGGAACCCGATTCTCCGCAGTCCACGAACTCCATTATGGAGGCCAACTCTTCCTCGCCGTTTTCCAGGGGAGTGCCGGTCAACGCCCAGGAACGGCGGCGTTGCAGCCCCTTTACCGCGTGGCTGGTGGGATTGCGGTTCTTGATGCGCTGGGCTTCGTCGGCAACGAGAACGTCCCAGGTTTTTCTGCGGAGAGGCGATTGGGGGTTGTCGCTGAAATCCGAACGCAGGGTTTCGTAACCGACGATGGCGACGTGAACGTCGGCGGCCCACTGCCAGGCCCGGTCGCCGGGGTTGCCCCGAATGACCATCGCCTTGAGTTCCGGCGCCCACTTGAGCAGTTCCTGACGCCACTGGTCCAGCACCGACGCCGGGGCCACCACCAGGGCCGTTTCGATGGCCCGCCGCACCGCCAACACCCGCAGGGCGGCGATGACCTGCACCGTCTTGCCCAGGCCCATGTCGTCGGCCAGCAATAGCTTTTCGCTTTCGATTAAGGTTCTAACCCCGTCCAGTTGGAAGGGCATTAACTCTCCGGCCCAAGGCAAGACCGAGTCGGGGCCGGGCAGTAGCGAATCCAGAGGCGGCGCTAGGGCCAGCCGCAAACGCTCGGACAACGATTTGCCGCCCGATGCCCGCGCCGGCCCGGTGCTTCCAACAGTAAAGGGCGACGTAGGGCTTTCCCTGGGGGAAATCGGCGATGTTGACCCGGCTGTTGTTTGGAAACCGCCGCTCGGGGACAACACTACCGAGGTCACCAAGTCCGGCAAGTCAATGGCGGCTTGGGGCAGAGAGCCAGCGGGGGCCGGAAAGCCCAAGCCGACAGGCAGACTGCCAACGGCGTCGGGAAGAAACGCCGGCCAAGTCCGGCGCAAGACCGTATCCGGTTCCCATTGCCTCGCCCGCCGGAACAAAAACCGCCGGCCAGGCGTCTTCGGTCGCTTCAACCACCGGGCCAGGATATTCAAGACTCGAAAGCCTCCCGGATACCCAAGGCCGCGCGGTCAAAAGGTTCCAACAGCAGCCGGTTGCTGACCAGAAGTTCGACGGTTTTCGTCGCCGTGGATTCGGGTGGGGGCAAGCCGTTAGTCCAGTGAAGGTTCAAACCCTCCGAAAGTTGTTGGACTTCTTCCACTAGGGCGTCGGGAGCGGACTCTTCTGTCGCCACCCGGCACAGGGGAATTTCGGGGCGGATTTCTTCGGCAAACACGGTGGCGGGAGTTTCCGTAGCCAGGGCTAACGCCACGTCAGGCCGCCGTTGGGCAGACTCAAACAAGACTCTGACTAAGGCGGCAACCGCCCTGGTTCGCGCTTGGCCCGGACGCCAGAGTACCCCGGAGGGAAAGGAAATTCGGGTGAAGGTGAATTCCAGGGGTTCGCCCCGGGTGGACATGGTGAACAGCGCGCCCCGGATTCCCGGTCCCTCCGGCTCGTCAATGAAACGAAGGTAGCCGGCAACCCCGGAAGGTTCATCACTGCCCAGGTCATGGAACGGGATGGGCAACTTGACTACCCCGCAACGCCGTTGGGAGGCACGCTGCCCCCCTCAGACGGGGGATGGTCGGTTTCGTCGGAAGGGTTAGCTTCAGCTATGGTTGGCAGTTCCAGGTCGTCGGAAGCCGGTTTTTCCAGCGCCGGGTCTTCTTCGTACCGGAATTGCAACTCGGTTTCCTCAATCTCCGGTTCTAATTCAGGGTACAAGCGGCGCAAGTCCCACTCGTTTATCCAACGGCGCACGAAAGACCGGATACGTCGCCGGCCGCCCTGTCCTATCCCGTGTACGATGTCCGGCACTTCCCAGCTGTACGCTTGGGAATGGATGTTTTTGAGCTGGTCATAAAGGTGCGACAACATAGCGTCGTCGGGCTCGGCCAACAGCCGTTGCCCGCGTTCGATGATGCGCATCCCGGTTTCGGCCCGGGCGGCGGCAAGATTGTCCGCATCACGTTGGCGCGCCCGCAGTCGGGGAGCGGCCTTGTCCCGGTCTTCTTTTTGGTCCAGGACTACGGATGCGAAGTCGGCGGTGACTGTCCCAACTACCACCAACCCCGGGTAATTTTCGTCAATGGCCTGGCCCATCCAACGGGTTAACTCGGCGTAAGACCTGGCCCGCTGCAAGACACTGTAGTTAGCCACCAGTTCGATTTCGTCCATCAACACGACCCAACCCCGGTAACCGGCGGCCTTGATAAGTTCCAAAACGAACCGCAACCTCTGCGGCGGCAAGTCCCGGGCCAAGGGGGCCCGGAATGAGTACGCCGAGGTTTGGCCTATGTCCCCTAACCCGCCGCGGATTTCCCGAATATCGGGTCTATCCCCGGACCAGAAACGGTTTATTTCGTTCTCCAAATCTTCGTCGTGCAGTCTCTCCCGAACCATTAGAGTCGCGGGGAAAATCCGGTGCAGACCGTTGTCTTCCCGATTGGCCCACCGGAAAAAATCGGCGTACCCTGGCGAATCGTAGTCCACCCGTTGGGTGATTTCTTCCACCAAGTGGCCGGTAATCCCTGGCACTCTCCCGTTCTCCACAGCTGCCTTGAACACCTTATCAATGTCAAAAAGGGGCGTTTCTTTACTGATTACCACCCGGCTGCAAACGAAGTTTTGCTCAAGAGCCCGGTTTTCCAGGTAGCTCAGCAAGTGAGACTTCCCGGAGCCGAATTCTCCCGCTACCAGCATCCCCAAGCTGGAATCAGGCATCCCCGACTGACCGGCTGCCCGCTCCAGCAATACATCGAAATCCCGCTCAACGGCCGGTTGGTTGCATCCCAAAACGGCCACGGCGTCACCGTTGGGCACCCCATTGCGTAGTGCTTCCAGCGCGCGGCGGTTTTTTAAAATGGGTGTATGAGCGGCGTCCGCCATTGCGACAACTCCTTATCCGGTTGAATCGGTCAGACGCACCAAAGTTGCCAAAGGATTGGCCTGATTTCGCGCTTGGACTTCG
Source organism: Dehalococcoidia bacterium (assembly GCA_963665735.1). Classification (GTDB taxonomy): domain Bacteria; phylum Chloroflexota; class Dehalococcoidia; order Lucifugimonadales; family UBA3495; genus CATOSK01. The sequence goes on along the minus strand of OY762444.1, from coordinate 378,774 downwards.
TCTGCAATCCTGGTTTGGAGCGCTTGATAAATGGAAACACCTTTCCCACGGGGGGCATCATCCAGCAAATCTTCGTTGGACAGGACGACCATCAAGAGACCTTCAAGACGGTCGGTTCCATCAATCAGTTCCCGGAGCAATTCATAATGGTCCATCACCGCCGGGCGAGAATAAAACCGCAGGCCGTCCCTGGGATTCCGCCGCAGCGTAACCCGCGAATTGTCAACCAACAGGACGGTCCCGGCATAACCTGACAGTCGCACCCAGTACAAGAGAGATTCGAGCAACATACGGGCATTGGTACGCAAAATGCCGTTGCGGATAGAGTAGCGGCGCACGTTGGAAATTCTCCGGTTGGCTCCGGTAATCCATTCGATGAGGGGCGTCGATTCCCGATTTTGACCTGCACCGCCCAATGCCGCGCGGCAAAGATGGGTCATCGCCATCCGGAAATCCCTGGCCATGTTCGTATTCTGGGCTACTGCCCGAAACAACGGGTTCCGCATCTCTAGGACGACTTGGCTTTCTTCAACCGCATTGGCAGCGCTGATGCCTTCTATAATCAGAGTGTCAACCGCCGGGTCAATAACGTCTGTCAAGTAACCTTCTTCCCGGCACAAATGCAGCAACACGCGCCGGGCCAACAACCGCCAGTCAATCTGATGGGCGATGCGGAAGAAAATTTCCTGGGGCATATGCACTCGGGTCTCCCCGGAATCAACGCTGACCACGACGTAATTTAGGCCGGAGGCAGCATCCGTCAGCCTTGCTTTTATCAGCGGGGCCAAGTCGTTCTCAACCGGAACGGCAAACTTGATGGAAGAACCGCCGTCCCTGATGAACCCGTCCAGGTACTCGCGCTCGACGACTTCCAGCCATTCGAGAATTGGTAGTGTGTTGGTCATTCCGCGGCTCCGGTGAACTGAATTCCATAGTATAGGACGGTTTCGCCGTTGGGGGCGACGAAGGATATGGCTCCCCGCGGAATCCTGGTGCCGGTGGACGCCGGGAAAGACACCCGGGCCCCGGTGCGGACTTCCCTGATGTTGCTGGTTTCCAAGCTGTAAAGGTCGCGTGCAAAATCCAACAGGTTGTATTCCCGGCTGGTTCCAGGCCGACCCGTCCAAAGTTTGTAGATTCGGTCTAGCCGGACTACCTGACCAACCCCGCCCATCTTCAACTGGTCAGAAGTGTCGCGGTCAGCCAATTCCAGGTAGGCGTCGTAAAGAGCTCGAAGGAACTGTTGGGAGTTAGACTTGGGCGGGCTGTTTTGGAGCTTTTCCAAGTCGGTCACGATTTTTGTCGGTCTGACGGTCGAGGTCTGGCGGCGGTCAACCCGCACCGCCCGCTCACCAGGCAAGACCCGCACCACCGACGGGTGGGCAATCAACCGATTGTCCCTTTCAAACATTTGCAGGCCCTTTTTGCGGGCCTCTTCCTGCAACTCCCCGGCGTAGCTGGATTGCAGGTATTCCAATTCCCCGTCGGGGGTAAAGGGCCAGGCTTGGGCGGCATTGCCGACTTCTTGCCGGATTACGCCCAGGCTTTCCTGCAACTTGGGGGTCAACCTCCTGACGGCGGCGATGTTGCCGTCCTGGGCTGCTTTTTGCAGTTGCCGGGCCAGCTTGGAAGTTTCGTTCAGCGTGTTCAGCACCGAATCTGCCGCCTTTTCGGTGGCGGCGAACCCTTCTTCAAATGTAGTCATCACTCCCCTCCGTGCATTACCAAATGCTACCACAGAAACGCCGCCTTTCGCCGCCGCCATTTGACATCAACTTGGCGCTGGGCTATATTGTCGGCGCATACCAACCCCTTGTTGGGTTGCGCATTTACCAACTGAATATCCTCCCAAGGAATCTGAGGGTTTAAAAGGGAAGACGGTGTAAGTCCGTCACGGTTGCGCCACTGTGTGCGGGGAGTTGGCCGAATAGGGCGCCACTGCTCAGGAAACTGGGCGGGAAGGCATCGGCCCAACCAGGATCCGCGAGTCAGGAGACCTGCCCGGGGAGATGGGGCCTGCCTGCGCCAACAGGACGGGCTCTTGGCGGGATGCCCCTTCCGGTTTCGGAGTTCGAGCAGCATCGCCAACATCAACCCCCCTGGCTTGCCCCGCTGGGGGGTTTGCTTTCATCAGGCCAATCCTTCGGATTCCCCCAAGGATGCTTCGTCTTTAATGTCGCTGGTAGAAAAATACGCCCTGCTTCCCGATGAAATAGACCGGGAAAGCCTCAAGATGGTCCAGGCCAGCCTGCCCCCCTTGCCGGACATGGACCCCAAGGAGCATTACGTTCTTTGCCGCATCGTCCGGGCGGAAGGCGACGCCGCCATCGCCCCGTCGGTGCGGTTCAGCCCCGGCGCGGTGGAGAGCGGACTATCGGCCCTGCAAGCCGGGCCGGATGTGCTTACCGACGTGCGGATGGTGGAAATGGGCATTTCCAAGGCCCTGCTGAAAGGGGCCAACCTGACCACCCGCTGCTTGATTGACGCGCCGGAAGTGGCCGCTCGGGCCCAACGGGAAGGCACTACCCGCTCGGTGGCGGCGGTGCGGGAATTGGCTCCCCAAGCCGACGGCGCGGTGGTCGCCATCGGCAACGCTCCCACCGCCCTGCTGTCCCTGCTGGACTTGATTGACGAAGGACAGGTCAACCCCGCCCTGGTCATCGGTATGCCGGTGGGGTTTGTGGCCTGCGCCGAGTCCAAGGCCGAATTGGTTAAACGGAATGTGCCTTACATAACCATTGAAGGGCGCCGAGGGGGAAGTTCCGCCGCCGCCGCCACGGTCAACGCTTTGCTGGACTTGCTGAAAACCCAATCGGAGACGGAGTAGTTTTGCCAGACCATCCGACGGCCCAACCCACGGCAGCCGGTTCTGTCGCCGGCGAAAGCCCGTGGGGCGTGATTATGCTCTGCCACGGCAGCCAAAGGGGCGCCAGCCGGGATGAGTGTTCCTGCGCCTGGGCCGCCCGCGACGACCAATGGCCGGCCTGGTGTCGCCACTGTCCCAGCACTCCCCAAGGCTTGACCGAGACTTCCCAACGATTGCAGTCGCAGTTGGACGAAACCGGCGCGCGGGTGTTGCTTTCCTGCCTGGAGTTCATCCAGCCCCATCCCGATGAGGCGGTGCAGCTTTTGACCGACCAGGGGTTGGAACGGGTGGTCATTCTTCCCTACCTGCTGGGCCGGGGCAAGCACGCCACCGAGGAACTGGAGGAAGTGCTGGAAGACCTGCAAGCCCGGTTTGCCGACGCCCGACTGCACCTGACCGGCGGCTTGGGTTCCGACCCCCGGCTGGCCGACCTGGTGGTGGAACGGGTGCATGACCTGGACGGCATTGCCTCGGTGACGCCGGCCGACGGGCAGACCGTGGGAGTCCTGGTAGTCAAGGCCGGCACCCGCACCCAGTACGACGATTGCCTTTGGCTGCGGGAGTTGGGTAACATGGCGGAGAGCCGGTTGGGTAGCGGTTACGTGGTAGAAATCGCGCAATCCCACTACGGCGACCCGACAATGGCCGACGCCCTGACAGAACTGGTGGAAAACCGGGGAGTTTCCGCCGTTATCTGCGTGCCTTACCTGTTCTTTCCCGGCATGATTTTAAGGCGGAACGTCCTGGGCGGGATACGGGCGGCCCAGGAAAAGTACCCCGGCATTCCCTTGGAAGTGACGCCGCCGCTGGGTGTGGATGACCGAGTGATTGCCGTGGCGGTGGACCGGATTCGGGAAGTTTGGGACGCCCTGCCCCAAAGTTGACCCCTTTTTTGATGTAGAGACCGCAATGGTAGAAGAAAGCAACGCTGCGCCGGAAAGCGATTACAGCCGCCAGACCGTCAGGCGACGGGGCGGGATGCGTACCGGCTACACCACCGGCTCTTGCGCCGCCGCCGCCGCCAAGGCCGCGACGTTGACCCTGCTGACCGGCCAACCAACGGCGGAGGTTTCCATCCATCTGCCCGTGGGCCAGGACGCCAGCTTTGCGATTCACCGCTGCCAGTGGGTTGGGGACGACCGGGTTCTCTGCTCGGTAATCAAGGACGGCGGCGACGACCCCGACGCCACCCACGGGGCGGAAATCTCCGTTACCATGTCCCGCGCTATCGGTCAGGATGGATTGAAGATTACCGGCGGCCCCGGCGTGGGCACCGTCACCCGCCCCGGCACCGGCATAGACGTGGGCGAACCGGCGGTTACCCGCGTCCCCCGCCGGATGATGGCCGAGTCGGTGAGCGCGGCGGCCCAAAGCCAGGGCCTTCCCGCCGACGCCGGTTTCATCGCCCAGGTCGCCGTCACCAACGGCGAGGAAATTGCCCTGAAAACCACCAACGCCCGGCTGGGAGTGTTGGGCGGCATTTCGATTCTGGGCAGCACCGGAATCGTGCAGCCCTTTTCCACGGCGGCCTGGCGGGCCAGCGTCCATTTGGCGGTGGACGTGGCCGCCACCAACGGCCTGGAACACCTGGTTTTGTCCACCGGCACCCGCAGCGAGGAATACTCCCGTCAATTCCTGGACTTGCCCGACATGGCCTATATTGAGGCCGGGATTTTCAGCGGCCCTTCCTTGAAGCGGTGCGTAATGCGGAACATCCGCCGGGCCACCCACGTGGGAATGGTGGGCAAGTTTTCCAAGATGGCGATGGGCTACTTCGTTACCCATGTCGCCGGCAATCGGGTTGACACCGAGTTTCTGGCGAACTTGGCCGCTCAACAAGGGGCTACCGAGGCGATACAGCAAGAAATCCGGGAGGCCAGCAGCGCCCGCCATTTCCAGGAAATCGCCCAGGCCAACGACTTGATGTCCGTGATTCCTCTAATGTGCCGGATGGTCTGCGAAGAAAGCCACAAGCTGTTGGGCGACGATTCCGGCTCCCTTATCGTGGACGCCATGTGTTTCGACTTTGACGGCGAACTGCTGGGTCATGCCTCGACTTCGCCGGAGGGGATTCCGTTGGTTTCCACGTCCGGGTCAGGAACCCGTGGCTGACGGCGCGGCGGTGGCCGTCTCCCGCCCCCTGGGTCTGCCCGACGAATGTTTCGAGCAGCGGCGGCCCCTGCGCGGACAAATTACCAAGCGGGAAGTGCGGGCCGTCAGCCTGTATTCCCTGGGCATCCGTCCCAACGGCGTGGTTTGGGACATCGGCGCGGGAACCGGCTCCATATCCATTGAGGCCGGATTGATAGCTCCCCGCAGTCAAGTTTTCGCCATTGAGCGCGACGAAGACAGCATCGGCCTGTTGCGGCGCAACGTGGAGCGGCTGAGCGCTGGCAACGTCCGGGTGATAATCGGAGAGGCCCCGCAGGTGTTGGCCGAACTGCCCGACCCGGATTCGGTTTTCATCGGCGGCAGCGGCGGCAACCTGGCCGATATACTGGATACCGTTGCCCAACGGTTGAACCCCGCCGGCCGCGTGGTGGTCAACCTGGCCGCTATGGAACGCGCCAATGAAGTCTATCGCCGTTTCAAGGAAAAACGGATGCCCGTTGACCTGGTGATGGTCAACGCATCCCGTGGTCGGGAAATGCCCGATGGCGCGGTGCGGTTGGAGGCGTTGAACCCGGTGTTTGTCGTAACCGCCCAAAGCGGGGAGGCGGCGCCATGACCACGACTCCCCCCGCCGGGAACGTGGGCCGTCTTTACGGCGTCGGCGTCGGGCCGGGAGACCCGGAACTGCTGACGTTGAAGGCCCGCCGCATCCTGGAGCAGGTGCCGGTGGTCTGCGTTCCCCAGGCCGAGACCAGCCGGGACAGCTACGCCTTGACCATCGTGCGGGAAGTCCTGGACCCGGAACGGCAGGAAATCCTGCGGCTGACCTTCCCCACCGACGACGAAGATGCCGCCGGGGACGTTTGGCGCAACGCGGCGGAGACGGTGGCGGAACGGACGCTCCAGGGCAAGGACGCCGCCTTTATCACCGAGGGCGACCCCATGCTTTACAGCACCTTTTCCTACGTGCTGGAAAGCGTCCGGGCCAACCACCCGGAAATCCCGGTGGAGATTGTCCCCGGCGTTTCGTCGGTCATGGCCGCCGCCGCCAGCGCGGTGGCGCCGCTAGTGACCCACGGGCAGCGGCTGGCGATACTGCCGGCCGTTTACGGCATTGACGACCTGCGGGAGGCCATCGCCAACTACGACACCATCGTTTTGATGAAGGTCAACCGCACTCTGTTGGAAGCCCTGGCCAACCTGGAAAAGTTGGGGCTGGCCGGCAAAGGAATCTACGTCCGACGGGCCAGCACGGCCCGGGAGCGGGTGGTGCAGGACTTGAACCAGCTTACCGAGGAAGACCTGGACTATTTCTCTCTTTTGATTATCAGGAAGTGACGCGCTATGCAGAACGGTAAAGGCAAGGTCTATTTCGTCGGCGGCGGCCCCGGTGACCCGGAACTGCTGACCCTGAAAGCCAAGCGAATCATCGAGGAGGCCGACGTTGTTGTTTACGCCGACTCCCTGGTTCCCCCGGAAATCGCCGATTTCGCCAGGGAAGGGGCCGAAGTCCACGGCAGCAGGACGATGGCTCTGCCCGAAATTATGAACATAATGTTGACGGCGGTGGGCGAAGGCAAGACCGTCGCCCGCGTTCAGAGCGGCGACCCGGCCATTTACGGGGCCATCCTCGAACAGATGCGGCTGTTGGAAAAGGAAGGGGTGGACTACGAAATCATCCCCGGCGTAAGTTCCGCCTTTGCCGCCGCCGCCCTGCTCAAGACCGAATTGACCGTCCCCGAAGTCTCCCAGTCCATCATTATGACCCGCGCCGAGGGCCGGGTGTCCATGCCCTCCGGGGAACAGTTGAAAGACTTGGCCGCCCACGGCTGCTCGTTGGTCATATTCCTCAGCATTACCCGTATGACCAAGGTTGTCCGCGATTTGCGGGCCGCCGGGTACACCAAGGAAACGCCGGTGGCGGTGGTGTACCGGGTGGGCTGGCCCGACCAGTTGGTTATCCGCGGCACCTTGACCACCATCGCCGCCCAGGTCAGGGAGGCCAAAATCAACCGTCAAGCCCTGGTGATGGTGGGAGAGGCGGTCAACCCGGACTTGCGCTCGCCGGACTACGTGGATGCCACCGGCGCGGCCACGTCCCATCTGTATTCCGACACCTACACCCACCTTTTCCGCAAAGCCAGCCGCCGCCCCCGGAAGGGCAAAACGGACTCAACCCCCGCTCCCGCCCTGTCCGGCGAATCCGCCGAGGACTAGCCGAGGCACGGCGTGGCCCTGTCCGGGTTGACCGAAGGCGAAGGGACGGCGGTTGTCGCCCTGTCCCGGGGTGGGGCGTCCTTGGCCCGCCGCTTGGCTGCGGCCTTGCCCGGAACTTACCGACTCTATCTTGACCGCCGGTTTGCCGTTCCCGACGATGCAGCGGAGTTGTTCAACCTACCCTTGCGCCCCCTGATTCCCGAACTGTGGGCCGGCTATCGGGAGTTGGTCTTTTTCCTGCCCGTTGGGGCAGTGGTGCGGCTGATTGCCCCCCACCTGCGGGGCAAGAAAGAAGACCCCGCGGTGGTCTGCGTGGACGAGGCCGGCCAGTTCGCGGTCAGCCTGGTTTCCGGTCACGTGGGCGGCGCCGACCGTCTGGCTCTGGAAGTCGCCAACGCCTTGGGCGCGACTCCGGTGGTTACCTCGGCATCGCAAGTCACCGGCGCGCTGCCGGTTGACTTGCTTGGCCGGGAATACGGTTGGAAGATTGAGGAGTCGTCGCTGTCCGTCACCCGGGCCAGCGCCGCCGTGGTCAACGGCGACCCGGTGGGCATCTACCAGGCTACCGGGGAAACGGGGTGGCTGCCACCGTACCAGCCGTTGCCCGCCAACCTCCGGGTTTTCGACACGCTGGACGAATTGGCCCAGGCCCCATGCGCCGCCCGGCTGGTCATCACCGACGAAGCCCAACCCCGCTTGGCGGGAGGCGCGCCTCTGTCCCAAGTCGCTGCGGGTCAACCGTTGGTCTTGTACCGGCCCCGCAGCCTGGTAGTGGGCATGGGTTGCCGCCGCGGTGTACCCTTAGACGAACTGGACGCCCTGCTGCGGGAGACTTTTGCCGAACATAACCTGTCCCTGGACAGCGTCGCCTGCATCGCCACAGCCGACCTGAAAAGGGATGAGGCCGGAATCATCGCGCTGGCGGAAAAGTATGATGCGCCGATGGTCTGCTACGGCGGAGACGAACTAAACGCCCTGTTTCCGCCCTCTCCCCTGGAACCGGCGGCGGTAGGCGTTTTGGCCCACCCAACTGCGTTGAGACCGACCCCGTCGCCCAGAGCGCGTTCCCTCATCGGCGTCTGGGGCGTTTCCGAACCGGCGGCCCTGCTGTCCTCCGGCAATGATGCGTTGCTGGTTCCCAAGCGCAAATCAGACCGGGCCACCGTCGCCGTGGCCCGCAAAGTATTCGCCGAGTAGGGTTTGGCTATCCGCTGCATTTTCCCGATGTTATCCTGAAACCTTGAAGTTAACAGGCAGTGAAAAATCGTGACGGGTAAATTGTTCCTGGTGGGCTTGGGCCCGGGAGACGCCCAATTGCAGACTCCCGGCGCTTTGGCCGCCCTGCAAAGTTCCGACGTGGTGGTTGGCTACCGCGGTTACGTGGGGCAGATTGCCGCCGTGACCGCCGGCAAGGAAGTCGTCTCAATGGAACTGGGGCAGGAGTTGGAGCGGGCCGCCCGCGCCGTGGAACTGGCCGAGCAGGGGCGGACGGTAGCCGTGATTTCCTCCGGGGACGCCGGAATCTACGGCATGGCCGGCCCGGTTTACCAAGTCTTGACTGACCGCGATTGGAACGGCGAGCAGCCGCCCTTGGAAGTCGTGCCAGGCATATCGGCGTTGCAGTCGGCGGCAGCGCTGCTCGGCTCCCCGTTGATGCAGGACTTTTGCGCCATCAGCCTGAGCAACCTGTTGACCCCTTGGGAGGCCATTCGCCGGCGGCTGGAAGCGGCGGCAGCGGGAGACTTCGTAGTTGTCCTTTACAATCCCCGCAGTATGCGCCGCGACTGGCAGTTGCCGGAAGCCCGCCGCATACTGCTGGAACATCGCAACCCGTCAACCCCGGTAGGGTTGGTCAAGGACGCCTACCGGCCCGGCCAGCGGGTAATGCTAACGGACCTGGAGCAACTGGAGAACTTGTCCGCCCAGGTGGATATGTTCACCACCGTGGTTATCGGCAACACCACCACCCGCGTCCACCAGGGCCACATGGTCACGCCCCGGGGATACGAAACCAAGTCCGGGGCGGGGTAAAAGATATATCGTTTTTCCGGTAAAAGAACGTCATACCAGCGAAAGCCGGAATCCAGAAATGCCACGTAATCCAGAAATGCCACGTAAAGGAACCGTACTCTAAGGCAAAGAATCCTGGATACCGGCCTACGCCGGTATGACGGGTTCGCTGGGTTGGGCATCAATGTGACAGTGACAGACTGCCCGGCGGTCAAACCCCAACCCGACGGCAACGAACAACATTGGAGGAAAAGTCAATGTCCGAAATCAGGAAAAACCCGGCCAAGGAAAAGTTGCAGCGGGGCGAAACCGTCTCCGTAATTTCCGGGCTGATGAGCAGCGAAATCATTGACTTCCTCGGCCCGGTGGGGTTCGACGCCGCTTGGATTGAGTGCGAACACGGGCCGGTCAGTTGGGAGCAGATTAGCGACATGACCCGCGCCTGCGACCTGTGGGGCATGGCCTCCGTCACCCGCGTCAATTCCAACGACGCCGGCCTGATAACCCGCACCCTGGACCGGGGTTCAATGGGAATCGTCGTCCCCCACGTCAACAGCCGGGCCGACGCGGAACGGGCCATGATGTCGGCCAAGTTCGCGCCCCTGGGATACCGGGGGATGTTCGGCGGGCGGCAGTCCTTCGGCGTTCCCGACTACTTCCACCGGGCCAACGACCAGACGCTGGTGGTGGTGCTGCTGGAGGAAGTCGAGGCCCTGCAAAACCTGGAGGAAATCCTCCGGGTGGATTACATAGACGTATTTTTCGTTGCCCCTTCCGACTTGTCGCAAACGATGGGACACATCGGCAATCCGGGACACCCGGAGGTACAGGCCGCCATAGACCGGGCCATTGACCAGATTGTTTCCTCGGGCCGGACGGCGGGAACGCTGGTCAGCGACGACAACGTGGCCGCCTACGCCGAAAAAGGGGTCAAGTTCCTGATGACTTCCTGGAACGGTTGGGTAGCGCGGGCCGGCGTCGATTTCCTGGGACGGATAGGTTAGAGGCCGCAGTCAATTCATTTGTCGCCATTCCCGCCCCATCGTCATTCCGGCGAAAGCCGGAATCCAGAAAGTCCCGGAAAGGAACAGCGTCCGTAACGGCAAGGATTCCTGGATACCGGCCTGCGCCGGTATGACGGGTTTATTGGATTGGTCGTCAATGTCACGGCAATAGACTGCCAGGGACTGTTCCAAAGAGGGTGAAGATGAAGATTTGCTCGCTGCTGCCCAGCGGCACCGAAATACTGTTCGCCCTGGGATTGGGAGAGCAAGTCATGGGCGTCACCGACCTTTGCGACTACCCGCCGGAAGTCAGCGCCAAGCCGGTGGTCTGCCGCAGCCGGATTGACGTTTCCATCATGTCCAGCGAAGAGGTGGAGCTGGAAATGCGCCGCATCCTTTCCGCCGGCGAAAGCCCCTACGACCTGGACCAGGAATGGCTGGCGGCGCAGTCCCCCGACGTGGTTTTGACCCAAGACCTTTGTTATTTCTGCGAAGTTGACGCCCCCACCGTCAACCGGGCCGTGACTGCCGCCCGGCTCCAACCCGAAGTGCTGGTGTTGAATCCCCGCACCGTGGCCGAAGTCCTGCAAAGCATCCTGGACGTAGGCCGGGCTTGCGGGGCGGACGACGCGGCGCAACGGTTGGTGGCGAAATTGCAGGGCCAGGTGGACGCCGTGACTGCCAAGCTGAAATCGGTGGAACGCCGGCCCCGGGTTTACTCTCTGGAAGGAATCAACCCGTTGGTAATCGGCGGCCACTGGATACCGGAACTGCTGCAAATGGCCGGCGGACGCATGGAAATCTACCAACCCGGCTGTCCGGCGTCGCGCCCGGAATGGCGGGAACTGCTGGACTGCGCCCCTGAAATACTGTTCGTTGACCTATGCTCCTCCGGCATTGACCGGCACCTGCGCGAAGTGTCCTGGTTAGGCCAACAGGACGGTTGGGACGAAATTCCGGCGGTGCGGGCCGGCCAGGTTTACCTGATAGACCATGTATTTTTCAGCCGGCCCGGCCCCCGGTTGATTCAAGGGCTGGAAATTCTGGCGCAACTGACCCACCCCGAAAGGTTCACCGGGTTGATTCCCCCCGGCGTAGTCGCCAAACTCGACCCCGATTCCTACCGCGCCAACGGCCCGGCGGGGTTGGCCGAGTCGTTCCAGCCCTTCCCTGCGGAGTAAGGCCGGCCCACCTGGGGCAATCTCCTTATGACTTCGGCACGTAACCCTGAACTTCATCATGTCACCCTGAACGAAGTGAAGGGTCTAAAATCCTCCGGGTAAGGCGACGTCGACTAAGGGAAGGATTTTGGATTCTTCGCTTTGCTCAGAATGACATGAAAGGGCAATGGACGAAAATCGAAAGACCGACGCCCCCGCCAAGTGCGGTAGCCGTAAACGGCCCTAATGGGTATAATTGCCGCAAACTGGCCGGGAAGGTAGAACCTTGGTTGACAGAAACGACTTCCGAAAAGCAATGTCCCGATTCGCCACCGGGGTAACCGTCGTTACCAGCTTGGACGACGAAGGCAACCCCCACTCCATGACCGCCAACTCTTTTACCTCGGTGTGCCTTGACCCGCCCACGGTGCTGGTCTGCGTGGCCCACGGCACCCACACCCACGGCTATGTCCAGTCCCGGGGCGGCTTTGGCGTCAACATCCTCCGGGAAGAGCAGGAAGACCTGGGGGCCTACTTCGCCAAGCGTCCCGAAGACCGCACCGGCGCGGTGGATTACGAATACACCATCACCGAAGACGGCATCCCGGCGCTGAACGATTCAATGGTCTTTTTCGGCTGCCAGGTGGTTGGCGCCCACGTTTACGGCGACCACACGGTTTACTTCGGGGAAGTCAAGGAAATGCAGGAGGAACCCCCCGGCTCTCCCCTGATGTTCTACGAAAGCCGGTGGTATCACCCGGCCAGCGAGTAACCCCCGGCTCGGCTACCGCAACCGTCCCAGAAACCCCTCAATCGCCGCGTTGACCTGCTGGTACTTCTGCAACTGGACAAAGTGTTCGGCCCCGGGAATTATTTCCCGGTGCGAACCTTCTATCTTGTCGGCCAGATAGTCGGCGTACTTCACCGGCGTCATGCCGTCGTCCCCGCCGCAAATTATCTCCGTGGGCAGCTTGATGTTCCCCACGTCTTCCATCACGTCGAAGCAGTCGCAGCACAGCAGGTCGTTCAACTCCACCGTCGGGCCGATTTCCTGCGCCCGCATCATTAACACCTGCTGGATGTCCGGGGCGACACCCTTGAAGCAGGACTGCTGCCGTTGCAGCCATGCCGGGCTGTCCGCGGCCGACTCCCGGCACTGTTCCAGGTAGGCGGGATGCACCCGCAGCCGGGCGCCGGTTCCAACCAGGATAAGGCCCTTCAATTCCTCCGGGTACTGCAGGGCGTAGCGCATGGCGATGGCCCCGCCCATAGAATGTCCGCACAAGACCACGTTCTTGTAACGGCGGGCGGCGATGAAACCCCTGGCCCATTCCAGGTAGCCGTCAATGCTGGCGCAGGGGCGGCCGGCGGGGTGTCCGGGCAGGTCAAGAGCCTTGGAATTACGAAAATGACGCAGTTGGTAGTAGAAAGACAGACTGGAACTTCCGGCCCCGTGGATGAACACCAGCTTCACTGTGCAACTCCCGCCCGCACCGCAAAAGGTATATTTCCCAGACGGATTTCGTAGCCGATTTGACTAAAATTATACACTGCCGTTCAATTGCCCTACAAGATTTTACACTGCCGACACCAGGGCGATTGCAAGGTCGGGATACCCCACGACCCGCAAAGGCCGCCCCATGTTTCCCAGGGCCAAAGCTGACCGTCTATGCCGTTACCGGGTAGGGGCGCACGGCCGTGCGCCCCTACTTTGCAATCGTCCTGCGGCTGTCAAGGCAATTGCATTTCCTTTTCCACTGGCGCCGTTTCCCAAAAGCGTCCTATGTTTGCTTGACGCTTTCCAATGCCAAGATAGCAGGGGCAGGTTTGAAACCTGCCCCTACCACGCCCGGTTGATTGGTGTTTATCCGACGGAAGAACCCCAATGCGACTGCGCCGACTCCACGGCCCAATGACCACGAAACGCGGCAGCCCCGCCGCTACTCCGCCGGCGGGTCGTCCGCGCTGTGGCCGTTGCGCGACGGGCCGGAGCCGTTGGCGGAACCACTATTGGGACTGTCGGCGGCAGCGGCGCTGGCGCTGTGGTCGTTTTCCTGGAAACAAGCCACCGACGCCACGTAGTCATCTTCCTCCCGGTCGCGCCAGACGATTACCCCTTGGGTATAGCGGCTGTTGGTTACTTTCACGTCCTCCAGGTTAATGCGGACTACCTGGGCCTTGGCGGAAATGATAAACACTTCCTGCCCTTCGTCCTCGCTGACCACCCGCGCCGCCGCCACCGGGCCGGTCTTGTCGTTGACCCGGAAGGTTCGCACCCCCTGGCCCCGGCGGCCATGACGGGGGTAGTTCTTCAAGGGCGTGGACTTTCCATAACCGCCTTGGCTCACCACCAACAGGTGACCCTCGGGCGTAACCGGAGCCATGGCGACAACCTTGTCCTCGTCCAGCAGCGTCATTCCCTTGACGCCGCCGGCCGCCCGGGAGCGGGGCGTCAAGTCCTTCCTTTCGTCCTCGTTGTTCCTGACCTGGAAAATCAGGGCTTGCCCCTGTTCGGTAACCACTACAATTTCGTCGGAGTCGCCGATTTGGGCCACGCTTACCAGTTCGTCGCCGTCCTCCAGGTCCATGACAATCAGCCCGGAGGGGCGGATATTGGTCAACTCCCCTTCCTTCAAGAGCTTGACTTCGCCCAAGCGGGTAGCCAGCACCAGCATGGCGCTGTCCCGGGCGTTCTTGACCGGCAGCATGGCCTGGACTTGCTCATTGCGGGCAATGGGTATCAGGTTCACCAGCAGGGTGCCGCGGCTGGTGCGGGAGGTATCCCCCTGGATTTGGAAGGCCCGCAATGGGTACACCCGCCCCCGATTGGTGAAAAACAGCAGGGTATCATGGGTATCCACCACCACCAGGTCCATCAGGGCGTCGTCCTCCCTGGTAGTCATGCCCCGCACGCCCTTGCCGCCCCGATTCTGGGTGCGGTAGGTATCGCAAGGCACCCGCTTGATGTACCCCCGCTGGCTCAGGGTAATCATCACGTCCTGGTGAGGGATGAACTGCTCGGCGGACTGCTCTTCCACCTCTTCCGGGTGAATGACGGTGCGCCGGGCGTTGCCAAAGTCCTTCTTCAACTTGCGGGTTTCGGTCTTGATGGCCGCCAGAATCTTGCCGGGGTTGTTCAACAGTTGCTGGAGAGACTCGATTTTCGAGAGCAGGTCTTCGTGTTCCTCTTCCAGCCGTTGCCGCTCCAGGGCCGCCAGCCGGCGCAGCTGCATATCCAGGATGGCCTGAGACTGAGCTTGGGACAGGTCGAAAGAGGCCATGAGGTTGTTGCGGGCCTCTTCCACGTCTCCCGATGACCGGATGGTTTCGATGATTTCGTCCATCCGGTCCAGGGCCAGCAGCAAACCCTGGACGATGTGGTCCCGGGCCATCGCCCGCTCCAACTGGAATTCGGAACGCCGCCGGATTACCTCTTGACGATGTTCAATAAAACGGGCCAACGCCCGTTTCAGCGACAGGACTTGAGGCTGGCCGTCCACCAGGGCCAGGATAATGGAGTTGAAAGCCGTCCTTAGCTGGGTGTGCTTGTAAAGGTTGTTGAGGACGATGTTGGGCTGGGCGTCCCGGCGAAGCTCGATTACCACCCTCATGCCGTGGCGGTCGGATTCGTCGCGAATGTCGGAAATGCCCTCAACGCGCTTGTCCCGGGTCAGTTGGGCGATTTTCTCCACCAGGTTGGCCTTGTTGACCTGATAGGGCAATTCGGTCACGATGATGCGCTGCCGCCCGCCCCGGTATTCCTCAATCTCGGTGGCCGCCTCCATGACGATGCGGCCTCGACCAGTGTTGTAGGTGTCAACAATTCCCGAAGTACCCCGGATAATCCCGGCGGTGGGAAAGTCCGGGCCGGGAACCAGCTTCATCAGGTCTTCGCCGGTGCAATTGGGGTGGTCAACCTGGTAGCAAACGGCGTCGCAGATTTCGCTCAGGTTGTGGGGCGGGATGTTGGTCGCCATGCCCACGGCGATGCCGGTGGCGCCGTTAACCAGCATATTGGGCATACGGCTGGGCAGCACCGACGGCTCTTCGATGGAATCGTCGAAGTTGGGCAGAAAGTCCACGGTGTTCTGGTCAATGTCCGCCAGCAGTTCCTCGGCGATGCTGGCCAGCCGGGCCTCGGTGTAGCGCATGGCTGCCGGCGGGTCGCCGTCCACGCTGCCGAAATTCCCCTGGCCGTCAATGAGGGGGTAGCGCATCGAAAAGGGCTGGGCCATGCGGACCAGGGTGTCATAGACCGACCCCTCGCCGTGGGGATGGAATTTCCCCAGCACTTCCCCGGCGATGCGGGCGCTCTTG
The DNA here is from genome assembly GCA_963665735.1 of Dehalococcoidia bacterium. GTDB lineage: Bacteria > Chloroflexota > Dehalococcoidia > Lucifugimonadales > UBA3495 > CATOSK01. The sequence goes on along the minus strand of OY762444.1, from coordinate 363,088 downwards.
CGGTACTGGGAGCCGGGCCGGATGCCCATTTCGTGCATGGCGTAGAGAATGCGCCGCTGCACCGGCTTGAGGCCGTCGCGCACGTCGGGCAAGGCCCGGGCCACGATGACGCTCATGGCGTAGGTCAGGTAAGACGTGCGCATCTCCTCTTCGATGCGGACGGGGTTAATGCGGTCTTCCGGCGGCGTGGCTGCGGTGGCTGTTACCATGTGTTGATACTCCTTGGGGTTGTGACGGCCTCCCGGTTGATGAGACTAGTCAATCGCTTTTTCCAAATGCGTTTCCGCCCGTTCCAGGAAGGCGGCGAACAGGTTGGCGAAACTTCTGGGGACTTCCTTCTGCCTTTCCGGGTGGCATTGCAGCCCGATAACCCAACTGTGGCCGGGGCTTTCCAACCCTTCAATCAGGCCGTCGTCCACGGCGTAGGCGGTGCTCATCAGGGACGGGGCGCGCTGGGCCTCTTTCAACCCCTGGTGGTGGATGCTGTTGACCCGGAAAAACCCGGCGGAGCCGATAATCGCCGCCGCCTTGGCCCCCGGCGCAAGGTAGATGGGGTGCCGTATGGCGTCTTCCTCGCCGTCTCCCCGGTGTCCCGGCAAGTCCTGGGCTAGTTGACCCCCGAAGGCGACGTTCAACAACTGCATCCCCCGGCAGATAGCCAGCACCGGCATATCGGCGGCCAGGGCGAATTCCAGCAGTTTCAACTCCAGGTCGTCCAGGGGGCGGCAGATTTCCAGGCGGGCGTCGGGATCGGGCGTTGCGCCATAGATGGCCGGGTCAATGTCGGGGCCGCCCGACAGCAGCAATCCGCCCACGCCCCGCATCAACTCCCCGGCAGACCCCTCCGCCGTCGGCGTAATCACCCTCACCACCGCCCCCAAGTCCTGCATCACCTGGGCGTAAAGCCGCGCGTTGTCCAAGTCCTCCGAGGTAATCGCAATAACCGTCATTCGTGCCTGCATTATAGCCGATTCACGCTTGACTTAACAGTTGCAGCGGCCATACCTATGGAGGTTTTTCGGTGTTGGACTTACCCTGTTGCGACGGGGAACCGTCTATCGGGTATAATGTTGTCACCCCGGTCGGCCATTCCCTTATCCGGCCCGGTTATTCCCCTACCTCCGACTTGGCGAGGCTGTAAGGAATGAAAGAAGTCATACAAGAGGCAGTCAACCTTCTGGAACAGGGCCAACCCTGCGTGTTGGCTACGGTTGTCCGCACCAAAGGCTCCACCCCGCAGAAATCCGGCGCGATGCTACTGGTTCGGGAAGATGGCAGCGGCGTCGGCACCCTGGGCGGCGGCTGCGTCGAAGGCGACATCTGGTTTGCCGCCAAGGAAATCATGCGCAACCACGGCGGCCCCGAATTCAAGAACTACTACCTGAACGAAGACATCGCCGCCCGCGACGGCCTGGTCTGCGGCGGCACCATGTATTTCTTCCTGGAACCCTTCTGGGAACCCGACGATTTCACCGAGTTGGGCCATCAACTGCTGGATGCCTACGACGGCGGCGAACCCCTGGCCCTGGCTACCGTCGTCAACGTCGCCGCCGGCCAGCCCGGCTTGGGGGCCAAGCTGCTGCTGCGGATGGACGGCGCCATTTCCGGTACGCTGGGCAGCCCGGAGTTAGACCAACGGGCCGCCGACGTTTGCCGGAAAGTCGCCGACGTTGGCGCCATCGAAAGTTTCACCACCGACGAGGGGGTAGAGGTTTTCGTTGAAGGATTCACCACCCCGCCGACCCTGGTGCAGGTTGGCGGCGGTCACGTCGGCAAAGCCACCGCCGACTTGGCCCAAACCCTGGGCTACCGGGTGGTGGTGGTGGACGACCGGCCCGAGTTTGCCAACCCGGAGCGGTTTCCTTACGCCGATGAAACCCTGGTCACCGACTACGAAAGCTGGTCCGACCACCTTTCCCTGAACGTCAACACCTTCGTGGTGGTTGCCACCCGCGGCCACCGCTACGACGACATGGCCCTGGAGTCGGCCCTCAAGACCCGCGCCCGTTACATCGGCTTGATGGGCAGCCGCCGCAAGACGCTGATGATTTACCAACGCCTGCTCCAGCAGGGGATTACTCTGGAACGGTTGAAGGAAGTGCGCTCCCCCATCGGGCTGGACATCGGCGCCCTGACCCCGGAAGAAATCGCCGTCAGCGTCATGTCCGAAATCATTATGACCCGGCGGGGCGGTTCCGGCGGCGTCATGCAGATGGACCAGTGGTTCCTCGACCGGGCCGCCGAAAAAGTAGCCCGCACGGTCAACGTCTAGGGGCCGTCTCTCCATGTCCGGCGTCGCGGCCATATTGCTGGCCGCCGGCCAGTCCACCCGCATGGGCCAACTGAAAGCCCTGTTGCCCTGGCAGGGGCGTACTTTGCTGGAACACCAGGTTTCGGCCCTGCTGTCCGGCGGCGCGGAACGGTTGGTAGTGGTGGTGGGACACCAGGCGGATAGACTGCGCCCGTTGGTGGCGGACAAACCCGCCGTAACCGTCGCCTTCAACCCCGACCACCTGGAAGGCAAAACCACCTCGATTAAGGCCGGGCTGCGGGCGCTGGAACCGGGGGACTGCCGCTCCGTCCTGTTCCTCAATGTGGACCAACCCCGCAGCGTCGAAACCGTCCGGGCGGTGATAGACGCCCACCACAACGGCGCGGACTTGATTACCATACCCACCCACGGCGGCAAGGGCGGTCATCCCATCGCGCTGGACATTTCCCTGCTGGAGGAAATGCTGGCCGTCAGCGAGGACACCCTGGGAATGAAGGCTGTCACCCAACGCCACGTTGACCGCACCCGTCGGCTGGAACTGGACGCCCCGGAAATCCTGCTGGACTTGAACACCCCGGAGGATTACCAGGCCGCGTTGGGGAGTTAGTTGCCTGGCGCAGTTGCACAACGAATACGAACCCAACCAGACCGTCATTCCGGCAAAAGCCGGAATCCAGAATCGCCAGGCAAACAACATTGTCATCAAGGGCAACGAATACTGGACACCGGCCTGCGCCCGTATGACGGCCCTGCCCGCAGAGGCATCCCGGTCGAGATAAGTTACCCTTGCCAGGCAAAAATCAACGGCCCGGGTCATAAGGCCCGGGCCGCTCTTCTTTCTTCGGTTTCCCCGCTGACTTCGCCTTTGCGTTCGGCTGGACTCTCCTTCGTTCAAGGCGTCCCGGCCGTTGGGGAGCCTGGCGGGTGGCCGTTTGCCTCGGCTGGTGGAACGCCGGTTTGTGGTAAGTTTCCTTACTCCTGACGCCCACCAGCCGGGCAGCTACAAGGAAACTTCCAATTATGGTTCAGTACGAAAACCTTAACCATATTCCACCCCCTTTGTGTGGGTTTCGGAGCAAGTCGGGAGTTTCCTCCTCGCTTACTTCACTATCAGCGTAACACCCGCATTATTCGGCTGTCAACAGGTTTTCAGCCAAATTGGTCTGACTTCTTGCCCAATACCCGGATTGAAGAAACCTCCGGGCCAAAAAATCCCTTCCCCCTTGATGGGGGAAGGTTAGGATGGGGGTGAAAACCCCCCAAGATACCCTGCATCCACCGGCAAATCAGGCTGGCGAGCGGCGGTGTTTGCCAGGTGGTCACAGCGTTCGTTTTCCCGGTGGCCCGAGTGGCCCCGCAGCCAGTGGAACTCTACCCGGTGCGTCTCGCACAGAGCCAGCAGCCGTTCCCACAAGTCCGGGTTGACCGCCAACTCCCGCCGGTTGCGCCGCCAGCCGTTGGCCTTCCAGCGCGCGGCCCAACCCTGGTTGACGGCGTTAACCACGTACTGGGAATCGCTGTAAAGCGTGACGCGGCAGGGGGTTTTCAACGCTTCCAGGGCGACGATGACCGCCAAGAGTTCCATGCGGTTGTTGGTGGTCAGCCGGAACCCACCGGAAATCTCCCGCCGATGCTCCCCCCACAACAGCACCGCCCCGTAACCGCCGGGGCCAGGGTTGCCGATACAGGCCCCGTCGGTATATACGACCACCGCGCCCGGTTCAGAAGTAGCCAAAAGGCAACCCTTCTAGGCCGTGCGGGCCTGCGGTTTCCAGGAACCGGGCATGAACAGGGATACCAGGAACCCGGCGAAGAACAGGGCAGCAGCGAAGAAGAAGGCCATTTCCCAGCCGTAAAACTGGATAATGACTCCGGCCAGCAACGCCGAGGCCGCTCCGAAAGCCGCGTTGCTGCCCCACATCAGCCCGATAAACGTCCCTTCCAGCCGCCGCCCTTCCACCACGTCAATGGCCGCCGCCTGGGTCAGCGAGTTTACCGAGTAATGGAAAAGCCCGAAAAGAACGACTCCCAACGTCATTACCAGGCTGACCCCGCCCCAAACCGGAATCACCTGGTTGGAGCCGCCCCAGACGATGACGAAGGGCAGAATCACCGCCACCGCCATGATAAAGACGATGACCGGCTTTCTGCCGATGATGTCCGACAAATATCCGAAAACCGGGCCAGCCACGATGCCCGGCGCGGTCAGCAGTGCCACCTGCACGCCCATGACGATGTAGCCCAGTTCCAGGCCGCCTTCGCTGACTTCCTGCGTGATGTAAAGGGGCAGCACCCATAACACGGTGCGGTCTCCCATCCCCCGGACGGCGGAAACGACGAAAATGGGCAGAATGGCGGCAAAACCGCCGCCCCGCATGGCGTCTTTAAGGCTTTCCCATTGGACTTGCAAACGGCTGTGCCGGTGGCCCGCCGCGTGGCCGCCGGCCGGGACGGGCTGCCTTTGCCCGCCCACGTTCCACATGAACACCAGGATCATAAAGGCCAGGAATATCAGGATGGGAGTGCCGCCCCCGGCAATCCAGCGCCAGCCCACCACGCCCAATAGGACGCCAACCACTACCGGGCCGATGGTATCCCCGACGTTGCCGGCGGAACGGTGCAGCGACATGAAGAACCCCCGCCGCTGGGGAAACCGCTGGGCCAGCAGACCCAGGGCCGGCGGATGCCACAGGGCGCTGCCTGCCGAGGCCACCACCAGCGCCGCCAGTATCAACCCGTAAACCGGCAAGGCCGCCACCAGGAAATAACCCAACCCGATTAGGGCCATGCTGAAAGCCAGAATCGGCCCCCGCCGTTCCTGGAACATATCCACCAGGAAACCACCGAAAACGCTGGTCAGGCCGCTGGAAAGCTGCCGCACCGCCGGAATCAGGCTGGCTTGAATCGGCACCAGTCCCAGGGCGTCATAAATCGCCGGAATCAGCGCCATGAACCCGTGGCCGTACATATGCTCCAGGCCATGAGCGCCGATGACCCCGGTGGCCATCGCCTTGTCCTTGGTGCGGGGCGTTTGAGCCGGGTCGCCGACGGCTGCCGCTGTGGGAGAGTACGCCATTCTTGACCTCATTTCCGGCCGGCCCGGCGTTATCCGCTAAGGCCGGCGAAACCCCGTTTTCGGGCCATTATACCCCCAACGCAATACGGAAAAAAGAACGGCTTTCCCCACCGGAAAAGGCCCTGATTCTCGGCCCCAAACCGCCATTCCCGCCCCCTGCCGTCATTCCCGCCTGCCACCGTCATTCCAGCCTTCTACCGTCATCCTCGGCTGCCACCGTCATTCCCGTCTTCTACCGTCATTCCCGCGAAAGCGGGAATCCACAACCGCCGCCCTTGGAGGGTGTGTGATAAATCCCCTCCCCCTACGAGGGGGAGGGTTAGGGTGGGGGTGGCATCCATCGCTTGCAAGAATACCGGCTTCATTTGACGGCCCCCTCTAATACTCGGCGAACATCCGCTGGATTTCCCGCCGGTCTTTGGTAACGGCCAAAGCCAGCATCAGCAGCACCCGCGCCTTTTGGGGCAGCAGGTTGTCGGACACGATAAAGCCCTGCTCTTCTTTCTTGGGGGTCATCACCACCCGCCCGGCATACGACCGGGAGGCCAGCACCACCACGACGCCCTGTTCCACGGCCCGGGCCGCGGCGTCTATCACCTGCGGCGGAAAAGTGCCGCCGCCGAAACCCGCCACCACCAAGCCGGCCGAACCGTGCCGGCAAACGGCGTCAATCAACAGCCCGTCGGCCCCGGCATACGAATAAACGATGTCCACCCGCGGCAGCCGGGTATCCCCGTCAACCTGGAAAGGTGTGGCGGTAGTGTGTTTCCGCAGCGGCGCCCGGTAAAAAACCACCTGCCCGTCCGAATCGGCGTAACCCAGGAACCCCAGTTCGTTAGGCTTGAAGGTCTCTACCCGGAAGGTGTTGGTCTTGGTTACGTCCCGGGCGCATTGGATTTCGTTGTTCAGGACGGTCAACACGCCTTTGCCGGAGGCATGATGCGAGGCCGCTATCCGCACGGCGTCCAGCAGGTTCAGGTCGGCGTCGGTGCCCAGGGCCGTCGGGGGCCGCATCGCCCCGGTGACCACCACCGGCTTGTGACTCTTGACCGTCAGGTGCAGGAAATACGCCGTCTCTTCCAGCGTCGCCGTGCCGTGGGTCACCACCACCCCGGCAACCCGCCCCTCCAACACCTGGTTGATGCGGGAGGCCAGTCTGACCCACTCGGCCGGGCCGATGGCGGTGCTGCCCACGCTAACCAAATCTTCCCCATCCACCTGGGCGATGCCGGCCACTTCCGGGATTCGTTCCAGGGACTCGGCAATCTTGAGATGGTCGCCCAACTCCGGGTATAGAATGTAGTCCAGTCGGTTGGGGCCGATGCCGGCGATGCTGCCGCCGGTGGCAACGATATGTACCTGGGGCAAATCGGAAGTCATGCGGCTCTCTCCGGCAGGGATAGATTCGGTAGGTGTATCGGCTCGGAAAACCGGCCCCCGGCATGAGGGTCACGCCGAAGGTTAAAGACGGCCAACCACCCTGTCAACCCGGCCCTTGGCGATGCCCGGCCCCGACAACACCCATTCCCCCGGTTTCCCCGGCCCTTTCTTGTTGACAACTATGGCCCATGTTGATAGTCTGCATTGTCACAGTCAGACTGCCCCGAAATGGCCCGCTAGCTCAACTGGCAGAGCAACGGACTCTTAATCCGTAGGTTCTCGGTTCGACCCCGAGGCGGGTCACCAAAGGCAGTTATCCTTAATGCCCCGTTCATCGGGGAAGTGTCGGAATAGGTAGACGAGCATGACTTAGGATCATGTGCCGAAAGGCGTGGGAGTTCGAGTCTCCCCTTCCCCACCAGCGAGAGGAAGCAACGCCCGGGGCCGCAATTTCCCGCCGGTTTCAATAACCGGCGTCCCACCCCAGGCCCGCACAATCAAAGGAGGTTAAGTGGCAACGCTACTTGAAGTCAAAGACCTTAAAACGTCCTTCTACACCTTTGAGGGTGTCGTCAAAGCCGTTGACGGCATCACCTATGAGGTGGAGGAAGGCGAGACCCTGGGGCTGGTTGGTGAAAGCGGTTGCGGTAAAAGCGTCAGCGCCCTTTCGTTGATGCGCCTTATTCCCGACCCCCCCGGCAAGATTACCGATGGGGAAATCCTGTTTGAGGGCGAAGACATCCTGAAAATTGACATGGACGATATGCGCCGGATTCGCGGCGCCAAGATGTCAATGGTTTTCCAGGAACCCATGACCTCCCTCAACCCGGTGCTGACCCTGGAAAAGCAGCTCAGCGAAACCCTGCAACTCCACAAGGGCATGACCAGGGAAGAGGCCCGCGGCGAATCCGTCAACCTGCTCAGCCGCGTCGGGATTCCCGACCCGGAGCGGCGGGTGCGCCAGTATCCCCACCAGTTCAGCGGCGGTATGCGCCAAAGGGTGATGATTGCCATGGCCCTCAGCTGCAACCCCAAGCTGATTATCGCCGACGAGCCTACCACCGCCCTCGACGTTACGATTCAGGCCCAAATCCTGGAGTTGATGAAGAGCCTGACCACCGAGTTCGGCGTGGCCCTCATCGTCATCACCCACAACCTGGGCGTGGTGGCCCGTTACGCCGACCGCATGAACATCATGTACGCCGGCAAGATTATCGAGCGGGGTTCTTCGCGAGAGATTTACAGCAATCCCCGCCATCCCTACACCGTCGGCTTGCTCAAGTCGGTGCCCCGCCTTGACTTGCCCCGCCGGGCCAAGCTGGACCCCATCGAGGGCCAGCCCCCCGACCTGGTGAACCTGCCGCCGGGCTGCGCTTTCCGCGACCGCTGCCGGTGGGCCGTTGACAAGTGCGCCACCGATACCCCGCCCCTGATGCAGGTTGGCGACGGTCACACCTCCGCCTGCTGGCAGGCCGACCAACTCGGCCCGGACGCCCTGGACTTCCTGCGGGACGCCCAGGAACTGGCCGACGAAGGCGTCGCCGTGTCCGACAACTAGACAACGGGAGTAGTTAGCAATGACAACCATGCCTTCCGCCGAACCCCAGGCCGCCGGCGCCGGCCAGGAAAACGACATCCTGCTGGATGTCAAGAACCTGAAAATGTACTTCCCGGTTACCGCCGGGCTGATTTTCCAGCGCGCCGTAGCCCAGATTAAGGCCGTTGACGACATCTCCTTTTTTGTCCGCCGGGGTGAAACCCTGGGGTTGGTGGGCGAGTCCGGGTGCGGCAAGACCACCACCGGGCGCTGCATCCTCCAGCTTTACAAGCCCACTGAGGGCAGCATCACCTTTGAGGGCCAGGAACTGACCGGCCTTTCCACCCGGCAAATGCGAACCATGCGCCGGCAAATGCAGGTCATTTTCCAGGACCCCTTCAGCTCCCTGAACCCCCGCATGACCGCCGGCAACATCATCGGCGAACCCCTGGTCGTTCACGGCCTGGTCAAGAGCAAGACCGAGTACCGGGAGCGGGTGGCGGAACTGCTGCAAAACGTGGGTCTCAACCCCTACATGGCTGACCGTTTCCCCCACGAGTTCAGCGGCGGCCAGCGCCAGCGCATCGGCGTGGCCCGCGCCCTGTCCGTTGACCCCAAGCTCATCGTCTGCGACGAGCCGGTATCGGCCCTGGACGTTTCGATTCAGGCCCAGGTCATCAACCTGCTGGAGGATTTGCAGGAACGGTTTGCCCTGACCTACCTGTTCATCGCCCACGACCTTTCCGTGGTGCGTCACATCAGCGACCGGGTGGCGGTCATGTACCTGGGCCGGCTGGTGGAAATCGCCGACCGGAACGACATCTACCGCAACCCCTACCATCCCTACACCAAGGCGTTGCTGTCCGCCGTGCCGATACCCGACCCGGTGATTGACGCCCAGCGCGAGCGGATAATCCTCTCCGGCGAGGTTCCCAGCCCGTTGAATCCTCCCTCCGGCTGCGTTTTCCATCCCCGCTGCCCCATCGCCATTGACGACTGCACCCGGGCAATCCCCGACCTGCGGGAAGTGGAACCCGGCCACTGGGCCGGCTGCATCCGTGTAGAAGGCTACGGCTCCTACTAAGCCCCGCCTTTCCCGTCCTTAGCGAACCAATCCGCAGGGGCAGGTTTCAAACCTGCCCCTCTTTGCGTTTCCCCGACAACCCAACCGTCCCTCCCGACCACGTAGGGGCGCACGGCCGTGCGCCCCTACACAGCCGAGTCCAAACACCCATGCCCGGCCAAAAACCCGCATCAATAACTCCCTCCCCCTGGATAGGGGGAGGGTGGGGGTGGGGGTGACAACCCGGCGGCATAACGGAATCGGCGATTATCCCGCCCCCCGTCGCCCGCCGTCCTTGTAGGCAAAAGGCCGCCATGTTACCATCAACAGGTTATGGAGCAGCAACTTATCCGCAACTTCTGCATCATCGCCCATATTGACCACGGCAAGTCCACCCTGGCCGACCGTTTCCTGGAAATTACCGGCACCGTCCGGCCCCAGGAAATGAAAGCCCAATTCCTCGACCAGATGGACCTGGAACGGGAACGGGGCATCACCATCAAGGGCAAGGCCGTCACCATGAACCACCGCGCCCCGGACGGCCAGCAGTACCAGCTAAACTTGATTGACACCCCCGGCCACGTGGATTTCAGCTACGAAGTCTCCCGCGCCTTGGCCGCCTGCGAAGGGGCCTTGCTGGTGGTGGACGCCAGCCAGGGCATCGAAGCCCAGACCATCGCCAACACCCTGCTGGCGATGGAGTATGACCTGGAGTTGATTCCCGTAATCAACAAGATTGACCTGCCCCAGGCCGAACCGGAACGGGTGGCCGCCGAACTCCGCCAGGTCTTCGGTTTCCGGCCCGAAGAGGTCTTGTTCGTCTCCGCCAAGTCCGGCGAAGGGGCCGGCGAAATCCTGGACGCCGTGGTTGACCGGGTGCCGTCCCCCCGAGGCGGCGGCGACGCTCCCGTGCGCGCCCTGGTATTTGACTCGGTTTACAATTCCTACAAGGGAATCATCGGCTACGTCAAGGTTGAGGACGGGCGGTTGTCCAAGGCCGACCGTATCAAGGTCATGTCCTCGGGCCGCGTTTCCGAAATCGTCGAGTTGGGCGTGTTCTCGCCGGCCCCCAGCCCGGTGGACGTTCTTCACAGCGGCCAGGTAGGTTACGTGGCTACCGGGTTCAAGGACGTTCAGGAATGTTCCGTCGGCGACACCCTGACCAGCTACGCCAACTCCGCCGACCGGCCTTTGCCGGGCTACGTCGAGTTGAAGTCAATGGTATTCGCCGGCCTCTACCCAGCCGACGGCGAGGACTATTCCAACCTGCGGGCCGCCCTGGAAAAACTGCGCCTCAACGACGCCTCCCTCACCACCGAACCGGAGAGCAGCAGCGCGCTGGGGTTCGGCTTTCGCTGCGGTTTCCTGGGGTTGATGCACCTGGAAATCATCCAGGAACGGCTGGAACGGGAATACGACCTGGACTTGATAGTCACCGCCCCCAGCGTCGCCTATCAAGTCCTGCTGACCAACGGCGAGACCATCCGGGTGGACAACCCTTCCAAGTTGCCGCCCCCCAACGAAATCCAGGAAATCCGCGAGCCGATGCTCAACCTGACCATCGTTGCCCCCAGCCGCTACGTGGGCACCATCATGGAACTGATGCACTCCCGCCGCTCCGAATACAAGCGGGTTGAGTATATCCAGGGCTTGACCGGGGCCGATAGCGACGCAACTTCCGAAGGCCAGACCCGCGTAATGATGGAATACGCCATGCCCCTGGCAGAAATGCTGGCCGATTTCTTCAACCAGTTAAAGTCCCGCACCCAGGGCTACGCCTCCCTGGATTACACCTTTGAGGGCTACCAGGTGGCGCCCCTGGTCAAGGTGGACGTGCTGGTGAACCACCTGCCGGTTGAGGCCCTGTCCATGATTGTCCACCGCGACCAGTCGGTGACGATGGGCCGGGAAGTGGTGCAGAAATTGCGCTCCACCATCCCCCGCCAACTCTTTGAGGTGCCTATCCAGGCGGCCATCGGCAGCCGCATCGTCGCCCGCGAAACCGTCCGCGCCCTGCGGAAAGACGTGCTGGCCAAGTGCTACGGCGGCGACATAACCCGCAAGCGCAAGCTGCTGGAAAAGCAGAAGGAAGGCAAGCGCCGCATGAAAAGCATCGGCCGGGTAGAAGTCCCCCAGGAGGCATTCCTAAGCCTGCTGGGAATCGGCGAGGACAGGTAACAGAGCAATCGCATAGTAACTTCAGCGACTAACCCTGAACTTCATCATGTCACCTTGACCGTCATCATGTTACCCTGAACGAAGTGAAGGGTCTAAAATCCCCCGCCAAAGACCTTTCCGTGAGTCGGAAGATGGCTGACGGCAAGAACAACATCCCGCCGGGCAAGGCTACCTGGTTAATTCATAATGCGATTGCCTTGGGATAAGTGACTTCAATTTGAGGGTTTAGGCCCAATCCGATCCCCCTTGAAGGGGGAAGGTTAGGGTGGTGGACCCGCCGTCATTCCGGCGAAAGCCGGAATCCAGAAAGTCCAGGCAAGGAACAGTATCCTCAATGAGGGAGAGTCCTGGATACCAGCCTCCGCCGGCACGACCAGCCGGCAACCGGGCCGGGGGGCAACAAGCCGCCCCCGCTTACATCCCCAGGATTTCCCGCAACTCCCGCAACTGGCCCAGGTGTTCCCGCCAGTGCCGGGCAAACAACCCGGTCAACAGCATTTCCGGCGTCCGTTCCTGGTCTTCTCCTCTGGCCGTCAGGTGGGCCAGCGCCCTCCGTCCGTCCAGAGCCGCGTCGTCCACGTCCCCGACGGCTTTTTCCAACCCGTCCAACACCGCCGTCAAGTCGCCCCGCACGCGGTCAATATCGTAACCCAACCTTTCCAGGGTGACGTTGGTATAGTCCGGCGTCACGTCAAACTCAACGATAGACCCGTCAAGAATCCCGCCGATGATGGTATGCAGTCCACCCATCGGCGTATCTACCAGGTGGTAAACCACCTCCCGCGCCGACCAGGAATCGGCCTCCGGCTTCCAATCCAGGCAGTAGTCCATCCCGTCCAGCGCCGCCAGCAAGTCCTCCCGGATGGCCCGGATAGTTTGAATATGGGCGTCTCTCTGCGTCGTCACAATTCCAAACTCCGCAGCAGGTCTTTCACCGCCTCCCTGGTATCCTCCCGGCCCAGGGTAAATTCCAGTGACGCCCGCAGCAGGCCCAGCGGCGTTCCCCCGTCGTAGCGGACGCCGGCGAATTCATAAGCGTATAATTCCCGGTCTTCCAGCAGCAGAGCCATCCCGTCGGTAAGCTGGATTTCGTTCTTGGCCCCCGGCGGCGTCCGTTCCAGGCAGTCGAAAATCTCCCCTGGTAGGATGTACCGGCCCACCACCGTCAGGTTGGACGGCGCCGCTTCCCGCGCCGGCTTTTCCACCAGCCGGCGGACTTGATGAACGCCGTCGCCCATATCCGCGGCGTCCACCACGCCGTAGTTGTGCACCGACTCCCAGGGCGTCGGTTCCACCGCCACCACGCCGGCGTCGAACCGTTCCGAAACTTCCAGCATTTGACTCAAAGCCCCCGGCGCATGGGCGATAATGTCGTCGGGCAGCATCACCGCGAAAGGCTCGTCTCCCACCGCCTCCCGCGCCGTCAATACCGCGTGGCCCAGTCCCAACGGCTGTTCCTGGATTACAAAGGATACGTCGGCGAGATTGGAGGCGTGACGCACTTTTTCCACCATGTCCGCCGTTCCCGTCTCGGCCAGGTGTTGCTCCAGTTCCGGGCGCGGCTGGAAGTAGGAAGCGATGGATTCCTTGCCGGGGGCGGTGACTACGATAACTTCTTCGATGCCGGCCTCCGCCGCCTCTTCCACCACGTACTGGAGCATGGGCCGGTCAATGATGGGCAGCAGTTCCTTGGGCACCGACTTGGTGATGGGTAGAAACCTGGTTCCCAACCCCGCCGCCGGAATAACCGCTTTCCTGACTTTCATAGATTCCCCTTGGCAATGCGCGACTTGATTGAACCAATGACCAATAAAGGTTGTATCGTCATTCCGGCGAAAGCCGGATTCCGGAAATCCAGGCTGGGAACAGCGTCCTTCACGTCAGCGCGTTCTGGATACCGGCCTGCGCCGGTATGACGGGTTTGTGCGGTAAATCATCTATGCGGCGGCGACAGCCTACTAGCCGATAGTGGGCTTATTCTAGCATCGGCCCCGCCAACAAACCAAACCGGGCCGGCCAAACAACGCCGGCAACGCCGCCGTTATTTGACAGCCAATTCCCCCGTCGCCTACCATGACACCGAGGCCGTGCTAGACGGGGAGCTAGCGGTGCCCTGAACCCGCAATCCGCTATAGCGGGGTGGAATCCCTGCCCCGAGGCAAGGCCAGCGGGCCGATGCCCCGGGCGTGCGGTATTGATGGTTGGGTCCCACGCGGCGCAGACTCGTGAACCCCGCCAGGTCCGGAAGGAAGCAACGGTAAGCGAGACCCTGTGGGTGCCGTGGGAGCGCCTGGCCTGAGCCGCATCCCTGGGTATGTTCGTGGCGCCGGTGTCGAAGGCAGGTGCGCGGTCTCTTCAATCCCCCAACTCTCTCCCGCCGGAAATGCAGTGGCCAAGGTCAAAGCAGACGCGCCAGGACGCCGGAAGTCGCTGGGTCAACATTTCCTGGCCGATTCCAACATTCTGCGGCGCATCGTTGCCGCCGCCGACCTGGACTCCGACGACCTGGTGGTGGAAGTCGGCCCCGGCTCCGGCGTACTTACCCGCCCTTTGGCGCGGCAAGCCGGCCAGGTCATTGCCGTTGAAATTGACTCCGCCTTGGCCGCGGCCCTTCCCGGTCGCTTGGGGAATCCTCCCAACTTGACCGTCATCCAGGGAGACGCCCGGACGGTGGAACTGCCGGAATTGGCCGCCGGCAAACGCCCCTTCAAGGTGGTTTCCAACCTGCCCTACTACGCCGCCAACCCCATCCTGCGGCATTTCCTGGAAGGGCCGGCCCGTCCCTCGCTGATGGTGGTCATGGTGCAGCGGGAAGTCGCCGCCAACATCGTGGCCCAGCCTGGCAAGATGGGCCTGCTATCGGTGGCTGTCCAGTTCTACGCCACCGCCCGGCAGGTATGTACCGTTCCGCCCAGGGCTTTCCGGCCCCCGCCCAAGGTTTCCTCGGCGGTGGTGCGGCTGGACTTGCTGCCCGCCCCCGCCGTACAGGTGGACGACCGGCAAGCGTTCTTTGACCTGGTGCGGGCCGGTTTCGCCGCTCCACGGAAACAGTTGCGCAACTCCCTGGCCCACGGCCTATCCATCCCCGGCAGCGCGGCGGAGGACGTGCTGAAAACGGCCGGCGTCTCCGGCCAACGCCGGGCCGAAACCCTGTCCCTGGAAGAGTGGGCGCAAGTTTACCGGGCTTGGGAACTGTGCGGGCCGGCCAGGAAGTGACCACCCTTGCGTATTGACGCCTACGCCAAGATTAACCTGACCCTCGAAGTCCTGGGACGCCGCGCCGACGGCTACCACGAGGTCAAGAGCATCCTGCACACCATTGATTTGGCCGACCGGCTGGACATCGAGCCGTCCGTCGCCTTGCGGGTCACTTGCGACCAGCCCTCCCTGGACGGCGAGGCCAACCTGGTCTGGCAAGCCGCTGCGTTGCTGGCGGAACGGGCCGGCATCGCGCCCCGGGCCCAGGTGTTTATCCGCAAGCGGATTCCCGTCGGCATGGGCTTGGGCGGTGGCAGCAGTGACGCCGCCGCCGCGCTGGTGGGATTGAACCGTTTTTGGGAATTGGGCCTGGGCTACGGCGAACTGACGGAACTGGCGGCCCAACTGGGTTCCGACGTTCCCTTTTTCCTGCGGGGCGGCGCTGCTCTCGCCGAAGGCCGGGGCAGTGACGTAAGCCCCCTGCCGGGTCTGGCCGCCCGGCCCCTGCTGCTGGTCTGCCCCGAAGACACCATCCCCGACAAGACCCGCCGCCTATATTCCCGGATTACCCCGGCCCATTACAGCAACGGCGGCGTTACCCGGGACATGGTGAGAAACATGATGCAGGGCCAGCTTGTCGAGTCCGGCCTGCACAACGTCTTTGAGGAAGTGGCTTTCCAGGCTTTCCCCGGCTTGAACGACCTCTACCGGCGGGTTTCCCCTATCGTTGCCGGCCGGCCCCATCTTTCCGGCGCCGGCCCCGCCTTTTTCTGCATCCCCGCCGGCGAGGAGGAACGCCAAAAAGCCGTTGATGCGTTGGCCGGTCAACGGGCCTTTGTCCTCCTGGTACGTGCTATAATTCCCGCGCCTTGGGACGATGAGCGATGAAACCGCTCAATCCATCCCCAACCCAACCGGCAGTCCCCAAACTGAGAGCGACTTAATGAACGTCCTGGCCACCATATCCATCGGCATGGACCCCAACATCTATAAGCTCGGCCCCTTCATCATTTCCTGGCACGGTTTCCTGACCTTCGTGGCCGTGGCCGTGGCCGTTTACCTGGTTTACCGTTGGGGAACCGCCGAAGGGCTGGACGGCGACGCCGTGCTGACCATCGCCGTCTGGTCCATCCTGGGCGGGATAATCGGCGCCCGCGTGGTCTTTATCATTGACTGGTGGGACGACGTTTACCGATTCGACCCCATAAGTATGCTGTATATCTGGCAGGGCGGCATCGCCATTTTCGGGGCCATTCTGGGCGGTTTCGCCGGCGGCTCTTCGTACATCATCATCCGCAACTCCGACCGTTTCCTGGCCTTGTGGGACAAGTTTTTCCGGTTCATGGGAGAACCCGTCAAGGCCCCGCTGCCGAACATCGGCCACCTGGCCGACATTGCCGCCCCCGCCCTGTTGATTGCAATGGCTATCGGACGCATCGGCGACGTGATTAACGGCGAGCATTTCGCCAGTTTCACCGACCTGCCTTGGGGCGTGGTTTACACCCACCCCGACAGTCCCGGCATCAACCGGGCCGCCAGCCACCCGGCGGTGGCCTATGAGCTAATCTTTGACCTTTTGTTGGCGGCGGCCATCTGGCCTTTGCGGAATCGCCTGCGGCCCCGTGGAATGTTCTTCGCCCTCTACCTGGCCTTGTATTCCACCGGGCGGTTTTTCATCAGCTTCCTCCGCCAGGAATACAACACCTATTTCCTGGGGTTGAACGAGGCCCAGATAATCGCCCTGCTGGTGGTAATCGTCACCGTGCCCTTGCTGGTTTACAAAGCCCAGTGGGTGCCGGCCCCCCGCCGGCGTTCCGGCGCATCCGCCGGCCAGTAGTCGAAAAACCAGGAAACGGCGGCTAATTTTCCCTTTCACCCTGAGCTTGCCCAAGGGCCGTCCGTTAATGGTTCGACAAGCTCACCACGAACGGAGGTGACGTTGCGGTTTAGGTGGATTCTTAACCGCCCCTAACCGTCATTCCCGCGAAAGCGGGAATCCACCGACCACGGCCAGTTGGCTAGACCACCAAAAATTGAACGCTACCACCACGGACTCCCGGCTGACCCATCGGGCCAAGGACGGCGGGCTGCTAGACCGCACGGCCGGCCGGCCGAAAATCCACCACCTTCAAGCTGGTTTCCTCCATCCCGTTCCAGGAATCCACCGACACGGTAGCCACCAGGTCCAGCCGTGTAGTGCCGGGTTCCCACTTGTCGGCCTGGTTGAAGGCGATGGCCTTCTGGTCTCCGCCGGGCCGGCGCAGTCTTAGGCGAAGATGCTGACCCCGCTGCCCCACCGGGCGGCTTTCCATAACCTGCGCGTTCCTGACCAGGAAATTGGGCCGGGCGTTGCCTACCCCGAAAGGTTCCATCCGCCCCAGCCAGTCCAGCAGTTCCGCCCCGATTTCCGCCAACTCCAATTCTGCGTCAACGGCCAGGGACGGCATGGCCTCCACCACGCCGGCGGCCTTGACCGCCAAACCGCTTAATCGTTCCCGCAGTTGGGGCAGTAGTTCCCCGCTGACCGTAAACCCGGCAGCCTGGCTGTGCCCCCCAAACCGGACAAACAGTTCCTCGCAAGCCTGCAACGCCTCAATGAAATTGAAACCGGGGACGCTGCGGCAGCTTGCCACCCAGCGGCATCCCTCCAGGGCCGTCAACGCCGCCGCTGGACGGTGAAACTTCTCCACCAGCCGGCCCGCCACCAGACCGGCAATGCCCGGCGTCATGTTTTCGTCCTCCGCCCACAACATCGGCGGCAATTCCGGCAGTTCCGCCACCCGCCGGCTGACAGCATCAAAGACCCGTTGGGTCAATTCCCGACGTTCCCCGTTCAACTGCTCCACCCGCCGGGCCAGCTCTTCCGCCTCATCCGTTGAATGCGTGGTCAACAGCCGCAGACTTTCCTCGGCGTGGCTCATCCGCCCGGCGGCGTTCAACCGGGGCGCAATTTGGAAAGCCACCGTCTCCGCATCCACCGATTCGGCGGAAATTCCGGCGCAGCGATACAAGGCCAGCAAGCCGGGCCGTTGGGTGATTTGCAACTCCGCCAACCCGGTCTGCACCAGGTAGCGGTTTTCGTCCTGCACTGGCACCAGGTCGGCGATGGTTCCCAAGGCGGCCAACTCCGCCATGCCGGAGCCGATGGGCTGCCCGTGGTATTGGCAGATACCCTGAACCAGCTTGAAAGCAATGCCGGCCCCGCAAAGCTGGCTGAACGGGTAAGGGCTGCCGGGGATGTTGGGGTTGATAATCGCCGCCGCATCCGGCAACCCCGCGTTGGGTACGTGGTGGTCGGTGATAATCACGTCCACCCCGTCCCGCCGGGCGTTAGCCGTTTCCTCCAGCGACGTAACGCCGCAGTCAACGGTGATGATGAGGCTGACTCCCCGGCTAGCCAAGTATTCAACGGCCTGGTCCGACAGGCCATGCCCTTCTTCCAGGCGGTGCGGCAGGTACGGCACGGTGGGAACGCCAAAGGTCGCCAGCCCTTCACACACGATGGCCGCGCCGGTGATTCCGTCCACGTCGAAATCCCCAAACACCCCCACGGTCTCCCCTCTTTGGATGGCTTGGTAAATCCGGCCCAGGGCCGCGTCCATCCCGGCCATTCGCAGGGGGTTGTAGGGCAACTGTTGGGACGGTTGCAGCAGCAAACGCAACTTGTCCACCGTATCAATGCCCCGGTTCGCCAGGACTTGCGCGATGGGACGCGGCACGTCGGGCGGCAGTATCCCCGGTGGCAACGGCGGGGGAATTTCCCATCGGTGGGGTGCAGCGTCCATTAGGCTGACCCTTTCCGGGGTTGACCCGGCGCGGCCCTACCCACGGGGCCGGTCATCCCGGTTCCGGTCATCGTCCTCCCGGCTGCTGCCGTCAACGGTGTACGGACGGAAGAAACGCCGCCGCCGCTGCGGACGTTGCAGGTTGGTTTCCGAAACCCGGTAGAGCAGCCGGCTTATCAGGATGTAGCGAAAATCCTCGCCGAAAAGGGTATCCCAAGCGGCCCACAGGGTATAAATCCAGGCGATTATCACCAGCAGCGGCAAAATCATAAACAGCCGCGAGTCGTCCGGCGAAAACAGGATGACGAACAACAGCAGGTTGATGAACAGGTGCGCCACCGTAGCCTGCATTCCCTGGAAGGAACCCCAAACCTGCCGGCGACCCCGGAATGAACGGGCGATTAGATAGGCCAGGATAGTGGCCGGGATATAAACGAAGGGTGACGGAATTCCCATCCGCAACCCCAGGAATATCAGGGGCAGCCCGATGAAAACTCCACCGGCGTGGGCTAGTGCGCCCCAGCGTCTTTCCGCCGGCGTCGGTTGCGCCGTTTCCAGAGACTCTTGCAGGGAAGGGGGCGGTTCCACCGGCGCGCCGAATCAACCCGGCCAGCCGGGCCGGGTGAATACCAGGACGGAGTTGTGGCCGCCAAACCCGAAGGAATCGCTGACGCAGACGTTGATTTCCCCTTGGCGCGCTTCCAGCGGGATATAGTCCAGGTCACATTCCGGGTCTTGATCAACCAGGTTGATGGTGGGTGGCAGCGTACCGTTTTCCATCGCCATAACGCAGATGGCCGCTTCCAGCGCGCCGCCGGCCCCCAGCAAATGCCCGGTCATGGACTTGCTGGAACTGATAGGCGCCCGGTAGGCGTCTTCCCCCAGAGCCAGTTTCAGGGCCTTGGTTTCCTGCCAGTCGTTCAACGGCGTGGAGGTGCCGTGGGCGTTGAGGTAGTCAATCTCCGAGGGGTCAATTCCCGCCGAGTCCAGGGCCAGCCGCACCGCTTGGGCCGCGCTCAACCCGGTGGGGTTGGGTTCCGTCAGGTGGTGGGCGTCCGAGGTCGCCCCGTACCCTTTCAATACGGCCAACGGTTCCGCTCCCCGCTGCTGGGCGTGTTCCTCGCTCTCCAGCACCAGAATAGCCGAGCCTTCCCCCATCACGAAACCGTCGCGGTCACGATTGAAGGGACGGCTGGCCCGTTGGGGGTCTTCGTTGAATCGGGACAACGCCTTGCAGGAATTGAACCCGGCCACGGCTATCGGGGTGATGGGGGCTTCGCTGCCCCCGGCCAGCACCACGTCCACCTGGCCCCGGCGAATCAAGTCCCAACCCTGGCCCAAGGCGTCCGCGCCGCTGGAACACGACGAAACAACGCAGTAGTTGGCCCCCATCGCGCCCGTCGCCATAGACACCTGGGCCGAGGCCATGTCCCCCAGCATCATCGGAATCAGGAAAGGCGTTACCCGCCGCGGCCCCTTGGCGCTTAAAACGTCGTACTGCTGGGAAAGGGTCAGGATTCCCCCGATGCCGCTGCCTACGATAACCCCGGTGCGGTAGGGGTCTTGGGCCGCCGGGTCAATCCCCGCTTGCCGGCACGCCTCCCTTGCCGCCACCACCGCGAATTGGGCGAAACGGTCCATCCGCCGCGCCTCTTTCCGGTCCAGGTAGTTTTCCGGGACAAAGCCCGCTACTTCGGCGGCGAAACGGGTCTCAAATCCTTCCGTGTCGAAAGAGGTTATGAAGTCAATCCCCGACCGGCCCTGGGCCAGTTGCTCCCAAGTGGTAGGGGCGTCCAGCCCCAGCGGGCTTACCGCTCCGATGCCGGTTATCACCACGTTGTGCGGTTGGCTCATACCCAATCCCCGCCGCCCTGGCCCGCGCCTATTCCTTGGCCGGGGTGCGTTGGCGCGACTCGAACAGCAGGCTGTTCAGGAACTCGGTCAACTCATTGATGCGCTTGGTGACGTTCTGCGTCAACTCCGTCCGGCTCCCCGCCGTCGGCTCGGACAAGGCCCGCAGCGATTCGGTAATGTCGTTAATCCGGGTGCTTACGTTGTCGGCAATCTCCCGGCGGGTGTTGGCCAGGGGTTGGGACACCGACCGCAGGGTGTCGGCCAACTCTTCAATCCGCACCCCCAGGTTGTCCCCCAGTTCCTTGCCCGTCAACGATACCGGGTCAGACCAACTCCGCAGGGTTTCGCTGGCCTCCCCGATGCGCGTGTTGATGCTGTCACCCAACTCCCGGCTGCCGGCGGCGAACCGCAGCCGGTAAGACCGCAGAATGCGGAAAATCCGCCCGTACAGGTTGTCAATCGAGGTCAGTTTGGCCGAATAACGGTCAAACAGTTCCTGGCTCTCCCTCATGCTCCAGCGTTCATCGTAATGGACGAACTGCCGCCCGGTGTAAAGGTGGTAGGGCCGCATTTCCCCGTCCTGGAGCAGTTCCCCCTTTTCGTTCAGCGGCTGCAAGTCCCGCCAATTGGACGTGGCCGGCAGAGGGGTCAACAGGTTGGCCGTCTGGTACTTGCTGTAATCCGTCACCCAGTCGGCCAGGTTCATTATCGTTTCTTCGGTATCGTAGGGCAGCCCGATGATGGTCATAGCCACCACCGAAAAGTCCATTTCGTTCAGGATACGCAGGTGACGCTCCATGTCGCCCGGTTCCTGCCGCTTGTTCACCGCCTTCAAGTTCTCGGCGTTGTTGGACTCAATGCCCAGGTACAGCATCCGGATATTGGCGTCGAACATGGCCTGCGCCAACTCCGGGTCTTCCCCGATTTCCGCCCGCGCCTGGCAAATCAGGTACATATTGTCGGTATGCCCCTGCCAGTTCTTCAACCGTTCCAGCCGCTCGTTGCGGTACTTGACCGCCCGCAGCGGCGGGGGGTGCAGGTCGTCGGAAATGAAGATGTTGAACTTGCCGTTGCGCGAGGTGTGAATCAGACCGTCGGCCGCCAACTGCTCCAGTTGTTGCAGCCGTTTCAACTCCGTTTCCCGGTCAATCAGCCGGTAGCCCAGGAATTGCTGGATGACCTGGCAATAGGTGCATTTCTCGGTGCAGCCCCGCACCGTTTCCAGCACCCCGCCGGCCATCGGCAATCGGGAGCTCAGGTCTTTGATGGAGTAGAAGTCCGGCAACTCCACAAAGTCCGGCGGCACCAGCCCGACCCGCTTGGTCTGGACAACCCCGCCGTCCTTGGGAAAGCTGATTCCCGGCACCTTTTCCAGGTAGGACTCCAACAGCGGCGAATTGCGGTAGTCCAGCAGCACGTCGCACAACTGCCCGATAATATCCTCGCCCTCCCGGTTCACAATCACGTCGAAGTTGCCCAGGGCGATGGCCTCTTCCGGCAGAGGACTCATCTGCGGGCCGCCGCCGATGGTGATGATTTCCGGGTGGTACATCTTGGCCAGACGCGCAATCTGGTAGGCCCGGGGCGCTTCGTTAATCAGCGCCGTCACCATCAGAATGTCCACCTGTTCCAGGTCTTTGTCCGGGTCCATCAACCCGGAACGGTCTTCAAACCAGATTTCCCGTTCGTAGCGGTGCGACCCTTCCCACTGCGCCAAGGCCCCGGAAAGGAACAACATCCCCTGCCTGGGAATGGCGATGTATTCAAAATTCCCGCCGGCCGAGGCGGGCTGCACCATCATTATTCTCTTGGTCTTCGACGTGGTCATCGTCCTTGTCCTCGCAACGCTCCGTATAAACCGGGCAGTTGCTGACGCTTGATTCGGCGCCGCTCATTATACACCAAACGAATCACGCAACAAAACAACGCCGGCCCGGTCATTCGGCCCAATTGCAAAGTAGGGACTCATGGCCGTCCTGTCGGTAGCATGGACATTTGGATGGTGGCATGGACATTCCTGTCCGTGGGGTTGGTATCCAAACTCTGCAATCGTCCTGCCATCCCTCCAGCCCAATCCAACAAGGTCACACGAGGCCGGCCCCAACCGCCTTCCCCGCATACCCTCCGTCATTCCGGCGAAAGCCGGAATCCAGAAATCCTGCGCCTAAGTCCTAACCCCTTCCCCGAAACAACGGAATAATCTCCCCGGCGATGGCCTCAATATGCCGCGCCCGGTCCTCAAAGGGACAAGCAATGCTGAAAACGATATGCCGGGCTCCGGCCTCGATATATTCCTGCAACCGGGCCGCGCAGTCCTGCGCCGTACCCAACAGGCAGTAATTCCGCACGATGTTCAGGAAATCCCCGCCGTAAAGGTAACGGCCCCCCAAGGCTTGCGCCGCCACCTCCGCCGCCTCTTCCACCGTCGGGTAAAGGGAAATGTACGGAAAAACCCCCCACTGGAAGCCGGCCAGGTCTCGGCCTTTCTCCGCCGCAAATTCCCCAATCTTCGCCACGCTGTCCCGGTAGCGTTCCGGGCTGTAAAAGTAGGGCAGCCAGCCGTCTCCCATACGCGCCGCCCTGTGCATGGCGGCATCCCGCCGGCCGGCCACCCACACCGGCGGGTGCGGTTCCTGGACCGGCCTGGGATTGATGCCGGCGTCGGTCAGTTGGAAGTGCCGCCCCTGAAAGGAAACCGTCTCCCCGCTCCACAGCAGGTTAAGCGCTTCCAGACATTCATCGGTGCGCCGGCCCCGCTGCCGCACGTTCAGGCCGGCCGCCTCGAACTCCACCGGGAACTCCCCGCCGACGCCGACGCCCAGGGTCAGCCGCCCCCGCGATGCGATGTCCAGCGTGGCGGTGAACTTGGCCAGCGTCAACGGATGGTAGAAGGGCGTCAGGATGATGGACGACAGCAGCCGTATTTTTTCCGTAGCCCCCGCCGCCACGCCCAGCAGGGGCAAAGCGGCGTGAGTCGCCCCCGGCGGACTGCCCCGCATAAAGTGTTCCCCCACCGAGATATATTCGTACCCCAACTCCTCCAGCCACCGGGCCTCAGCGGCGATTTCCGCCGCTCCCAGGGCCGCGCTGGAGCCGAAATGCAATTCCGGCGCTGCCATAAACCCTTACTCCTGACCCCGGCCCGGATGGGCCGGCCCTTCAATGTAACCCCGCCGGCTAATGTACCAGCAATCCCGCCCCCCGTCCAAACCGGCGCCTTTCAATCTTCCGCCCACCCGTAAGTATGTAATTCTGAGCAAAGCGAAGAATCCAAACCCCTTCTCCCAAACCAACCTCACCTTAACGAAACCAATCCACGCCCCCAACCGTCATTCCGGCGAAACCTGTCCTGAGCGTAGCCGAAGGAGCCGGAATCCAGAAACGCCGTCCCCAAGCCAACCTCGCCAACGCCCCACCCGCGACGTAGGGGCGCACGACCGTGCGCCCCTACCAACCTTCACAACCAACCCGGTTGTCTGAAACAACCCCCCCTAACCGTCATTCCCGCGAAAGCCGGAATCCACCCCTTACCATCCGGCAATCCAATATGCCACGGTTCCGCCCAACCCCAACCACGGGCCGGGCGTTTTTGGTAAACTTGAATATACAGACCCCCCAACTCCCATCGGAGTCATAAAGCTATAACATGGTCGTACTCGTAACCGGCCCCACCGGGTTCGTGGGCCGCCGGGTGGTCAACGAACTGCTGGAACGCAACTACGCCGTCCGGTGCCTGGTACGCGCCCCCGGCTCGGAACGGGTATTTCCCCGCGACGCCGTGGATGTCCATTATGGCGACGTTAACGACCGCAACGCCCTGTCCAGCGCCATGCTGGGCGCCGACGCCGTGATTCACCTGGTAGCGATTATCCTGCAACGAGGCCAGGCCACCTTCGACCGGGTTAACCACCAGGGAACGGCCAACGTCGTAGCCGCCGCCAAGCAGGCCGGAACCGTCAAGGACTTCATCCACGTCAGCGCTGTTGGCGCGTCCCAGAACCCCAAGCTCCCCTACCTTTACAGCAAATGGCGCGGCGAGCAGGCGGTGGTCAACAGCGGCCTCCCCTACACCATCCTCCGGCCATCCCTGATTTTCGGCCCCGGCGACGAATTTACCAACGCCCTGGCCGCCCTGGTCAAGGTGTTCCCCCTGGTCCCGGTCATCGGCATGGGCCGCAATCGGTTCCAGCCTATCCACGTGGAAGACGTAGCCAAAGCCGTCGTCCTGGCCCTGGGCCGTTCCGACCTGAAAGATAAGACCGTGGAAATCGGGGGGCCGGCCCAACTCAGTTATAATGAGATTGTGACCGTGCTGGCCCGCGCCCTGGGCAAGCGGCGGCTCCGGTTCCACGTTCCGGCCTGGGCTATCTGGCCCAACGTATTGCTGATGCAAAAACTGCTGCCCAAGCCTCCCCTGAACACCGAAGAGCTGCGTATGCTTTCCATCCGCAACGTAGCCGAATTGGGCGAAGTGGAAGAGTCTTTCGGGTTCGACCCCCGCCCCCTGGAAGGCAACCTGGACTACCTAAAAGACATAAAGTTGGGCGACGCCATGAAAACCCTGTCCGGTATGGCGCCGGCCCGCCGCTGAAAGGCAGGCCGGCGTCTTGGACTACCAGGAATCCATCAACCGATTGCTCGGCTTGGTTGACCACGAGCGGGCGCAGCCGGCCTTGCCCCGCCAGAAGCGCATCTACGACCTGCGCCGCATGGAAATTCTGCTGGGACGCATCGGCAACCCCCACCTGGCCGTTCCCGCCATTCACGTCGCCGGCACCAAGGGCAAGGGCAGCACCGCGGCCCTGTGCGACGCCGCCCTGCGCGCCGCCGGCTGCCGCACGGGTTTCTACTCATCCCCCCATCTCCATTCCTTCACCGAGCGGCTGCGGCTGGACTCCCAACCCTTGCCGAAAGACAAGTTCGCCCGCTTGGTGGCAGACCTTTGGCCCCACCGCCTTTGGGTGGAGCGGCATTGCGACGAAGGCCCGGTTTCCCTGTTCGAGTTTATGACCGTCATGGCTTTCCAATGCTTTGAGCGGGAAAAGGCCGACTTCCAGACCATCGAGGTCGGTTTGGGGGGCCGGCTGGACGCCACCAACGTAGTGCGCCCCAACGTGGCCGTAATCACCTCCGTCAGCCTCGACCACACCGCCATTTTGGGCGACACCCTGGAAGAAATCGCCGCCGAAAAAGCCGGCATCATCAAGCCCGACGCCGCCACCGTGGTCAGCCCCCAGCGTCCGCCGGCGGAAGGGGTAATCCGGGAAGTTTGCCGCCAAAAGGAAATCGCCCCCATTCTGGTAGGCCAAGACGTAACCTGGACTGCCGGGGAACGCGATGCCGCCGGCCAATCCTTGACCGTCAAGGGACGGCTGGAAACTTACGAACTGCGGATCCCCCTGCTGGGGACGCACCAGTTGGAAAACGCCGCCACCGCTGTGGCTGCCCTGGAAGTCCTGCGGGAACAGGGTTACGACGTTACTCCCGCCGCCATCGCCGAGGGATTCGCCCGTACCCAATGGCCTTGCCGCCTGGAAACCCTTTCCGACTCCCCCCGGTTGGTAGCCGACGGCGCCCACAACGATTACTCCGTAGCTACCCTGCTGGATTCTTTGCCCGATTACTTCCCTTACTCCCGGCTGTTGGTCATTGCCGGCTTTTCCCGGGACAAGAGCGTTGACCAAATGGTTGGCCGGCTGGCCGAAAAGGCCGATGCGGTGTTTGTTACCCGTTCCCGGCATCCCCGCTCGGTGCGCCCGGCCCTGCTGGCCGACGCCTTCCGGCAGCGCGGCGTCACCAACGTAGCCGAAACCGCCACCGTGGAAGAAGCCGTCGCCCACGCCCGGCAAATGGCCGGCCCGGCCGACCTGATACTGGTCACCGGCTCCCTTTTCGTCGCCGCCGAAGCGCGGGAAACGGCCCTGGGCATCGAACCGGAGCTTTACCCCGACTTGTTGCCGCCCGACCTCAAATCTTCCGGGGGAGTCTGACCGCCAATGCAAGTAATCAATGCCGGGCCGGGCGTCATCATCGGCCCGCCCGCCCTCGAAGGGTAGAACGGGGCATGAACGGCAACATGGACAACAAGCGGGTTGTCATAACCGGAATTGGCGCCATGACCCCCTTGGGCCAGACCCCGGAACTTTTTTGGGACGCCCTGGTTGCCGGCAAGTCCGGCATCGGCCCCATGACCCTCTGCGACCCCACCGATTACCCTTGCCGCATTTCCGGCGAAGTCAGCGACTTCGACCCGGCCCAGTACCTTTCCCCCCGGGAGGCCCGTCGGATGGCCCGCTTTTCCCAGCTTGCCGTTGCCGCCGCTCAAAACGCGGTAACGGCGGCCGGCCTGGATATTTCCAGGGAAGACCCTTTCCGCGTCGGCGTTATCCTTGGCAACGGCAACGGCGGCTTTCCCACCATCGAAGAAAACTGCCGCATCCTCGCCGCCCGCGGCGGTATGCGGATGTCTCCCTTCTTCTTCCCCATGATTCTGCCCAACATGGCGGCTGCCAACGTCAGTCATTACACCGGCGCCCGCGGCTACAACTCCACCGCCACCACCGCCTGCGCCGCCTCCAACCAGGCTTTCGGCGAAGCCCTGAACGTCCTCCGCCGCGGCGTTGCCGACGTGATGCTGGCCGGCGGCGCCGAGGCCGGCATCAGCCAGATGGGGCTGGCCGGGTTCGCCGTCATGCGCGCCTTGAGCGCCCGCAACGACCAACCGGAAAAAGCCAGCCGGCCCTTCGACGCTGACCGTGATGGGTTCGTCCCGGGCGAAGGCGCCGCCATCCTGGTGCTGGAAACCCTGGAACACGCCGTCAAGCGCGACGCCCCCATCCTGGCGGAACTGGCCGGGTTCGGCTGCACCGCCGACGCCGGCCACCTGGTCCAGCCCGAAGAGACCGGGGCCGCCGCCGCCCTGGCCATGCAGCTAGCCCTGCAAGACGCGGGCGCGTCAATCGAGCAGGTGGATTACATCAACGCGCACGGCACCTCCACCCCGCTTAACGACGCAGTAGAAACGACTGCCATTAAAAGACTGTTTGGCGACCGGGCCTATCAAATCCCCATCAGTTCCACCAAGGCGATGATTGGACACGCCTTGGGGGCCTCCGGGGCCTTGGAGGCCGTGGCTTGCGTCAAGAGCATCACCGAAAAGACCATCCACCCCACCATCAACTACGAAACCCCCGACCCGGACTGCGACCTGGACTACATCCCCAACCAGTCCCGCCAACTGGACGTATCCGTCGCCCTGTCCAACGCCTTCGGCTTCGGCGGCCAGAACGCTTGCATCGTTTTCAAGAAATTCGACGGTTAGCGGGTTGTCACCGTCGCTTTCGCGATTCACCACGTTTGCAACCACAGGCCGGCCTGGCTCAGGTAGGGGCGGGTTTGAAACCCGCCCCTACAACGCTGGAACGAGCGAAGGTCGCAAGGCAATCATTCCCCCAAACAAAACGGCCGTCGCTTTCGCAACGGCCGCAATCCTTTCCCGGTCAACGCCCGGCGCCGGCAGTTGGAACCTAACTTTCTACGGCCTCCCGGCCCCGGGCCAGCACTTCGTCCAGAATCCTTTGTAGCGCCATGGTGTGACTGCAAGCCCGGTGATTCCAGAAGAAACTGCACTGGCATTGCCAGTCGCCCCCGTCAAACCCCACTTCGTAAGTGCCGTGATTGCCCTGGAACGTGGCTTTGAAAGTGGTAATGCTTACCCGGTCTTTCTCCTCGGCGTACCTCCGGGCCTTGTCAACCTTACTTATGAAGCTGGAGTTCATCTACGCCTCCCGAATTGGATGTTCCACCATTGTAAGAAGCCGGGCCGCCGCCGGTCAACCGGCTTTGGCCCCTCATTTCCGGGACGGCAATGTTGTACCAACCCCGGCAACACCGAGTAGCAGAGAGATAGCGCTCAGGGCGTGGGTTCAATCCCCTCCCCCTCGATGGGGGAGGGTTAGGGTGGGGGTGAAAACCTTGACCTTTGCCCCCTTCCTCCAAAAGGCAACATCCTGGACTTGAATACGCGGTTGCCCACCGGGCCGTCCGGCTTGCCTTCCGCCAACCCATCCTTTAATCTGGTACTGTCGCAGGGGCGGCGATTTTCGTAACCCGTAACGAGGAAATGTTGTCCGGCAACACCTACTACTCCGCTGGCGTGGCCCTGGATGAAATGCAGGGCCTGAAAGACCGCATCCGGGCCTTTTCCGCCTTGACCCACGGCCCGGAAGTGCTGCACGACGACGGCGGATTCGCCGGCCTCTACCGCCTGGCCGGCTACCGGGAGCCGGTGCTGGTGGCCAGCGCCGACGGCGTCGGCACCAAGCTCAAGATAGCCGCCCTGCTGGGCCATTTCGAGTCGGTGGGGCAAGACCTCGTTTCCCTCAACGTCAACGACATCCTGACCAAGGGGGCCAAGCCCCTTTTCTTCCTGGACTACGTTTCTTTCAGCCACCTGGACCCGCAGCGCATGGAAACCCTGATGCGCGGCATTGTCTGGGGCTGCCGGGAAGTCGGGTGCGCCTTGATTGGCGGAGAAACGGCCCAAATGCCGGGTCTTTATTCCCCGGAGGACTTTGACCTGGCCGGGTTCGTCGTCGGCGCCGCCGAAAAAGACGCCGTTCTGAATCCCGCCGCCATCGCCGTCGGCGATTGTCTGGTAGGCATACCTTCCAGCGGCGTCCACACCAACGGCTTTTCCCTGGTGCGCAGCGTGTTCAACATTGATGACGACCCTACCGTGTTGTTCCGCCACTTCCCGGACTTGCAGCGGCAACTCGGCGAAGAACTGCTTATCCGCCACCGATGCTATTATCCCCTGCTGGAACCCGTGCTGACCCTGTTCAAGGGGTTGGCCCACATCACCGGCGGGGGCTTGCCCGGCAAGCTGGCCGGCATCCTGCCCGACGGAATGGCCGCCCAATTGGAACCGGGTTCCTGGCCCGTGCCGGCCATTTTCAACTTGATTCAACGGGAAGGGCAGGTTGACCCGGCGGAAATGTACCGGGTCTTTAACATGGGCCTGGGCATGGTGGGCATCTGCGACCAGGAATCGGTGGCAACCATCCTGGACACCGTTCCCGATGCCCAGGTGGTGGGTGAAATCGTCGCCCATCACGACGGCGGCGACCTGGTTCGCATCGGGTAGTCCGGCACAAAAGACCATTCGGGGGAACCGCATTGAGAGCGTTAATCAGCGTTTACGACAAGACCGGGGTGGTGGAGTTTGGCCGCCGGCTGGTTGAGGCCGGCTACCAACTCATCAGCACCGGCGGCACTTACAACACCCTGGTCAACGAGGGCAGGTTGCCCGTCCAGCAGGTCTCCGAAGTCACCGGCTCTCCCGAAATCCTTGACGGGCGAGTCAAGACCCTGCACCCGGTCATTCACGGCGGGTTGCTGGCTAAGCGTGACGACGCGGCCCACCTGGACGAAATCGCCAGCCACGGAATCGAAACCATTGACCTGCTGGCCGGCAACCTCTAC
The DNA here is from genome assembly GCA_963665735.1 of Dehalococcoidia bacterium. Taxonomy (GTDB): domain Bacteria; phylum Chloroflexota; class Dehalococcoidia; order Lucifugimonadales; family UBA3495; genus CATOSK01. Next base: position 333,262 of record OY762444.1, on the reverse strand, counting down.
CCCTTCGTGGACACCATCAGCAAGCCCGGCGTCACCCTGGACGACGCCCTGGAAAACATTGACATCGGCGGGCCGACCATGCTCCGCGCCGCCGCCAAGAATTTCCCGGCGGTAACGGTTGTGGTTGACCCCGCCGACTACGGTTGGGTGGCCGAAAAACTGACCGGGGAAGGTCTGCCCCTGCAAGACCGCCGCCGTTTGGCCGCCAAAGCCTTTTCGCACGTCGCCGTCTATGACGCGGCGGTGGCCGGCTACCTGACCCAACAAAATGAGGACAGCGAACTCCCGGAAAATCACCCGATCGGGCTGGTCAAGGCCGCCGGGTTGCGCTACGGCGAAAACCCCCACCAGCAGGGCGGGCTTTACACCCTGTCCGGCCAGACCGCCGGCGGCATCGCCAACGCCCGCCAGTTGCACGGGCGGGAACTTTCCTTCAACAACCTGATGGACGCCGACGCCGCCTGGCGCACCGTCAGCGACTTTGCCGGCCCGACGGTGGCCGTCATCAAGCACGCCAACCCCTGCGGCCTGGCCGCCGATGAAAACGTCGCCGCCGCCTACGAAAAAGCCTACCAGGGCGACACCGTTTCCGCCTTCGGGGGCATCGTCGGTTTCAACCGCCCGGTGACCGCCGCCGCCGCGCAAGCGATGGAGCCGGTTTTCTACGAGGTGGTAGTAGCCCCCGGCTACCAACCCGACGCCCTGGAAATCCTGCAAAAAAAGCGCAACCTGCGGGTGCTGGAAGTCGCCGCCCCGCCGGGCGCGACGGCCCAGGTTTACGACCTGCGGCCCCTGACCGGCGGGATGCTCTTGCAGACCCCCGACAACATCGCCGAAGACCCGGCGGACTGGCAGACCGTCACCCACCGCGCCCCTTCCAACGCCGAGTTGCTTGACCTCGCTTTCGCCTGGAAAGCGGCCAAGCACGTCAAATCCAACGCCATTGTTTTCGTCAAAGACCGGCAGCTTGTCGGCATGGGCGCCGGCCAGCCCAACCGGGTGGTCAGCGTCCATCTGTCCCAGCGCGCCGCCGGCGACAAGGCCCCCGGCAGCGTGTTGGCCTCCGACGCCTTTTTCCCTTTCCCCGACAACATCGAACTGGCCGCCGAAGCCGGCATAACCGCCATCGTCCAGCCCGGCGGTTCCATCCGGGACGAAGAGGTTATCGAAGCCGCCAACCGCCACAACCTGGCGATGGTATTCACCGGCGTCCGCCATTTCCGCCACTGAAATAGCTCAATCAATAGTCCCCTCCCCCTGCCAGGGGGAGGGTTAGGGTGGGGGTGACACTACCCAATCCCCACCGTCATTCCGGCGAAGGCCGGAATCCAGAAATCCCAAGCCCAAAACAGCGTCCCCGACGCCAAAATGCCCATTAGCCCCATGCCCGCATCCGTCGAAATAGCCATCCCCGTCTATAACGAGGAAAAAGCCATCCCCGACAGCATCGCCAGGTTGACCGCCTTCCTGTCCGAAAACCTGGTCAACCCCTGGCAGGTGGTCATCGTGGACAACGCCTCGGTGGACGCCACCCGCCAGGTTGCCGAAGAACTCGCCCGCCAATATCAAGGCGTCAATTACCGCTACATTCCCCGCAAGGGGCGCGGTCTGGCCCTCCGGTCGGCCTGGCTGGACAGCCCGGCGGACATCGTGGCCTACATGGACGTTGACCTTTCCACCGACTTGGCCCACTTTCCCCAACTGGTGCAGGCAGTCCAAGCCGGCGCCGGCGTGGCCGTCGGCAGCCGGTTGAGCCGGCAATCCCAAGTTACCCGCGGGTTCAAGCGCGAGTTCATTTCCCGTTCCTACAACCTGATTGTCAAGGGAATGTTCTGGACGCCTTTCCCCGACGCCCAATGCGGTTTCAAGGCCCTGTCCCGCCCGGCGGCCCAGGCCATTCTGCCCCAGGTCAAGAACGACAACTGGTTTTTCGACACCGAGCTTTTGATAATCGCCGCCCGCAACGGCTACCCCATAGAATCGGTGCCGGTGAAGTGGGACGACGACCCCACCAGCACGGTTCACCTAACCGCCACCGCCGTCGAAGACCTGAAAGGACTGCTGCGGCTCCGGTTCGGCGGCGTCCCCCGCGTGCCGCCCCCCTAACCTCTATGGCGGCAGAACAGTTAGAGGGTGTGTGATAAGTCCCCTCCCCCTACGAGGGGGAGGGTTAGGGAGGGGGTAGCCCCCACCAAAAGGAACCAACAAGGAGACAGCAAATGGAACTCGGACTAAAAAACAAGAACGTAATCATCACCGGCGGCGGCTCCAACATCGGGCGGGCCATCGTCCACGCCTTCGCCCGCGAAGGTTCCAACATCGTCATCGCCGAACTGGCCCCGGAGCAGGGCGAAAAAGTCGCCGCCGAGGTTGCGGCGATGGACACCGGCAGCCGGGTGGCCGTCATCGCCGCCGACGTATCCGATTCCCAGCAGGTGGAGGCGATGGTATCCCAAGCCATTGCCGCGTTTGGCGGCATTGACGTGCTGGTCAACAACGTGGGCTGGACCGTTGACCGCCTTTTCCTGGAAAAGCCCCGGGCCGAACACGAAAAGGAAGTCCAGGTCAACCTGTGGGGCCCCATCAACTGCATCCACGCCGTGCTGCCCCACATGATTGAACGCCAGGCCGGGGCGGTGGTCAGCATAAGTTCCGACGCCGGGCGCATGGGCGAATACCGCGAGGCCGTCTATTCCGCGTGCAAGGCCGGGGTCATCGCCCTGAGCAAAGCCGTCGCCCGGGAGACGGGCCGCTACGGTCTGCGCCTCAACGTGGTCTGCCCCGGCCTGATTGTCCCCCCGCGGGAAGAGTCCATCAGCCCGGAAAGTATGTGGAACCAGATGCGCGACATCTTCACCGACGACGTGCTGGAACGGGTGGAGCGCAACTATATCTTGCGCCGCATGGGAACCGCCGGCGAAATCGCCAACGCCGTAGTATTCCTGGCCTCCGACGCCGCCAGCTTCATCACCGGCCAAACCCTAAGCGTAAGCGGCGGCTACACCATGATGTAGCCGCCCACCAACAATTCCCCACCCCCAACCGTCATTCCCGCGAAACCTGTCCTGAGCGTAGCCGAGGGAGCGGGAATCCAAGTCCTCGCATGGGACTAACGCCGCTGCGCCCCTTACCCGTCATTCCGGCGTAGGCCGGAATCCAGAATCCTTGTCAGGGGCCACGTTGCCTATGTCCGCCTTTCCCTCACCCCCTCCGTGCTATACTGGACATAACCCAACGCCAAAGCCCGCCCCAATATGCGAAGCAGAAATGCGAACAGCCTTACTAGTACTAGCCCTGTCCCTGTTCCTGACCGCTTGCCAAGCTAACGGCGAATCTCCGGCTCCAAGCCCGGCAATAACCGCCCCGCCTGCCGCGCCGGAACCCACAACCACGCCCACCGCCATCCCGGCAACAACAGCGCCGGAACCAACGGCAACCCCGGCACCCACGCCGGTCCCAACTCCGTCGTCCCAACCCTCGCCAACAGCCACTCCGTCGCCAACAGCCACTCCGATTCCAACGCCAACCCCAACTCCAACACCAACGCCGCAGCCTACACCTACCCCGCAACCGACTGCGACGCCTATTCCAACCCCAACGCCGCCACCTAGCCCGATTACCAAGTTGCAGGGCGGTGCCCGACTGGAACGCAATCAACCGGCGCAGGCAGCAAAACTCCTTCAGTTGCCCTGGATTGCCGACGGCATTGACGATTTGGAGCGTGAGGCTGCCGAACACCTGATTAAGGCAGCGCAGCGGCATCGAGATGTGTTCAATATCCTGATGGAAATGTCCTGGGTTACGGACAGTGCTGTTACCGCGGACGAAACAATAGCCATCATACAGATAAGTTGGTCGGCGAATTACAGCGTTGAACTGTCCAAGCAGATGTCGCAAAAGCCTTGGGTTCAAGACGGTATCACAACCGCCGAAGCCGGCACCATGTTTGATTTAGCTTGGACTATCAAAGAGGCTCCCGCCTTGGCCGAGCGGATGCTGAATGTGCCCTGGATTCAAGATAACAGCATCACCGACCATGAGGCCACTGTCATAGATGAGCTGTATAGGGTGGTCAGGCACGCAGAGTCTCCCGCCTTGGCCGAGCGGATGTTGAATATGCACTGGATTCAAGACAACGTTGTTACCGCGGACGAAACAATAGCCATCATACAGATAAGTTGGTCGGCGAATTACAGCGTTGAACTGTCCAAGCAGATGTCGCAAAAGCCTTGGGTTCAAGACGGGATTACCGCCACCGAAGCTAACGCCATGTATCATTTGGCCTGGACTATCAAGGAGGCTCCCGCGCTTGCGGAACGGGAGCTGAATTTGTCCTGGATCCAGGACACCATTACCCATGATGAAGCGTCGATAATCAACAGTATTTATTCAATCGCCAGGATTGACGATGCATCTTTGCGACCTAATGTAATTGATGCGGCCATCGCATTGCTTGAAATGCCGTTCCTCGAGAGCGTGTCGTTCGCTGACGCCCCAGCGGTACTCTCGTTGAGTAGGATTGCGCGCAATGACCTAGATGCCTTCCTGGACATCATGGCGCACCCCAATGTCAGCGACGGCATTACAAACGATGAGGCGAAAGTCATCGCAGTGCTGAGGAGCCCGGTTCTGTACAAGCCGCAATCGTTGCCCGTTCTGCTGGACGGACTGGATGGTACTCAAGGCGTGTATCTGGAAGATAAGGTTATCCAACTGCCACTGACTGGCGAAACGCTGCTGACCATTATCCGTCTGCGCGACCAAACCACGGCTAGCATGGACCATCTGGAGCACAGCGTCCGCTTCGCAGAGAAATTCATGGGAGAGCCGCTGCCCACCAGCTACTTCGCAATATATTATGATGATGCCACTATCGATAATGTCGGCGGGCAGGCGTTAGGCACACACATGACTATTACCCCGTTTGGTGATGGACTGGACCGCTTCGCTAAGGTTATCGCTCACGAGTTAGCCCACTATTACTGGACCGGCACCAGCATGATCTGGATTAAAGAAGGCCCATCCGAGTTGATTGCTTTTGTATCCGAGCGGAAGCGGGCTGGTACGCCACTTGGGACGCACCTGATTAAAGGTTGCACCGCCGTCAAGACCCTAGCTGAACTGGAACTCATAAATCCGAAAGGGAAAGAATACGGGCACCAGTGCACTTATTACCTGGGCGGGAGCCTTTTCCTAGACCTGCACAACATCCTTGGGGAAGAGGCTTTCCGTCCTGCGTTCCGCAACCTCTACCTGAAACGTCTGCACGACGACCCTACCGACGACTGTGAGGGAACCGACCTGAATATCTGTCACCTGGAAGCGGCGTTCAAGGACGGCGCCTCCCCTGAAGTCGTCCGCAAGGTGGACGAAGTAATCAACCGCTGGTACTACGGCAAATAAAGACCCCAACGTCATTCCACCCCCCCACCGTCATTCCGGCGTAGGCCGGAATCCAGAACCCCCGTTCCGCAAGCCAACCCTGACACAAAAAAATCCCCTCCCCCTAACAGGGGGAGGGTTAAAGCCTGTCCTGAGCGTAGCCGAAGGAGAGGGGTCAAAACCCCGTCCTGGGAAAGAAGCCCCTACTTCTTGTTGGCTTCCACCAGTTCCCAGGAACGGGATTCAATCTTCGGCATCAGTTCCTGCACCAGCCCCTCGTCCAGCGAGTTGGCGATGGACGGGTAGCCGGCCCGCTCAATCATGGACTTCAGGTTGCCGGTCTTGAACTGGTTCAGCGTCCACGCCAGCGTGTCCCCCGAGGTGGTGGTGTCCCAGTAAATCCGCACGTCCTGGTTGCGCGGCCCGTAGTGGTAATGGGGGCCAACCTCGAAGCAGTCGAAGGCCAGCAGTTCCACTTCCTGGTCCGCCACGTCGGAAAGGACGTGAATTGCCAGGCCCCGGTCATTGGCCAGTTCCCGGTACTCCAGCCCGAACCGCACGTTGCCGGCGTGAATCATGTCGCCCTCAATCAACCGCTCCAGCTTGTGGTGGACGGTGCGCCGCTCGGTGCGGGCCAGGTGCCGCGCCGTTTCCTCGACCTCATCCATCGTCGAGTCAGCGATGGGGTTGGCCTCCACCGCGCCGGCCAGGTCTTCATAACCGGCCCGGTTAATCATGGACGGCAGGTTGTTGCGAATCTGGCCCAGCGTCCAGCCCACCGGGTTCCGCACCGTGGTCTTGTCCATGTGCAGCCGGATGTTATGGTTCTCGGGGCCGTAGTGGTAATGGGGGTCCTGGTCGAAGCAGTCGAAGCGCAGGATTTCGGTGTCCTTGCCCTCCACGTCTCCGTAAACCTGGATCATCAAGCCCTGGTCGGGCATGAGTTCCTTCCGGTAGCTCATCGCTACGCTGACTGGGCCGGCCTGGATAATGGTGTCTCCTTTGTCCACGGTAGTCCTCCTCTGTAAAATGTCCCGAATGCGATTCCGGGTTTCCCGTGGAATCGCCTGGTTTGGCGAAATTATAGCACTGTACCCCATATTGGCAACTGTCCCGGCAAAAAGGCGCGATTTGATGACCATTCCAACGACAATCCTGCGGACTCCGGCGGCCCTATGCGCCATTGTCGTGCTGCTGGCCGCGCTGACCGCCTGCGGCCCGGCATCCCCACCGCCGCAGCCGATAGAGCGGATGCCCACCTTGGGCCGCGTTCCAGCGCCGCCGCCGTCCCTGCCCGCGCCGGCGTTGCAACGGGAACCCCAAGCCCCGGTATCGCCAACCCCGCATCCGCCAACGCCGGAAACCCGCCCCACCGTTGCGCTGCCAACGCCAACATCAATACCGACGGTTGCGCCCACTCTGGTTCCAACCGTCGCCCCTACGCCAATACCGACGCCTATCCCCGTTGCAGTCCCCACCGCCATTCCTACCGCAACTCCGCAACCGACGCCGACACCCCAACCAACGGCTACACCAACCCCGGAACCTACTCCCACGCCCTTGCCCACGCCTACGCCAGTTCCCACCCCGACGCCCGTGCCACTGCCCACCGCCACCCTGATTCCAACGCCGACGCCGGTTCCTGCCCCGACGCCCCGGCCGCCTACGCCAACACCACGCCCGACGCCAACCCCCACGGCCACCCCGGTTCCGCCCCCGCCGGCCGGCCAGGGTTGCCGGACGGGTCAGGTTGACGTAAACACCGCCTCTTTGACGGAACTGGACAAAATCATCCACATCGGCCCGGCCCGCGCCGCCCAGATGGTTGGATTGCGGCCCTTTTCCTCGGTGGATGACCTGGTGCGAATCAAGGGCATCGGCCCGGCGCGGCTGGCCGACATCAAGGCCCAGGGGCTGGCCTGCGCGGGACGTTGACGTTGACCGTAGCTATGCCGCCACCCTCATTTGACGCCCCCAACCCCGTTGGGTAAGCTGGAACTGCATACTTGGAAACTGTCTCAAAAATCCCTTCCCCCTTGACGGGGGAAGGTTAGGATGGGGGTGAAAACCTCGTCCGGAGTCGTCCAGAGATAGAAACTTAGCCTTGGCGGCGGGATTTACCAACCCCGCCGCCCAAGCGCGGGAGACGCAGCAAGTGGAAATAGCATTGAGCATTCCCCGCCTGCCGGACGCCGAGGGCATCCGGCGGTTTTGCCAACGGGCCGAGCAGTTGGGTTTCGAGGCGGTGTTGGCCGGCGACCACGTCGTCCTGCCCACCGGCGGCACCAGCCAGTACCCCTACACCGCCGACGGGTCTTTTTCCCGGCCCTCCGACGAGCCTTTCCTGGAAACCATGACCATGCTGGGTTACATGGCCGCCTGCACCGAAACCATCAAGCTGGGCAGCACCGTCATAATCCTGCCCTACCGCAACCCGGTGGTGCAGGCCAAGATGTTCGCCTCACTGGACGTACTGACCAACGGGCGGATGATTTGCGGCGTGGGCGTCGGCTGGCTGGAAAAGGAGTTTGAGACCCTGGGCGTTCCCTATGCCGAGCGGGGGCCGATGAGCGACGAGTTCCTGCAAATCTTCAAGACCCTCTGGACTGACCCCGACCCGGTGTTTCACGGGCGTTTCTACGACATTGACGGAATCCAGTTCTACCCCAAGCCGGTGCAGCAGCCCCACATCCCCATCTGGGTGGGCGGCCACACCCGCCGGGCTTTGCGCCGCACCGCCCGCTTGGGCGACTGCTGGCACACCACCCGCCAGACGCCGGACTTCGTGGCCCGGAACCTCCCCTACCTGCGGGAACAGACGGAACGGGCCGGCCGCGACCCGGCTGACATAACCGTTTCCCTGAAACGCAGCCTCCACTTCACCGACTTGCATTCCGAGGAAGGCCACTCGGTACGCACCGGCGGCTTGGTCATTGGCACGACCCAGGAAGTGATTGACGACGTTTACTACTGCCGGGAACTGGGTATTGACCAGTTGACCTACGATTTCCGGGTGGAAGGCACCGACGCCAACCTGGAAGTCATGGAACACCTGGCCGCCAACGTGCTGCCCGTAGCCCAACGCCTGGGCTAAACCCGGAGTAAAAGCGGGAATACAAAAAATCCCCTCCCCCTCAACGGGGGAGGGTTAGAGCCTGTCCTGAGCACCGCCGAAGGAGTGGGGGTGAAACTCCTAGTTCAATACAACCCTTGGAAGATATACCGTCATACCGGCGAAAGCCGGAATCCAGAAAATCCAAGCACAGAACACCATACTCGAGGGCAAGAAATCCTGGATACCGGCCTGCGCCGGTATGACGGTTTTCCGTTGGGAAAACCCGGATTGACGCCTATCCTTAACAAAGGATGCAAAAATCCCCTCCCCCTCAAAGGGAGAGGGTTAGAGCCTGTCCTGAGCGTAGCCGGAGGAGTGGGGGTGAAGTCCCTACAACCCGCTGTCCTTAAATTCCTTGGCGTGACGCACCAGGCTCTCGGCGGTGTGCCGCATATTGTCAATTTGCCGCTGCGTCACTTGCCGCTTGATTTCCCCCGGCACCCCGGTAACGAAAGACTCGTCCGGCACGTCCTGACCGGCCAGCACCACCGAGTTGGCCGCGATTAGGCACCGCTTGCCCAGGGTGGAGTTATGCAGAAAGGTGCAGTTGTTGCCCAGCAGACTGCCCTCCCCGATGTGGTCGCCGTGAACCACGACGCTGTGGCCGATGGTCACGTAGTCCTCCACCACCAGCCCGCTGCCGTGGATGACCGACCCCTCTTGGGCGTTGCAGTAATTGCCGATGACGATGCCCTCTTCCCCGTCGCCCCGGATGGTCACGCCGGGCCAGATGCTGGAATACTCGCCGATTTCCACGTCGCCCACCACGTAGGCAAACTCGCTGACCCAGGCGGTTTCGGCAATTTTCGGGGTCTTGTCTCCCAGGCTTCTAATCAAACCAACTTCCTTTCTTCAACGCCGCAGTTTCAGATTGTCGGCCGGCCCGCCGGGAACGGACGACGGCCCAACGCAGTCGGGGGTCATTGCCGGTACGCCCGCACCGCCCGCCGCGCCGCCATGTCCAACTCCCGCTCAATTATCGCCCGTCGCTTGTCGTACTGTCGCTTGCCCCGGGCCAGCCCCAACTCCACCTTGGCGACGTGGTTCCGAATGTAAATCCGCAACGCCACGATGGTCAGCCCCTTTTGCGCCACCGCCGCCTGGAGGTTGACGATTTGCTCTTTGTGCATCAGCAGTTTCCGGGGACGCCGCGGGTCGTGGTTGTAGATGCTGGCCGGGTCGTAGGGGGAAATGTGGGCGTTGACCAACCAAAGCTCCCCATCCTGGGGCCGGGCGTAGGCGTCCCGTAAGTCCACCCGTCCCCCCCGCACTGACTTAATTTCCGTGCCGGTCAACGACAGGCCGGCCTCGTACTTTTCCAGGATTTCATAATCGTGGAAAGCCCGCCGGTTCACCGCGATGTTCCGGTCTTGATTCGCCTTGCCGGCCGTCTTGGTGGCGGCCTTTTTGCGAGTCTTAGCCAAGTCGAACCATCATTTCCTGGAGAATCTGAATCGCCCTCTCCAGTTGGTAGTCTTCTGTAGCGTCGGCCGGCAGTTCCACCACTTCGTGAGGGGTGACGCCCTCGCCTTCAATCAGCGTGCCGTTGGGCGTGTACCAACGGGCGATGCTGAAATAGATGCCGGAGCCGTCGCTGAGCGGGCGCAGGGTGTTGACGCTGCCCTTGCCGAAGGACGTTACCCCGATAACCCGCGCCCGGTTGTGGTCCACCAGCGCGCCGGCGAATACCTCGCTGGCGCTGGCGCTGAACTGGTTAATCAGCAGCGCCACCGGCGCCTCCGGGGCCTTTTCCCCCGAAGTCACCGGCCAGTCCTTGCGTTCCCCGTGGGCGTTTATTTCGTACAGCACCAACCCATCCTCCAGGAACAGGCTGGCAACGTCCACCACCGACCTCAGCAGACCGCCGGGGTTGTTCCGCAGGTCAACCACCAGCCCGGAACCCCCGGAGTTCTCGAATTGTCGCAGCGCAGCTTTCACTTCCTCGTTGGTGTTCTCCGCGAAATTTTGGATTCTGAGCAGGCCGATGCCGCCGTCCAACATTCGGAAATCAACGCTGGTCAGGGGAATCACACCTCGCTCTACCACGATGGTCACCGCTTCGGTGGCGTCCAGGTGCATAACCAGCAGTTCCACCGTGGTGCCTTTCTCCCCGCGAATCTTGGAAACCGCCTCCAGCAGCGTAATGTTGGCGGTGGGTTCGCCGTCAATGCCCAGAATCACGTCGCCGGGGCGAATGCCGGCCCGTTCCGCCGGCGCGTCCGGCATGGGGGCGATGATGGTCAACCGCCCGTCGCGCATCGCCACCTGCGCCCCGATTCCTTCAAAGTAACCCCGGTAATCCTGGGACTGGACGCTGAATTGCCGCGCGTCCAAAAAGGATGCGTAAGGGTCATCCAGCGATTGCAGCATCCCCCGGATGGCTCCTTCGCTCAGGTGGTCCGCCTCCAACTGGCTGCGGTTGACGTGCTCCTCCTCCAGCAGCGCCCAGACCTCGGCGACCCGGTGGAACTCCGGGGGCAAGTCCTCAAACCTGGCGTCCACGACCTCGCCCGAATCGTCCGACGACCACGGCAGGGCCGAGCAGGCTGCGGAGGTCAAAACCGCCGCCAATCCCGCCGCCAGCAGAAAGGCCGTCAACAAAAACCGGCGCTGGCCCAAACCGTCAACTCCCGTCATAGCGCGGATTCGCCCCAATCCGGCAAATCCCAAAAGTCCGAACAACCCACCCAATTGTAGCATAGCCAAGCCCAAGGTTGGCCTTCCTTCCTTCCCAGCCCCCTACCGTCATTCCGGCGAAGGCCGGAATCCAGAAATCCTAACTTCTAACCAACCCTATCCCGACCAAAACTCCCTTGCCAAAAGCCCCCTCCCCCTATCAGGGGGAGGGCCGGGGAGGGGGTGAACCCCGCACCCCAAAATTGACACCCCCAAGCCCCCTTGCTAGCATGACCCGCAAATCCCGCCCCAATCCCCAACAGGAGCGTCCCTTGGCCGGCATTTGCGCTTACGGCGGCTACGTTCCCCGCTATCGCCTCGGGCCGGAAACGGCCGGCTGGAACTCGTCCCAGCAGCGGGCCGTTGCCAACTTCGACGAAGACAGCGTTACGATGGCCGTCGCCGCCGGAATGGACTGCTTGCGCGGCCTTGACCGTCAACGGGTGGACAGCCTGCTTTTCGCCACCACCACGCCCCCCTACCTGGAAAAGCAGTGCGCCGCCATCATCGCCACTGCCCTAGACTTGCGCCCCGACATTTTCACCGCCGACATCACCGGCGTTCTGCGGGCCGGCGCTTCGGCCCTGAACCTGGCCCTGGATTCGGTCAACGCCGGTTCCGCCGGTCAAGTGCTGGTGCTGGCTGCCGACAGCCGCCAAGGGCCGCCCCGCGGGGAGACCGAGCGTTCTTCGGGAGACGGCGCCGCGGCGCTGCTGGTGGGCGGCGACGATGTAATCGCCCAACTGGAGGGCCGCCACTCCGTCACCGAAAATATGCTGGATTCCTGGCGTTCCACCGGCGACGCTTTCGTCCGTTCCTGGGAAGACCGTTTCGCCACCGAGGAAGGGCTGGAACGCATCGTCCCCCGCGCCGTGGCCGAGTTCCTGGAAAAACAGGGTCTTTCAACGGACGCGGTGGACAAAGCCGCTTTGTACGCCCCCGACGCCCGCCGTCATGCCGCATTAGCCCGCCGGTTGGGATTCCGCCCCGAACAAGTGCAAGACCCCCTTTTCGGCCAACTGGGAAACACCGGCGCGGCCTTCCCCCTGATGCTGCTGGTCAACGCCCTGGAAACCGCCCAACCCGGCCAACGGCTGCTGGCAGTGTCCTACGGCGACGGCAGCGATGTCCTCAGCTTTGTGACCACCGACAAGATTGCCGAACCTACGGCCGGCGCAATCGGCGTTTCCGGCTACCTGCAAGCCCAACGCCAGTTGGACAGTTACGAGACCTACGCCCGTTGGCGCGACGTTTGGACGCTGGACGACGCGGCCCGCCGGCCCCAGCCTAATTCCCCATCGGTAACCGCCCTCTGGCGGGAAAGCGACAAGAATCTTCGTCTGTTGGCGGAAAAGTGCAGCAAGTGCGGTTACGTCCAGTACCCGCCTCAACGGGTTTGCGTCAACTGCCGGGCCAGGGACGGCGGGATTCCTGTCCGCCTCAGCGACCGCCCCGGCGCGGTTTTCACCTACTCGATGGACTACATCGCCGGCGCCACCGACACGCCGTTGGTGGTGACGGTGGTGGACTTTGACGGCGGGGGCCGTCTGCTCTGCATGATGACTGACCGGGACTTGGGCGAGGTACGGGTGGGCCTCCCCGTGGAAATGAGTTTCCGCAAGCTGCGGGTGGTCAACGGCATCCATAACTACTATTGGAAAGCGACGCCACAACGAATTGAGTCAAAAATCGCCGGGAGGGTTGTCTGATGCAGGGAATCAGAGACCGGGTAGCTATCGTCGGGATGGGATGCACCAAGTTCGGGGAACGCTGGGACGCCAGCGCCGCCGACCTGATGGTGGAAGCCGCTTACGAAGCCTACGAAGACGCCGGAATCGGCCCCGATGAAATTCAAGCCGCTTGGCTGGGTACGGTCAGTTCTTTCCGCACCGGCCAGCCCTTGGCCGAAGCCTTGAAGCTGGACTACATTCCCATTACCCGCGTCGAAAACGCCTGCGCCACCGCCACCGACGCCCTTCGCAACGCCTGCTATGCGGTGGCCGCCGGCATCTACGACGTGGTACTGGCCGTCGGCGTGGAAAAGCTCAAGGACTCCGGCTTTTCCGGGCTGGCCATCCCCGAAGCCCCCGGCGCCGACGTTGCCCCGCCTACGCCCCCGCCGGCCCAGTTCGCTATGGCCGCCACCCGCTACTTCCACCAGTACGACATTCCCTACGAAGAGGGCAAGCGCACCCTGGCCCAGATTGCCGCCAAAAACCACCACAACGGTTCCCTCAACGCCAAGGCCCACTTCCAGCGCGAAGTCAACCCCGACCAGGTGGTCAACGCCCCGATGATTGCCTGGCCCCTGGGTTTGTTTGACTGCTGCGGCGTCAGCGACGGGGCCGCCGCCGCCATCGTCACCACCCCGGAAATCGCCGCGGGGCTGCGCCGCGACTATGTTCTGGTCAAGGCCCTGGGGCTGGCCGTGGGTGCTTTCGGCGTCCTCCGCAGCGATTGGGACTTCACCCACTTCCCCGAAACCGTCCGAGCCAGCCAGTCCGCCTACCAGGAAGCCGGCATCACCGACCCCCTGGCCCAGGTTGACCTGGCAATGGTGCATGACTGTTTCACCATCACCGAACTAATCATCTACGAAGACCTGGGATTCAGCCCCCGCGGGCGCGCCCGGGAAGACGTGGACGCCGGAACCTTTACCCTGGAAGGCGACTTGCCGGTGAACACCGACGGCGGGTTGAAGTGTTTCGGTCACCCGGTAGGCGCCAGTGGCATCCGCATGGTTTACGAAGTTTACAAGCAGTTGCAGGGCAAGGCCGGCCCGCGTCAAGTGGACAACGCCCGGTTGGGCCTCACCCATAACCTCGGTGGTCGCCCCGGCTCCTTCACCTGCTCCGTAGCCATCTTCGGCACCCCGGACTAGCCCCCAAAACTCTCCCTTTCCCTTCGGGGTGAGGGCGAAAAATCCCCTCCCCCTACCAGGGGGAGGGTTAGAGCCTGCCCTGAGCACAGCCGAAGGGGTGGGGGTGATACCCGCCCCGTCCCTATAACCGTCATTCCGGCGAAAGCCGGAATCCAGAAATCCTTGCCCAAGCCAACATTGGCATCCGAATACCCGTCATTCCCGCGAAAGCGGGAATCCACCCCCGCGAATCATCCGGGTAACCCAACCCACCTTGGGCCACCCCCTTGGGTATCCCCGTCCCAACCTATTCCCCATTACATAAAAACGCTCAAAACCGCCCCCGCTCCGCCTTGCACTGACCAAAAACTCCTTGCTATAACCGGAAAACAGCATCAGGTGGAAGGGCCGGGGTCGGGTGGTTGCGCCTTTTCTTTCCTCTCCCAAGGCGATTCCCGCGGGGCATTGGCTCCCCCGTCTCTCGCCGCCCCGCTTGATTCACCCTTTTGGGAAACCCTCTCGGAAACTCTGACCGTCCCGCCCCTTGCGCCGGGGCCGAAAGCCGACTATGCCGGAAACCAAGGTCGTACAAGTAACCGGACGGGGTCACAACATCAACCTCGCCATTGACGACGCTGTTCCTCTGGAAGAGGTTGTCCATTCCCTGCGCTCCCACTTGGGCGGCAACGGCTCCCTTTACTCCAGCGGCGTCATATCGGTGAACGTGGGCCGCCGGATGCTGGAAAAGGAACAACTGACCCGCATCAAGGAACTGCTGGAAAAGGAATCCGGCGTCACCGTATCCAGCTTTTGGTGCCCCCCCGAAGTTCTGCAAAGAGCATTGTCGGAAAACGTCGGCTTCGGCGTCGAAGTCGCCCTCGGCGATACCAACGGCCACGCCGCGCCGCCCCCGGCAGACCAACGGGAAGTTCTGCACAACGACCCAGCCTTTCTTGCCAAGGAAAAGACGGCCCCCATCAAAGACCTGCCCGGCCCGGCAGCCAACGACGCCGGCCCCGAACCGGATGCGCCGCCAACCCCTCCCGCCGACGAAACCGCCGAATCAACCCCCGGCCCGGAACGCGGCGGCCCGGCCCTGCTGATTAAGACTAGCTGCCGTTCCGGGGAAGTCATAACCCACCCCGGCGACATTGTTGTCGTGGCCGACGTTAATCCCGGCGCCGAGTTAATCGCCGACGGCGACATAATCGTGCTTGGTCGCTTGCGGGGTTTCGCCCACGCCGGCGCCTCGGGCAATCTCAAAGCCGTCATCGTCGCCACCCGCCTGGACGCCCACCGGCTCCAAATCGGCCCCCATACCGGCGTCGAACCCGCCGGCCAACCTCAATCCAAATCCCAGCCAAGCGGTCCCCGAATCGCCTTCCTGCGGCGGCAGTCGGTCTTTGTCGCCCCTTTCAATGGCCGGTTCGACGGACACGCCGGAGGTACTCTATATGACGGGTAAGACCATCGTTATAACTTCGGGGAAAGGCGGTGTAGGCAAGACTACCACCACCGCCAACATCGGCGCCGGCCTGGCCCTGCGCGGCCACCGGGTCGTCGTCATTGACACCGACATCGGCCTCCGCAACCTGGATGTGGTTATGGGGCTGGAAAACCGCATCGTCTTTGACCTCATTGACATAATCGAAGGCCAATGCAAGATGCACCAGGGCATGATTCGCGACCGCCACAATTACGAACTGTACCTGATTCCCGCCGCCCAGACCCGCGACAAGAATTGCATCGAGGCCGAGCAGTTGACCGCCCTCTGCCGCAGCCTGGAGGCCGAGTTCGACTACATCCTGATTGACTGCCCGGCGGGAATTGAGCAGGGATTCAAGAACGCCATCGCCCCGGCCCACGAAGCCGTTATCGTCACCACCCCGGAAGTCTCCGCCATCCGGGACGCCGACCGGGTTATCGGTCTGCTGGAAGCCCAGGGTCTGCGCCGTCCCCGGTTGATTATCAACCGTTACCGCCCCGGCATGGTCAAGCGCGGCGACATGATGGGCCAGGACGACATCGTGGACCTGCTGGCCGTGGACATCCTGGGCGTCGTCCCCGCCGACGACCGCCTTATCCTGGCCACCAACCAGGGCGTGCCGGTCATCCACGACCGCCGCGCCCCTTCCGGCGCCGCCTTCTCCCGCATCGCCGCCCGCATTGACGGGGAAGACGTGCCGATTATGAACCTGGAACCCAGGAACGGCGTCATGGACAAAATCTGCGCCATAATGGGCATCAACCGGGGGGCGTATTCCCATGCGTGACTTATTGCGGTGGGTAGTGACCCGCCGGGAAAACACCAAGACCGCGGCCCACGACCGCCTCCGGCTGGCCCTGATGCGCGACCGCATGGACTTGTCCCCGGAAATCGTGGACGCCTTGAAACGCGACATTCTGGTCGCCATTTCCCGTTACATGGTGGTGGGCGACGACTTCCAGGAATTTGGCATCCGCCGCTTGGACGAATCCGCCTTCCTGGTTTCCAACATCCGCATCAAGGAAATGCACCGCGCCCCCGCCAACTAGCCGTCCCACGGCCATCCCATAAATCACACCGCCGCCAAGGTGTACGAAAAATCCCCTCCCCCTGCGATGGGGAGGGTTAGAGCCTGTCCTGAGCTTAGCCGAAGGAGTGGGGGTGATTCCTCCCGTCCGGCGGACTCTCTGAGCGTCGTAGGGGCGGGTTTGAAACCCGCCCCTACCCTTGGCATCGAGTACCCCTGCATCAGAAGTCCTCCCACGCCCTTCCATGTCATTCTGAGCGCAGCGCAGAATCTCAAATTCCTGCCTTTGCCAACCCTGTCCTGAGCATAGCTGAAGGGGTCACCTTGCCCGAAGATTTTAGACCCATCCCTTCGTTCAAAGAAACAATTGAAAGACCTGGCCCATAACGCAGGATGATTGGAAGTCGGTCAAAACGGGTTGAGAGGGTTTGATGGTCCCTTCCCCTTCGATAGGGGAAGGTTAGAGCCTGTCCTGAGCGTAGCCGAAGGAATGGGGGTGAGAACCATACCTGGGAGCCGTGCACCCGTGCCGTCCAATCTCCTAAGGAAAGGAATCGGAGACTTGGCAACCAACCCCGGCCCTTGCTACACTCCCGCCGCAGCCATGTCCAAGCCATACCCAACTCCGGCCCTTGCGGGAAACATCCCTTGACTTGTCGCAACTGCGGCCACCACCTCCAACCGGCCCAGTCCTTTTGCGTCAATTGTGGCCAACCCAACCTTGGCTCGACATCCCCACCGTATCCGACCGTTCCCGTCGCCGCGCCTTCCCCCGGGGACCCGTTCGCTCCCTTCCCCTGGGGTATCCGCGAAGTCTTTTTCGCCATCATCGCCCTGCTGCTTGCGGTAGCCTTGGCCGGCGGGGTTCTCTCCTTTCTTGACCCGGCCAACGTAGCCCTCGGTTTCGTCCTCGGCAGCCTCATTTTCGGCGCCGTCGTATTCCCCACCGTCTGGTTCCTCGGCCTGCGCCGCCAACGCCTTTCCCCCGCCTGGTTAGGACTGGTTCGGCCCCGGACTCCCTTGGCGCAGACCGCCGCCTTTACCCTGGTCGCCCTGGTCGCCGGCATGGGATTTACCGGCCTATACGGGTTGACGGTGCGCGTCTTGGGTCTGGAAATCCTGGTTCCCGAAGCAATCACCCCCGACATCCTGCTGCCCGGCCCGTCCTTCGCTCTGTCCTTCTTCGCCCTGGCCGTCTGGACTCCCCTGGTGGAAGAAGTCTTTTTCCGGGGGTTCATATTCCGGCCCCTGCTCTCCCGGTTCGGACTTCCCGCGGCCCTCATCGGCAGCGCGGCGGTTTTCAGCCTCTTCCACGCCCTGCCCGGCGTACTGCTGCCCATCTTCGTCACCGGAATGTTGCTGGCCTATCTCTATCACCGCACCGGCTCCCTCTGGCCCCCCATTACCGCCCACGCCGCCCAAAACGCCCTGGTAGTCCTCTACACCCTTATCGAAAGCTGGCAATAGTGGACAACCGCCCAACCCTAAGCTACATTGAGCAAGCCGGCAATGGCATGAAAAAATCCCCTCCCCCTACCAGGGGGAGGGTTAGGGTAGGGGTGAAAATCCCGCCCCACAGATTGTAACGAATCCAGGAGCGCTCCTCCCATGCCCGAAGACCGCACCGCCCGAATGTTCCGCCGCATCCGCCGCGAAGGGCGGCCCAGTCTGATAATCTTCCTTACCGCCGGATTCCCCGACCTGGACGCCACCCGCGAGTTGGCCCCGGCCCTGGCCGCCGCCGGCGCCGACGCCATCGAAATCGGCATCCCTTTCAGCGATCCCCTGGCCGACGGCCCCGTCATCCAGGAATCCACCTTCAAGGCTTTGGAGCAGGGCGTCACCATGACCGACTGCCTTGACCTGGTGAGCGACCTGCGTCCCGAACTGCCCGAAACTCCCTTGGTCCTGATGAGCTACTACAACCCCATCCTCAACTACGGCTTGCCCCGGTTCGCCGCCGCCGCCGCAAAAGCCGGCGTGGACGGCCTCATTCCCGTTGACGTTCCCGGCGCAGAAGTATCCCCCCTGCTGGAAGTCTGCGCCCCCGTCGGGGTTCACCTTATCCCCTTATTGGCCCCCACCAGCTCCGACGCCAGCATCCGAACCGCCGCCTCCGCCGCCACCGGCTTTATCTACTGCGTCAGCCTTACCGGAATCACCGGCGCCCGCGACCAGCTTTCCCAGCGCAGTTTCGACCTGCTGGACCGGGTGCGCGCCCATACCCAACTCCCGCTGACCGTCGGTTTCGGCATTTCCCGCCGCGACCACGTTGAGGCCGTCTGTCGCGAGGCCGACGCCGCCGTGGTGGGTAGCGCCCTGGTTAGAGTGATGCTAGAATCGCCCCGTGACCAACTGGTTTCCCGCTGCGTGGAATTGGTGTCCGAACTGGCGGGAACCGCCCTCCCAACCGACTGAGCCGATGACCGGGGGAATTGCTTGATGCTGGCGTGCCGAGGCATCCGCGGGGCCACCACCGTTGCCGAAAACACCGATGCGGCTATCTACGAGGCCACCCGCGAACTGCTGGCCCAAATGATTGATGCCAACGACCTGGTTCAAGCCAACGTCGCCGCCGTCTGGTTCACCGCCACCCCCGACCTGGACGCCGCCTTTCCCGCCGCCGCCGCCCGTCAACTGGGCTGGACCAGTACCGCCCTCATGGATGCCGTCGAAATCCCAGTCCCCGGCAGCCTGGAACGCTGCATCCGCATCCTGGTCCTCTACAACACCGAAAAAGCCCAGGAAGAAATCGTCAACGTATATCTCCACGGCACCGAAGCCCTCCGCCTCGGCGGCCTCCAACCCACCTGATCCGATGCCCCGGATGGACGCGGCTTGCGGCTCACTTTTTCCCAACACACACCCCTGTTCTGCTCTAAGCCCGGCGCCAACCTACCTGGGGAAGACCTGCTTAACCCCCTTGACATACTAGTAGTCTATGCTACGATGGTATTGACCATACCCCTCACGCCTCTCATAAGAACGGCGCACCGGAGGGGTTTATTTTTGTCAGTCATCAAATGACCTCTCAACGTAATCAGTCAGGAACACCAGGGCCGCCGACCTCGTTCAGAGACCAGATTGACCTTCTCCAGAAGCGCGGCATTTCCGTGCCGAATCAATCCGAAGCAACCCTGTTCCTGAGCAACGTCAACTTCTACCGCTTCCGGGGGTATCTGGAACCCTTTATTGACCCACTGGCCCACGGTCTTGAACCAACTTACCGGCCCGGCACTACCTTCGAGACTGTTGTCGAAAGGTACGAATTCGACACGCAACTACGCGCGTTGCTCCTGGCGGCATTCAATCGCATAGAAGTTTCACTCCGCACTCAATGGACATATCACCTCAGTTACACTTTGGGAGGAGGCGCATATTCCCATCTCCAACCGGGCCTGTTTTCCAGAGGATACGAGAAGAATTGGCAAGATTTAAGCCGAGAGTACAACCGCCACGGCCAAGCTAGCCACTCCTATCCTCTCCTGAGTTGCCCGACTTGGGTAATTGTTGAAACAATGACTTTCGGACTCATTTCCCGGTGGTACGGAGACACGAACAAGCGAGCCAGGCAACTGGTGGCTAAACATTATCTCCTGGATGAAGCAATACTCCAGTCCCTGCTTCGCCACTTGACCCCGGTAAGAAATTTCTGTGCCCATCACGAGCGACTCTGGGACAGAGACCTGAAGACGCGGATGAAAATTCCCAATAATATGGGTACGTTTTCTGAGCCAATTGCCTTCTTCAATTTGAATCAGAGAGGAAAACTATACAACACGCTAGTAATGATCGCTTACTTGACCATCACCATCACCCAAAACAGGGATTGGCCCCGAGAGTTGGTTGCCTTAATGAATCGACACCAAAACATTCCCCAGAACGAGATGGGGTTCGTTCCCAACTGGCAAAACTTCGCCGTATGGCAATAGCGGCGAACCGGAAGCCTTGTTCGTCGGAAACAACGGCAAAAGTTCCGCCCGTCATTCCCCCTCTTCCGCCATCAACTCCCCCGCGTAACGCAGCAGCGTCTCTTGCCGCCCCTTGTCCGTCCCCCGGCCTTCCAGGTACAGCCG
The DNA here is from genome assembly GCA_963665735.1 of Dehalococcoidia bacterium. Taxonomy (GTDB): domain Bacteria; phylum Chloroflexota; class Dehalococcoidia; order Lucifugimonadales; family UBA3495; genus CATOSK01. The sequence goes on along the minus strand of OY762444.1, from coordinate 312,640 downwards.
CAAAGCCTCCATCGGCCCCAGACCCTCCGCCGATTCCCGATCCAGCCGCGTCCGCCGCGTCCCTTCCAAATCCCGGCTTATCGCCGCGACGTAATGCGCCCCGCTCAACGCTTGCCGGATTTCCCCTTCCCTCAGTTGCGCGTCCAACTCCGCCGGCAGGCTTATCCGCACCCTGACCACCGCATCCTCCACCTTTTGCCGTCCGATTGCCCTGACCACCCCCCCGGTGGGGTCAGCCTCCCCCGCCTGCAACTTCACGTCCACCGTAACGAATTTCCGCGCCGCTACCCGGTGAAACTCAAACCCCGTCATCCGCTCCCCCTGCGGCAGCGTCGGGTCCAGGTCAACCACGCAAAACCCCTTGGTATCCCCTTCCTCGCTGAAATCCACCCGCTCCAAACTCCCCGAATACGCCACCATCGGCGGGTCTTGCCGCAACACCTGGTGCTTGTGAATATGCCCCAACGCCACATACTCCAACTGCGGCTTGTGGACCGCGCTGACCAGCAAAACGTGGTCTTGCCCCAGCATCATTGACCGTTCCGTTCCCACCGTGGCCCCGCTAATCGTAGCGTGGGCCGTCAAAATCGCCGGAACATCCGGGTTTAGTTGGCCTACTAGCGAGTCAATCCCCTCCGTCAACCGCCGCCCGATTTCCTCCCGCACTTCGTCAATGGACAGCCCCCGTGTTTCCTCCCGGCTCAAAATTCCCCCCCGCCGCGGCCAGGGCACCGCCACAATCTGCAACGGCCCGGCCGGCGTCGCCACCGTATAGACCTGCAAACGGTCTCCAATAAAGACGTTGGGAACCTCCAGCGTCGGGAAAATCTCCACCGCCGTCGCCCGGCTGCTGGCGTTGGGCAGGTCATGGTTCCCTATCAGCAAAAACGATGGAATCCCCGCCTCCGCAATCCGGTGCAGCCGCCGGGCAAACTCCCGCTGGTGGGTTTGCGACGGGTCCCGCCCCTTGTAGGTATCCCCCGCCAGCAGCACCAAGTCCACGCCCCCGTTCACCGCAAAATCCACCACTTCATCCAACGCTGCCAGAAAGTCCCCTAGCCGGGTGGAAAGCCCGGTAGCCGGGTCCAACCGCCCATAGTTCTCAACCCCAATGTGCAAGTCCGAAAAATGCAGTATCCGCATAACCCTTTCCTTAAAATGTCCCTTCCCCCTCGACGGGGGAAGGTTAGGATGGGGGTGAATTCCACGCCCCCGAGGCGGCCCCCTAAACCCCTTCCGTTGACATCAGCCTCCAACCTACCTAAAATCCGCCTTGTCCTCAAAAGCCACTCCGATTCTACCGCCAGGGTGCTGCCATGACCATTGTCAAACAACTCTTTTCCTTGCAGGAGATTGACCTGGCCCTGGACAGCGTCCGCAGCCAAAAGGCCGCCGCCGAAACCGAGCGCGACGCTCGCCTGCCCCTGGAAAGAATCGAAGACGCCCTGACCGAAGAACAAACCCGCCTCCAGGAAATCCAGTCCTCCCACCGGGAACGCCAGGAAGAGGCCGAAAACCTCCGCCAACGCTCCCAAACCCTGGAAACCCAACTCTTCAGCGGCGAAATTACCAACCCCCGCGACCTGGCTACCATGGAACTGGAATCCAGCAACCTCAAAGCCCAGGTTGACCAGAAAGAAATCCAGCTCCTCGAACTCTCCGTCCGCGCCCAGGACACCCGCGACCGCATCGAAACCCACCAGCAGGAACTTTCCTCCCTCCAGGAATCTTGGGAGAAGCGCCACGCCGAACTCACCGAGCAAGTCGAATCCCTAACCGAAGAAGAAACCACCCTGGCCGCCCAGCGCGACAAAATGGCCCAAGACCTCGACCCCTCCGAAGTCCTGAAGTACGACAACCTCCGCCGCAGCAAGGGCGGCACCGCCGTCGCCAAGGTCGAGCGCGGCCTCTGCCAGGCCTGCCGGATGTCCCTCCCCAGTCAACACCTCCAGCGCGTCCGCTCCGGCCGCTACAACGTCAATTGCAGCAGTTGCGGCCGAATGCTCTTCCCCGGCTAAAATCCCCCATCAACAAATCCCCTCCCCCTCGACGGGGGAGGGCTAGGGTGGGGGTGAAATTCCCGCTACCAAGACCTTCTGAAATTCGGGCAACCCCAACTCTCCACCGTCATTCCCGCCCCCTGCCGTCATTCCCGCGAAAGCGGGAATCCACATCCCGGAATACCGGCTAAAATCCCCTCCCCCTCGACGGGGGAGGGCTAGGGTGGGGGTGAAATTCCCGCCACTAAGACCTTCTGAAATTCGGACAACCCCAACTCTCCACCGTCATTCCGGCGAAAGCCGGAATCCAGAAATCCTTGCTAATACCGACACTGGCCTAAGTCTGTGTACGACAGGGTGAAACCAAAAATCCCCTCCCCTTACCAGGGGGAGGGCTAGGGAGGGGGCAAAAACCCGCCTTGACCCCCCCAAACCCCTGTGCTACTCTCCCCCGGAGAGGGCCGGGCAGACCGGGTGACCGCCGTCCCAGGCGACTTGCAAAAGAAACTTGGGAGGGAGGAAAGTCCGGGCTCCACCGGACAGGGCGCTGGGTAACCCCCAGGCATCCGCCCCGCGGATGACGGAAAGTGGCACAGAAACATACCGCCGCCGGCCCAAACCGGCGGTAAGGGTGAAATCGGACGGTAAGAGCGTCCGGTCGTCGGCGGTGACGCCGCGACGGTCAAACCCCGCTTGGAGCAAGGCCGAATAGAGGGACTATGGGTGTCCGGCCCGTCCCCGGGTTGGCTGCTCGACCCCGATGGCAACATCTTGCCGCCCCGTGCGGCAACTGGCGGCCCCGCGCCGTCAGGGGGCTAGATAGATGGTCACCGCCCCGGCTCGCCGGGGTACAGGACCCGGCTTACAGGTCTCCCGCCCCTCTCCACCGCGCCCCCAACCCGCCATTCCGGCGAAAGCCGGAATCCAGAAATCCCCGCCAATGCTGATGTTGCCCTTTCCCCGCGTACCACCGGGCGAATGCAAAAGTCCCTTCCCCCTCGACGGGGGAAGGTTAGGATGGGGGTGAAACCCTGCCGGAAAAGAGCCGTTCAATATCTCCCCCTTTGTAAAGGGGGATTAAAGGGGATTTACCCACATTCCCCTGTCAACGGAATCCAATCCCTTCCCCACCCTTCACGTTGTCCTCGTTACTCAAACCCACTTTCCAAAACGTCCCCGTCCACGTACACGCACTCGTAATTGTAATCACTGAACATGATGCCAAGTTCCCGCACCCCAAATTGGTTTTTCTGCTCGGTTCGTATCGGAGTGCGAAATCTTTTGGGGAAATCACTCTTTTTAGCTTTGTCGGGGGCTAACCAACCCTCGCGCACACCGCTATGGTCGTGCTTCTCCAATGGGCTTGCCAATAAGGCCTCTCTAATTTGGTCCCTCACCGCATTCTTGTCGCCGCACTTTTCCTTGGCCCAATCATCCATTGACTTGAACCCTTCCGGTTCGGGTGTTTTGGTTGGTTTCGGAGTGGGAGTCGGAGTTTCCGCAGCAGCCTCGGGAGATTCGTCGGAAACTATTTCCGTCACCTCCGGTTCTTCGACAAACAAACTGGCAACACCAAAAACGGTACAACCTCCGATGAGAGCAATACCGAGAATTAACCAATAAACCGGCTTCATAGCAGAGACCCCTTCCAGCGTTGGGATGTTCGGACACTGCTACGTCACCGGCCAGCCCAAGACGAGTCGGAAGGGGCCACGAATGGCCCGAATTCCCAAACGGCAAGGACTCGCCTTGTGCCGGGTGACGTAGCGTTTGCATCATAACATTTCCCTGCGTTGCTAGGAAAGCAGCGTTGGGTTAGGATGAGGGCAATCGCATAGTAGCGGTTTAGTTGCCGTCACTCCCGTGCCCCCAACCCGTCATTCCGGCGAAAGCCGGAATCCAGAAATCCTTGCCAAAGCCGACATTGCCCTTCGCCCGGTTACACGGGCGAAGACAAAAATCCCTTCCCCCTGGTAGGGGGAAGGTTGGGAAGGGGGTCGTCCCCTTTAGCCCCGTTAACATAACCTGAACCCACTGGGAGGAATCATGGTCCGAACCAACCACACCAAGGCCAAACTCCTGTCCGGCGAAATCGCCATCGGCGCCAACCTCAACTTCTATGCCCCCATCATCGCCGAACTCTACGGCGTCATGGGTTTCGACTGGATTTGGATTGACTGCGAACACGGCTCCTCCAACGACAGCGAAACCGAAAACGTCATCCGCGCCGCCGAACTCTACGACCTGACCCCCATCGTCCGCGTTCCCAACGCCGAACCTTCAACCCTGCTCCGTTTCCTCGACCGCGGCGCTCAGGGCATCATCGTCCCCCACATCTCCACCAAGGCCGAAGCCGAATCCGTCGCCCAAGCCTCCCACTACTACCCGATGGGCGACCGCAGCAGCGCCACCGGCGGACGCACCAACCGCCTGGGCAGCGGCCTGTCCCCCGCCGAGTACTACGAAGCCGCCAACCGCGAAACCCTGGTCATCACCATGATTGAAACCCCCGAAGCCGTCGCCAACGCCCAGGACATCGCCTCCGTCCCCGGCGTTGACGCCGTCCTCGTCGGCAGTAGCGACCTGACCCAGGCCATGGGAATGCCCGGCCCCGCCGAAGTTGACGCCGCCATTGACCAGGTAATCGCCGCCGCCAAAGCCGCCGGGAAAATCGTCGGCGTAGCCGGCGCCGGCATGACCGTGACCAACGTGGACCGCTACCGCCAATTCGCCGCCCGCGGCGTACAACTCTTGTCCGCCGGCCTCCAGGACTTCATCCGCCAAAGCGGCGGCGACTTCATCCAGTCCCTCCGCTAGTCTGCCGATACTTGGGGCCAGAATGACCAGGGTTCGGACAATAGAAGGCGCCACGGCAGCGCTGCCGCCCTTTGACTTTGCCAAGACTCTGGACTTCCTGAGAGGGTTTCCGCCGACCCTGGGTAAGTTTCTGGTCGTTGGTGATGGCTTGTATTGGGCCGCCAGGGTAACGGGAAATACCGTCCTGTTTCACGTCCGGAGCAAGCGCGCCGCTCCCGATGGGGTTCTGGATTACACCCTGCATACCGCCGAACCCGGCGGAACCGAGGGGATTGAGCAAGATGCCGTGGGGTGGCTCCGCTGGTTGCTTAGCTTGGACGACGACTTGGGGGATTTCTATGGTCTTGCCCAAAACGACCCCTGCTTCGCTCCGGTACTTCGGGAGTTGAATGGCTACCGCCAGGTGAAGTTTGGAAGCCCCTTTGAGGCCGCTGCGTGGTCCATAGTCAGCCAACGGAACCGCATATCCACCGCGAGAAAACTGTACCAGAGCCTTTTGCAAACTTTGGGGCATCGCATTAGCTTGGAGGGGCGCGACTATTGGGCCTTCCCTGACCCGCAGGAAATTGCCGCATTGGGAGACGCTGACTTGCCCTCCGCCCTGCATGGCCTCCGTCGGGGCGAATACATCCTCGACGCGGCCAAGGCATTTGCATTGGCAACCCCGGACTTTCTCCGGCGCTCGCCCGACGCTGAGTTGGAAGAGTGGCTGCGGGGAATACGGGGAATCGGCCCCTGGTCGGCCCGCTTCATCATGTTGCGAGCCTTGGGACGTTACCAGGGTCTGCCGGAGAATGAACGGGGGCTGACCCGTGCGGCGTCGCTGGTCTATGGAGCCGGCGCAACCCTGACGCCGCAAGATGTGGAAATAATCTCCAACGGGTACGGGCAGTGGCGAGGATACTGGGCTCATTACCTGCGAGTGTGGGCGCAAAACCGGGAGACGCCGCGAAGTTTGTGAATAGCCATCCCTTTAACGGTTACGCTCAGCGGCCTTTATGCCTAGCTATTGGGGGAATCTCCACAATCCCGTAGGGGCAACCCTTGTGGTTGCCCTGGCGGATTTCCTTCCTAACGGCAACCCCCCTCCTCAGGGGGAGGGTTGGGGAGGGGGTACGTCCCCCGACAACCAACCCCCCCGCCCCCAACCCCCGGTTGCCCAAATCCCCGCCACCCTTTATAGTGTACCCCTTGGCCCACAACCTGCCCCCAAGGAGGCTTGCGCCCCCATGTTCCTTGACCTTCACTCCCACTCCGTTTCCTCCGACGACTCCCGCGCCACCGTTGAGCAGTACGTCAAATGGATTCAAGTCCTCCGCAAACGGGGCAATACCGTGGACGGCATCGTCCTCACCGAACACCGCAAGTTTGACTTCGACCTCGACTACTCCCAACTGGCCCGCGAATACTCCCTCCTCATCCTCAAAGGCTCCGAACTCGACACCCGCTTTGGCCACTTCCTCGTTTACGGCGTAACCCCGGCCCTGGCCAAGGATGTTGAGTTGTCCAATGTCCGCATGGACTCCCACGAACTGGTGAAAGCCGCCCGTCACCACGGCGCCCTGGCTTTCCCGGCCCACCCCGGACGCTTCGGCATCGGCCTGGTGGACTACATGGCCCAGGGCGAAACCTTCCCCGAACTCAACATGGTGGAACGGCTCAACGGCGGCAGCCGCGCCGGCGAAAACGAACGCGCCGATGAACTCTGCGAATCGCAGGGCTACCTCGGCACCGGCGGCAGCGACGCCCACCTGGCCAGCCATATCGCCTCCTGTCTTACTCAATTCTCCGCCAACATCGCCAACGAGTTCCAATTGGTAGAAGCCCTTCTAAGCGGCGACTTCCAACCCGTCCGCCTGGAAGCCACCCTGAAAACCCTTGCCATCTAAGGAGTTTCCCTAATGGTCATGGAACTGGATTACGACCGCACCCTCTACGGCGTCGAACACGAAGTCGGCCCCTTCGAGGTCACTGCCGAAATGGTGTCATCCTTCACCGCCAGCATCGGCGAGACCGACGCCATTTTCAACGACCCCGACGCCGCCCAAGCCGCCGGTTATTCCGGCATCGTCGCCCCGCCTACCCTCTGCGCCCTTTTCGTCCGCCGCGTCGCCCTTCCCGACATCAACCTCAAGTTTGGCCGCACCCGCTTTCATGCCGGCCAGCGCGTCCGGCCCCGCGGCCCCATCTGCGCCGGCGACCACCTGACCGCTTCTTCCCACCTGAAAGAGGTCTATCCCAAGACCGGGCGCAGCGGCACGATGGTTTTTATCGTCTGGGAAACCACCTTCCGCAACCAGCGCGGCCAGGTCGTCGCCGACGTTCAGGAATCCTACGCCGTCCGGGAGTAACCCATGACCCAAGCCAACCTTCCCTTCTTCGATGATGTCGAGTTGGGCGACGAAATCGGCCCCCTGGTCAAAGTCGTCTCCGACGATGAGGTCATCAACTTCTGCGAGCAATGGGGCAACCCCATGCCCAACCGTTTCACCGACGCCGCCATCGCCGAAAAATCCCGACTCCCCGGCCCCATCCTTCCCGGCGTGATGAGCATGGCCCTGATGGCCCAACTGCTGACCCAGTGGGCCGGCCCCAACGCCGTCAAAGACCTGGACCTGGTTTTCCGCCAGCCCGTCCCCCACAACAAGCCCATCACCATCGCCGCCACCGTCACCGACACCCGCCAGGAAGACGGCGAAAACCTGGTCGAGTGCGACATCCTGATGACCGGCGAACAGGGAGAACGCTACGTCGGCGGCACCGCCCTGGTCGTCCTCCCCAGCCGTCCCGCCTGACCCTGGGGGAATCCTTGCTGCACCGGCTCCGTCAGGTAGCCTTCCTGGTTGACGACCTCCCCGCCGCCGAGGACATCTACCGCCGCGCCCTCGGCCTGACCCCGATACACCATGAGGAACTGCCCCAATACCGTCTGACCAACTCCGTAATGCCCACCGGCGACGGCACTTTCCTGGAGTTGTTGCAGCCCACTTCCCCCGACTCTTCCGCCGGCCGCTACCTGGCCCGCCGCGGCCCGGCGCCCTACCTGCTGGTATTCGAGACCCGCGACTTCGACCGCCTCATTCCCCATCTCCGTTCCCTCAACGTCCCCGTCACCCAGGTCACCGAGGAAAACGGCTACCGCTCCGCCTTCGTCCACCCCTCCGGGGCCAACGGCGCCTTCCTGGAAATCATCGAAGTCACCGACCCCAAAAACCCCTGGCCCCCCGCCGGCCCGACCTGGCAGCAAGCCGAAACTTCCGCCAAGACCCGCTGCCTCCGCCAGGCAGCCGTCCTGGTCAACGACCTGGACGACGCCATTGACCGTTGGGGCGCCATGTTTGGTCTGCGCTCCACCCGCCGATTCCAAATCAGCTTTACCGACCTGGAAATCGCCGTCCTGCCCCTGATAGGACAGGACACCTTCATTGAACTGGCCCAACCCACCAGCCCCGACACCTCCTCCGCCCGGTTCCTGCAACGCTACGGCGAAGGAATCTACCTGACCATCTTCCAGATTGACGACTCCCTGGCCGTGGACGCCCACCTGCAAGCCCAGGACGGCCTCCGTTTCACCACCTCCCGCCGCACCGCCAACTACGTCAACCTCGGATTCAACAGCATCTGGCTGCACCCCGCCGCCACCAAGGGCGCCTTCATCCAGCTATCCCAAGTCCTCTCCCAAGACAACCCCTGGCCCCCCGCCGGCGAAGACTGGTTCCAAGACTCCTAACCCCCAACCACGGAGAGAAGCGCAATACTGCCCGGTCAATCGCTCCCATCGCGGTTATTGACATACCGGGCTTGGCAACCTTCACCGGCGATAGTAAAATCTTCCCCTAGACAGATGTTTCTTGACTCTACGGGGGAATCATGGCACACGACGCAAGAGATGTCGCCAACCAGTTAATCCGGCGCGGTGCGGAAGATCACCAGATTTTTACCCATCTGCAAATCCAAAAGTTGGTTTACTATTGCCACGCTTGGATGCTGGGCATCCACGGGCAACCATTGATAAACCAAGATGTTTGTGCTTGGGAATACGGGCCAGTCATCAACGACCTGTATCACTCGTTGAAGAAGTATGGTAGAGACCAAGCCCAAGTTATCCCAAACATTGAAAGCGAAACATACACCCCCGACGAAACTGAAATGATTGACTCTGTGTTGAGGCAGTATGGGGGTCTCTCTGGGGTTCATTTGTCTTCGATAACCCACAGCGAAGGCTCTCCTTGGTACCAAACCGTCCAACAAAAACATGGGAAGAATGTTGTCATCCCCGTTGACCTGATTCAACGTCACTATAAGGATGAGTACGATAGGTTCATATCCGAAGATGACCAGGAGGGTTAGAGTTTCCAGAAATGTCATCTCATGGAAGGGGGCATAGACCGTCGCGGCTTCCACCCCCACCGCCCCGAACATCCCAAGCCCGCCCGTCATCGGCCCCGTCAACCTTCTGGCGATAGAGGTATATGATAGAATCATGACTGGTGAGCGGATTCCCACACATTCGTCGCCCGCCGTGAATCGTTTCTGCCGACGCTGGCCTTCATGATGTTCTAGGCGGGGTTCCGAACTCGCAATGGAGGTGACAATTTGAGCGACCCACACCCCACACTCACAACCCTACTTGAACTTGGATTCGAGGACCGCCCGCCAGTGACCCATGTTCCGCCCTCGTTGCTCTGGATGGTGCCCTCACGGCTAAGTTCCCCATTGGTAAGCGTCTGCCACAGGTTTGCTAATTTCGATTTGGTCGCTTCCCCTGAGATTAAATTTTTTGGGCGGTACGTCATCCATCTGGGTGGTGTTCATGGCACCGATCGAACGTTGTCATTCATAGAGGGCGAAATCCCCAACGATTTGGAAAGTCCTTTGGAAGTTGCGGCTTGGGTCAGTTACGTCCTTAAGTCGGACCGGGCTGAACTAGACCCTCTGCCGGATTGGTTCATTGAAGGAGAACAACACTGGGATCTCGTGTTTGCCCGTATGTTCCCCGGGGAATGGGAACGGAAGCGGGCTTATGGTGCCTGCCCGAAGTGTTTTATCAACAGGGATTATGCCAGGCCACTTCGACGCAATCTGTTGGAAGAACTCTCTTGTCTCGCCGGAGAGACTGGAATGACATTCAGCTTTGACGGTCGTGTCCTCAGCATATCCACGAACGAAAGTGTCCACGAGGTGGTCGCATCGGGAGACAGTTGGCCGTCCTCATACCAAGTTTTTGTTTCCCCGGAGTCCAAGCTGCCAACTAGGTTTCAGTACCGGCAAGTAGAAGTAAGCGTGTTCGAGGACTATGTGAGTTTCGATAGGATTCGCTTCGGACCATGCCAGGCTGTAGAGTGAAGGTTTTCCAATCCACCGTAGCCCTCACTTTACGGACCGTCCCTAACGCGTAGGGGCGGGTTTCAAACCCGCCCCTACCAACATTCACGACCAAGCCGGTTGCCGGCGCCAAATCCCCCACCCACAACCGTCATTCCCGCGAAAGCGGGAATCCAAGTCCTTGCCTGGAACCAACCTTCCCCATCCCCCCTAAAACCCCGCTTGCGCCCCCCGGCTCCGCCGCCGGCGGGGGGCTTGCCGGAAAGTGGCTGACGGCGCGTAGCGGGGATATTCGGCGGCCTTGCCGTTCAGCAGTTCCTCGACGGTCAGGATTTGCACCCGCGGAAACTGCTGGCCGGGAAAGTGCTCCGGTTCGTAAAATCCGGCGGCGATGGCGTCCTGCACCATCGGGCCGGTGGGCGGATTTAGCGTCAGGAACAGCCCGATTTCCGCCCGTTCCCGTTCCATGTCCCCTTTCAGCGTCGCTATCATCCCCCGGTTGACGTGACCGCTCTTGACCTGCACGATGATTCGCTTGGGTTGGCCGCTGTTGTCGTCAAAGAAATTGATGTAGCCGTCCACCCCCGAATCGGCCCCTTTCTTCCTGTCCTGGGCTGGCCGGGCGTCCACCAGACCCAAGGCCCACCACTCGAATTGATAGCGTCCGTCGTGTTCGCTTTCCACCGCCAAAGCCTGCGCGCTGGCCGTATCCTGGGGCGCGCCGATAACCTGGTAAGGACGTAAATCATCGCCGAAAGTATCCCGCAAGCGGCTTTTCATCAGCGATATGGCCAAGTGGGTAATGTCAATGCCAACCCAACGCCGATTCAACCGCTCCGCCACCGCAACGGCAGTGCCGCATCCGCAAAAGGGGTCTAACACCAAGTCACCCTCGTTGCTGCTGGCGTTGATGATGCGTTCCAGCAGGGCCTCCGGCTTTTGCGTCGGGTAGCCAAGGCGTTCTTTGTGCCATGAGCGTAAGGGAAGGATGTCAGTCCAAACATCGTGGGCAGGCATTCCGGGATGTTCGTCCAGATAAACTTTCAATCGGGGAACCCCGTTGCGTGTCCAATATATCTTGTCCTCTTCCAACAACTTGCCTATGCCGTCGTCATCGTACATCCAATGTCTGCCCGTTGGCGGAGGAATAGTCCCACGCTCTCCGAATGTTCGGGTGGGGCCAGGCCCAGCCCCGGACAAGTCCGCCGACATAAACCGCCGACCATCCGAGTCTTGATAGCGGTAGTAATTTTCCACGTATTCGGCGTTCAGAGGTTGGAAAACACTGTTCCATTTCAGTGTTGAGCTTTTGCCATAATAGAAAATGCTGTCGTGGACTCGCCCCAACCCCTTAGCATCGCTATGGCTCGTGGTTCTTTGCCAAACTATTTCGGCTTTGAAGTTTTCCTTACCAAACACCGCATCCAACAGCAGTTTCAAGTAATGGCTGGCCGTAGGGTCGCAGTGCAGGTAAAGGCTGCCCGTCGGTTTCAAGACCCGGTGCAATTCCACCATCCGCTGCGCCATCATGGTCAGGTAGGCCATCATGTCGTTTTGGCCCAGGAACGACCGCATGGCCGCCACCAGTTCCCCCACCTTGGCCGGGCCATTGGTTACAACGTCCTGATAAGCGTATTCCGAATCCAGCGTCCAGTGCCAGGTGTCCTCAAAAGCGGTAATCTGCGCCGCCGATTGCTCGCCGCTCTTTTCCTGGAACAGCACGTTATAAGTGGAGTTGGAGTTGAAGGGAGGGTCAAGATAAATCAGGTCAACGCTGTCGGTGGCGACGTGCTCCCGTAAAATGTCCAGGTTGTCGCCAAAGTAGAGTTTGTTGGTTTCCGGCTCCGTCACTGCCAACCCTCCCCAACGGTGAATAATCCGATTGTAGCAGACGCCGTTGCCCTTCCGTATGCCCGATTTGTCAGTAGATTGGCCCAATCCGGTCAGGCCGCCCCCCAACTGGCCTAACCCCGCCATATCCGCTAAACTTGACCCGCCCCCACCGGCGGCGCCCCACCTTGCCCCCCAGGAGGACAACCCATGTACGACCTCAGCGGCAAAGTCGCCATCGTCACCGGCGCCGGCGGGCGCAACGGCATCGGCCGCGCCATCGCCAACCGCCTCGCCCGGGAAGGCGCCGACGTTGTCGTCACCGACGTTCCCCAGTCCATCGAGGCCATCCGCCCCCAGGACCGGGCCGCAGGCTGGCAGGGACTCCCCAGCGTCGTCGCCGAACTCCAGGCCCAGGGCCGCCGCTCCCTCGGCCTCTTCTCCGACGTTTCCGACAGCGCCCAGGTGGACGACATGGTTAGTCAAACCCTGGAACGATTCGGCCACATTGACATCCTGGTCAACAACGCCGGTTCCCGCCCCGGCCGCGACCGGGTGCTGGTGGTTGACCTGGAAGAAGACGCCTTCGACGAAGTGATGCGGGTCAACGTCCGCGGCGCCTACCTGGCCTCCCGCGCCGTCGCCCGCCACATGGTTGACCGGGGCGGCCCCGGCAAAATCATCATCATCTCCTCCGGCGCCGGCAAGCGCGGCATCGCCCGCTACGCCGCCTACTGCGCCTCCAAGTTCGCCCTCATCGGCTTCACCCAATCCCTGGCCCACGAAATGGCCCCCTACCAGGTCAACGTCAACGCCATCTGCCCCGGCCTCGTGGACACCGAGCGGGTGGACTTTATCGCCGCCGCCCTGGTTGCCGAAGGCCAGTCCGCCGAAGAGCATCGCGCCATGATGGTGCGCGAGCGCAACGTCCGGGTTCCCCTGGGCCGCATCGCCGTGGGCGACGACATCGCCCGAATGGCCGCCTTCCTGTCCTCCGCCGAATCCGACTACATGACCGGCCTGTCCATCAGCGTCTCCGGCGGCGCCGAAATGAGCTAGCCAATGTCGCCATATTCACCGTAATTCCCACACCCCCAACCGTCATTCGGGCGAAGAGCCTGCCCCGTACCACGATACGGGGCCGGAATCCAGCAATCCCAAACGGGGAAAATGTTGGCCCTGGTAACGCCGCCTATGTAAAACCGAAAACCCCCTCCCCCTGGTAGGGGGAGGGTTGGGGAGGGGGTCGCCCCCCAATCCCTACAAGGAAAAAACTCGAAAGGACTGCCATGCCCCTGACCCGCGCCGAAGTCGAACACATCGCCGCCCTGGTTCGCGTCGGCCTCACCGACGAAGAAATCGAGACCTTCCGCGACCAGCTCTCCCAAATCCTCGACCAGTTCGAGATACTGCGCCAACTCGATACCGCCGGCGTCACCCCCACCGGCCACGCCGGCAACCTGGAAACCGTCATGCGCGACGACGACGCCCAGGACTGCCTCCCGTCCGCCGACGTGCTGGCCAACGCCCCCCGCACCGACGGCGACCTAATCCGCGTCAAAGCCGTCCTTGAAGACTAGCCTGGGAAGCGCCAGACTGCCAAAACCAAAAATCCCCTCCCCCTTGATGGGGGAGGGTTAGGGTGGGGGTGAAACCCGGTTGAGACACTGCCAAATTCCCTACCGTCATCCCCGCCCTTACCGTCATTCCGGCGAAGGCCGGAATCCAGAAATCCTAGCCAGGGCCAACGTCGGCCCTGGCAAATCCGTTGACATGAAACCAAAAACCCCCTCCCCCTACCAGGGGGAGGGTTGGGGAGGGGGTAGTCCCCCCAATCCGAACAGGGAAAGAAACCTTGACCGACCTAACCCGCTTATCCATCACCCAAGCCTTCCAACTGCTGCACCGGCGCGAAATCAGCTCCGTCGAGTTAGTCCGCGCCCACCTTGACCGTATCGCCCAAGTGGAAGATAAGGTCCAGGCGTTCCTGACCGTCACCGCAGACCTGGCCTTGCAGCAGGCTCAAGCCGCCGACCAACGCATCGCCGCCGGCGACGCAACCCCGTTGACCGGCATCCCGGTGCAGGTCAAAGACCTCATTTGCACCCGCGGCGTTCCCACCACCTGCGCCTCCCGGATGCTGGAAAACTTCGTCCCGGTCTATGACGCCACCGCCTACGCCCGTATCCTCGACCACGGCGCGGTACTCTTGGGCAAGGGCAACATGGACGAGTTCGGTATGGGTTCTTCCTGCGAAAACTCCGCCTTCTTCCCTACCAACAACCCCTGGGACTTGCGCCGCGTCCCCGGCGGCAGCAGTGGGGGGGCTGCCGCCGCCGTTGCCGCCGGGGAAGTCCCCTACGCCCTCGGCTCCGACACCGGCGGCAGCATCCGCCAGCCTGCCGCCCTCTGCGGCGTCACCGGCCTCAAACCCACCTACGGCTTGGTCAGCCGCTACGGTCTGGTGGCCTACGCATCCTCTCTCGACCAGATTGGCCCCATCGCCCGCACCGCCGAAGATTGCGCCCACGTCCTCAACGCCATCGTCGGCCACGACCCCAAGGACGCCACCTCCTTGCCCTACCAGCCCCCGGACTACACCGAAACCCTTGCCGCAGACATCCGGGGCCTCCGTCTTGGCGTCCCCGAAGAATACTTCGGCTCCGGCATGGAACCCCAAGTCCTGTCCGTAGTCCGCGCCGCCATCGCCCATCTGGAATCCCAGGGCGCAACCGTCACGCCGGTATCTTTGCCTACCACATCCTACGCCTTGGCCTGCTACTATATCATCGCCCCCTCCGAATGTTCCGCCAACCTGGCCCGCTACGATGGCGTGAAATACGGCTATTCTTTCCAGGACACCGAAGATATGTGGGACGCGATGGCCCGCACCCGCCAGCACGGTTTCGGCCCGGAGGTCAAGCGCCGCATCATGCTGGGAGCCTACGCCCTGTCCTCCGGCTACTACGACGCCTACTACCTGAAAGCCCAGCAGGTCCGCACCCTGATTCGCGAAGATTTCGCCCGCGTTTGCCAGGACGTTGACGCCTTGGTCACGCCAACTTCCCCGGTGGTGGCCTTCCCCCAGGGCGAGAAAATCAACGACCCGGTGCAGATGTACCTGATAGATGTATGCACCTTGCCGGTCAACATCGCCGGCCTTCCGGCCATATCCGTCCCCGCCGGTTTTTCCCAGGGCCTCCCCGTAGGGATGCAGCTAATCGGCCCCCACCTCTCCGAACCCACCCTCCTAAGAATCGCCCACGCCTACCAGCAAACCACCCCTTGGCACGAAACGGCTCCACCGCTCCATGAAGGTATGTGAAAAATCCCCTCCCCCTCGAAGGGGGAGGGTTAGGGTGGGGGTGAAAACTCAGACCCCAATTCCGTGCGGATATTTCCAGCCCATTGCCCGACCCGACGTCGACGCCCGGATGCTAAAATGGACTCAACTGTTGGAGGCAATGAAATGGGAGTCTTTCCTTACCCCCTGGAAATTAGCGGCCCTTCATCCGACGGTTTCTTGCGGGTGTCTGCGGTAGTGGACACCGGCTCAACCTTCACTCAAGTTCCCGCCGCTCTGCTTCGCCGCCTCGGTGTCCAGCCCACCGAAATGGCCAGGTTCCGCTTGGCCGACGGGTCCCTCGTCCGACGCCCCATTGGAGAAACCCAAATCCGAATTGAGGGCCGCACGCTAAACACCATCGTCGTGTTCGGGGACGACGATGCCGCCGCCGTGCTAGGCGCCTACGCCCTGGAAGGGGCTTTGCTGGCCGTTGACCCGGTAGGTCAGCGGCTGGTTCCCACCGACGCCCTGATGATGTAACGCGGAAGCCCGGGTGCTGCCCTTGGCCCCAACCCCAACCCGGTGCTAAAATCACCACTACGGGAGGTGCCTTATGCGTCGCATTCGAGTCCATGACCTGCTCCAACGCCCGTCCCCGGGGAGCAAAGTCCTCGTCCAGGGCTGGGTCAAGACCCGCCGTTCCTCCGGCGCCGTGTCCTTCCTCCAGATTAGCGACGGCTCCACCCTCAACGACCTGCAAATCGTCGTCGAAGAGTCCTGCCCAGACTACTCCCTATTGGACTCTCTCAACACCGGGGCCAGCGTCACCGTCCAGGGCGACTTGGTACAATCCCAGGGCCGCGGCCAGAAGTACGAAATCAAGGCCGACCGGCTGGAAGTCCTGGGCTTGGCCGACCCGGAAACCTACCCCCTGCAAAAGAAACGTCACACCCTGGAATTTCTGCGGGAAATCGCCCACCTTCGCCCCCGCACCAACACCTTCGGCGCCGTGGCCCGCGTCCGCAACGCCGTCGCCTTCGCCATCCATAGTTTTTTCCAGGAACGGGGTTTCCTGTATATCCAGACCCCCATGATTACCGCCAGCGACGCCGAGGGCGCCGGCGCCATGTTCCGCGTCACCACCCTGGACTTGCTGGACGTTCCCCAGGACAATGGCGCCGTTGATTCCTCCCAGGACTTCTTTGGCCGCCCCACCTTCCTAACCGTCAGCGGTCAACTGGAAGCCGAAATCTTCGCCCTGGCCCTGTCCGACGTTTACACCTTCGGCCCCACCTTCCGCGCCGAAAACTCCAACACTTCCCGCCACTTGGCCGAGTTCTGGATGGTCGAGCCGGAAGTCGCTTTCTGCGACCTGGACGGCCTGGCCGAGCTGGCCGAAGACTTCCTGAAGTACGTCTTTGCCCGGGTGCTGGAATCCTGTCCCGACGACTTGGCATTCTTCAACCGATGGTACGACCAGACCGCCATTTCCACCCTGGAAGACATCGTTAATTCCGACTTTGAACGCCTTACCTACACCGAAGCCGTCAAAATCCTCCAGTCCTCCGGCCAGACCTTCGAGTTTCCCGTGGAATGGGGACTAGACCTGCAATCCGAACACGAGCGTTACATAACCGAGCAAAAGGTTGGCCGCCCCGTCATCGTCACCGACTACCCCAAGGACATCAAGGCGTTTTATATGCGCCTCAACGACGACGGCCAGACCGTCCGGGCCATGGATGTGCTGGTTCCCCGCATCGGCGAAATCATCGGCGGCAGCCAGCGCGAGGAACGGCGGGACATTCTGTTGGAACGCCTGAAGCAGGCCGGCATGGCCGAAGAAGACTACTGGTGGTATCTGGACTTGCGGCAGTACGGCACCGTACCCCACGCCGGCTTTGGCTTGGGCTTCGAGCGCACCGTCCAGTTCATCACCGGAATGCAGAACATCCGCGACATAATCCCCTTCCCCCGCACCCCCAAAAACGCCGAATTTTAGCCGGGCCGAGGGTCAGCCTTTACGGCCCGAAAAGCAACCGCAATACCGGGAATCTGTTCCTGATGTAAGCGGTCATAAATCCCGAAAATGGCTTGTCCGATAGCATAAACTCGAACATCATCGCTACCTTCGAATCGAAGTCGTCCAAACCGTTGATTCTCTCGATGAGCAGCGCGCGCTGACGCAGCCGACGGTTCCACAGATGGGCAGGGTCATTTGCCGCCAACTTGCCGTCGTTCAAGTCAATGTCATCAATTGTTCTTCGAGCTATGTGCCACTCCACGTTGTTTATATGGGGTGAGGGAAAAATTTCGCCGGTTTCCAGGTTAAAGTCGAAAAATTCCCCGGCGGGGCGTGTTCCGGGGACGGCGTTGGGGTTGACGTATTCCGTAACTGGCACAAACTCATCGGAGCTCGCGGCTGACGCCCGGTTTGGTTCATCGTCTGGTTGGGGCCATTTGCCGCCTTTAATCCGGTTGCATCTGTGGCAGCAGTACATCAGATTGAGCCAATCCAGGGAAAGTTCCGGGAACAAATTCCTTGGCCGGAAGTGGTCCACCGTTTCCCCCTGCTCCGGGTCATCATCACCAGCTAATGACCCGCATGGTTGCTCACAATAGCAACATACCGGCCCGAAATCCGGCGCCAGGGAGTCGCGGATTCGCCGAGAGTCCACGTCTTCCCATCGCCGGTTGGCCCGGCGCCACTCCGCGAAGTAGTCCGGTTCCGGTGACCGTTGTACGGAATGCACGTCTAGCCGCTGTCTTGGTTCAGTTCCTTGGAACGCCGATACTTTTCCAATGCCTCGGAAAATTGCTGCTCAAACAACTCCCGCTGCGCCGCCATTGGCCCGCCGGCCAGCAAGTCCCGGTCAACCTTCTGCCGCAACTCCGCCATCCGTTGCTGACGTTGCTCTTCCGCCGCCGGGTCGCTGCGGGGAACTTCTTGCCGCAGTCCGCGCAACTCCCGCGCCGCCGCCGCCGTTGCGTCGTCCGTCGGGTCGTCAACCCCCATCAGGTTCCGCAGAATCTCGTCCGCCGTCCAGCCAATCACGTCCTCGGTGTTGGTGGTCGCCGTCACAACTCCGTGGTCATCCCGCTTCAGCAAATGCACCTGCCCCGCCTTCAACCCGGCCACCACGAAGGGCGAGTGCGTGGTGGCGAAAATCTGCAACCCCGGGAAATGCTGCAACAACGCTGGAATCACCCGCCGCTGCCAGGTGGGATGCAAATGGTTCTCAATTTCGTCAATCAGCAAAATCGCTGGTTCTTTGTTCCAACCGTTGGCAAAGTCATAATGATTGAGCATCTTGAATGCCAACCATAGTATCCAAAGTAGAGTTGACTGTGACCCAGAGCTCAAGTCACCAACGTAAATCCGTTTGGGACTGGTCTCACCCAAGTCAATGGGCCAGTCTTCGGGATGGATGTGGTCGAACTTGGGAGTATCAGTAGTAACGATTCCCAGCATCCGGTTTATGGACACGCCTTCTAGGTCAGCGGAAGGTTGATCTGCAAGGTAAGCAATGTCCAAGCCGGTAGGATAATTTAAGGCCCTGTTTGAGGTGAGCAATTCCTCACAGATGGACTTGGCGCACGAATGGGATACTTCGTCCACGTAAAGAAAATTCCAAGCCCTGCGTTCGCTGCTTGGCAGGCCCCCTTGCTTTTCCTGCTCGAACATACTGCGTCTTTTAGCTTCAAGAATATCGATTGCGGCTTTCAACCTGGCCCCACAAAACTGTCCTGACAACACTTCCTCCGCAGTTGACCCAAAAGAATTCCAACTTCCGAGTCGGGGTATTTCGGGAAGTCCAATACGGTCGGGACCTATGTATATCACTGGCGGACGAGGGTCGCCATCGGAGTGGAAGGACGCATCGGCAAACTCCGAATCCATACATAGCACATTCTTGCCCTTCGTCCAATCGTCAGAATAGTCACGCTCTTCACAAAGGGCCAACCGCACGTCCAGTTGTTCAAGTGTAATCGGCCGTTGGCGGTCAACGGAGCTTTCGTTGAAGCATCCGTCAATTTCCGACAACAACCGGCTTTTCCCAGAAGCGTTCGGCCCTACAAATACATTCACCCGTTCATCAAACTTAAACTCAACCTGTTCCGTGAACGGTGGCACCCAGCCATAACGAATCCTAGTCAGGTGCATAAATCCAACTCTCTAAGGACCTTATATTCAACCCTTATCTTACCACTTGCCGCCCCACCGCGAAAAACCCAAAATTGACGCCCCAAGGTGAAAACCTTAATATATTGGGCAACGCTGGCCCGACTCTTATTCCGGCCTTGCTCGCCATAAGGAGTTTCCATGACCACCCACGAAGCAGTCCTGCACCCACCGGCCCTTATCGAAGAACTCAAGAAGAACGAAATCACCCACATCGTCTGGCTCCCCGACAGCGAGACCAACTTCATGTACCAGATGCTCATGGCCGAACCCTCCATTGACCTGGTTCCCGTCTGCCGCGAAGGGGAGACCATGGCCATCGCCGCCGGCCTCTGGGTGGGCGGCAAAAAGCCCGTCGTCCTAATCCAGAACACCGGCATCTTCGAGTCCGGCGACTCCATCCGTGGCTTGGGCCTGGACATCAACCAACCCCTGGTCATGCTCATCGGCTACCGGGGCTGGACCCGCCGCGGCCCCACTCCCGACTCCGCTGCCCGCTACATCGAGCATATCCTCCACGCTTGGGACCTGAACTATTACCTCATCGAAACCGACGAAGACGCCGACCGCATCAGCGTCGCCATCGCCGAGGCCGACCGCACCCAGCGGCCCGTGGGCGTCCTCATCGGCGCCGAGTTCGGTTCCGCCTAGACAACCCGCCGCCACATCGCCCTGTCCCTTCCCCCTCTCAGGGGGAAGGTTAGGATGGGGGTCAAAATCCACCACCACATCATTCCTGCCGATGCGGGAATAAAGCCCAAAAAGGAGTTTCCCGTGATTAACAACCAAGACGCCGTGAGGCTCATTGACAGCAAGCGCGACGGCTCCATGATTGTCCCCACCATGAACGCCAACAACGTCCACTTCGGTCTGCCCACCGTCACCACCGACCAGAAGTTGGACTTGCCTCTGTCCGGCGCGATGGGCAAAGCATCCTCCTTGGGTCTGGGTCTGGCCCTGGCCCAACCGGAGAAAAAGGTCTTTATCCTGGACGGCGACGGCAGCCTGCTGATGAACTTGGGAGCCTTGGTCACACTGGCCAACAAGGCCCCCGGCAACCTGTACCATTTCCTGTTCAACAACGGCGTTTACGCCGTCACCGGCGGGCAGCCCATCCCCGGTTCCAACCAGACCGACTGGGAGGAAATGGCCAAGGCCGCCGGGTACGCCGCCGTTTTCAGCTTCGACAACCTGGAAGACCTGACCACCGGAATTGACGAAGTGCTGGCCGCCCAAGGCCCGGTCTTCGTCCACCTGGCCGTCGAGCCGGAAATCGAAAACACGCCAGTCCAGTTCCGCACCCGCCCCAGCCGGACGGTACAGCAGGCTTTCCAGGACCTCCCCGAAGCCCTGGGCGTCCGCTAGCCGTCAATCTCCCTGGCAACAGCTTATCCCCTCCCCCTGCTAGGGGGAGGGTTAGGGTGGGGGTCAAACCTCCATGCTCGCCAACATCGCCAAAGGATTATTCGCCCGTCTGGTGGCCTACGGCGTTTTCGCCGGCGGCTTCTGGTTCATCTACATGGCCCTGCTCCACGGCGCCAACCTGCGGGGCGCGATGAGCGGCGCCTTGGGCGGTGTCCTTATCATTTTGGGGATGTACCTCATAGTAAAATGCCGCCGCAGCTTTGGAACCCAACCCGCCCTGCCAACCGCCGACGAAAACAAGGAGCAAGACCCCGGTGATTCCGTCCCTGGAAGCCGCTAAGGCCATTGACTTTCACCGCGGGGATTCCCTGGTGGTGTCCACCTCCTCCGCCCTGCGGGACTGGAACCAGGTTTCCCGCCGCCGCGACTTGGACATTGACCTGACCGACTGCATGGACCGCGCCCCCGCCGTCGGCCTCGGCCTGTCTATCGCCCGCCCCGACCGGAAAGTCCTGGTGTTGGACTGCGACGCCACTCTCCGCACCGACTTGGCCGGGCTGGCCACCATCGGCGAATCCAAGCCCGAAAACTTCGTCCACTTCCTCTTTGACGACGCCGCCAACACCTCCACCGGCGGAATCCCCATCCGCGGCCTGGACAACCTGGACTTCGCCTCCATCGCCGTCAGCTCCGGATACGCCCATACCTACCAATTCGACAGCCTGGAAGAACTGCTTATCGGCATGGAAGAAGTCATGCTCCAGACCGGCCCCACCTTCGTCGTGGTGAAAGTCCTCCGCCAGCCCGACCCGCCGCCTTTCCCGGAGCGGTCTATGGCCGACGGTTGGGCCGAAGTCCGCCAGACCCTCAACCGGACATAACAAAGGGTGTGAGAAAATCCCCTCCCCCTACGAGGGGGAGGGTTAGGGTGGGGGTGGTATCCTGCTGGAAAAGCAGTAGGGGCGCACGGTGGTGCGCCCCTGCGTTGAATGTCCGGCCCAACGGGAAAACTATTCCCAGATGGCGAAAACCTTGAAGGACACCTGGGATTGGTCGTCCAGCGTCTCCACGATTTCCGCCGGCTTGTCCCCCACCACGCCCAGCGTGATAATCCAGTTCAGGAATTCGTGGTCGCCCGATAGCTGGACTTCCTCCGGCGTGAACTGCGCTACGTTGCTGCCCTTGCCTTCCTTCAACCAGCCCAGCGTCCGCCGGTCAAAATCCTCGTCAAACTGGCAAAGGTTGTAGCGGTGGGTCAGGAAGCTGTGCGACCAACTGGACGACGCCACAATAGCCACCCGCTCCGTCCGGCCCTCCAGGAACTTGCCGATGGCCTGGCCCAATTCGTAGCAGCGCTTGGCCGTGGGCCGCGGCGGATACCCGTCTCCGGCCTCTTCGCCGTAGCAGTTGACGAACAACGGCAGCACCGGGAAAGTCCCGTCCTGGTTCAGGAACATCAGCGGGTTGATGTGGGCATGGGGCAGTCCGTAGTCCCAACCCTTCAATTCCGTGGCCGATGACATATCGAACCCGGCCCGAATCAGGAACGCCACCAGGTCTTTGGAGAAACTGCCCGGCGACTTGAAGCTGTACTTCTTGTCCTGGGGTTCGTTCCAGAGGTTAATCTTGCCCCCCGGCCGGTGGAAGGGGTATCCGTCCACTTCGTCCCCGGTGTAAAGGCAGAACGTCGGCAGGTTCTCCCGCTTGAAGTTCTCCACCTGGTCATCGCCAACCACGATAACCAAATCCGGGTTCCAGTCCACCAGTTTTTGACGCAGCACCGCGAAGGCGTCCACGATTTTTTGCTGGTTTACCTTATCCCGGCTGGCCCCGTTGTCGTCCGCCAGTTCCTCTACCATCTTCGGCGGGGCTTGATAATTGGGCACTCCCCCGTAAATGCGCCGCCGTATTTCCGGCCATTGCTCCGCCGGATTCAATATCATCGGAGCGTGGGTGCAACCCAGTCCCAGTAGTTCGCCCATTGTCCAGACCTCCTTAAACTTGAAACCTTGCCGAATTTTTGTCGAAGTATCGGTTCCCCGTAATCGTCGCCCTATTCCGCGGACAGAACCAATATCTGCTGCGCCACGTTGTACCCGATAGGCACGTTGTCCTTGGCGGTGCTGACGGTCATCACCCCCAGGTACGGCGCAGCCTCCAGCACCGTAACGTCGCAGCCGGGAATCAAAGCGGAATCGTCCAGGAACCGCAGCAGTTGGTCATCCTCTTCCGGTATTCGCTCCACCACGTACCGGGTATTCAAGCCGGCCCGGTCCAGCGTCACCGCGTTGGGCGGCAGCTTGGGCTGCCCCGTCCCTGGAATCGGCCGGCCAAAGGGCGACTTGGTGGGATTTTTCAGCCGTTCCATCAATTTCGCCTCGAACTCCGGGGACATCCCATGCTCCAGTTGGTGAGCCTCGATGTGCGCCCGGTGCAAGTCCATGCCCAGCAGACTGACCACCAGCCACTCCGCCAGCCGGTGCCGGCGGGCGATGTCCTCGCCCTCCTCCAAGCCGCGCTTGGTGAAACGGATGCGCTTGTCTTGCCCCAGGTCAACCAACCCCTGCTTCTGCATCCGCCGGATCATCCCGGCCACCGACGGCACCGACGTTCCCAGCCCTTCCGTCGGCGGCAGTTGTTTCAGCACGTCCGTCAATTGCGTAACCGTGGGAGTCTCCGAATCTTCCCACATCTTGTATAAAGACAGCAGGTAGTTTTCGGTTACCGGCGACAACCGCCCGGAGGCGTGGCCGCCGTCCGGGCTTTCCTGCTCCACCGGATTCTTCCTTGACCGAGGCATGGCGCAACCTCCGTCATCCGAATTTGACCGTACCGGGTTGCAGCGTCAAGACTGGCGGGCAAGGCCGGCCGGCTGCTTGCAGATTACAAACATAGCCCCACAGTGTCAACCACACCCCGGCAACCCGGCCGTCATTCCCACGAAAGCGGGAATCCACATCCTCCGCAACCCAACCCGTCATTCCGGCGTAGGCCGGAATCCAGAAACCCCAACCCCAAACCAACCTCGTCTTAACGAAACCAACCCTTACCCAAAGCGCCAACCCGGCCGCGTT
Organism: Dehalococcoidia bacterium; assembly: GCA_963665735.1. Lineage (GTDB taxonomy): Bacteria > Chloroflexota > Dehalococcoidia > Lucifugimonadales > UBA3495 > CATOSK01. The sequence goes on along the minus strand of OY762444.1, from coordinate 288,763 downwards.
GTTAAGGCTCCAACTCCAACGCCTTCCCCTCGACGAAAGGCCGCATCGTATGCCCCGGCCTCAGCTTCACCTCCATCCGGCTTCCCACTTCATAATCATCGGTATGGGGCAGCCGGCATCTTATCTCTAGGCCCGACGCCAACCTTACCCGGCAAAGGTTTAACCCGCCCCGAAATTCCCGCGCCTCTATAACCGCGCTTCCGTCTCTCCGGGACCGGCAGTCCAGGCAGTCCGGGCGCACCATGACTTGCAGTTCCGATGTTGTGGGCGGAGTCATGGCCCAATCCATTGACCCAATCTCCGCAACCAGGGTTTTTCCCTCAAAGCGGGCCGGCAGAAAATTGGCAATCCCCATGAAATTGGCTACGAACTCCGACGACGGTTGGTGGAAAATTACCCAAGGGGTGGCTTCCTGCTCCACCGAACCCTCCCGCATCACCGCCACCATGTCGCCCATCAGCAGCGCCTCGTCCTGGTCATGGGTCACGAAAACCGCGGTAACCTGGCTGGCCCGGATTATCTCCAGGGTATCCGTCCGCACCTGTTCCCGCAGTGACGGGTCCAGGTTGGAAAACGGCTCGTCCAGCAGCAGAATTTCAGGCTCAGGCGCCAGGGCCCGAGCCAGGGCCACCCGCTTTTGCTCCCCCCCGGAAAGCTGGTGCGGCATCCGTTTCCCGTAATCCAACAGGCCCACCATGCCCAACGCCTGCTCCACCCGTTCCCGTTTATTCGCCCCTTTGCCCAGCCCATAGGCTACGTTGCGTTCCACCGTCATATGGGGGAACAACGCCCCTTCCTGGAACACCATCCCCACCCGCCGCTTTTCCGGCGGCATGAAATTCCCCGGCCCGCATACTTCCTGTCCGCCAATGGCTACCCGTCCCGAATCAGGTTCTTCAAACCCGGCGATTAACCGCAAAACCGTGGTCTTGCCGCACCCGCTGGGGCCAAGCAGCGACACAATCCGGCCCCGCGGCGCGGCCAGCTCTACGTCCAACACCGCTTGCACGTCGCCGAACTTCTTGGAGATGCCCCGGCACATCAAGGCCATTGTGCCTACGGGGAGGCCAACCGTGGTAGGTCTTTGCGCTTCCCGTCGCAGTCTCCTGGCGGAAATAATGTCGGTCAGCACCACTTGCCGCCCTTCCAGTCTTAATGATTGGCAAGTGTAGAAAGAATTGCCCCCGGTGTCAACGGAATTCGTAGGCAACCCTCGCCGCCAACCTCAGCCGGCCCGCCATTCTTCACCGCAACGGGCAACAAAATCCTTTACCCAGCCGATTCCGTAGAATAGTCATGCCGCCGGCTCTTCCAATACTCAATCCACGTTGCCCCCGTCATTCCGGCGAAGGCCGGAATCCAGAATCCTTGCCTTTGCCAACGGCGGCTTGCCCGAACAATTCCAGGCTCTTCAATCCGTTTGGGGTAACACTGGAAAAACCTTGCAATGCCGGTCAAACCCTTGCAGACACCCGCATGGACAAACTAGAATCCCCGCCATACCCGTGAACCCGACACCTTTGCCGTCATGCCCATGAATACAACCCACCGCCTTGCGCCCCTTGATTCCGGCGCGCCAACCCCAAGATTGGCCGCAGTTTCGTGAGGGCCGCCAACTGGATTCCCGTACTTCGCCTTCCCCGGCTGACCCAAGGCCGCCGGCCGCCGGCCGCCGTCTTGATTCCCGCCGTGTTAGTCGCGCTGGTGCTGGTCCTTTCCCCGGCGTACCTTTCCATCCGCACCTTGGGGGCCGGGCCGGAGATCTGGGACTTGCTGGCGCGTCCCTCCGTCCTGTTCATCCTGCTGCGCACCCTGGCCCTGGTTTTCAGCGTTACCGCGGGTTGTATCCTGCTGGCCCTGCCCCTGGCTTGGCTTACCGTCCGCACCGACCTCCCCTTCCGCCGCTTTTGGAACGTAACCCTGCTGCTGCCCCTGGTCTTGCCCTCTTACGTGGGCGGTTTGGTGGCTATCTCTACCCTGGGCGGGGGCGGGATAATTCAGGAATGGCTGGATGCCGGCACGGGGCTGGACGACGCCTCGGTATTCGGCGACTTCCCCCGGTCAATCCTGGTTCCGCCGGTTAATTTCCTGCTGTCCTTGACTGGACTGGAAGAAATACCCAACATCGAAGGATTCGCCGGCGCCTTTATTGTCCTGACTCTGCTCAGCTATCCCTACGTCCTGCTGACCCTGCGGGCCGCCATGTGGCGTCTCGACCCATCCCTGGAAGAATCCTCCCGCGCCTTGGGCCGCAACTATTGGGCCACCTTCTACAACGTCACTCTGCCCGTCCTGCGCCCCTCCATCGCCGCCGGCGGTTTGCTGGTTGCCCTCTACACCTTGAGCGACTTTGGCGCCGTTTCCCTGCTCCGTTACGAGACTTTCACCTGGGCCATTTTCGTCCAGTACGACAGTGGCTTCAGCCGTACTTTGGGCGCGGCCATGTCCCTGGTCCTGGTCGCCGTCGCCCTGGGTCTGGTGGCCGCCGAGGGAGTTACCCGTTCCAAATCACGCTACTACCGTACCGGCGAAGGAGCCTCCCGTCCCGCCAACGTCCTGCGCCTGCGCTGGTGGAAGTGGCCGGCCTTGGCCCTCTGCGTCGCAGTAGTCTTGACCGCATTGGCCCTTCCCATCGGCGTCCTGCTCTTCTGGCTCATCCGGGGAGTAGCCGCCGGGGAACCCTTCCTGTTCCTCTGGGGCGCCCTCCGCAACTCCATTTATGCCTCTGCCCTGGCCGCCGCCGTCACCGCCGCCGCCGCCCTGCCCGTCGCCGTCCTGACCGTCCGATTCCCGGGGATATTCAGTTCTTTTCTCGAAAAGGTCAGCTACATCGGTTTCGCCCTGCCGGGCATCGCCGTAGCCTTGGGACTGGTGTTTTTCGCCGCCAATTACGCCTTATTCCTGTACCAGACGGTGGCGGTGTTGGTGGTGGCTTATCTGGTGCTGTTCCTGCCCACTGCCCTGGGCGCCATCCGCGCCTCTCTGCTGCAAATGAACCCCGACCTGGAACAAGCCGCCCGCAGCCTGGGGCGTTCTTCCTGGGCGGTCTTGCTGACCATCACCTTCCCCCTGGTGCGGCCCGGCGTCCTGGCCGGCGCGGCCCTGGTGTTCCTGCTAACCATGAAAGAACTGCCGGCCACGCTGATTCTCAGTCCTATCGGATTCGACACGCTGGCGTCCTCCATCTGGTCCGCCTCTTCCGAAGGCTTCTTCGCCCGCGCCGCCGCTCCGGCCCTGCTGCTGGTGCTGGCTTCCGGCCTGGCCCTGGTCTTCCTGACCCAACGCCAACAACAGCCAAGCTAGGGAGCATCGTCAAAATCATCCGTTGCAATTCCTGCATCCCCACCGTCATTCCGACGAAAGCCGGAATCCAGAAATCCCAAGCATACAGCAACATCCGTGTGGGCAAGGAATCCTGGATACCGGCCCCGTATCTTGGTACGGGGCCGGCTCTGCGCCGTTATGGTGGTGGAATATGACGACGACGTCACTGCCGCTTGCCCCATTCCCCCCCGACGGTTAGGATAACCCCATCCCACCGCCAAACCGGAATGGGCCAAGGAGCCACCATTGCACCATTGGGAAGTCGGCGGCCCTATTACCATCGGCTGGCCCGACCAGGGCGTCCCCGCCCGCACCTACGAAATCGTAGAGTTGGAGTTGCTCGGCCGGGTCTTTCGCGGGCGCGTCACCGACGGTTCCCGCCAGGGCGGGTTCCTGGTAATCTTCAACACCCCCGAAGTTGTCCTGGAACAGTTGGCCGAGCAGGCCACCCACGCCACCGGGTTCAAGGTCATCGTCTCCGGCCTGCGCTGCACCGTGGACGGCGTGCCCCTCCGCAGCTTTGACTACGAATGGTATCCCACCCCCGAATACGCCGAGCGTCCCTCCCTGCTGGCCCGCACCCTGGCGCAACTCCTGGAAAAGATGCAGGGCGGTTCCAACCCCTAACCTCCCGTTAACCTTCCCCCGGTGGACGTTAAACCCACCGGCGGTTATCATAATCAGCGCGGAGCCTTCAACGCCCCGCCGCCTGAAAATCCCAAACCACAAAGGAGAAACCATGAAAATCGTCAAAATGTCCGATGTACCCAAGGAAGCCGCCGTCAGCGCCCTGTTCACCGGCGACGTTTCCCGCCAGACCGTCTTCCAGCCCGGCGACAGCGGCAACTTCAACTTCGGCATCGTCAGTTTCAGCGCCGGTTCCCGCAACAAGTTCCACAAGCACAGCGGCGACCAGATTCTTATCGTCACCGAAGGCACCGGCAAAGTCGCTACCGACGATGAGACCGTCGTGGTCAACGAGGGCGATGTGGTAATCATCCCCGCCGGCGAAAACCACTGGCACGGCGCCCCCGACGACACCGCCATGGCCCACATCACCATCACCGTCAACGGCAGCCAAACCGAGCAGACCGAAGCCTAGTCACTACGCCGACGCCAAAAAAACCCGCCCCGGGGATTGAACCACCCCGGGGCTAGGGCAATCGCGCCTTGAACGAGGAACTATCTCAAAAGTCCCTTCCCCCTTGATGGGGGAAGGTTAGGATGGGGGTGAAAACCTACGGTGGCAACCCCGGCGGTCATGGCGTGTCCCCCTCCTCCATATACCCCGCCAGCAGCCGGATTGTCTCTTCCAGCGACCGCTCTCTGTCCCGCGATTCCGGCGTTTCCTCCCCCATTGGCGTCGCCCCAATCATCCCGTACATCTCCGCCACTCCTTGGAATAGGTGCGGAGTCATCCCCAGATGCTCGAAAGTCGCCCCGATTTCCTGCATTTCGCTGACCCACCGCCGCGACTTGGCTGGTATCCCCGGTATCCAGCCCTCCATCCGCTGCACCGTCGCCGCGTGGCCGTTCCCGAACTCCGCCAACAGCGGCCCGTACAGCCCCATCATCTCCGCCGCCATCAACAGTTGGGAATGTAGCGCCGCCGTTCCCTTGGTCATGGCGGCGTAGCACATCTTTATCCCCGACGCCTGCCCCGTTTCCGGCCCAATGTTTCGCACGTCCAGCCCGAACTCCCGCAGGCCCTCCAACTCCCCGGCGTGCGGCCCCGACGTATAGAACCGGGGACTCCTCCCGCCCCTCGGCGGCCCGCCGATAATCGAGGCGTCCACGAACCGCGCCCCGCTCCGGTTAAACATTGGTTCCAGGGCTTGCGTAGTTCGCGGCGCGATGGCGTTGCATTCGGCGAAAAGCAAGTCGCGATGCCCGGTAGTTTCCACCGCCGCCGCCACTTCCCGGCAGACCGACGGCGCCACCTCCGAAACGGTGATTGACATAACCACGTCCGACTGTGCCACCATGTCATTGAAGTCCGGCACGTCCTGGATTCCGCCCTGTTCCGCCAGTGTCCGCGTCCGTTCACTCCGCCCGGTCAGGCAGGTAATCACCCGAACCCCATGCTCCCGCAGCAGCCTCCCAACCGCGTGACCCATATCCCCGGGGCTTAGTATGGCAATGGTTTCAACGGCCATGAAACGATTTCCTCACTCCAACGTAGATTTACCGTTATTCTAACACGCCCCGCCCCCATATCCCGTCAACCCCACGCCGGGCAGCAGGATAATTGCAACGTCGGCAGAAATGGCCTTAGAACCCTTCCAATAGCCCCCTCCCCCTACCAGGGGGAGGGTTGGGGAGGGGGTGAACCCCACCCTTCAATCCCAACCGACTCTCGTCATTCCCGCGCAAGCGGGGAATCCAAGATTCTTGCCGTTAACCATCCTTCGATGCCCACGGAGTTATAGGAACCCCCCAAATCGGAGGGGCGGGTTTGAAACCCGCCCCTACCGCATGGCCGGATAAACTCTGTGGCTGCAACGGTCAATGCCGGTGATGCCCGTGTTCACCCTCGCCGTGGCCGTGTTCCCCATGCTCATGGCCGTGTTCCGCGTGTCCCCCGTGACCGTGCTCTCCGTGGCCATGTTCGGCGTGGGAGCCATGCCCATGTTCCTCGTGGTCGTGGCCGTGGTGGGCCGGCTGTTGGTGTCCGTGGCCGCCGTGGTCATGCCCATGCCCATCATGTCCGCCGTGCCCGTGACCGCCGTCGTGTCCGTGATGGTCGTCTGGCGCCGGAACCGGCCGGGGCAGCCGAATCATCAGCAGAATCAACACCGCCAACCCGTAAAGGGCCGCCACGTAGTAGAACAGATTGTTGGGGTCTATCCCGTACAGCCAGGCCGCGATTATCGGCGACACCGCGCTGAACATGAACCGCGATGTGGACATCAGCCCCATCGTCGTCGCCGCCGTCCCTTCCCGCACAATGTCCATCGCCGCCGCCGTCAAAATCGGCTGGTCGCTGTAAAGGAACAGCCCCAACAACGCCAGCAGGACGGTCATCATAATCAGGTCCTCTTCCCCGTTGACCAGCGGCGCCATCAGCAGCGTTACCACGCCCAAGACGATCATCCCCGGCACCAGGATGGTCTTGCGGCCCAGCCGGTCGGCCAGGTATCCCATTATCGGGCTGACCAGGATTCCCACCAGCACCAGCAGGCCGATTAGCGACCCCCGTATAAACAGGTTTTCAAAACTGCCGTGTTCCGATTGCGACGACAACCCCAGAACGTCCGCCAAGTACAACGGCAAAACGCTGATGAACCCCAGGTAAGCCATTCCCCGCAGTCCGGCGACTATCGTAATTCCCCACATTCGGGGATTCCGCACCAGTATCTTGGTTTCCTCGATCTGGGAGCGCATCATGTTGGCGGGTTGCGCCTCTGCCGCCGCCTGCGCCCGGTGGCCGATGTCCCGGAAAGCCCAGAACACCAGAAAGGCCAGGAAAATCGGCACCGCCGCGTAAATCGTGATAATCGCTTGCCAGGTCAGCGAAACCAGCAGCAGCCCGGTCAGCACCGGGCCGGCCACGTCTCCAACGTTGCCGCCGACGCCGTGGAAGGACAGCACCGACGCCCGCCGGTGGGTGAAGTGGGACGACAGTGCCGCCATTGCCGGCAGGTGCCATACCGACGCCGCAATGGCTACTATCGCCATTCCCGCTAACAGCAGGACATAGCCCAGGACGTTCAGCGAAGTGCCGGCCGACGCCGTCTCTTGCGACACCATCCAGGCGCTCCCCGGCAGTTGCCAGCCGGCCGCTGCCATCAGCAGCCAGCCCACTCCGAACAGGGCCATGCAAACCGCCATGACCCAACCCCAATACCGTCTTAGGGCGTCGGTCAGGACTCCGCCGGGCAGGGCCACCACCCCCGACGCGATTTCCCGGGTCGTCTGGACGCTGGTGGCGGCGATGTTGCTGCCCCCAAGCAGAACGTCCCGCACTTCCGGCAGCACCACGATGAAACTCTGGCTTATCCAGTGAAATACGCCGTGACCGCTGCTCAGGCCGCTTACGATGAACGCCGCCCCCCGCCGGATTCCCGTTCTACCCTCCACCACCGAAGGGGTAGCATGATGGTGATGATGCGCCATTGCCTATCCTCCTTGTGGCCCGTTAAACCCTTGTTGACCCAAAAACCCCTTGCCGTTATTCGCGCGAAAACTGGAAACTACTGCCCGAACCTTGGCCGTCATTCCCGCGAAAGCGGGAATCCAACGCGCCAACCCATTACTCTCCCTACTCCGCGCCGCACCCGGAACATACTCCCGAACCTTAACCGTCATTCCCGCGAAAGCGGGAATCCACCGCGCCAACTCATTACTCTCCCTACTCCGCGCCGCACCCGGAACATACTCCCGTAATGGTAAAATGCTCCAAATCCGGCTCAAAACCGAACTCATTGACCAATGTGGCCCGGAACTCTTCCAGGTAGTGCGGGCTGAGGTTATAGGCCCCGTGACAAACCTGGCAAACCATGTGATGATGCCGCCCGGCCGGGTCTGTCAACTCATAGTGCAGCCGGTCTCCAATGGCGACTTCGGTCATCACCCCCAACCGTTTGAACAAGTGCAACGTCCGGTAAACCGTGGCAATATCCATGTAGGGATAGGCTTCCTTGGCCCGGCGGAACACTTCATCAACCCCCATGTGACCTTCGCCGCCGCCCACGATTTGCAGCACCAAAAGCCGTTGCGGGGTCAAACGGTATCCCTGTTCCCGCAACGCCTCGACGGCTTGTTGGGTGTTGTGCGTCATTTCTTGCGTTCAGGAATTGCGCCGTTGACGCCGGAAACTCACCGGAAAACGGGCCTGTCCGGGCATAAAATTACCACCATCGGGGAGACTCTGGGCGTTATTGCAACCGTTTGCGAATACTCTTACACCCACCGCCGCGCCTTTGTCAACAAGCCTGGCCCGCCCTTTGTTAAAATCATTCATATATAGTATTGACACCAACCTGCTAAAAGCGTAGCATCGCAACCGTGATGAAGGTTTACAGCTCCGCCACCGGGTATTACCGCTATTTTGCGAGCCAAACATAAACCGGCCTTTTAGGAATGGTGCGCGGAAGCGGCAACGCAGCAAAGGCGAAATCAGCGCCAGACCCCAGCCGGGACAGGTTGGGGTCTTTTGGTGGGCGACAATCGCCGTTCAATCACGCCAAGACCAGTTTGTGCATTTCACAGTCATTTAGGGAGGAAATACCGTGCAACCGTCAGCTACCAGGGACGTACACATCCAGGACACCACCCCGCTAGTTACCCCTACCGAATTGGTCAACGAACTGCCCATCACTCCGGCGGTTGAAAAGGTTGTCCTCGAAGGCCGGGAACAAGTCCGCAACATCCTGAACCGCGAAGACCCCCGGCTCATGATTATCTGCGGCCCCTGTTCCATCCACAACAAGCAGTCGGCCCTGGAATATGCCGGCCGCCTTAATGAAATGGCCCAAAAGCTCAGCGACCGGTTGCTCATTGTGATGCGGGTGTACTTCGAGAAACCCCGCACCACCGTCGGCTGGAAGGGCCTGATTTACGACCCCCACCTCAACGATTCTTTCGACATCCCCGAAGGTCTCCGCACCGCCCGCTCCCTGCTGCTGGAAATCGGCGAAATGGGAATGTACGCCGGCACCGAGTTTCTCGACCCCATCGTTCCTCAATACCTGGCCGGCCTCATCACCTGGGCCACCATCGGCGCCCGCACCACCGAAAGCCAGATTCACCGCCAGATGGCCAGCGGCCTGAGTATGCCCGTGGGATTCAAGAACGGCACCGACGGCAACGCCCAGATTGCCGTGGACGCCATGCTCTCCGCCCGCAGCCCCCACGGTTTCCTCGGCCTTGACCACGAAGGACGCACCGCCCTGGTTCGCACCTTGGGCAACCCCGACGGCCATTTGGTGCTCCGCGGCGGCAGCCACGGCCCCAACTTCGGCGCCGAGTCCGTAGCCGACGCTAAATCCCGCTTGGAAAAGGCCGGCGTCCGCTCCCAGCTTATGGTGGATTGCAGCCACGGCAACTCCAACAAAGACCACACCCGGCAGGGCGGCGCCTTCAAGGACGTGGTTTCCCAGAAAGTCGCCGGAGACCGCGACATCATCGGCGTCATGCTGGAAAGCAACCTCGGCGCCGGCAATCAAGCCATGTGCGCCGACCCGGCCGAACTCCAGTACGGCGTTTCCATCACCGACGCCTGTATTGACTGGAACGAAACCGAGCAGTTGCTCCACTGGGCCTACGACGCCGTAGCCGACACCGCCAAAGCCGTAGTCGCCTAACCCCGTCCCATCAAAACATAACCCAAGCAACCATTAAGACGGAGGACTGCCCCAGTGCAGTCCTCCGCCTTTCCTTGCTTACGGGGTAAAGGTACAATCGGACAATTGACAAATGACCGAGTTCCGAGGCCCGGATTCATGGCTTGGCTCAGGAGGACAGGTATGGACAAATCACCGGCAGAAATCTTGCGGAGCGAGTTTCAGTTCTATCTCGACCATCAAGCGGAATTTGTCCGGCGATACGATGGGAGAGTCATAGTTCTGAAAGACCATCAAGTCATTGGCGACTACGACACCGAAGGAAAGGCGGTCATTGCGACCCAGAAGGAGCACCCGTTGGGAACCTTCCTCGTCCAGCGGGTAAGCGAAGGAACGGAAGCCTACACTCGGACCCTTCCGTCCCGGGTTACGTTTCCTTGATGCAACCGGACAGGACATATTCCTTCACCGAGGCGAGCCCGGTAAAGTTGCGGGAATTGACCAGCGGGTGCAACGTATCCCCGGGGTGGGACCCGGAATCTTATGGTCATCGGCCGGCCATCAGGTCCTTTGTGGCCCTTTGGGATACCGGTGCTACTGAAAGCGTCATCTCCCAAGCAGTCGTGGATGCTTGTGGTCTTTCCCCTATCGGCATGGCGCGAGTTTCCCATGTAGCCGGCGATTCCTGGGTCGAGGTCTATCTGGTCAACATCATCCCGCCCAACGATGTCGAGTTTCCCCTTTTGTCGGTTACCAAGGGGAACTTGGCTAGTGTGGATGTTCTCATTGGCATGGACATAATCGGCGAAGGCGATTTCGCCGTCACCAATCAGCACGGAGGGACGAAGTTCACCTTTCGCTGGCCTTCCACGGAAGATATCGATTTCGTCGCAGGATAGCTCCGGGTTTCCGCCGGAAGTCCTTGCCCTGGTTGCCGCCCCCGTTGTTGCGTTTGCCCGGCGTCCTTGATAAAATTTTCCCAAGGTCACTGTCAACATAAACGGGCAACCCTTAGTCCCACCCTTTCCGGGAGCGCGAAATGTTTCCAAAAGTTGCCTTGTCTCCGGTGGGACGCGAAGACGTTCAGCGAATGACGGAATGGTTGGCCGACCGCGAGGTCAACTCTTCCTGGTACGGCCTCGGCGGCGACGGCCAACCCCTCCACATCGGCTACCACCCATCCGAAATAATCTCCGCCTCCGACGACGAATGGGCGCAAGTCTTCGACGACCAAGACCGCAAGATTTTCTCCATCTATTCCCCGGAAGGGGAACACATCGGCGAAGGTCAGTTGGTCATCGAGTGGCCTCTGGAAGAAGCCCAACTTTTCATCCTCATCGGGCGCAAAGACCTCTGGCACCACCACTACGGCACCGCCGCCCTGCTGCTCCTGCTGGAAGAAGCCTTTACCGCCCTGGAACTGCACCGGGTCTGGGTTGACGTTCCCGAATACAACGACCACGCTCTGGCCCTGTTCCGTCACGTCGGCTTCGTTCTGGAAGGACACCTCCGGCGCACCCACCGCCGGGAAGATGATTGGTACGATTCTTTTGCGATGGGCCTTCTGGCCGACGAGTACAGCCGCCGGCGCGGGCGTCTGCTGGGCGCCTCCGCCAACTAACCGCCCGCCGGCCCTGGTTCCGCCACCGTTATCATCCTTGTTGTTTCCCCGGTTTTCCCCTACCGGCTACCCGTCAAATTCGACAACAACATTGGTGGGAGGATGAAATGCCAGTAATCACCATCAACGGCACCATCGGCAGCGGCACCTTCGAAATCGGCCAGAACGTCGCCGAACTGCTGGAACTCAACTACGTTGACCGCATGGTGCTGGCCGAAGCCGCCCGGCGAGTCGGTTCACCCGTCGGCGCGTTAATCGAAAAGGAACAACGGGTCGTCCGTTTCCGCGAGCGTCTGGGAAGGTTCCTCCAGACCATGCTGGAACGCTCCGCCATTTCCGGCGTCAGCGGAGAACCCTACTTCGGACGGGGCATCGAAATGCTCCCCGCCGAAACCTACACCGAGTTAGCCGGCGACCCGTCCTCTTCCGCCCAAAGCGTCAACGACCAGGCGTTTATCGAGGCAACCACTGCCGTCATCCAAGACCTGGCCGGCGGCGGCAACGTGGTCATCATCGGGCGCGGTTCCAACATGATTCTGGCCGACGTTCCCGGCGTCTTCAACGTCAGCCTGGTTGCCCCGGCCGAGTCCCGGGTTGAAAACATCATGCGTCGCGAAGAACTGGGCCAGGAAGAAGCCGCCGCCTACGTGGAAAGTCTGGAAGAAGCTCGTGTAACCTTCTTCCGAAAATTCTTCAAGGTTGAGGCCAACGACCCCAACCTGTACCACATGGTCTTGAACACCGGCCTGTTCCCACCCGCCAACGCCGCCCAGGTAATAGCCCAAGCCGTAACCGGCCTGGAGCAATAAACGGTGAGCGCCATCCCGCCCCTGCCGGCCCCATCGGACAACCAGCCTCCCGCGGCCCGGCGTGTAATGGCGGAACGGTTCATCAAACAAGCCAGGGCGGAAATGCAGCAGGGCAACCGTCTCCAGGCCGGGGAAAAAGCCTGGGGAGCCGCAGCCCAATACCTGAAAATCATCGCCGCAGAAAGAGGCTGGCAGCATATTTCCAACCGGCAGTTGGAAAGCATCGGTCGCCATATCCGGGCCGAATACCCGGAACACGACTCCCAACTGTTGGGCGATGCGCTGTCCGACGCCTACCACAAGGGCCACCGGAACTTCTACGAAAACTGGTCCGAACCGGGGGAAGTTGAGGATGTTCTGGAAGGCGCTGAGGCCATCCTTCCCATTCTGGATACCATCGCCGCCTTGCCGCCCCGCCCTTTCAAGATAAACTCCAACAGCGAATTGCGCCGCCTCCGGCTGGTAACGGGAGACAACAACCTCCAACGGGGCGACCACTCCCCCATAGGCTTCTCCCACCGTCACCAACCGCCGTACAATCCCAACTGACGCCAACCTCGAAGTCACTAATCCGGGATACTATGCCTTCTACCCACCCACAACGCGTATCCGATGGAAGCCGGAAAGGGCTGCAAATTCTGGCCGACGACTGCCACGAATTGCTGAACCAAGCAATAGGCTGCCAACTGCCCTACGTCCGGCAAATACCGGCCGGCTGAACTCCCTTGATCCCCCTTTCCGACGCCAGCGCCCACCGCCGTTCCCGCCCGGTGGTCAACATAACCATCATTGCCCTCAACGGCCTGGTGTTCCTCTACGCCCTGACTCTGGGCGGTTTCGGCTACCTGCTGGGCGGGGGCGACTTGGACATCATCCGGTTCTTCTACACCTGGGGATTCATTCCCGCCGAACTTTCCTTGGGCCAGGAGTTGACCCGCCTCGGCCCCGGCATGGAAGTGGCGACTCCCCTGCCCACCTGGGCAACCATATTCACCTCCATGTTCATGCACGGCGGACTGCTCCACTTCGCCGGCAACATGACCTACCTTTGGGTATTCGGCGACAACCTGGAAGACCGGCTGGGCCACGTCAAGTACGTCTTGTTCTACCTCGTAACCGGCGTTTTCGCCACCCTCAGCCACTGGTTCTTTTTCCAGGACTCCATCACCCCCCTGGTCGGGGCCAGCGGCGCCATTTCCGGTGTTCTGGGCGGCTACCTGCTGCTCTTTCCCTACAACCGGGTCAACGTGCTGATTATCTTCTTCCTGATTACCGCCATGCGCCTCCCTGCCATGTACGTCCTCGGTTTCTACCTGCTGCTCCAACTCTACCAACTGCTAATCTCTTTCGGCGTCTCCCACGATGTCAGCGTCGCGCTGTGGGCGCACATCGGCGGATTCCTTGCCGGGGCCGCCATAATCGCTCTCTACAAACTGTTGACCCGGCAACCCGTCTGGCCGCCCCGCTACGGCCCGCCGCCCGGCCCGCGCCGGGTGCAATACTGGCGGGGACGCCCCTTGGACTAGTAGCCGTACAACCTTGAAATGACGGTTGTTTCCCCGCTCGCCCTGAGCTTGTCGAAGGGCCGCCCGTCCATCGTTCCAACCGTAGGGGCGCACGGCCGTGCGCCCCTAACACCAACGGACTTGCGGCGTATCCATCGAACCAAAAGTTGAGGTAGCGTTGCAATTTAGGGGGTCTAAGTCCCCGTCATTCCGGCGAAGGCCGGAATCCAGGACGTCACGCCGTTTATGCTTGCCCATCAATGGAAGAAAACCACCTGAAACGGAACGCTGTCAAAATTTGATGGACTACTAACCTCCAACCGCCGGCAGCAGTCCCAGCATCTCCCGCGCCTGCTCCGGCGTCGCCGGTTCCCGCCCGTGCAGCCGGGCCAGCGTCACCGCCCACTCGATATACTCGGCGTTGGACTTGGGCTGCGGGTTGTTGGGCAGAAAAGGACTGTCCTCAAATCCCACCCGGATATGCGCCCCGGTAGCTATGGCAATACCGCACAGGGTAAAGGTTTGCTCCCCGCTGCTGTGGGCCAGCCAGGTAGCCTCCGGGTAAAGTTCCCGGATGTTGTCGGTAATCATCGTGTAATTCCGCGGAATCCCCGTCATGGACTGCCGCCCGTCTCCCCAATGGGCCGAAGGTTCCACCAGGAAGTAGCGGGAACTCCGAATCTGCCCCTCCCTCATCAGGGTTACGGCGTTGTTGAGCATCCCGGTGTCGTGCACCGCCGGCTCCGGGAACGTCCCCCGTTGGTAACACGCCTCCAGCGTCTTGCAAATATCCTCGTAGCTGTTGGGCGACATAGCCGTCCGCCGTTGGCCCGTGGCCGGGTCCACCGGCCAGCGTACCCCGTGGCCCAGGTTAAGGGACACCATTTCCACCGGCATCGGCGTTTCCAGCAAATACCTGGTCACTGCCTCAACGGGTGTCCCTTCCCGTCGGGCCGTGGTGTGATTCAGCGCCAGGTCGCATTGGGCGCGAATCAACCCGTCCGCCCGCGCGTACCATTCCGGGTCATAGCTGATTCCGCCGTCCCCGTGGCGAGCGTGAAAATGGACGATGGACGCCCCCGCGTCGTAGCACCGCACCGCCTCTTGCGCCACCTCTTCCGGCGTCCATGGAACATTGGGGTTCTGCTCCCGCCCCCGTCCCCCATTCAAGCATCCCTTGATAATGATGGTGTCCATCAAACCTCCTTACCCTTCCATGTAATTCTGAGCGTAGCGAAGAATCTGAAATTCCCGCCATACCGTTCGTGGTGAGCCTGTCGAACCACCCAAGCCCGTCATTCCGGCGAAAGCCGGAATCCAGAAATCCCCGCCATCCCGTTCGTGGTGAGCCTGTCGAACCACCCCAACCCGTCATTCCAGCGAAAGCCGGAATCCAGAAATCCCTAGCCCACAAAACGCCTTCGAGAGCAAGTAGTCCTTCGTACCGGCCCCACCGCCCCAAAAAACCTTTCTAATCCCGCCGAGTATGATATTATATTCCCGTTCCGTATTCCGGTTCCCCATCGTAAATTTCCTGGAGGCGTTCATTATGACGCTGGACTACAAGCCCAACCTGGTCTTGTCCACCCAAGAATTCAACGTCGTCGGCACCCGTCCCGTCCGTCCCGACGGCGCCGACAAGGTAACTGGCAAGGCCCGCTATTCCGCCGACATTACCCTCCCCGGCCTGCTCCAGGGCAAGGTGCTCCGCAGCCCCCACGCCCACGCCCGCATTAAGAAACTGGACGTGAGCCGCGCCGCCGCCTATCCCGGCGTCCGCGCCGTGGTCACCGGCTACGATTTCCAGGAGCCGGCCGGCCGCGCCTCCGACCTTACCGAAGGCGCAATGGTCAACTACAAGTTCCTCTCCAATAACGTCATGGCCAAGGACAAGGCCCTTTACAAGGGTCACGCCATCGCCGCCGTTGCCGCCGCCAACGCCCACGCCGCTGAGCAGGCCCTTAACCTCATTGACGTGGAGTACGAAGTCCTGCCCCCCGTCCTCCATGCCAAGGAAGCCATGCAGGACGATTCCGCCCTGGTACACGAGCGATTGGCCGCCATGAGCACCGCCGCCATTCGCGCCGGCGGTATCCTGGACGATGACGACCCCCGCCGCGGCACCAACATCGCCAACCACTTCGAGTTTCGCCTCGGCGACCTGGAACAGGGTTTCAACGACGCCGACATCATCGTTGAGAACGAAACCTCCACCGTCGCCGTCCACCAGGGCTACATCGAACCCCACAGCGGCACCGCCATGTGGCACGAAGACGGCGCCTTGACCGTCTGGTCCAGCAGCCAGGGCCATTTCACCGTCCGCGACTACACCGCCCGGCTCATGGGTGTCCCGGTTTCCAGCGTCAAGGCCATCCCCATGGAAATCGGCGGCGGATTCGGCG
Organism: Dehalococcoidia bacterium; assembly: GCA_963665735.1. GTDB lineage: Bacteria > Chloroflexota > Dehalococcoidia > Lucifugimonadales > UBA3495 > CATOSK01. Next base: position 272,818 of record OY762444.1, on the reverse strand, counting down.
CCAAGCTGACCATGTATTGCGAGCCGGTAGCCGCCGCCTTGGCCCGCAAATCTGGCGCCCCGGTCAAAGTGACCATGAACCGCACGGAAGTTTTTGAGGCCACCGGCCCCACCTCGGGCACCGAAATTACCGTCAAGTTGGGAGCCACCAAGGACGGACGCCTGACCGCCGCCGAGTGTCACCTGGTTTTTGAGGCCGGCGCCTTCCCCGGTTCCCCCGTCCCCGGCGGCGCCCAGTGCATCACCGGCGCCTACGACATTCCCAACGCCTACATCGAGGGCTACGACATCGTAGTCAATCGTCCCAAGACCGCCGCCTACCGCGCCCCCGGTTCGCCCGCCGCCGCCTTCTGTTTCGAGACGGCAATGGACGAACTGGCCGAGAAGCTGGGCCTCGACCCTATTGACCTGCGCCTGCTCAACAGCTCCAGGGAAGGCACCCGCCGGGCCACTGGCCCCCTGATGCCCAAAGTCGGCTTTATCGAAGTCCTGGAGGCCGCCAAAGCTCACCCTCATTACACCGCGCCCAAGGACGGCAAGGCCCGCGGCCGCGGCGTCGCCAGCGGTTTCTGGGGCAACAACACCGGCCCCTCCGCCGCCGTCGCCACCGTCACCCCCGACGGCTGCGTTAACCTGGCCGAAGGTTCCCCCGACATCGGCGGCACCCGCGCCTCGGTATCCCAGCAACTGGCCGAAGTCCTGGGGATACCCATTGAGGACGTTCACCCGCAGATAATGGATACCGATTCCATCGGGTTCACTTCCAACACCGGCGGCAGCGGCGTCACCTTCAAGACCGGTATCGCCGCCTATACCGCCGCCCACGACATCCGGCAGCAGATGATTGAACGCGCCGCCAAGATTTGGGACGTGGACGTTGCCGATGTTACCTATGAGGACGGCGTGGTGCAGCACAAGTCCGATACCGAACTGCGCCTGACCTTCAAGCAGTTGGCCGCCCGCCAGGTGCCTACTGGCGGCCCCATCGTCGGCAGCGCCGGCGTCAACCCGCCCGGCGCCGGCCCGGCCATCGCCACCCACATCGTTGACGTTGAGGTTGACGTGGACACCGGCAAGGTGGAGGTTGTCCGCTACACCGCCCTCCAGGACGCCGGCAAGGCCATCCACCCCAGCTACGTCGAGGGCCAGATTCAGGGCGGCGTCGTCCAGGGCATTGGCTGGGCGCTCAACGAAGAATACTTCGTCAATGACGCCGGCCAGATGATGAACTCCAGCTTCCTGGACTACCGGATGCCCGTCAGCCTGGACTTGCCTATGATTGACACCGTGGTGGTGGAAGTCGCCAACCCCAACCACCCCTACGGCGTCCGGGGCGTCGGCGAAGTCTGCATCGTGCCGCCTATGGCCGCCATCGCCAACGCGATTTACGACGCCATCGGCGTCCGGCTGACCAGCCTGCCCATGAACCCCGGCGCCGTCCTGGAAGCCCTCTGGGAAAAGAACGGCGCCGACAAGTAGAATCCCCTTCCCCAACCAAGCGCGGGGGTAAAATGGCCGAAGTCTGGATTCCGCCGCAAATGCAAGATATTACCGGGGGCCTGGAACGGGTCCAGGTCCCCGGCGCTACCGTTCGCCAACTGGTCAACAACATTGACCAGCAATTCCCCGGCCTAAAGGCCCTCCTCTACGACGACGAGGAAGACGACATAATGCCCGGCCTGGCCGTCATCGTGGACGGCGAGGCCAGCCAACTGGGATTGCTGGAACGGGTTGCCGAAACCAGCGAAGTCCACTTCCTCCCCGCCATCGGCGGCGGCTGAACGTCCTCCCGCCCGTGTTTCCCCGTAACAACTGCCGCAACAACCTCACCCCAACCCGGCCAAGCTAACCGACAATGAGTTGGGCCAACAGCGAAGCCGTAACCGTCTTGACCTTCCTGTTGCCCGGCTTTGTCGCCGCCGCGGTCTTCTATTCGTTAACCTCTCATCCTAAGCCCAGTCCTTTCGAGCGGGTGATCCAAGCCCTTTTGTTCACCTTGGTAATCCAGGCGATTTTGGGCGCGGCCCTTCTGGTTGGGAATTGGTTGGGCGCCAATCCTCTTTGGCCCAAGGGTTACGAAACCTCGGTTGGATTGGTGGCGTCCGTAGCCGTGGCTGCGGTGGTTGCGCTAATTTGGGTGTTCTTATCAAACCACGATACCCTTCACCATTGGTTGCGAAAGCTGCGGGTCACTAACGAAACTTCTTACCCTTCGGAGTGGTACACAGTTTTTGCGGAAAACCCCAACCAGTATGTAGTGCTCCACTTGACGGGCCAACGGCGTCTTTACGGGTTCCCCCACAATTGGCCAAGCGACCCGAACAAAGGCCACTTCGCCATCTCCGAAGCGGTATGGCTAACCGGGTCTCCCGATGAACCCGAAATTTCGTCTCATCTGGTCCTCATACCCGCCGCCGACGTCGAAATGGTACAATTCACAACTAGACAACCACGGCAAAATCAGGAGAATTAGGTAATGGCCAAACTCTCGACCCCTTCTCCCGAGGAAGTCCGCAGAAACCCGGAGAAGTATGCAAAAACTCAATTCGCTAAACTGGCTTCTATCAAAAGGCCCCCACCCCCGCCCCCGCCACCCCCGAAAAAGTAGGCGCGGGCGCCAGTCTAATCCCTAGACCTCCGCCCCCTCAATTCTGACGGCCCGCCCCGTCCGCGCCGATTCAATCATCGCCAGCGTCACCTCCACCACCCGCAGGCCGTCAACTCCCGTGGCCCCCGGTTCCCGGTCTTCCGCCACGGCGCGGGTAAAATCCTCAATCTCCGCCACGAAGTTGCCCAGATACACCTCCGGGAAGTCCAGCGTTTCGTTAACCGTCTCGCTGACGATTTCCACCCGGCCCTGCTGAGCCTCCCACAACGTCCCCTGGCTGGAAATCCGCCCGTCGCTGCCGTAAATCGTAAAGTCGTTCCGCGAGTCCGGCAGCACCCGCCCGCAGCACACCGTCCCGATAACTCCCCCGTCAAATCTTAAACACATGGCCGCCAACTGCTCCAGGGGCCGTTCCGGGGTCTGGCCCGTGGTCAGCGCCGCCACCTCGGTAATTTCCCGGCCCACCAGGAACCGCAGCAGGTCAACGGCGTGGACGCCCGTTCCCATCATCGTTGACGCCCCGCCGATTAACTCCGGCTCATCCCACCACCGGCGCAGACCTTCCCGCGGCGGTGGCGGCCCCTGTCCCCGGACGCCGAACCCCCATTGGCCCTGGGCCAGCGTCAAGTTGCCCAACCCGCCCCCGGCGATATGCCGCCGGGCCGCGATATGCCCCGGATGCTGCCGCAGGTGGAATCCCACCCCTAGTTTCACCCCGGCCCGTCGGCAACCCCGCACCATTTCCACCGCATCCGCCAAGGTGGTAGCCATCGGCTTTTCCGAAAGGACGTGCTTGCCCGCCGCTGCCGCCGCCAAGGTGTGACCTGCATGAAGGGCGTTGGGCGAACAGACAAAGACCGCCTCCACCGCCGGATTCGCCAGCATATCATCCAAAGAATCGTAGGCGGCCCGCGCTCCGTGTCGTTGGGCGAAATCCTCCGCCCGTCCCCGGTCTCGGCTGTAAACCGCCGTCAACTCCGACCCTTCCGCGGCGGCGATAGCCGGCGCAATCTTGTTGTCCGGGTGCTGCCCCGTGCTGACAATCCCCCAACCCAAAGCCATGCAAACCCCTCCTGCAATAAATCCCGCAGGTAAACTAAGCGGCCCCCTCCCCGGTGTCAAATCAGGACGATTGCAAAGTCAGTAGGAACAGTATTGGGAGGTGTTTCAATAGTCCCTTCCCCCTTGACGGGGGAAGGTTAGGATGGGGGTGACTGCCACGTCAGGGAAACGTATCCCCATCCTGGACACCTCCCCATCGTTGGGACATGGACTTTGCAATCGCTCTCCCACGACTGTCAAACCCCGTCCCTTGACAACCCCACCCCATCGGCGTAAATTAGCGGCGTTAACAACCTAACCTTCAGCACACTCCAGGCGCCGAAACGGTTCAAACGGGGAAGGCGGTGTAAATCCGCTGCGGTCGCGCCACTGTGAACGGGTTGCCCTTGCCAGCCCGTAAGCCAGGACACCGGCCTTGAGTGTACGGGGCTTCTATTCTGCGCTCAACAGACGGGGGTTCCCTGGGACGATCCTATCGTCCCGGAACGGTTGACTCCAAAACCCCCGACCTTAGCGGGGGTTTTCTTTTGTCCCTACGTCTTTCCATAAGCGAAACCCGCCATGACTGACGCCGCCGGTCTTTCCATGACCGTGGTGGCCGTCGGCCCCGGCGACCCGGCTATGCTGACCCTTCGGGGCCGCGACGCTATCCGCAACGCCGACCTGGTTGTCGGGTTCAAGACGGTGCTTAACGTCATCGAACCTTGGGCCGCCAACGCCGAACTGTGTCCCATGTCCTACCGCGACCAGGAACAGGTCCTCGACTACGCCCAGGAACAGGTGCGCCAGGGCAAGTCCTGCGTCGTCTGCGCTTGGGGCGACCTCAACGTATCCGCCCGGGAACTGCTGGAACGGGTGCAGCGCCGCGCCGCCAACGTCCAGCTTGTCCCCGGCGTCAGTTCCATCCAGTTCGCCTGCGCCCGCACCGGCATCTTCATGGAAGACTCCCTTTTCATAACCCTGCACAAGCGGGCCGACACCGGCTCCGACCTGGATGAACTGGTACACCACCTGCAAGAAGGCGCCCGCCACATCATCCTGCTGCCCCGGCCCTTCGACCTGATGCCCGCCCTGATTGCCGAAAACTTGGTTGCCGCCGGCGTCTCCCCCCAGCAAAGCGTCATCGTTTACCAACGCTTGACCCTGGACGGCGAAAAGTCCTGGCGAGGCTCCCTGGCCGAGTGCGCCGCCTCCACCGAGGAATACAGCGACCTTTCCATCATGGTCTTTCTCCGCGCCGAGGACAGCCATGACTAACCAATCTAACGGCCCGGCAAAGACCATCGTTTTCGTCACCACGGCGGATACCGACATCCTAACCGCCGACCGGGCCGTTGCATCCCTGCAAACCGGCGCTTTCCCCCAGGTTGTAGCCTTCAACCCGGTGGCCCTGGAGGATGACCAGGCCCGGCAGAACCTTCTTGACGCCGTTGAATCCGCCGGCGTGGTGGTATTGCGTTTGTTGGGCGGCAAACGCTCCATGCCCGAAACTTTTGACCCCCTGGTGGAACGCTGCCACTCCCAGGGCATACCGCTGATTGCCTGCCCCGGTCACCAGGAATGGGACGAAGACCTGGTTACGGCCTGCTCCGTTTCCGTCGCCGAGTTGGAGACCGTCTTTGCCTACCTCATGCGCGGCGGCGTCCAGAACTTCCAAAACCTGTTCCTTTTCCTGACCGATACCTACTTGGGCGGGGAGTACGGCCACGAAGCCCCGGAACCCGTCCCGTGGGAAGGAATCTACCACCCCGATTTTTCCACCGGCGTTGACTTGGATTCCTACATCGCCCAGCGCTTTGACCCGGCCCAACCTAACGTGGGCCTGCTCTTCTACCGCGCCCACTGGATGAGCGGCAATCTCCGGTTCATTGACGACCTCATCCGCCGCCTGGAATCCCACCGGATAAACGTGCTGCCCGTGTTTTCCTTCAGCCTCAAGCACAACCCGGAGGAAGAGGGCGAACCCAGCCGCACCCTTACCGAGTTCATGGTAGGCGCCGACGGACTCCCCCGGGTTGACTGCATCATCAACACGATGGGCCTGGCCATGAGCGACATCGGCCAGGATTCCCCCGGCGGCGGCTCCCCCGATGGACAGCGCGGCCCCACCGTCGCCTCCGGCTGGTCGGTGGAACTGCTTGACCGCTTGGACGTCCCGGTGATTCAGGGCATCGTCAGCACCGGCCCCCGGGAAGAATGGGAAGAAAGTTCCCTGGGCCTCGGCCCCATAGACACCGCCATGAACGTGGCCCTCCCCGAATTTGACGGGCGCATTATCTCCGTTCCCATATCCTTCAAGCAGGAAACCGCCTCCCCCGCCCTGCGGAGTGCCGGGCCAACCGCCCTGTCAGACAACGCCGGCTTGGTGTCCAACCGCCTGCAACGCTACGAGGCCCAGCCCGACCGCGTTGACCTGCTCGCCCGCCTAGCCGCCAAGTGGGCCAATCTACGCCGCAAGGCCAACGCCGACAAGCGCGTCGCCATCATCATGTCCAACTACCCCACCAAGGACGCCCGCATCGGCAACGCCGTGGGTCTGGACACCCCCGCCTCGGTGGTCAACCTCCTCAACGCCCTGCAACGCGCCGGCTACCACGTTGATGACATCCCCCCCGACGGCGATGAACTGGTACACCGCATCATCGAGCGTTGCAGCAACGACCGGGATTCCCTGACCGAAGAGCAACTGCGCCTTGCCGCCGGCCACGTTACCGCCCGCCAGTACCGGGGCTGGTTCCAGGACTTCCCCGACTCCGTTCAGCAAGAACTTTTCGATTCCTGGGGCGAACCTCCCGGCCACGTTTACCGCACTCAGGACTCTCTGGCCATTGCCGGCCTGCAACTCGGCAACGTCTTTGTCGGCCTCCAACCGCCCCGTGGCTTTGGCGAACATCCCATATCCATCTACCACAGCCCCGACTTGACTCCCACCCATCATTACATCGCCTATTACCGCTGGATTCGCGACGTATTCGGGGCCGACGCCATGATTCACGTCGGCAAGCACGGCACCCTGGAATGGCTGCCCGGCAAGGGCATCGGCCTTTCCCAAGCCTGCTATCCCGAAGTCGCCCTCCAGGACTTGCCCCTTTTCTACCCCTTCATTATCAATAACCCCGGCGAAGGCACCCAGGCCAAGCGCCGCACCCACGCCGCCATCATTGACCACCTCATACCGCCCATGACCACCGCCGACAGCTACGGCGACATTGCCAAGCTGGAACAGCTCATGGATGAGCATTACCAGTGCCAGACCCTCGACCCCGGCAAGCTGCCCATGCTGGAAAGCCAGATTTGGGACATGGTGCAGCAGGCCGAACTCCACCGGGACTTGGGCGTTGACGCCCAGCCCGACGATTTCGGCGAGTTCATGCTGGAAATTGACGGCTACCTTTGCGAAATCAAGGACGCCCAGATTAAAGACGGATTGCACACTTTAGGCGAACCTCCCGGCGAGGAACACCTGGTTGGCCTCATGTCCGCCCTGACCCGGCTGGACGTGGGAGGAATCCCCAGTCTCCGCCGTTCCATCGCCGAGGCGTTTGGGCTGGATTACTCCCAACTTATGGACGACCCGGCCCAACCCCTGAACGGCGCCGTCCCCGACGCCTTGCAGTCCCTAGACCCGGATTCCCCTGTCCGCAGCGTCGGCGACGTGCTGGAACGGCTGGAAACCTTGTGCCGCCGATGTTTGTCCCAACTCCAGGAACAGGGTTTCCCCGGTGATAAAGTCGCGGCTGTGGTGGCCGATGTGCTGGGCCGGCCCGACGCCCAAACCCAGCGCGTCCTGGCCTACGCCACCGAATCCATCTTCCCGGCCCTGATGCAGACCACCGACGAAATAGACAACCTGCTCCGGGGTTTGGAGGGCCGTTTCGTTCCCCCCGGCCCCAGCGGTTCCCCCACCCGCGGAATGCCCAACGTCCTTCCCACCGGGCGCAACTTCTACTCCGTTGACCCCAAGACCCTGCCCTCCCCCGCCGCGTGGGAAGTCGGCAAGGCTTTGGGTGACGCACTGCTGGAAAAATACCTGGACGAAGAAGGGGCCTACCCCGAAATGGTGGGCATCGTCGTTTGGGGCACTTCCGCTATGCGTACCCACGGCGACGACATCGCCCAGATTCTCTACCTGTTGGGCGTCCGTCCCACCTGGCAGCAGGAAAGCCGCCGCGTCACCGGCGTTGAAATCATCCCCGTGTCCGAGTTGGGCCGCCCCCGCATTGACGTGACCGTCCGCATCAGTGGTTTCTTCCGCGACGCCTTCCCCAATCTGATTTACCTCCTCGACCAGGCCATTGAGACCGTGGCGTCCCTGGACGAATCCCCTGAAGACAACTACGTCCGCAAGCACTTGCTGGAAGACCGGGAAAGTGCCGCCGCCGGTGAATCCGCCAATGGCGAACCCGCAACTTCCGGCGCCCTTTACCGCATCTTCGGCAGCAAGCCCGGTTCCTACGGCGCCGGCATCCTCCCGGTGCTGGACGAACGCAATTGGGAAACGGTGCAGGACCTGGCCGAGGTTTACACCGCTTGGGGCGGCTACGCCTACACCCAGCAGGACTTTGGCGTCAACGCCCGCGACCAGTTTCGCCTCCGGTTCAGCCAGATTGTCATTGCCGCCAAGAACCAGGACAACCGGGAGCATGACGTTTTCGACAGCGACGACTATATGCAGTACCACGGCGGCATGATTGCCACCGTCCGCGCCCTCAGCGGACGCAACCCCCGCCAGTTCTTCGGCGACAGTTCCGACCCTTCCCGTTCCCGCGTCCGTGACTTGCAGGACGAAGCCCGCCGGGTCTTTCGCAGCCGCGTGGTCAACCCCAAGTGGATTGAGTCCATGAAACGCCACGGCTACAAGGGCGCTTTCGAGCTTTCCGCCACCGTTGACTATATGTTCGGCTACGACGCCACCGCCCAGGTCATTGAGGACTGGATGTATAAGGACGTTACCGAAGAGTACGTCCTCAACCCGGAAATGCAGGAATTTTTCCGCCAGAGCAACCCCTGGGCCTTGCGGGGCATCGTCGAGCGTCTTTTGGAAGCCATAGAACGCGGCTTGTGGGAAGACCCGCCCCCGGACTTGCTGGACCAGTTGAAAGAGCTTTACCTCGACTTGGAAGCCGACCTGGAAGCCCGGCAGGAAGGCCGTCCGGCATGACGCCGGCATGGAACCGCCGCCGGACATTGGCCTTGATTAAGGAAGGAGGTCTTGAATGGAAGTAACCTTGGAACTCCTGGAAGAATTGGCTACCAACGAACAAATGATGTGGGTCGTCGGGGCCGGCGAAGTCGTCAGCGAAAACCACGCCCACGGCATCAAAAAACCCGAAGTCCACAACGGTTGGGCCACCATCGAAGCCGACAACTGGCACTTCCACCTGAAAATGGAAAACGTGGACGGCGTTCAATTCGTCGTCGCCAACAGCCACGGCAACATGAAATCCTACTACGTCCGCTTTTCCCGCGGCTGGGAGGAAACCCTCGTGCGGTGCTACTTCCCCAACCCCTGGCTGGACGACGACGAAAAACGCACCGATTTTCAACCCGAAAAACTCCAGGCTTTTGAGGCGATGCGCGACCGCTACGTGGGCCGGGAGGGAATCGTCTTTGTCGAGCGTTAACCCGCCCGCCCCATCAGCCGCCCGGCGCCGAAAAATCCCGTGCCTTTCCCGCAACCTGGAAAAGGCCAGGACGGGGGGCAACTGTCCCCGGCCCGGCGTCACTCCCGGCGTCATTGACACCGCCTTCGACCCAATGTTAGACTGCGCCGCCGGAAGGGAAACCGTTTTCCCGCCCCGGCAGGAAAGAGGTGATACGAAAAACACTGGCCCAATCCCTTCCTTTATCGTAAAATCAGCTAGACCGAATCTCAGAGGAGAAGATTTATGGCATCGCTATTTGTTAACGCTCTCCGGTCCCGCGAAACCCCGGTCTGGGCCCCCTGGTTCCTTCTTGGCGCGGTTGTCCTCTACTTCGTCGGATTCGTTGACGGCTCCGTTCACGGCGCGGCCATCGGCTCCCCCGCCATCCTCGGCGCGGTTCACGAAGTGTTCCACCACGCCCGCCACGTCGCCTTCATGTGTCACTAGGCCCCTCCCCGGCGTGTTGATGGGGCAGTCCTCTGCCCCTTCTAACTCTTGCAGAAACAATCGGTGCGATCTGCGGTCAATAACGGGCCGCAGATTATTTTTGTCCGCCCGCATCCTCTCCCCGTCGGAGGTTCTAACGTGAGAAACATCCTTGCCGTTTCCATCGTCATGGGCGCCATCGTCGGCCTCTTGGTCGGCGGGTTCTACAACGTCTTCAACGTCCCGGTCATGGAATGGGCCATAGAACTGGAAGGAGCCGCCGCCGAAGCAGCCGGCGAAGTTGACGAAGGCGAAGGTATCGTCATAAGCCTGGGCCAGCAGCGCATCGGCCTGGTTGCCGGCCTTGCCGTCCTGGGCGTCCTCTTCGGCGCCATCTTCACCGGCCTTTATCACTTGGTGCGTCTGGCCACCCCCGGCTGGAATACTTGGGCTTGGGCGGTCATCGCCGCCGTCCTGGGGTTCTGGGCCGTGTCTCTGGTGGCCCAGGTCAAGTACCCCCTCAATCCCCCGGGCATAGGCGAAGATGCCTCCCTGCTGGCCCGCCAGGGCTTCCAGTTCCTTTTCATCGCTATTTCGCTGGTGCTGGTTGCCGTCGGCGTGGTGGTGTCCAAGGCCATCAACCAGTCCGGCGCGGCAGGAATCCAGCGGCTCCTCAGCTACGCCGGCCTGTTGGTTGCCTACGCCGTGGTCATGGTGCTGGCCTTCATCCTTATCCCCGGCAACCCCGACCCCATCCCGGAATGGGTGCCGGAGTCCTTGGTGATTATGTTCCGCACCTTCGCTCTCATCGGCCACTTGCTGCTGTGGGTAGGCATCGGCCTCAGCGTCGCCGGCTACCTCCGCTACCGGGAACGCGGCATCCAGGCCATGCCAGCGGAATCACGCCAAAGCGTAGCAACGCGGTAATAGGAAAGAAAACCGTTGACCCCCGAGCCGCAAAAAGAACCCTGGTTCCCCTTTACCGCCATCGTTGGGCAGGAGGCGATGAAACGCGCCCTCCTGCTCAACACCATCAACCCCAAAATCGGCGGTGTCTTGATTCGCGGCAAGAAAGGCACCGCCAAGTCCACCGCCGTCCGTTCTCTGGCCGCACTGCTGCCCCAGGTCTCCGTTATCCAGGGCTGCCCCTACAGTTGCCCCCCGGAATCCCGCCAGGGCCTTTGCCAATACTGCGAAACCCCCGGTACGCCCGCCCTTTCCGCCGACCACCAGGTGCGGATTGTTGACCTCCCCGTTGGCGCCACCGAAGACCGCTTGGTTGGTTCCCTGGACATCGAATCCGCCATCAAGACCGGCGCCAAGAGTTTTGAACCCGGCCTCATTGCCGCCGCCCATCGGGGCATCCTCTACATTGACGAAGTTAACCTGCTCAACGACCACCTGGTTGACGTGCTGCTGGACGCCGCCGCGATGGGCCGCAACTACGTGGAACGGGAGGGCATTTCCGTCAGCCACGCCGCCGAGTTTATCTTGGTTGGCACCATGAACCCGGAAGAGGGCGATTTGCGTCCCCAGCTCCTTGACCGTTTCGGTCTGGCGGTGGAAGTGGACGGCGCTCTGGAACCCCAAGACCGGCGGGAAGTCGTCCGCCGCCGCATTTCCTTCGAGTCCGAACCCCACGCCTTTATATCCCGTTGGGACGACGCCGAGGCCGAAGAGCGGGAACGATTACTCCGCAGCCGCGACCTGTTGCCCCAAGTCACCGTTCCCGAGGACATCCTTGACCTCATCACCGACATTTGCGCCGAGTATCAGGTGGACGGGCTGCGGGGCGACATCGTGATGTACAAGACCGCCAGCACCATCGCCGCCTACGAAGGCCGCACCGTGGTTAACGTCGAAGACGTGCGCGAAGCAGCTCAAATGGCCCTGCTCCACCGCCAACGCCGGCTCCCCTTCCAGCAGCCCCACCTGGTCACCGAGCAGTTGGACACCATGATTGACGACCACCAGCGGCAGCGGGAACCCCATGACCAGGACCGCAGCCCCGAAGACCGCAACGATTCCGACAGCGACCCTTCCGACTTAGACCCGCCGGAATCCCCCGAACCGGAGTCGGGCGAAAACGCCGGGCCTCAAGACCAGTGGTTTGAGACCGGCGACCCTTTTTCCGTCCAGGCCCTTCAACTGCAACCTCCCGATACTCGCGCCCGCCCCAGTTCGGGCCGCCGCGCCACCACCGTCAGCAGTTCCTCCATTGGCCGTTACGTCCGCGCCGCCCTTCCCGCCGGGCCGGTTTCCGACTTGGCTCTGGACGCCACTCTGCGCGCCGCCGCTCCCCAACAGCCGGCCCGCCGCTCCGCCGCCGGCCAGTCCGACGATGGACGGCTGATTATCGAACCTTGGGACTTGCGGGAAAAAGTCCGGGAAACCCGCACCGGCAGTCTGGTGCTGTTCGTGGTGGACGCCAGCGGCTCGATGGGCGCCCAACGCCGGATGGTGGCGGTCAAGGGCGCCGTCCTGTCCCTGCTGCTGGACGCCTACCAACGCCGCGACCGGGTGGGCCTAATCAGTTTCCGGGGCGTGGGCGCTGACCTGCTGCTCCCCCCCACCAACAGCGTTGACTTGGCCCAGGTCTATCTCCAGGATATGCCCACCGGCGGGCGCACTCCCCTGGCCCGTGGCCTCTCTCTGGCCCTGGAAGTGCTGGAAACCGAACTGCTCAAAGACCGCAACGTGCTGCCCCTGGTGGTGTTGCTCTCCGATGGGCGCGCCAACGTCGGGCTGGACGGCGCTTCCTCCCCTGCATCGCTGGCGTCGCAAGAGGCGCAAGGCATGGCCTCCCTTTTCCAGGACAAGAAATTTGCCTCCGTAGTCGTGGATACCGAACTCGACTTCATCAAGCTCGGCTTGGCCCAACCCCTGGCCGATTCTATGGGCGCCCGCTACCTGAAACTGGACGACCTGCGCGCCGACCGCCTCGCCGACGCCATCCGCGAAGAAACCGCCTCCGCTTAGAAAATCCCTTCCCCCTTGACGGGGGAAGGTTAGGATGGGGGTGAAGACCCCGCCCGCCCCCAACGTCATTCCCGCCACCCAACCCGTCATTCCGGCGAAGGCCGGAATCCAGAAATCCTCGCCGGAGCGGGCGTCGGCCTTGAATGCGTCATTGCTGCCCAACCCGTAGGGGCAGGTTTCAAACCTGCCCCTACTACGCTCAGGTGATTCCGGTCCACCGATGGAAGAACCTAAACGCAATCGCCCCGGCCAACCCCCAGGTTTACATCCCCCAAGGTAATTGTTAACCTAACCCAACTCCCCAACCATCCCCAGGAGGCCCGCCCGTGACCCGCGCCTTGCCCTACGCCGACATGGACAAAATCCTCTCCCTTTCCAAACGTCGCGGCTTTATCTTCCAAAGCAGCGAAATCTACGGCGGCCTTGGCTCCACCTACGACTACGGCCCCCTTGGCGTCGAACTCAAACGCAACGTCAAAGAGGCTTGGTGGCGCGCCGTCGTCCGCGACCGTGACGACGTTGTTGGCCTGGATTCCGCCATCCTGATGCACCCCAAAATCTGGGAAGCTAGCGGCCACGTCGAAAACTTTACCGACCCTCTGGTGGAATGTCGCAACTGCCACCTGCGCTTTCGCGCCGACCAACTGGAATCCGACCGTTGCCCCGAATGTGGCGGCGAATTAACCGAACCCCGCCGGTTCAACCTCATGTTCCGCACCTTCATGGGGCCGGTGGAAGAAACCAGCAGCGAAATTTTCCTCCGCCCCGAAACCGCCCAGGGAATTTTCGTCAACTTCCCCAACGTCCTAAACGCCTCCCGCAAAAAGCTGCCCTTCGGCATCGCCCAGATTGGCAAGGCTTTCCGCAACGAAATTACCCCCGGCAACTTCACCTTCCGCACCCGCGAGTTTGAGCAGATGGAGGTCGAGTTTTTCGTCCGGCCCGGCGCCGACGAGGAATGGCTGGACAGGTGGGTACAAGCCCGTTTTGATTGGTACGTGGGCTTGGGCATCCGCAGCGACAACCTTCGCCTGCGCCGTCACGCCGGCGACGAACTGGCCCACTACGCCAAGGACACCTACGACATCGAGTATCGTTTTCCCTGGGGTTGGGGCGAACTGGAAGGCATCGCTGACCGCACCGACTTTGACCTGGGCCGCCACTCCCAGGCCAGCGGCGAAGACCTGTCCTACTTCGACGACGAAACCCGGGAGCGTTTCGTCCCCTACGTCATCGAACCTTCCGGCGGCGTTGACCGGGCCGCCCTGGCTTTCTGGCTGGATTCCTACGATGAAGAACCCGACGGCAATGCCACCCGCACCGTGCTGCGGCTGCACCGCCGGCTGGCCCCGGTCACCGTCGCCGTCCTGCCCTTGTCCCGCAACTCCCGGCTGACCCCCACCGCCCGCCAGGTATTTGACCTGTTGCGGCGCACCTTCAATGCCCAGTACGACGACGCCCAGAGCATCGGCCGCCGCTACCGCCGCCAGGACGAAATCGGCACCCCCTACTGCGTAACCGTGGACTTCGACACCCTGGACGACCAACAAGTTACCGTCCGCGACCGCGACACCATGCGCCAGGACCGCGTTCCCATAACTCAACTCCCCAGCGTCTTACAGGACAAGCTGGAACACGGCTGGTAAAACCCGACCCAACTACCGTCACTCCCGCGAAAGCGGGAATCCACCCCCAGCCCGGAGCAAACCGACCGAAAGGCGCAACAATGACCACGCAACCCCAAATGTTCCGCATTAACCCGGAAACCAGGGAATCCCAGCCCGTCGAGGAAGTGGAATTCGCCCGCCTCGGCTTTCAGGAACGCCGCGACATTCAGGAATGGGTTGCCGCCAACCCCTCCATCCTCGGCCACGACCTGCTGATTATCGGCAAGGAATTCAGCGGCTTTGACCTGACCAACGAACGCCTTGACCTGCTGGCGGTTGACCCGGACGGGCAATTGGTCATCATCGAACTCAAACGCGACGACTCCGGCGCCGACGCCCATTGGCAGGCCATCAAATACGCCAGCTATTTCCGAAAAGCCTCCGCCGAACAACTGGTTGGTATATTGGCGGAATACGAAAAAATATCCGAGGGTGACGCCATTCAGAAACTCCTCGAACACCTTGGCGCCGACGACCTGAATTCCCTCAACTACGGCCAACGCATCACCTTGGCCAGCCACCGCTTTGCCCCGGAGGTAACTTCCGCCGCCCTCTGGCTAAATGACCAGGCCGACAAGGACATAATCACCTGCATCCAATTGATTCCTTACCACGACCCCGAAACCGGAGCCTTGTATGTCCAAGCATCTACCGTTATCCCCTTGCCCACCGCAGACCCCTACGAAATCGGGATTGGCGGCTCTAGTGAGGAGCGCGGGAGTTCGAGCAAGAGTAGCTTTGCAACCAAACTGAGAGCATCCTTCGCAGAGAGCCGCTCCCATCCAGCAACCCCGTTCTTGAGAAAAGCCGCGGAAATCGCAATCCACAGTTTGCCGGAAGAAATCCGCCCTAATCGGCAAAGTCAGCGGGCCAATGGGTCCCCCAACGCTGGGAACCGTTACTACAATCTTTGGTATCGAACCCCTCCTTGGAGCAATCACGGAGTTTCTTATCGGTTCGATCTTTTTCTGGCCTCTGAGACCAATTCCGACGAAAGCAAGTGGAATGCGACAGTTAGGTTCGTCCACCGTCGTCACCCGCAATTGGGCGAAATACTCAAAGAAATGACCATCCACCCGGGGCAAATCATTCGTAACCAGGAAATAGCTGTCGAACTTGGTTCCGGTTCTTTGGACGATGACCAATTCCGCAATCTCTTGGCGGAAACGATGCGGAAATTCATCGAAACCATCACTCCCATTGTCCAAGAATACCTAGAAGAGGCCAACGCCGAAGACGCATAGCGGGAACAAGAAACTGCCCGAAACGTAAGTCGCCCTGTGTCTCCCCCTCTGTAAAGGGGGCCAAAGCATTGCAATGTGGGGGATTTCCTACCACTGGAGGGCGTCCGTTATATTTTGAGATAGTTTCTAAGCACCCCTAAGGGTGAGCGTTCAAGCCCCCGTCAACGTAAATGGGCTGTCCCGTGGCGTAATCGCAGGCTTCCGAACAAAGGTAAACCAGCAACCCCCCGATGTCCCGGGGGTGGCCCTTCCGCCGCAGCGGGGTGTACCGCACCAGCAACTCTTCCTGCTGGACTTCCGGCGGAACATCCTCCGCCAACGTCCACCCAATCCCCAAGGCGTTGGCCCGGACGTTGTGCCTCCCCCACTCCACCGCCAGCGAGCGGGTCAGCGACAGCAGCCCGGCCTGCGTCGCCGCATACGCCGAGCAGTTAATCACCCCCCGCTCCGCCATCACCGACACCACGTTGACGATTCTGCCGTATCCCCGTTCCACCATCCGCCGGCCTAGCGCTTGACATAACATAAACGGCCCGCGCAGGTTCCGCGCCTGTATCTCTTCCCATTCCTCCCATGAAATTTCCGTCAACGGCTTGGCCAGGAAACTCCGCGGGTCATTGACCAGAATATCCGCCTCGCCGTGGGACGCCGCCAACTCCGCCATGACCCGCTCCACCTCCGCCGCCGAGTCCAGGCGGGAAACCGTACCCCCGTGTTCGCCCGTCCCAAGCGCGGCCAGCGTCTTGTCCAGCAGCCCTTGCGTCCGGGCCGCCACGAACACCGACGCCCCAGCCTCCGCCAATGCCGACGCCAGCAGTGGCCCTTCATCGCCCCCGGCGGTGGCAAAGACCGCCGTTCTTCCCGACAAGTTAAACTCCGGCAAAACGGGCATCCAACATCTCCTTAAACTGGGCTAACTGGACTCGGTACCGGCGGTGCTGCCGGGCTAGGGGGTGTCGTCAAATCGAGGACGGAAGTATGCCGGTGCCTGTTCCCGTCATTCCGGCGAAAGCCGGAATCCAGAAATCCGAAGCACATAACAACGTCCGTATGGGCAAGGAACCCTGGATACCGGCCTCCGCTGGTGAGACGGCCAATATGACGACACCCCCCTAATCTTCCAACGCCGCAACCGGCGCGTGTCCCGTGGGCGAAATTCCGCCGGCCAATCCGCCCCCGTCAACGATAATCATTTCCCCGGTCATGTAATCCGACGCCTCCGACGCCAGAAACACCGCCACCGGCCCCAAGTCCTCCGGCACACCCAGCTTGCCGATGGGCAGGAAGTCCCCCGACGGCGGCAAAGTGTTCCGCATATCAACATCGGTGCTGCGGGTGGGAATGAACCCCGGCGCAATGGTGTTGGCCGTGATTCCGTGCCGGGCCAGGCTGAACGACAGCACCCGCGTAAGCTGGATGACCGCCCCCTTGCTGCAACAGTACATATAAATGTCGCGCCCGCCCCGCAGCCCAAACCCGGAGGCCACGTTGATTATCTTGCCCTTGCCCCGTTCCGCCATCGGCTTGGCCGCCGCCCGCGCGCAGTAAAACGCCCCGTCCATGTTGACGTTCATCGCCCCCCGCCATTCGTCGTCGGTGATTTCCCAGATGGGTTTCCGCACGTTTTCCGACACCAGGGCCGCGTTGTTTATCAAAACGTCAATCTGCCCGAACCGTTCCAGCGTCGCTTGAATCAGGTTGTCCACCTGCGCCGAATCGCTGACATCGGTGGAAATCGCCAACGCCTCCCGGCCCAGTGCCACCACTTCCGCCGCCGCATCCTCAATCGGCCCGGCCCGCCGTCCGGCAATGACCAGGTTGGCCCCGGCCCGGGCCAACGCCCGCGCCATCGCCAACCCCAACCCGGTGCCGCCGCCGGTAATGACCACCACCTTGCCATCCAAGCTAAGCCGTTCCAGCATTGCCCCGCCTCAACTTATCCTTACTCGCCGTGAGTGTAGGTAGGTCCTAAGTCCGCCCTTCAGTTTCCGACTGCCGCTCCCTGAACGGTAACCTCTTCCGCGCTGAGGGTAACGACCTTGCCGCCTTCCAGCTTGACCCGCAGGTTGCCCACGCTGTCCACCCCCACGGCTACACCTTCGTACCGTTCCTGGCCGGACACCGCGGCTACTTCCCGCCCCAGCGTATCCAGCAGCCCCTTCCACTCCTCCAAGGGCGTCTGGCCCTGCAAAAGTTCCCGGTAAAGGGCGTCAAGTTCGTGTAGCAAGCGCACCAGAAGTTCATCCCGGGCCACTTCCTCGCCGCCCGTGGCTTCCCGCAGGCTGGTAGCCGCCACCGGCAGCCCGGCCAGTTCCTCCGGGTCCAGGTTGACATTGACCCCGATTCCAACCACGGCGAATTTCACGTCCTGGCCTTCAACCACGCTTTCCACCAGAACGCCGGCGGTTTTCCGGCCCTCCAACAGCACGTCGTTGGGCCACTTCAACCGCGGCTGGAGTCCGGTAGTCCGGCGTATGGCCCGCGCCGCTGCCACCCCGGCCAGACAACTCAGAAAGCGCAGTTGGTCCAGCGTGGGATAGAAAAGCGTCGAGCAGTACAGGTTGCCCGGACGGGAAATCCAACTGCGTCCGTGCCGTCCCCGGCTGGCCGACTGCGTTTCGGCGACAACCACCGTGCCTTCCTGGGCGCCATTTTCAGCCTCCAGCGCGGCCTGGTTCATGGTGGAGTCCAGTTCGTGAAAGTATAGAATTCGTCGTCCCACCAAGCGGGTGTATAAACCCCGCCGCAACCCCTGGGAAACCAAATTGCTCGGCATATCCCTTTCCGCCCCGGCAACCTTGATTGTCCTCCCAATGAGGCCGGCCCGATGATACCCACGCCCCCAAACCAGTGTCAAGAAACGCCCGCCGGGCAGACGATTGCGAAACTGCGATTCTTGGGATTCAACCGTCATTCCGGCGAAGGCCGGAATCCAGTAATCCTACTGTACTGAGACGGTAGGATAAGTTTCCCAATCCGCTCGACCGGAGTTGAAGCAGGACGATTGCAAGGTAGGGGTCATGGCCGTCCTGTCCGTAGCATAGACCTTTGGCTGGTGGCATGGACATTCCTGTCCGTGGCGTTGGTATCCACACTCTGCAATCGTCCTGCCCGGCCCGCCGGGCTTTTCCAAGGTGGGATCGTCATTCCGGCGAAGGCCGGAATCCAGGAACGCCACGATGCTTATACCTGCCCATCAATGCAAGAAAACCACCTGAAACGGAACGCTACCCAACGATGTAAAAAAATCTTGAACCGCTTTCCGGCCCTGGGTTACAATGCAAACCCTAATGACGCTACCCAATCTCCCCACCAACCCGCCCGCCAACCGGGGCGACATAACCCCGGAAAACCGCGATTTCCAACGCAACCTACAGGCCCGCCTCCTCAATCTCTTGTCCTCATACGGCTATCGTTATATTGACGTGCCGGTGCTCCAACCCACCGACCTGTTTCTCCGCAAGTCCGGCGGCGAAATGGCCTCCCAGATGTTCAGTTTCCTCGACCCCGCCGGCCGCCAGGTCAGCCTGCGCCCCGAATTTACCGCCCCCATCATGGTGCGACACCTGCAAGACCCCGGCCCGGCGCATCTGCCGGCCCGTTGGCATTACGCCGGCCCGGTCTTTCGTTTCGGCGGCCCCGACTCCGACGACAGCGGCCAGTTTACCCAGCTTGGCGCCGAGCTTATCGGCTCTACCACCGTTCAGGCCGACGCCGAGTTAATCGGTCTTGCCGCCCACGTGCTGCGGGAGTTGGGCATCGAAAATTGCCAAATCCGGTTGGCCGACCTGCAAGTGTTGCAAGCGCTCTTGGACACCCTGGACTTGTCCGACCGGGCCAAGTCCTTCTTAGCCGACAGCTTGCCCGGCCTTACTTCCGGCCCCGATGGAAACCGGGATTTTCGCGACCGGGCTCAATACCTTCACATAACCGGACAAGGGCCGGAAAACCATGACCTTGCCCCCGCCATTGCCGGCTTGGACGACGACCAGGCCCGCCAAGTGCTGCGGGGTTTCCTCCATTGGCGTCACGGCGACACCCCCGAATTGGGCCAACGCCAGCCCGACGAAGTGCTTGACCGGCTGCTCCGTAAGCTCCGCGGCAGCGACGACCAGGCCCGTCTTGACCACGCTTTTTCCCTGGTGTCAGACTTGGCCGGAGTCAAGGGCGCGCCGAAAACCGCCTGTCAGGAAGCCCGCCGTATCCTCCAGACCGCCGGGGCGGACGCCTCTTCCCTTGACCGCTTGTTGCGGTTGGTGGAAATCCTGGGGCAGAACGGCTTGGCGGGCGTTGACCTCCACGTTGACTTTGGCTTGGCCCGCGGCTTTGCCTACTACAACGGCATCATCTTCCAGGTTTCGCACCCGTCCCGGCCTGCGCCCATCGGCGGCGGGGGCCGCTACGACCCGCTGGCCTTGGCCCTGGGCAGCCCGGCACCCGTTCCCGCCCTCGGATTTGCCTACAACCTGGACACCCTGGCGGCCCTCGCCCCCCAAGGTGCTGAGGATTCCACGTTTTCCTCCTGACCT
Source organism: Dehalococcoidia bacterium (assembly GCA_963665735.1). Lineage (GTDB taxonomy): Bacteria > Chloroflexota > Dehalococcoidia > Lucifugimonadales > UBA3495 > CATOSK01. The sequence goes on along the minus strand of OY762444.1, from coordinate 252,659 downwards.
TCCCTTTCGACTGGTCAAGGTGTAGGGGCAACCCTTGTGGTTGCCCACGGCATCGTAATGGCCGCCGTTGTACGGAGTTACACCACCGGAATTGCAACGTCGCCGTTGCTGTGGACAATGTATCGTCATTCCCGCGAAAGCCGGAATCCCCATCCCGCAGTAGATAGTAATGGAATTTCATACGCGATTGCCCCCCTGCAACGACTATCCCCCTTGCCGTCTTAACCCCGACAAGGTAGGATTAACCCAACCCAACGGGGACGCAATCCACCCTGCAATTTACGTCCGGTTATGAACGACAACAACGCCAAATCCGCCGCCCTGCGCTTGGTCATTCCCAGCGACGGGGAACTCTACGAAGACACCCTGTCCTTCCTCAAGGACTGCGGCTTGACCGTGCGCCGCCCCAGCGCGCGCCGCTACACCGCCTACATCCCGTCATTGCCCGGCGTGGACGTTCTATTCCAGCGTACCGCCGACATCACCCACAAGGTGCAGGAAGGCAGCGCGGAAATGGGAATTACCGGCCTTGACCGGCTGCTGGAATACCGCCGCAGCGAAGATGAAGCCGTCCCGCTGATTGAAGACCTGGGCTATGGCCGGTGCGAGTTCGTCCTGGCTGTCCCTGACGCCTGGCTTGACGTAACATCGCTGGACGATTTGGCCGACTTGGCCCTGGAGTTCCACGAAAAAGGGGCGCAGCTCCGCATTGCCTCCAAGTATCCCCGACTGCTGCGCCAGCACCTTTTTGACCGGGGAATCAACTTCTTTACCGTGGTAGCCGCCAGCGGCGCGCTGGAAGCCGCCCCCACCGCCGGTTACGCCGACCTCATCGCCGACATCACCGCCACCGGAACCACCTTGCGGGAAAACCGCTTGAAAACCCTGGAAGGCGGCACCGTGTTGACTTCCCAAGCCTGCGTCATCGGCAATCCGGCAGCCTTGGCCGCATCGCCCCAACGGTTGCGCTTGGCCCGCTACTTCATGGAATTGCTGGAAGCCCACTTGCAGGCCGGCCCCTTCTACCGCCTTACCGCCAATGTGCGGGGCGGTTCCCCGGAGGAAGTCAGCTCTACTATTTTGGCCCGAACCCAGTTGGCCGGACTGCGCGGCCCCACCGTGGCCCGGGTTTACAACATTCAAGAAGAGTCCTGGTACAGCGTCAGCCTGATTATCCGCAAAGACCTGCTGATGGAAGCCGTTGACCACCTGCGCGACTGCGGTGGCGTGGACATCGCCGCCTCCCAGGTCAGCTACCTTTTCCAGCAACAATCGGCGGCCTACCGGCAACTGCTGGACAGCGCGGAACGGGCCACCCAGTCCGCGACTTTGGGGGTTGGCGTCTGAAATGCCCAACCTTCCCATGCACATCTACCTGGCCCACCGGGTCGCCGAAGAGTTGGATTGGGGCGCCGTCCACGACAACTTGGGCAGTTGTTTCCTCGGCTCCACTGCCCCGGACGTGCGAGCCATGACCAAATGGGATCGCCAGCGCACCCATTTTGTCCCTCTTTCCATCCGGGAATCGGGTTGCGGCACCCAAAGGATGTTCCGCCAGTATCCCGGTCTCGAGGAAGCGGCCCAAAGGTCAGCCCAAACCCGTTCCTTCCTGGTGGGTTACGTCAGCCACCTGACCGCCGATGAGGTTTGGATAACCACCATGTTCCACAATCACTTTGGGGCGGAAAGCGCCGTCATCGGCTCGGAGTTGGAGGGCCATATCTGGGATCGCGCCTTCCAGTTGGACATGGACCGTATTGTCCTGGAAGACAACGATGGATTGACCCACGCCGCCAACGTCCTGCCAGGTTCCTGCGACGCCGTGAGGGTTGACTTCCTGGAACCGTCCGTCCTGGAAGAATGGCAGCAATGGGTGACCCGCTTCCTTACTTGGGACTTCAGTTGGGAGCGGTTGAAGCGGGCCTTGAACCGGATGTACCGCGATAACGACGACGTGCAGCAAGCGGTTGACCAGTTCCTGCTCAATATGCCCGCCAGCCTGGAACGGGCCTACGAAAAGGTTCCCGAATGGGACGTTGACCAGTTTTGCCGGCGCGTCGTTGAAGAATCCATCGCCCAGTCCCGACAGTATCTTGGTGGGGTGTCCCAGTGAAACTTAACCTTGTCCGGGGCCTTGACGAGGCCGGCGGCGTCCTGACCCGCTTCGACCCCCTTGACCTCGGCTCCCTCCCCCAACCCGTGTTGGAAAAGACCCGGCAGGTCTTTGGCCCCGACGTTACGCCGGAACAGTCGGTACACCGGATTATTGACGACGTGCGGCGGGACGGCGACGCCGCCGTTAAGCGTTACGCCCTCGCCCTCGACGGCATGGAGTTGGACGGACTGCGTATCGGGCCGGAAGAAATCGCTGACGCCAAGGCCCAGCTTTCCCCAGCCCTGCTGGAATCCCTGGAATTGGCGGCCCAACGGGTGCGGACCTTCCACGAAAGCACCATGCCCCGCAACTGGGTTGACCTGGAACAGGGCTTGGGGGAGTTGGTGCGCCCCTTGGAACGGGTGGGCCTTTACGCCCCCGGCGGCACTGCCGCCTACCCGTCCACCGTGCTGATGACCGCTATTCCGGCCCGGGTGGCCGGGGTGCGGGAAATCGTCATGGCGACCCCCCGCCGTGGCGACCAGCCCCTCAACCCGGCGGTAATGGCCGCCGCCGACATTGCCGGCGTGGACGCCTTCTACCAGGTGGGCGGCGTGCCGGCTATCGCGGCCTTGGCCTACGGCACCGAATCAATCCCCAAGGTTGACAAAATCTGCGGCCCCGGCAATGTCTTCGTGGCCTACGCCAAAAAACTGGTGCAGGGCGCCGTGGACATTGACGGCATTTTCGGCCCCACCGAAACCATCGTCATCGCCGACGAATCCGCCAACCCCGCCTTCTGCGCCGCCGACTTAATCGCCCAGGCCGAGCATGACCCCTTGGCGACGGCCATCCTTGTCACCGAGTCCCCGCGGCTGGTATCCCAAATCGAGGATGAGCTTGACCGCCAGTTGGCCGCCGTAGCCCGCGGCCCGCTGGCCCGGCAAGCACTGGAACGCCAGGGCCGGGTGGTGCTGCTGGATTCTCTGGATGAAGCGGTTGAACTTGCCAACGCTGTCGCCCCGGAACACCTGTGCCTGATGGTCTCCGACCCTTGGGCTTGGGCCGGCAAGGTCAAGCACGCTGGCGGGCTGTTCCTGGGCGAGTTTTCGCCGGAGGTCATGGGCGACTACATCGCCGGCCCCAGCCACGTCATGCCCACCGGCGGCACCGCCCGTTTCAGTTCCGCCCTCAGCGTCCACCAGTTCCTCCGCACCATGCCCGTGGTCGGCCTGAACACCGACAATTTCCAAGCCTTGGGCGGCGCCGCCGTCCACATTGCCCAGGCCGAAGGACTCTCCGGCCACTCCGAAGCCATCCAGGTGCGGCTGGACTATCTGCAACAGGCCAACTGAGCAGCCGCCGTTAAGAATGAGGAAAGGCCATGACCAGCGTTCAGGACCTGATTCTGCCCCACCTGCGCCACCTGAACACCTATCAGGGCGTTGACCCGATGGAGGCGCTGGCCGAGCAGGCCGGCATTCCCCCGGAGCAGGTCATCCGGCTCAACGGCAACGAAAACCCCTACGGCCCGTCCCCCAAGGTGATTGAGGCCCTGGGTTCCTTCCAGCACTACAACCATTATCCCGACCCCAACCAGCGCCGCCTCCGCGAAGCCTTGGCCGAATATCTGGAAGTATCCCCGGAACGCATCGTCTGCGGCAACGGCAGCGACGAACTGATAGATATGCTGCTGCGGATGTTCGTCGGCCCCGGCGAAAACATCATCATTCCCACCCCCACCTTCGGAATGTACGCCTTCAACGCCGAAGTGGTGGGCGGCGAACCCGTCTCGGTTCCCCGGGACGACGACTTTGAGATTGACCTGGAAGCTGTCAAGCTGGCCGTCAACGCCGGCACCAAGGCCATCTTCCTGGCCTCCCCTAACAACCCCACTGGCAACATCGCCACCGAAGCCCAAATCCTCGGCCTGCTGGAGTCCGGCGTTATCGTAGTGGTGGACGAAACCTACTATGAATTTTGCGGCGAGTCTGTCCTCCCCCTGCTGGACGAATACCCCAACCTGGTGGTGCTGCGGACTTTCAGCAAGTGGGCCGGCCTGGCCGGCCTCCGCATGGGCCTCGGCGTGATGCACCCGGAAGTAGCCGGCACCATGATGGGCATGAAACCGCCCTACAACGTCAACCGGGCCGCCGAAATCGCGTTGCTGGCCTCCCTGGACGACCGGCCCACGTTGATGTCCCGGGTCCAGTCCCTGGTGCAGGAACGGGAGCGCATGATGACCCGCCTGGCCGAAATCCCCGGCGTCCACGCCTGGCCGTCCCGGGCCAATTTCATTCTCTGCCGGCTTCCCGAAGGACGGGGCAAGGAAATCTTCGAAGGGCTTTGCAGCCGCGGCATTTTCCTCCGCTACTTCGGCAGCGACCGCCTCCGCGACTACATCCGAATCAGCGTCGGCCTGCCCCACGAAACCGACGCCGTGCTGACCGCCTTAGCCCAACTGGTGGGAGAACAAAATGGTTGACCAATTGACCCCCGCGAGACAACCTTCATAAACTGTAAGGGAGGCCACGCCGGATAATGGAACACTCCGATAACAGGCGTCGTTACTGGGGAATCTACTGCGCAATATACCTCGCCTGCTTTGGTTTGTTCTCCTACACTGAGAGGTTGTACTTGGCGATATGGCCATCGGACAACCTCGCGCCTACCTTAGCTGATGTCACTGGTGCTTCCGTAGGTGTGGCTCTCACTGCGGTAATCCTTTTGGAAGGAGGAGTTTACATGGTCTTGTTCGCTCCCCATCGCATAAAAAAGTTGAAAGAGGAAGGACGGGAAGAAGGCCGCAAAGAAGGTAGGGAAGAGGCCCGTCGCGAATACGAAGCCCGCATCGCGGAACTGGAAGCCCGTATCAAGGAAAATGGCAAGGAACCTCCCCAGGATCCGGCAGTCCGAATTGAAGAACTGGAAGCCCGCGTCCAGGAACTTGAAGCGGAATCCAGGGCCCGTAAGGTTTCTGGAAACAATCCGTCCTGACCGCCTTAACCCGACTGGTGGGAGAACATAATGGTTGACCAACAATCCGTAATTCCCGCCGATTCCCGGGAACGCCAGGCCACGCTGGAACGCGCCACCGGCGAAACCAAAATCGCCGTCACCGTCAACCTGGACGGGCAGGGCGTTTACCAGGTGGACACCGGCAACGGCTTTCTTGACCACATGGTCAGCCAGTTGGCCCGCCACGGACTGTTTGACATAACCCTGCAAGCCCAGGGCGACGTTCACGTCGGTTGGCACCACTTGGTTGAGGACACGGCCATCCTGATGGGCCGGGCCTTCCGGGAAGCCATCGGGGAACCGCGGGGCATCCGCCGCATGGGTCACGCCATCGTCCCGCTGGACGAAACGCTGGTCATGGTGGCCCTGGACTTGAGCGGGCGCGGCTATGCCCTGGTGGACACCAAGCTGGACGATACGATGGTTGAAAACCTGTCCGGCGACCTTATCCGGCACTTCCTCGAGGCTTTCGCCATCGAAGCCCGCATGAACCTCCACGCCAACGTCATCACCGGAATCAGCCCCCACCACAAGGCCGAAGCCCTCTTCAAGGCCCTGGCCCGTTCCCTCCGCGACGCCATAGAACCCGACCCCCGCGCCCAGGGCCAAGTCCCCAGCACCAAGGGAACCCTGGATACCTGACGCGAATCGGCTCCCACATTGCCAACTACAAAAGACGAACCGGCCCCTGAACCTTGGGCCGGTTCTTTTTCGTCAAAAAGGTGTGCAACAAATCCCCTCCCCCTACGAGGGGGAGGGTTAGGGAGGGGGTGGAATCCTCTCGGGCTGGCCGCCGACGCTACGAAGACAACGGCCGGCCCCGCCGGGCGATGAACTCCGGGAACGCCTCTTCCGACCGGGTTCCGCGGGAGACGTTGGTCGTGTAGTCCTTCTCCATCGCCCACTGCTGTTCCAGTTCCTTGCCCATCTGCATATTCAGCAGGGTCTTGACCCCAATCACCGACTCCAGCTTGTTCTTGGCGATGGTTGTGGCAATCTCCATCGTCTTTTCCTTCAGTTGCTCGCTAGGCACCAGGTGATTCAACAGCCCGATGCGGTAGGACTCTTCCGCCTCGACCACGCGGGCGGTGAAGAGCAGCTCCTTGGCCATGGGCCAGCCCACTTGGTTGGGCAGCGTCCAGGTTGAGTTGATGCGCCCGTAGGCCGTGGCCAGGAACCGGAACTTGGAGTTTTCGCAACCGATGCGGAAGTCCAGCGAAGAGGCCAGCACCGAACCGCCGCCGTAGGCCAGCCCGTTAATCATGCCGATGATGGGTTTGGGGCAGACGCTCAACTCGAACCCGCCCCGGGAACGAACCGCGCCGCGGGCATCCAACTCTTCCTGGGTGTACTTGCGGTCGTTTTCCCGCTGTTCGTGAATGTCGCCGCCGGCGGAAAAAGCCCGGTCGCCGGAGCCGGTTATCACCAAGCACCCGACTTCATCGTTGGCATTCAAGTCTCTGACCGCCTCGTGAAGTTCGGTGCTCAACTGGTTGTTCATCGCGTTCAGCACTTCGGGCCGGTTCAGGGTGACGATTCCCACCCCTTCCTCAATCTCGACGGTAATAAACTCCGGGGGCATCGCATCCTCCTGTAAATCCCCGACAGCGCGAAGCTGCGTCCGGGGAAACTGCTTTCGTATCGGCCCGTATTGTATGTTTTGCCCCGTGCGGCGTCAAATGGCGTCAAAATAGGTAGCGCTCCGTGGGCAAAATTCCCGCCCCCAACGCCGTCATTCCGGCGAAAGCCGGAATCCAGAAGTCCTTGCCAAAGCCAGCATCGGCCCCGGAATAACCGTCATTCCCGCCCTCTACCGTCATTCCCGCGAAAGCGGGAATCCACATCCCCGCCTCCAACCAACCTTGCCATCCCCCAACCGTTCCTGAACCGTAGGGGCGCACGGCCGTGCGCCCCTACCAACGCCAATCACCAACACGGTAATCGGCAAACCTCCCCTCTCCCCCATGTCATTCTGAGCAAAGCGAAGAATCTCAAATCCTTCCCCCCAAACCAACCTTCCCCCACGAAACCAATACCTCCACCGTCATTCCCGCGAAAGCGGGAATCCACATCCTTGCCTTTACCAACCTTACCCCCACGAAACCAACGCCACACCCCCAACCCGTCATTCCGGCGAAGGACGGAATCCAGAAACCCTACTCCCCAAACCAGCCTTGCGCCCATTGGACACCTCATCAATAACCCCCTCCCCCTACCAGGGGGAGGGCTGGGGAGGGGGTGCGTCCCCCCCTTAACCGACAAAACCCCTATTGACAATCGCCGTACATCCGTTCTATGATTACCCCATCGGCAACATCCCTGGAACCCCATCCCTAAACCCAGGAGGAACCGCCTATGTAACACCAACCCCGCCGTTTGCGTCGAGAGTCCCTCCCGGATAACCATGGCTCTTATCCGATGCGAGGTCTAACGACTCCGCTGCGGCAACTGCCCCCACCGACGGGCGCCATCCAGCCCCCTCTACCGAGAGGCGGCTTCGGCAAAGTCGGGCGTGCCCTTAGCCGACGGGTGGCTGCTCCCCTACGGGGTGGTAGCGGTGGTAGCGGCGGTAGTCGGCCCGTGCCCTTAGCCGACGGGTGGCTGCTCCCCTGCGGGGTGGTAGCGGCGGTAGTCGGCCATGCCCCACCGGCGGGCGTCGCGTCCCCCTTCAAGGGACGGGCAAAGCCGGAACGCCCGGCCGGGCAACCCCGAAAAAGGAAACGAAAACCCAAGGCAACGACCCCAAAACCAACCAAAAGGAGACCCCAAGACAACCGAAAAACTCCCGCCCCCTACCAGGGGGATGGCCGGGGAGGGGGTGAACCCCAACCAAAATGCAACACAATGCCACGAAATACCACAGAAAACAAAAACCCCCAACCCAAAATGTCCCACAATGTCCCCAAATATCCCGGAAAACAAAAAACTCCATCCAAGGAGCCAACAACCATGACCATCAGTTCCCTGCAAGCCCGCATCCGCGCCCTCCGGCGCAAACTCATCGTCCCCTTGACCCAACTCAGGGTCAGCAAGCTGGCCGACGAATGGGTCGAAGACTGGCAAACCGCCCAGGCCGAAGACCAGCCCCTGCCCAAACCCATCACCTTCCTACAGAAGGTCGCCAAGGCCGGCCTCTGGTACTTGGGCTGCTCCAACGCCCTGTCCTACCTGGAGCGTTGCGCCCGCGACAAACGGGAACCCGACCCCGCCCAAATCTTCCAGCGCTTCTTCCCCAAACCCCTGAAAGCCTGACCCCAATGGTGCAATGGACATCCCCATCCGTCGTCCCTCCTCCGGGGAATGGCCGGGGCAAGCGCCAAAAACCCCCGCCCCCTACCAGGGGGAGGGCTGGGGAGGGGGTAAAAACGCCGCCCCCCAACCCGTCATTCCGGCGAAAGCCGGAATCCAGAAACCCAACGGTGGGCCAGCGTCGGGATGAAAACGAAAAACTCCCTCCCCCTGGTAGGGGGAGGGCTGGGGAGGGGGTAAAAACGCCGGCCCCCAACCCGTAGGGGCAACGCCTTATGGTTGCCCGCCCGCCAACCCCAAAACCAACCGAAAGACACCTGCCCAAAACCCGCCCAAAAAGTGTCCAAAATCGCCAAAACCGTCCAAATATCCCCCAATATGGACACTTCTTGGACACATCCAACCCCCAAATCCACGCTCAAATGGGCGAAAATGGGCGAAAATGGGCGATTTTGGAGAAAAAGGTAAAATTTTCACCCCCTCCCCCTACCAGGGGGAGGGCTGGGGAGGGGGTAAAAACGCCGCCCCCCAATCCGTCATTCCGACGTAGAGCCTGCCCTGAGCATCGCCGAACGGGCCGGAATCCAGAAAATTCAAGCGAACAACATCGCCGCGCCCCATATCATCCCGGCCTTGCCCCGTTGAGAGGAAAGGGATTATCTAAATTGACAGCCGCCAACCCTTACGCCATGATGGTTGAAGAGGCCCGCTAGTGTTGAGCTGGTCCGACCGCCGAAAAAATCCCGTTGGCAACGCCGCAATGCGAAACTTGTCCCCGATACGCTTGGCCCTGACCTCCGCCTTCGCCGTTATGTTGGCCTTGGGCTGGCTGGGGCTGGCTTTGGGGCAGACCGCCAACCCCCACGGGGTAGTCGTCCGGGTTGACGGCGTGATTAACCCGGTCAAGGAACGGCTCATTGAGCGTACCTTGCGCGAGGCTTACGATAGCGGGGCGGAACTGGCTATCTTCGAGTTGGACACTCCCGGCGGGCTGCTGGACTCCACCCGCAACATCGTCGCCGTGCTGCTGGAATCCCCGACCACCACCGTGGTTTACGTCTCCCCTTCCGGCGCCAACGCCGGTTCGGCTGGCACTTTCATCGCCGCCGCCGCCCACTTCGCGGTGATGGCCCCCGGCTCCAACATCGGGGCGGCCACGCCGGTTTCCGGTAGCGGGGCCGACCTGCCGAATACATTGGCGGACAAGGCCACCAACGACGCCGCCTCCCTTATCCGCAGCATCGCCCAGGAACGGGGCCGCAACGCCGCCAAGCTGGAGGACACGGTTCGCAGCGCCGCTTCCTACACCGCCCGGGAGGCCGTTGATTTCAACGTGGCCGACTTCATCGCCGAAGACCTGAATGACTTATTGACGCAGCTGGACGGGCAACCCCTTCCTTCCGGTGGGGACGAGGCCGCCGGGGACGACGCCCCGACAGTCAACACCCAGGGCCTGCAACTCCGGCGGCTGGACAAGACCGTCCTGGAACACTTCCTGGAGTTCATTTCCAATCCCAATGTCGCCTTCCTGTTGTTGACCATCGGCGCCCTCGGCATCGTGATCGAGCTTTTCAGCCCCGGCCTCATCATCCCCGGCGTTATCGGCGTCATCTGTCTGCTGCTGGCTTTCCTTGGCTTGGGCAACTTGCCGGTGAACTGGATTGCCGTCGGGTTTATCGTGCTGGCCGGGATTCTGGCGGTGTTGGAGTTTTACGTTGCCGGCTGGGGCGCGCTGGGCGTGGGCGCCATCGTCAGTTTCCTGGTGGGCGGTTTCCTCCTCTTCTCCCAGTGGGGCGTCAGGTCTCCCGCCGCGCCGGACATTTCGGTGCATCCGGGGCTGCCCATCGGCTTTGCCGTCCTTTTCGCCCTCCCCTTGGGCTACTTCGTTTGGGAAGCCTGGAAGTCCCGGAAGGACGCGGCGGAGCAGCCGGTGGAGTCGCCCTCGCTGGTGGGCCGGTCGGGTCTGGTGACCCGGGACATCGCCCCGCGGGGCGTGGTGCAGGTCAGCAACGATACCTGGACAGCCGTTAGCGAAGATGGTACGGTGATTCGGGCCGGCTCCCAAGTGATTGTGACCCGGGCCGACGGCTTGATACTGACCTGTTCCCCCCAGTCCGAACCCCGAAGAACCCGAAGACTGCGCCCCCGGAGGTAGTTATGGCCAGCGGATTGATCGTAGTTCAGCAATACGAGCGGATGGTCGTCCAGCGGTTGGGCACCTTCATCGGAATCCAGCGGCCCGGCCTGCGCTTCCTGGTTCCCATCCTTTACACCGGAACCAAGATTGACCTGCGGGAGCGGGTGACCCGCGTTCCCACCCAGAAGTACATAACCTCGGACAACGTGGTTGTGGACATGGACTTCGTTATCTACTACCGGGTCATGGAGGAAATGGCCGACAAGGCCGTCCTGTCGGTGCAGAACTTCGAGCAGGCGGTCATCAACCTGGCCTTCGCCACCCTGCGGGCCGTCATCGGCGCCATTGACCTTTCCACGGCCTTGTCGGAACGGGAACGCATCCGTGACGAAGTGCAAGTCCGCATGGACGAAGTGACTATCCGGTGGGGCGTCAAGGTGTCCCAGTGCGAAATCAACGAAATTGACCCGCCTCCGGGGGTTAAGCAGGCGATGGAACGGCAAAAATCCGCCGACGCCATCAAGACCGCCGAAATCACCGAGTCGGAAGGCCAGCGGCAAGCCCAAATCAACCGGGCCGAGGGCGAAAAGCAGTCCGCCATCCTGGAGGCTGAGGGCAAGCGGCAGGCCGAAATCCTGGAGGCCGAGGGCGAACAGCAGGCCACCGTCCTGCGGGCCGAAGGGTTCAGCACCGCGTTGGAGCGGATTTACACCGTCGCCAACACCGTGGACGCCAAGACCATGAGCCTCCAGTATTTCGACACCCTGAAATCGCTGGGTTCCAGCCCCTCCACCAAGTTCATTTTCCCGATGGAGTTCACCTCCATGCTGTCGCCCTTCCTGGGATTGGGCAACCAGCCGCAGCAGAACAACGGCGGGGCCAACAACCAGCCGCCAAACCGCTGACCCATCGGCAAGCTCAGGGCCGGCCGCTCATCCTAAGCCCCATGCCGCCTGCCCTAAGCCTCAGGCCGCTCATCCTGAGCCTGTCGAAGGGCCCGGGGCAACCGGGAATCAGCCGGAACGGACTTCCTGGGGCATCAACCGGGGCAGGGTGAGCCAGCCTTCGGTGGGCTGGCCGAGAATATCGGTTTCGCCCCGGCGGTGCAGGAAGGCGGTATAGGCGTTAATCAGGGCGTCACAATCGTTCTGGTTCAGGGACTCCAGCCGCTCATCCAAACCGCCCATCAGACCGGGCAGCCGTTGTTTGACATAATCCAGGCTGCCCCGGCTGTTCTTGGAGGGAACGCCGTCGCCGAACAGGACTACCTTGGTGGCGTGGGGGTAAACCTCGATAACCTCGAACCCCAGCGCGGCCAGCCGCTTCCGCAACCCGATGCCGCGGTAAATCAGGCCCCGAATGACCGAACCTTTGCCGGAGAAGAAACAGCTTATGCCCATCTGTGCCAGGTCAAGCTCCAGCTGGCGCCCCTTGCGGCGGGCGCTGCGGGTGCGGCAGTCGCAAGCCGTTTCCAGGCAGCACAGCCCTTCCGGGAGCGTCAGCGGGGTTCCGAAGGCCACCACGTCGGGGCGCAGCGATTCCACCCGCGCAACGATGTCGTCGTCGGTGGAGGCCAGTCCCAGGAAAGTTACCGAGGGTTCGCAGTCCAAGGCCGCCATTGCGCTGCGGCGCTTTGGTGAGGTTCGCAGGTCCACGCCCAAAACCACCATCTTCCCACTCCATCCGGTTCCGCTCCCCGCCGGGGAACGAAACCGCTACGATGCCCCACCGGGGCAAGTCCTCTATTTCGTTTTGGCAACCATATCAAGGTCATTGGCCAAGGCTTGGCGGGCCGCCGCCAAGGGTTCGGTTTCGCCGAGGGCTACCTGCTCCAACAGAGCTTGGAGGGCGGCATCCTGCCGCAGCCGCTCCCGGAGGCGGCGGCTTAGTTCCTCTTCCACCGTTTCCAGGAACTCCCGGCGGCGGCGTTCCTCGCGGCGGGCGGCCAGCAGCCCGGCGGAGGTCGAAAATTCCCGGTGGGCCGTCACAGCGTCCCAAAGTTCGGCGATGCCTTCGCCGACCTCGGCCTGGGTGAGGACTACCGGGGGTGTCCAGTCCTCGGCGGGCGGCCCCAGGTGGAGCATGGAGTTGATGGCGGCGGCCACCCGGTCGGCGCCGGGGCGGTCGGCCTTATTGACGACGTAGATGTCGGCGATTTCCATAACCCCGGCCTTGAGGGCCTGAACGGCGTCCCCGGACTCCGGCATGAGGGTTACGGCCACGGAGTCGGCCACGCCCATGATTCCAAGCTCAGTTTGCCCCACGCCCACCGTTTCCACCAAGATTACGTCCTTACCGGATGCGTCCAATAATCGCACCACGCTTTTGACGATGCGGGGGAGTCCCCCGGCCTGGCCACGGGTGGCGAGGCTGCGGATGAAAACCCCGGGGTCGAGGTAGTGCCGCTGCATCCTGATGCGGTCGCCGAGGAGGGCGCCGCCGCTGAAGGGACTGGTCGGGTCAACGGCGATGACGCCGACGGTCAAGCCGCGGCCCCGGAGCAACTCGGTCAGGCGGGCGACGATGGTGCTCTTGCCGGCGCCCGGCGGGCCGGTGACGCCGACGGTGTAGGCCCGGCCGGCGGCGGGGTCAACGGCAGCCATCAGTTCCGGGGCGTTGGGGGAGCCGCGTTCCACCAGGGAAATGCCGCGGGACAAGGCCCGTGGTTCTCCGGCCAGCACCCGCTCGGCCAACTCCCGCATCAGGGTTGCCAAGTTTCCAATTGCGGCGCGGTGAAGAACGTCCCAACCATCACCACCAACGGTAGCAGATACAAAAATCCCCGGTCAAGGCGGCCCGGAAGTCCAAAACCGTCGCCGTCCGGTGGCGGAAGTAGGGAAAACGTCGAGGTTGACGTAAGGAGGGAAACCGCAACCGTCACGGGCCAAAAGGCGGGGCTAACGTACCCCGGAATTTTGCCACCAAAAATTTCCGGGGTTGGGGTTTTACCCCCTCCCTAGCCCTCCCCCTACCAGGGGGAGGGGATTTTTTCGTTGTCTCCGTACCATTTGCCCAATCCGACGGGGGAGGGATTGGATTCCCGCTCCTTCGGCTACGCTCAGGACAGGTTTCGCGGGAATGACGGTGGGGTGCGGGGGGATATGCCCTCACCCGCATGGACTTTTGGTTGTCACCCTGAAAGATTTTCACCCAGGTCTAAAATTGTTCGGGCAAGACGACCCCTTCGGCTACGCTCAGGACAGGTTTCGCCGGAATGACGATATATCCTTAACCAGTTATCAGGTCCAGCAAGTTGCCCTTCTAGTGGTGGAAGCCGGTGTCGAAGGCGCGGCCTTCGGAGGTGACCAGCAGGTCGGGGCGGTGGCCCCAACGCCGGAGGAAGCGTCCGAAGTTCTTGCGGCTCAACTCGTCGCGCTGGTTTTCGTCCAGTTCTTCCCATTGGCGGTGTTCGTGGCGCACCAGGGGGAGGGTGTTGTCGGCCACCACGCGGTAGCCTTTTTCCTTGAATTGGAAACTGTAATCAATGTCCAGGTTGCGGTAGAACCTAAATCCTTCGTGCATCAGCCCGACTTGTTGGACGGAATCGCGGCGGAAGGCCATGCAGTAGGCTTGCATGGCGTCGGCGTCGCCCTGCTCGACTTCTTCGTGGAAGTGGCGCATATCGTCAGTGGACAGCCCGTAGGGGCCGAAGATGCCGACGGTCTCATCGGCCAGACGTTCCTCCACGATGGTCAGCAGGTCGCCGACAATTTCGGTGGAGGCGTCCACGATGATGATGTGGCGGCCGCGGCTCTGTTTGAGGCCGATGTTCTTACCGGCGGCGTCGCCGATTACGTGGTCGCAGTGGACGACGCGGACGTTATCGTGGTCGCGCTGGCACTCTTCCAGCCAGTCGGCGGTGCCGTCGGTGGAGCCGTTGTCCACGACGACGATTTCGGCGCTGTGGCCCTGGGAGAAGGCCAGCATACTGTTGACGCAACGGGCCACGTCGTCGGCGTAGTTGTAGGCGTTGAGGACGAAGGTGAAGTCATAGCGGGGTTCGTCGGACAGGGCGGATTCGACTTCGCGGGAGGAAGAGACGGCGGGCCAACGCTCGGCCTGCTGTTCCAGGGGGGTCTTGGGACGGATGCGGCTGGCGTCGCCGGTATCCTGCACCCACCAGCCCTGGGCCATCACGTCGGAGCGGAGGTTGTCGGCGGTGCCGTATTCGGCCTGGCTGCGGAGGGACCGGCGGCGGTCAAGAGAGGTCAGCACCGGGGTTGGGGCCTGGTAACTGGCCGGCACATCGGCCAAGTCGAGGCCCATCACCCGGTCCAAGTCCAGCAGCAAGTCCAGCTTGGCCTGGCCGGGGAGTTCGGACTTGAGCATATTCCAAGTCAGGGACAGGGCACCGGGAAGGTTGAGGTCGTTGTGCAGGGTCTCCCAAATCCTGCCGCGCCAATCTTCGGTTTCGGGGGGCAGGGAGTCCAGCGGGGGCAGTCCCTTCCAGGTCCAAACCCTATCGCGCAGGCCGGTCAGGGCTTTTTCGCTGGCGCGGAGGGAGCCGAAGGTAAAGTTCATGCGGTGGCGGTAGCGGACGGTGAGGCAGAGGTAGCGGAAAGCCAAGGGGTCAAAGCCGCGTTCAACCAGGTCTTCGATGAGGAAGACATTGCCGGAGGACTTGGCCATCTTGGCACCGTCGGCCAAGAGGTGTTGGCCGTGCACCCAGTAGTTGACGTGCTGGCAGCCAAAGGCGCCTTCGCTCTGGGCGATTTCGTCTTCATGGTGGGGGAAGATGTTGTCCACGCCACCGGTGTGGATGTCGAATTTTTCGCCGAGGTACTTGCTGGCCATGGCGGAACATTCGACGTGCCAGCCGGGGAAACCGTCACCCCAAGGGCTGGCCCATTTCACGTCGCGGCCGGGTTCGGCGGCTTTCCAGAGGGTAAAGTCGCGGGGGTCTTTTTTGAGGGGGTCGGTTTCGACGCGGACGCCTTCGAGGAGGTCGCCGCCGAAGTTGCGGGAGAGCTTGCCGTATTCGGAGAATTGGCCCACGTCGAAATAGACGTTGCCGTGGGTCTCGTAGGCGTAGCCGGCGGCGATGAGACGCTGAACGATGTCCAGCATTTCGGGGATGTGCTGAGTGGCCCAGGGGAAGACGTGGGCGGGAAGGATGTTGACCCGCTGTTCGTCCTGGTGGAAGCTGTCGGCGTAGAACTGGGCGATTTCGCCGATGGTCTTGCCCTCGGCCAAGGCGGCGAGAATCATCTTGTCGCCGCCGGTTTCGACCAGTTCCTGCCTCATGTGGCCGACGTCGGTGATGTTCTTGACGTGATAGACCTGGATACCCTGAGCGTCCAGGGTGCGGCGAATCCAGTCGGCCATGAGGTAGGTGCGGAGGTTGCCGATGTGGGCGTAGCGGTACACGGTGGGGCCGCAGGTGTAGATGGAGGCGCGGCCCGGCTGGATGGGATGGACTTCTTCGACCTGCTTGGTCAGGGTGTTATACAGTTTCAGCAAACCGGCGACCCCCGAAGTCGGAATTTCCCCCAAGTTTACCACCCAGGGGCCGGGTTTGCATCCGGGGGGAATTCCATCCCTCCTCGAGCAGGCTGAAAGCCCACGCCACCGGGTTGGGTGGGGGGGTTGTTTTCTGTGGCATTTAGGGGCATTGTGTTGCATTTTGGTTTGTTGTCACCCTCTCCCCGGGCCTCCCCCTGGCAGGGGGTGGGGGGTGAAAATTTTACCTTTTTGTCCAAAAGCGCTCATTTTTGACCATTTGAGCGTGGATTTGGGGGTTGAATGTGTCCAAGAAGTGTCCATTTTTGGGGATATTTGGGCGGTTTTGGCGATTTTGGACACTTTTGGGGCTGGTTTTGGGCGGGTCTATTCGGTTGTTTTGGGGTCTCCTTTTGGTTGGTTTTTGGGTTGCCGATTTTTCCAGGGTTGCCCGGCCGGGCGTTCCGGCTTTGCCCCGTCCCTTCAAGGGGGACGTTAAGCTGCCGCCGGTGGGCGATTCCGGCTTTTCCGAGCCGCACAGTTAAGGGGCTGCAAGGCGCCAGCCGGGAGCGCAAGGCCGACATAACCCGATCCCGCCGTGTTGGAGGGAAGCAGAGGCGCCCGTCGGTAGGGCGTGGTGTGCCGCGCCGAGTCCACTCATAACCCCGGTAGGAGAGCGGCCGGTCACTCCGGGAGGGTCTGCCAGGCTGACGGCGGGGTTGGTCAGTTTCGATAGGCGGTTCCTCCTGGGTTGAGGATGGGGGTACGAAAAAGAGGGACGGCCCCCTTATTGAGGGTCGTCCCTGCGTTGTTCATACTACATAATGGGAGTAGGGTTGTCAAGGGGGTGTTTGTCAGTTGGGGGGGGACGCACCCCCACCCCAGCCCTCCCCCTAGTAGGGGAGGGGGTTATTATTGATGAGGTGTCCAATGGGCGCGAGACTGGTTTGGGGAGTAGGATTCCTGGATTCCGGCTTTCGCCGGAATGACGGTGGGGGTGGGGGTTGGTTTGTGGGGGTAAGGTTGGTAAAGGCGGGGATGTGGATTCCCGCTTTCGCGGGAATGACGGTTGAGGGCGGGGGTGGTTTGGTAGGGGTAAGGTTGGTAAAGGCGGGGATGTGGATTCCCGCTTTCGCGGGAATGACGGTTGAGGGCGGCGGCGTTGGTTTCGTGGGGCGAGGTTGGTATTGGCATGGATTTCTGGATTCCGGCCTTCGCCGGAATGACGGGTTGGGGGCGGGAATGACAGTAAAGGGCGGGAATAACGGCAGCAGACGCGGGCATGACGAGGGCCGGCGGGGATGGCAAGGTTGGTTTGTGCTGGGGATTTCTGGATTCCGGCTTTCGCCGGAATGACGGGTTGGGGGCGAGGTTGGGTTCGTTGGAGGAGGTTGACTCCCTCCCCGGCCCTCCCCTGAATATGGGGCGGGAATGATTGATGGGGATTTTTGAGGGCCGAGGATGGTTTGGGGAGTAGGGTTTCTGGATTCCGGCCTACGCCGGAATGACGGTTGGGGAGTGGGGGGGTTCCTTATATCCGCTCCGCCTTGGTGATGAGCGTTGGTAGGGGCGCACGGCCGTGCGCCCCTACGGGTGTTGGGGAGGATTTGTTTCCGGTAAACGGTCTGGTTGTGAATGTTGGTAGGGGCGGGTTTGAAACCCGCCCCTACGGACGTTGGTGTGGAAGTTGCTTTGGGGTAGGGAGTTCTGGGTTCCCGCGAAAGCCGGCCCGAGTGGTGATTGGGGGTGGGTTTGACCGGGTTGGGTTGGGCGACATAAAATCGGCGCAACCCGGCGATAGTTGGGTTGTTCCAGGAATTATGAATCGGGCGGCGGGGGTTTTCGCAGCGATTGCCCTTGGCTGAGGAGGGAAAGACTATGCGCGGCGGTGATGCGGTAATCCAGGCCCTGGAAAAAGAAGGCGTCAGGTACATTACCGGGTTTTCCGGCGGGGGTTTGGCCCCGCTTTGGCCGGCGCTGCGGGAGTCGTCAACGATTACGGCTTTCGCGACGCGGCACGAACGGTTGGGGGTGGAAGTAGCAGACGGTTTTTCCCGGGCAACCGGGCAGGTGGGGGTGGCGATGACGGGAACCGGGCCGGGGGCCACCAACACGCTGACGGGAATCGCCAGTTGTTTCGCGGACAACGTGCCGGTGCTGCTGCTGATGGGGCAACATCCGCTGCGGAACCTGGGCAAGGAATACCAGCAGGAAGTGTCGTCGAGCATTTTCGACACGCTGGTTAAGTGGAAGGGGACTTTCACCCGGCCCGACGAAATTCCGGGGATAATGCGGCGGGCGTTCACCGCTTTGCGCTCCGGGTCGCCGGGGCCGGTGGTGCTGGAAATGCCCCAGGACGTGCTGACGGCGGAGGCGGATGACGCAGCGCTGCGGTATGAACCCGTGGGGGAGGGGCGCAAGCCGGCGCCGGACCCCAGGGACATTGAGCGGGCGGCGGAGATTCTGGTCAACGCCCGGTATCCGATTCTGAACGCCGGGGGCGGAGCGATGTCGGCGGGAGCGGCGGAGGAAGTGCGGGAGTTGGCGGAACTGCTGTCCATGCCAGTGGCGACGACGCTGCTGGGGAAGAGCGTGTTTCCCGAAGACCATCCGCTTTCGCTGGGAGGCGGGGTGTATCCGCGGAGCCGGTACGCTTCGGGGCCGGCATTGCAAATCAACCGGCACGCCGACGCGGTGCTGGCGGTGGGCAATTCCTTCCGGCTGCCCAATGGGACGGACGGGCGGCCTATCCCGGAAGGGGTCAAGCTGATTCACATAAACGCCGACGAAAAGGACTTGAACAAGCAGTACCAGGCGGACGTGCCGATACTGGCGGACGCCCGGCTGGCGCTGCGGGACTTGATTGACGCGGTGCGGGAACGGCTGGGGCCAAATGCCGGGGGAATCAAGGAAGAGGTGGTGGAGGAAATCGCGCGGGCCAGGGACAAGTGGCTGGGGGAGTGGATGCCGATATTCACCGACGAAAGTACGCCTACCAACGGCTACCGGGTGGTGTATGACCTGATGCGGACGGTGGACCTGGACCGGACGGTGGCATTGCACGACGCCGGGGGGAGCCGGGGCTACATAACGCCCTTCTGGGAGTCCAGGACGCCGCGGAGTTTCGTGGCGATGGGGGGCATGGCGCCGATGGGGTGGTCGCTGGGGGCGGCTATCGGGGCCAAGCTGGCCAACCCGGACAAGCTGGTGGTGCATCTGCTTGGAGACGCCTCGTTTGGGATGACGGGGATGGAGATAGAGACGGCGGTGCGGATGGGGCTGCCGACGCTGACGGTCGTAATCAACAACGGGGGCATTGGCGGCGGGATGATGGGGATGGACCGGCCGGGGGGAACGCCGCCGACAGTGGCGCAGTTGGGCGGGAATTTCAGCGAAGTGGCGCGGGGACTGGGGGCGTACTCGGAACGGGTTGACCAGCCGGGGGAGATGGTTGGGACGTTCCGGCGGGCCATTGAGGCTACCGAGGGAGGACAGGCGGCGTTGGTGGAGGTAATGATCAAGCCGATGCGGACGCCGGAGTTGCCGGACGACTGGTCGCTTTAAGGCGAAAAATTGGGGTTGGGGAGTTGTCCTTGGCGGCTGATGCCGGGGAGGGTTCACCCCCTCCCCAACCCTCCCCCTGAATAGGGGGAGGGGGTTTTTGATGCGGGGTCATTCGGTTTCGGCAAGGGTGGTTTGGGCAGAGGAACGGGCGGTTTGACGTAAGGGGTTTCATCCCCATTCATTCGGCTGCATTCAGGACAGGGTTGGCGAAGGCAAGGATTTCTGGATTCCGGCTTTCGCCGGAATGACGACATACCGCAGACAGGAGGCCGGTATGAAGAGTATTGAGATTGACCGGGGGAAGCGGTTGAAGGAAGAGCCGGCCAAGGGGCATAACCGTTGGCACCCGGATATTCCGGCGGTATTGGAAGTGGAGGCGGGGGAGGATGTTTTGCTGGAGACGCGAGACGCGTCGGACTGCCAGATACAGCCGGGGATGACGGTGGATGACCTGGTGGGTCTGGATAGCAAGGTGGCGCATCCGTTGACCGGGCCGGTGTACGTGAAGGGGGCGGAGCCGGGCGACCTGCTGGAGATTGAGTACGTTGACATAATTCCGCAGCCCTACGGGTGGACGCGGAACCGTCCGGGTTCCGGGTTTCTGCGGGACTACTTTCCCGACCCTTACCTGGTGCATTGGGACATTGCGGACGGTTGGGCAACATCGGCGCAACTGCCGGGGGTGCGAATCGTTGACGGGTCTTTCATGGGCACGGCGGGGATAGCGCCGTCGGCGGCGCAACTGGAGGAATGGACGGCACGGGAGGCGGACTTGGTACGGCGGGGCGGTATTGCGTTTCCGCCAGACCCGGAGGATGCGGTGCCGGCCGGCGGGGCGGTGGCGCAACATGGGCTGCGGACGCTGCCGCCGCGGGAGAACTGCGGCAACGTGGACGCCAAGCAACTGACCACGGGGTCGAGGTTGTTCATCCCGGTGAACGTGGACGGGGGGCTGTATTCCGCCGGGGACGGACATTTTGCCCAGGGGGACTCGGAATGCTGCATCACGGCGATTGAGATGGGAGCCACGGCGGTGGTGCGGTTCCAGGTACACAAGGGGGAGGCGGCGGCCAAGGGGATTAAATTCCCGCGTTACACCCATCCGGGTTACTTTCTACCGCCGGAGTGGGCGGCGCCGCGGAACTTTATCGCTACGATGGGGATGCCCATTCGGGAGGATGGTACGCAGGAAGGGGAGGACTTGACGCTGGCGGCGCGCAACGCCCTGCTGAACATGATTGAGTTGTTGCAGGAACGGGGCTGGTCGAGGGAGCAGGCGTACATTATTTGCAGTGTAGCGGTGGACTTGAAAATCAGCAACGCCGTTGACCTGCCGAATGTAACGGTTTCTGCATTTTTGCCGGAGGACATTTTTACTGGTTGAGTGTACCTACCGGAGTAACGGATGTAAAGCCGTTGCATTAGTGTACCGACGTTAAAAGGAAAGGGAGGCGGTTGAACCGCCTCCCTTTTTTGCTAACCGTTTTTGACCTGGTTTACTTCGTTAACCTTGGCGGGGAATCAACGTCCCGCATTGCACCTTGCGGCCCCATCAACCCTAAGCACGACACCAGCGCCAGCGGCGGGGGTTAGCCGGCACGCTTGACTTCCAGGAACTCGCCCGGGGCGAGAGCGACGCGGCGGACGCTGATGCCCAGCTTAAGCAGCCAGTAACCGAGGGTGGCCTTGCTGACACCCAGGGCGTCGGCGGTCTCGGAAAGACCCCTTTCGTTGACCATTTCGGGCAACAGGTTTTCCAGGGGGCGTTGGTGCTCGTTTTCCACCCGCATCATCAGCTTGGTCTTTCTAGCCACGACAGTCCTCCTGCATTTTTGGGGTTGATGGTGTACCCGGCGGTGGGTTGGTTTTTCCGTGGGGAGTACGTTACCATGTGTTCCCGATTTTGTCAATACTTCACCGGAAAAGAATTTAGAAAAGTTTAAGAAATAATTAGAACGTAGAAATTGAAGGGGATTTGTGCGGGAATGGAAAGGGAAATGGGGTGGATGGGGTGACGATGACCGCCGGAAAACGGGGTGTGGCGGGGGTTGGGGTAACGGAGAGTGTAGCGATACACTGCGGGTATTGGCGGGAATGTAGCTAAGTGTATCGGGGGTGGTAGGTTGGTACATTGCAGGGCAAGGCGGTATATTTCCGGGTAACAGTGGATGTGTACCGGGGTTTTGGTGTACCGCTGCGGGGTTGGGGTACTTGTTTGGAGTGTAACGGTGGGGTAGTTTTCTATCTTGAAAAGTGTAGCGATGCGGTTGTTGTACCTACTGGCGGTTTCAACCTCGCCCCGGCTGTATCTTTCAAGGCGGGGGGTTAGGTGGAATGCGGAAGCTCCGGCGAGTGCGGACGGTCTAAAATTCTGCGGGCGGTCTGACGTTGGCGACGGCAAGAATTTTAGATTCTTCGCTTTGCTCAGAATGACATAATCAAAGCTGGACGGAGCTGGACGGAAAATCGAAAGACCCTGGCGAGTGCGGACGGGCTTGGTGATTGGGATTTCTGGATTCCGGCCTTCGCCGGAATGACGGTTGGGGCTGGGCGGTAGGGCGGGGCGACATCAAGGGTTGCCCTTGCGGGGTTGGGACTTGGTGTATCACCCCGTTTGTGTTGGGGTAACCGGTTGTTGCCCCTACGGGGGTTGGGGGGCATGGGACGACAAGGAATGGGCGGGTGTGATGAAAGAAGTTGCCCTACGGAGGTTGGGGGCTTGGCGGATCATTGCGGCGGCTTTTCGTTTGGGAGAGATGGGTCTAAATTTTTCCGGCGAGGCGACCATTTCGGCTATGCCCAGACCAGGGTTGGCAAGGGCAAGGATTTTGGATTCTTCGCTTTGCTGAGAATGACATCCGGGGGATGGAAAGAACCTGACGGATGATTGGCCGGGCCTTTTCTTTCTCGCCATGCTGATTTGTTTCCCGCTCGCCCGTGGTTCGACAAGCTCACCACGAACGGAATCCACGGCAACACTCAACCGGACTCCCGGCTAACACCCAAGTTGAAGAGAACTGGCGGGGATTGTACGGGCCTTTTCTTTCTCGCCATGCTGATTTGTTTCCCGCTCGCTTGTGGTTCGACAAGCTCACCACGAACGGAATCCCCGGCAACACTCAACGAGGACTCCCGGTAACACTCGCCGCGGACTCCCGGCTAACACCCAATTTGAAGAGACCTGGCGGATGATTGGACGGGTCTTTTCGTCCTCGCTATGCTGATTTGTTTCCTGCTCGTTCGTGGTTCGACAGGCTCACCACGAACGGAATCCCCGGCAACACTCAACACGGACTCCCGGCTAATACCCAACCGGACTCCCGGGCAACACCCAGGTTGAAGAGAGCTGGCGGGGATTGCAGGGTTTTTCCAAAGTCGCTTGTTGACCGTCCTGCTACCCGACACCGTCATTCCCGAGAAAGCGGGAATCCAGAATGGTTCGGTCATCCAAGCTCCTGGATTCCGGCTTTCGCCGGAATGACGGTTGGAGCCGGGCGGTAGGTCGGGGCAACCACAAGGGTTGCCCCTACGGGAGCCGGGGGAACCTTGGATGATGTTGGGCATGGAGACGCTGCCGTAGGTTGCCCCTACGGGAGCCGGGGGAACCTGCCGGAGCGGTTGACGATATGGGATCCCAAAGGGTTGCCCTGCGGGGTTGGGGGAACCTGGTGGATGATGGGTTGGGGGTTGACGGGGGCGGGGCGGTTGGCCCTAGAATTGCGGTTGCAATGGAGTTCTTGTCCGACCTTTCCGAATGGATTGCCGACTTTGGCGGCACTCCCTGGGCCATGCTGCTACTGGCGATCCTGGCCTTTACCGAGGCTATCTTCAGCCCTTTGCCGCTGGACCCGTTGTTGATTTCGATGGGAGTGGCGCGCCCGGATTTGGCTTTCCTCCATGCCGCGATAGGGACGGGGTTTTCGGTGGCCGGCGGGTTGGTGGGATACTGGATTGGGCAGCGATGGGGCCGTCCGGTAGTGTTGAAGTTCACTTCGCCAGGACGGATTGAACGGGCGGAGAGGATGTTCCAGAAATATGGGGTGTGGGCGGTGCTGGTGGCGGCGATAACGCCGATTCCGTACAAAGTGTTCACCATTTCCGCCGGTCTTTTGGAGCTGAACCTGCGGGCGTTCCTGATAGTGTCGCTGGTTGGGCGGGGCATCCGGTTTTTTGTGGGGGCCGGGCTGATTATCCTCTTCGGGCCGGCCGTTGAGGAACTTCTGGGGGTCTGGTTTCCGCTGGCGACAGGGGGCGCGCTGGCGGCGGCGGTGCTTGTGCTAGTGGGTGGTTTGATTATCGCGCGGGTGAAAAGGATGGTGAGGGGCGGGCGTTCCGATGGGGAGGATATTGAGGATGAGGCCGGGGCGGGGCAGTCGTGAGGGGATGCGTTGAAAACCGAGGTTTCACCCTTTCCCCTAGGTAGGGGGAAGGACTGGACTACCAGCGTCGGTTTTGGCTAGGATTTCTGGATTCCGGCCTTCGCCGGAATGACGGTGGGAGCGGGAATGGCTTTCTCATGGAGCGGGTGTGACGGGTTGGACCAGTATTCACATAATCATATAGTCAAGGGTTGAGGATAAGGCGGTTATGCAGGAGCAGATGGAGCAGACGGCGCAACGAGGGGAGCAGTTAATGATGGAGCATCCGACTTTGCGGGACGTTTACGCGGCCAGGAAACTTATTTCGCAGTATCTTCCCCGGACGCCGCTGCACTATTCGGCGGGGATGAGCGACTTTCTGGGGGCGGAGGTTTACCTTAAACACGAGGAATATCATCCGTTGGGAGCGTTCAAGCAGCGGGGGGGAATCAACTTTCTGGCGCACCTGACGGCGGAGGAACGGGCGCGGGGGGTGATTACGGCGTCCACCGGGAATCATGGACAGTCCATCGCCAGCGCTTGCCGCATCTTCGGGGCGCGGGCGCTTATCGCTTTGCCGGAAGGGGCGAATCCGTTGAAGGTGGCGGCGATGCGGGCATTGGGCGCGGAGTTGGTCTTTCACGGTTCGATGTACGATGAGGCGCGGGCGCACGCCGAGCGGCTGGCGGAGGAAGAGGGATACCGCTACGTGCATCCGTCGAATGAGCCGCTGCTGATTTCGGGGGTGGCAACGGAGGCGTTGGAAATCGTGGAAGACCTGCCCGACGTGGAGGTTATCTTAGTGCCGTTGGGTGGAGGCAGCGGGGTAGCGGGAACGTGCATCGTCGCCAAGGGGATTGACCCGGCCATTGAGGTCATGGCGGTGCAATCGGAGGCGGCGCCGGCGGGCTACTTGTCCTGGGCGCAGGGGCAGTTGGTGCAGGCGCCGATGAACACCTTTGCGGAAGGGGTGGCGACTGCTGGGGGATACCAGTTGCCGCAAGAGATTCTGCGGCACCGGCTGGACGATTTCGTGCTGGTCAGCGACGATGAGATACGGCGGGCGATAGGGTTGTTGATTGAAAAGGCGCACACGCTGGCGGAGGGGGCCGGGGCGACGGCGACGGCCGGGGCGGTGAAGGTGAAGGAACGGCTGCGGGGGAGGAAGGTTGCCGTCGTGGTCAGCGGGGCCAACGTGACGGTGGGGCAATTGCAGGAGGCGTTGGGGGTTTACCAGGGGGAGAGTTAGCCGGGGTTTTCACCCCCTCCCCAACCCTCCCCCTGCATAGGGGGCGGGGGTTATTGTCGGGACGCGCTTTGAGTTTTGCGGCAAGGTGGGGCGTGGTTGAGGTTTCTGGATTCCGGCCTACGCCGGAATGACGGGTTGGGGATAGCGGGCGGGGGTTATTGTTGGGACACGCTTGCAGTTTTGCGGGCAAGGTGAGGCGTGGTTGGGGTTTCTGGATTCCGGCCTACGCCGGAATGACGGGTTGGGGATAGCGGACGTGGGTTATTGTTGGGACACGCTTTGAGTTTTGCGGCAACGTCGGGTGTGGTTGGGGTTTCTGGATTCCGGCCTTCGCGGGAATGACGGGTTGGGGATAGCGGGCGGGGGTTATTGTTGGGACACGCTTTGAGTTTTGCGGCAACGTCGGGCGTGGTTGGGGTTTCTGGATTCCGGCCTTCGCCGGAATGACGGGTTGGGGATAGGGAAGGGGATTTTTTCGCGTCTTTGTGGGGTTGGCGGGTTCAGGTGGGGGTGGTGGAGAGGTAGCGGGCGAGTTCGTCGCGGGGGAAGTTGGGTAGGAGGATTTCGCCTTCGTAGTTAATCATCAGCAAGCCTTCTTCGGGGGCCAGCATTTGCCCGATTTCCCAGCCGGTGATGCCGGCACGGTCGAGGGCGGAGAGCAGCTTGGGGACTTCGTTGGCGGCCAAGGTGATAAGCAGGGCGCCGGATGCCAGCAATCCGAAGGGGTCAAGTCCCAAGGCGTCACAGACGGCGCGACATTCAGGGAGTACGGGGACGCTGCCCTCTTCGATGGCCAAGCCCAAGCCGGAGGCGGCGGCGACTTCACGCAGGGCAGTGACCAGGCCGCCTTCGGTGGGGTCGTGGAGAGAGTGGACGTTTACGGTGTCCAGGGCTATCCGGGCGTCGGCTAGTACGCTGATGCCGGGGTTGTGCAGGAAGCCGGCGGCTACGGCGATTACTTCGGGGGGTACGCCGGCTTGTTGCAAGGCCGGGGCGTGGTCGGCGGCCAGCAGGGCGGTTCCTTCGATGGCGATTCCCTTGGTCAAAACGATGCTGTCTCCTTCCTGGGCGCCGCCGGTATGCACCAGGCGGGCCGGGTCAACTTCGCCCAGCATGGTTCCGATTATCATTGGGCGGTCAATGCCGTAGGTTACTTCGCTGTGGCCACCCACCAGGGCAACGTCCAGGGCGGCGCAGGATGTCATAATCCGGTCGAAAAGGTCTTCGGCGTCCTGTTCGGTGAACCGCTCCGGCACCAGGATGGTAGCCAGGAACCATCTGGGGACGGCGCCGGTGCAGGCCAGGTCGTTGGCGTTGACCTGGACGGCGTACCAGCCGATGTCCCGGGCGGCGAAGGTTATGGGGTCGGTCTTGGCGACAAGGAGGCGGTCGCCCAGGTCAATGACGGCGGCGTCTTCGCCGATGCGGGGGCCAACCAGGACGCGGGGGTCGGTTACGTTGTTTTTGGCCAGGAGTTTTGCCAGCAGTTCGGGGGGGAATTTGCCGATGTCCACGGGGCACCTTTCCGAGTTGGGGGTTTGGGGTCAATGTTAGCGGATGGGGGTGGGGGTTGGATAGGTTGGATGGACGTTTGAGCCGCTTCCCGGCCCTCCCCTTGGTAGGGGGATTTTGGATGGATTGCGTAGGTTGTCGCGCATGGCAACGTCGGCTTGGGGTGAGGGATTTCTGGATTCCGGCTTTCGCCGGAATGACGGTTGGGGGGCTGGGTTACTATAAGGGTTGACGCTGCGGAGGAATCCGAGGTCACAAGGGTAAGGCAACGTCGGCTTGGGGTGAGGGATTTCTGGATTCCGGCCTTCGCCGGAATGACGTTGGGTTTGTGCAGGGGGAAGTTTTTTGGGACATTGTTGGCGAGGGGGCTGTGGTACAATAGCGGGCGCGGTTGCGCTAGCATGATTTCAGGGGCCGGGTTGGATGAAATTCACGAAGATGCACGGGGCGGGGAACGATTACATTTACGTTGACGCCCGACGGATGGAAGAGGACTGGCCGAGCCTGTCGCGTCGGATGAGCGACCGGCATTTTGGGGTGGGCAGCGACGGGTTAATCCTGGTGCTTGAGTCGGAGGTTGCCGACTTGAAGATGCGGATGTTCAACGCCGATGGGTCGGAAGGTGAGATGTGCGGCAACGGCATCCGGTGTTTCGCCAAGTACGCCCTGGAACGGGGGATGGTGGCGGCAAACCGGGAGGCGGTGACGGTGGACACGCTGGCGGGAGTGCGGGAGATTACGCCGGTTTACCAGGACGGTCAGGTTTGCGGGGCGCGGGTGGCGATGGGGCTGCCCAGATTTGAGCCGGCGGATATTCCGGTGGACTTGGGCATGGCCGCCGGGGAGTTGGCAGTTCCGGTATTGGAGTACCCGGTCAAGCAGGGGGATTTGACCATCCCGATGAGTTTCGTTTCGATGGGCAACCCTCACGCGGTAGCATTCGTGGAGCGGGCGGTGGAGGACTACCCGCTGCACACGGTGGGGCCGCAGGTTGAGCATCACGGGTTGTTTCCCAGGCGGGTGAATTTCGAGATTGTGAACCGGAAGGACGATGGGACGCTGGCGGCGCGGGTTTGGGAACGGGGTTCGGGGGAGACGATGGCCTGCGGCACCGGGGCCTGCGCTATCGGTGTGGCTGCGCGACTGCTGGGGTATGCCGGGGACAGGGTTGACATAACCCTGCCGGGCGGTACGTTGACGATTGAATGGGACGGGTCGGGAGAAGTGTATCTGGAAGGGCCGGCGGAGGAAGTATTCAGCGGGGAATGGCGGTCGCCATGAGTATGGCTACGAAAAAGCTGACTTTCGACGAGTGGCAGGCTCTCCCGGAGACGAACCAGCGGTACGAGATTATTGACGGGATGATGTCGGTGCCGCTCTCTCAGACTTACTTTCACCAGCGTTTGCTGCTGAGGATAACCGCACGGCTGGATGATTTCGTTGAGCAGAACGGCCTGGGGGAAGTATTGCCGGCACCGTTGGATGTGCTGATTCAGAGGGAACCGTTGCGTACCCGTCAACCGGATATTTTGTACCTGGATTCCCAGCAGGCGCCGGGGAAAACTCGGGAGGAAGTGATCGACATTCGGTTCGTGGAAGTGGCCCCCGTGTTGACCATCGAGATACTGTCGCCCAGCAATACCCGGCGGGAGTTGGCAAGCCGGCTGGGGGACTATCAACAGATAGGGGTGCGGGAGTGCTGGCTTTTCGACCCGTACTCCCAAACTGCGGAAATCACGGCCCTGGACGGGGAGGAACCGCGGTCGGCGGCAGTCTTTGGCGGGGAGGATATGCTGAGGTCGGACCTGTTGCCGGGTTTTGAGTTGGGTTTGAGGGAGATATTCAGGTAGGTTTTCTGGTGATTTATGAACTTTTCTAGTCGTTTGGGGAGATTGAAGCCCTATCCGTTTGTGGAGATTTCGCGGATTATCGCCGAGAAGCGGGCGGCCGGGGCGGACGTGGTTACGTTTGGAATCGGGGACCCGGACATACCGACGCCGCAGCCGATAATTGACCGGCTGGTGCGGGCGTCGGAAGACCCGCCGAACCACCGTTACCCGGAAACGGACGGGCTTCCGGAACTGCGGCGGGCGATGGCGCAGTGGTACGAAAACCGTTTCGGGGTGCGGCTGGACCCGGATACGGAGGTTCTGCCGCTAATCGGGGCCAAAGAGGGCATCGGACACGCGGCGTTTTGCTTTATTGATCCCGGAGACCTGGCGTTGATTCCCGATCCGGCGTACCCGGTGTACGACGTTGGGACGATGTTCGCCGGCGGGGAGAGTTACATAATGCCGCTGCGGGAGGAAAACGGCTGGCTGCCGGAACTGGACGCCATCGCCGAGGACGCGGCGCGGGCGGCCAAGGTGATGTGGCTGAATTACCCCAACAATCCCACCAGCGGCGTTGCCACCGCCGAGGACTTCGCGGCGGCCATTGCCTACTGCCGGGAGCATGACATCGCCCTGCTGCACGATGCGGCGTACAGCGAAATCGGGTACGACGGGTACCGAGCGGGCAGTTTCTTGCAGGTGGAAGGGTCGAAAGAGGTGGGGATTGAGTTTCATTCCCTGTCCAAGAGCTACAACATGACCGGGTGGCGCATCGGGATGGCGGCGGGGAACGCCGACATGATCAAGGCGCTGTTCCAGATAAAGGCCAACCTGGATTCGGGGATTCCCCAGGCGATTCAGGAAATGGCGATGGAGGCGTTGACCGGGCCGCAGGACTGCATTGACGACAACATAGCCATCTACCAATGGCGTCGTGACCGGGTAATCGGGGCGCTGCGGAAGATGGGCCTTAGCGTGGAAGTTCCCAAGTCCAGTCTTTACATCTGGCCGCGAGTACCGGAGGGGTTCACGTCGGCGGAGTTCGCGGCGCGGCTGCTGGAAGAGGTTGACATAGTAGTAACGCCGGGGTCGAGTTACGGCCAGTACGGGGAAGGGTACATCCGGCTGTCACTGACCACGCCGGATGAGCAGGTGGAAAAGGGGTGTCAACGGCTGGAAAACTGGAACATCCCGGCGCCGAAAGGGGGTTAGGTCATTCCGAGGAAACCGATTTCAACGGATCCCGACCCGGAGAAGGCGCTGCTGGTAGCGGTGGAGGTAAAAGACCGCGCCCACCTGTGGGATTTGCCGGACACGCTGGCGGAACTGGCGTACCTGGCCAGGGCCGCCGGCGCGGAAGTCGTGGGGGAGGCGACCCAGCGGTCTGACCGCCTGACGCCGACGTACATCGGCAAGGGGAAATTGCAGGAAGTAAAGGAACTGGTGGCAGACCGCCAAGCCCAGGTGGTGATTTTCGACGATGAGTTGACGCCCACCCAGCAGCGGAACCTGGAAGAGGCGCTACAAACGAAGGTGATTGACCGGACGGCGTTGATTCTGGACGTTTTCGGGAGGCACGCCCGCACCCACGAAGGCAAGCTGCAAGTGGAGTTAGCGCAGCACCAGTACCTTTTGCCGCGGCTGGTGGGCCAATGGTCGCATCTGGAACGGCTGGGGGGCGGAATCGGCACCCGGGGGCCGGGGGAGACGCAGTTGGAGACGGACCGGCGGATTGTCCGGCAGCGCATCCAGAAAATCCAGGATGAGTTGGACAAGGTAAAGCAGCGGAGAGGCTGGCACCTGGGGCGGCGGAAAAAGGCGGGAATCCCGATGGCTACGCTGGTGGGGTACACCAACGCCGGCAAGAGTACACTTTTCAACGCTTTGAGCGATGCCGGGGTGGAGGCGGAAGACCAGTTGTTTTCGACGCTGGACCCGGTGACGCGGCGAATCCGGCTGCCGTCGGGCGGGGAACTGCTGTTGAGCGACACGGTGGGGTTTATCCAAAAGCTGTCGCCGACGGTAGTGGCGGCTTTCCGGGCGACGTTGGAGGAATTGTCGGGTTCGGACGTGCTTTTGCACGTAGTTGACGTAAATCATCGGAAGGCGGCGGAGCAGGCGGAGGTGGTGGACGAAACGCTGGAAGACCTGGGTTTGAAGGACAAGCCGCGGCTGCTGGTGATGAACAAGATGGATTTGCTGGAGGACGGGGCCGGCGGAGAGCCGGGGCGCCTGCTAGCAAATTCGGGGCAAACCCGGCAGGTGATGATTTCGGCGGCGAAGGGGTGGAACCTGGACGGACTGCTGGAGGAAGTGGAGGCTTGCCTGGTGGAACTGGAAGGGCCGATGACGGTGGTGGAAGGGACGGGGAGGAACGGAGCGGCAGCGGACATAAAATCTTCCGGGGGGGTGGTTCGCACAAGGTAGGTTATGTAAGGGTTTACGCGGGGCAGCGTTTACATAAGTTATTTTGGGGTGGGTTTGGGTTGTTTTCGGGGGCGGCTGGATTATTGTTAAGTTGATGGTGTTGTTGGCCGGGGGCTGGGTTTTACCCCCTCCCTAACCCTCCCCCTGGTAGGGGGTGGGGATTGAGCCAATGGGGTTGGCCGGGGCGAAGGTTGGTTGAGGCAAGAATTTTAGATTCTTCGCTGCGCTCGGAATGACATACTCAAGATAGGTGGGGATATTCCGTAAACCGGGAGGAAACAACTAATGCGGGTTTCGGGGAAGGTGGCTTTGGTCAGCGGCGGTTCGCGGGGGATTGGAGCGGCCACGGCGCGGCTGTTGGCGGCGGAAGGGGCGTCGGTGGTTATAGGGGATGTTTTGGAAGAGGAAGGGGTGGAGACGGCGGCTGACATCAACGAATCCGGGGGACAAGCGACTTTCGTGGCCCTGGACGTTACCAGCGAATCGGACTGGAGCCGGGCGGTGGAGGCGGCGGTGACGACTTATGGCAAGTTGGACGTGGTGGTGAATAACGCCGGGATAAGCGGGCGGACGACGGTGGAGGAAACGACGGGAGAGATTTGGGACCGGGTGATGGATGTCAACGCCAAGGGGGTTTTCCTGGGAATGAAGGCGGCGATTCCGGCGCTGCGGGCCAACGGGGGCGGTTCGGTAATCAACATTTCGTCCATATACGGGTTGATTGGCAGCGAGACTTCGACGGCGTACCACAGTTCCAAGGGGGCGGTACGGCTGCTCACCAAGTCGGCGGCAATCCAGTACGCGAAGGAAGGGATACGGGTCAACTCGGTGCATCCGGGGTTTGTGGACACTCCGATGACGGCGCGGTTTCACGCCGAGCCGGAGGTCAGGGAGGCGCGGGTGAATCGGACGCCGTTGGGCCGGCTGGGGACGCCGGAGGACATAGCGGCGGGGATTCTGTACCTGGCCTCGGAGGAGTCTTCCTTTGTTACGGGGAGCGAACTGGTGATTGACGGGGGATTTACGGCGCAGTAGGCGGGGTGGTTGGGTTCGACCCCCTCCCTGGCCCTCCCCCTGCCAGGGGGAGGGGATTTTTGAGACGGTTGGCGGCGGGGCAATCGCGTTAAGAATTGGCCCGGCGGTGTGTAATTCTGGGCGCAGCGAAGAATCTGAAACTTTTGCCGGGTACGGTCGGGTTTTTACCTGCCCCTCCGATTCCCAAAAGGGTCTTTGGTGGAGGATTTTAGACCCTTCACTTCGTTCAGGGTGACATGATGAATTTCAGGGTTAAGCGCTTAAGCCACATTGCGATTGTCCTGGTTATGTCATTCGTCAGGGTTGCGGTTGGGGGGCGGGCTGTCCTATAATTGTGGTTGCCCAAGGAAACCTGGGGCGGTTAGCTCAGCGGTTAGAGCGCCTCGTTCACACCGAGGAGGTCGGAGGTTCAAATCCTCCATCGCCCACCAGCGGCGTCACCGGACGCTGCGGCTCTTTAACAGACTTGGCCAGTGCCGAGGTGGCGAAACGGCAGACGCGCTGCGTTCAGGGCGCAGTGTCCTTTAGGACGTGTGGGTTCAAATCCCTCCCTCGGCACCAACTTTCGGGTTGGGGCATAGACCAAGGTCTGACAACGGTTATCCGGTTTTTCGTGCGCTTGTAGCTCAGTGGAGAGAGCGCTGCCCTGCGGAGGCAGAGGTCGTGGGTTCGAATCCCGCCAAGCGCGCCATTTTGTTGCCAGTTCATCGAAAGCCCCGGCCGTAGCCGGGGCTTTTTTGATGTTAAGGATATTTCTACCCCCACCCCAACCCTCCCCCTCGTAGGGGGAGGGGGTTTTTGGTTTTCACCATCCCCAACGTCTTCGCCGGGCCTACCTCGTCCTTGGCAGGGATTTCTGGATTCCGGCCTTCGCCGGAATGACGGGTTGGGGACAGGGTTTTTGCGTCGGTTTTGCTAGGGGATGCGGTACACGCGGGCGGCGGTGTCGTGGAACATGGCGGCTCGCTCGGTGGGGGAGTAGCCCTGGGACAGCCGCTTGAAGGCGTTGTACATGACGTTGTAAGAGTAGGAAACCTTGTCCACCGGGAAGTTGCTCTCGAACATACAGCGGTCGGGGCCGAATTGTTCGATGCAGTAGTCCATGTAGGGGGCCATTGCCGCCGCCAGTTCTTCGGAGCCGATGGGCTGGTCGCGTTCGTGCCAGCCAAAGCCGGTGCGG
This sequence comes from Dehalococcoidia bacterium, assembly GCA_963665735.1. Taxonomy (GTDB): domain Bacteria; phylum Chloroflexota; class Dehalococcoidia; order Lucifugimonadales; family UBA3495; genus CATOSK01. Next base: position 219,564 of record OY762444.1, on the reverse strand, counting down.
GTCATGCCAATGCCGCCGAGTTTCATGTTGACGTTGGGACATTCGGCAACGGCGGCGATGCCGCTGCGCCACTGGGCCAGGACTTCGTCGTCGCGGTTGGCGTAGTGGCCGACGCGGATGAGGCCGCCGATGTGGTTGAGGATGATGGTCAGGTCGGGCAAGGCTTTGGCGAAGTCGGCCAGTTCGGGGAGTTGGGGGAAGTAGAGCCAGCCTTCCAGGGAGAGGCCCATGCCGGAGAGGACGCGGGCGCCGGCGCGGAAGTTGTCCGTCGCCAGTTGGCCGGGCATATTGTGGGCGGCGGTGTTTTCGATTTCGGGGTGGGGGTCCCAGGTGACGGAGTGACGGATGCCGCGGAATCGGTTGGGACTGGCGGCTTGCAGGGCTTGGAGGACGGGTTCAACGGCGTCGCCCAGGTTGAGGTTGGCGTGGCCGACGATGGCGGCGGCGGCGCGGGAGTCGCCGTAAACGCCGCTGGCGCTGGCAGCGGCCTGGCCCTGGACAAATTCGACTTCGCCGACGGGACGCAGATCTTCGGGGCCGTCGTCGCGGTACATGGAACGGGCTTCGATAAACACGGTGGAGCGGACGTTGTGGCCGCCGGTTATGTCGCCAAGGAGTTCGTGGAGCAGGTAGCGTTGGTAGGGGATGCGCTGAGGGCGCAAGTCCCAAAAGTGGTGGTGGGGGTCGCAGATGGGCAAGTCGGGTTCCAGGGCGGGTTCGGGGGTTAGGGCCAGCCAGTCGTTGCCACCGAAAGGCATGATGGGCCTCCTGGGTTTTGGTTTGGTGGGGACATGATAACATACCGGGACGGGGCGGCGGGGGTTATGTTAATGGCGATTGGGCGCGCCGGCGTTGATTGGTTCGGGGATTCGGCGTTGACCAGAGGGACGCCGGCGGGGATAATGTTGGTACACCGCGGGCTTGGATGGGGTTATATAAAGGGTCTGCGGGCCGCTTGTCCCGCGATGGGACGATTTGGGGGCGGTTAGCTCAGCTGGTTAGAGCGCCTGCTTTACACGCAGGAGGCCGGAGGTTCGAGTCCTCCACTGCCCACCACAACTGCCACTGCTCAGTGGGCCACCAGATAGAAGGAAGAGATGCGCCAAGAGAATTCGCTTGGTCTAGGCGGTTTATTGCGCCGACTATTCTTGTTCGGGGCCGGGACAGTCGGCCGGCGGCGCGGGGATTTGGTGAGAGTAGGCGTTGTTTTCTGGGTTGTCTCAGCGGTCGGTTACCTGGCAGGCTGTGGCGAAGCTAACCAGGTGGAGTTGGTTGATACGCCGGCGGTTGCGGCGCTTTCGATCCCGGGGTTGCTGGAGCCGATGTATGACGGTGATGGTGTCGCTCATTATGACCTGACAGTCGGAAAATCACGTCACGACTACCGGCAGACAGCCCTGACGGACACCTATTCATTCAACGGTATGTCCGTGCTCGGCCCCACACTTCGGCTCAGGACGGGAGACTCGGTGGTCATCAGCGTCGCTAACGAGTTGGATGAGGTTACAACGACGCACTGGCATGGCGCCGACGTCCCAGCCGAGGACGACGGCGGCCCGCACAGTCTTATCGAACCCGGCAAAACCTGGATGGCTGATTTCGACGTAATTCAGTCGGCAGCCACCCTCTGGTATCATCCCCACGCACATGGGTCAACAGCGGAGCACGTTTACCGGGGCGCGGCAGGTTTGATAATCATCGAAGACGACAACCCCGCCGCCGCAGGGCTGCCGGCAACTTACGGCGTTGACGACATTCCGGTCGTCATCCAGGACAGGGACTTCACCGAGGACGGCCAACTCGACTTCGCCCTGGACCCAGGCGGCAACGGAAACCTATATGGCACGCTGACGGTGAACGGCACCATCAACCCTTACGTTGAGGTGCCTACGGGGTTGGTTCGGCTCCGGCTGTTGAATGGCAGCCAAGCCCGAATTTATGACCTGAGCGTCGAGGGGGCCAATATGACCAAAATCGCCTCCGACGGCGGCTATCTGGCTGGGCCCGTCGCAATCGAGCAGCTCGTACTCGCGCCCGGGGACCGAGCCGAGATTATCGTCAATGTCGGGATGGAACCCGCCGCTTTGGTTGACAGTACGTTGGGACGGGCGCTGGAGCTCCGCCCGGATGGGTCAGTTTTGGGTACGGGTACGCTGCCGGACAAGCTGGCCGCCATAGAGCGAATATCGGAGTCGGAAATCACGGTGGAACGGAGTTTCCACATGGAGGATTCGCGCAACTTCTGGGAATTTGACCCCAGCTGGGGAATCAACGGAGTCCAGTTGGACATGAGCAGGATTGATGCAACGGTGCAACTCGGAAATGCCGAGCGCTGGACTCTCTCCGGCGGCGACGGCCAGCACGTATTCCACCCCCACCAGACCCAGTTTCAGATATTGGCGATTAACGGCCAACCCCCGCCACCGGAGGAATCAGGTTGGGAGGACTCGGTGTTGGTTAATGACGAGCGCGAGGTCGTTATCGCCGCCCGATTCGATACTTATGTCGCCGAAGACATTCCGTATATGTTCCACTGTCACATTCTCGACCATGAAGACCTGGGCATGATGGGGCAATTCCTGGTCATGGATAAGTGACCCGGTTTCCTGACGAGGCCGGAGGTTCGAGTCCTCCACTGCCCACCAGGTGCCAATGCGGGCCAGACTGCGCCCGCATCCCAAGCGGGATAGTCTGGTTGGTCGTCGTTACGTTTGCATTATCTGGATCAGGTTGCCGCAGGTGTCGTCAAAGACCGCAATAGTGACGTTGGCCAATTCTGTTGGCTCCATCGTAAAAGCTACGCCCAGCAACATCAGTTTCTCATACTCTGCACGGATGTCCATTACGCTAAAGGACGCCGCTGGGATGCCCTGGTCAAATATCCCTTTCTGATATTCTTGCGCTACCGGGTTGTCATTTGGTTCAAGCAGAAGCTCGGTTCCATCTGCGTCATCGGGCGAGACGACGGTAAGCCACTTGAATTCCCCCACAGGCAAGTCATGCTTCTTCACAAAGCCGAGGGTCTCAGTGTAGAACTTCAGAGCTTGGTCCTGGTCACTTACGAAGACGCTGGTGAGTGTAATGCGCATATCTGGCCTCCTTTTCTTTTCCTAGTGTCACTTGAGCCATCGATCCATGACAGCCCTGAGGGGTTCATCGTTGAAGACAAGCATCCGATACTTGCCACGCTTCTCTGAGCTTACGAGCCCTGCTTGTTCCAGGAGATCAATGTGCTTGGCCAGGGCCTGTCGGGAGATGGCGACTTCATGCCGCATGATCAAGCGCGCCGTGAGCTCGTAAAGCGTCTGCTCCTTGCGCTCGGAGAGCTCGTCCAGCATCAACCTCCGTGTTGGGTCCGCGAGTGCCTTGAAGACCAAGTCTTTGTGCATACGCGCATACAATACGCAACCATAGGGTTGTATGTCAAGGGGCGATTTCCCAGGCTGGCAGGAATCACATCCTCAGCCATTTGCGGGATTGGGTGAAGACCTGGAACCGACTGAGTTGGAATTTGAAGAACCTCAAATCTAGTGGGCGGAGGCTCGTGAGTGGCTATCCGGGGCTGATAGGCGCCTACCTCAAATCAGAACCTCCCAGCGAAAAGTTCGCAAATCGGTACGCCTTGGCCCACCAAGGGCGCGGTTTTTAGCGCCGTGGGCGGTTGCAAGGTTGGGTTAAACGGTGGCCTTGGCTTCCACCACGACGGGCATGACCGTGGGTTCCGGCGCGGCGGGCGCGGCGGTTATTGCCGGGCCTGGAGCCGGCGATTCATCGGCGGCTTGGCAAGCGGTCAGGAACAGGGACAGGGCCAGGACAAGTAAGACGGTTCGCATTTCTTCTTCGTTATCGGGGCGGGTTTTAGCGTTGGGTTATGTTGAGTATAACACCGGGGCGGTGGGGGAAAGGCATACTCCGGCGTAGAAGCGCAGGCTGAAAGCCTACGCCACCAAGGGAGGGGAAGGCGGACAGGGCCAACGCTGGCACTGGCAAGGATTTCTGGATTCCGGCTTTCGCCGGAATTACGGTGGGGGCCGGAATTACGGTGGGGGCCGGAATTACGGTAGGGGGCGCGGGAATGACGGTGGAGGGCGCGGGAAGACGGTAGGGGGTGCGGGAATGACGGTGGTTAAACTGCTGATATGGGATTGCCCTGGTTGGAAGGGCGAAGGCGGTCTTGTAGGGGCGGTTGGGCGTCGGGGATAATGGGGAAGGTTTAGCGGCTGCGCCCAAGAAACGGGAGTCATTGGCCCTGGGTTGACGCGAATTGGAGGGAACGCAATGGCTGGCGAGACGCCGGGGAGTAATGCCAAGGCCAAGGAGAGGCCGCCCATGCCGAGGAACGAAAACGGAGTGGCAATGCTGTCCGGGGGCAATCCGCAGATAGCCAAGGGGGACGGCGATGGGCCGGTGCAGCAATACATTGCCAATATGCCGGACTGGAAGAGGGACGTGGGGCGGCAGTTGGACGACCTGATAGTGCGCGTGGCGCCTAACGTGCGCAAGGCCGTGCGGTGGAACTCGCCCTTCTACGGGGTGGAAGGCCAGGGATGGTTCATCAGCTACCACGTTTTCGCCCGGTACGTGAAAGTAACTTTCCTGAACGGGACGTCGCTGGACCCGCTGCCGCCAGTGGAGGCCAAGGACCCGGATACCCGCTATTGCCACATTTATGAGGACGGGATGGATGAGGCTCTGATGGAGGAGTGGGTGCGGCAGGCGGCGGCTTTGCCAGGGTGGAAGGGGTTTTGACAGGTTGTAGGGGTTGATGGCTTACGGGGGTTGTCCGCGCTCCGGGTGTGGATGCAGGACGATTGCAAAGTGTGGATGCCAACGCCACAGACAGGAATGTCCATGCCACCAGTCAAACGGCCATGCTACGGACAGGGTTGCCGAAGGCAAGAATTTTAGATTCTTCGCTCTGCTCAGAATGACATGAAAAGGCAAGGAATGAAAACTGAGGACCCTGGATGTGGATGGACGTTTCTTGACATCGATGGCCTGGCCGGCGACAATGGGCCAAAGGCAGCAATTGTTTGGTTGCGGGGAGATGACGTTGATGGTTGTAGCGCGCGAGAAGTTTTCCAGCCAAGCGCCGCCGGAGGTGCTGGCGGAGATGCGGGAAATCGCCCGGCGGGAAGGACGGCATTTTCAGGCGGTCCTGGAGGACGCCATGAGGGGCTATATCGAAAAGCAGACCCAGGAAAGGGTGCGCCCGGAGGTTATGGCGCACTTTCGAGCCAGCCTGGAGCGTAACCGCCTGCTTTATGAGTTGCTGGCCCAATGACGCACGAATTTCCAACGCTGGAAGAAGTTATAGCGATTCACGACGCCCTGATTAGCGAGACCGGCGGCGCGAGCGGTCTGCGGGACATGGGGGCTTTGGAGTCGGCTCTTTTCCGGCCCCAGATGGGGTACTATAACGGCCTGATTGAGGAAGCCGCCGCCATGATGGAAAGCCTGGCGATGAACCACCCCTTCGTGGACGGCAACAAGCGGGTCGCCCTGGGCGCAACCGATGCCTTTCTGCGGTTGAACGGGAGTTTTATTGACTGCGACAGCCGGGAGGCTTATGACTACTTCATGCAGTTGTTTGAGACCAATTCCTTCCGGTTCGCGGAGTTGAAGGTTTGGCTGGAGGGGCACGTTAAACCGTTCCCGGAGAGGGGGTAGGGCGGGGGTTAGTTGTAGGGGAATTGGGGGAGTTCCATTGCGCCGGGTTCATAACTCCGACTATCGCGGGTTGCCAACACTTTAAGATGTGTCGTCTGCGATGGAGCGCCTGAGCAGACGCCAGGATTAGCCGCAGTCCTAAATCCTGTTCTATTGACTGAGCATGGACTCCACCTGCTCCGCCTCAGAGTCGCTCACAATTCGGAGGACGGTGTACTGGGGAGCTTCTTTGGCCCGTCCCCGCACCGCCTTACGACCATTCTTCAGGGTCACTACACTGGGTTCAATAATCTCGCACATCTTGCGCAGCGGTAGGCAGTAAGCAGTTAGTCCTTCCATGAGACACCTCCGTCTATCTGTTGGCCTTTCCCCTGGCCGTGCCTTCATCATCCAACAAGACGTGAGGGCCATGTTGCCGGGTACGTTCCTCATGTCCAAGTCGGGCTGAAGTTATAGCAACGACATCGTGGTCTAAGTATTCTTTAATCAACTCGTTAGCCTGGCTAATGGCTTGGTCCAGGGCGTTGCGGACACATTCCGGTTGGGCATGGCTGACTTGAAACCCCAGCCACTGCTCCCGGTCACCTCGTACTATCAATTGGACCTCTTTCCAGTCCTGGGCCAGCTGCCGTAACCGATGCAACACCCGGTCCCACTGGCGAGGATCGGTCACCAAGCATAGGACGTAAGCCGTTCCACCGGTGGTCTCCCACCAGTCTGGCAACTCCGGGTGACCTTCACAGGAGGAGAGAGTTTCTACCAGGCCAGTCTGGTTTAACGTCCACACCAACTCCCTGACCCCTGGCTCCAACTGCTCGTAGTTCAGGAACCAAGGGTGCATCGCCTGGGCATCAGCGAAAGTCGGACAGAGTACCGCTCGTTTGAACCACCACATGATGCCACCTCAGGAGCCCTCAACCTCAGGCACTTGCAGGGCATCGTACTGTTGTTTACTAACAAATCTAACCAGTTTGGTGCCGTTTTCTTCCCCAGTAACGGCATAGGTGCGTTTGCCGTTCTTCTGCGTCAGGGTACGTTTCCTGAGGTCGCTCTCTGGTATATCCACCTTTTGCTTGGTCTTGACGTTATAGAATTCCATGTTCCACCTCTTGCCTCGACATTCTGTTCCGGCGATACAAGGTATCATGTAAGAATTCCTTTGTCAACACGAGTTTTTGTCTCGGGGATGTCTCCTCTGTCCGTGTCCGTGAGGGTTTTTCCAACGCAACGTCTCTAACAGAGCCAACGTGACCCCTGACAAGGATTTCCGGATTCCGGCTTTGGCCGGAATGACGTTGGGGGGCGGGAATAATGTTGGGGTTCACCCCTCTCCGTCGGTTATGCTCAGGGCAGGGTTGGCAAAGGCGGGAATTTCAGATTCTTCGCTGCGCTCAGAATGACATGAAAGGGAGAGCAGGTTGACATGGAAGGGTGAGGAAGGAAAGTTGGAAAACCCTGGGGGCGGTTGGTTGGCGTTGCATGGTTGGGCGGTTGGGGTATAATGCGGCTTAACTTCCGGCTTTGGCGATGCTTTGGGGGGATTCGTACTTCCCTGGAGTTGGGTTGCCGGGGTTGGATTGGCCCTTTGTTTTCCGGTGGAAGGCCGGCAGCGCTGCTCGAGGAGATTTGAGATGGCCAGTGCGGATACTCCCCAGCGGAACTACCTCCAGAGGAAGGCGCACCGCTTTCTGGCGGCGTTAATCCATCGGGATTTCAGGTTTCTGGCGGTGTCCGCCTTGTGCAGCGGCAGCGGGGCCTGGGCGCTCATCGTGGCGCGGGGAGCGTGGGTTTACAACATTCCGGCGCTGGAAGGCACCTGGGGGCTTTGGGTCGGGCTGGTGACGTTTGCGGCGATGTCGCCACGGTTTTTCGCCACGCCGTTCATCGGATACCTGGCAGACCGGGTTACAAGAAAAAAGCTGCTGCAATGGGTCTATTTCCTGCAATTGGTCCAGGCGTCGGTGATGGCGTTGCTGGTGATGGCGGGGGTGGACAACCCGTGGTATGTGGTGGCGCTGGCGGTGATTAACGGGACGCTGCGGGCGACGCAGCAGACGGCGGCGCAATCGCTGGCCCCCAACCTGGTTGACCGGGAGCGGCTGCCCAACGCGGTGGCGCTGAATGAGGCGATGCAGCAGGGGTCAAGGGCGTTTGGGCCGTTGATTCTGCTGCTGGTGGCGTTGGCGGCCGGCGGCGGTCAATTGTCCAATACCGGCGGAACGTCGTTTGAACTGGGGGACTTGCTGGTGACGCTGGGAACGTCGGCCATCGTGTTCTGGACTTGCGCGGCGTTCTACCTGGTGGCCCTGGCGTCGGCGTTGAACATCCGCACGGTGTCCAGCGGAGTAATTGACCGGCGGCGGAGTTTCTGGGCCAACACGGCGGCGGGTTTCGCCTACGCATACAGCACGCCGTTGGTGTTCGGGATTATTCTGATGGCGGTGGCCCATTGCGTGCTGGTTATGTCATTTGAGTCCATGCTGCCGCCGTTGGCGCGGGAAAAGCTGTCGTCGGACGGGGTGACGTTCAACCAGAATGACGTTTACGCCCTGATGACGGCGTTGGGAGTGGGCGCGCTGCTGTCGTCCATCTTCGTCGGGGGAATTGTTAGCCACCTGACCAGGGGGCGGATATTCCTGCTGTTGGGGTTCACCAGCAGCTTGACGCCGATTGGCTTGGGGTTGTCGTCGCAGACAGGGATTTCGATGGTTGCGGCGGTGCTGATGGGGCTGGGGACGGCCGGGTTTATGACGATTACGCACACGATAATCCAGTCGGTGGTGCCGGACGAGATACGGGGACGAGTGGCGGCGGTTTACTCGATGCACGTTGGGGGGAGCATGGCTTTTGCCAACCTGCTGTACGGGCGTTTGGCTGACTTCTTCTCGGCGGGGAACGTGATGGCGATTGTGGGGGCGGCGTTTACGGTGGTGGTGCTGGGGACGGTTATCGCCAGCGGGTTCTGGCGGGGGGTTTACTTCCGGGGAGAGGCCAGGCCGGTGGGTGCGCCGGCGACGGCAGGGGCAGCGGATTAGGGGTCAAGGTTGGCCGCGCCGCCGCGTGGTTGTTGGCGATTGATGGACGGGGTTCACCCCCTCCCTAACCCTCCCCCTGATAGGGGGAGGGGATTTTTTGTCAGGCGGGGATGAAGGCGCAGTCGAGGGTGAATTGGCCTTCGAGTCCGCCCATGTTCATTAGACGGCAGCGGAGGGTAGCGGCGGCGGTTATGGGCAGCAGGAGTTCTTCGGTGGGGGCGCGGCTGGCGGTGGTTGCGTCGTAGAGGGTAGCCCAGCCGGATTCTTCCTGGCGCGCCAGCAGGACCCGTTTGCGGGCGAATCCGCCTTGGGAGTCGGCGCGCTCCGGGGGTATCGGGGGCAGGGTTAGGCGGATGCGGATTGCGCCGGGGCCGGGGGCGTGGAGTTGTTCTTCGAGGCGGTCGCTCATCAAATCCCAAGCGCCGGGGTCGGGGAAGGGAACCAGATATCCAGTAATGCTCATGGTTGGGAGGGAACCTCTGGGTTGGGGTGGTTGGATTGCGGCTTTTACTGGATTGATTTTGACCCAAGAGCAGGGCAACCACAAGGGTTGCCCCTACGGGTTAGGCGGGTGTCCGGTAGCTCTGGGTTGGCCTTGGCGGGGATTTCTGGATTCCGGCCTACGCCGGAATGACGGGTAGGTGCCGGGAATGACTTTGGGGTTCACCCCCATTCCTTCGGCTGCGCTCAGGACAGGCTCTAACCCTCCCCCTGGTAGGGGGAGGGGATTTCTGGTTGACTGCGGTTTCTGGATTCCGGCCTACGCCGGAATGACGGGTTGGGCGTGGGGTTCGCTACGGGGCAAGCAGGAAGGTTGCCCCTACGGGTTTGGCGGGTGTCCGGTAGCTCTGGGTTGGCCTTGGCGGGGATTTCTGGATTCCGGCCTACGCCGGAATGACGGGTAGGCGCCGGAAATGACTTTGGGTTTCACCTCCACTCCTTCGGCTGCGCTCAGGACAGGCTCTGACCCTCCCCTTGGTAGGGGGAGGGGATTTTTGGGCTGACTGCGGTTTCTGGATTCCGGCTTTCGCCGGAATGACGGGTAGGGCGGTAGGGGCGGGTTTGAAACCCGCCCCTACAACTCCTGCCTGGCCCAGCACTGTTCGCGGCAATGGCCTAAATGCGGTTGCACCGGGTTTCACCCCCACCCTAGCCCTCCCCCTGGTAGGGGGAGGGGATTTTTTGCCCGTACTTTTGGGGTGGGGTTATTTGGCGCGGAGGGCGGCCAGGACTTTTTCGGGGGTTATGGGGAGTTCCTGGATGCGGACGCCTACGGCGTCATAGACGGCGTTGGCGATGGCCGGAGCCACCGGAGGCAAGGGCTGTTCTCCGATGGTCTTGGCGCCGAAGGGTCCGTTACCACCGGGGGATTCGACGTGGACAGTAACCAATTCAGGGATGTCCTGGATGGTGGGGGTCTTTACGTCGCCCATGCTGAGGGTGGAGATATGGCCGTCCTCGGCAAGCAGTTCTTCCATCAGGGCATAGCCGAATCCCTGGACGACGGCGCCGTCAATCTGGCCCTGGTGGGTGATGGGGTTATGTATAGTGCCAACGTCGTGGGCGGTAACGAACTTGTTGAGCTTGACCTCGCCGGTCTCCGGGTCAACTTCCACCTCGGCAACCTGGGCGCAGAAGCAGGTAATTTCGGGTTCTTCCGCCGGGGTGGTCAGGGTGAAGGTGATGGGTTCACCCTTGGCGGCGACGGTGCGGGCGGCGAGTTCCTGAATGGAAACGCCCTGGTCGGGGTCGCCGGCGACAAAGACGCGGCTGTTCTGAAAGACGATATGCTCTTCGGGCCAGCCGTAAAATTCGGCGGCCATGAGGGTAAGTTCCCGGCGGACGCCCTGGGCCGCGCCCAAGGCGGCGTTGGTGCCGCCGACGCTGCTGCCGCTGCCGGCGCCGCTGTCAATGGGGCCGCCGTCGGTGTTCATGTGGACGGCGCGGACTTCGGAGACCGGGATGCCCAGGTCTTCGGCCACTACCTGACGGCCTACGGTGTGGGCGCCGGTGCCGGTTTCGGGAACCAGGGTGCGAAATTCAACCTGGGCATCACCATCCATAGACACGGTGACGGTGTAAACGCTCTGGCCCTGGGGGCGCTGGCCCAGGGACATACCGCGGCCAACGTAGGGGCCGGGCTTGGGAGAATCCCAGCCGGCGGCATCGGCGGCGGCTTTCAGGGTTTCTTCGCCGCGGAGGTAGTTGTAGCGGGCGCCGGTGGCGCAGACCTGGCCGTCGCGGACGACGTTGAGCAGGCGGAGTTCGTAGGGGTCCATGCCCAATTCGCGGGCAATCATGTCGGTGTGGGACTCGACGGCGAAGGCCACCTGGGGTTGGCCGGGGGCGCGGTAGGAACCGCAAGGGACGTTGTTGGTATAAATCATGTAGCTGTCAATGCGGAAGTTGGGGATGTGGTACTGGCCGCCGGCGGCGTCGCGGCTGCCGGCCAGGCCAGGGCGTCCCCGGAATCCGCTGTACGCGCCGCCGTTGTAAACGACGCTGCTTTCCCGGGACACAAAGCGTCCGTCTTTGTTGACGCCGGTCTTGATGGTGATGATGGAAGGATGGCGGGGGTTGCCGGCCATCAACTCTTCGATGTAGGTCATAATCATCTTGACCGGGCGGCCGGTGCGCTGGGCCAGCAGGTAGGCGATGGGGACGTTCATGGCGGGAGACTTGCCGCCGAAGTCGCCGCCGACGCCGCAGGGATTGACCAGGATTCGCTCTTCGGGCATTTGCAGGGAGTCGGCCAGTTGACTCCGCAGGGTGTAGGGGACTTTGTTGTTGGCCCAGACCTGGATGCGGCCATCGTCGTCTATGTCAACCACGCAGGCGTAGGGTTCCATGTAGCCCTGGTGCACCCAGGTGGTGGTAAAGCTGTGCTCAAAGATGTAGTCGGATTCCTGGAAACCCTGTTCGGTGTCGCCGTAGGACCAGACGGAATGATTGAGGATGTTGCCGTCGGGCTGGACGGGGGCGGAGCCGGTCTCAAAGCTGGGGGAACCTTCGTGAACCACGGGAGCGCCGGGCTGCATGGCTTCCACGGCGTCGAAAACGGCGTCCAGGGGTTCGTACTCGACTTCAATGAGCAGCAGGGCTTCTTCGGCGATGTCGGGGTCGTCGGCCGCTACGGCGGCGACTTTTTCGCCTACGAAACGCACCTTGTCCACGGCCAGCAGGGGGGTGTCGCGCACCATGCGGCCCACCAACATTCCGGCGGTGTCCTGGCCGGTGATGACGGCGTGGACGCCGGGGAGGGCTTGGGCCTGGGAGGTGTCAATAGACAGGATGCGGGCATGGGGGTAGGGGCTGCGGAGAACTTTGCCCCAAATCATGCCGGGGAGGTTAACGTCGGCGGAATAGCGGAAGTTGCCGGAAACCTTGTCGGGGCCTTCCTGACGGGTGATGGGGCGGCCCACGGTGGCGTAAGTGGTCATGGCGGATACCTCCGTAGATGAGGTTTGGGACAAGTATAGCAGGGTAAGGGCGGGCCGTCACAGGTTGGGGAGTTTTTCGTGGGACAAGGTGGCTTGTGGCGGGGATTTCTGGATTCCGGCCTTCGCCGGAATGACGGGTAGGGGTGGAGGTGATGGTTGTTCACTTGCTTCGGGTTAGGTGTGAAAGTCCAGCCGGTTCTGGCGGGGGTCGTAATCCATGCGCCACTGGCGCAACACATCCCGACCTAGCAGGGATGGCAAGCCCTCCAGACCTCTTGTCAACCTGGCAACATTCATCTCAATCTCCAGGCGGGCATATCCACCTTCATGGTCCAAGAACAGCAGTTCCGCAGGTTGTCCGACGTAGTCCGCCCTGCCGCCCACTCCCCGAACCGCCCTGACGGGGCCGCCCAATTGAAGGAACGGGACGCCCATGTTACGACCGTCTAATGGGTGCAGGGTAGTGTATGTCGCACCAGTATCCACCAAGAACCGGATCTCGTCCATCAGGCCCAGCCCCGGCAATCGAACCCAAGCGCGAACAAAGGGCCGATCGTTGTGGAAATAGCCCCTAATCACCAACCGATTGAATCCGGGTCGGGGTCAAGGTAATGAACGATAACCTCGGGTCGCCATAGTCCCTTGGCGTCACTGAGGGCCAGCGCCTCCTCTATGGAATCGGCCATCGCTTCCTGGCCGTCCTTGCTGAACACGACCCACTTGCCGGGGTGTTCCTTCAACAGGGTTTTCTCTGCTTCCATGAAGAGTCGGGTGGCTGCCATAGAGTTGTCCGACCCCCTCCGCAGGGTGTCGTAGTCCAGAATGTCCAAGATACTCTTGTCTTTCTCGGACTCGGCCCCAAGGCGGACATCCTGCCGCATAACCGTCCTCTTGTGTATTCGAGGTTTGGGGTCAGTATAGCAGGGTAAGGGCGGGCCGTCACAGGTTGGGGGGATTTTCGTGGTGCAAGGTGGCTTATGGCGGGGATTTCTGGATTCCGGCTTTCGCCGGAATGACGGGTTGGGGGTTCACCCCCTCCCTAGCCCTCCCCCTGGTAGGGGAGAGGATTTTTGGTGTCGCAGGTGGCTTGTGACCGGGATTTCTGGATTCCGGTTTTCGCCGGGATGACGGGTTGGGGGGCAGCGCAGGCTAAAAGCCTGCGCCACCGATGGTTGGGGTTAGCGGCGGGTTTTGGCGCGGTCGGTGGGGGAAAGTTGTTTTTTGCGGAGGCGGATGGCGGCGGGAGTGACTTCGACCAGTTCGTCGGGGGCGATGAAGTCCAGGGCTTCTTCCAGACTGAGAGAGACTACCGGGCTGAGACGCTTGGCGATGTCGGCGGTGGAGGAACGCATATTGGTAAGTTTCTTTTCGCGGCAGACGTTGATGGGGATGTCGCCTTCGCGGGGGTGCATTCCGACAATCATGCCCTGGTAAACCGGGGCGCCCGGCTCAACGAAGGTGGAACCGCGGCCCTGGGCGTTGAGGAGGCCGTAGGTTACGGCGGCGCCGGCCTGGGAGGCCACCAGGACGCCGCCGGGTTCGGGTTTGACTTCGCCGGTCATGGGTTGGTAGGCGGCGGGCTGGCTGTTGGCGACGCCGTGGCCGCGGGTGGTTTTGAGGAAGAAGGAACGGAACCCGATGAGGCCGCGGGTGGGGATGTGAAATTCCAGGCGGACGCCGCCATCGCCGGCGTGGGTTATGTTGACCAGGCGGGCCAAGCGGCCGGAAAGGTTTTCGGTCAGGGGGCCGATAAATTCCTCGCGGGTGTCAATGGTCAGGGACTCGCAGGGTTCTTGGAGGATGCCGTCAATCCGGCGGGTGATGGGTTCGGGCTTGGAGACCTGAAATTCGTAACCTTCGCGGCGCATGGTCTCCACCAGGATTGACAGGTGGAGTTCGCCACGGCCGGAAACCAGAAATTCGTCAGGGAGGTGGGTGGACTCGACGCGCAGGCCGACGTTGGTGCGGAGTTCGCGGAGCAGGCGGCTATGGAGGCTGCGGGAGGTGCAATAGGCCCCATCGCGGCCCATGAAGGGGGAGGTGTTGACGCCGAAGGTCATTTTGACGGTGGGTTCGGCGACGTTAATCAGGGGCAACGCCTGGGCGCAGTCGGGGGCGGTGATGGTATCGCCGATGTTCAGGTTGGGTATGCCGGTGACGGCGGCGATTTCCCCGGCGGGAGCGGAAGGGACTTCGTGACGGTCAAGGCCGTGAAAGACGAAAACCTTGTCCAGTTGACATTCGTAGGTTTCGCCGTCGGCGGATATGCGGGCTACCGGGGAACGGGGCAGGACGGCGCCGCGAAAGACGCGCCCGATGCCGATGGAGCCGAGGTAGTTGTCGTAGTCCAGGGCCGTTACCAGCAGTTGCAGGGGGCCGGTCGGGTCGCCAGCGGGCGGGGGAACGTGGTCAATGATAGCCCGGAAAAGGGGCTGCATATCGGCGGGGTCGTGAGACAAGTCGGCGACGGCGTAACCGTGACGCCCGGAGGCGTAGAGGATGGGGAAATCCAACTGGTCGGCGTCGTCGGCTAGTTCCAAAAAGAGGTCTTGCACCAGGTTGACCACTTCGGGGATGCGGGCCTGGGGGCGGTCAATTTTGTTGATGACCACCAAGGGGGCGAGACGCTGGCGGAGGGCCTGCTGGAGGACGAAACGGGTCTGGGGCATGGGGCCTTCGACGGCGTCCACCAGCAGCAGGCAGCCGTCGGCCATGTTGATGGTGCGCTCGATTTCGCCGCTGAAATCGGCATGGCCGGGGGTGTCAATGATGTTGATTTTGACGCCCTGGTAGGTGACGGCGGTGTTTTTGGCCATGATAGTGATGCCGCGTTCCCGTTCCAGGGGGTTGGAGTCCATAATGAGGTCGCCGACGTTCTGGTGGGGGGCGAAGGCTTGGCCCTGTTTGAGCAGGGCGTCAACCAGGGTGGTCTTGCCGTGGTCAACGTGGGCGATGATGGCGAGGTTGCGGATTGTTGGGACGGTTGGGGATGGCATGGGCGGTTGACGGTTTTCCTTTCGGGTTGGGTTTTTGGGTGGGGCGGTTACCCCCTCCCTAGCCCTCCCCCTGGTAGGGGGAGGGGATTTACAAGATAACGGGCGTTTTATGTGCTTGGGATTCCTGGATTCCGGCCTACGCCAGAGTGACGGGCTGAGTGCGTGGGTTTCACCCTCTTCCTAACCCTCCTCCTGGTAGGGGGAGGGGATTTTTGAGGCAATGGCCGTTGTTATGTGCTTGGGATTTCTGGATTCCGGCCTACGCCGGAATGACGGGTGGGAGTGGGAATGATTTGTTGGCATACATGGTTAGACGCGCAAGAGTTGGAGGAAGGCGGGCAAGTCTTTTTCCTCGTCCAGAGTCCAGACCCTTTGGATGATTTCTTCGGTTTGGTCGTCGGTTAGCAGTCCTTCGGCTATGGAGCGGAACTTGTCTTCAATTTCGGCGTCGGTGATGGGGTTTTCGGGGTGGCCGCGGTGGTAGCCCAGGCGTTCCTGGAATTTTTCGCCCCGCTTGGTGGTTATGGTGACGATGCTGAGCCGCTGTTCGGGGAAGGCGCGGGTACATTCGTCGGAAACTTCGACTTTGACCTTTTGCACCAGGTCAATCAGGGGTTGGTGACGCAGGTATTGGGGGGCGAAGTAGCGGCTATCCACGTCGCCGTACATCAGGGCTACGGCCATGACGTAGGGCATACTGTGGTCGGCGGTTTCGCGAGTGGTGGGGTTCCACTTTTCGGGGCCGTCGGCCATGACGTTAGCGCCGAAGGCGAAGGTCTGGATGTTGACCTCTTCGATGTCGTCAATGGAGGACATCCGGGGACGGATTTGCAAGGCGCACTCCAGGGCGGTCTGGGCGACGGAACCGGCGGCGTAGTGCTTGAAACTGGCCTGGGATATGCGGAAAGGGAGTCCGTCGCCGCCGAAGGGGGCCAGTTGGAAGGGGCCGGTGACAGCCTTGAAGAAACCTCGGCTGCCCTCAAAGACTTCCAGGGGGCCGGTCATGCCGTCGGCGGCCATTTCGGCGGAAAAGACGGCGTTGCGGCAGGCGTTGGCGGCGGCGCAGCCCTTCCACATGGAGACGTTGCCGAAACGGATTTCGCCCAGGCTGATGTTGGATGCGGTGGTCAGGGCAACGGCGTGGGCGGTCTGTTCGGGGGAAAGGCCGAGCATCTTGGAGGCGGCGCAAGCGGAGGCGATGCCGATGTTGATGGCCTGGTCGAAACCCAGGTCGCGGAGGGCGGCGCCGTCGGCGAAGCGGGCATAGACTTCCCACGCCAGGGCCGAACCTAATAGTACGGCGCGGCCATCCTGTCCGGCGATTTCGGCGGGGGCCAGGATGGCGCAAAAGGTGTCGGTGGGATGGCCGCTTTCCTTGGCCTCCGGGCCTTGGTAGAAGTCGTTGAAGTCCAGGTAGCGGGTCATAATGCCGTTGGCGAAGGCGGCCAGGTCGGGGGAGGTTTGGGCGCCGCTCCACCAGACGGTGGCGGGACGGGCGCTCTTTACCCGGTCAGCCATTTGCCTGGCAATTTTGCTGGGGCCGCTGGCGTAGGCGCCGAGGGAGCAGGCCAGGGTGTCCAGCCAGAGGCGCTTGGCCTGGTGGACGACATCGGGGGGAAGGTCGTCGTAGTCCAGGTTGGCGGTGTAGTTGCTGAGGTATTCGACGATTTGGTCCAAGGTTTTCCTCCGGGGAGTTGGGGGAATCTGGCGTCGTGGACGTTGTTGTGTGCTTGGGATTTCTGGATTCCGGCTTTCGCCGGAATGACGGGTTGGGGGCGGGGTTTTCATCCCACTCCGGCCCTCCCCCTGGCAGGGAGAAGGGGGTTTTGGGTTTCGCGGTCGTTGTTGTGTGCTTGGGATTTCTGGATTCCGGCCTACGCCGGAATGACGGGTTGGGGCGTGGTTTTCATCCCACTCCGGCCCTCCCCCTGGCAGGGAGAAGGGGTTTTCGAGTTTCGCGGTCGTTGTTATGTGCCTGGGATTTCTGGATTCCGGCGTAGGGCGGAATGACGGGTTGGGTACGGGAATGACGGGTCGGGTACGGGGGTTTCTTTTTTTCCTATCTCCAAAAGGTTAGGGGATGGCGTATTGTTCCAGGGCGGCGGGGTTTAGTTCGAGGCCGAGGCCGGGGCCTTCCAGCAGGGTTAGGCGGCCACGGACGGGTTTGGGCGGGTTGACGAAAACGGCGTCGGTGGTCTGGGAGGAACCGAGGTGGTACTCGGTCATCAGGCCGTTGGCGACGCCGCCGATGATGTGGGAGTTGTGCAGGTGGTAGGCGCCGCCGGTGGCCATCGGCAGGTGGAACATTTCGGCCATGTGAGCGACTTTTAGCGCGCCGGAGTAGCCGCCGCTGTCCAGGACGTTGGTGTGCATTATGTCCACCGCGCCGGCGGCGATGAGATCGCGGTTGTCCCAGAGGTTGCCGCTGTAGGCCCGGGCGGCCAAGGGTATGGTGGTGGTGCGGCGGAGTTCGGCCATGAGGCGGGGGTCGCGCATGGAAACGGGATGGTCGAAACAGCCGATGTTCAGGGGTTCCAGCCGCTTGAGCAACCGCCGGACGTGGTAGAAGTCGTACTTGGCGTTGCCGTCAACGAGAATCATCACGTCGGGGCCGACGGCGTCGCGGAGGGCTTCGAGGCGGCGGGCATCCACGGAAATGTCCTGGCCCCGGTCGGCGGCGACGGCCTGGTACTTCATGCGGTCGTGGCCTTCGGCGACAACCTGGCGGGCCAATTGGACTAGTTCGTCGTCGGTTAGGACGGCGAGGCCGAAGGTTATGTAGCAGGGGATGGACTCGGAAGCGCCGCCCAGCAGACGGTGGACGGGCATATTGAGGTACTTGCCCTTGATGTCCCACAGGGCAAGGTCAACGCCGCTGATGGCGCGGGCGACAACCCCGGCGGCGGACTTGTAGGAGGCGCTGATTTCCCAAGAGGCGTCGCGCCAGATGCGTTCAATGTCCAGGGGGTCGCGTCCGGTGATGAAGGGGCCAAGCTCGCCGACGATGAGTTGGCGGGTGGCCTGCTGCTCATAGTCGCGGCCAATACCGACGCCGGTAATGCCTTCGTCGGTGTGAACCTGGATGACCATGATGCCCAGGCTGCTGTCGGCGCCGCTGACGGGGATTTTGATGGGGATGTTGAGGCATTGCGCTTCAACGGCGGTTATTCGCATGGTTTTCCTCCCGTGGGAATCCGGGTTTGGGGGTTGACCCCCATCCCTTCGGCTGCAATCAGGACAGGGTTGGCGAGGGGCAAGAATTTCAGATTCTTCGCTTTGCTCAGAATGACATGAAAGGGCTAGGATGTGGATTCCCGCTTTCGCGGGAATGACGGTGGGGCGTGTAAGGGACTCACCCCTACCCTAACCCTCCCCCTTGACGGGGGAGGGGATTTTGCTACTGCGCATTTTCGGGGCTAAGGATTTCTGGATTCCGGATTTTCGCCGGAATGACGGGTTGGGGATGTGGGGCAGGGCAACCACAAGGGTTGCCCCTACGTGGTTACTCTGCACGGAATGTTGTTATTGGCGTTTGGGAAGGTTCACCCCCACCCTAACCCTCCCCCTTCGAGGTGGAGGGGATTTTTCGTTAGGTTCCTACTGGTGGAAGAGGTTCAGGGCGGAGCCGACGCGGAACCACTCGAATTGGCTGTCGCCGTAGGAATGGTTGAGTTCCAGGGTTTCGGTAGTGCCGTCGGAGTGGTTGATGATGCAGTGGACGGGCTGGCCGGGGGTGATGTCGTTGATACCCACCAGGCTGATGCGATCGTCCTCGCGAATCTTGTCGTAGTCGGCGGGGTCGGGGAAGGTCAAGGCCAGGAGGCCCTGCTTCTTGAGGTTGCTTTCGTGGATGCGGGCGAAGGAACGGACGATTACCGCGCCGCCGCCGAGGAGACGGGGAGACATGGCGGCGTGTTCGCGGCTGCTGCCCTCGCCGTAGTTGGAGTCGCCGATGACCACCCACTTGACGCCGCGGGACTGGTAATCGCGGGCAATCTGGGCGAACCAGAGGCCGTCTTCGCCGGTAATCTGGTTCTTGCCCTTGCCGGCCTCGCCGGTGTAGGCGTTGATGGCGCCCATGAACATATTGTCGCTGAACTTGTCCAGGTGGCCGCGGTAGCGGAGCCAGATGCCGGCGGGGGAGATGCTGTCGGTGGTGGTCTTGCCCTGGGCCTTGACCAGCACGGGCATATCAATGAGGTCTTCGCCGTCCCACGCGTTCCAGGGTTGGAGCAGTTGAAGCCGCTCGCTGTTGGGGTCAACGGTCAGTTCGATGTCGCCGCCGTCGGCCGGCGGGGCTTCGTAGCGGGAGGCGCCGGTGTCAAAGTCCTGGGCCGGCACTTCGGGGGCCGGCTTGGGGGGTTCCAGCATGAACTCGGAGCCGTCGGCGGCGGTAAGGGTGTCGGTCAGGGGGTTGAAGGACAGGCGGCCGGACAGGGCCAGGGCGGTGACGATTTCGGGGCTGCCGATGAGGTTCATGGTGGAGGCTTCGCCGTCGTTGCGGGCCGGGAAGTTGCGGTTGTAGGAAGTGACGATGGTGTTGGGCTGGCCGACGGACTCGCCGGCGCGGCGCCACTGGCCGATGCAGGGGCCGCAGGCGTTGGCCAGGACGGTGGCGTCAATGTCCTTCAGGGACTGCATCTGGCCGTCGCGCTCGATGGTGGCGCGGACCAGTTCGGAGCCGGGCGTCACCATGAAGGGGACGGCGGCCTTGATGCCGCGGGCCTTGGCCTGCTCGGCCACGTCGGCAGAGCGGGACATATCTTCGTAGCTGGAGTTGGTGCAACTGCCGATGAGGGCGGAGGATATTTCTTCCACCAGGTTGGGGTCTTCTTTCAGTTCGGCGGCCATTTGGGAGATGGGGCGGGCGCGGTCGGGAGAGTGGGGGCCAACCAGGTGGGGTTCCAACTTGGACAGGTCAATCTCCACCACGCGGTCATAGTACTGCTCCGGGTTGGCCTCGACTTCGGCGTCGGGAACGAAAAGGTGGCGGAACTCGTTGGCAAGCTCGGCGATGTCGCCGCGGTGAGTGGCCCGCAGGTAGGCGTCCATCCGGTCATCGTAGGGGAAAACGGAGGTCGTCGCCCCCAACTCGGCGCCCATGTTGGTGATGGTGGCCTTGCCGGTGGCGCTGATGGAGCGGGTGCCGGGGCCGAAGTATTCGATGACGGCGTTGGTGGCGCCGGAAACGGTAAGCTCGCCGGCCAGGTAGAGGATTACGTCTTTGGGGGCAGTCCAGCCGCTCATTTCGCCGGTCAGGTGGACGCCAACCAGGGTGGGGTACAGGACTTCCCAGGGGAGGCCGGCCATGACTTCGACGGCATCGGCGCCGCCGACGCCGACGGATATGGAGGCGAGTCCACCACCCATCGGCGTATGGGAGTCGGTTCCCAGCATCATGCCGCCGGGGTGGGCGTAGTTCTCGAAGGCTACCTGGTGGATGATGCCGGCGCCGGGGCCCCAGAATCCCATGCCGTACTTGGCGGCGGCGGAACGGAGGAAGTTGTAAACTTCGTCGTTTTCCAGCAGGGATTCCTGGAGGTCGGAGGCGCCTTCAACCCGGGCCTGGATGAGGTGGTCGCAGTGGATGCTGGTAGGGACGGCGGTGGTGGGGCGCATGGTCTGCATGAACTGGAGGACGGCGCTCTGGCCGAGCACGTCCTGAAGGATTACCCGGTCGGGGCGCAACTGGACGTAGGTTTCGCCGCGGGTAATGTTGGTGTCGGTGGGGTCGTCCAGGTGGGACATGATGATTTTTTCGGCCAGGGTCAGGGGCCGGTTGACCTGCTGCCGGACGGTATTCAGGTTGTTTTCCAGGGTTTGATACAACCCGGAGACGACGTTGCGGGTTGGTTCGACGGTCACCATTTTGGCACTCCTCCGTGTTAGTTTGCTGGCGGATTTCGCCGGGGATACGGACGCGATTCTGAGGGTTAGTCTAGGGTCAAGTGCCTTGGCTGTCAAACGGGTTTTGGCCGGGGTGTCATGGCAATTGGGGGACGGCACGACGTACATCTGCCGGGCAACACCAACGTCAGCAACGGCAAGGATTTCTGGATTCCGGCTTTCGCCGGAATGACGGGTAGGTGGCGGGAATGACGTTGGGCAGGGGTTGGGATTGACAGGCGTGGATAGGTTGGGTGACAAGGCGGGTTGACAGTGGTTGTTGGGGGTTATTATCTTGGGGGCGTTGGCGGAATTCGGCTGGATTTTTGGAGGGGTTGTTATGGCTTTGATGGAAGATGACCGGATTGTCGTTCTGGACCCGACGGCGGCCCCGCGCAAGCTGTCTCACGAAATGGCGGCGCGACAAGCCGGCGTGGGCGGGATGACGCTGGGGTTTCTGTGGAACAGCAAGCCCAACGGGGACGTGCTTTTCAACCGGCTGGAGGAACTGTTGCGGGAGAAGTACGAAGTTTCCGGGGCGATTTACCGGCGCAAGCCCACGTCCTCGGCCCCGGCCACGGAGCAGGTGATTGAGGAGTTGGCGGCGACGGTGGACGTGGCTATCGTGGGGTTGGCGGATTGAGGTTCCTGCACGTCGTGGAGTATCCATGACGCGGTGCAACTGGAACGGCGGGGGATTCCGACGGTGACGGTGGGGAGTCACCTGTTCGTCCGGTTGGGAGAGACGGAACGTCGGGCGTTGGGTATGCCGGAGTTGCCGATGGCGATTGTCCATCACCCCATCGGCGGGGTTCAGGCGGAGGACGTGCGGGCCAAGGCTGATGCCGTGCTGGACGTGGTGGTTGCCGGGTTGACCGGGCGGGAAGGGTAGGTTTCCGTGGCAAAGATAACGTCGCAACGGGTAGAGGTTTCCGGCAGTTATGAGGCGGTGCAGGACTTGTTCCTGGAACGGGGTTGGGGCGACGGCTTGCCGGTAGTTCCGCCGACGGTGGAGCGGGTGGAGGCGATGATGGCGGCGGCTGGCCTGGAACCGCAGCGGGTCTTGGGGGAGATTCCGCCCAACTGGGGGGCCGCCACGGTGGAAAAGGCGGCGATTAACGCGGTGATGGCGGGGTGCCGGCCGGAGCATTTTCCGGTGGTGGTTGCGGCGGTGGAGGCGGTGGCGGACCCGGCGTTCAACCTTTACGCAGTGCAAGCTACTACGCATCCCTGCGCGCCGCTAATCATCGTGAACGGGCCAATCAGGGAGGAATTGGGGTTCAACAGTTCGTCGGGGGCCTACGGGCCGGGCTGGCGGGCCAACGCCGCGGTGGGGCGGGCCATGCGGCTGGTGCTACTTAACGTGGGCGGGGGGCAGCCGGGTTCGGGGGATATGTCAACCCAGGGAGCGCCGTCCAAGTACGGGTACTGCGTGGCGGAGAACGAAGAGGGCAACCCGTGGGAACCGCTGCACGTGGAACGGGGTTTCCGGCGGGAGCAGAACGCGGTTACGGTGATTGCCGGGGAGCCGCCGCATAACATCAATGACCACGCGGGGAGTTCGGCGGAGGATATTTTGACCATCGTGGCCGGGGCGATGGCGGTTACCGGGGCCAACAACGCCTACACCGGCGGGGAGACGCTGCTGGCGCTGGGGCCGGAACACGCGGCCACCATTGCCCGGGACGGGATGGGCAAGGGGGACATTGCCGAATGGCTGGGACGAAAGGCGCGGATTCCGTTGGAACGGTACACGGAAGAGACGATGCTGGAACGGTTCGGGCGGATACCGGAGGGGCCGGTGCCGATGGTTGGGTCGCCGGAAGATTTGACGATAATCGTGCTGGGCGGGCCGGGGAAACATTCGTCCTGGGTGCCGACGTTTGGGGGGACGACACATTCGGTGACGCGGGAGATACGGATGGGGTGAATCCGGGGATGTGGGTGTGGGAGGTTTGAGGTTCCAAAGGCCGGGTTTTCACCCCCACCCTAGCCCTCCCCCGTCGAGGGGGAGGGGATTTATTCCCTCTTGCGCTGGCCACGGTTCTAAGGGCGGCGATTTCTGGATTCCGGCCTACGCCGGAATGACGGGTTGGGGTGTGGGTTGGTTTCGCGGGGGTAAGGTTGGTTCCTGGCAAGGATTTGAGATTCTTCGCTTTGCTCAGAATGACATGGCAGGCGAGGGCGGAGGATGTGGATTCCCGCTTTCGCGGGAATGACGGGTTGGGAGGTGGGCGTAGTTTCGAGGATGGGTTAACAGTCGCGCGGTTGGTTTCGTTCCCGTGGGTTTTCACCCCCACTCCTTCGGCTAAACTCAGGTCAGGCTATGGACTTCCCCTGCGAAGGGGAGGGGATTTTTGGCGATGACTGGCTTTTTCTAGTAGCGTTTCTAACGGCGGCGATTTCTGGATTCCGGCTTTCGCCGGAATGACGGGTTGGGTGTGGGAGGTGCAAGCTATTGATGTTGGGCAGAAGTTATACCAGGGGCCAGCGGGGAGGGTAGGACAGGTTTTGGCGGCGGAGCAGGTTTTCGCCGGATTCCTGGACACGGCGGATTAGTTCGATTTCGTCAACGAATTGGGGTTGGTGGTTTCGGACGACGACTTGACCGTCCACGATGACGGTGTGGACGCTGCGGCCGTCGGCGTTGTAAACCAGGCTGTTGACCGGGTTGAAAAGGGCGCGCCATTCGGGGCGCAGGGTGTCGAAAAGCACCAGGTCGGCTTTCTTGCCGGGTTCGATGGAGCCGATTTCGGAGTCCAGTCCCAGGGCACGGGCGCCGTCAATGGTCGCCATTTCCAGGGCTTTTTCGGCGGGAATCATCTGCCAGTCGCGGCGGGCGTCCTTGTACAGCACGGCGATAAGGTACATGGAGCGCAGGGTTTCCAGCAGGTTGGAGTTGTTGCCGGCGTCGGTGCCGAGGCCGACGGGGATGCCCATTTCCAGCATTTCGGGGAGCAGGCCGGTCTGGGTCATGCCCGACGCGCCTTTCAGGGCAGCAGTGGGGCAGACGACAACCCGCGCGCCGGCCTCAGCCAAGGATTCCAGTTCGGCGTGGTTGACCCCCAGGGCGTGGGCCAAGGTGACGTTGGGGCCGAGGACGCCCAGGTCAGCCAGGTATTGGGCCGGACGCTGTTGGTGATGGGATAGCCATTCGGTCATGGCCTGGTCAGAGTAGTTGTGATGGGTGGTCAAGCCGGTCTGGTACTGGTCAGCCAGCCCCTTGGCGGCGGTCAGCAGTTCGGGGCTGGCGTACTGGGGAGAGAAGGGCATGGCCCAAGCCTGGACTCTTCCGTCCAGGGCGTTATGGTAATTCGTGATGGTTGATTCCATCGTCGCTATGGCGTCGGCGGTGGTGGAAACGGGCAGGTTCAGTGGGTTGGGGCGGTCAACGACGTGGCTGCCGGTGATGATGCGGCAACCGGACAAGCGGTAGGCGTCAAGGCAACGCTCCAAGTGGCGGGTGCTGCCGGGGTCGAGGAAACAGGTGGTTCCGTACTTAAGCAGTTCGGTGATGGCCAGCAGGGAAGTCCAGTATTCTTCATCTTCGGTCATGGCGCCCTGGAGGCGGAAGACGTGGGGCAGGTAAGAAGGGCCGAGGTCGTCGGGGAAGATGCCGCGGACGGCGTGGGCGTAGCTGATGTGCATATGGCCGTTGATGAATCCGGGGGTGACAACCATTTCGGCGGCGTCAATGACCTGTTGGGCGTTGGCGGAGGCGAATTCGGCGGACTTGCCAACGGCGGCGATGCGTTGGTCTTCGATAAGGATGGCGCCGTCCTGGATGATGCGGCGTTGGGAGTCCATCGTTACCAGGAATCTGGCGCCGGTTATCAGCAGGGATTGGGTGGGCATGGGGGCTGCTCCTTGGGTGGGAAGGTTGGGCGTGATTGACAAGGGGGTTGGGCTGGCGGTAACTTCGGGGGAGTTCTACCCCTTTCGTGACCTTCTCCCTCCGGCGGGTTGGTGGATTCCCGCTTTCGCGGGAATGACGGGAGAGGTCGGGATTTCACCCCCACCCTAACCCTCCCCCGTCGAGGGGGAGGGGATGTGATTAAATTACCATGATGCAACAGGGCAACGAAATACGCATCCGGCGGGCGGCGGTTTCCGATTTGGAGACGGTGGTGCAGTTTAACTTAGCTATGGCGCGGGAGACGGAGGGGAAGGACTTGGCGCCGGCGACGCTGCGGGCGGGAGCGACGGCGGTACTGGAACGGGAGGAATTGGGGTTTTACCTGTTGGCGGAGTTGGATGGTGTAGTTGCCGGGCAACTGCTGATTACCTACGAATGGAGCGATTGGCGGAATGGGTTTTTCTGGTGGATTCAGAGCGTTTACGTGCGGGAGGACTGCCGGAGGAGGGGAGTCTATCGGGCGTTGGCCGGCCGGGTAACGGAACTGGCGAAACAACGGGGCGATGTTTGCGGGGTGCGGCTTTATGTTGACCGGGACAACGCGGTGGCGCAGGAAGTGTACCGGCGGTTGGGGATGGCGCAGTCGCATTACGATTTGTACGAAACGGAGTTTGGCGGCTAAGGGACTGTCTCAATATAGAATTGGAGGTTTGGGCAGGGGTTGAATCCCCCGCATTTCATTTCCTTGGCCCCCTTTACACGGGACGATTGGGAAGTCGGAATACTCCACGACCCGCAAAAGCAGACCCCGGCGTTTTTTCGCGCAGGCTGAAAGCCTACGCCACCAAGGGAGGGGAAGATATTGGAAGGCGTCTTTTTGATATGGTCGCCAAATCCGGTTGACGGTTGCGGGGCGATATTTTATCTTGACGGCTAGGGATAAATTAGCGGAAACGGGAACCGTCATGGCGGCTTTGCCCAGCGAGTACGAATTTCTGGCGCGGGGACAGTTTTACCTGCAACGGGGTATGTTTGAGCAGGCGATTGCCGAGTTCAACGAGGCCATTGGGCTGAACGCGGAATTGGCGCCGGCTTACTATTACCGGGGACTGGCCTACCGGAACCAGGGCCGGCCGGAGCAAGCCATCGCCGATTACACTTTGGCGGTGGAAGTCAACCCGGATTACCCGGTGGCGTTTTACGCCCGCGGGGTGGTGTACCGGCAGTTGGGGGCCTACGAAAAGGCGTTGCTGGACTACAACCAAGCTATTGATTTGGAGCCGGAGGACGCCGATTTCTACTACGCCCGGGGAGTGGCCCACGCATCGTTGAAACACTACGACCAAGCGATTGAGGACTTTAACCGGGCGTTGGAATGGAACGCGGAAATGCCCAACGCTTACTACAACCTGGGAATCGCGTACCGGGATTTGGGACAGCGGGAAAGGGCGTTGGAGTACTACACCAAGGCAATCGAGTTGAGGCCGGGCGACCCGGACTATCGTTACGCTTTGGGAAACCTTTACAGCGACCTGCACGATTACGGGAAGGCCATCGCCGAGTATGATGAGGCGGTGCGGCTGGTTCCCACCTTCGCCAACGCTCTTTACAACCGGGGAATCGCGCGGCGCAACGCCAGCGAACCCCAAGGGGCGGTGGAGGACTTTGACGCCGCCCTCCAGTGCGGGCCGCCCTTCGCCAACCTTTACGCCAACCGGGGAGTCGCCTACTCGGACTTGGGGAATCACCAAGCGGCGTTGGAGGATTTTAACCGGGCGTTGGGTCTGGATGTTGGTCTGGCCAACGGTCACCTGGGCCGGGGGAACGCGCTGGCCGGACTGGGCGACTTCCAAGGGGCGGTGGAGTCTTACGCGAAGGCGTTGGAGTTCAGGCTGGAGTACGCGGAGGCTTACCGGCAACGGGCGGCAGCTTTCCGGGAGTTGGGCGACGCTGACCGGGCCGAGGCGGACTGGCGGAAGTACCGGGAACTTACCGGGGAATCGGGCTAGGTTGGCGGGCCGTATGCCGGAGGACAGGGTTGCGGGAGAACCGGGGACGTTGTATGACCGCTTAGTGGTAGGGGAGCAGTTGGGCCACCTGGAATACATCGTTACCGAGGAATTGCTGGCCCAATTCCGGGCAGCGGTGGGGTATCCGGAGGCGGCGTTTCCGCACCTGGCGGTCAAGGAATATATTGAGGTGTTGCGGCGAAAGCACGGTACGCTGGACTTCATCAGCGCCAAGCACAAAGACCGCTACTTCCACCCGCCGATTGTGGGCAAGCGGGTGCAGGTTTCGGGCTGGGTGCGGGAAAAGTACCAACGGCGGGGGAGGGACTGGCTGGTGGTGGAAACACTGGCGATTGACGAAGACGGGCGGGAAATCGTGCGAAGCGAACACGCTTTCCTGGTCGGCGGGTTGCAGGGGGATGCGGCTTGATACAATCCGGGGAACAACGGCTGGCGGGGGAACCCAAGCGGGTTACCCAAGAGGACATGGACCGTTTCGAGGCGGTGGCGGGAATGGCAGCCGGCTCCGGGGATGCGCTGGCGGGGCCGGTGAACATTCACACGGACTCGGACAAGGCCCGCAGCATGGGGTTGGCGAGTCCGGTGGCGTCGGGGCAGATGTCCTTCGCCTACATCCATGAGTTGCTGGCGCGGCACTTCGGGGCGGACTTCCGGCAAGGCGGGGAGTTGGGAGTTACCTTTCTCAAGCCGGTGTACGCCGGGGATACCGTAACCGCCGCCGGCATGGTGGGGCAAGTCCACCGCGGCAAGGCCGACAACGGACGGGGGGAGGAACGAGCCACGTTTACGGTGGAGGTCTGGGTGGAAAACCAGCGGGGGGAAAGGGTGGCCGCCGGGGAGGCGCGGGTGACGGTTCCCAGCCCGTTGACTTGAAGGGTGTCGTCAAATTGAGGATGGCAGTATCCGAGGGTCTGTTTTTTCATTCCCGCAAAAGCGGGATTGCAGAAGTCCCAATCCCGGGAACGTGGCATCTCGGGAAGATTCCTGGATTCCGGCTTTCGCCGGAATGACGGTTGAGGGGAAGGCGGCATTGGTTTCAGGCAAGGATTTGAGATTCTTCGCTGCGCTCAGAATGACATGGAAAGGCGGGGATGTGGATTCCCGCTTTCGCGGGAATGACGGTCGGGGGTTGCGGGGATGACAGTTGGGGGTACGGGAATGATGGTTGGGCGTACAGGAATTACCGTTGGGGGTTGCGGGTATGACGGTTAAAAGTGTAGGGAATGTATGACCAGTTTCAGCGAGGAATTGCGGGCGGAGGCGGAACCTATTTGGAACCGCATCTTTGAGCATCCCTTTTTGCAGGAAATCAAGGCGGGTACGCTGCCCATCGAAACATTCCGGTACTACTTGACGCAAGATTTCCAGTACCTGGAAGGGTTTGCGCGGGCGGTGGCTTTGGCGTTGGCGAAAGCGCCGGACTCCGGGACGCTGGAAGAGCTTTCCCGTCGGGTGTTGACGCCGGTGGAGCGTCCGCTGCACCACCAGTTGATGGCGGAGGCGGGGGTGACGGCGGAGGACGTGGCCTTAGCGGGGCGGTCGCCCACCAATACGGGTTATGTCAACCACATGATGACGGTTGCGGCGCTGCAAGGGTTGGGGCCAACGGCGGCGGCGCTGCTGCCGTGTCCCTGGACTTACCACCTGCTGCGGGAACGAGTGGGGGCGTCGGAGCATCCGCTTTATTCCAAGTGGACGGCGTTTTACGTGGCCGGGCTGCTGGAGGACAGCGTGGCGGCCTGGCGGGGGTTCGTTGACCGGATGGCGGAAAAGGCGAGCGATGAGGAAAGGGCGGCAATGCGGGAGGCGTTTCTGACCAGCAGCCGGTATGAGTTCATGTTCTGGGAGATGGCCTACCGACGGGAAGGTTGGCCGGTGTAGGTTGGGGATGGGTAGCTTGGTGGAGGTTTCGCCGTGGTTCAGCTACGGGTTGGCGGCGTTTTCCGGCGGGATTTTGGCGGCGATGCTGTTTTGGGCTTTGGCAGCGGCGGCGCGGCTAAGGACGGGGCGGCGTCAAGTCGTGGGTACGGTGGCGCGGGCGCGGTACGGGATGAGCCGGCGGCGGATTTCGGAGGCGTGTTTCGAGGAAATGCGGAATTTGCCCTGGTGTTAGCAGTCCACCATCCGGGGACTGCTGGTTAAACCGGGAGTTTGTTCTTGGCGAGTTCGTCGAACCATAAAGGGACGGCCCTTCGACAAGCTCAGGGCGAACGGAAAATAACCACCATTCCAAAGTTGTTAGCCTGCTTGGGGGCGGGTTGGACAGGGTTTTTAGGAGGCGAGTATGCCGAAAGCGGCGGTTAACGGGATAGAAATGTACTACGAAACCTACGGCGAGGGGCCGGCGATGGTGTTCGCCCACGGCAGGGGCGGCAATCATTTCAGTTGGTTCCAGCAGGTGGCGGCGTTCCAGGATGAGTACCGCTGCATCGTTTTTGACCACCGGGGTTGGGGGCTGACGGCGGACGTCGCGGGCGGGCCGGGGCCAAAGGCTTTTGTGGAGGACTTGAAGGGGTTGCTGGACTACCTGGACGTGGAAAAGGCGTTCCTGGTGTCGCAGTCTATGGGCGGGATAACCAACCTGGGGTTTGCGATGCGCTACCCGGAGCGGGTTTCGGGGCTGGTGCTGGGGGACACCACGGGCGGGATTGGAGACCCGTCGGTGGTGGACTTGTTGCGGGACGTTCATCCGCCGGAGGACCCGTTGGGGCGGGCGTTGTCGGCGGGGTTCCGGGAAGTCCACGTCAATCGGGTGGTGCTTTTCCGGCAGATTGGGCTGCTGAACCCGGAGATGCCGGTCAGCGTGGTTTCGCCGTTGTTCCGAGACCCGGCGGGGCCGCAGGCGGCGGACCTGGCGGGGTTCACCGTGCCGACGCTGCTGGTGGTGGGGGAAGAGGACTTGATTTTTCCCGTTCACGTGATGGAGGCGGCGCAGCGGTTGATTCCCAATTCGCGGCTGGAAGTGGCGCCTGGGGCGGCGCATTCAACGCACTATGAGCAACCGGCGGAGTTCAACCGACTGGTGCGGGAGTTTATGGCGGAGATTGCAACGGACGGGGAGGAGGCGGGGGTTGGGGGCGGTTAGGGGGGAGGACTTTCGGGTGTCGTGGGCGCTGTTTAGTGCTTGGGATTTCTGGATTCCGGCTTTCGCCGGAATAACGGTTGGGCGTATGCTCACCCCGGCCCATTCTAGGGGGAGGAGGTTTGGATGATTTGAGGGCACGGTTTGCTAAGCCTCTAGGGGTTAGGTGTCATTGAACACCTGCGCGGGAGTGCCTGCAATTAGGGTCAGTCCGGGGCTTCACTTACGGAGATATGGGGAGCATTTGCCAGCTTCGCATCTGGCTTTGCGCCAACAATCAGCAAAGGTCAACGTCATCGTCCACTCCCTGGAACCTGTCATAGACTTCTTCATCAAACAGCCTTGCGGACACTATTTCTGTGAGCGGTATGACTACCCTAAATTCCTCTGAACTCCAACTTTCTCCATCCCCTCCTGCTTCGCCGTCTTCATTCTCTTCCGCATATTCCCAAATGATGGGCAGGTAATCCGTCACTATATGGAGGTCTAGCGT
Source organism: Dehalococcoidia bacterium (assembly GCA_963665735.1). Lineage (GTDB taxonomy): Bacteria > Chloroflexota > Dehalococcoidia > Lucifugimonadales > UBA3495 > CATOSK01. The sequence continues at coordinate 189,076 of OY762444.1, read as the reverse complement.
TTCTTCGTCGCGGTAACCACTGTAAATGGGAATCACCTTTATGTCGGAATCAGCGCTGGCGCCGATGCCGCTCTCGATTGCAAGGCCGATATAGACCTTTCGGTTGCGAAGAGAAATCTCGACCGGCACTTGTCCTTTGATGGATTCGGCAATTAGCAGTTCCGTATGGTCTCCAAAATCCCGCGCCGTCTTTTCGGCTCCACGCTCCTCACTGTACAAAACATTGAACAGCATGGGCAAAAAGAGAGCCAACAACAGGCTCAACATCACTTCGAGGGAGAAGGGGGCGGGAAAATGCGAGTTCCAGAGGCCGGGAAGATACAGCCAACGGGCTTCCAAGAAAAGGGTAATTGCGCGGGCGATGAAGTAAAGGACAATACCGGCCACGGCGGACCGGAACAACACATGGTAGCCCGAATCTCTGACCACTCGGAATCGGGTGTAGTTGCAATGACTTAGAAACCAATACCCACCGACTGCGGGGAGCAACAAAAGGCTTAAAGTCAATTACCCCGTAATCCTTCTGGTATTTCCTGACGGTCTCCTTCGGCCACGGCGTGTTTTTTTCATTCTCTCAATAACTTCCCGTCCCCTTTTGCTGCGAAGTAGTTCGTCTGGATTCACGTACCGAGAGCCGTTTTTCCTGACATAAATCCTGGGGCGTTCTAGTTCCTCGTCCTTTGACTTTTGTCCGAGCCGATTGATTATGAACTTTCTAACCAAAACCTCTCCAGCGTGTCTTGATTGGGGAATTATAAACCATTTTGTCCAAGTATAAATCAGTTATGGTTCCGACTGCCAGCAGGGATTCTTGAATATCACCTCCCCACTTGCTTTTTTTATGCGGTGGGCAGAGGGGTAAGGGTTTCTGGATTCCGGCTTTCGCCGGAATGACGGTAGAGGGCGGGAATGTTCCTTCACCCCCACCCTGGCCCTCCCCCGGCCTTGCACCAAAAGTCGTCACGAGCGACGTAAAGGGGAAAATTGCGGTGGATTATCCATATTTTTGTCCAACATAGCATCATTGGATGGGTAGGAAACGTATGCCCACGTCGAAATCAGGACTTTTGGTGCAAGGCCCCCTCCCCCTGGATAGGGGGAGGGGTTTTTTTGTGGCTGGGGTTTCTCCGTGGTGGTGTTTGGTCAGGGGATGTTGTGGGCGCCGGTGGTGCCCCAGCCATAGGGGACGTGAATCAGGCCCGGCTCCAATTCCTGAACGTCGGTTTGGCCGCAGGCGCCCATGTCGTGGTCCAGTTCGCGGCGCAGGACTTCCAACATTCCGTGGACGCCTTCGGCGCCGTTGACGGCCAGACCCCAGTAGAGGGGGCGTCCCACGGCGACGGCGCGGGCGCCCAGGGCCAGGGCCTTTAGCACGTCGCTGCCGCGGCGGATGCCGGAGTCGAGAAAGACCTCGGCCTGGCCTCGGGCGGCTTCGACGACTTCGGGGAGCATTTCGACGGCGCCCAGGGTCTGGTCAATCTGGCGCCCGCCGTGGGTGGAAACCAGGATGCCGTTGACGCCGTTTTCCACGGCCATGTGGGCGTCTTCGGCGGTGCGGATGCCCTTCAACACCAGGGGCAGGGAGGTCAGGCCGCGCAGCCATTCCAGTTCGCGCCAGGTCAGGGGCGGCACCTGGGCCGGCTGCCAGTTGGGGGCTTCGTCGGTGCCGCTCATGGCCATCAGGTGTTCGGTAGCCATGAAGTTCCCCAGGGGGTAGGGATTTTCGTAGTGGTTGTGAACGTCGCGCTCCTTGGGGCTGGGAACGGGCGTGTCCACGGTCAGGACGATGGCGCGGAAACCGGCTTCCTCGGCCCGGTGAACCAACATTTCGGTGATGTGGTAGCCGCGATGGTAAAGCTGGAACCACTTGGGGCCGGAGCCGGCCTCGGCCACCTGCTCCATGGGAAAATGGGTAGAGGTGCTGAGCATCATCAGGGTGTCGGACATACCGGCGCCGCGGGCGGTGGCCAGTTCGCCGTCGGGGTGGGCCAGCTTATGTCCGCCGGCGGGGGAGACCATGACGGGCATACTGATTTCGGTTCCCAGGACGGTGGTTTTGAGGCTGCGGTTTTCGATTTCGCGGAGGAATCGGGGACGGAGCTTGAGGGCTTCGAAGGCGGAAGTGTTGCGGCGGGTAGTGGACTCGTCCATAGCGCCGGCTTCGATAAATTCCCAATGGTTATGGGGAAGGGTAAGTTTGGCGCGGGCTTCGTAGTCGCGGAGGGATATGGGGGCGTCGCTCATGGTTTACTCCTTGGCGGGGATTTGGGCAACCCTACCCCACGCGCCTTGAACTGACGCTGGGGTAGGGGCTTGTGGTTCGGGGTTAATCTACTCCGGGGCCGGGGGAATGGCAAGGGTTGGGGTTGGTCACAGCCAAGTATTTCCTAACGATGATAAGATACACCAAACCGATAGCGGAGACGCGGAATGAAGATAGAAATGGGCGAGTCCCTGGGGTATTCCTACCTGCGCCACGTGCAAAAGTGCTGGCTGGTGCAGGCAAATTGGAAGGCATCGGAGCATTGGGTCAAGTATCAGACCGACGATGAACTGGAAACGCTGTTTTCCGCCATGCGGACGAAGTTCGACCCGGACGACAGCGTGTTAAAAGGCACGAAAGATTGCCGGCAGTTCCTCAGACAAGCCGAGATAGACGTTTTAGGTGTAGGACAGGACGGCGCCGTTCACGCTATGGACGTTGCATTTCACGAGGCGGGCCTCAGCTACACAGGGGGAGCCGTCAAGCGGGTTCTCAAGAAAATGCTGCGTACTTACCTGATTCTCCAAGCGTACCAGCCGGAAGGAACCAAGCAGACCATCTACTTCTTGTCGCCAAAGGTGCATCGTGCGGTTCAACAGCCGTTGGAAGAATGCTTTGACGCACTGCAAGGCGAATATCCCGATGTGGAGTGGCGTCTGCTGACTAACCGGGATTTTGCGGAGCAGGCACTGGGCCCCACCCTGCAAGCGGCCAGCAGCGTAGCGGACACTTCGGAGTTGTTCGTGCGGTCGGTGAAGTTGTTGGAGTTGGGCGGCTTGGTTGAGGGAGAAAACTGGGACCAGGTTAGCCCGGCACAGTCCGAGGTCATCAAGGAAACGCCCGCTTCCATCGGTGGCGGCAGGAATGAACGGCTGCACAAACCTACGCGGGAGAGATTGGGTTCCGAGTCGAAACAACTGCAACCGCTGGTTCGTGACCTGATGCAAACGCTGCTTGCGGACTATCCCGACCTTTTGGGGGAGGAGGAATTGGTCAATCTACTTGACAGGGATTATTGCCAAAGGAGGTTGGGCCTGAATACAGGAGGATTTTCGCTTATCAGGCGCGTGGAAGACGACAGAATCATCAACGGGCATGGCAGATATGGGGCGAAAGTTTACGGTGGTCGGTTCTTCGTTACCAGCCAGTGGTGGAAGGATGACCATGCCCACAACGGGGCCAGTCTCCTCCGCTGGGTAGAGCAGCTTGTTTCTCGCAACGCTGGGAAAGCCGGATTAGCGGCTTTGGAAAGACACAAGACGGCTCTGGACAGTTACGTGGGTGGTGTTGCGACATAGCTGGGAAGGGGCCACCAACGGGCACGCCCCGGGGTTTTGGTTGGAGGCCGCCTTAAAACGGAGTTTTCGCCCCCAGCCTAACCTTCACCAGCTTTGCACCAGTTGCAACGCCCATTATAGCCTCGCCGAGTTTTCCCCATTCATGCCAAACCACTCTTCCTCCAGTCTCCGGTGTACACGCTAAGACCTTCATCGTCCGAGTGCGAAAAATATGAACGCGAGTACGAATATGAGCATGGATATGATTATGATTGTGAGGATGAAGGTGATGTCATAGAGACAACCAACCACTATCACTATGCCAAGTATTCCTAGCCATATCTGGTCTTTCCGTTTCTTTGTCATGTGTTCCTTATATTCATGGAAAGTCTTTCACCACCTTCACGTATTCTGCAAGATTCATGCCCATCCTAACCTTCCCCCGTCAAGAGGGGAAGGGGCGCGAGGTTAATCTACTCCGGGGCGGGGTAATGGCAAGGGTTGGGGGACAGCTAGCAGTTCAAGCAGATTTGGAGTCTTGGATGAAAGAGATAGGAACTGTGAAGATGGGATTTGTCCACGCCTAGATATGGACGAGGGTTAACGGGGTTCAAATTCGGTCGGGCCGGTGCCGGGGGTTTTTTGACAAGGGAGACGGTATAATGCAGGCGGCAAGACTCTGGGAGGCTATGATGGAGCGAGAAACTTTTCCGTCCTTGCCCGACCCGGCGGAGAGTCAATCGCCGGAGGCGCGCCGGGCGATGGGGGAGCGGCTCATCAAACAAGCCAGGCGTGAACTGGATTCGGGCGACCGGCTCCAAGCCGGAGAGAAGGCTTGGGGCGCGGCGGTCCAGTTCCTGAAAATTATCGGGGAACGGCGAGGTTGGGGCAACAAGTCCAATCGGCAATTGCAAAGCCTTGGAAACCACTTGGCCGCAGAGTACCCGGAGCATGGGGCGCAACTGGCTATGGCCTTGTCCAACGCTTACTACAAGGGCCACGAGAATTTCTATGAGAATCAACGTCGGTTGCGGGACGTGCGCGAGGCCGTCGAAAGCGTAGAGGAGACCATCCCTATCCTTGAGCAGTTGGTTGAGGAAGCGCCCCGCCCTTTCACCATAGAATCCAACAGCCAGTTGCGACGGCTGCGGGTGTTGACGGGGAACAACGGCTTGCAAGTTGGGGATTCCTCGCCGGTGGGGTTTTCATTGCGGCATGGGTAGGGGGCGGAGTTGGCCGATAGGGGGAAGTATGGCGCTGGTTCCTCCGGCATGGGTCAGGAATTGTTGGCCAAACTTTCCCTGGCGTTGAGGATATGGCGGAGTTTCCGGCGGGAGGCGACGGTCTCTTCGGCGGTGGCAATCCAACCGTTGGCGGCTTCGGCAACTTCCAGGAAATTGCCGGCCTGGCAGGCGGCGATGGTATCGGTTATTGCCCCGGCTGCTATCTCCCGCAACTCCGGGGTGCGGAGCAACCCGATTAGAACCTGTACCTGCTCATCCGAAGGGAATTGGGCTACTTGGTCGCGCCATAATTTATCGGAGTTATTGGCGGAATTGGTTTCGGTCATCGGACTTCTCCAAGATTCGTTGGCCATGGGGGTTGATATGACAATGTAGGGGCGCACGGTTGTGCGCCCCTACGTTCCTGGTTGAGAATTGAGGAATTTTGGCGAAAGGGAACGGTCTTGGGGGTGGGGGATTTCTGGATTCCGGCCTTCGCCGGAATGACGATGCATCTTTGTGGGGTCACCCCCACCCCTTCGGCTGCGCTCAGGGCAGCCTCTAACCCTCCCCCATCCATCGAGGGGGAGGGGATTTTTTTGCTTGCTCCCTGAATTGAGAGGGAGTCGGGTGTTGGTCGCTAGGCTTGGCCTTCGGGGGCGAAGGGGACTATGCCGGGGATCCACCATTCTTCCCAGGACTGGTCAATCTTGTCCTGGAACATTTTGAGGTCTTCTTCGTTCAGGTGGGCAAAGCGGCCCTGGCGCATGAGGTAGTCCTGGACGGGCTTGCGCTGGCGGATGCCGTTGGCAATGGCCTTGGAGGGGCCGTTGAGGATCAGCTCGCCGTCCACGATTTCGTACTGCACCCAGATGCCGGTTTCGACGGCCAACATTCCCAGTTCGTGGGAATACTTGGGGTCGTAGTCCCAACCCTTGGGGCAGGGGTCAATGCTGTGGATGAAGGTGGGGCCGCCGATGGTCAGGGCGCGGCGAATCTTGTTGGTGAAGTCCAGGCCGTAGGAACCGCAGGCGGTGGCGACGTACCGGCAATCGGGGTGGCCGGTAGCCAGCATGGGGGCGGTGTTCTTCTTCCAGCGGTTGTTCATTATGCGGTGCTTCTTGCCCGGGGGGCTGAAGGTGGAGTTGGCGCCCCAGGGGGATGAACCGGAAACCTGGATGTCGGTGTTGGCGTAGGACTCGTTGTCGTAGCAGAGGATGAGCAGGTTGTACTCGTCGTGCTGGAGGGCGGCGGAGATGGCGGAAAGGCCCATGTCCACGCCGCCGCCGTCGCCGCAGAAGGCGATGACGTTGATGGGTTCGTCCTTCATCTTGCCCTTGCGCATCTGGGAGGCCAGGCCGGCGGCGGTGCCGGTGGCGGCGGAACCGGAGGAACCGAGTTGGGTGTGCATCCAAGGCACGACCCAGGGGGTGCTGTAGTAGGTGGTGTTGGCGACGTACATACAGCCGGTGCTGCCGACGACGATGGTGCGGGGGCCGGCGGCCTTAATCATGAGGCGCATGACCAGGGCGGACTCGCAGCCCTGGCAGGTGCGGTGGCCGGAGGTGTAGCCTTCCTGGATGGGGATGTTCTTGACGCCCCGAATCTGGGGGAGGTCTTGCACGGTGGTCATGGTTTTTCTCCTCCGTTGTTGGTTTCTGGATTCCGGCTAAATCGGGAATGACGGGTTACGCCGGGTGGAGGGCAACCCTTGTGGTTGCCCCTACGGGATTGGATTGACGGGAGTCAGATTTGCAGGGATTTCACCCCCATCCTAACCTTCCCCCGTCAAGGGGGAAGGGATTTTTGGTAGGGTTGTTACGCTCGCTTTACTCCCTTACGGCTACCCAGGTGGTTTCCTGTTCGATTTTGCCAGTATCAACGGCTTTTTGGATGGTGTCAACAATCTCGTTAACGTCGCGGACCAGGACTTCCCGCCCGCCAAGGCCGGCGACGAAGTTGAGCATCAACGGATGGTTGTCCGCCGGGTACATGGCGGCGCGGAGTTCGTTGAAGAGGACGCCGCCGTAGGACGGGGAGCCGTAGGAGTAGTCGCGGTCAATGACGCCGACGGCCTTGCAGTTGCCCAGGGCTTCCTGGATTTCCTCGGTGGCGAAGGGGCGGAAGAACTTGACCCGGAGGAATCCCACCTTGACGCCCTGCTCGCGGAGGCGGCGGACGGCCACCCGGACGGGCATGGCCAGGGTTCCCATGCCGACAAGAACAATGTCGGCGTCCTCGGTCATGTATTCTTCGATGAAGGGGCTGGGGTCGCCGCGGCCAAAGACCTGCTTAAACTCTTCGTAGGTTTCCTTGATGACGGCTTGGGTGCGGCGCATGGCGTCGTCGGTCTGGCGGCGGATTTCCATGAGCCAGTCTTCGTTGACCTGGGGGGCCACGGTGATGGGATTGTCGGGGTGGAGCAACAAGCGCCCCCGGTCGTAGTTGGGGAGGAACTGCTGAACCTGGTTGTAGGTGGGGACGTTGACGATGGCCTGGGAGTGGGTGAGGAAGGAACCGTCGCAACTGACGGCGAAGGGGAGAAAGACCCGGGGGTCTTCGGCGACGCGCCAGGCCAGCAGGGCGATGTCCAGGGCTTCCTGGGCGGTGGCTACCCAGTAGAGCATCCAACCGAGGTCGCGGACGGCCATAGCGTCGTTATGTTCAACACCGAAGGCGCCGGGGTCGTCCAAGGCGCGGTTGCCAACCATAGCGACGACGGGGAGGCGAAGGCCGGCGGTGACGGTGATGGCCTCGAAGGCGTAGAACCAGCCCACGCCGGAAGAGCCGCAGAAGGTGCGGGCGCCGACGGCGGAGGCGTGCTTGACGATTTCAAACTGGGAGTGTTCGGATTCGGCGACGATGAAGTCGCAGTCGAAAGCGCCGTCGGCCTTGAGCTTGGAGACGTACTGCATCACGGTGTCGTAGGGACGGATGGGGTAGGCGGTGATAACGTCAACGTCGGCCAAGGCGCAGGCGATGGCGATGGCTTCGGAGCCGGAAATCAGCTCCTCTTTTTCGACCTGGTACATTTCGGCTTGGGCGGTGGTCATTTAGTCCTCCTTACGCGGGACTTGGATTCCCGCTTTCGCGGGAATGACGGTTGGTTGGTAGGGGAAAGGGATTTTTCTTGTGAACGTCCTTGGTTGCTAGGATTTCTGGATTCTGGCCTTCGCCGGAATGACGGTTGAAGGGACGGGTTTCACCCCCTCCCCAACCCTCCCCCTTCGAGGGGGAGGGGGTTTAGATTCGGTACTCGGGTTTTACTGGTTTAGTCGTCGGCTGTTTGGACGCCTTCCTCAGCGTACTGGCCGACGTGGTGGAAACCGTGGGTGCGGTCAACCAACTTTTGCTGATCAATGAGTTTGGTCATCCAGCCGTGGTACTTTTCCTTGTCCTCTTGCCAGGCTTCCCATTGGCTGCTGTTGTCGTTGAACTCGGCTTCGTTAATCATGGTAACGCACTCGGGGACGGGGCAGACGGCTTCGCAGACGCCGCATCCGCAACAGGCTTCCATGTTGGCATCGAAAAGGCCGTCGGGGGTCACGTCAAAGCAGGTGTCGGGGCACTGGAGCCAGCAGAGGGTACACTTGATGCAGGTGTCGAAGTTGACCACCGGGCGCATGGAGCGGGTGCTGTACTTCTTGAATACTTCGTTCCGGGCGGGCTGAAAGCCTTCCTGTCCGCCGCGGAAACCGCCGCCCTGTTCGACACCCCGGATTACCAGACCCTCTTCCATCGTTTTCCAGCCGGGGAGTTCAAAACTGAAGGGGGTGTCGTCATTGCCCTCGCCGGGTTCCACCGGGCGCTGGGTGGCGCGCTCAAAGGCCCGCTGGGCTGAGGTTACTTTCAGGTCGCTCCAACCCTGGTCCTTGATGGCTTCGCACATGGACTCCAGGGAAACCAACTGGGGGCAGACCTTGCAGAGAGTTCCCAGGACGCGGACATCGGTATGGTCGTCCTTGTAAACCCAAAGGCCGGAGAAACTGGGGACGGCGGGAAGGATGGAAAGGTTGTAAGGCTCGCCCCGCTGGTGGATGTCCTCAATCAAGGCGTCGGCGTTCTGGCGGGAGGTTACGATGAGGGTGCCGTTGGGCTTGGTCAGGGCGTTGATGGGTTGGAGGCCGTACCAGGCCCAGGATTCGACGCCCTTGCACATGGTATCGTCCACGTTGATGGTTACGTCCACGTCGTGGGCTTCGTAAACGGCCAGGTTTTCTTCCAGTTCTTCGGGGGTGTCGGCGACGATGGCGAACTGCTTGGCGGGGATGCCGTTGCGTTCGGGAGAGTCGCCGTAACGACCGAAGGCGGTGCCGATTTTGCCTTCCTTGCGGGCGGCAAAGACGATGGAGCGGACGATGTTGCGGGCGAGGGTCTTTTGGAAGATGCCGCGATACACCACCTCCACGGCTACTGTGCTCATAATGGTTCCTCCTCCGTAAATTTTGGCGTCAATTTTCCGGTGTTCGTCGGGGTGGATATGGCCCCAACCCGGCGGGGTTATCGCAAGGGAAAGGGTCTTTAATCGTCTGCCGACGGCGGGACGGGAATCGGGCCGGCGGCTACGGGCTGTCGGTCATCGGCTTGGCCGGGATGTTCGTGGTCGTGGCCGGCGACGATGCCGGGTTCGACGGTGGACAGGTGATGTTCCATAGCTTGTTGGGCCAGGTCGGGGTTACGGGCTTCAATGGTTTCCAGGATTTCCCAGTGGGAGGCCAGGGAACGCTGGGGCCGGCCGGGTTCCTGGAGGGAGCGGCCCCGGGAAAGCTGGAGGATGTCTTCGACGGCGCTGACCACCTTGATAAGGGCGGCGTTGTGGGTGGCAGAGGCCAAGGCGAAGTGAAAGGCGGTGTCGGATTCGACGCCGGTTTCGCCGGCGTCAATCTGGGCGCGCTGCTGGTGGAGGATACGGCGCAAGTTGGCAACGTCTTCGTCGGTGGCGCGCTGAGCGGCCAGGGCGGCGATGGGTGGTTCCAGCAGGTGCCGCATCTCGAAAACGTCGGGGAGGTTGTCGGAGTTGGCGTTGAGGTTGGCGGCGATGAGGGCCAAGACGGAATCGAGGTTGTCGGTGTTGATGAAGGTGCCGGAGCCACGCTTGCTGACGACCAGGCCCTGGAGTTCGAGGGAGCGGATGGCCTCGCGGACGGAGGAGCGGCTGACCTTGAACTGTTCGGCGAGGCTGCGCTCGGCAGGGAGACGGTCGCCGTGCTTGAGCCGGCCCTGGCGGATGAGGGAATGGAAAAGCTGCACGATGTCTTCGTGCAAGCGGCGGCGTTGGATGTTGGGAAGACGGTCGGGCGTCATGGGTTAGGTTTTAGTCCGTAAAGTGGTCTGACCAATTAGGATTCGGGGTTATTATAGGCAATAGAACGGGGTTGTCAAGCGGTTGTGACGGGCGGATTGAAGGCGTTTCGGTTATTACAGGTTCTTGCGGGGAAAGGTGGGCCGTACAAAAGGGAAGGAACCGGGACTACGGCGCCCGGGAGGTCAGGTACGGCAGCAAGCGGCGCGGCAGTTGACCACCCCGTAGAGGCAAGGGGGACAGAAACAGACCCGGTATAGACGTTCTTCGTCCTCCTCGTCGTGGTCGTGACCGGAGAAATTTTCCAGCCCTTCCTTGATGAAGAAAGGGGTCAACAGCAGGGCGGCGACGGGGTCGGCCCACCACCAGGCCAACAGGGTGTTGAGGACGAGGGCCACCAGGATGGACAAGTCCTGGAGGTCGCAAAACAGCGTCTCCATAGCTTCGGCGCGCAGGGAACGGGATTGCATCCGGGTGGCAATGCGCATCTTGGCGACGTAAAGGACGGCCATGACCAAGGCGCTGGCGACGACGATGACGATGCCGGCGACGCTGGGCCGGGGCTCGGGGAACCAGCCCAGCAGGTTGGCGGCGGAGTGGAGGAGAACATAGGCCGTCAGCAGGAAGAAGGTCAGGCCCACCAACCGCCGGGCGTGTCGCTCGGTGGACTCGGCCGATTCTTCGTCGAGGCGGGTCCGCAGCCGCCAGACCAAGACGCCGCCGGCCGTTAGTTCGACAACGCTGTCGAACCCGAAGGCCAGCATGGCGACGCTGCCGGCCTGGAGTCCGGCCCACAGGGCGACTACGGCCTCGACCAGGTTCCAGGCGAGTCCGACAGCGACCAAGACCAGGGCGGCGCGGCGGAGGGAGTCGGTTTCAAAGGCCAAGGGCAGCTTCTCCTGGCGGGATAGAAAGTGGTGGACAGTTTATTATTGGGTCAAAAATTTGCCGAAGCCTGGCGCCGCCATAATTTCCCTCTGGGGCGCAAAACCGGTCACCAATCGGTTAGCGAATTCTCCTTGTGTTGCGGAATGGATTTAACATACCTGGGTCACTTTAATCAAGCCTTGCAATGTTTCATAGATTAACGTGCGGCTTTCATATTGCCAAAACGTCGAGAAGGTTGATTCGCCAAACCCAAACCCGCAAAATGGAGACGCTGCGGTTGGAATGCTCAACTTATGGAAAGGCGCCGGAAATGACCACTACTTACACCATCAGCCAGTTCAAGGCCCATGCCAGCCGGATACTCCGAGAATTGGAGGCCGGGGAGGAGGTCATTATCACGAGGCGGGGGGAACCGTGCGGCAAGGTGACGGGGGTGTCGCAGCCGGTGGCGGATAAGCGTTCCCGACGCTCGCTCATGGGCATATTGGCTACCCCTGACACGCCTGACCTGGAATTTGACGAACTTCAGGCCATCATCAAGGGTTTCTGGAAGAACTTTGGGGAGTTGCCGGAGGAAGATGGCGCAGAATGGGTTGGCCAGGTTGATGACGGAAATCTAGACGCCGGATGCAGGGGCGTTGCGCGCTATTGATTCACACCGTCACGGTTAAGGACTGTCCTGAAGGTTAAGGACAGGCGGCGATGGCGGTTCCGGCGGCCATTCTCCACCAATTCGGTTTTGCGGGGTGCGATGCCGTGCTGCCAAACAGACCTGGAATCGCCGGTTAGCAAGACACAGGAACCGCGCTGCAAGAGGGCAGGGGTTTTGTCCTGCCAATGCTCGGAAAAATCCATCTCCCAATCATCCAGCAGGGATATAGTACAGACGGTTGGCCCGAAACCGGGATGGTCTATGTGAGTCGCGATGCCCTGACCCGGCAAATACTCGTTGACGATGACCTGCTCGGGAACCCGGTCGAAAAGACTGGTCTCGTCATACAGCTTGTGGGCCAACTGGGAGAGCCAATCCGGTAACGCGCCGATGTGCATATCCGGGGTTATGGAGCGGGCCTTATAGTCGTAACGCCAACCGTAATGCTGAACCCGGCGGCTGAGGTCGTTGCGCCATTCGTCTTGAGCGGCGTCAACCTGCCGGATGCAGTGGTCTTGTTCCTCCGGCGACAAAAAATGCTCGACTATGACGAGGCCCGGGACACCGGGGACTTCCTGCAAGCCCGGCAAGCCGCTGACCGCGTGGTTCAGGTGGCGTGGAATGACTAAGCCAGCGTCTGTTTCTGGGGAATCGGTATCGAGGAAGGATAGTTGAGTTGACATTGTGTAACCACCTCCCGTTTCCTTCCAGTTTACACCTTGAGATGTTGCCTTCGCATTTGTCCCGTGTCACCAATGTAACAGCGCACCTACGCCACCGGGTTTAGACGAGCGAATCTAGCTCCGGGGCGACGTATCAAGCTACCCCCGGCATCCAACTGGTTTGCGATTATTCCGGTTTGGTTCAAACTTTCTGTCAATAAACTCCAACCGTTCTGGAATTCACCGGAGCGTTCTCCGCTTAGGGCGTGGACGGCTATCAAAGCGCAGTCCACTCGCGCACCCAGCACCAATCGGGAAATGATTTCTGTGAAATCACGTATGTTTTCATCGGAATGCGCTTGGACTAGGACATGACCAAATGTAACGGTGTAATCAACGCCGTCTCTTTGGTTCTCCGTTATCTGGTTCAGCAGCTCTTCAAGATTGGAAAAGTATTGGAGGTTAGGGTAATTCGGAATGTACCCGGCGAGCCTGTCTCTAACCATTTCCGCCAAGCGCACCATTTCTGGGGAGTGATCCCACCCGTACAAGTCAATGCCTTCCAACCGGATTCCGAGCGTAATCGCCCAGTCCAGGAATACCCACGAAAAAAGCCCCGGCCCACAACCAATATCTACGTGAGCTACCGGTCGTTGTGGGCGGATGGCCCGCCTCATCCTGATGGCTTCTTCGTAGCGTTGGTAACGATAATCCGGTTGCTGGTCGCCCGTACCAGCAATATACCAGTCCGTATATCTCAATACTTGGTGGAACGTGGCACCAGACGGAATTTGGTACGAGGGTCTGCCTGCTGGCAGGATACCATTTTCCGCCATGATGCCACGAATCACCGGGCTGTAGTAATGCCTTACGAACGGGCCGTTTCGCAACAAGGGTGTTGCCTCTCGCTTTGTCAGGTTTGGACGCCGGACCAGGCGGGGAGGGGGTCGTCGAAGGAGAAGGGGAGGTCTTCGTCGCCGCGGCCGTTGAGGAACAGTTCGCGGGCGGTGGGGTATTCGTAGTAGATTTCCAGGCCGTTGCCGTCCGGGTCGGTGAAGTAGATGCTGCGCTGGCTTACGTGGTCCATCATACGGGCTACCTCGACGCCGTTTTCAATGAGGGTTTCGTAGGCGTCTTTGAGGGCCTGGTAGGAACCTACCTTGAAGGCGATGTGGATGACACCAACGCCGCCGCTGGTCTGCACCGGGCCGTGGGCGGTGTTCGGGTCGTCCACCGGGGAAACGTCTATGGTGTGGCCGTCGCCGGGCAGGGACATGAAACAACCGCCGTGGTCGGGGTCTTGTTCCATGAACTGGAATCCCAAGACTTCGGTGTAAAACTTCTTGGAGCGTTCAACGTCGCGGACTCGGACGGCGCAGTGACCGATGCGTTCCAGGTTGATGGGCATTTCATTTCTCCTTGGGCGGAATGTGCCGGAAATTTTGCCGGGGGGTTAGCATGGTGTCAAGGATTTTTGACTTGGGGCGGTGTGTTAAACTGCGGAGAGTTTTCTTCCAGTCTTGTCAAGGGAGGTTGGACGGTGGCGCAACGGATGAACGCCGGGGAAGCGGTGATTGAGCTGCTGAGGCAGGAAGGCGTAACCAAGATTTTCGGGATTGTGGGGTCGTCGTTCCTAGACATTTTAGACCCCCTTTATGACCGGACGGACATCGAGTTTGTCGGGGTGCGGCACGAGCAGGGGGCGGCGCTGATGGCCGACGGTTTCAGCCGCATCGCCGGGGCGCCGTCGGTTTGCCTGGCGACCAACGGGCCGGGGGTGCTGAACCTGACCTACGGGATTGCGTCGGCCTACGTGGCCCATTCGCCGGTGGTGGTGCTGGCTCCGTCGGCATCGCGGGACCATCAGTACCGGGACTCCACCCAGGAATTTGACCAGGTTTCGCTGTTCCGGCCCATCACCAAGGCCAGCTTTCCCATCAACAAGATAGAAAGACTGCCGGATGCGCTGCGGCAAGCCTTCCGGGTGGCGACGTCGGGAAAGATGGGGCCGGTGTTGATAGACATTCCCCGGGACTTGCTGCCAGGGGCGGAAATTGACGTTGACCTGCTGCCGCCGGACGCCTACCGGACGGGGCAGACCCGGGCGCGGGGCGACCGCAACCTGGTGGACAAGGCGGCGGCGACGCTGCTTTCGGCGCAACGGCCGGTGATTCTGGCCGGGGGCGGCATCGAGTGGAGCATGGCCCACGAAGAGGTTGGCCGGCTGGCGGAACTGCTGGGGGCGGCCATTGTCACTTCCTACGGGCGGGCGGACGCGGTGCCCAACGACCATCCCAACTACCTGGGACACCTGGGCCGGCTGGGATCGGAGGAAGGGATTGAGGCCATCCGGCAGGCGGACGTTGTCCTGGCGGCAGGAACGCGGCTGGGGCAGTCCACGACCTTCTTTGACAACCGTTTCGTGCAAGCGGACGCTCGCATCGTGCAGATAGAGATTGACCCCAACGAAATCGGGCGCAACTACCCGGTGGAAGTGGGTATCGAAGGCGATGCCAAGGCGGTGCTGGAGGACATCATCGAAAAGGTGCGGGAGGCGGAGCCGCGGCCCAACCCGTCCTGGGTGTCGGAGATTGGCGACTGGTACGCCCGGCGGGAGCGGCGGCTGCAAGACGAAGGGCGGTTGGAAGGCGACCCCATCAAGCCGCAGCGGGTTTACGCCGAGCTGCGGAAGGTCATGCCCCGGGACGCGATCATCGCCCTGGACGCGGGGCTGGCGCCGAATTTCGGGCAAGACCGGCTGAATTACTACCAGCCGCGCAGCCTGATTATGGCGCTGGATTTGGGTGGACTGGGTTTCAGTTTCCCGGCGTCCATCGGGGCCAAGTTCGCTGCCCCGGAAAGGCCGGTTATCAACTTCAACGGCGACGGCGGTTTCCTGTTCAACGCTCAAGAATTTGAGACGGCGGTGCGTTACGGGCTGAAACTGGTGTCGGTGGTGATGAACAACGGCTGCTGGGGGTCGGAGAAGGCGTACCAGCGTTATGCCTTCAATGAGCGGTACGTGGGGGCGGACACCAACAACCCGCGTTATGACAAGTACGCCGAGTTGTTCGGGGGGACGGGCTTCTACGTTGACCGCCCGGAGGACATCGGGGACGCGCTGACGGCGGCGTTGAACGCCGATGGGCCGAGCATAATCGAGATACCGACGGACCCGGATGAAATGCCCCGTCCGGCGCGGCTGGCCGAGGTGCAGGGGCCGCCGGGGGGTAGTAGGTTTCGGCCTGGAGTGTTGGCGGGCGATGTTGTGGGCGGGGGATGTGGATTCCCGCTTTCGCGGGAATGACGGTTATTCGGGGGGCCGAGGTTGGTGTTGGTGGGGATTTCTGGATTCCGGCCTACGCCGGAATGACGGGTACAATATGGAAGGATTTTCACCCCCATCCTAACCTTCCCCCGTCAAGGGGGAAGGGACTTGTGAGATTGTTCCTAAGTATGGAAGAGATAGTCAAGCCGGCGGAAGTGGACATATCCGGGAACCACATCATCATTATTTGGGATGACGGGCACCGGAGCATTTATCCCCACCGGCTGTTGCGGCTGCGGTGCCGGTGCGCCAACTGCGTCGAGGAAATGACCGGCCGGCCGCGCCTGGACCCGGATTCGGTGCCGGCGGACGTGCGGGCCATTGACCAGATGCAGGTGGGGAATTACGCCTTGCAGTTTCTATGGAGCGACGCTCACTACACCGGGATATACCCTTTTACCTTTCTGCGGGCGCAATGCACCTGCATCGCTTGCAACCAGCAACGGGCGGCCAGCGGCGGCTAGGGATTGTCGGGGCCGGCCGGGGTTTCGGAGTTTTCGTTGGCGGTGTAGCTACGGCGGGGACTGGTGGCCGGCTTGAGCTTGGGGGCGGTGAAGGTGTTGGACTTGAAGGAAAAGGTGGATAACTGCCGCTCGGCGGGTTGGCCGCAGGTCTTGCATTCGGCGGGTTCGCTGGCCTTGGATGCCGGGCGCAGGGCCTCAAACTCGACGTTGCACTTGGGGCAGTAGTATTCGTAAATCGGCATGGTTGGGGCCTTTCTTGGTGGAAGTGGTTGTTGGTGTATTTTAACGGGAAATGGGGTTAGGGGTCACCCCCGTGCGGAATTTCCGGCGTCAAAGGGAAAGGGACTGGATTCCGGCCCGCGCCGGGTTGACGGCGGGATTTACCCCCACTTCACCCTTCCCCCGAATAGGGCAGGACGATTGCAAGGTGTGGATACCAATGCCACGGACAGGAATGTCCATGCCACCAACCAAACGTCCATGTTACGGACAGGACGGCCATGAGCCCCTACTTTGCAATCGTCCTGCCGAATAGGGGAGGGAGTTCTGGATTCCGGCCTACGCCGGAATGACGGGTATGAATTGGGGAAAGAGCCAAGGATATTCAGGAGGCTGATATGGCGGACAACAGGGACGTAGTAATCGTTGGCGGTGGGGTTGCCGGCTGCTCGGTGGCGTACCACCTGGCGTTGGCCGGGGTCAAGTCCACGGTCATTGAACGGGAAGGGATCGGAACCCAGGCGTCGGGGTTCGCCTCCGGGGGGTTGAACCCGTTGGAAGGGGCGCAGATTCCGGGGCCGCTGGGCGCGCTGGCGATGGAGTCCTACCGGATGCACCTGGAGCAGTTCGGCAGCTTGGTGGAGGCGTCCGGGGTGGCCTACCAAGGGCGGATTGTGTCGCTGTTGAAAGTCGCCTTTGACGCCGAGGAATTGGGGCAGTTGGAAGAATCGCGGGGAATTTTTGCGGCGGGAGTAGAAGGATTTTCGGCGCAACTGCTGACGCGGGAAGAGGCGTTGGAGTTGGAGCCGGGGGTTTCGTCGGAAATTGTCGGCGGCCTGTTATGCAACGGCAACGGGGCGGTGGACAGCTACCAATACACCCTGGCGTTGGCGACGGCGGCGGAACGGTTGGGCGTGGAGTTCCGGTCGGGGTCGGTGCACGGCTTGGCGGTGAGCGGCGGCGGAGCGGCGGGGGTCTTGATGGGCGACGGTCGAATTGATTGCGATTGCCTGGCGCTGGCGGCGGGGCCGTGGTCGCGACAAGCGGAGACGTGGCTGGACGTTTCCATTCCGGTGGAGCCGTTAAAAGGGGAGACGCTGCGGCTGGAGTATTCGGGGGAGCGGCTGCGATATGACCTGTCCGGCGGCGGCGGGTCGCTGTACGCCAAACCCGACGGGCTGGTGTGGTGCGGGACTACCGAGGAATGGCAGGGTTTCGACAAGGAACCCAGCGAATCGGCGCGGCAGTCCATCATCCAAAGGGCCGTGCGGATTTTTCCGGGGCTGGAGCAGGCGCGGCTGGCGCTGCATACGGCCTGCCTGCGCCCGGTGACGCCGGACTGGCTGCCGATTATCGGGAAGGCGCCAGGCTGGGACAATGTTTACCTGGCTACCGGGGCCGGCCGCAAGGGGATTTTGTTGAGTCCGGGCATGGGCAAGGCAGTGGCGGATTTGATTGTCAACGGTGCAACGGAGGTTCCCATCGCGGAGTCTGCGCCGGAACGGTTTGCGGCGGTGGCCGGCGACCCAAGTCCGGCGGGGAACGGCGACGGGGGTTAGGAATTGGTGGCCTTGGGCCGGCACGAATTCAGGGCAAGGAAGGTGGAAAAGGAAATGGGATAGGCAATGTTTTCAACCGTTCATCAAGCCGGGGCATAGGAAGGTTACATTTACGTCGTTTCGGGAGAGAGCTTGATGGTGGTCATACCAGTCGGTGTCAGTAGCGTTCAGGATTTGGGGGTTGGTTTGGCTGGCTAAGGCGACGGCCACGAACTTGCGGTCGTCGGGGTCGAATTGGGCCAGGGACGGGTCTTTGGGGAATTCGGCGAATCCTCGTCCAGGGTTAGGGGTTATAGGGACTATTCGGCAGCGTTCCGGGGTTTGGTGGTTTTGCCACAGCCAGACCATGAACCTGTAGCCAGGGCCGGGTTGGCCCGACGGCCTGCCCAGGTTGTTCCGGTACTCTTGTAGTATCAAGTCCTGGTCATCCAACAACAATATGCGTCCGTCTTGGATTTCCCGCAACGCGGTTATACAGGCGTGGATGCACTCAAGGTCAGCTTGGGGAGTTTGGTCGCCGTTCAGCGGTGACGGCGACGTTGGTGTCCATGACAACCTCCAGCGCGGGGATAATCATTGGGCGGCTTGGCGCCGTTGGATGGCGGCTTCGCTCATGGCGGTTATTTCACCGAATTGGTCTCCGAAAAGTCCTTGGGCCAGTTGGCAATGTTGCCATAGGGGTCGAGTTGGAGGGTCGCCAGTTGTGATGAGCCATCGCCGGGGGTGCAGAAGTACAAGCCGACGTCTTCATGGGATATTTTCTTTTCGGCGATGCGGCGTTGGAGTCTTTGCAGCAGGTGCTCGCTGTGGCTTTCTATGATTATCTGGACTTTACGTTTCTGGATGGCGTCAATGAATACGTCGGCCAAGCCGGATTGGGCAGTGGGGTGGAGGTGAATTTCGGGTTGTTCCAGGATGATGGTAGAGCCTTCGGGGACGTAAAAGCAAAGTACGATGGCCGGAAGGACTTGGGAGACACCGAAGCCCACATCGGTTAAGAGGACTTCGGGAGCTTCGCGGGACTTGCGAACTTTAACCTGGAACAGGCGGTTGCCCTCCGCGATGAGTTCGATACGGAAATCGTGAATCAGACCCAGTTCTTTCAGGCAATAGGCAACGTACTGTTCAAGGGACACACGGCGATTTGAACCGAAGGGGTTGGTCTCTTGACCCCATTCGCCGGCGGCGAGCAATGCCCCAACAACCAACTCGCCCATCTGTCCAACATCCGTTGGTTGGATACCCGGCCAAAGGTATGCGCGCTTGGGATAGGCGCGCAACGGCCCGAGGTAGTTGATGTTGTCCAAACATTGTTCAAGACTGAATTCCAGGTCAGAAAGAAAATCGGCGTTCCGGTAACTCGCGCGGACAGTCGGCGGAAAACCGTAGCATTTGGACAAAGAATCAAAATCAACAGGTCTTCCCCGGCGGCGCAATAACCTGAAATTTCGAGCATCGGTGAAGGGCGCGTAGGTTCCTACGTCCGAGCGGCGCATTCCGAACACGGCGTCGCCCACCTTGTACGACATTTCGTTTACGACGGTTAGCTGACGTGAACCGAGACCTCCTGTGCTGGAGGTAACTTGAAACCCCAAATCCTTGCTATGGGCAACCCGGTGACTGGTGATGGTATTCCTTACTTCCAAGGGTTCCTCGTCGGTCCAGTCGAGAGAAATGCCCAAGGGACGGTCGGTGTTATGACCATGGACGACACTGGGGAAGTCACCCAAGTCTGCATAACTTCCCGGGTCGCCGAAGTGGAAGATCGCGCCGCGGTCTGAGGACTCAGCGGTTTGTTTCAGGAGCAACAGGGCTTGCAGCAGGCTGGACTTGCCCGAGCTGTTGGTACCGAAGAAGGCCGTTATGGGTTTCAGGGGGATGTCCCCGGTGTCTTCCCAGGACTTGAAATTTTGGAGTCGGAGGTTAGTCAACATAGGTGGCTCTCCAAACGTCCAGGGTTGCCTACCGGGTAGAGACATTAGGAGGTGGGGGAACCTTGAACTGGGTTAGCATCCCTAACGGAGGTTCACTTGTTCCCATTGTATAACAATTTGGACAAGCAAGTTGAAAGAGCCTCGTATGTTGACACGAGACGGCCCGACATTCCGCCGGCAGGCTACCGTCATGGCGCGGTTGTGCTGGTGGCGGGGGGTTGGCTATAATGGCGTTGGCCTGCCGGGGCCGAAATTTTTTGCAGAGGTGGCGGTTTGATTGCCCTGATTGTTACCATCAACATCAAGCCCGGTTTCAAGGACCAGTTCATGGCGTCCATGCTGGGGGATGCCCGCGGTTCCAACAACGATGAGCCGGGTTGCCTGCGGTTCGACGTTCTCCAGGACAACGAGGACGAGAACCGGCTGCACCTTTTCGAGGTTTACCAGGACGACGCGGCGGTGGAAGCGCACCGGGCCGCGCCGCATTACCTGAAATGGCGGGAAGAGTGCGCCGATTGGTTCGCGACGGAAAACGTGCGGCGGTTGGCTACGCCGGTGTATCCGCCGCCGGAAAAGTGGGAGAAGCGCCCGCCGGTGGACTGAATCGGGTCTATCGCTACGGGATGCGCCGGGTTTTTGCCGGATGGTTGCCCGGTTCCCGTGAAGTGTTGACAGGCCAAGATGTAGGGGCGGGTTTGAAACCCGCCCCTACGACGTTGAGGGATTCTATCGTCTTGGGGGTTCGACCCCCTTCCTAACCTTCCCCCTCCCAGGGGGAAGGGACTTTTGGGCTCTTACCCCTATGCTGACCTTTCCTCTTCAAAAGGGAGGGAGTTGGATTCCCGCTTTCGCGGGAATGACGGGCGAATGCAAGGGGGAGGGGATTTTGTTGGCCTTTCCCATACGGCGGGTTTGTCGGGCTAGTCATCTTTGCGCGCGTGGAGTCTTGGATACTGGCCTTCGCCGGTGTGACGGGTTGGACAGGGAGAGTTTTTCCGCCGGGTTAGGGGCGGCGTTCCAAGACACGGCGGAAGGCGGTTAGAAATTCGTCAATTTCGGGGTCGCCGATGGCGGTGGACAGGGCGCCGACTACGTTGGGGGCCGTCAGGATGCCTTCGTTGAGCAGGCCCAGGAAAGTATGTTCTTTCAATCCGGCGTCGCCAGCGGCGATGTCACGGTAGTTGTTGATGGGGCCGGGGGTGAAGTGGACGCCGAATAAGGAACCCAGCCCGGTGACTTGCGCCGGGGTTTCCGTTTCCTGGCAAATGTCGTTGATTCCCTGACGCAACCGCTCAGCGTTTTGGGACAGGTCGCGGTAAACCTGGGGGGTCAGCGATTCCAGGGTGACGGCGCCGGCCAGCATGGTGACGGGGTTGGCGTTGAAGGTGCCGGCGTGGTAAACCTTCGGCCCCTGGGTGGGGTCGTACTGGGCCATGATGTCCTCGCGCCCGCCGAAGGCACCCACGGGAAAGCCGCCGCCGACAATCTTGCCCAGGGAGGTCAGGTCGGGGGTGATGCCGTAGTATTCCTGCGCGCCGCCGGGGGCCACCCGGTAGCTGATTACTTCGTCGAAAATCAGGATGATGCCGTTGGCGGTGGTGAAGTCCCGCAGCATGGTCAGAAACTCCGGCGTTGCCGGCAGCATCCCCACCGACCCCAGCACCGGCTCAACAATCACAGCGGCCAGGTCAGCCCGGTTTTCTTCCAGGATGCGGGCCGCCGTCTCGGTCTCGTTGAAGGGTACGATTACCACGTCGCGCTCCACGTTCTCGGAGAGGCCGGCGCTGTTGGGAACGGGTATGGGCCGGTCAGGCTCACCGGCGGCGGCGGGGTCAACCCGGACGCTGACGCTGACGGCGTCGTGGGTGCCGTGGTAGCCGCCTTCCACTTTGGCGAAACGAGTCTTGCCGGTGAAGGCGCGGGCGGCGCGCAGGGTGTTCAGGGTGGCCTCGGTGCCGGAGTTGGTAAACCGCACCAAGTCGAAGGAAGGAACGCGGTCGCAGAGGAGCCGGGCCAACCGCACCTGGTGGGGGCTGGGGCCGTTGTAGGCCAGGCCGCGGCTCAACTGGCCGGTGACGGCTTCGATTACTTCAGCCGGGCCGTGGCCCAGAATCATGGTGGTCATGGTGTTGATGAAGTCGAGGCGGTCGTTGCCGTCGGCGTCAATGACGTGGCAGCCGGAGGCGGATTCGATGAAGATGGGGTAGGGTTTCCAGAAGATGGAGTTGCGGCTGTCGCCGCCGGGGAGGTAGCTGAGGGCGTCTTCCCAGAGGGCGCGGGACTTGGGGGTGGTTTCCAGGTAGCGGGCCAGTTCGGTTTGGGCGGCGGGCATGGCGCGTCTCCTTGCCGGGATTGGGGCAAGGACATGATAGCATTTGGGGGAGGGATTATCTTCCCTGGCATTTGGGCCTATGGCACCCGACACTGTTCCCCTACGGGTTGGGCGGGGGCCGACGTTGGTTTTGGCTAGGATTTCTGGATTCCGGCCTACGCCGGAATGACGGGTTGGATTGCGACGGGGACGTCGATTCCCGCTTGCGCGGGAATGACGGTAAGGGTCTGAAATTCCTTCGTTGGGACGGCGTTGGCTTTTGCGGGGATTTGAGATTCTTCGCTACGCTCAGAATGACATGGAAGGGCGAGGAATGAAAACTAAGAGACCCCAATTATTGATGGGGTTGGTTGCCAAGGGGGTGTTAGTCCGCAATAATGGCGGGGTTTATTCGGCGGGGCGCTAGGAGGACGGGATGCCACAGAGGACACCCCTGACCAAAGAGGCGTTTTTGTACCTGGCCCAACAAGCGGGGCTGGACGTGGGGGATGAACACTTGGATGAGTTGTTTCCCTATGTCCAGAACGCGCTGGAGGGGCTGGCGCAACTGGATGAAGTTGCGGTGGAAGATTTTGAGCCGGACTTGGCGTTTCGGGCGGCGCCGGAGGAGTGACGGGTATGGATGCGTTGGAGTTATGTTACGCCAGCGCCGGCGAACTGGCGCGGCTAATCGAGAGCCGGGAGTTGTCGCCGGTGGAGGTTATTGACGCCCACTTGTCGCGAATCGAGGCGACGGAAGGGGCGCTAAATTCGTTCATCACGCTGCTGCCGGAAGAGGCACGGGCGGCGGCGCAACGGGCGGAGCGGGAGATTCAGTCGGGGAATTACCGGGGGCCGCTGCACGGAATCCCGGTGGGGTTGAAAGACCTGTTCAATACCGCCGGGGTCAGAACCACGTCGGGAACGCGGATTTTCGACGATTACGTTCCGCAAGAGGACTGCACGGTAGCGGCCCGGTTCCACCAGGCCGGGGCGATTCTGCTGGGCAAGCTGAATATGCACCCCTTCGCCTACGGGCCCACCGGGGAAAATGCCGACTACGGCCATATGCACAACCCCTGGAATCCGGAAATGGTGACCGGGGGTTCCAGCGGGGGGTCTGGGTCGGCAACCGCGGCGGGTCAATGCACGATAACGATGGGGAGCGACACGGGCGGGTCGGTGCGGATTCCGGCGTCGCTGTGCGGGATTGTAGGGCTTAAACCGACTTACGGCTTGGTAAGCCGCCACGGGTTGACGGCCCTTTCGTGGAGCCTGGACCACCCGGGGCCGATGGTCAGAACGGTGGAGGATGCGGCTTTGACGATGAACGTCATCGCCGGGCATGACCCGCGGGACGTGGCTACTACGATACGGCCGGCGGAGGACTACACGGCGGCGTTGACCGGGGACATCCGGGGGCTGCGGATTGGCGCGCCGCGGGAATACCTGGAAGGGCCGATAGACCCGGAAGTGGCGGAATCGGTGCGGACGGCGTTGGAACGTCTGGCAGACCTGGGGGCGACGGTGGTGGAAGTGTCGCTGCCGATGTTCAAGTACGCCCAGGTGATTTCGGGAACCATTTTGATGACGGAGGCGGCGCAGTACCACCGGGAACTGCTGGCGCGGGAAGGGGACAAGATTTATCCGCCGGTGCGGCTGCGGCTGGAGGCGGGGCTGTTCGTGGGCGGGCCGGACTATCTGAAGGCGCAGCAGGCGCGGGCGGCGTTCAACCGGGAGGCGCGGGGACTGCTGGAAGAGGTGGACTTACTGGCCGGGCCGACGGAGCCGGTGACGGCGCCGCCGATTCTGGCGCCGCAGGTGCAGGCGGGGGAGGATACGATAGGCACGACTGCGGCGTTGACGCACTTCACCCGGCCCTACAACATTACCGGGTTTCCGGCAATTTCGGTGCCCTGCGGATTTTCACGGGAAGGGATGCCCATTGGCTTGCAACTGGCGGGGCGGCCTTTTGAGGACGGTACGGTGTTGCGGGCGGCGCACGCCTATGAGCAGGCGACGGATTGGGGACGGCGCAGGCCGCCGGTTTAGGGGGGGTCACTCCCACCCCAGCCCTCCCCCTAGCAGGGGGAGGGGTTTTTGATGGGTGATTGCCGAGTCTCCTGGTTATAGCCGTGGGACAAGGGAAGGGTCGAAAATTTCTTGGTGAAGCCTACGTTGGTTAGGTCAAGAATTTTAGATTCTTCGCTTTGCTCAGAATGACATACGTGAGGCAAAGAGTCCGAACTAAAGGGTGAGGGTCAAATCTTTTTTGACGAAAAAGAGACACGGGGGCAGTTTAATTTTCGGGCAGTTTTTTGACGGGGGAATGGCTTGGCAGGGATAACCACGGTTACATTTGATTTGTGGCAGACGCTGCTGCTGGACAACTCGACGCTGGGGCGGGCCAGAACCGGGGTGCGGCTGGAAGGTGCGCAGGCGGCGTTGCGGGAGTTCGGGGAGGATTATGACCTGGAACACATCCGGGGGGCTTACCGGGCTTGTTTCCGGCACTGCCGGCGGATACGGGAGGACAACCTAGACATCAGTTTCCGGGAGCAAGTGGAGTTATTTATCAACAACATCAGCTCCGGGTTGGTGGAGCGTCTGCCGGAGGATGTGACGGCGGAAATTCTGCGGGCTTACAGCGATTCCTTTTTCGTTTACCCGCCGCAGCCGCACCGGGACGCCCGGCGGGTGCTGGGGTGGGCGAAAGATGCGGGGTTGCGGATTGGGTTGATTTCCAACACAGGGATGACTCCGGGGACGGCGTTCCGGCGGTTTTTGGAACAGCACGATTTGTTGGGCTACTTTGACGCGCTGACGTTTTCTGATGAGGTTGGGTTGGCGAAACCGGGGGCGGAGATTTTTCTGATGACGCTGGAAGAGTTGGGAGCGGCGCCGGGGGAAACAGCCCACGTGGGAGACCACGTTGCCAACGACGTGGTGGGGGCCAACCTAGTGGGGATGCGGACGGTGTGGATCGAAGGGTTTTACGGGAGGCCGGAAGGCGCGGGTGAAGAGGCGGACCCGGATGTGACGGTTTCCCACCTGGGACGGGTGCCGGAGGTTTTGGGGGAGTTGGCGGGGATTTCCTAACCCCCTCCCCAACCATCCCCCTGAGTATGGGGAGGGAGTTTTTGGCTAGTCGGGGGAGCGGGTGCAAGGTTGGCGAGGGCGAGGAACGGGCGGGTTTGAAACCCGCCCCTACGTTTTGGCAGTGGGATTTTGCTTTGCCAGACGGTTCTCCGTCGTAGGATTTCTGGATTCCGGCTTTCGCCGGAATGACGGTTATGTACGAGGGGAATTTTCGCCCTTGCCCCGGCCCTCGCCCTCGTAGGGATGGGGAGTCTTGTCGGCGGAGGAGTTGGTTGGCCGTGCTATAATTCTGGGCGGTTTGGGTCTTAGCTTGGCGTCCACGAGGGTTTAGTATGGCTTCCGCTTTGGAAAAGATTAAGGTTGTTGACCTGACCCGTACTTTGGCCGGCCCTTTTTGCACGATGATGCTGGGTGACATGGGGGCTGATGTCGTCAAGATTGAAGAGCCGGAACGGGGCGACGAAACCCGGGGGTGGACGCCTTTCTGGAACGGGGAAAGCACCCAGTTTGTTTCGTTCAACCGCAACAAACGCAGCGTTTCGGTCAACCTGAAAGAACCGGAAGGCATTGAAATCGTCCAGTCCCTAGCGCGGGACGCCGACGTGATGATCGAAAGTTTCCGGGCCGGCGCGCTGGAACGGATGGGGCTGGGTTACGACGCCATCAGGGAATTGAAACCGGACATTATCTATTGTTCCATCTCCGGCTATGGGCGCACCGGGCCGATGGCGCAGAAACCCGGCTATGACCTGCTGATTCAGGCGTACAGCGGGTTGATGAACCTGACCGGCGACCCGGATGGTATGCCGATGCGGGTGGGGTTTTCGCTGGTTGACCTGTTCACCGGGATGATGGCTTTCGGCTCGATAATGACCGCCCTTTACCACCGGGAACAGACCGGACAGGGGCAATGGGTCGAGGCGGCGCTGCTGGACGGGCAGGTTTCGGCTCTGAGCTACCACGCCGCGGCGTACCTGGCTACCCAGGTGGAACCGCAGCGGATGGGGTCGGGCCACCCCAGCCTGGTGCCTTACCAGAGCTTTCCCGCCGCCGACGGGTTTTTCATCGTGGGCGTGGCTAACCAGGGCCTTTGGCAGCGGTTCTGCAACGCGCTGGAAAGGCCGGACTTGATGGAGGACCCGCGGTTTGTGACCAACGATGACAGGGTGGCGCACCGGGCCGAGTGTATCGAGACGCTGAGCGAGATTTTCCGGGCCAAGCCGGCGGCCCATTGGGTAGAGATAATAAGCGACGCCGGGGTTCCCTGCGGCCCCATCAACCGGGTGTCGGAGGTGGTGCAAGACCCGCAGGTGTTGGCCCGCTCAATGATGGTGGACATTCCGCACCCCAAAGTGCCGGATTTGCGGGTCACCGGGTCGCCATTGAAACTGTCGGAAACGCCGCCATCGGTACGGCATCACCCGCCGCTGCTGGGGCAGCACAACGAAGAAGTGCTGCTGGAATTGGGGTACGATGCCGGTAAGATTGCCCGACTGAGGGATAAGGGGGTTATTGGGCGGACGGAGCAGTGATTTTCCCCCCAGGTATCCAAGGGACAAGGACTTGGATTCCCGCTTTCGCGGGAATGACGGTTGGGTTGCGGGGGTTTTTCACACGGAGGCACGGAGGGGCGCAGAGGATTGGGAGATGGAGCGGAGAGACGACGGACAGGAATGTCCATCGCACCCCCTGCCCCTCGATAGGGGGTTTGTGGATTCCGGCGAAAGCCGGAATGAAGGGTTAGGTTGCCGGGGTTGCGGCTGGGCAACCACTAGGGTTGCCCCTACGGGTTAAGAATCCGAGGTCTTACGGAAAGGCAAATGTCCGCCTTCGCGGGGATTTCTGGATTCCGGCTTTCGCCGGAATGACGGTATGAAAGGGAGAGGCGTTTTTGAGCGATAGGAAGCGGATACGGCTGATTCATACTTCGGACACGCACTTGGGGGATGATTGGCACGGGCAGCTTTCGGAGCGGGCGTTGAAGTCTGTCGTTGCGGGGGTGGCAGAGCTGGGCGGGGACGCTTTGCTGCTGGTGGGGGACGTTTTCGACCACGCCAGGGTTGCCGATAGAGTCCTGGAGTTCTTTTTGGAGCAAATCGGGCGGCTTTCGGTTCCCGCTATTGTTCTGCCGGGGAACCACGACCTTTATGACGCCGATTCCCTGTACCTGCGCCGGCCATTCCAACAAGCGCCGGCGAATCTGCACATCCTTTCGCGAGAAAGCGGGGCGATGGTTTCTTTTCCGCACCTGACGATGGACGTTTGGGGGCGGGCCATGTCCAGCCATACGCCGGAGTTCCGGCCGCTGGCAGGGATGCCGGCCAGTTCCAACGGCAACTGGCTGGTGGCGCTGGCCCACGGGCATTACCATTTTGACCACGATACAGACTTGCGCTCGGCGCCGATTTATCCCGACGAAGTGGCACAGGCGCCTTGTGATTACCTGGCCCTGGGACATTGGGAGCGGCACGTGGACGTATCCCAGGGGGATACCCGCGCCGTCTATTCCGGTTCGCCGCTAGGCGCGCTGCAAAGCAACGATTATGTGAACGTGACGGTGGCAGACCTGGACCCGGAGGCCGGTGTGCATACCCGCCAGGCTGCTTTGCCGATTCGAGAGTGATAGGGTGTCGCCATCGCAACGATGACTAACCCGATAAACCCATCATCACACCGTTTAGGACGGTAGCCAAGACTTCCTGGCCTCAATGACGCTGTTCTGGGCCGGGATTTTCTGGATTCCGGCTTTCGCCGGAATGACGGCCTATCCTTCGTTAGCCACCAGTCCAAGTAAGTCACGCTACAAACACGGGGAGGAAAGTTATGAAACGCTTGACACGGGACAACATTATCTACTTTTTGGAACCGGAGGCACCGCCAGCGATAACCATTGACTCCGGGGAGGAGTTGATGGTGGAAACCTGGGACGCTTTTGAGGGGGTGCGGGATCCCGCCGTTCTGGAGGCCAAGTCGCTGAAGGGGCCGGCCATCGGGCCAATTTATATTAACGGGGCGGAACCGGGCGACGCCCTGCGGGTCGAGTTCATCAGCATCACGCCCAAGGAAAGCCCGGCGCACATGGTTATGCCGGGGCGGGGGTTTTTGGAAGAGGAATTCACCGAGGCTTACCCGACGGTAATGACGCTGGAAGACGGGAAAATCGTACTGCCCAGCGGGTTGAAACTGGCGCTGAATCCTTCGATGGGGTTGGTGGCGACGACGCCGACGTACCGGCAAAGCACGGCCAGCGACAGCGGCCCCTACGGGGGAGACATTGACATGAAAGAGTTGGTGGAGGGGAGCGTGCTTTTCCTGCCGGTGTTCGTTCCCGGCGGGCTACTGGCCCTGGGGGACTGCCACGCCGTGGTGGGGGACGGGGCCGTTGCCGGCACCGGGGCGGAGTGTTCGTCGGACACGCACATCCGGGTGACGGTGGAAAAGGGAATGAAAATTAACGGGCCGCGGGCGATGACCCCGGACTACTTTGCGGTGCTGTCCCACGGGGAGGAATTGGGGCCGGCGATGAAAGAGGCGGTGCGGGAGATGGTGCAGTTTCTGGTGGAGGAAAAGGGGCTGGCGCCCTACGACGCTTACACCCTTTGCAGCCT
This sequence comes from Dehalococcoidia bacterium, assembly GCA_963665735.1. Taxonomy (GTDB): domain Bacteria; phylum Chloroflexota; class Dehalococcoidia; order Lucifugimonadales; family UBA3495; genus CATOSK01. The sequence goes on along the minus strand of OY762444.1, from coordinate 160,287 downwards.
GGCCGGGGACGTGCGGGTGTCGCGGACGTTCCGGCCCATCAGCCCGGTGAAGATGATGCTGTCGCGGGAGGCGTTGGAGCAGTTGGGGTAACAAAGTCCGGAAGGCCTGGCGCGGGGCAGCGTGCTTGTAGGCAAGGATTTCTGGATTCCGGCCTACGCCGGAATGACGGGTTACGTTCCGGGTTAGGGACGCTTGAAGTGCGGGGCAAGCCGTGTCTCTATGGACAGGGGGTAGCAAGGTTAATTTGGGCTGGAGGATTCCCACTTTCGCGGGAATCGACCTTTGTCGTCACACTCAGATTCCTCGCCTCGGCCTGTTCCTACCACCAGCAAAAGTTCGGTAACATCTGAACAAGCACCTCTGCCCCACACCGGAGGACAGCTCCATGTCCCACTCAACCAAAGGGCAAGCACCCGTTAAGCCCGACGGGGTTGGGTTGGCCCTCGCGCGGGCCGTACAGGACGCCGTTCTACCCAGCGCGGTTATCCTCTTCGGATCCCGGGCCCGGGGCGACCACCGCCCTGACTCGGACGTGGACCTGATGATCATCTGCCCGACCGCCCCCCTAGCAGCAAAGGCCAGGGCCGGGAAAGCAGCCCGGGAATACTTCCGCCTCAACCCGCCTCGACTGAGCGTTGATGTGACGGCCATGACGCGGGAACGGTTCGAGTATTGCAAACGAGCCAAGAACCACGTTGCAGGCCAGGCATTGCGGGACGGAACAGTTATGAACGGAGAACGCTTCGACCACGACAACAGCTGCGAAGACCACTATCCCGAAAGTTGGCCCGACGTTAAGGAGAGGATACAAGCGGCGTACCGGCAACTGGACACATTCAACCGAATGATGGAACCGGAATCGTTCCACCAGGAAGACTACGGGTTCCATGCTCAGCAGGCAGTGGAGAACGCCCTCAAGGCATGGATGTCAGCCGCCAACCTGTCCTATGGCAGAATTCACGACATCGAAGAAATCGCCGAAGAATTGGTCGAAAATCCGACGGAAATCCGGACCCTGGCCGGCGCCCAACTCCAACTCATGCTGGACTACACAAGGTTTGAAAACCCCGACCACCCCGGGGAGAGCCTCAACTGGCTGACACTGTACGCCGTCCACTACCGATACAGCGGCGCCGGGTTCCGAATGAACGACCTGGACCGTGACCGATTCCAAACCGAAATTAACCTCGCAGTCCACAGCTTCGTCAACCGCGCCTTCGACTTGACCGGAACCGATGAAACCGACCTGGACAGGTGAACGGACCATAGCCCGCCGCTGGCGCAGGAATGAGGGCGGGTTCACCCCCACCCTAACCCTCCCCCTGGTAGGGGGAGGGGATTTTTGAGCAGCCGGTTGTTAAAAGACGGAGTAGCCGCCGTCCACGGTGATTACGGCGCCGGTAACGTAGTCGGAGGCCGGGGAGGACAGGAAAACTGCCGTGCCTTGTAGTTCTTCGGGGTTGCCCCAGCGGCCGGTGGGGATGCGGCGGCAAATCAGGTCGTAGCGTTCCGGCTGGGTGGCCGGCACCGCCGCGGTCAGCTCGGTCATAAACCAGCCGGGGAGGATGGCGTTGCACTGGATATTATCCTTGGCCCAGGCGACGGCCAGGCTCTTGGAAAGCTGCACCACGCCGCCCTTACTGGAGGAGTAGGGCGCGCCGCTGCCGCCGCCGCCGAAAATGGAATACATGGAGCCTATGGAGATAATCTTGCCGCCGCCCCGGGCTTTCATGTGGGGATAAACGGCCTTGGCGGCCAGGAATGAGGCCCGCAAGTTCACGTCCAGCACGTTGTCCCATTCGTCGGCGGACAGGTCTTCCGGTTCTTTTCGCACGGTGACACCGGCGTTGTTGATGAGGATGTCCACGCGGTTGAAGTGGGCGACGGTTTCGGCACCCATGCGGTTTATGTCGTCTTCGCTAGTAGCGTCCACGGGGACGCCCTTGGCTTGCACGCCCAACGCTTGAATTTGGGCCAGGGCCGCCGCCATTTTTTCTTCGTTGCGGGCCGCTACCACGATGTTGGCGCCGGCGCCGGCCAGTCCCAGGGCCATTGCAAGCCCAAGGCCGCCGTTGCCGCCGGTTACGATGGCTACCCGGCCGGTCAGGTCAAAGAGTTTTGCTGCGTCCATTGCGATTGTCCCCTGTAAGTTTGGGTTACTGTACCACAACCCGGCCTGAAGGTATGGGGTGGAGTTGTCCGGTTGTTCCCGTGGGGTCACCCCTACCCTGACCCTTCCCCGTCGAGGGGGAGGGGGTTTTTGTTTCCGGGGATGCTTGGTTGGTCAAGGCTGGTTTTGGGCTGGGGTTTCTGGATTCCGGCTTTCGCCGCAATGACGATTAGGGTTGGGGGAGGGTTTTTTGTTGGGGCTAATTTGACCCGTAAGGGGGTATATGGTACTTTTCCAACGCTCTGAGGGAGCATCACCCCCAAGGTTGAGGTGCGTTGATGGAATCCACAAGCGTTCTGCTGGTTGCCCTGCCCGTGGTTGCCGGGGCAATTGCGCTGGTCTTTGCGGCGATTATGGCCATGCGGGTCGTAAGGAACGAAGCGGGCAACGAGCGAATGACGGAAATCGGCGACGCCATTCGTACCGGGGCATCAGCTTTCCTGAAACGGGAGTACCTGGCGTTGCTGCCGCTGGTGGTGGTGGTTACAGTAGTCTTGGCAATCCTGGACTACACGCTTTTCACCCACGACCTGGGGGTCCCGGCGACGGCGATTTCCTACCTGGCCGGCACGATTTGCTCCGGGTTGGCGGGATTCGTGGGGATGAACGTGGCGGTGCGGGCCAACGTGCGAACCGCCGCCGCCGCCATGCGGGGCCTTAATCCGGCGCTGCGGGTGGCGTTTTCCAGCGGCACGGTAATGGGCGTGACGGTGGTAGGAATCGGGCTGCTGGGGGTCAGCATCCTGTACCTGATTTTCCAGGACATCAGCGCGGTGGCCGGGTTCGGTTTCGGGGCCAGCTCCATCGCGCTGTTCGCCAGGGTGGGGGGCGGTATATTCACCAAAGCCGCCGACGTGGGTTCGGACCTGGTGGGCAAGGTTGAGGCGGGGATACCGGAGGACGACCCGCGCAACCCCGGCGTAATCGCCGACAACGTGGGCGACAACGTGGGCGACGTGGCGGGAATGGGAGCCGACCTTTTCGAGTCCTACGTGGGAAGCATTATTTCCGCCATTGCATTGGTGGGGGCGGGAACGCTTTTCGCGATGCAGCAGCCGCAGTTTGAGCAGGCGCTCTTCCCGATGCTGCTGGCCGGGGCGGGCATCATCGCCGCCATCCTGGGGACTTTCGTGGTACGGAGCGGGGAACAAGCGGATTTTGAGAAACTGCTCTGGGCATTGCGGTACGGCATATTCGCCGCGGGCGGTCTGCTGCTGGTTTTCGCCGCAGTTTTGACCATCGTGGTTACGGGCAACTGGTACTGGTTCGGCTGCGTTGCGGCGGGGCTGGTGGCGGGAACGATAATCGGGTTGGCGACGGAGTACTACACTTCGTACAGCTATCAACCCACCCGACGGGTGTCGGAGTCATCGCAGACCGGGGCGGCGACGGTAATAATCAGCGGGATAGCCACCGGGATGCTCAGCACGTTGATTCCGGTGGTGTGCATATCCATAGCGATACTGCTGGCCTACTGGTTCGCCGGTTTCTACGGAGTGGCCTTGGCCGGCGTGGGGCTGCTGTCCACGCTGGGGATTACGCTGGCGACGGACGCCTACGGGCCGGTGGCGGACAACGCCGGGGGGATTGCGGAGCAGGCGCAACTGGAGCCGGAAGTGCGAGAGCGCACGGACGCGCTGGACGCCCTGGGGAACACGACGGCGGCCACCGGCAAGGGTTTCGCCATTGGTTCGGCGGCGTTGACGGCGCTGGCGTTGCTGGCGGCGTACTCGGTGAGCGCAGGATTGATCGAGCTAGGAGACAACGGACGGCTGGAGGCCGGGAACACGGGAATCAACCTGCTGCAACCGGAGATTCTGGTCGGCGTGGTAGTAGGGGCGATGCTGCCGTTCATCTTCTCGGCCATGACGATGCAGGCGGTAGGACGGGCGGCCCAAGGGATTGTTGACGAAGTACGTCGGCAGTTCCGGGAGATTCCGGGGTTGATGGAAGGAACGGCCCGGCCCGATTCGGCGCGGTGCGTGGACATCAGCACCCGGGGCGCGCTGCGGGAGATGATTGCGCCGGGAGTGATGGCGGTAATCGCGCCGTTGGCTACCGGGTTCATTCTGGGTTCGGCGGCGTTGGGAGGGCTGCTCATCGGGGCGATTGCGTCGGGGTTTATGCTGGCGATAATGATGGCCAGCGCCGGGGGGGCGTGGGACAACGCCAAGAAGTACGTGGAGTTGGGCAACTTCGGTGGCAAGGGTTCGGACGCGCACAAAGCGGCGGTGGAGGGCGACGTGGTGGGCGACCCGTTCAAGGACACTTCGGGGCCGTCGCTGAACATTTTGCTGAAGTTGATGGCGATTGTGTCGCTGGTGTTCGCGCCGGTGTTCAGCCAGACGGGGTTGATTAACCTGGCGGGGTAGGGGGATTCGCGACTACGATTAGGTTGTCCTTCGTGTAAATCGGTAGGGGCAGGTTTGAAACCTGCCCCTACTATCATTATGACGCCCAGACGGTTTCGTTGGCCGCCGTCGCGGGGGGAGGGACCGGAAGGCCGACGTCGGTTCTGGCAAGGATGTCTGGATTCCGGCCTTCGCCGGAATGACGGGTTGAGTTTCCTAGGAGAAGGTCTAGTCCGGACGGGCCAAGTCAATTAGGCGGGGGTACACGGAACCGCGTTCCACGTTGAGGATTGCCAAGGTTCCCGGGGAGCCGGGGGGGTGTTGTTTGCCGGGGTAGGTGGGGCTGCCGGGGTTTATGAAGAGGGTTCCCTGGTGGCTGCAAATCAGTTCTTCGTGGGTATCCCCGAAAAGCACCACGTCCACGCGCTGGCCAAATTTCTTGACCAGCAGTTCGCATACTTCGCCGTCCGGGAATACGAGGCCGGAACCGTCGGGGGTGGTGGCTATGCCGGTGGTCGGCCATTGGATGTCATGCACCATCCCCAGGCTGACGCCTTCGACTCGGACGACGCGATGGGCGTAGGCGAGGCGGTCGCCCTTTTCCGTCGGGTCTTCGTAACCGCGGACGGCAAGGACGGGGGCGACTTCTTCCAGAACGTCCAGGACGCCCAGACATTCCAGGTCGCCGCAGTGGAGAATCAAGTCCACGCCGCGCAGGGCGTTGAGTATCCCTTGGGGCAAGTCGCGGCCGCTGCCGGCGCTATGGGTATCCGAAATGACGCCGATTTTCATGGGGCAGTTTCCGGGGCCGGGGCCAAGGTGTCCAGGGTGCGCTGGATGGCGGCCAAGTCGGAGCCGTGGGGGAAGGCCACCACGGGCATATCGGCCCCGTTGCGGCGGAACCGTTCCAGCTTGGCGCGGCAGGTGGCGGCGTCTCCCAACACGGCGATGTTGTCCACCATGTCGTCGGTGACGGCGGCGGCCGCGGCGGCCCGGTCGCGGTTGGCCCAGGCTTGGCGGACGGCTTGACATTCCTGCTGATAACCGTAGCGGCGGAACAGGTCGAAATAGTAGCTGCCCATGCCGCCGATGTAATAGGCCATGTGGCCGCGGACTTCCCGGTAGGCGCGTTCCAATTCTTCATCGTCGGCGGCGGCGCAGCACAGAATCTGGGGGGCGACGGTAATGCGGTTGGGGTCGCGGCCGGCGCTTTCCGCAGCGTCAACCACGGTTGCTTTCAGGTCGGGCAGATGTTCCAGGTGAGTCCAGACGGGGAGCCAACCGTCGGCCAATTGGCCGGTCAATTCCAGGTTGCGGGGGCCAAGGCTGGCGACGTAAATGGGGATGCTTTCCTGCACCGGGGAGACCTGCATCCTAAACCGCTTTAACTGGTAGAACCGGCCATCGTGATTAACCGGGCCGCCGGACAGGGCGGCGCGGATGATTTGGATGTATTCGCGGGTGCGGGCCAGGGGGCGGTCAAATTCCACGCCGTGCCAGTCTTCGATTACGATTCGGCCGCTGGTTCCCAAGCCCAGGGTGGCGCGGCCTTCGGAAATAATGTCCAGGGAGGCGATGCTCTGGGCGATGAGGGCCGGGGTGCGGCTGAACACGGTGACGATGCCGGTGGCTACCCGCAGGCGTTGGGTGTGGCAAGCCACCTGGGTCAAGAGAGTGAAGGCGTCACGGCCCCAGGACTCGCCGGTGAAGAAGGTATCGTATCCCAAGGCGTCGGCTTGCCGCGCCACGGCAATCAAGTCGGCGTTGGCGGTGTCTTGCCGGCTGCCAAAGGCTAATGATGTGCGTTCCATGCTGCTCCCGGTAATTTTGGCCCCGATGGGGGGTACTACCCCCACCCTAGCCCTCCCCTTCGGAGGAGGAGGGGACATTTAGGCCGATGTCCGCCTTGACAAGGATTTCTGGATTCCGGCCTACGCCGGAATGACGATACCTCTTAGTTGCGGTTTTCCCATAGGGAAAAGTAGTCGGGGGACTCGCTGTTGAGGGCTTCGGCCAACTCCTGCCGGTTGATGTCCTGCAAGGCATCGTTTTCTTCCTGCACCAGCCGGGCCAGGGTGTCTTCCCAATTGGCTGCGGAGGGGCGTTCCGGGGCGGTTCCCAGCAGTTCCCGCACGGCTTGAATCAGCTTTTCCGAGTGCATCGCCAATGCGCCGCCACTGATGACGAACACCATGATGGAAGGGGCGCTTTCCTCATCATCGGCGTCAATGCCCAAGCGGTCCATAACGCAGTTCATGGCGACGCCGCGGACAATTTCTTCCATGCGGAGGGGGAGGTTGATGAGATGGGCGAAGGGATGGCGGTTTTCCTCGCGCACCATGATGGAGAATTCCCGCTCTACGGTGTGGAAGAAGTCTTCGGCAAAGACCTGGTCGGTGTGGAGCAGCGTCACCAAGGGGGACGGCTCGCGCAGGTCAATGGTTATGAATTCCTGAAGGTGGGGGAAAATGTAAATCTGGATGTCGGGGCGTTCATCTTCAGGAATGTAGCCCTTGAACATATCATCCATTGGGGGTGTTCTCCTTATCCCCGCCGGGGTCGGTCGGGGAATGCGCCGGTTGCCGGATTCAAGCCGGTTTCTTGTCCAGCAGGGTTTCCAGGTCGGCCAATTGGCTGGTAATCCAGTGGTGAATGTCCTCGCGGCGGATGCTTTCGGACAGGGCCACGGCCCGGGTCTTGCGCTCTTCCGGGGACATTTGGATGGCTTGGTAAAGGGTTTCCATAGTGCCTTCAATGTCGGTGGGCGACACGGGCAGCGCGCCGTCCATGAGCTGCCGGTAGGCGCCGCTGCTTTCGGACAGCACCAGGACGCCGTCGTTGGCGTTGACCACCGGCCCCTCTTTGGCCACCAGGTTCATGCCCTCGATGATGGTGTTGACCAGGAGGATGTCATACAACTTCATGCCGGCGATGGCCTGGGTGTAGTTGTTTTCCAGGAAGGCGCGGATGGGCTGCCATTCGGGATTTCCGAAGCGGCGGTTAATCTGGTCAATAATCTGCTGGATTTCGTCCATATAACGCTGGTACTGGCGGATGTGGGTGCGGGAAGGCACCAGGAAGGCGAGGAAATTGACCTTGCCGTGAAGTTCGGGGTGACGGGACAGCAGCAGTTCGTAGGCGCGGAAACCCCGCACCACGTTCTTGTTCGGCTCGGCCCGGTCAATCCGCACGATGGTTACTTCGTTGCGGAGGGACTGCAAACGGGATTCGTACTCGGTGGCCCGGGGGGAGGCAGCGATGCGCTGGACTTCGGCCACGTTGATGGAAATGGGATAGACGTTGACCGCCGTTTCCTGGCCCTCGCAGGCCACCCGGTTCTCCCGCCGGTCAACTTCGGCTTGGGGCAAAAACTCTTCCACGGAATCGAGGAAACTCTGGCGGTCCTGGGCGGTTTGGAAGCCGAGGATGTCGGAGCGGCACAGAGCGGAGCAGATTTCGCTGATGATGTAACGGGGCACCATCTGCCAGTAGCGGGGCGTCGGCCAAGGGATATGTATGAAGTGCTGAATCAAGGCTTCCGGGGCTTCCTTCCGCACCATTTCAGGGAGCAGGTAGAGGTGGTAATCGTGGCCCATGACCACCGGGGGACGGCCGGCGGCGCGGGCTTCCTCAACCACGGTGCGGGCGAAAGCCTGGTTGACGGGAATGTAGCCGTTCTTCCAGGCGTCATGGACGCTGGCGTCCACGTTGGGGTTGTAGGGCGGGTTCCACATATAGTGCTGCAAGAACCAGAGCAACGGGTTGCAGAAGACGTTGAAATACTTATGGTAAACCCGGCGGGGGGTGACGACGTAGCGGAGCTTGACCTTGTGGCCGGGCAGGGGAGAGTTAAGGGCCGGGCCGGCGCCGTTGTTGGAGATTACGCGGTCGCCTTCGCCCATTGCGCTGGAAACCCAGGTAAAAGGGGCTGTTTGGGCCAGGGTGTTCAGGGCTGTTACGATGCCGCCGCTGCCCCGGCGAGGTTCGGCGCGACCTTCGGGAGTCATTTGATGCTCCACGGGGCCGCGGTTGCTTGCCAGTATCAGGGGGCGGCTGGCCAGTATATCTTCGCACAGCTGATTAAGGTCAGCCATGTCTTTCCCTCAAGAAGGCCCCAGCCGGTCAAGCCGTTGACGCCAAGGCCCGTTTTCCTCCCAATCCACTGGCTGGAAATGGCGTTTGCTTTTGGTGTGTTGAAGAGGATTTTTTTCGTGTTGTGTTAGTTTCAGGTTATGCCTAACCGCAACCCTTGTCAAGCAAGGGACGCGGGACAACTGGCGTCGGCTTTGGCAAGGACTTCTGGATTCCGGCCTACGCCGGAATGACGGGGTGGGTTGTTAAGAAGGAAAGACTTGGATTCCCGCTTTCGCGGGAATGACGGATAGGGCCGGGAATTAAAACCCTATCGGATATGGGTGGCGGTTGACCGGGGGTTGGGGGGGTGTTACGTTGGGCGGGTTATGGTTGAGTCGGAAGGACCCGCCGTTATCGTTTTGGGCGGGATAAACATGGACCTGGTGACGGTTTCGGAACGGTTCCCGGAATCGGGGGAGACGGTGGTGGGGAGCCGTTTCTTGACTTATCCCGGCGGCAAGGGGGCGAATCAAGCGGTGGCCGCGGCTCGCATGGGTGGACAGGTGATGATGGTAGGACGGGTGGGCAACGACCTGTTTGGGGGTCAACTGCTGGCGGCGTTGGAGGCCGCCGGAGTGGATATTGCGGCGGTGGGGGTTTCGGATACTACGTCGGGGATAGCGGTCATCAGTATTGACAACTCTTCCCAAAACCGGATTGTGCAAGTGCTGGGGGCCAACGATACCTGCGGGGAGCCGGAGTTGGAGAGAATCAAGACGCTTTTGCCAGCGGCGTCGGGGGTCTTGCTGCAACTGGAAGTGTCTATCGAGTTGTCGCTGGAAGTGGCGCGGATGGCAAAAGACTTAGGCAAGCGGGTGATTTTGGACCCGGGGCCGGTGCGCCCGTTGCCGGAAAAGTTTTTCGAGTATTGCAGCGTGATTACTCCCAACGAAACGGAGGCGCAGGCGTTGGTGGGGTTTGTGGTGGCGGACGTGGATTCGGCGGCGCGGGCGGCGGAGGCTTTGCTGGCGAAAGGCGCAGAGTCGGCGATAGTTACGCTGGGAGACGGGGGTTGTTACTACGCCACCGCCGACGGGGCCCAGCACGTTCCGGCGTTGGAAGTAGCGGCGGTGGACACGGTAGGGGCGGGAGACGCCTTCAACGGGGCGCTGGCGGTAGCGTTGGGACGGGGCCAGGATTATCACCGGGCGGTTATCACGGCAACAACTGCCGGGGCGTTGGCGGTAAGTCGGAGCGGGGCGCAGGATGCCATGCCCCTGCGGGCCGACGTGGAGCGACTGCTGGCGGGAAGGGCGTAGTGACGGCGGGGTTTGGCCAGTCAGGGGGGAGGAGACGGGAAGAGCAACGTCGGTATGGGCAAGGATTTCTGGATTCCGGCTTTCGCCGGAATGACGGTAGAGGGCGGGACGGCGTTGGTTCCAGACAAGGACTTGGATTCCCGCTTTCGCGGGAATGACGGGTTGGGGGCGAGGGGTCGAAGGGCAAGGTGCCCCACCCACACAGGTTAAGAATCCGAAGCCGCTAGCAACAGCCAAGGCTGGTTTTGGCATGGATTTCTGGATTCCGGCTTGCGCCGGAATGACTTTTCACCCAAGGCCGGGATGACGGTTATCCACGGGGTTTCTTTGGGCGGGATGGACAGGCCAGCAGGAGTTGATGATTCATGCAGTCGCAGGACAGGTTTTGCCCCAGCTGCGCTACGGCCCTGGAGGAACGGGAGGCGTCGGGGGCTTTACGCCCGGTGTGTCCCAAGTGCGGGCGGGTCATTTACTACGACCCCAAGGTGGCGGCGACGGCGGTCATTGAAAGAGACGGGCGGATTCTGCTGTTGCGGCGGGGGAACGAACCGGGCTACGGGCTGTGGAGTATGCCGGGAGGTTATGTTGACCGGGGGGAGGTGGTGGAAGACGCGGCGATGCGGGAGGTCTGGGAGGAAACCGGGTTGCGGATTGAAATTGCGGGGCTGATTGGGCTGTTTTCGGAACGGGGGCATCCGGTGATTGTGGCGGCCTTTGCGGGGAAGGAAGTTGGGGGAACGCTGGCGGCGGGAGACGAGGCGTTGGAAGTAGGATTTTTCGGGCTGGATGGGCTGCCGGAGATGGCGTTTCCCAGGGACAGGTTGATTTTGCAACGGTGGCGGGAAGGGAAAGAGCGGCGTTGACGGAGGGATTGCGGCGGGTTTCGCGCTGGGCGGCGGGTCTGTTGTTCCCGTTGGAGTGTATTTCCTGCGGGGCGGGAGGACGGTTGTTTTGCGAGCGGTGCGTTGCGGAATTGCCGGAGTTGAAACCGCCGTTTTGCCCGATTTGCGCTTCGCCGGGACACCAAGGGCGTTGCGGTTGGTGTCAGTCGGGACAGATGCAGGCCGATGGGATACGGGCGCCTTTCCTAATGCAAGGATTGGTGCGGGATGCGGTGCATCGTTTCAAGTACGGGAACTTGAGGGCTGCCGCGCCGGAGCTGGGGGAGTTGCTGGCCGGGTATCTGGCGGCGCATCCAATAGCCGGGGATGTTCTGGCGCCAGTGCCGCTGCATCCCCGGCGACTGCGGAGCCGGGGGTATAACCAGTCGGAGTTGCTGGCGGTGGAACTGGGAAAATTGACCGGGCTGCCGGTGGAAAAAGGATTGCTGGAGCGGCGGAAGAACACGCCGCCGCAGGTGAAGGCGGTCAGCCGGGATGACCGGGTAGAGAACGTGCGGGACAGTTTTGTCTGCGTGGGGGACGCCGCCGGGTTGAAGGTGATACTGGTGGATGACGTCAGCACCACGGGCAGCACGATGTCGGCCTGCGCCGGGGTCTTGAAGGATGGGGGAGCGGTATCGGTTTGGGGATTGGCTTTGGCCAAGGAAGGATGACGGGTTAGCCAGGGAGAAGGATTGGGTTCCGGCTTCCGCCTAAATGACAGGTTGATTTGGGTAAGCGTAGGGGCAGGTTTGAAACCTGCCCCCACGGGTTAGATGCGGAGTTTTCGGCAATGGCAACGGGCTTGTCAGTTGGGACTTCTGGATTCCGGCTTTCGCCGGAATGACGGTGGGGGATGAGGACGTACCCCCGCTCCTTTGCCTACGCTCAGGACAGGCTCTAACCCTCCGCCGTCGAGGGGGAGGGGATTATTCAGGCGGTCTTTTTTAAGGGCGGACCCAGGTTTCGGACCAGGCCAGGCAGGCGGTGCTGCTTTGGCGGTCGCCACGCATTTCGGGGAAGGGGCGGCCACCGGCGACGATGCCGTTGAAGGTTAGCTGGGCCTGGCGGGCCGGGATGAAGCAACTGTAAACGCCGTGGGGCCGGCCGGGTACGCTGCCGGCGGCGACGGTAAGCATGAAGGGTTCCTCAAAGTCGTACCAGGTAAGGTTGATGGTGTCGCCGCCGGTCTCGACGGTTTCAGTCCAGAAGGAACGGCCGTCGCCGGACTTGGAGAAAACGGCCGGCAATACGGCCAGTTCCGGGTCGGCGAATTCAGGGAAGAGCAAAGACTCGATTTCTTCCTGGAGCCAGCGGGTCAAGGCGATGTTGTCGGAATAGACCTGCACTTCGTCCTGTAGCAGGTCGCTTTTGAGGAAAAGGACATGGCCGGGGCCGGCGGGGGAATAGAGGACGCGCCAATGGCTGGCGCGGGTCAACAAGGGGCCGCCGGGTTCGTTGTGGAGGCGGATGAAGGAGTTTTCGCCGGTAAGGCGGACCTGGTTGGGGTCAACGGGGCTGGTGGTCATGGCTGGTTCCTTTCGGGGTTGGATGGGACAATCCGATGATATGACGGGACGCCTCAACTAACCGTACTTCTTTGGTGGGTTCGGGAACCGAACGCGAACACGCTGGCCAGTCCCACCAAGTCAATTCCGATGATAAGGGCGCCGGCCAATTCGTTGCCGGTGAGGATAAGGAAAGCGCCAGCGACAAGGGCGGCGATGGCTACGACGGTGCCGGCAATCAGACCCGTAAGGGGGGCAAGGGATTCCCGGAACTCCATTTCTTGCCGGTGGGACGCTTCGCTTTCAGCCAAGGCCAAAATTCTCGCAGCCGCGCCGGGTAGCGCATCTTCGTAACCGCGCAAATCAATGGGGGATGGCAAAGGGTTTACCCAAGCCGGCGGGTCAAGGTAGGGTTGATTGTCGGGTTCAAGGGCCGGACTTGGGTTTCCCCTGCCCGTCAATTCGCTATTGGGGTGTAATGGCCCAGCTTCTTGGGCTTCGAACCGGCTCATTGCGGCGTGCAGGTCGTTGCCGACGGCAATCCAGTCGGAGCGTAGGGCGGCGGCGGCTGAAAAACTGGAACCCCGGTAACGACGCCGATTCATGGAACCAGTGAAGTCGAAGATGCGGGCCGTTCCGTCAATGAAATTCGCCACCCATGATTTGAACCCGGATTTTTGGGCCATGCCGTTCACCGCCGGTTGATGCTAGTGGGTAGATTATAACCCAAACCCGCCGTGAGGATTCGAAAATAAGACAACCGGGGCAGACCAAACGACAGAGTTTTCACCCCCGCCCTAAACCTCCCCATCAAGGGGGAGGGGATTAGTCCCAGTCCCAACAACGATTGCCCTGAAGGGCAGGGCCGCCGGCGTTAATGAACCGGCGGCCCTTGGGGGGTTGCGTTGCCGATGGGCAGGGGGTTAGCTCTTGGCGGGGAACCAGTCCTGTTTCCAGGGGAAGTCGCCGTTGGCGTCGTCGAAGGCGGGCTTGCCCTGTTCGAGGCGCTCCCGGTAGGGGCTTTCGATGGGCTGGCTGTACGGGTAGATGCCGCCTTCGTAGGCGCCGGGGCCGGTCTTGAAGTGGCGGGCCTGTTCCAGGGTCTCGACGAAGGGCATATTCATGTCGTAGAGCTTGTCCACGGTCTTGGGCCGGGGGCCGGCCTTGGAGACGTGGCCGTAAAGCTCGCGACCGATGATGCGCTCGGCCATCCAAACGCAGTCAATGAGCTTGTCAATGTCCACGCCGGTTTCGATGCCCATGTCCTCGAAGAGGTGGAGCAGGTCTTCGGTGGGGGCCATGCCGGTGGCGCGCCCGTTGCCGCAGTAGGGGCAGCCGCCGTAACCGCCGATGGTGCCGTCCAGTTCCAGGGTGTCGTCGGGGCCGAGGGTGCGGATGGCGGCGTAGGCGGAGGCGATGGCCATGTTGCGGCCATTGTGGAGGTGGAGGCGGAAGTGGTTGATTTCGGGCCAGCGTTCCTTGACCCGGTAAACGCTTTCTTCCACCTTGTCGGGGCGGCAGTGGCTCATGGGGTCGCCCATCGAGCAGCTGACCACCTCGATGCCGACTTCGTCCCACATCCCATGCTGCTTTTCGAAGAGGGTCATCAGGGCGTCAACGGGAAATTCGCCGAGGAAGTTGGAACCCCAACTGGCGTTGCAGCCGATGCCGGCCTGCCTGATGTTGAGTTCCTGGGCCTGGGCGATAATCTGGGGCCAGCGTTCCATCTCCTGCATCTGGGAGCGGTTGGTGTTCCGCCGCACGAAAACGTCGCACAGGTGGCAATTGAGGCGGGGGAAACCGTCGCGCTCGATGGTCAGGGGCGGGGAGTAGGCGCGGGCGCGTTCCACGCCGCGGGAGTTGAGGGCCAGGGCGGTGTAGGTTACGCCGGGCTTGGGGGTGAAACGGGAGACGATTTCGTCAATGCGCTCCATCTGGGGCGTCCACTTGGGGCTGACGAAGGAACCGACTACGATTTGGGGGAGGCCGGTTTCGGAGAGGGCGTCGAGGAGTTCGATTTTGTCGTCAACGGAGATGTTGGCGTCCTCGATTTGCATACCCTCGCGCATACCTTCTTCTTTGTAGAGCACCTTGGGCCAGCGTGTTGTCATGGGGGAATCTCCTTATCGGGGTGACGTCGGATTCTGCGAAGAGGGGTTGGCGCCGGGTTAACCGGGCCTTGGCGATTGCCGGAATTTTAGGTTGGGGCCGAAGAATTTGTCAACATTGGGGGTTGGGTTGCCACGGAGGTTGAGGCGAGGCTAACATACCGTCAACCAAGGCCAAGCAAGTCGAAATGCCGCCGAGCGTAGGCGGCGCGGGAGGGATTGTGCCGGAAGAGTTGGTCAATGGCTACACCATGTATTACGAAGTCCACGGGGAAGGGCCGCCGCTGGTGATGATTCACGGTGGATTGGGGGGCGGCGAAGGCTGCGCGGCTTTCGTGGAACACCACGCCGCGGTGTTGTCCCCACGGTTCAAGCTGGTGGTTTACGACCGGAGAGGGGCGGGACGTTCCTCCACGCCGGAGGACGGGTATTCCATCCCGACGTTTTGCGAAGACCTGAATCAACTGTTGGGGCGTCTGGGGGTGGAACGGGCGCACATTTTGGGGTCGTCGGCCGGGGGGCCGATAGCGCTGCAATTCGCCCTGGACCACCCGGAAATGACGGATACGCTGCTGCTGGTCAATACCATGTCCTACGTGCAGGAATCGGAGCGGGCGGTGCGGCAAGGGGAACTGGACCGGCTGCGAGCGGACGCCGCGGCAGGGGGCCAACGGGTTTCTACGGAGAAGGCGCTGGAAAGCCGATGGCCGGGGATGCGCGAAAATGAGCCGGAGCGGTTCAACCGGCTGCTGCGGATTAACCTGGAGCGGTTTGAAGGAATCGCCAAGACGATTCAGGCATACCTGGACATTGGGGATTCTCTGGAATCGCGGTTGGGAGAGTTGGCAATGCCGACGCTGGTGGTTCACGGGGACGCCGATTCGCGGATTCCGGTGGAGTGCGGGCGGCAACTGCATGAGGCCACCGCCGGGTCGGAACTGCACGTCATACCGGGGGCGGAGCATGGGCTGATGTCCAACGAACCGGGGTTGATGCGGGAGTTGCTGCTGGGGTTCCTGGAACGGCGGGCGACGCCGGCGGTAACTACCGGGGATTGACCCCCATTCCTTCGGCGTTGCTCAGGACAAGCTCTAACCTTCCCCCTGGTAGGGGAAAGGGATTTTTGGTAATGGTGGGGCGGTGGCGGCCAGGGTTTCACCCCAAAGTCTTTGCCAATGCCAAGGGCGGCATTGGCAAGGATTTCTGGATTCCGGCTTTCGCCGGAATGACGAGTGGGCGGAGGGCGGTCTGGTAAATTGGACTAACGAATTTTGGCAAGGGAGGATTTATGCCGACGGTTGGAATTGACCATATTGCGATGCCGACGGCCAACGCCGAGCGGTTGATTGCGTTCTACAAGGGGTTGGGGTTCCCGATTAACAACGAGGATGAATGGCGGTCGGGTTCGGCGCCGACTTTTTCAATCCAGGTTGGGGACTCGAAAATCAACGTGCATCCGGAGGGTCATACGGCGTCTTTGCGGGGGCCGACGGCGACGCCGGGTTGCACCGACATCTGCTTCGTGTGGGAGGGAACGGTGGATGAGTGCCAGCAGATGCTGGCGGAGGCGGGGGCCGTAGTTATCCGGGGGCCGGTACAGCGTCCAGGGGGACGAGGACGGGGTACTACGCCGTCGTTAAGCCTGTACCTGCGGGACCCGGATGACAACCTGCTGGAGTTTATGACGTATAACGTCTAGGAGGAATGACGTAACCAAGCCAAGGTCAGTCTTAGCTAAGGATTTCTGGATTCCGGCCTGCGCCGGAATGACGGGTTGGGGGCGGGGATACTGGTTGCTCTCTCATCCCAGCCCTCTCCCTCAAGGGAGAGGGAGTTATCTGGCAGAGTTAAAGGCCGGCCATGCGGAGGATTTCTTCGTATTCGGTTGGCGTCACGGGTTGGACGGAGAGTTGGTTGGGTGACCTGACCAACCTCATCCCGGACAGGTTGGGGTTGCTTTTGATTTGGGCCAGGGTTACGGGGCGGGGAAGTTTGCCTTCGGCCCGTAAATCCACGGAATACCACTTGGGGTTGCTGGGGCTGCTGTCGGGGTCGTAGCGGTCGGCCAAGGGGTCTTGGGCGGTGGTGTCGGGATGTGGCCGGCTGGTTACGGTGGCGGTGCCCACAACGGCGGGGTTGGGGCAACTGCTGTGGTAGAAAAGTATGCCGTCGCCGACCCTTATTTCGTCGCGGATGTAGTTACGGGCTTGGGCGTTGCGGACTCCATTCCAACCAAGCGTCCGGTTGGGGGCGGCCAAAAGGCTATCGTAGGTATACAGCTTTACGTTGCACTTGATTAGCCAGTAGTTGCGGTTGGGCATGGGAGCCTCGGCGGGTCACGGGCTGCCGAGGGCGAGGATTTCTTCGTATTCGGCCTGGGTTACGGGTTGGATGGACAGGCGCATACCGCGGCGCACCAGCATCATGCCGGAGAGGTTGGGGTTCTGCTTGATTTCCTGGAGGGTCACGGGTCGATCGAATTTGCGGTCGGCTTTTATGTCAACCATCATCCAGGTGGGGTTGTCGGGGTTGCTCTTGGGGTCGTAGTAGCGGGCGTTGGGGTCCCAAGCAGTGCTGTCGGGGTAGGCTTCCCGGGAGATGGTGGCGGTTCCGACGACGGCGGTGGGCTTGGAACTGCTGTGGTAGAAAAGGATAGCGTCGCCGACTTTCATTTCGTCGCGCATCATGTTGCGGGCCTGGTAGTTGCGCACGCCGTCCCATTCGGCGGTCTGGTCGTCCTCGCCGAGCAGGTCGTCGTAGGAATAATTGCCGGGTTCGGACTTGAAAAGCCAGTATTTTCTTTCGGGCATGGTTTCTCCGCCGGGCAACCCATGAGGGGATTCGGTTTTTCCAGAGGCCGGAGCCGCAATGACCCCGGCGGTTTAGATAGCGATGTCGCCTTCCTCGCCAGTGCGGATCCGGATGGCGTTGCTGACGGGGGAGACGAAGATTTTGCCGTCGCCGATGTTGCCGGTGCGGGCGGTGGACACCACGATGTCAATGGCGCGCTGGGTGTCCTGGTCGAGGACCACCATCTCGAGCTTGACCTTGGGGAGCATATCCACGACGTAGGAACCGACGCCGCGGGGGCCGCCCATTTCGATGCCCCGCTGGTTGCCGCGTCCGGTGACCTGGGTGACGTTGATTCCCACGAGGCCGGCGTCGGCCAGAGCGTCTTTGACGGTGTTGAGTCTTTCGGGCCGGATTATTGCTTCAATCTTGTTCATAACTGCCTCCCGGTGGTTTCCATTATAGCGCACCGGATGGGGGGTTACATAGCGGCGGAAGGACGGAAAAAGGCCAACGTCGGCTTTGGTAAGGGTTTCTGGATTCCGGCTTTCGCCGGAATTACGGGTTGAGTTCCGGGGGAGGGAAGGGCAACCACAAGGGTTGCCCCTACGGGGATTTGGCGACACGCCCTAGCGGATGCGGAGGCCGGCGGCTTCGCGGTCGAAACAGCCGGCGATTAGGTCGTCTTTTTCCTGGCGGAGGACGTCTTTGCGGACGCGGAGGCTGGGAGTTCGGGGGAATTCTTCGCGGATTTCGACGTAGCGGGGCACCTTGAAGTAGGCCAGACGGTCGGCGCACCAGAGGACTACTTCGTCGGGTTGGGCGGTGAATCCGGGGCGGGCAAGGATGTACGCCTTAACCTCGTCCTCTCCTAACTCGGAGGGGACGGCGATGACGGCGCAGTCGAGAACGGCGGGGTGGCTTTTGATTACATCCTCAACTTCTTGGGAGGAAATGTTTTCGCCGCGGCGTCGGATAACGTCTTTCTTGCGGTCAACGAAGTAGAGGAAACCGTCTTCGTCCAGCCAACCCAGGTCGCCGGTGAAAAGCCAGCCGTCGCGGAGGGCCTCGGCGGTTTGTTCGGGGTTGCGCCAGTAGCCGAGCATGGTGGCCGGGTTGCGGAGGGTGATTTCGCCGACGGAGTTGGGGGGAACTGGTTGGCCGTGGTCGTCGGCGATGCGGATTTCGTTGGTGAACCGGGGGTCGGGGTGCTGGCGGGGAAGGCCGGAGGAATTGGGCCGGCGGCGGTCGCCAATGCGCTCTATGGAACCGTAGCAGGTTTCGGTCATGCCGAATCCGACGATTATGTCCGTGGCAAATCTGTCCTGGAAGGCGGTCAGAAAGTCGGGGTCGAAGGCCGGGGATCCGTAGAAAAGGCGGACGCTGTTTTCCCGGTCGTCGGGGGTTTCGGGCTGTTTGGACAGGACGGGCATCATCATGCCGATAAAGTTGACCACCGTGGCGTCGGCGGCGCGCACCTGCTCCCAGAACCGGGAGGCGCTGAACCGCTCGGCGACGACCAGGGTTGCGCCGGCGGCCAAGGCGCCCATAGTGGAATAGTATTGGGCGTTGGCGTGGAAGTAGGGCAGGCAGGTAAAGAAACGGTCGTCGTCGGTGGCTTGCGTCCAATGGGCAAAGCCCTGGCCGGCGGCGACGTACATTTGATGGGTGACCTGGACGCCCTTGGGGTTGCCGGTGGTGCCGGAGGTGTATTGGAGCATGGAAACGTCAGTAGGGGCGACGGCGGGCAATTCTTCATGCTCCAGGGGGGTTGAGCCTTCCAGCAGCCGGGAGAAGTCGGCCCAACCGTCGGGTGTTTCGTCGCTGGCCGGCGCATCCGGGGAGGCTGGGGTGGACACGGAGAGACGGGCGCGGACGCTGGGGGACAGGTCGGCGGCGGCGTGGGCCGTGTCCAGCAGGGTGGCATGGGCCACCAGCAGGGCGGTTTCGGCGTTGTTGAGGATGTAGGCGGTTTCGTCGCGCTTGTAGGCGGTGTTGATGGGGACGGCGATGGCGCCGATGGCGGAGAGGCCGAACCAAGAGTCAAGAAATTCGGGGCAGTTGGGGAGGAATACGCCAACTCGGTCGCCGGGGTTGATGCCCAGAGAACGGAACATGGCGGCGGCCTGGGAAACTTTTTCCTGGAAGTGACGGTAGGTAAGTTGGTGGCCGGCGATTTCTACGAAGGTCTTGTCGCCGGCGGCGGCCACGGCCAGGGAAAGGAAGTCCCCCAGGGAACGCTCCCAGGGTAGTTTGCCGTCCGGGGAGTCCAAGCCGATGATGTTTGACATGGGGCCACCGCTTTACGGGGGTAGATTTCGGGGTTGATGGGCGGGTGGATTCCGGGGTTCACGCTAACACGGGCGGGTTGGGGGGTCAATAGGGCAGGAATCAGAGCGGCCGGGGTGTTCAAGAGTTCCCCGGCCCTCAAAGGTTCACGAGCGATAACACATGGTTAACATGATTAAGTCGTGATGGTCACTGCTCCGGTACGCCCGTCGTATTCCATTCGAAAATGCCGCAACAATGTACGTCCAATCAAAACACTATGCGGTTGCCCGCCTGCGGCCAGATGTACGCCGGCAAAAGCCCCGTAAACGGTATAGTTTAAGGTGGGTATATATATTTGGGCGAGGTGATAATTGACCTCGGTAAGCCCCCCGGCCCCAGATATGGAAGTGTGGTCCACGACGGGCAAACCCAACTGGATGGCAAGCAACGAATCAATGCAACATTCCAAGGCACCAGTGTCCACCAACCCAGGCCACGGGGTCGTCGGCAGGATGGGCTTCCGGTTGTTGTGCGGTTGGAAGGTAGCGTCAAATCCGACTTCCACCAAGAGGGTTGGACCGAACCGGTACAGACTATCTCCGTCGGGGAACCCGCAACTAGCGGTTGTCATAGACGCGGCGGTACTGGATTGACGCCGGCAAGGTCATGGGAGGAGCACCAACCTGACGAATCAGGTACGGGCCTCTTCCAAAGCGAGTCACGGCCTGGTTGGCAACGTCCTGAAAGTCATGGTAGCAACCGATGAGTTCTTTGTCGTGGAACAACACCCATTGGCCCAGAAACTCGGTTTCCAAGTATGCACGTTGTTCATTGTATGCGGCTATGTTTTCAAGAAGGGACGCCGGGGTTTGGATTGGGGCAGTGTCGTTAGTTGGCGGCATGACCGTTTCCCTCCGTTTTTCCAGATCAACAGTGGGACGAAGTATTTTGTCCATATATTTGTCCATATAGTTGACAGGATGTCAACATTGTAAACCCACAACCGGATTGTTGTAACGATTGGGGAGGCCAAAGACAACCGAGTGGATTGACACTCTTGGCCGGCAACATTACCCTGATTTGGCGTTGCGGGAGGACAAAAATCGGTGATGGCGGAATCTATTGACCCGGAGCGGTTGCGGTTGGTTGGGGATGGCACCCAAGGGGTGTTGCTGGGGTTCCGGTGTGGGGAGTGCGGAGTGCGGGTTTTCGGACCGGCTACGTTTTGCCAGGCGTGTACCTCCGGGGATTTGACGGCGGTGGAGCTTGCACCGTTGGGGAAGTTGTTCAGCTTTACGGTGGTCAGGGTGCCGCCGGCGGGTTGGGCTGGGCCGGTTCCCTACGTCCTGGGCGAAGTAGAGTTGGCGGAAGGGCCGCACGTGCTGGCGGAGGTGGTGGACGCGGAGGCGGAGTCCCTGGCGGTGGGCATGGATATGGAGTTGGCGTTGCGGTCGGTGACGGTGGGGGATTCGGAAAAAGCGGTTTACAAGTGGCGGCCGGTTGAGGAATCGTCGGAAGAATTGATGGGACAGTCGGAATGACGGTGATTGCGGCAAGGGCAGGCGGGGGGATTTCACTCATGGGGACGGTTTTGGCGCGTAGGATTTCTGGATTCCGGCTTTCGCCGGAATGACGGTCATTCGGGAGCCAACGTCAGCATTGGAGTTAGGATTCCTGGATTGCGGCCTGTGGCAGAATGACGGGTTGGATGTGGGACGGGACTTTTGGACGGAGAGCGGGGGAGTTGATGATGCAAATGAAACCGGGGCGGGATGTCATGGTGGCCGGAGTCGGGCTGCACCACTTCGGACGGTTCCCCGACGAAGATTTGGCTTCTATGGCGCGGGCGTCGGTGTTGGAGGCGTTGAAGGACGCCGGGGTGGCCTGGAAGGATATTCCCGTCGCTTACTTCGGTCACGTTTATTATCAAGGTATGTCGGTGGGGGAGACGGCGTTGAGCAAGCTGGGCCTGACCGGGATACCCATTATCAACGTGGAAAACGCCTGCTCCAGCGGCTCGACGGCTTTCTGGCAAGCCTATTGGGGGATAGCGTCGGGGTTGTTCGACCTGGCGTTGGCCTTCGGCGCGGAAAAGGTGCCCAGCGGCCCGGTGACGGTGACGGCGGAGGACAGCCCGGAACGGTACATTGGCGGCGACCACATGATGGCGGGGTACGCGCTGCGGATGCGGCGGTACATGGAAGATACGGGCGCGCCGGCGACGGCCCTGGCGCAGGTGTCGGTGAAGGCGCGGCAAAACGCATCGTTGAATCCATACGCCCACCGGCCCCAGACCTACACGGTAGAAGAGGTCCTCAATTCCCGGCTGATTGCCGACCCGCTGACGCTGTACCAGTGCTGTCCCACCAGCGAAGGCGCGGCGGCAGCGGTCTTGTGTGCCGAGGAATCGCTGGACAGGTACGGGGTGGAACGCAGCCGGGCGGTGTGGGTGGTTGCGGCGTGTCTGACGTCGGGAACGTACAACGGGCGGGGCAGCGATCATTCGGCGTTCAGTCCGTACCGGACGGAGCCGGCGGCGCTGCAAGCCTACGAAATGAGCGGCTTGGGGCCGGAGGACGTGGACCTGGTGCAGGTGCATGACGCCGCCACCATCGGGGAGTTGCAGCAGTTGGAGGCGCTGCACTTGGCGCCCTTCGGGGAGGGCTGGCGGGCGACGGTGGAAGGCCGGACGGCGTTGACCGGGGATACTCCCGTCAACACCGACGGGGGCCTGCTGGCGATGGGACACCCCTTCGGGGCTACCGGGATACGGATGATACACGAAACGGTGACGCAACTTCGGGGGGAGGCCGGGCCTCGGCAGGTGTCCAAGGCGCGGGTGGGCGTGGCCCAATGCTCCGGGGCCGGGGACGTTACCACAGTGCATATTCTGACGAAGTAGTATGTCCAGTTACATCGTGTTGGCGGCCATGAAGGGCCGGTTCGTGTCCCAGCAGGGGAATTTCTACGACAATTTCCAGATGATGGGTTACGTCGAGGCGGGCAGCACCCGGGACGCGGTGACGCATTTTTTCGACCAGTCGCCTTTTCCTATCCAGTGGGGCGACGTGGAATATCTTTGGGCGGAAGAGTTGACGGCTGACCCGCAGAACGGGCATCACGGGGAGTACCAGCGGGTTTACGTGGAGCATTTGCGGGAGCGGTGGGACCGGCCGGGCGGGTAGGTTACGGGACGAATGACACCCCCTCCCTGTCCCTCCCCCTGACAAGGGGAGGGGATTCTGGTAGCACCCCCAGGGCTCCCGCAAGGCCAGCGTCGGTATTGGCAAGGATTTCTGGATTCCGGCTTTCCCCGGAATGACGGGGTGGGGCGCAGGGTTCACTGCCACCCCAAGGCAATCACATCATAAGTCGCCCTAGCAGCCTTGCCCGGCGGGATGTAATTCTGAGCTAAGCGAAGAATCTATAATTCTTGCCGTCAACCATTTTTCGACTCCCGGAGGGGACTTTGGCGGAGGATTTTGACCCTTCACTTCGTTCAGGATGACATGATGAAGTTCAGGGTTACGCTCTGAAGTCAAAGCGCGATTGCCCCCAACCTCACCTCCGGCCATCTCCCAAGGGGAGAGGGGCATTTGGGTTTGGCGGGCGGTTAGAAGTTGGCGGCGTGGTCTCTTAGCTGGGAGAAGTCGGCGCGGAAGCCTTCAATGAAGGCGCGGCGGTCGGTGCCATGAAGGACGAAACGCGCGCCCTGTTCAATCCAGTACTTGGACAGGTCAGGGGTCTGGTGGTGAACCAGAACGGGGATTCCGGCGGCCTCACAGGTGTCTATGACCTGCTTGACCGTGGTCTTGTAAACCTCTTCGCCGTACATATCCGGGACGCCAAGCTGGATGCTCATGTCGTTGGGGCCGACGAAGATGCCGTCAATGCCGGGGACTTGCAGGATAGCGTCCAGGTTGTTGACGGCGGCGACGCTTTCGATGCCGATGATGGCGATGTTGTTCTGGTTGCGGTCTTCCAGGTAACGCCGGGTTTCCGGGCTGATGTGTTCGCCGCCGTCCATGATGCGGGTGACGGCTTCGCCTTTGAGGGGACGCCATTTCGCAGCGGCGACTACGCTCTTGACCTGCTCGACGGTTTCGCAGTAGGGGGCCAAGACGCCTTGGGCGCCGGCGTCGAGGGCCATAGTGACGTAGTGGGAGTCTGGAATGGGGATGCGGACGATAGGCACAACGCCGGTGGTGTTGAACATTCCCAGGAAGTCGCCCAGTTCGCCGCGGCTGCGGGAGTTGTGTTCGGTGTCAATGACCGCGTAATCCAGGCCCACGCCGTCCATGAAGGGTATCCACTTGGGGTTGCGGCTGACGCTTATCATGGTGCCAAAGACCCGTCCGCCGGACTGCAAGATTGATTTCAGTTCCGCCCCGTTCATTGTCGTTTGCTCCTTTGTTGGGTATCCCCCGGAGGGGGTTGCGGGGTCAGTATAGCATTGGGGGGAGTGAAAAGGGGCAGAGGCCGAGGTTCCCACCCCCTCCCCAACCCTCCCCCTACATAGGGGGAGGGGGTATAACACCATTGGCGGGTGGATGGTTGTTATACTGTTGGCGGATTTTGTCGGATATAGGGGAGTTATGCCGAGGGTTGCAACCATAACCAGTCAGGAAGTTTGGGAGGGGACGGCGGCCCGCTTTGCCCAAGCGAAAGAACTGGCGATAGATACGGAATCTAACAGCCTTTATGTTTACCGGGAGCGTACTTGTTTAATTCAGTTGGCTACGGCGGAAGAGGCAGTGGTGCTGGACCCGCTGGTGGTGGACAACCTGGACAGCCTGGGGCAACTGCTGGCGGACCCGGGTATCGGCAAGGCGCTGCACGGGTCGGACTATGACCTGCGTTCGCTGGATCGGGATTACGGTTTTCGTATCAGTCCGCTTTTCGATACGCAGATTGGGGCGCGATTCCTGGGGCATCAAAGGCCCAACCTGGCGGCGACGCTAGAGACGTACCTGGGGGTGGGGATACCCAAGAGCCGGCGGCTGCAACGGTCGGATTGGGGGCGGAGGCCGTTGAGCGATGAGGCGGTGGATTACGCCAGCAGCGATGTTAAGTTCCTGGTGGCGTTGGCAGAGGAAATCAGGCGGCGATTGGCCGAGTTGGGCCGGTTGGAGTGGGTGGAGGAAGAGTGCCGGCGATTGGAGCAGGTACTATACTCGCCGCCGGAACCGCCGCACATTGCTTTCCTGGGGATGAAAGGCAGCCGTGGGCTGGACGGGCGGGAGTTGGCGGTCTTGAAGGAACTTTACCTTTGGCGGGAGACGCAGGCCCAACGGGAAGACAGGCCGAGTTTCCGGGTGGCGTCCAACGATGACCTGGCGGCGGCTTGCCGGGCGGCGGTGGCGGTGGGTACGGAGGGGTTGAAAGATGCCGCGCCGGGGTTGGCACGACGGCTGCGGGGCAGCGGCGGTACGGAAATAAGGGCGGCAGTAGCGCGGGGACTGGCCAGGGAGCCGGTGGCCCGCCCGGAAAGGTCGGAGCGGGTTAACCCTTGGGGGGCGGCCAGCAGGAAACGGCTGACCGCTCTGAAAAAGGAACGGTCGCGAATCGGGGCGGGCCTGGAGTTGGATCCGGCGTTGGTCTGGCCGATGGGCAGTCTGGAGCGGATGGCGCTGGAGCCGGAGGACTGGCGGCGGGAGGTTGACGACGGTGAGGATGTGCGGGAGTGGCAGCGGAGGGAGTTCGGAGACTGTTGGGGGTCAGGGTTGGACGGATAGGGGGTTTTTCACACTGAGACACGGAGGGCGCGGAGAATTGGGAGAAGGGGGTTTAAGATTTACGCTTTCGCGGGAATCAAGGGTTGATTGAGGGGCGACGCCGGCCCTGGCAAGGATTTCCGGATTCCGGCCTACGCCGGAATGACGGTTGTTGCGGCGGTGGTAGGGGCAGGTTTGAAACCTGCCCCTACGGTTAGGCGGGAAGTTTTCGGGAACTGCAAAGGTCTTGGCGATTAGGATTTCTGGATTCCGGCTTTCGCAGGAATGACGGGTATGAAAGGGCAAGGTTTTTTTATCGGTGGCCGAAGGTTACTACCTGTTGGCAGAAACGGGCGGTGTCCACCAGGTCGGGGATTATGACGTATTCGTCAACGGTGTGCATGGCGTTGGTGGACATTCCCACCACCACGTTGGCGACGCCGTTGAGTCGGAATACGTTGCCGTCGGTGCCACCGCCGGAGGGTTGGATGTTGGGGGTCATTCCCATGTCGGTCATTACCCGGGTTGCCAGCTTGACGATGGACTCTTCCGGGTCGAGGTTGTACATCCGGAACATGATCTCCAGGTCTTCTACGATGGTGGCGTCGGCGTACTGCTGGCGGGCTTTTTCCAGAGTGTCCAGCAGTTGCAGGCGGAGCAGGTCGAAGGTCTCGGAGTTGCGGCTGCGAAACTCGCCGCCGAAGGTCGCGAGGGGCGGGACGGCGTTGCGGACGGTGCCGCCGGCAATCAGGCCGACGTTGAAGGTGGTTTCCTCGTCCAGCCGGCCCTGGGGAAGTTGGTTGATGATGTCGGCGGCGATGCGGATGGCGGAGAGTCCCTTTTCCGGCTCGACGCCGGCGTGTGCGGCGCGCCCGTGAACGGTAACGTCAAAGCGCATATAGGTGGGGCTGGAGCCGGTGATGGTGTTGACCGGGCCGTTGCCGTCGAAAACGACGGCTTCGGTGGCTTTAATCATGTCCCAGTCCAAGTTGGAGGCGCCGACCAGTCCGATTTCCTCGCCGCGGGTAAAGACCACCTGCACCGGGCGGTGTTCCCGGCCTTCTTCCATGATGGAAGCCAGTCCTTCCATGATGGCGGCCACGCCGGCCTTGCAGTCGCCGCCGAGGATGGTGGTGCCGTCGGAAACGATGCGGTCGCCCTGGATGGAGGGTTGGATGCCCCGGCCGGGTTCCACGGTGTCCATGTGGGCTGACAGCAGCAGGGGATTATCGCCGGACTCTGTGGCGATGACATTGCCGTGGGCGTCACGGGCAACGGACAATCCGAGGGCTTCCAGCCGGGGGATTAGGTGTTGGGCAACTTCTTCTTCGTAATCGGAGGGGCTGTCTATGCGGACCAATTCGCAGAAGGAATCTACGAGACGCTCCTGACTTATCATGTTTAGCTCCTGGCGGGAAGGGTGAGGTAAGGGGCCATTATAACGCAGGAAAGGGCCGGGCGGGGGTTGGATTCCCGCCCGGCCCTCTCCCAGACGATTGCAAAGTTAGTCTGCCCTTGGTTGGGAAACAGTTCGGAATGGGAGTCCATCCCTCTCGCGTGACGTTCACCCCCATCCTAACCTTCCCCCGTCAAGGGGGAAGGGACTATTGATGAAACGCCCCTTAAGACCGTTCCTACCGACTTTGCAATCGTCCTTGGCCCTCACCCCGGACCTCTCCCAGATAGAGGGGGGGTTAGGGTAGGATTTCTGGATTCCGGCTTTCGCCGGAATGACGGTAGGGGGCGGGAATGACTAAGATAGCCAGGGGTGTATTCCCGCGCAGGCGGGAATGACGGGAAAGGGCGGTTTGGGTAGAATACGGGAGGCAACTGAGGAGTCAATCCGATGGCGGTTGGCCCCGGCCGATGCCAGATAGGGCGGCGGTCGAAAAGCGGCTTTTTTGTCGACGGCGGGGCTGGTAGGTTCAAGATAGCAAAGAGGGCTTGGCTGAAACATGGTTGAAGTATTCGGCGTTGCTACCTGGTGGATTGTGGCGGTCTTTATCGCCTATTTCGTGGTGTTGATTGGGATTGCGGTGGTTCGCTCCCGGCGCATGGAGAACATGGACGATTACGTGCTGGGGGGACGACGGTTGGGGGTGGTTACGTCGGCTTTGAGTTCCAGTTCGTCGTCCACCAGCGGCTGGACGATGCTGGTTTTCCCGGCCCTGGCGTTCAGCGCCGGAATGATGCATATGTGGACGCTGGTGGGAATCGTAGTCGGGTTATGGATGTCGTGGACAATCATGGCGAAGCGGCTGCGCCGCTACACTATGGCTACCGGCGACTCTCTTACGTTGCCGGAGTTCCTGGAAAAGAGGTTTGGGGACAGAACCGGGGTCTTGCGGACGCTGGCGGCGGTTATATCGCTTTACTTCATTACTCTTTACATCTGTTCCGGGTTGATTGCCGGGGCCAAGCTGCTGCAAGAAGTGTTCGGGCTGGACCACACGGGGTCGGGGCATGATATCGGCGTGTTGATAACGCTGGTGGCGGTGGTGTCCTATACGTTCATAGGCGGGTTCCTGGCGGTGTCGCGGACGGACGTATTCCAAGCGTCAATCATGCTGGCGGGCTTTTTCATTATTCCGGTCAGCCTGCTAGTGATTCTGGACAACCCTTTTCGGGGGCTGGAGTCCACGGCGCCCGGATTCTGGAACCCGTTTACTGACACGGGCAACAACTCGCTGGGGGTGGTGTTCTTCCTTTCCGCAGTGGGTTGGGCGCTGGGGAGTTTCGGGGCGCAACGGGTGTTATCCCGCTTTATGGCGGTGGATCGGGAGCGGAATATCAACACCAGTCGCAACGTGGGCCTGGTCTGGACATTCTTTATCTTCGCCTTCGCCTTGTTGATGGGACTGGTGGCGGCCCCGGCTCTGCTGGAACGGGGAGTGGACCTGCCCGACCCCGAGCGGCTCTACCTGGTGGTTTCGTCGGTCTTCTTCCATCCGATAATAGCCGGACTGCTGTTGACGGCGGTCATCGCCGCAGTGATGAGCACCGCCGACTCCCAATTGCTGCTGGCGTCGGCCATTGCGTCGGACGACGTGCCGGTATTGAAGCAGTTGACGGCTTCGATGCAGACGCACAGCCGGGTCTGGATGGGCCGCCTGCTGCTGCTCCTGGTGGGGTTGGTTGCCGCGGTGGTTTCAATAATGTCGCCGGAGTCGGTTTTCGCGCTGGTTTCGTTGGCCTGGGGAGGGATGGGAGCTGCTTTTGGCCCGGTGACGATTCTGGCCCTTTACTGGCGGCGGTTCAACCTGTGGGGCGCGCTGGCCGCGGTGTTTTCGGGGGCGGTGGTGTCCACGTTCTGGTGGTTGATGGGTCTGGGGTCGGAAGGTCTGCTGGGCGTGACCGAGGAGTTGGGGTTCGGGGCCACGGTGGACAGACTGGAAGCGGCGGGGATTTGGGATATGAACCCGGCGGTTCCGGGGTTTGTGGCGGCGTGGGCCTTGGCCGTGGTGGTGACGCTTTTGACCGCCCCGCCGTCCCGGGAAGTGGTGGATTTGTTTGACCACGTTAACGGCCCGGACTGGGTGGAGCCGGAGAGAGAGGTCGCACCAGCGTCTTAGGCGGTGGCTAGGGGAGTTGATTTGGTAGCGCATGGGGGATTCGAACCCCCGATCTCCGCCTTGAGAGGGCGGTGTCCTGGGCCGCTAGACGAATGCGCCACCTTGAAGGCCAGCCCTCGGCCCAACGTAACGGGCTGGTATGCCAATTATACCAGTGGGATGCGGGGTTGTAAACCTGTTGGGGCAAGCGGTCAGGACGATTGCAAAGTGTGGATGCCAACGCCATGCTACGGACAGGACGGCCATGAGCCCCTACTTTGCAATCGTCCTGGCAAGCTGTCCAGAGCCTTTCAATTATTGGACCGAAGACCCCGCTGTCACCCTGAACGAAGTGAAGGGTCTAAAATTCTACGGGCCAGCTGACGTTGGTTTCGGGCAAGGATTTGAGATTCTTCGCTGCTCTCAGAATAACATGGAAGGGGAAGGATGCGGATTCCGGCCTTCGCCGGAATGACGGTTAGGGCGGTTGATGGAAGTTTTGCACCAGGATGGCGGCTTGTTGGGGCAGGTCTTGGGCTTGGGCGTCCAGCCAGTGGATGCGGGAGTCGGTGGGCTTGAACCAGGTGTTTTGCCGGCGCACCAGCTTGTGAGTGCTTAGCTTGGCCCGGTTGACCGCTTCATCCAGGGTCAATTCGCCGTTGAGGAATTGGCCCAATTCCCGGTAGCCGGGGCAATTCAGGGGGCCGCGGCCAAGTTGGTATCCCCTTTCTACCAGTCGCCGGGATTCTTCCAAAAGACCTTGTTCCATCATGCGGTCAAGGCGGTCGTCAATTTGGCGGTAGAGTTCCTGCCGTTCCATCGCCAACCCGATGACCAGGGAATCGCCGGCCCAACCCCGGCGGGCGGCCAATGCCGAGGGTTTGGCGCCGGTGACGTGGTGAATTTCCAGGGCGCGGATTACCCGGCGCAGGTTGCGGGGGTCAAGGACGGCGGCTCGGTCGGGGTCAACTTGGCGGAGACGCTGGTAAACGAGGCCGGCGCCTTTTTCCGATGCTTCGCGTTCCAGTTCGCGGCGGAAGGCCGGGGCGGGAGGTACGGCGGGAACCTCCCAACTTTCCAGCAAACCCCAGACGTATTGGCCGGTGCCGCCAACCAGGAAGGGCAGTTTGCCCCGGCGGGTTATGTTGGCTATGGATTCCTGGGCCTGGGATAGAAATTCGCCCAGGCTGAAAGGCTGGTCGGGGTTTCGCAAGTCCAATAGGTGATGGGGGGCTTGGCGGCGTTCTTCGTCGGTGGGCTTCGCTGAGCCGATGTTCATGCCGCGATAGACCTGGCGGCTGTCGGCGTTGACGATTTCGCCGTTAAGCTGTTGGGCGAGGGTGACGGCCAGTCGGGTCTTGCCGGCGGCGGTGGGGCCGACGATGGCGGTCAGGTTAGGCACGGGGCTGTACACCCCCTCCCCGACTTTCCCCCTGGTAGGGGGCGGGGGTCTTCGGTTCTTGGCCTTGCACTGCTCAGGACAGGGGTTAGGGGGCAGATTCGGCCAGGTTAACAATTTCGAGGAATTGGCCAGCGTCGAGGCTGGCGCCGCCGACCAGGGCGCCGTTGATATCGGGTTGGGCCAGATAGCCCAGGACGTTGCCGGGGTTGACGCTGCCGCCGTAGAGGATGGGAATTTCGGCGGCGCCGGGAAATTGGTCAAGCAGGGCGGCCCGAATAACGCCGCCCATGATTTCCTGGGCGATTTCCGGGGTGGCGGCTTGGCCGGTGCCGATGGCCCAGACGGGTTCGTAGGCGACTACCAGACCGGAATCGGTTACCCCGGCCAGTCCTTGCAGACCCTCAAGCAACTGGCGGCGGACTACTTCAGCGGCCTGGCCCTCCCCCCGTTCTTCCAAGGTTTCGCCAAGGCAGAGGATGGGTTGAATTCCGTGTTCTACTGCGGCCAGGACTTTGCGGTTAACAGATTCGTCGGTTTCGCCGAAGAGTTGGCGACGCTCGGAATGGCCGAGGATAACGTAGTCGCAAAGGCCCCGGAGCATGGGAGGAGAGACTTCGCCGGTATAGGCGCCGGCGGGTTCCTGGTGCATATTCTGGGCGCCGATTTTGAGGCGGGAACCGGCAACAGCCCGGCTGACGCTTTCGAGTGATACGGCGGTAGGGCAGATTACCACTTCCGCCGGGCCGGAGTCGGGCAAACCACAGCGGATTTGGCCGGCCAGTTCAACGGCCTCCGCCGGGGTCTTGTTCATCTTCCAGTTGCCGGCAATTACGGTGACGGGCATGGACACCTCGGATTAGGGGCCGAACTTGGTCAGCTTGCCGGCGTGGGCCAGGGCCAGCAGCATGATGTTAGTGGCGGGGATGCGGCCCAGGGAACCCAGGGCGCAATCGGCTTCGTTGAACGCGGGTATCCCTTCGCCCAGGGTCAGTTGGGAGTTGAGCATGAAGGGGACGGGGTGCCAACTGTGGGCGGCCATGATGGCCGGGGTGGCGTGGTCGCCGGCCACCATGAAAACGTCGGGGTTGAGTTCCTGGATTTGGGGGATGTAGGGGTCCAGGTCTTCCAGGGTCTTGACCTTGGCGCCGAAGTCGCCGTCCTCGCCGGCAGCGTCGGCGGGCTTGTAGTGGATGAAAAAGAAGTCGTGGTCGTCCCAATTTTCCTTGAGGGTTTGGACTTCATCGCCGAAGGTGTGGCCGGTGGGAATGATTGTCATGTTGGCGACGGTGGCCAACCCGCGGTACATGGGGTAGGCGGCGATACCGGCGGGATTGAGGCGGTAAACGTCGCCCATCGGCGGCAAGGACGGCAGTTGCGCCCAACCCCGGAGCAGCACCATGTTGCCCCGCTCTTCGTCGGAAAGTTCCTGCGCGGCGCGGGAAACGAACTGGTTGACCAAATCGGCGGTCTTTTGAGCGTCGGGGTTGATGGGGCGGACTTCCAGGGCCGGGACGCCGTTAATCTGGGGGTCGGTTTCGGTAATCATTTCGGAGAGGCCGTCACCGCGCAGCCGAAGGACGAAACGGTAGTCCTGGACGGGGAAAACGTCCACCTGCACGCCGTCGAGTTCGATTTGGTCGAGGCGGGCGCAAAGGGGGGCGCTCAACTCGCTGGGGATTCGGCCGGCCCGCCGGTCAATCAGTTTGCCGGAGGGGTCAACGGTGCAGAAGTTGCCGCGGGCGGCTACGTCGCCGGGTTGAAGGTCAACCTCGATACCCAAGGCTTCCAGGGCGCCGCGTCCGATGATGTATTTCAGGGGGTCATAGCCGAAAAGGGCCAGGTGGCCGGGGCCGCTGCCGGGAGCAACGCCGGGCATAACCGGGGTGGTCAAGCCGCACGCGCTCCGGCGGGCCATAGCGTCCAGGTTGGGGGTGTCGGCGGTCTGGAGTTCGGAGCGTCCGGTGTCCGGGTGGGCCAGACCGCCCAGGCCGTCAACCACCAGCAGGACAATCTTGGAGCCGGTGGTGATGTAGCAGTCGTGGAGCAATTCCAAGTCAATCATTGGGTTCTACCTTTCGTTAGATAATTGAGGGCGGTTTGGTCAGGCATCGGGGAGGGCCGCGATACCGGGCAGTTCTTTGCCTTCCAGAAATTCCAGGGATGCGCCGCCGCCGGTGGAAACGTGGGTCATTTTGTCCATCAAGCCCAACTCTTCCACGGCTTCGGCGGTGGAGCCGCCGCCTACGACCGTGGTCACGTCATCGAGGCCAGCGATGGCGTCGGCGACGGTCTTGGTCCCCTGGCTGAAACGGGGCATTTCAAAGACGCCCATCGGCCCGTTCCAGATGACGGTCTTGCATTGGCGCAACCCCTGGGCGTAAGCCTCGGCGGTGGCGGCGCCGATGTCCATGACGTACCAACCTTCGGGAACGCCGTCGGTGGGTACGGTGACGGTTTCGGCGGGGTCGGCGGCAAATTCGCTGGCGGCTACCAGGTCATCGGGTAGGAAAACCCGGATGCCGGCAACATCGGCGCGGGCCAGGATTTCGCGGGCGAAATCGAGGCGGTCGGCTTCAATGGTGGACGCGCCGGTGTTGAAACCCTGGGCGTGTAGGAAGGTAACGGCCATGCCGCCGCCGATGTAGAGTTGGTCCAGTTTATCCAGCAGGTTTTCCAGGACAAGAATCTTGTCGCTGACCTTGGCGCCGCCCATCAACGCGGCCAAAGGTTTCTCCGGGGATTCCAGGGCTTTCCCCATAGACTCGACTTCCCGCTGAACCAGGAGACCCATAGCCGAAGGAAGGGCGTCGGTGATTCCAACAGTTGAGGCGTGGGCGCGGTGGGCGACGGCGAAGGCATCCATCACGAAACAATCGGCCAGTTGGGACAACGCGCGGATAAAATCGGGATCGTTCTTCTCTTCGCCGGGATGAAAGCGCAGATTTTCCAGGAGAACGATTTGGCCGGGGGACATTTGGCCGATGGCGGTTTCTATTTCCGGGCCGACGCAACCGGGAAGGGAGGTTATGGGTTGGCCGAGCAGGACTGCTAGACGGTCGCCCACGGGAGAAAGCCTTAACCCTTCGTCTATCTTGCCGGCGGGACGGCCCAGGTGGGAGCAGAGGATAACCTTGCATTCCCGTTCCACCAGGTAGCGGATGGTGGGCAAAGTGGCCCGCAAACGCTGGTCGTAGGAAGCGATAGCCTCAACGCCCTGTTCGATGGGGACGTTGAAGTCCACCCGCACCAGTGCCCGGCGTCCGTTTGCGTCCAATTGGTCAATGCTGCGCTTGGGCATGGGTTGGTTACAAACTCCTGCGGAGGTGTTTCTGGCCGGTCGTTAGACTTGTCCGGCGATTACCAGTTGGGCCAGTTGTTCGATTTTCCGGCGTCCCTCCTCGGAAAGCCCGGCCGGGTCAAGGGCGGACAAGGATTCCGTCAACAGGTCTCGGGCGGCGGAATCGGCGAAATCCCGGGCGCCGGCGTTGTCCAGAATCGCAATGACCCGGGCCGCGTCTTCGGGTTCCAAGGCCCGCTTGGTGTAGATGGCGGCCAACTCACGCTTTACCGCTGGGGGCGATTTTTCGAGAGTGTATATCAGGGGAAGGCTCTTTTTCTTGTTGAGCAGGTT
Source organism: Dehalococcoidia bacterium (assembly GCA_963665735.1). GTDB lineage: Bacteria > Chloroflexota > Dehalococcoidia > Lucifugimonadales > UBA3495 > CATOSK01. The sequence goes on along the minus strand of OY762444.1, from coordinate 126,516 downwards.
GGCGGGGGTGACGCCGTCCCCGCCTTGGCCCCAAAGGTCGTTAACGTCCTGAGCCAACTGCCAAGCCATGCCCAGGCGGGAGCCGGCCTGGGAGAAACACGCAGCCGTTTCCGAGGACGCGCCGCCGGCCAAGGCCCCCGCATAGGCGGCGCAGGCGGTCAGGGCGCCGGTCTTTTTCCGCACCATTTCGTAGTAGTCGGCGGCGGAAACCATCAACTGGTCGCGGAAATCCAAGTCCGAATACTGGCCTTCGCACATGGTCAGGCAAGCGCGGTCAAGGGTTTCGACGGCGGAAAGCGTCCGGTCAGGGGCAACTCCGGTTTCCAGCAGGCGCATCATGGCGGGGCGGGCCAGGGCGTGCAACCCGTCGCCGGCGTTAATGGCCTGGGCCGGCCCCCAAACCCACCAGATGCTGGGGCGTTCTTGAGAGTCCACTCGGCCGGCCTGGACTTCGCCGTGAACCAGGGTGAAATGGCGCACCAGTTCCACCGCGGCGGCGGCAGGGAGGGCCGGGGCGTAATCGCCGGACAAGGATTCGCAAGCCGTCAGGGCCAGGATGCCGGGGAAGGCAAGTTCCACCGCTCCATCCTGGGGTTGGCCCTGTTGGTCAGTCCAGCCCAGTTGATAGCGGAGCATATCGTAAAGAACGCCTTGCCGGGGGGCAAACAAGGCCCGCAGTTCCCGGTCAACCGCCTGGCGGTAAGTGTCGAATGTGACTGCTTGCGTAATGGTTTCACCCGACCTGTTGGGTAGGCTGGGACAAGGGCGGCGGGGTTAGTCGCAACCCGCGACAGCTTGGAGAATCCGGTCAAACTTGACGGCCCCTTCCCGCAAGAGCTTGGGCGCGTCGCCGGTGAGGTCAACCACGGTGGAGGCAACACCCAAGGGAGAAGGGCCGGTTTCGATTATGTAGTCCACGTCGTTGCCCAATTCCCGCCGGAGTTCCGCCAAGGTGGTCGAGTCGGGGCTGCCGCTGCGGTTGGCGCTGGTGCCGGTGATGGGCTGCCCCAATCGGCGGACTAGTTCTTGGGGTATCCAGTGGTCGGGGCTGCGGACGCCGACGGTGGTGCCGCCGCCGGTGACCAGGGGTGACAAATCGGGCGCGGCGGTTACTACCAGGGTCAAGGGGCCGGGCCAGAATTTTTCGGCCAGTCGGCGAGCAACGTCGGGGACTTCGGCGGCTACCCGTTCCGCCGTCGGCCAACCGTCCACCAGAACGGGCAAGGCCATTCCCGCCGGGCGGCCCTTGACGACGAAGATTTTTTGCAGGGCGCCTTCGTCAAAAACCGGGGCGGCCAAGCCGTAAAGGGTATCGGTGGGCAGGGCTACAACCCTCCCGGCCTTCAAGGCTGCGAGGGCTTGTTCCAAGTCCCGGGACTGCCGGGGGTTGGTAATTTGGCTCTGTTGGGTCATTTGACTTTCCCGAATTTAGAGTTTAGCACGTAATCGAGAATGGGGCGAATTTTTTGAGATGAGGGTATTGGCCCCACCCCGTGCTTATCCCCGTGGGAAAGGGGATTCGGATTTTCTGGCAACGTGGGGATTGGTGCGGGCTTAGGATTTCTGGATTCCGGCTTTCGCCGGAATGACGGGGTGGGCGCATGGGTTTCACCTCCATCCCCACCCTACCCAGGGGTTTTGTTGGGTCGTGCAAAAAGGGCAAGGTTGGTTGGGGCAGTGTGGAATTTTGGGGGCGATTGCCGGATAATGACGGGAGCGATGGATGGGGATTTTCCAGACGGTTCCGAGGCTGGGGATTTTATGACAAGCAGCTACGGCAACAACCCGACGGACTATGCCGGGGCGCGAAATGAGGGCATCGTGGTGGTGGACTTCGGTTCGCAATACACGCACTTGATAGCGCGGCGGGTGCGGGAGTTGCGGGTCTATTCGGAGATTGTTCCGGCGTCGGCCACCTGGGAACGAGCCACCCAACGGGTCATACCGAAAGGCGTCATTTTGTCCGGCGGGCCGGCCAGCGTCTATGACGACGGGGCGCCGTCGGTTCCCCAATGGGCGCTGGACTGCGGGCTGCCGGTGCTGGGGATTTGCTACGGGATGCAGGCGTTGGTACACCGGCTGGGGGGAACAGTCGCGCCGGGCGAGCGGCGGGAATACGGTCATGCGGAACTGCAACGGGGCGGCGGAAATTGTCAGCTGTTCAAGGGACTGCCGGACTCGGTGGAAGTGTGGATGAGCCACGGCGACCGGGTAGAGTCGCTGCCGGAGGGGTTTGAGTCCATCGGGCAGACCGACAATTCGGCGCTGGCGGCCATCGGCAACGACAAGGGAATTTTCGGGTTGCAGTTTCACCCGGAAGTAGCGCATACCCCGCTGGGCGGCGGGATTATCCAGAATTTTTTGCGGGAAATTTGCGGCTGTCTCCAGGGATGGACGCCCGGGAACTTTTTGGGGGATACCATTGACCGCATCCGGGGACAGGTAGGCGATGGACGGGTTATCTGCGCGCTGTCGGGCGGGGTGGATTCGGCGGTTACGGCGGCGCTGTTGAATCGCGCCATCGGCGAGCGGTTGACCTGCATTTTCGTCAACAACGGACTGCTTCGGCGAGGCGAAGCGGAGGCGGTGCAGGACACTTTCAAGGCAGGAATGGGCCTCAATCTGATGTACGTGGACGCCAGCGAGCGGTTCCTGGCCCGGCTGCACAACGTCACCGACCCGGAGCAGAAACGGAAGAACATCGGGGAAGAGTTTATCCGGGTGTTTGAAGAGGCGGCGGCGGAGCTTTCGGATACGGAATACCTGGCGCAGGGGACTTTGTACCCGGACGTTATCGAGAGCGAAACACCGGACAACCGGATGTCGGCCCGCATCAAGACCCACCACAACGTCGGCGGCTTGCCGGAGCGGATGGAGCTTAAACTGGTGGAGCCGCTGCGCTACCTGTTCAAGGACGAAGTGCGGGACGTGGGGTTGAAGTTGGGGATTCCCAGGGACATTATCAACCGGCAGCCCTTTCCCGGCCCCGGTTTGGCGATTAGGATTATCGGGGAAGTCACGCGGGAGCGGTTGGAAATCCTGCGGGGGTGCGATGCCATCGTACTGGAGGAAGTGCGGGAGGCCGGCCTGTACGATGACATTTGGCAGAGTTTCGCCGTGTTAAGCGACAACCGGACGGTAGGGGTCATGGGAGATTTCCGCACCTACGGGCACGTTTGCGCCATCCGGGCCGTTTCCAGCGACGACGCCATGACGGCGGACTGGGTGCGGCTGCCCCATGAGTTGCTGGCGCGGATGTCCAACCGCATCGTCAACGAAGTGGAGGGGGTCAACCGGGTGGTTTACGACATTACCAGCAAGCCGCCGGGGACGATTGAGTGGGAATGATGGGAGTCGCAACGGCGGCGCAGTCACCAAGGGGGCGGCGGTGCGGGTACTGGTAGTTGGCTCCGGAGGGCGGGAACACGCGCTGGCGTGGCGGTTGAAACAAAGTCCGCAAGTATCGGGCCTTTGGGTGGCCGGGGGGAATGCCGGCACGGCGCAGGTCGCCGTCAACCTGGACATTAACCCGGAGGACGTGCCGGCGGTGGTGTCGGCGGCTAGGGAACACCGGATAGACCTGGTGGTCGTCGGGCCGGAGGCGCCCCTGGCTAACGGGCTGGCGGACGAACTGGATGCCGCCGGGATTCCAGCTTTCGGCCCCAGCGCGGCGGCGGCGCGAATTGAGGCCAGCAAGGGTTTTGCGCGGGACTTGATGGCGGAGGCGGGCATACCCGGCCCGGAGTACCGGGTGTTCCGGGAGGCCCGGCCAGCGTTGGACTTCGTGGCGTCCCACGGCGGGCCGCTGGTGGTCAAGGCCGACGGACTGGCGGCGGGGAAAGGCGTCACCGTTTGCCGAGGGCCGGAAGAGGCGGCGATGGCGGTGTCGGCCTGTATGTCGGACCGGGTTTTCGAGGCGTCCGGGGAAACGGTGGTAATCGAGGAATTTTTGACCGGGCCGGAGATTAGCGTTTTCGCATTTTGCGACGGGGAAAACGTCTCCGCCCTGGCCGCGGCCTGCGATTACAAGCAGGTTGGCGACGGCGACCAAGGTCCCAACACCGGGGGCATGGGCAGCTTTTCGCCCCCAGCCTTTTGGAGTTCAGACCTGGCAGGGTGGATTGGAGACGCCATAATCAAGCCCACTGTCCGGGCATTGGCCGGCCGGGGGATTCCCTACCGGGGGACACTTTACGCCGGGTTGATGCTGACGCCGGAAGGCCCCAGGGTTCTGGAGTTCAATTGCCGTTTCGGTGACCCGGAGGCGCAGGTGATTCTGCCGCTGCTGGACAGCGATCCGGTGGAGGTGATGCTGGCTTGCGTGGAAGGGCGGTTGTCTAAAACGCCGGTCGTCTGGCGGGATGAGGCCCGCGTCGGGGTGGTGATGACTTCCGGGGGATACCCCGGCCATTACGAAACGGGGTTTGCAATCTCCGGCCTGGAATGGGACATTCCCAACACGATGGTTTTTCACGCCGGAACCAAGGCCGGGCCGGGGGAAAGCGTCGTCACCGCCGGGGGCCGGGTCCTGACGGTCACGGGTTGGGGGGAATCACTGGAAGAAGCCAGGGCCAACGCTTACCGGCGGGTGGAGACCATCAGTTTTCTAGGGGCCTATTATCGGAGGGACATCGGGCGCGCCGACATAGGGGGTAGGGACGCCTGGGAACCGACAGCCTCGGGAAAGGAAGGGACATGGTTGCCCAACCCGGCAACGCCCAACAGTTGAGAGGCGGGAACCCGGCAGAGTTGGGCGACGCTTTCCGGGCGGCCCTGGCCGGGGGAGAGTTGGCGGCCTACAACCGGAGGCGGTGGGAACCGGCCAGTGAGTATCGGCTCTGGCTTACGGAGGAAAACCTGCCCCAATTGACGGAAGGCCAGGCATTGACCCTGTACCGGGCATCGAACAGCCGGCGCACGGCGCAATTCCAGGCCAATCCCATCGAAGAAATCCGGGATTCCCTGGACTTTCTGCTGTATGATACTATCAAGCTGGAGGGCCGGCTGGACGAGAGTATGGGGGAGGAAGGGGCTTACAAACTGGCCGGGGCCGGCAAGGAATTCGTTTCCTACCTGCTGTGCCTGCGGGAACCTACCCTATTCGGGGTCTGGAACGGCAACGCCGAGCGCGCTTTGCGGTTAGTGGGCCTGGACCCGGGAACGCTGCGGCGGGGTCTCTGGGGGTTGCGGTACATTGACCTGCTGGACGCTCTGCACGGGGTATTGCGGCGGTTCGGGCTGGCCGATTTCGCGGAAGTTGACCAGATGGCCTACTGGCTGACGCGCCCGGAACGAAAGCCGGGCTGATATGAAGGGGCGGCCCAATTCGATAACGTTGGATTTGACCTTTCCCGGGTTACCGGGGAGCCATAGAAGTACAAGGAGCCTGGAAATGCCCTGGACGGATACCCTTAATTCCCTGCAATCGGAACTGGCCGAAGTCCGGCAGGAACGGCTGCGGTTGGCCCAGGAAGAGGCGGCGGCCCGACAATCCAAGCGGGAACAGCTTACCCGGTTGGCGGGCGCCCTGGGAACCGACGGATTGTTGAAGGACATGAACTCGGTGCTGCTCCAGGGGCAGGGGGCGGTGGAAACTTATTCGTCGTGGGAACCGCCGTCGGAGGAAACGGCGCAGGATTCGGACCTGCTGAGCCTGGATGAGGATGACGAAGAGGACGCGGATTACATTTGCTCCATGCTCAGTTGGGAGGAAGACGGGGAACGGGAGATAATCGTTGACCTGGGTTTGGCCGAGGACGGGGTGTATTTGCAGGTCAATGAAATCGCAATCCGCCCGGAGCGGGAAGCGTTGGAAGAGGCGTTGCTGGAGGCGTTTCGGGAAGAGTTGCAGGTCTGATTGGGGATTTTAGTCGGAAAAATTTAAGGTCAGGAGAGTAAGAAGCCGTGCCGCTAGTTGGAGTCGTGATGGGGAGCGCCACCGATGAGCCGGTGGTGCAAGAGACCATCAACACGCTGGAACAATTGAAGATTGATTACGAAGTCCGGGTCATGTCGGCCCACCGGACGCCGGAGCGGGTGCAGGAATACGCCACGACGGCCCGGGAGCGCGGAATCCAGGTGCTAATCTCCGCCGCCGGGGGTTCGGCGGCGCTGGGCGGGGTGCTGGCCTCGTGGACGACCCTGCCGGTCATCGGGATACCGTTGACTTCCAGCGAGTTGAACGGGATGGACTCGCTGTTGGCAACGGCGCAGATGCCGCCGGGGATTCCGGTGGCGTGCATGGCGGTCGGCGGTTGGGGAGCGCGAAACGCGGCTTTCTTCGCCGCCGAGATTCTGGGTCTGCAACACCCGGAAATCAGACAGGCTTATGACGATTACCGGCAGTCGCTCCGGGAACGCTAGCCTTCCTCCCGCCGTCCTTACCGACTTCGACGATACCGCCGCGGCGCAGAACGTGGCGGAGTTGTTGCTTTACCGTTTCGGCGCGCCGGATTGGACGGAGGTACGGGAACGGTTCCGGGCCGGTGAGTTGAACCTGAAACAGTACCAGGAAATCACCTTCGCCAACATCCGGGCCAGCAAGGCGGAAATGCAAAGCTACGTCAAGGAAAACGCCAGCCTGCGCCCGCGTTTCGGGGAGTTGACGGCCTACTGCGAGGAACGGGATATTCCGGTGGCGGTGGTCAGCCAGGGGCTGGACTTTTACATCGAGGCGTTGCTGGAAGGGGAGGGGTTTCCCCAGGTGCCGGTGTATTCGGTGAACACCAGCTTTGACGATGGCGGGATTCAATATCATTACCACTACCCTTACCCGGGGGAGGAGGAACGGGGCAATTCCAAGGGCGTGATTGTCGAGGGGTTCCAGAGCCGGGGGCGGCGGGTGTTTTTCGCCGGGGACGGGTTTTCGGACCTGGAGGCGGCGGAACGGGCCGACGTGGTTTTCGCCCACAAGTACCTGGCGGAAGAGTGCGGGCGGAGGAACATTCCCTTCCGGCCATTTCGGGATTTCGGGGATATTCTGGCGGCGCTGCGGGAACCGGGCGGATAGGGCTTAGGTGCGGCAAAGGCGTCGGGTGTGACGGCAGATGGAATTCTTCGGGATGGACTGGCGAGGATATTGGTCTTCGGTTTGGGCGTGGATTCTGCTGCTCCCGGGCTTGTTGATTTTCTTCGGGTTTTACCTGTTGCCGACAATAATCGCCGCCGTGCGCCGCAAGAGGAATACGTTGGCTATTTTCGCCCTGAATTTTCTGCTGGGGTGGACGGCAATCTGCTGGATTGTTGCCCTGGTCTGGTCATTGATGGCCGAGAACCGAGAGCGTAAATGAACAGTAGGACAGAAGGCGTTAGATTCCGGTTGGGGCGGCATATTGTCACTGCAAGAACTATCACCCGTGGGGAGGCTCCAGCGTGATTGACCGTTATTCCCGGCCCGCCATGAAACGGGTCTGGTCGGAGGAAAACAAGTACCGGAAGTGGCTGGACGTGGAGTTGGCCGTGGCGGAGGCTTGGGCCGAGCAGGGCGTGGTGCCCCAGGACGACATGGCCCGGCTGCGTCAAGCCGAGTACAACCACCAGCGGATGATGGAGATTTTCGAGACCACGCGGCACGACGTTACGGCTTTCCTGACTTCCATCACCGAGAGCATCGGCCCGGAAGGACGCTGGCTGCACCTGGGCATGACTTCCTCGGATATGCTGGACACGGCCCAGGCGTTGCAACTGGTGGAGGCGGGCAACCTGCTGCTGCAAGACCTGGATGACGCCATTGATGCGCTGGCGGCGCAGGCAGTAGCCCATAAGGATACGATGATGATGGGACGCACCCACGGGGTTCACGCCGAGCCGATGACCTTCGGCTTGAAACTGGCCCTGTGGTGGGACGAAATGCGTCGGCAGAAAGCGCGCCTGTCCGAAGCGATAGAAAGCGTCCGGGTGGGCAAGATTTCCGGGGCCGTTGGCACTCACGCCACCATTTCGCCGGAAGTGGAAGAGACGGTTTGCCGGCGGCTGGACTTGAAAGTCGCCCCGGTGTCCAACCAGGTCATCCAACGGGACCGTTACGCCCATTTCGTGACCACGCTGGCCCTTATCGCGGCGTCGTTGGAAAAGTTCGCCACGGAAATCCGGGGGATGCAGCGCACCGAGGTACACGAGCTGGAAGAACCCTTCGGGTCGGGACAGACCGGCTCGTCGTCCATGCCCCACAAGCGGAACCCGGAGTTGGCGGAAAGAATCTGCGGCCTAGCCCGGCTCATCCGGGGCCACAGCGTCACCGCCCTGGAAAATGTGGCATTGTGGGGAGAAAGGGACATCAGCCACTCTTCCGCCGAGCGCATAATTCTGCCCGATTCGTGCCTGGCCTTGGACTACATTCTGAGCATCTTTACCCGCATCGTGCGGGACTTGCGGGTGTTCCCGGAGCGGATGTGGGCCAACGTGGAAAGCAGCCGGGGGCTGATATTCAGTCAACGCGCGCTGCTGGCCCTGGTGGACAAGGGACTGGCCCGGGAAGAGGCTTACAAGGTGGTGCAGCGCAACGCCATGCGGAGTTGGGACGAAGACCGGGATTTCCGGGAGTTGTTGAAAGCCGATCCGGAGGCGAAAGCCCGCCTGTCCGACGCGGAAATGGATGAAATCTTCGACTACGGGTATTACACTCGGTATATTGACGACACCTTCCAGCGCATCGGGCTGGCCCGTTCCAAGGTCAACGCCTGACCGTTAAACCGTCAAAAGGAGCAAACCCGTCATTCCGGCGAAAGCCGGAATCCAGAAACCCCAAGCATACAACCGCGTCCGTGTGGGCCAGGAATCCTGGATACCGGCCTACGCCGGTATGACGATGATTTTCACGACACACTTTGAGAGCCAAGAATTTTAGGGGAAAAAGGACTTTTCATGTACACCGAGACCAACCTTCCCAACTTTCTGCACCGGGGCAAGGTGCGCGACACCTACTCGGTTGACGGTTCGACGCTGCTGATGGTGGCTACCGACCGGATTTCGGCCTTTGACGTGGTGCTGCCCACGGGCATACCCAGCAAGGGGCAGGTGCTGAACCGCATTTCCGGGTTCTGGTTCGACCAGACCAAGCACATCGTCCCCAACCACCTGATTTGTCTGGCGGACGCGCCCGATGCCGGAGCCAACTACGGGGGGACGGAAGTCATGGCGCAACTGCCCGCAGACCTGGCGGGGCAAGCCATGATTGTCAAAAAGGCGGAACGGATTGATATGGAGTGCATCGTGCGGGGGTACATCACCGGGTCGGCGTGGGCGGAGTACCGTCGGGCCGGAACGGTCTGGGGCCTGCCGATGCCGGAGGGCATGGTGGAGGGAACACCCTTCCCGGAACCGCTGTTCACGCCGACCACCAAGGCGGAGGAAGGCCACGACCAAAACATGACGCCGCAAGAAGTGGTGGATATGGTTGGGGAGGATATGGCCCGGCAGTTGGAAGAGGTCAGCAAGGCGGTCTATTCCTACGCCGACGGTTACGCCAAGGAAAAGGGAATAATCCTGGCGGACACCAAGATGGAGTTCGGCCTGCTGGATGGGGAGCTTATCCTGATAGACGAGTTGCTGACGCCGGATTCCAGCCGTTTCTGGGACGCGCGGGGGTATGAACCCGGGAAGTCGCAGCCCAACTTCGACAAGCAGTACGTCCGGGACTACCTGACGGAGCAGGGTTGGAACCAGGAACCGCCGGCGCCGGAGTTGCCCACGGAAGTGGTGGCGCGCACCACCGAGCGTTATCTGGAAGCCTACCGGCTGCTGACGGGAGAGTCGCTCTAGCAGCGGGCCAGGGGCTTAGGTCAGGGATTAGGTTCAGGGAGGGGAGAGACGTGCCGCAATCGAGACGCCGGCGGCGACGGGGCCGGCCGGTGCAGGGCCGGGGAACCGGCGCAACGCTGCGGACTTACCGCCAACAACCCCGCCAGAGCAGCGGCCGGCGGTGGCTGTACGTTACCGCATCGGCGGTCATCGCGGTGCTGGTAATCGCCGGATTCACCGTGCCGTCGCTGGTGGGACTGGGCGGCGGGAACTTTGGCGGCAGCACCGGGGCATCTTACGAATACGTGGACGGAGTCGGGACGCAGCACCCCGTCATGGTCACCCGGCGGCACGTACCCAACGGCGAGACGGTGGAATACAACAGCATTCCGGCCACGTCTGGGGACCACTGGGCCGCTTGGTCCGAGTGCGGTTTCTTTGAGGAAGAACTGCCCGACGAGCGGGTGGTTCACAACCTGGAACACGGCAACATCGTGGTCAGCTACAACCTGGCGACGCCCGAAGAGGTGGGAGAACTGCGGGACGTACTCGACGACATTGGCCTGGCCAACGTCCACGGGGTAGCCCGCCGCTATACCAAGATTCCCCAAGGCGACGTGGCCCTGGCCGCCTGGGGAGTGTCAGACCAGATGACCGGAGTTGACAAAGACCGCATCGAGAGGTTTTTCGAGACTTACGCCGGAACCCTGGGGCCGGAATTTCCCAACGGCTCCCCCTGCACGGTGGGCGGGGTGATGCCGCAGACAAGCGGCTAATACTGACGCCTACGGAGTGGTTCTTGTTTCTGGCCAAGGTAATCGTAACGCTGAAACCCACGGTTAACGACCCTGCCGGGCTGACGGTGGCGGACGGTCTGCAAACGCTGGGATTCGCCGGGGTGGAAAACGTCCGGCTGGGCAAGTACCTGGAGGTCAGGCTGGAAGGGACGGACAAGACAGCCGCGGAGGGCCAGGTGGAGGCGATGTGCCAACAACTGCTGGCCAACCCGGTGATTGAGGAGTTCCGGTTCGCGGTTGAAGAGGTTTCTTGACCGCGGGCTTTGTGGCCAATGACGTATCAAGGTCAAGACGTAGGGGCAGGTTTGGAACCTGCCCCTACAGGTTAGGCGGGTAGCTTTGGGGAATGGCAACGGCCTTGGGCGATTAGGATTTATGGAATCCGGCTTTCGCCGGAGTGACGGTAGTTGCGGCAAGGGGGAAAGCATTTTTGTTTACCCCCGGCGGCTTTACCGGGCGCGGATTTGACAATGGTGGCCGGTGTTTGATGCAATGGGCGGGCTTTGACTTTTATGCAGTGTTTCAAGGGAGGTGAATTTATGCCCTTTTCCGACAGCACCAATGTTTACGTGGGAGCGGAAAGTTACGGGCTTTACCGGCTGGCGGCCGGTTCCGACCATTGGGAAACCTTGACCAACGGATTGCCCGAACGGGTGCAGGTGCAGGGCATCGCCATTCATCCCGGCAATCCCGACGTGGTTTACGCCGGCACCAACAACGGGCCTTACCGGAGTTCCGACCGGGGGAACAATTGGGAGCGGCTGGATTACCCGGTGGCCGCTCCGGGGGTGTGGTCTTTCCTGTTCCGGCCCGGCGACCCCAGCGTAATGTACCTGGGAACGGCGCCGGGTGAGATTTACCGCAGCGTCAACGGCGGGGATTCGTGGGCCAAGCTGCCGGCGACGATGGGGGGCAACGAATGCCAGATGGCCTTTCCGACGCGGGTAATCGCCCTGGCCGCAGACCCCAACTTCCCGGATGAAATGTACGCCGCGCTGGAAGTGGCCGGCGTAATCCGCAGCGCCGACGGGGGCGACACCTGGGACGAAATCACCGGCTCGCTGGCGCCCAGCGAGGATACCCTGGACCTGCACGGCGTCCAATGCACGGCGGCATCGCCCCATACGGTGTTTATCACCACGCGGCAAGGGCCGTTCATCGGGCCGGAACGGGGCAGCGAGTGGATACCCATTAACTTCGGGCAATTTTCGGAAATCACCTACACCCGGGACTTGTGGGCAGCTGCCCATGACCCCAACGTGATGTACGTTTCCATCGGGGCGGCGGCCCGCAGCAGCCAGGGGGCGTTGTACCGGAGCCGCGACTTGTTCAAGAGTTTTGAAAAGGTGGGCGCGGGAATCACCGCGGACAGCACGATGATGGCAGTGCGGGCCGATCCGCGGTCGCCGGCTCATGTCTTCTGCGTGGCCCGGGACGGGGATACCTTCGGTTCCGGCGACGACGGGGCGACATGGACGGCCTACCCACTGCCGATGGAGGCCAAGGAGGTACGGGGTTTGGCCGTGGGGTAAAGAGACCATCCTCACCCCCATGCTGGCCTTCCCATTTGACGGGGGAAGGGAGTTTTCGCCGCGTCTGTTTCCGGCAGGGCTAACATCAGCCCCGGCAAGGATTTCTGGATTCCGGCTTTCGCCGGAATGACGGTATCTGCGGCGAAGATAGGGGCGGGTTCCAAACCCGCCCCTACGTCTTGACGCCAGAACTACTAACGCCAGCCGGCATGGCTGAGGGGCTAGGGGTTAACCGACGCTTTTTTGGAGCAGGTCTATGATTTCGACGACGCTGGCCCGCTGCCATTCCTCGGCCTTGGCGCCGGTGCGGGCGCGGCGCTGACGGCCAAATTCCTGGTCGGTGATGTCGGGGTTTTCGGCGCGGATGGCTTCTTCGATTTCCACCATTTCCCGGTCAGCGACTTCGGGGCGTTCAATCCAATGGCAGATGTAGCGGTGGTCGCGGGTGTAGAAAACGGCGGTGGGAATGGACATCCATTCACCGTTCTTGAGGAACTCGTTCATTATGTCATGGTGCTGGTCGCGGGGAAACACCTTCATTTCCAGGTCGCCGGCCTCGGCGATGCGGGCCAGCACGGGCAAGCCCCGCACCACGTCGCCGCACCAGTCCTCGCCCAGCACCAGCATCTTGGTGGGGCCGTCGTCCCGCTGGGACAACTCGCGCAGGGCCGCCGTTTCTTCGGGGGTTACCTGGAAGTTGTTGTAGAATTCCTCAAAGCGGGCTTTGTTGACGTTAATCTGGCCGATGTAGTCGGGGTAGGCAAAACCTTCATCGAACCGTTGCGGGGTGACAACGCTGGTCTCTCGCGCCATGACTAGCCTCCTGGATTCTTGTTTGTTGGGGAAAGTTGTCGTTTCCGGCCAAGGGTTTTCACACGGGCCAACGACCCGTTAGCCGATTTCTCAACCTGTATGGCCCTCGAAACCGACTTCCACCCGTCCATCGGGGTAGATGATGATGGGAACGGTGTCGGCGTAGTCCAGGGCCTCATCAAGGGTTTCCTGGGCCTGGTCAACCCGGCGTTCTTCGTAAACGATACCCTGCCGACGCCACGCGTCGCGCAACCGGTCGCTGGCCGGTCAAACCGTCAGGGTATAAACGATGGGTATGTCGGCCATGCCAACCTCCTTAATTTCACGGGTTTGACAGGATTGTGGCGGGGCTTGTTGGAGCCATTCTACAACCAAGGCCGGGGGATGTCATTAGGCTGGTAACAAGGCGGGTTTCACCCCCATCCTAACCTTGCCCCTCGGAGGGGTAAGGGACTCTCACCCCTTGCGTCTGCATCAAGGCCAACATCGGCTCCGGCAAGGATTTCTGGATTCCGGCTTTCGCCGGAATGACGGTCAAAAAGCCGTGGCCGGTTTCCGGTCTGTTGACGATGATGGGTGCATGGTGTATATTGCCGCAAATTTCGCCGGCGGCCCATCCGGGCGTCTTTCGAGGCTTGGAACCGGCGACTTCAACACTGGCGGCGCGGGAAGGCCAAGGGCTGGCTGCGTTGCCCGGTGAACGCTTTTGAGTCCAACACGCGCTTTCAATAGCCGCGGCCTGAGGGGATTCCTGTGCGCAACTACATGATCCGCCGGGTGGGGCACTCCATATTCATCATCATGGGGTTGATGGCGCTGCTGTTCTTTGCCATCAACATCCTGGGCGACCCGGTGCAACTGCTGGTTGACGAAGACGCCTCGCAGGAAGCGATTGACGCCCTGCGGGAAAAGTTCGGACTAGACCGACCGCTATACGTCAGGTTCGGGGATTTCTATTGGGACCTGGCGCGGGGAGACTTCGGCAAGTCCATCCGGCACCGGATTGACGCCAGGGAGATGATTTGGGACCGCTTGCCCAATACGGCGATTCTGGCGGTGGTGGCCTGGATACTGGGGGCTATCGGGATACCGCTGGGGATGCTGGCGGCGCGGCGGCCCAGGGGGATAATTGACCGGATAGTGAATGTGCTGTCCTTCGCGATTATCTCGGTGCCGGAGTTCTGGCTGGCTTTGATGCTGATTCTGGTAGTTTCAGTGCAGCTTGACCTGCTGCCAACGTCGGGGTTTGACGGCTTGGGGCCGTCGGGCTGGAAGTTCATGATTCTGCCGGCGATTGCCCTGTGTCCCAGGGTGCTGGGCCGGAATGCCCAGATAACCCGGGCCACTATGATTGAGGAAATCAACAAGCAGTACGTGGCGACGGCTCGGGCCAAGGGCCTGGCTGAAAACACGGTGCTTTACAGCCACGTCTTGAAAAACGCCGCCATTTCCATCGTGACGCTCATGGGCGACGAACTGGCGGGGTTTATGAACGGCTCCACGGTGGTGGAGATTATCTTCGGGTGGCCGGGCATCGGAAAACTGCTGATTGACGCCATCAACGCGCGGGACTTGCCGGTGGTAACGGCGGCGGTTTTCGTAATCGCATTGATGGTTATGGTAATCAACCTGACGGTGGACCTGGTTTACACCTGGCTGGACCCCAGGATTTCGTACAGTTGACGAATCATCGGTTTCGAGTCGGGGCAACGTCCCAAGGCAGGCCCAAATGAGCAGCGGGGGCTAGAGGATTCCCGGACATGATTCAAGAAGAAACAACCACGTTAGAGCGGCAGCCCAACAAGATAGTCGCCATCTGGCGTCACGCGCTGGTGCAGGCATTTTTCAGCGACACCATCACCCTGCTGTCGGCGGTGTTCCTGCTGATAATCATCCTGGCGGCCGTCTTTGCGCCGGTGGTTGCGCCTTACGACCCCCAAGACCAGCAACTGCGGCTGCGCCACCTGGGACCGCTAGCCACCGGCACGGCGGTTGACCGGACGGCTGACCCGCCGACGGAAGAAGGCAGATTCTTCCTCTTGGGCACCGACCACCTGGGCCGGGACTACCTGAGCCGGCTAATCTACGGGGGACGGATTTCCATTTCGGTGGGCGTGCTGGGGGTGCTGATTTCCAGCATCATCGGGGTGTTCCTGGGGTTGGTGGCGGGTTACTACCGGGGGTTGCTGGACGACGTCATCATGCGGGCGGTGGACGTTTTCATGTCGGTGCCGACGCTGTTATTGGCGTTGATGGTGTTGTTCATATTAGGGCCGAGTTTTACCAACATCATAATCGTGTTTGCGGTGGCTCGGTGGATGCTGTATTGCCGGGTTACGCGGGGCGTGGTGCTTTCGCTGCGGGAGCAAGCCTTTGTTGACGCGGCGCGGGCTATCGGGTGCAGCGACGGAAGGATAGTGGGCCGTCACATTCTGCCCAACCTGATAACGCCGCTGCTGACCCTGGCGGCCTTGGACGTGCCCCGCAACATTTTGACCGAATCAACGCTGAGCTTCCTGGGATTCGGCATTCAGCCGCCGGAATCGTCCTGGGGCCTGATGCTCTCCCAGGGGCGGCAATACATCGTAACCGCCTGGTGGGTGGTGGTGGTGCCGGGAATGGCTATCTTCCTGACGGCGTTGTCCTTCAACCTGTTCGGGGTGTGGATGCGGGCAGTCAGCGACCCGTTGCAGCGGTGGCGGTGGCTGAAAGCGACCAAGGAGGCGCGGGAGGCTGGAGTTCGGATGTAACCGCCGGTTGTATTAAGTCCCATGTGAAAGACCCTGTCGGATTGGCGGGGTCTTTCTTTTTGGGAGACGCATTAAGCGGGGGGCAAATCCCAGCCCTTTGACAGGGGAAGGGAATGGAAGGCCAACATCCGCATTGGCAAGGATTTCTGGATACCGGCTTTCGCCGGTATGACGAGCTGGCAGCGGAGGTTGCCTTGACCGGGTTTGCGGTCAAGGTTATTATCGCTGGCAGGCTGCCCCGGAAGGGTTGACGAATCCGGCGATACGGAGGAAGAGTCCATGCCCAAGGCCAATGAGTTGATAGTCCAGGCGCTGGAAGAGGCTGGAGTCGAGTACGTCTTTGGCATTCCCGGGGGCGGAACGGGCCAGATTTTCAACCTGCTGTACGGGAAAGAAGACCGTATCAAGGCTATTCTTTGCCGACACGAACAGACGGCGGCGATTATGGCCGACGCCTACGCGCGGGCCACGGGCAAGCCGGCGGTGGTCATGGGCCAGGGATTATTCATCGGTTCCAACGCCACTTTCGGCATCATGGAGGCGATGCTGAGCAGTTCGCCAATGCTGGTACTGACGGACACTTCCGACGGCGGTTCGGCCCAGCATCCGGCCAACCAGTCCGGGGCGGGAGAGTACGGCAGCATTGACCTGCCCAACATTTTCAAGTCCATGACCAAGTACACCACGCTGGCCACCAGCCCCAAGGAGGCGGTGCTGGGAACCCAGTTGGCCTTGAAACACGCCACCAGCGGCCGGCCGGGGCCGGCGGCGGTGGTGATGCGGAGCGCGTCCATCGGCGGAGAAGTTGACCTGGAATCGCCGCCCTTCATCCACCCCACGGGCGGGTACATGAACACGGCCAAGCCGCAAAGCGCGCCCCAGGACATTGAGCGGGCGGTGGAGATTCTGTCGCAGTCCCGTCGGCCGGCGTTGGTGGCGGGGAACGGCGTCCACGTATCAGAGGCCCACGGTCAACTGCAAGAGTTGGCCGAAATGTGGAATATGCCGGTGGCTACCAGCTACAAGGGCAAGAGCGCCATCGCCGAGACCCATCCTCTTTCGCTGGGCATGGTGGGGGTTTACGGTCAAGCGGCGGCCAACCAGGTTATCGGGGAGGCGGATACGGTGGTAATCGTGGGGGCCAAGTTAAGCCCGCAGGACACGGTGCGGGAAAGCCCCAACGTATTCAACCCGCGGCAGCAACGCATCATCCAGATTGACATTGACGACCGCAACGCCGGTTGGACGTTTCCCATCGAGTTGGGGTTGACCGGGGACGCCGGCAGCATCATGGCTCAGTTGATTGAGGCGTCGCAAGAGGCGGCGGCGGGTTCGGCAAACAACCGCCGGGAGTGGGCGTCGGGTTTGAATCAGAAAAAGCTGGACCGGGCGTTTTACAGCGATCCGGCGTTGGGAATTGACACTTCGCCGGTGACGCCGCAAAGACTGGTGGCGACATTGCAGGAAACGCTGCCGGCGGACACGATTTTCTCGCTGGACGCGGGGAACAACCGCACCTGGATGGCGCACTTCTACCAGGCCCAGGGCGCCAAGACCTTTTACGCCCCCGGAGGCACTGCGGGAATGGGCTGGGGACTGCCGGCGGCGGTGGCGTTGAAGTTGGCCTACCCCGACCAGCCGGTATGCTGCGTTACCGGGGACGGCGGCTACATGATGACGTGCAACGCCCTGTCCACGGCGGTGCAGTACGGGCTGCCGATTCTGTGCGTGGTGTTCAACGACAGCGCGCTGGGGATGGTGCTGGACCACCAGGAACCGGGGCGGGAAATCGCGTCGGAGTTCGTGCAGACGGACAACGGAGCGGTGGCCCGGGGAATGGGGGCCTTTGGTATTCAGGTCAACGATTCCCGGGACTTGCCCGACACCCTCCGGCAGGCGCAGGCGTCGGGGCTGCCGGCGGTGGTGGACGTGATTGTTGACCGGGAACCCAGCCCAGATGATTGGCGGGCCGACCTGCGGACGGCGGGGGAGACTTAGAGGCTGCGAAAAGCCGGATTTTCACCCCCATCCCAACCTTCCCCCATCAAGGGGGACGGAGCTTGATTGCTTCCCCAGAGTCTTTTGTTTGTTACCCTGAACGAAGGGAAGGGTCTAAAATTCTACGGGCAAGGTGACGTCGGCGAAGGCAAGAATTTTAGATTCTTCGCTTTGCTCAGAATTACATACCCACGGGTGGACGGAAAATTAAACGACCCTGGTTTTTCCCTTTCGGGAAGGGATTTTAGGGCGGGTTATTCACGGGAGAGGTTTTCGATGGAGTATTGGAGCGAAAGTCAACTGGCGTCTATTCACAAGATGCTTAACCCGGAGTCGGTGGCAATCGTGGGGGCGACGCCGCGGATGCAGTACGGCGGGCGGATGCTCAACGCCATGCTGAAAGCCAAAGACCGGGTGCGGGTCTATCCAGTCAACCCCCGGTACGATGAGATTATGGAAACCAAAGCCTACCCCAGCGTCAGCGACCTGCCGGAGGCACCGGACGTGGTGGGTGTGGTGGTGCCTTACCACCGGGTTTTGGACGTATTGAAGGAAAGCCACGAAAAGGGGAGTCGGGCGGCCATAGTAATATCGGCGGGGTTTTCCGAGCGGGGCGAGGACGACCGGGCGGACTTGCAGGGAGAGTTGGGACGGTTCGCCGTGGAATCGGGGATGCGGTTCAGCGGACCTAACTGCCTGGGGCTGGCCAACGTGCGGGATGACATTTGGGCCAGTTCATCATCGCGGGGTTCGGACGGACTTACCGGGCCGGTGGGTCTGATTTGCCAGAGCGGGGCGTCGGCCTTCGGGCCGTTCCTGACGCGGGCGGTGGAGGAAGGCATCGGGTTAAGTCATATCATCTCAACGGGGAATGAGGCCGACCTGGACTTCTGCGACTTCGCCCGCTACCTGCTGGACGATGACGGGGTGAAGGTGATTGCCGGGTTTGTCGAGGGATTCAAGGACGCCCGCAAGTTCACCGAGGTGGCCCGGCTGGCGGCGGAGCGGGAAAAGCCCATCGTGCTGATTAAGATTGGGCGTTCCGACCTGGGGGCGCGGGCCGCCCGTTCCCACACGGCGGCGTTGACCGGGGTGGATGCGCTGTATGACGAAGTGTTTTCCCAGTACGGCGTTATCCGGGTGCAGGACTATGATGAACTGCTGGAAGTGTCGCACCTGCTGGCCAATATGCCCAAGCCCGGCAAGCCGGGGGTGGCGGTGGTTTCCCACTCTGGCGGCATCAGTTCATTGACGGCGGATATGTGCGGTCAAGCGGGGATTGACCTGCCGCTGCTCACTGACCGGGCCAAGGACGGAATCAACGACATTCTAAAAGGGTTCGGGTGGGCGGCCAACCCGTCGGACGTAACGGGTTTCGCCAACAGCGATTCCTTCCCGGAAATAATGCGGTTCCTGATTGAAGAGCCGGAGGTGGGCAACCTGGTGGTAGCCAGCGCCGGGGCCGACGCCCAGGCGGAGCAAGTCATTGCCCAGCGGGACACCAGCGATAAGGGGGTAGCGTTCCTGTGGACGGGAACCAGGGGGGCCGATTCGGGGCTGCCCCGGTTGAAAGAGGCCCGGATACCCGTTTTTTACGTGCCGGACAAGTTGGCGATGGGGTTGCGGAGCCTGATTGACTACCACGCTTTCCAGGAACGGCGGGCGGCGGCCGGATTCGGGGCTGCCCCGGAAATCAGCGCGAGCCAAACCGCGAAACTGGCGGAGTTGAAGGTTGGGGACGGGCCGGCAGCGTTGTCGGAGTATGAAAGCAAGCAGTTGATAGCCGCGTGGGGGATTCCCGTAACCAGGGAAGGAGTGGCGGCGTCGGCAGAGGAAGCGGCGGAAACGGCGGAACGCATCCGGTTTCCGGTAGCGTTGAAGGTGGACTCGCCGGACATTCTGCACAAGACGGAAGCTGGGGGGATCCGCCTGGGCCTGAACAGCCCGGAAGAGGTCAAGGCGGCATTCAGCGAGATAATGGTCAGTTGCCGGGGGTATGCCCCGCAAGCCGTCATCAACGGGGCTTTGGTGCAGGAAATGGTTTCCGGCGGGGTCGAAGTCATCGCGGGAGTTTCGTATGACCCGCAACTTGGGCCGATTCTGCTCTTCGGCACCGGCGGCGTGATGGTGGAGGTCTATAACGACGTTGCGCTGCGGCAATGCCCGGTCACCAAGTCGGAAGCCCTGGGAATGATTAACCAGGTCAAGGGGGCGCGGCTGCTGCAAGGATTCCGGGGGGCGCCGGAGGCCGACGTTGACGCGCTGGCGGATACGCTGGTCAAGGTTTCGCATCTGGCCTGCAACCTGGAAGGGCAACTGTCCGAGTTGGACATCAACCCGCTGATGGTCTTGCACCAAGGCCAAGGCGTCAAGGCGGCGGACGCGCTGACGGTGTTTTAGGGATTACCCCCACCCCAACCCCCTCCCTGGTAGGGGGTGTTGAGTTGGGTTCTTGGTGGGGCAAGCTTGGTTTTCCCGATGGCTTGTGGATTCCCGCTTTCGCGGGAATGACGGTTGGGGGATTGTGTCGTCGGCGACGTAGGGGCGCACGGCCGTGCGCCCCTACGGGTTGGGCGGCGGGATGGAGTTAGTCTTTTTGTTGGAGGACGTTGCCGGATAACTCGGTGATGCTTTCCAGCCTGACCAGCACGGCGGCACCCTGGCGTTCCGGGTCGCGGTCCAGTTCGTCCTGGACGGTGCGGGACATGACCTCTTCCCAGATGGGGCCACTGTCGTAAACTTCGGCTACGCCGTGGAACCGCCAGGTCAGATGCCGGGCCGGGTTGCGGTAGTAAATGACCACCTGCGGGTTGTCGGCCACGTTTTCCAGGGCGGAACGGCGGGCTCGTTCCCAGTAGGCCAGGGTTTCCGGGTCAAAGACCAACACGCTGCCCTTGGGGCTAATCTGGGGCCGCCCGTCGGCGGAGGCGGTGCCAACCAGACAAGTCAGGCCGTCGGCGTGGGCGGTGTCAATGAGTTCCTGCATTTCTCCGGTTACGTTTATCATTGTTCTACCTGCTGTCTTGCGATGTGATTCGGGTGCGACAATCCCGGCGGCAGTGCGGGCGGGTTTGAAACCCGCCCCTACATCCGCCCGTCTCCAATTGCTGATTATAGTATAATGCCGTGGTTGGGTAACTTCAGGTGAGGAGCAAGCAGTGACCCAGACGCTAGAGATTCACGATTTGGCCGATTCGGGCCAGTTGCAATTGGTCAGCCGGGCGGGGGATGTCTGGCGGAGCGCGCCCCCGGTGGATTTCCGCAACCCCCTGGAAACTGCGGAATTGCAGGAAATCCAATGGTTTTTCCGGGAGTACCGCACGCGGCCCTTTGGTCAGGCCAAGGCCAGAGCGGAGGCCATCGAAAACGCCCTGCGGAACCTGGGGCGGTTATTCTTTGAGGCGGTCTTTAACGGCAATGACGAGGCCCGGGGCATTTTCGCCGCAGCCAGGGAGCAGGGGTTGGCGGAGACCGAGTTGAGCATCGTTTCCCGCCGTGCCGAGTTCCTGGGGCTGCCCTGGGAATTGATGAACGAGACCCAGGCGGGATACCCGGCG
Organism: Dehalococcoidia bacterium; assembly: GCA_963665735.1. Lineage (GTDB taxonomy): Bacteria > Chloroflexota > Dehalococcoidia > Lucifugimonadales > UBA3495 > CATOSK01. The sequence continues at coordinate 105,331 of OY762444.1, read as the reverse complement.
GCGGATATGGCGTCGGTGGTCAGGAGGTTGGACGCCGGGGAATTGCCGGCTTTTGACGCCGAACTCCCCGCCGACCAATTGAACGTCCTGCTGGTAACACCGCGAGCAGAGAGCGCCGCAACCGCTGGCGGCGGGTTGGCGGCGGATTCGGCGGAGGCCCTGGAATCGCTGGACGTTCAGGTAGAGTTGGACTGGGCCACCCCGGCGACGCGGGAAGGGCTGACGGAGTTTCTGGCGGAACGGGCCGGGCGTTACCACCTGGTTCATCTGGACGGGGTGACGGCGGCGGACAACGGAAACCTGCTGCTGGAAACTGAGGGGGTAGAAGGCCGGGAAGTGACAGGGGCTGAGTTGGGCCGTCTGCTGGCACAGGCCCGGACGCCGGTGGTCTTGCTGAACGGAACGGGCAAGACGGCGGAATTGGCGGCGGCCATAGCCCAAGGCGGGGTTCCATTGGTGATAACCCTGGGCAGCCCCCTGGGTGACCGGGCGGCGCGGGACGCTTTCCTGCGGCAATTGCATCAAGCCTTGGTGCGGGGGAACGACATCGGTCGGGGCGTAGCGCAGGCCAGGAAAGCGTTGATGGATGCTCCCCTGCGGCTGACCCTGGCGGGAAAGCAAGTCAATTGGGACTGGACGATTCCCCAGGTCTTTCAAGGGATGGAATACACGCCGGCCGCCATAGAAGTAGAACAAACCGACCCGCTGGCGTCGCCGATGATTCAACCGCAACGGGAAGTGCAGGTTGAGTTGCAACTGCCGGCCGCGGGAGCTTGGGGGCTGGTGGGCAGGGATTCCGAGTTCGATGGGCTGGTCAAGACACTGCGGGAAAAATCGGCGGTCGTGCTTACCGGGAATACGGGAGTGGGCAAGACCGAGTTGGCCCTGGGAATGGCCCGCTGGTTCCAGCGGATTGGCCGGGGAGTACGGCCCGGAGGCGTTTACTACACCACCTTTGAGGCATCGCACCCGTCGGGGATGGAACGCATCGTCCACGAAATCGGCACCAGCATCGCCGGCCTGTCCTTCGCCGACATGAGCATCGGCCAACAAAGGCAGTGGGTCACGGAATACCTGCAAGAGCATCCGTCGCTGTTGATTTGGGACAACGTGGAAAATATCGCCGGGTTCCCCACCGGCGGGCCGGGGTTGCTGGACACTGAGGAACAAGGGGAGTTGAACAGCTTTCTGGCCGACGTGACTCAGGACGGGCCAAGCTGGGCGTTGCTGGTGACCCGGCGAGAGGATGAGGATTGGCTGGCCGCGCCCCACGGGGTGCAACGGCTGGGGGGACTGCAAGGCGACGACCGGGTGGAACTGGCATCGGCCATAATTGACAAGGCGGGAATCGAACCGAGTCGGTTGACGGCGGAAATCCCGGAACTTCTGGAATCGGTGGAAGGGCATCCGTTGGCGATGCAGGTGGCGTTGCCGTTGCTGAAGGACGTGCCGGCCTCGGCGCTGGCGGCGGAATTGGCGCGGACGCTGGAAGGCTTGCCCGATTCCAGCCGGGAAGAGGGGCGCGACGCTTACCTGACCGCCATAATGGAGTATTCCTGGAGCCGGATGTCGCGGCGAAGCAGGACACATCTACCCTTCCTGTCGCTGTTCCAGCGCCGGGTGATGATGGACATTCTGAACCACATCGTCAGCGAACCTACCTACCGGGGAGTGATGGGCGAAGAACTGGGCTGGGGGGCCTGCCGGACGCTGCTGCGGCAGGGGCTGGCCTCCGGTTTCCTGGAAGGGATTTCGCCCAGCGTTTACCAGATACACCCGGCCCTGCCCTGGTTCTACGGGCGCAAGCTGGGCCAGCAGGTGCGCGGGCCGGGTCTGGGCCAGTTGGAGCGGGAGTTTGTGCGGGTCTATGCCGACACCGCCGACTACTTCATGGAATCCCTTTACGAAAACCAGGACTCCGGGGTGACGGCTATCCTGGCCGAGGAAGGGAACTTAACCCAGGCGTTGGGATTAGCGTTGGAGTCGGGAGACTGGGACAACTCCCAGCTTTTGATTCAGCCGTTGGCCCAGGTTTACCGGATGCAGAAACGGTTTGCCGAGTTGCGGCGGCTGCGGCGGCAACTGCTGGAAACAGTCGGGGAAACAGCGGAAGAAGCCGAGGGTCGGGGGGCCGCCGATTTGTGGCTGTACCTGCTGGGCACCGAGGCCAACGAAGCGGTTGACCTGGGAGAACTGCAATACGCCGAAGACCTGAACCGGCAACTTCACCAATACCTGACGGCACAATCCGACACCGGGGCCGACCCCCGGACGGCGGCGGTGTGCCACCAGTTCGGGTTGATTGCCATGCGCCGGGGAAGGTTGGACGAAGCTGAGGGCTGGCTGAGGCAATCCCTGGAGATTATTGAAGGCGGGGAGGACCCCCCTTCGGTGGCCGACGACTACTTTGCCCTGGGCCAGGTCAAGCAGTACCAGCGTTACTACACCGATGCGAAAGAGTGGTACCAGAAAGCCCTGGACATCCACCAGCGGCTGCCCGACGAAGAGGAAATGGTCAAGGATTATCGGGCGTTGGGGGCGGTTTCCCAGCTGAAGTTCGAGTACCAAGAGGCGGAAAGCTGGTATCACCGGGCGCGGGCCATCGTCGAAGAGCAGCGGGACGAGGAAACTGCGGTCTTGATTTTCCACGAACTCGGGACGGTTTGCCATTCGCAGTACCTGTTTGACGACGCCATAGACTGGTACGAACAGGCGTTGAATCTGAGTGACCGCCTGGGCATGGAAGAACAGATGGCGGTGGAGTTTCACCACCTGGGGCTGCTGCAACAGAACCGGGGCATCATCTACGACGAGGCCGAAGAGTGGTTCAAGGCGGCGCTGACCCAGTGGGAAATGGTGGGCAACCGCCGGGCGGTGGGCGACGAGTGCCGTCAACTCGGTGTGTTGTTCCACGAACAAAAGCGGTATGAAGAAGCGGCCAACTGGTACCACCAGGCCCGGGAAATTTTCGAGGAACTGGGCGACGTGCAACGGGCCTCCCGCACCTACGGCCAGTTGGGGATGGTCGCGGAGGAACAGGACGACATACCGGGGGCGCTGGAATGGGTAGCCCGGACGCACCAACTGGCGCTGGAATACAACCTGCCCGTAGTTTTGCAGGTGAAAGTCCACCTGGGACGGTTGCGGGACAAGTACGGGCAGGAAGCGTTTGAGGATTGGTGGCGGGATTTTACCGGGGAGGAACCGCCCACCGACTTGGACGTCGACCCGTCGGACATATTCTAGGCCGGGACAGGGGGCAGCGTCCCCCATCCCGCCATTGAAAGAGGTTTCGGATGGCTGTTACGCGGCTGGAAATCACATCCCGGCAACCCTACGCCGGAGGCCGTGCTTTCGGCGACACAGGGCAATACGAACAGTTGGACGGGATAGTTTACTTCGCGGTGAACCCGCGCCACCCGGACAACGCCCTGATTACCGACATTGATCTGGCTCCCACCGACGCCGACGGGTTGGTGGAGTTTTCCGCCGAATTCCGCATATTGCGACCCACCGCTCCGGGAAAGAGCAGCCGGACGTTGTTCCTTGACGTGGTGAACCGGGGACGGGCCCGGGCGTTGAAACTGCTGAACGACGCGGAGGACGACGCCGGTCCCGGAGCATCGCCGGAGGCCGGTAACGGGTTTCTGATGCGGCAAGGCTACACTATCGTCTGGTGTGGGTGGCAGCACGACGTACCGGAAGTGGCGGGGCTGCTGCGAATTGACGTTCCCCAGGCGGTCACCCCTGACGGGCCAGTTTCGGGGCGCATGGCCCTGACTTTCCAGCCCAACGCAGATACCGCAACGCAAATGCTGTCGGAGCGGGGGCACCAGCCCTACCCGACCAACAACCCGGAGGACTGGGACGCCACCCTGACAGTGCGCGACCACGAAGAGGCTGAACCGGAAACCATCCCGCGGGAACGGTGGCATTTCGCCCGGCTGGAAAACGGCCGGCGGATTCCTGACCCGGCTTATGTCCACCTGGAAACCGGGTTCGAGGCCGGCCGGATTTACCAGGTAATTTACTCCACCAGCAAGGCGCCGGTGGCCGGGCTGGGACTGCTGGCAACCAGGGACATGGTTTCTTTCCTGCGCTACGCCGGAGCCGGGGAAGGGAATCCCTGCATCGGGGAGATTGACTATTCGTTGGGATTCGGCCAGTCGCAGAGCGGTCGGTTTCTGCGGCACCTGGTTTACCTGGGTTTGAACGTGGACGAAACGGGCCGCCAGATATTTGACGGGTTGATTGCCCACGTTGCCGGGCCGCGGCGGGGCGAATTCAACCAGCGTTTTGCCCAGCCTTCGACAGCGGCGAAACAGAGCATGAGCAATTCCTTCCCCTTCACCGCGTCAGAGCAGACCGACCCGGAAATGGGCCGTACCGATGGGCTGCTGTTGCGCCAGGAAAAGAAGGGCGGCGTTCCCAGGATGTTCCTGATGAATTCGGGGGCGGAATACTGGTGGGCGCACCTGTCACTGGCGCAAACGGACGTTGACGGACAAAGGGACGCGGAACAACCGGAGCAGGTCAGGCTTTACTACTACGCCGGAACACAGCACGCCTCGGGCAACTTCCCGCCCATAGAACGGGACGCCGGCAGCGGTTCCCGCGGGGAACAACTCTTCAATTGGGTGGACTACCGCCCCATACTGCGGGCGTCGCTGGTGAACCTGGAGCGTTGGGTGCGGGAAGGTAAAACGCCGCCGGCCAGCCGTCACCCCCGGTTGGACGACGGTACACTGACCAACCCGAATGACATACGGGGGTGTTTTACCGCGATTCCGGGCGTTGGGTTTCCGGCCCATTACAAGCGCATTTCAAGGATGGAGTTCAACCCGGCGGAAAGCGATGCCGCCAACCTGCCCTCTTGGATGGGGAATCCTTATCCGATGCTGGTTCCGGCGGTGGACCAGGACGGGAACGAACTGGGAGGAATCCGGCTGCCGGACATAGTGGCGCCCCTGGGTACGCATACCGGCTGGAACCTGCGCCACCGGGATAACGGCGGGGTCGGCCAGGTCATCGGCACCACCGGGGCGACGATTCCCTTCCCGGCGACGTGGGAAGACCGGGAGGCCACGGGGGACCCCCGCTTATCGGTGGAGGAACGGTACGGTTCCAGGGAAGAGTATCTGGCCCGGATTCGGGAGGCGGCCCAAGGTCTGCTGGATGACGGGTTCCTGCTGCCGGAAGATTTGGCCGTTGTTGAGGGACACGCTGCGGGAAGATACGACGCCGTTATGGAAACGGCGCGGCAACCACAACCGGCGGACAACTGAGGAACTGTCTCGGAATCGAGAGGAAATCCTCCAACCCTTTTTCGTAAAAAGGGATATTGCGAAAGACAGGAAAGGGAGCGGAAATCATGGACGTAGGAACATCGGTGCCATTGCCGGCATACACCATTGACCCGGCTTTCATGGCGAAAAAGGCCGAGGAGCTGGGGTTTGATTCCATCTGGTACGCCGAACATCCGGTATTGCCGGTAAACAGCGAGAGCCAATTCCCCAGCGGCGGGCCGATACCGGAGTCTTACGCCCACTTCGCCGACCCATACATTGCCCTGGCGCGGGCGTCCGCCGTCACTACAACCATCAAGCTGGGTACGGGGATAACCCTGGTGCCGGAGCGAAACCCGTTGGTGCTGGCCAAGGAAATTTCTTCGCTGGACCATTTCAGCGGCGGGCGGTTCCTGTTCGGCATCGGCGCTGGCTGGAACCGGGAGGAAACGGAAATCATGGGCGGGGACTTCGACCACCGTTGGACGCAGGTGCGGGAGGCGGTGGCGGTGCTGAAAGAACTGTGGACGAAGGAAGAAGCGGAGTTCCACGGGCGTTACTACGATTTTCCGCCGGTGAAGATGAATCCCAAGCCGGCGCAAAAGCCCCATCCGCCGGTAATCCTGGGGGGCATGGCCCGCAACGTGCTGCGCCGGGTGGCGACCTGGGGCGATGGGTGGATGCCCAACCGGATTGCTCCGGCCGAATTGGAGCGGAGCCGGGCCATGCTGGATACCCTGGCCGCAGAGATGGGCCGCGACCCGGCGTCGTTGACCATTACGGTGTACGGCCAGGAAGCCAACCGGGCGGCCCTGCAAGACCTGTTCAACGCCGGGGCCAACCGGGTGGTGGTGCGCCCGGAGCCGGTGGCGACCGAAACGGAAATGGGGGAACAGCTGGAGCGGATGGCCGAGGCCGCGCTGGGTTAATGCCGCTACTGGACCGCCCAGGAAAAGAAGGGGATGGACAATGGACCGGACGACGGAAATTTTGAGTTCTTACGCCTGCCAGTTGGAGTATTCCGACCTGGACCCGGCGACGGTTCACCAGATTAAGCGGACTGTGGTGGACACGCTGGGTTGCGCCCTGGGCGGATACCTGGCCGAGCCATCGAAAATCGCCCGGCGTCTAGCCGGGAGCGTGAAAAGCGATGCCCTTCCTTCCCGTATTCTGGGCACCACCGAGCAAAGCTCGATGGATATGGCGGGATTCGCCAACGGCGTGATGGTGCGCTACCTGGACTGCAACGACTCCTACTTTTCGCCGGGCGGCGGGCATCCCAGCGACATGATTCCGGCGGCGTTGGCGGTGGGGGATGCCCTGCACGCCGACGGCGAGGACGTGATAACCGCGATAGCCCTGGCCTACGAGGTCTTTTGCCGGATTTCGGACCAAGTGCCGGAATCGGGTTGGGATCAAGGGATTTTCAGCGTCATCGGGGCCGCTTGCGCCGCCGGCAAAATGATGGGACTGGAACAGGAACAAATGGCCCACGCCATATCGCTGGCGGCGGTGCCCAACGTGCCGCTGCGGGTGACCAGGATGGGGGAGCTTTCCATGTGGAAGGGGTGCGCCGCCGCCGCCGCAACCAGGGCCGGGATTTTCGCGGCCCAACTGGCCGCGGAGGGCATGAACGGCCCGTTTGAACCCTTCGAGGGCCGCAAGGGCCTGTGGGAGTCTGCGTTGGGGCGGCAGATTGAGTTGGAGGAGTTCGGCGGCCAGGGCCAGCCGTTCTTGATAACTCAAAACACCTTCAAGTTCTTCCCGTCGCAGATTCATACCCAGAACCCCATCGGGCTGGCCGTGCAACTTCATTCCCAAGTCAATGCGGCGGATATTCGTTCCATCCACATCAAGAGCTACCGGAGCGCGGTAAGCAGCGCCTCTACCGAGCCGGAGAAGTGGGACCCCAAGACACGGGAGACGGCAGACCACAGTATCCCCTTCCTAGTGGCGGTGGCGCTAAGAGACGGAGCGGTGACTCCGGCGACCTTCACCAGCGATAAGATTGCCGACCCGTCGGTGCGGCCTTTGCTGGCGAAGATGACCATTGAAGAAGACCCGGAATTTACCGCCAAGTACCCGTCGGAATACAATTGCCGTATCGAAGTAAGCACCAATTCCGGGGATAGTTACGTGGCGGAGGGGCCGTATCCCAAGGGCCACCGCAACAACCCGCTGGACGATGCGGAAGTCAGCGCCAAGTTCCGGGGATTGGCCGCGCCTACCATCACCGAACAGCAATGTGATGAAGTGCTGGGATTGGCCTGGTCGCTGGATACCCTGCCGGACTTAGAATTTCTTTGGGATGCGCTGGTTGTATAACGGCCCGGCAACCCCGCGGAATTACGGCACGGGTTAGGTTCCACACCAAAAAACACCAGAAACATCGGGCAAGCAATCCGCCGGGCTACGCTTCACGTAGTTTTAACCGGAAGGGAGGCCGAACCGGGGAGCCGTAGGGCAGTCGTTGGTTGAATACCAAGGGTTGGATGACCGCCAGCTTATCGAGAGAACCGCTTGGGGGGACAAGGGGGCTCTGGAGGAGCTGTATGACCGGCACTCCACCGCTATCTTTTCCCTGGCCCGATATATGCTCCGGCACGAGGCGGTGGCGGAAGAGGCGACCCAAGAGGTCTTTATCAATATCTGGTTGCGGGCGTCGAGTTACCGCCCGGAGCGGGGCGAACCCCGGGCCTGGCTGATGAGCGTTGCCCACCACAAGGTTATTGACATCATCCGGGCGCAAAAGCGGACGGCGGCGGCCAGCGACCCGGAGGATTACGAAACCCTGGCGGCGATGCCGTCCAAAGACCGGGGCACCGAGGAAGAAGCCCACCTGAACATGGAACGGGCGCGGGTGCGGCAAGCCTTGGCGAAACTCCCCGAAGCCCAACGGGAAGTGATTGCCCTGGCCTATTTCCGGGGTCTGTCGCAATCGGAGATAGCGGCGCGGCTGAACCAGCCCTTGGGCACCGTCAAAACCCGGGTACGGCTGGCGATGCAAAAGTTGAGAGCGGAACTGGAGGAGGATGTTACCGAGCCGATTTGATTACGGGGGCCACCCCGAGGACTTGCTGGAAGGGTATGCCATTGACGCCCTGGACCCGGAGGAGGAGAACCAGGTAGAAACCCACCTGGAATCCTGCGCCGAGTGCCGGGACAGGGTAAACGAATGGCAGAGCGCCGCTTACCTGCTGGCGTTGGCGGTGGAACCGCAAGAGGCGCCGGCGAGGTTGAAGGCCCGGACGCTGGCGGCCCTGCCGACGCGGCAGCCGGTAGCCAGACCGGATTACCGGCGGTTCGTACCCCGTCTGCCGGCTTGGGGCTTGAGGAAATGGGCGTTGCCGGTGGCCGCTGCGGTGCTGCTGGCCCTGCTGGGGTCTTCCATGTTCCTGAATATGCGTATTTCGTCACAGGTTGACCAGATGGTAAGTCAAAACTCCACGGTTACGGCGCAATTGGGACAGGCGATAGCCCAGAACGAGCGGCTGGCCACGGCAAACTCCGGGTTGCAGAACCGATTGGTGGAATCCGAAGGCATGGGTTCCGGTATGATGAACGACATTCGCAAGATTCGGACGCTGAGCTTTCTGACGGCGCACCCGGACACGCAACCCCTGGTGATGCGGCCGGCGGGACGCAATGACGAACAGCAGGGCGTGATTTTGGTGGGAGACGGCGGACAACAAGCGCTGCTGATGGTAACCAACATGGTGGAATCGGCAGGGACAAATCCCTACCAGGTCTGGCTGGTCAAGGACGGGATACGTGAACTGGCGGGGCAACTGAAAGTGGACGCGACGGGGTGGGGAACGCTGAACCTGACGCCGGAACAGCCGGTTTTCAAGTACGATTCCGTAAACCTGACTATGGCGGAGGGGAACGCTTCGAACAACCCGGAGCGGTTGGTACTGACCAGCAACATCCCGGCCGGCGGATTGGTGCGCTAGCACCCCGCCAGGGCAGCGCATCCGCGCCGTCGGGCCGGAGTTGAAAACCGCCGGAGTGAGGGCCAATGGCTATGACTGGAAAACCGAAAGATTTGCCGAAAGCCAAACGTCCGCCTGTTCCCCCGGACGCCGCCGAGTGCGAGATTTGCGGGGGGCGAACCTTGGCCCGCCACTGCAAAATTCAGTGCCTTAATTGCGGGTACACCCGGGACTGTTCAGACCCGTAGCGCAGCCGTCCGAGTCATTCAACCTGCATGGCCTTTAGTCCAATCAAGGCCAATTCTTCATCCCGTTCCAGCCAGCCGCCCACGCCGATTCCTCCCATAATCACGCCATCGGAAGAACGCACCACCACACCGCCAATGCCGGGGGTCAGGTTGGGATCGCCGTAGTCGCTGACGGTGCGGCCCCGTTCCCGCAGTTGTTCGCCGTGGGCGCCGGTGTCCATCCCCATAATGGCGGCGGTGTACGCCTTGCGAAAGGCATGGCGGCGAGCGTATAGCCGCACGTTGTCCATTTGAGCGTAAGCCACCGGGTTTCCGGCGTCGTCCACCACGGAAATCGCCACCGGCATCCCGCCGGGCTTGGTGACTTCTGCGATGATTGCGGACATGGCGGCCTGGGCCTGGTCAAAGGATATGAAGGGTTTGAGAGCCATTGAGTCCACCTCCGTTGTCGTTGCCGCCATGATACAACTGAAAGGCCACTGGTGCGATGGACATTCCTGTCCGTCGTCGAGTTATCCGGTCAGGCGCGGGGGAAGGGCCACCAGCCGGGGTAGTCGCGGAGACGGATATGGCGGAAGAGTTCCGGCTGGGCTTTTACGGCCAGTTTCATGGCTTGCGATATAGGTTCGCGGATGGCGAAGTGGGCCAGTTCAGAAGAGCGGAGCTTGAAAAGGTGGTAACACTCCCGCAGGTTCATTTGGGCCAAGACCCGGCGGTAGTGGGAATGGGTAGCCAGGTATTGAGCAACCTGGGGGGATGATTGGCTGATGCGCCAATAGCACGTTTCGGCCCGGGCAACGGCGGCGGTGAAATCGCCGGCCAGACCTGCATCCGCTACCTGTTGAGGAATGTGATAGCCGTGGGCGACGGTCAAGGGTTGGGGGAGATAGGTCAGCATCCGGTGGCGCTTGAACTCCCGGTAAGCGCCGTAATCCATGACAAACTCGAAGGTAAAGTTGACCGTCTCAAACTCGCGGGGCGGGGAATCGTGGGGGCCAAGACCGGCCACGGAGTCGCCGATAATTTGCGCCTGCCCTGCCCGGCCTATGTCCCTGGCCTTGGAGCGAACTTGTTGGTAGTCCAGACCGGAACCGCGGTACACGAGGGCGGCGGCCAGCTTTTCCTGGGCGTCGGGCGTGGCGTCCACCAAGCGAGCGATAACGGGCGGGTTTGCTCTCGTTGTGTCAGCGGCGGATTCGGGCATTGACGCGTTCTGCCGGGCGTTGAGGGATTCCAGGTAAGGGTTGGCCTCGGCATACTTGATGAGGGTTGGCGTTATGGCGCGGCCCTGCTCCCGCAGGTCAAGACCCAAGTCGCGCTCTTCGGCCAAGCCGGAGGACATGAGCTTAGAAACGGCGTGTTCCAGCACCCGGGCGTTGGCGGTGACGCCCACGTTGGTCAGGGTTGCAGCCGGCAGGATGGCCCGGCAGTGGTCGGTAGCAACCCGGCGCAACCGCATCCTGTAAGCCGAATCCCGCTCCCTATCGCGCCGGGGTTCCACCGTTTCCAGGTGGGCCAGGCAACCATCAATCAAGCGGTGGTAGGTCTGGAAGAGGGTTTGAACGGCCTGGAAGTATTCGGCGGCCAAGGCGGGTTGGGAGTCCAGTTCGCGGGGAAAATGAAAGCCGCCGATGGGCAAGACCTGGTAGCGGGAAGATTTTTCGGTGTAAGAGGCCAGCCGGTTGTCCTCCAGGGAGTCGCAGGCTAGCCGAGAGACGTTTTCGACGGCCAGGTGGACGACGGCGTGTTCGGCGACGGAGGCATGGCCGTAGCCAAGAACCCAGCGTTCATGGAAATCAGCGGCGCTTTCCCGGCTGACCTGCTCGGCGATTTCGTCGAAGGGTTGGGGCCGGCGGGAGGTCATCGCAAAGGCCACAGCGATTTGCTCTTCGGTCAACTCATGGGCGTCAAGGGGGTAAACCCGGCGCGGGGGCGGAGCAACGCCGGGTATGGTTTCGGTATCAGGGAATGACAATTCTACGCTCCGGGGCGCGGCCATGGCGGTTATGCGGGCCGCCGGCCTACCAGCATGAACCAAAGATGGTGAAACATCAATCGGCCATCTTCCAGGAAAGGACTCATGCCGGTAGCGGGGCCGCCGGCAAGTTCCTGGCGCAATTCGGCGGCGATAGCCTGGCGGTCGGCCGGTTCGGTTCCGGTCAGGCCCATCCAATCGTCCAAGCCCCGATGGGCGTCGAATTGGCCGGTACGGGCGATTTCCAAACCGGCGTTTTCCGCCAGGGCCAGCAGTTGAGCGGACGTCAAGGCGACGGTGTGGGAAGGGTCGCGCAGCCGCTCCAAACGGTTGTGGGTAGCGGCGATTTTCGAGTCTTCGGAAGTGGTTATGTCAATGACGGCCACCCACCCACCGGGGCGGCAGACGCGGGCCATTTCTTCAAGCTGCCGTTGCGGGTCGGCGAAGTGGTGCATCCCCAAGCGGCAAGTTACCAGGTCGAAACTGCCGTCGGGGTAGGGAAGGTTGGCGGCGTCGCCCTGGTCGAAGGTGAGGTTGGTAAGCCCCTCGGTCTGGGCTTGCTGGCGGCCCTGGGACAGCATTTCCGGGGTGGCGTCCAGGGCCACGGCGGTTTGGACGCTGGGGGCGATTTGGCGGGCCACTAAGCCGGTGCCGGCGGCCACGTCAAGGACCCGGTAGCTGGGCTGGAGTTCCAGGTTGCCCATTATCCAGTCCAGGACATCCTCATTGCCCCCGGCGGTGACATAAGAATCGAACCGGGCGGCTTGTTGGGAAAATTGCCGCTGGACAAGTTGGTCGTGAATATCGCCGGTTGTCATGTTTTCAATCTCCCGGATGGGCGGCGGGCTAGACCAAGGCCCCGAAACCGTCGGGGATTTCGACTTCGATAAGCTGCACCCGGTCAGCGGCGACAGCCTTTTCCAAGGCGTGGGAGAGTTGGGCGACGGTGTTGACCCGGACGCCTTCGATGCCGTAGGAATCAAAGAGCTTGATGAAGTCGGGGTTCACCAGGTCGGTTCCCATGTGCCGGTCGTTGAATCGCGCACTTTGGTAGCCTTTTAACACGCCCCAAGCGTTGTCGTTGAAAATCAGCACGATGGGGTTGATTCCGTATTGAACGGCGGTTCCTAATTCTTGGGCGTTATACTGAAAGCCGCCGTCGCCAGTGATGCAAACCACCGGGCTTTGGGGCTGGCCCACCTTGGCGCCCAGGGCAGACGGAAAACCGAAGCCCAGGCCGGCCCACCCCCAGGGGTACATGAACCGGCGGGGTTGGTCTATGTTCAGGCAGCGGGCGGCGCGGCTGGCGGGAACGGTGGCGTCCAATGTAAAGATGGTTTCGTCGGGGGTAACGGCGCGGATGGCCTCAAAGGTGCGGAGTTCGTTGCCCCAGGTGTCTTGCAGCACCCGGTAGGTCTCATCCTTCATATCGGCGACTTCCCGGCGGTAAGACGGGCCTTTGTCCACGTCGCGGTTGCCGATACCGTCAAGCAATTGGGACAGGACAGCTTGGGAATTGGCGACGATAGGAACGGTGGCCGGGTAGTTCTTGCCGATATACTCTTCGTCCAGGATGACGTGGATGACCTGTTCGGGCAGGGCCAGACCGACGCCGACGGTGGAACGATAGGCCAAGGCGGAACCCAACACCAGGGCCAGGTCGCAAGTGCCTATCCAGTCCTGCACCGGGTTTTCGCCCCATATCCGGCGGCCCAAGGCCGGTCCCAGAGACAGGGGATGGCTTTCGGGGAAGGCGCCCTTGGCCCCGTCGGTCGTGACCACCGGGGCGCCAAGACGCTCCGCCAGTTGGATTACCTCCTCGGCGCCGCCCTGGGACTGGACTTCTTCGCCGACGATGATGACCGGGCGTTGGGACTGCAACAGCGCTTGCAAGGCCCGCTCCACCATTGCCGGGTCACCTTGGGGGATGTCCGGGTCGCGGGGACGGAGGACTTCCACTTCGGCTTGCTCCGCCAGCAAGTCGGTTGCCAGCTCCAGCTCAATCGGGCGGGGCCGGCGTTCCCGGAAACGCTGGAAAGCCTCAACGAAATGGTCGGGGATGGATTCTACCTGGTCAATACGGGCGTTCCAGTCGGTGACGGCCTGGAACATACCCAACTGGTCCTTGGTTTCATGGGTAGCCAGCCGGCCGCTGCCGATAAACTCCCGCTCGACGTTGGTAGTCACCTGGAGGATGGAGGAACCGGAAAAGTAGGCTTCGCCCATCGCGCCCATCGAGTCGGCGGCGCCGGGGCCGGTGCTGGTCAGCAGAATGCCGGGCTTGCCGGTGGCGCGGGAGTAGCCGTCGGCCATGAACCCGCAGCCAAGTTCCAGCCGGCCGCCGATGAACCGCACCTCATCCTGGCGGTCGAACAGGGCATCGAAAAGGTCAAGGGTGTGGACGGAGATGATGCCGAAAACGGTATCCACGTCCTGAGCGGCCAAGGATTCGATAACCGCTTGCCCGCCGGTCATTCGGGGCATGGGTAACCTCCTAATGCGGGTTGGGTTGGCAAAGGCGAGGATACCCACCCTTGCATTCCCAATTGTGAAGAGAGTCAACAGGTTAGAGCAGAAGGGTAACCGGATTTTCGAGGATACCCTTGATTTCCACCAGGAACCGGGCGGCCTCGGCGCCGTCGGCGACCCGGTGGTCAGTGGAAAGGGTGGCTTTCATCATCTGCGCCACGGCCAGTTGACCATCGCGAGCTACGGGCTGTTCCTGGACGGCGCCCACGGCCAAAACTGCGGCATGGGGCGGGTAGATGATGGCGGCGAAACTCTCAACGTCGAACATTCCCAGGTTGCTGATGCTGAAAGTCGTGCCGCCGTATTCGTCGTTGCGAAGGTGGCCCGAGTTGGCCCGTTCAATCAGGTCTTTGGAGGAGGCGGCAATTTGCAGCAAGGTCTTGTCCTGGCAATCGCTGATGCCGGGAACCATCAGGCCGGCTTCCAGGGCAATGGCAATGCCGATGTTGACCGAAGGGTGGAATTGGAGAGCATCGCCCTGGAAAGAGGCGTTGAACTTGGGATGCCGGCCCAAGGCAAGAGCGGCGGCCTTAACCACCAAGTCGTTGACGGTGACTCGGACGCCTTCAGGGGCGGCGGCGTTGATTTCCTGCCGCAGGGTCATGGCGCGGGTCATGTCCACGGCGGCGGTAACGTAGAAATGGGGTGCGTCGCGCTTGCTGTCGGAAGTGACGCGGGCAATGGCTTGGCGCATCCGGGAAAGTTCCACCAACCCGGCGTCGTATTCAACCAGGGCTTCCGGCGAGATTTCAGGTTCCGGGGTGGTTTCCGGTTCGGGGGCGGGAACCGATTCGACGGGTTCGGGAACCGGGGGAGTATAGGTCAAGACATCTTTTTCAACGATGCGCCCGCCGGGGCCGGTGCCGATTATGTACGCCAGGTCAAATCCCCGTTCCCGGGCCAGGCGGCGAGCGATGGGGGAGGCGCGCAACCAGCCATTTCCAGGGGCCGGCGCAGTTTCGGGCATGGCTGCCGGGGTGTAGGACAAGACATCTTTTTCAACGATGCGCCCGCCGGGGCCGGTGCCAGTTACGTCCGCCAGGTCAATGCCCCGTTCCTGGGCCAGACGGCGGGCGATGGGAGAGGCGCGCAAGCGTCCATCTTCCACACCATCAACGGGCGCAGGGACGGCAACAACGGAAGGGGCGGGGGTATCAACCGCCGGGGCCGGGGTTATGGGAGGTTCTTCCGGTGGTTCGGGTTCCTGGACGGTTTCGCCGAGGCCGGGAGGCAAGGATTCGCCGGGGGCGGTTATGACGGCGATTAACTCGCCGACGGGAACCACCACGCCGGCATCGGCGACGATTTTGCCTAAGACGCCGCCGGTGTAAGCCTCAAACTCCACGGTAGCCTTGTCGGTTTCGATGTCGGCCAGGACTTCGCCACGGGCGACGGGCTCGCCTTCCTGCTTGTGCCAACGGACAACGGTTCCCTCGCGCATATCGTAGCCCATCTGGGGCATTACTATGTTGGTCGGCATGGTGGCCTCCCCGGAGGACTTTCTTTGTTCACGGAACAGGGATAACGGATGACGTTACCCAGACCACAAGTTTAGACCGGAATGACGGTTTTTGGCTTGGCTTACCGCCCCGGATTGGCACATCTTTTCGCTGAATCACGCCGGAGGGTAGAGACACCAGCGGCAACGCGTTACCCATGAATGGCCCGGCCCTGCGCGCCGAGGGCCGCCTCTTTCAACATTTCGGATATGGTGGGATGGGCATGAACCGCCCAACCCAATTCCAGGGACGTCCCTTCCAAAAGCCGGGTAAGGGAGAGTTCTCCCAATAACTCGGTGACTTCCGGCCCGATAAGGTGGGCGCCCAGCAGTTCGCCATAGCGGGCATCCATTACCAGCTTGGCCATGCCGTCGGTTTCGCCCATCGCCATAGCCTTGCCGTTGGCCAGCGCGTTGAATCGCCCCACCTGAATCTGGAAACCTTGGTCCAAAGCCTGAGCCTCGGTCAAGCCAAAACTGGCTATCTGGGGCTGGCAGTAGGTGGCCTTGGGCATATAGGTGTAATCGAGGAGTTGGGTTTCCTGGCCGGCAATGTGTTCAGCCACGTTGACCGCCTGAGCCGAAGCGGCGTGGGCCAAGGCCAGCTTGCCGGTAACGTCGCCGACGGCGTAAACGCCGGGGACGTTGGTTGCCATCCGGTCATCCACTTGGACGTAACCGCCTTGGGTGGCGACGCCCAGGGTTTCCAACCCCAGGTCTTCGGTGTTGGGCTGAACGCCGACGGCCACCAGCACCCGGTCACCCTGCACGGCGCGGGGGGCGCTGTCCTGTTCCAGGTTCACCGTCACGCCATCGGGAGACTGCTGTACGCCGGTAACCGCCGCTCCGGTCAGTATGTTGATGCCGTGCTTGGAAAATGACCGTTCCAACTGCTTGCTGATTTCTTCGTCCTCGTTGGGAACCAGGCGGGGCAAGAGTTCAACCACCGTGACCTCGACGCCATACATCCGATAGACGTAGGCAAATTCAACGCCGATGGCGCCGCCGCCGACAATGACGATGGAGCTGGGCAAGTCCTTGCCGACGATGGCCTGGCGGCTGGTGACGACTTGGTTCCCATCCACCGGCAGCGGGGGAATGGAGCGGGGGCGGGAGCCGGTGGCGATGATGATGTTGCGCGCGGTCAGGGTTTGGCCATCCGGAGTTACTTCTACGGAGCCATTGCCGCGGAGTATCGCGGTGCCGGTGACGTGGGTGACGTTGTTCTTGCGGAGCAGGTAGGCTACCCCGCGGGTGTTGCGGTCAACCACCCGGCGGCTGCGGTCAATAGCCGCGCCGTAGTCGGCATGGAAGTTGTCAAAGTGAAGGCCAAACTCATCGGCCCGGCGGACGTAGGACAGGATTTCGGCGTTTTTGAGCAGGGCCTTGCTGGGGATGCAACCCCAATTGAGGCAGACGCCGCCCAAGTTTTCCCGCTCGACGATAGCGGTATTGAGGCCAAGTTGGGCAGCCCGGATGGCGGCGACGTAACCGCCGGGGCCGGCGCCGATAACCACCACGTCGTAAGAGGAATCCATCTACACCTGCCGGGGATGGGTTGGGGGTTGGCCGGGTTGCGCCAATTATACAAGCGGGGGTTGGGTATCTACAATGTTGGGCGGCGGTACGGTTTGTTGCCGGGGCGGGTTTTTGTTATGATTGGCGGCGAATTGAATCTTCGAGGTTATCATGCGATTCGGGCCGTTGGGTCTTACCGAAATACTCATCATTCTGGTGATTCTGCTGCTGGTTTTCGGGGCTACGCGGCTGCCGGAGATTGGCAAGTCCCTGGGGAAGGGAATCAGGTCGTTCAAGACATCGGTGACCGGGGAGGACGATGAGGACGCCAAGCCGGCGGAGGAACGCAAGCCGGTGAACACGGGCCGCAACAACGACGACCTGGTTTAGGCATGGGCCGGGGAGGATATTCCCCCGGCGGTCACACAGTTGACGGCTATGGACAGGGCCGGCGGATAACCGCCGGCCCTTGGTTTTTGGCGGGGATTTCAAGGGATGTCCGCTATTCAACATCGGAGGCAGGGGCGGGTGAACGGGAGCCGGCCGGGCCGCGACGGCCGGCCAGTCTGGCCAGTATTACGCCAAGTTCGTAAAGCACCAAAAGGGGTATGGCGACCAGCACCTGGTTCACCGGGTCGAAGGTGGGAGTGATGACGGCGGCCAGGACGAAGGCGATTATCAGCCAATAACGGCGGAATCTTGAAAAGGCCCGGGCCGATACGATTCCCAATCGGGCCAGCAGCACCATGATTAACGGCGTCTCAAAGACCACGCCCATCCAAAACAGCAGGCGCAGCATTACGTCAACGTAGCTACTGATGCGTACCTGCGGTTCCACCAAGTCGCCGCCGAAGGTCAGCAGGAAGGGCATGGCCTGGGGCGTAAGGATGAAGAACCCGAAAGCGACGCCGCCCAGGAAGGCCAGCAGCGCGCCCGGTACGAACAGGAACAGGTAGCGTTTTTCCCGTGGGGTCAAGCCCGGCGCTACGAAACGGATTACCTGGTAAAGAATTATCGGGAAGGCCAGAATCAGCCCGCCAAACAGGGATACCTTGAAGCTGGTGGTCAGGGATTCGGTGACCTGGGTGGCGATTAAGGTGACGCCCTGGCCGTCGTTAATGTCCTGGGCGGGGATTTTCAGGATTCGTACAGCGTCTTCCCAGAAGAGGAAGGCTACGCCCGTGCCGACAACCAAAGCAATTACGCAGATAAGCAGGCGACGGCGCAGTTCCCGCAAATGCTCTCCCAGGGAAAGCTGGCCGTCGTTCATGGCTGGCCGGAGTTGGCAGGCCCGTCGCCGGGGGGCGGGGGATTGGGCCGTCTTGGCCCAGAAGAGGGCCGGTCGTCGTCCAGGCTGACGGCGGAGGTGATTTCGTTGAGGGTGCGGCGCACTTCCCGCAGCGCCCGGCCCGTGGTGCGGGCCATTTCGACGGCGCGGGCCGGGCCAAGCACCAGGAAAGCCACCACCATGATGACGGCAAGTTCGGGCAGGCCCACGCCAAGAAGGTTCACCGGCGGGACTTCCTGCGCGGCTGCTCCCGGAAGGGGCAATCGGTCTTACAGCGGGGTTGGGCCGGCACCGCCCAATCCGGGGGCAAGGGGCAGCCCAGCTCGGCCAGCATTTGCCGGACCCGGCACACCGGAAGGCCCACCACGTTGGTAAAACAACCGCCGACCAACTCGCCGGGTTTCAGGTCTTCGTCCTGGATGGCGTAAGCGCCGGCCTTGTCCAGAGGGGAGCCGGTGGCGACGGAAGTCTGGATTTCGTCGTCGGCCAATTCCCGCAGGGCGATGTCCCCGGTCATGCAATCGGTGAGGCTCTGGCCCGTGGCAACGTCAATGACGGTCACGCCGGTGCTGACCTGGTGGTTGGTGCCGCTCAACATCCGCAGCATCCGGGCGGCGTCGGCGGAATCAACGGGTTTTCCCACCGGGCGGTTCTCAAAAACCACGGTGCTGTCGGCGCCGACAACGTACCCGCTTTCCAGCGTGTCGGCGATGGTCTGGGCCTTGACGCGGGAGAGACGGCGCACCATTTCCTGGGCGGACTCGCCGGGGATGACGCTCTCATCCACGTTGGCGGGGATAACCTGGAAATTCAGCCCGGCCACGGCCAGCAGTTCCCGCCGGCGGGGAGAGGCCGAGGCCAGGACAACCCGCGGCGGCGGTTGGGTGCGTTCCAACACGGCGACGGACTCGACATGGTGGGTCTGGGGAAACATATCCAGGGGATGAACGGCGGTTAGACGGTAAGGCCCCTGGCAAAGCAGTTTCAAGTCGCGGCCCAGGGTTTCGGGGTCGCAGGAAACGTACACCACGCGGGGCGGGGCCAGACGGAGCAGGCCGCCAAGGGCAACGGGCTGACAGCCGGCGCGGGGCGGGTCCAGAATCACCACGTCGGGGGTTTCGGTGATGGAATGAAGGACATCCTCGGTCTTGCCCAGCAGGAACTCCACGTTGTCCAAACCGGCGGCGTTTTCCCGGGCGTCGGCAACGGCGGCGGCGGACTCCTCAATGGCAATCACCTTTCGCACGTAGGGGGCCAGCAGGATGGCAAAGGCGCCAACCCCGGTATAGGCGTCAAGGAGGAGGTCATCAGAGGTCAGGGCCAGTTCCCGCCGGACGGTTTCAACCAGGTTGGAAGTCTGCCCGATGTTGACCTGGAAAAAGGAAGGGGAGGCCACGCGAAAGGCGCGCTGATTGACGGATTCCAGGTAGCGCTTCTGGCCGGTGGGAATTGGCACGGCGGGAGACTTCAAGGTTGGCTGCACCAGGAAGTCGCCGGTGTCCTCCCCGGCGCGGATGGATAGCTGGGTGGTTTCGGCGCAATTGTCCTGGAGTTGGCTGAGGATGTGGTTGACGCCGGGGTGCATCAGCATACATTGGTCAACCCGGACAAAGCGGCGGGTTTCCCGGTTGACGAAACCCAGGGCGCCCTCCGGCCCGACGGTCATGCGGGCGTGGTTACGGTAACCGAATTGGCGGGGCGACGGCTGTATGGCATCAACCGGGGGGTCAGAAAAACCGCCGACGCGCTCCAGGGCTTCCACCACCTTGGAGCGTTTGATTTCCAGTTGGCGGGGGTAGGCCAGGTGCTGCCACTGGCAGCCGGTACATTCGCCGTAGTAGGGACAGGGCGGCGCGATGCGGTCGGGGGAGGGTTCCAACACTTCCACGACCTGGGCGGAAAAATGGCGGCGATAGACCCGCAGGACTTCGGCCACGACGCGCTCGCCGGGGATGCCGCCCAGGACGAAAACATCCCAATCGTCATGCCGGGCCCAAGCCGCCCCCAGCCGGCCCCAGGATTCCAGGGTAAGGGATAGCTGCTGCCCGCGTTGGATGCGCTGGTCTATCAATGGCCCTCCAGTAACCCTACGGTTGGATACTATAATTCAAGGCGTAGGGGAATCCAAGGGCGGGTTGAAAACCTGCGCCGCCGGACTGGGCGGGGGTTTTTATTTTCTGTGGCATTCTGTGGCATTGTGTTGCATTTTGGTTGGGTTTCACCCCCCTCCCCAACCCTCCCCCTGGTAGGGGGCGGGGGTTTTTCGCCATTGCCCCGGCCGTTCACCGGGGGAGGGACGACGGACAGGAATGTCCATCGCACCATTGGGGTCAGGCTTTCAGGGGTTTGAGGAAGACGCGCTGGAAGATTTGGGAGGGGTCGGGTTCCCGGTTGTCGCGGATGCAACGCTCCAGGTAGGACAGGGCGTTGGAGCAGCCAAGGAATCCGAATCCGGCTTTGGCTACCTTGTTGAGGAAGGTGATGGGTTTGGGCGCGGGCCGGTCTTCGGCCTGGGCGGTTTGCCAGTCTTCGACCCATTCGTCGGCCAATTGGCTGACCTCGTATTTCATAATGGGGACAATGTAGTAACGGCGGAGGGCGCGGACGCGGGCTTGCAGGGAACTGATGGTCATGGTTGTTGGCTCCTTTGGTATGGGAGTTTTTTGTTTTCCGGGATATTTGGGGACATTCAGGGACATTTGGGTTGGGTCACCCCCTCCCCAACCCTCCCCCTGGTAGGGGGCGGGGGATATGACGGACAGGAATGTCCATCGCACCCTTGGCTCTGCCCCTGGCAAGGGGTGGGAGTTTTTTGTTTTCCGTGGCATTTCGTGGCATTGTGTTGCATTTTGGTTGGGTTTCACCCCCTCCCCGGCCCTCCCCCTGGTAGGGGGCGGGGGTTTCCTGTTGGGATTTCTTCGGTTGTTTGGGGGTTACTCGTTGGATTCGCTGGTTTTCTGGGTTGCCTGGCCGGGCGTTCCGGCTTTGCCCCGTCCCTGCAAGGGGGACGTTAAGCGTCTGCCGGTGGGGTATGGCCGACTACCGCCGCTACCACCCCGCAGGGGAGCAGCCACCCGTCGTCCAGGGGCACGGGCCGACTACTGCCGCGTCATCCCAGAGGGGCGCGGTCGCCCGCCAGCCAGGGGCCGGACCGACATTGCCAGCCGGGTTCTCCCAAGGGAGAAGGGCCGACGCCCGCCGGTGGGGGCAGTTGCCGCAGCGGAGTCGTTAGACCTCGCATCGGATAAGAGCCATGGTTATCCGGGAGGGACTCTCGACGCAAACGGCGGGATTGGTGTTACATGGGCGGTTCCTCCTATGGTTGGGGTTAAGGGTTCCTGGGATGTTGCCGATGCGGTAATCATAGAACGTATGTACGGTGATTGTCAACGGGGGTTTGGTCAGTTGGGGGGTGTCCAATGGGCGCAAGACTGGTTTGGGGCGGAGGTTTCTGGATTCCGGCCTACGCCGGAATGACGGGTTTGGGGTGGTGATGACGGTAATTGCGGCAAGGGTAGGGCGGGTTTGAAACCCGCCCCTACGGGTGTTGGGAAGGGTTTGTTTCCGACAACCGGGTTGGTGGTAAAGGTTGGTAGGGGCGCACGGCCGTGCGCCCCTACGGGTGGTCAGGGGTGTTTTGTTGGGGCGAGGTTGGTTTGGGGGAAGGATTTTGGATTCTTCGCTTTGCTCAGAATGACATTGGAAGGGCGAGGATGACATGGAAAGGCGGGGATGTGGATTCCGGCTTTCGCCGGAATGACGAGTTGGGGTGGTTCGACAGGCTCACCACGAACGGGATGGCGGGGGTTTTCTGGATTCCGGCTTTTGCCGGAATGACGAGTTGGGGGGTGTCGGTTGGTTTGGCCAAGGATTTCTGGATTCCGGCCTTCGCCGGAATGACGGATTGGGGGGTGTCGGTTGGTTTCGTTGAGGCATGGTTGGTTGGGGAGAAGGATTTCAGATTCTTCGCTGCGCTCAGAATGACATACTCCAGGGTGGAATGAAAATCGAAAGGCGCGGCGGGGGAAACCATGATTGTTGACCTGTTGGGGGGCCGGGTATAAACTGGCAATGGGAAACTTGGGAATTAACTGGCGCGTCCCGTGGGGGGATGGCGCAATAACGACCTTGGAGGCGTAATGGCAGAACCCGTTGAAGTTAGCGAATCCACTTGGGACGACCAGGTAATCAATTCGGAACTGCCCGTCCTGGTGGACTTCTGGGCGGAGTGGTGCGGCCCTTGCAAGATGATTGCGCCGGCGGTGCATGACCTGGCGGTCGAGTACACCGGCAAGTTGAACGTGGCGAAAGTGGATGTGGACGACAGCCCGAACATCGCCATGAAGTACGGCATCCGCAGCATACCGGCGTTGATTTTCTTCAAGGGCGGCGAGCCGGTGGACCAGATTGTCGGGGCGGTGCCCAAGGGCGCGCTGAAGCGGAAGATAGATTCGGTGTTGGGCAGCTAACCGCCGGCGGCCTTGGCTTGGGGGAGTGGAAGGGGCCCGGTGGCTCTTGCGGACTTCAAATCCGTTATGCCTCGTGAAGAGCGGGGTAGGTGGGTTCGACTCCCTCGCACTCCCGCCAGAAACGAGTGACGACAAACCCCCGGCGTCAATTACCGGGGGCTTGTTTTGGAACCGCGTCATTGGGAATTGGGCAGCAAAGTGCGTTGGGCGTGGGCCATATTTCCGTTGACCTGGCCGGGGATGGACACCAACCGACGGAAACGGGTCAGCACATTCCGGGCTAGCCGGATGGTGAATCCATGAGTATTGACTAGGGGTAGAACGATGATGCCTCCACGGTACCGGGGGAAACTGGGCGAATATCTTTGGGAAAAAGAGCTGGAGCGGTTGAACCGCTACAAGGACCGGCCTTGGGAGTTGCAGAGCAAGCGGCAAGCCGGGGATGAGTTGGTTGCCCTGGCCATCGTGATAGTGGTGGGTTTCGGAGGGTTGATGCTGCTGTCCCTGTTGTAGCGCCAAGGCGGTTGGTTGCCGCTGAGTAACCGGAGATATTGAGGGCCGGCCGCCGATGGGTGGCCGGCCTTGATTTTGTGCCTTGGAAAAGGGAGGGGCAAGAATCCAAGGCCAACGTCGGAATTGGCAAGGATTTCTGGATTCCGGCCTACGCCGGAATGACGGGTTGGGGGCAGGATTTCACCCCTACTCCTTCGGCTAGGCTCAGGGCAAGAATCCAAGTCCAAGGTCGGCATTGCCGAGGATTCCTGGATTCCGGCCTACGCCGGAATGACGGGTTGGGGGCGTGGGAATGCGCGGGGGATTCACCCCCTCCCCGACCCTCCCCCTGGTAGGGGGAGGGAATTCTGGGGCACTTCCCCCTTCCGGTAGGCAGTTCTTTACACCCTTCCCTAGAATTGGGAGCGGCGGGCCTCCAGGTTGGAGTGGATGTCCAGCAAGACGGTGCGGCCCTCGGCGTTGAGTTGGCGGGCGCGTTCCAGGGCCGGGGCGATTTCGCCCGGCTGGGTGACGGTGATGCCCACGGCGCCCATGCCCTCGGCGATTTTGGCGTAGTCGCCGGTCATGCGGGTGGCGCCGTAGAGTTCGTTGGCGGTGGGATAGCCGCCGGGGTAGGTCGCCATGCCGCCGTTGTTCAGGACGATGGTGGTGATGGGCGCGCCGGCCCTGACCGAAGTTTCGATGTCCAGGCCGGACATTCCGAAAGCGCCGTCACCCATGAAGTTGAGGCAGAATTTGTCGGGGCGGGCCAGCTTGGCGCCAATCATCAACGGGATTCCGTAGCCCAGGTGGGTGGTCTTGCCCCAGCCGATGTAGCTGTGGGGAGTGGTAGCCCGGTAGAAGGGCATGATGGTGTCGCGCGGGGCGCCGGCGTCGTGGGTTACGATGCTGTTTTCCTTGTCAATGTTGCGCTCCATTTCGCCGATTACCCGGTAGGTGTTGATGGGAACATCGTCGGAATGGAGGATGTCTTCCCATTCGCCCATCCAGGCGTCACGCAGGTTGGCGATTTCCTTGGCGACGTTGGTTTGCGCCTTACGGCCTTTTTCGCCAATCTGGGACTTGACCTCATCAACCAGGGCTTGCAGGGTCAGCTTGGCGTCGCCGGGGAGGCCCACGTCGGCGGAAAAGTCCTTGTTTATGTCGTCAATGCTTTCTACGTTGTGGATGATTACCTTGCCGGGGGGGATGGGCTGGCCGTAGCTGGTGCGGGTCATGCTGGAGCCGACGGCGAAAAGAACGTCGGATTCCTGGAGCCAGGTGCGGGCCGGCAGGGAAGTAGAGGCGCTGCCGGAACCCAGGGCCAGGGGGTGCCGCTCGTCAAAGGAGGACTTGCCGGGCATGGTGCAGTAAACGGGTATCTCGGTAAGCTCGGCCAGTTCGGTAAGTTCGTCGGAGGCGCCGGCGAAAAGGACGCCCATGCCGGACCAGATGACGGGTTTTTTGGCGTTGAGCAGCAGATTGGCGGCGTCCTTCACGTCGCCGGCGGCGGGAGACTGGGGCGAGCGCTTGGGGGGTTGGTAGTTCAGGTCGGCCTCGGCGACTTCCATCGTCATTACGTCGGCGGGGATTTCCACGATGACCGGGCCGGGGCGGCCGTTGCGGAGGGCGTGGAAAGCGCGGCGCATGACGGCGGAGACCATTCCCGGCTGGGTGATTACCTCGCCGCACTTGGAAACGCTGGCGTAGGTGCGGGTGGGGGAAAAGTTGGGCTTGACGGCGTACTGGCTGAGGGCCGGGCCACCGGGGAGGTACAGGATAGGCACGTTGTCGCTGTAAGCCTGGGCCAGTCCGCCCATCGAGTTTTCGGAGCCGGGGCCGCCCTGGGTGATGGTTACGCCGAACTTCTTGCGGTTGTGGAGACGGCTGTAACCGTCGGCGGCCATGAGGGCGCCGCGTTCCTGGCGGAACATGAGCGTGCGGATGCCTTCCTTGGCGACGGCTTCGATGAGGTTGTTGGAGGGGAAACACGATACCCACTCCACGCCTTCGGTTTTCAGGATTCGGGCGACGGCTTCCATTACGTTCATTGCGTTTACCTGCTTTGTTTGGGATTCAGGGGTGGATTCGGCTGCGTGGCGGCGGAGTCGGGCCGGCCAACACGGGTCGGGGCGACGGCTCCGGCCAACGGCATACTAACGCCGGGGGCGGGAAAAGGCAAGGTTGGGGATGGCGGTACAGCCGCGCGGCAGGACGATTACGAAGTCTGTGCCCAATTATGGGGAGGTGGTTTGGGACGGAGGTACATTCCGCTGACGTGAAGTTCACCCCCATCCTAACCTTCCCCCGTCAAGGGGGAAGGGACTATTGAAACACCTACCAACGTCGTTCCCGCCGACTTTGCAACCGTCCTGGGACATAAGACGGGGGCGGTTGTCACCGGGTAGTTGGTCTGATACGCTTGTCGCCACCATACGGGAACCGCCGAGGTCACTTTGGCCCTTTCCCCCAGGCTCCAAGCGTCCCTTTTCGTTACCTGCATCGTCAACCAGTTCTACCCCGAAGTTGGGGTCAGCGTGGTGCAGGTATTGCGGCGGCTGGGGGTCGAGGTTGATTTTCCCACGGGGCAAGCCTGCTGCGGGCAACCCCTTTTCAACTCCGGTTTCGCGTCCCAGGCCAGGCCGTTGGCGGAAAGGGTGGTGCGGACTTTCCATGACCGGCCCTACGTGGTGGTTCCGTCGGGTTCCTGCGCCGCCATGATACGGGTTTTTTATCCCGAACTGCTGGAAAACGACCCCGGTTTGCTGCGGGAATCGGAGGAACTGGCGACGCGGGTCTATGAATTTTCGGAGTTTTTGACGCAGGTATTGGGGGTGGAGGAGCCAGCGGCGGCTTACCGGGGCATTGCCACGTATCATCCCAGTTGCCACCTGCTGCGGGAATTGGGGGTCAAAGAAGGGCCGACGGACTTGCTGGGAAAGGTTGCCGGGTTGGAGTTGGTGGACTTGCCGGAAAGGGAAACGTGCTGCGGTTTCGGCGGGACGTTTTCGGTCAAGTACCCGCACATTTCCGAGGCGATGCTGGCGGAGAAGGTCAACAACGTGGTGTCCACCGGGGCGGATACGTTGATTTCGTGCGACATGGGCTGCCTGATGCACATTGGGGGCGGTCTCAGCCGGCAGCAGCAAGCGGTGACGGTACGACACCTGGCGCAAGTCCTGGACGGTCAGGGGGGCTGATGCCGGAAGTTGAAACGCGGCAGTTTATCCCAGCGTCGCGGGTATCCATCCGAGACCCGCAACTGCGGCGCGCCTTACGGCGGGTGGGCAGCGGGTTTGACGGCGCGCGGCGGGAGGCCATTGCGGAAGTCACGCCCGAAGCCTGGGAAGAGTGGCGGGAGCAGGCGCGACAGGTCAAAGAGCATACCTTGAGCAACCTGGATTACTACCTGGAGTTGCTGCATGACAACGTAGTTAAGAACGGCGGGCAAGTCCATTTCGCCAGGGACGCGGCCCAAGCCAACGCCATCGTAGCGGGCATAGCCACCAGCCGGGGCGTTAAGGTCGTCACCAAGGGCAAGTCTATGGTTTCGGAAGAACTGGACTTGAACCGGGCACTGGAGGGCTTGGGCGTAGAAGTCTATGAAACGGACTTGGGGGAATACATCATACAACTGGCCGGGGAGACGCCTTCGCACCTGGTGGCGCCGGCCCTGCACAAGACCAAGGAGCAGGTGGCGGAACTGCTGGCCGACAAGCTGGGCGTTCCCTACAACGACGACATAGAGGAAATGGCGCGGGTGGCGCGGACGACGCTGCGGGAAAAGTTTTTGCAGGCAGACCTGGGAATCAGCGGGGCCAACTTCCTGGTGGCGGAAACGGGGACGCTGGCAATCATCACCAACGAAGGAAACGGCCGGCTATGCACGTCGGCGCCACGGGTTCATGTCGGGATTGCCGGGATGGAGAAAGTCATCCCGTCCCTGCAAGACCTGGCGTTATTCCTTAGACTGCTGCCCCGGTCGGCTACCGGGCAGCGGTTGACCAGTTATGTCAGCATGACCAGCGGGCCGCGCCGGGAAACCGACGAGGACGGGCCGGAAGAGTTTCACCTGGTCATCGTGGACAACGGACGTTCCCGGCTGCTGGCTGACCCCAAGCTGCGGGAGGCGCTGCACTGTATCCGGTGCGGGGCGTGCCTCAACATCTGCCCGGTATATCAGAAAGTTGGGGGACACGCCTACGGGTGGGTTTACCCGGGGCCTATCGGGGCCATCGTGACGCCGAACCTGGTGGGGTTGAAACAGGCCAAGGACTTGCCCTTTGCATCCAGCCTTTGCGGGGCCTGCCGGGACGCCTGCCCGGTGAAGATAAACATTCCCCGGATGCTGCTGCACCTGCGAGGGCAGTTGGCGGAAAGCCAAGACTCAGAGGTGCGGGCCGCCCCGGTGCAGGAACGGATTGCGGCGCGAGGCATGGCCAAGGCGTTGTCTCATCCCGGCTGGCTGGCGGCCGGCGGGAGAGCTTTGCGGGGAATGCAACGGGTCTTTGGAAATGGCGGCGGTTTGGGGAGCATACCGTTGGGGCCGATGGCGGGGTGGCTGCGTTCCCGGGACTTGCCGCCGGCACCGCCCCGTACCTTCGCGGAAACCTGGGAACGGGAACTTGCTGACCGGAGGCCGGAAGATGGGTAGCGACGGCCAGGGGGTTGGGATTCCCGCCGGGGTTGCCAAGGAGGATTTTCTGGCCGGGGTCAGGACGGCGTTGGGGAGGGAGGCCGGCCCACCGCAAGACGCTTACCCACGATTGGGGGATGGCCAGGCGGAATTGGAGGAGCGGGAACGGGAGTTGTACCACCGGGTCGCCGCCAATCGGGACGGTTTGCTGGAAGGGCTGGCGTCCACGGCGGAACTGCGGGGCTGGAAGGTGCATCGGGCCAGGGACGGGGAAGAGGCGATAGGCCGGGTTACGGCCATTGTTGCCGCCGGTCAGGTCAAGCGGGTGGTCAGGTCAACGCAGGAAGTTTTTCAACAAGCGCCCTTTCACCAAGCCCTGACTGATGCGGGAGTCCAGGTTGTCGCCGTGGCGCGGAACGAATCCCAAGACCGGGAGACACTGCGGCGGGATATAATAGCTGCGGATGTGGGAATTACCGGGGCCGATTACGCCGTGGCGGAGACGGGTTCGGTGGTGGTCATGCCGCGGGCCGGGTTGAGCCGGTTGGTGTCGCTGGTGCCGCCGATGCACATTGCCCTGGTGCGGCCCGAGGACGTGGTGGAGAGCCTGGATGACGTTTTCCTGCTGCGGCGGTTGGAGTTTCACCGGAAGGGCGGCGACATGGGAAGTTACCTCAACTTCATCACCGGGCCCAGCCGGACGGCGGATATTGAGCAGACGCTGGTGGTGGGAGTCCACGGGCCGCGGGAAGTCCACCTGGTACTGCTCGGATAGGACGGAAAGATGCCAGTAAGAATCGGGTTCACCCAATACCGGCGGCAAATGCTGGAAAAGGAACTGGAAAACATCGAGGCTCTGCTGCCGACGCTGGGGATAGAAAAGGTAATCCTGACCGGCGACATGATTACCGGGGACTTTACCCCGGAAAGCCGGATTGACCTGATTATCGTCCACGACACGGACCGGCCCTTTGGCCGGCGGGCGGACTTCTTCTATTACCACCTGGGCAGCGGGGTGGAAGTGGAAACCCTGGTTTACACGCCGGAGGAATTTGAGCGGTTGCAGGACGAATTGCCGGCGCTGCGGAGCGCTTGCCAGAAAGGACGCGTGATTTACGATGCTTGACCGGATTGCTGAGGGCGCCCGTTGGCTGCGCCAAGCGACGCAAGACCTGGAAGACGCCGAGTTCACCAGGGAAGGGGGACGGTACAACCTTACCTGTTTCCTGGGCCAGCAGGCGGCGGAAAAGGCGATTAAGGCGTACCTGTACCACCGGGGGTCGGAGGACGTTTGGGGACATTCGTTGACCGATTTGTGCGAGGACGCCAAGATTTTCGAGATGTTCTTCGACACGGTAAAGAGCGAGGCCCGGCAGTTGGACAAGTATTATTACATCACCCGCTACCCGGAGTTTCTGCCGGGGGGGATTTCCTCGGAGGCTTTTGACCGGGATGACGCCGACCGGGCCATTGAGCTTTCGCAAACGGTGGTGGAGTTCGTCCGGGAACGGTTGGGGTAGGCGCGGGCATGGCGGAGGAACCACAAAGGGATGTGCAGCCCCGGTTGACCCAGCGGGAGAGATTGAGGCTACAAGGCCGGCTTGCTTGGCTGTCCATCAAATACGCTTGGTTGTGGCTCAAGTTGAAACGTCTGGAAGGCAGGTTCAAAATCCAGGAATGGATGCGGGGACGGGAAGACAACCCGCCGACTATAAAGACCGTCCGGCAACTGGACGAAGAAAGCCGGGCCAGGGAACGGGGGGATTAGAGGGCTTCGTCAAATCAAGCCGTTATTCCTGAAAGCTACGGAAGCCACCCCCTCCCCTTCGGCTTCGCTCAGGGCAGGCTCCAACCCTCCCCCTGGTAGGGGGAGGGGATTTTTCACGCAACCCTCCAAGGGCGACGGTTGTGGATTCCCGCTTTCGCGGGAATGACGGTAGCGGGCGGGGAATGACGGGTTGGGGTGGTTCGACAGGCTCACCACGAACGGGTTGTCGGGGGTTTCTGGATTCCGGCTTTCGCCGGAATGACGGTGGGGATGGGGGAATTGCGACGGATGATTTTGACGACGCTCCTTAGTCCGGGCCGGGGCCGGTCAGGATTACCGCCAGTTTAGATTGGCGGTAGTCGAAGATTCTTTTCAGGTCGGGTTCCACCAGGAACCTGTTGACCAGCGCTCCGCCGGGTACGGCGTATTCCACCGAATCCACGGCCAGGGTTCCGCCGTCAACTTCCTCAAAGACGTGGCGGTGACGCCAAAGGCGATAAGGGCCGCGCACCTGCTCGTCAACGAAAAGGCGGGGCGGCTCCCACAGGGTTATCCGGCTGCGCCACCGCACCGGAAATCCGCGCAGTCTCAGCCGATAGTCAATGACGACTCCTTCCCGCATGACGATGGGCGGAGGCGTCAGCACCCGGAACTTCAAGAAGGGCGGCGTTAACCGCTCCAGGTTGAAAGCGTCGGAGTAGAAGTCAAACACTTCCTCACGGGCCAAGGGGAGCCACTGTTGGCACCTGAAAAGGTGGGTTTTCATGGCTAGAGTTGGACTCCGGCGTTGAGCAGGCGCACGGTACGCTCGGCGGCGCCTTCCAAAAGTTCGGCGGTGCGGGCCAGGCTGCGCTCGAAACTCATGGGCCGGTCGGCGATGCAGACCAGGCCGGCGATACCGTGGTCGTACAGCAGTTGGTGGCCGGGGCCGATGCTGCCGCAAAGCACGATGGTGGGTATGCCCCGGGCCCGGGCGCGGCGGGCAACGCCCACCGGGGCCTTGTCGTAGATGGTGGATTCGTCGGCCCGGCCCTCTCCGGTTATTACCAGGTCGGCCTGTTCCAGGTGTCGGTCAAATTCCAGCACCTCGCACACCATATCAATGCCGGAACGGAGTTCGGCCCCGGCGAAGGCGATTAACCCGGCGCCCATGCCGCCGGCCGCGCCCGCGCCCGGACGGTCAACCACATCCAGCCCCAAATCTTTTTGGACAACGCGCCCGAAATTGGCGAGAGCGGCGTCGAGTTCGGTCACGTCCCGGGGGGAGGCGCCTTTCTGGGGGCCGAAAATCGCCGACGCCCCGGTGGGGCCGCAGAGGGGATTGGTGACGTCGGTGGCGCAGATGATAGTGGCCTGGGCCAGCCGGGGGTCCAGGTTGACCTGGTTTATGGAGGCCAGCCGAGCCAACGCCGCGCCGCCGGGAGGCAGGGGTTGGCCGGCCTGGTCGAGGAATCGGACACCCAGGGCCGTAGCCATGCCGGCGCCGGCGTCGTTGGTGGCGCTGCCGCCCAACCCGACGATGATGCGGGTATAGCCCAAGTCCAGGGCTTCCTTGATGATTTCCCCCGTGCCGCGGGTGGTGGCCGTGCGGGGGTTGCGGCGTTTGGGGTGGATGAGGGCCAGACCGGAGGCGCGGGCCATTTCCACCACCGCCGTCCGGTTGTCGCCCATGATTCCCCAGAAGGCTTCGACGGCTTGCCCGATGGGGCCGGTGACGATGCTGCGGCGGATCTCGCCGCCGGTGGTGTTGACCAGGGCTTCCAGGGTGCCGTCGCCGCCGTCGGCCACGGGAACCAGCGCGGTTTCAGCCTTCGGGTCGGCGGCCAGAACGCCGCGGCGGATGGCTTCGGCGGCTTCCAGGGCGGACAGGCTGCCCTTGAAACTTTGGGGAGCGATTACGATTTTCATGGCGGTTCGGTTGATTATACACCGGGGGTTGGGGGCGTGGCGGCCAGGTTGCGCCTGGGCAACAGGACGATTGCAAAGTCCATGTCCCAACGATGGGGAGGTGTCCAGGATGGAGATACATTCCCCTCGTGGCGGTCACCCCCATCCTAACCTTCCCCCGTCAAGGGGGAAGGGACTATTGAAACACCTCCCAACACTGTTCCTACCGACTTTGCAATCGTCCTGCCATACGGGGGAGGGTTTTTTGTGGAGGATTTTAGACCCTTCACTTCGTTCAGGGTGACATGGTGGTTCAGGGCGACGTTAGGAATTAGGATGAGATTGCCCTGGGGGGGTTGGGGGATGGAATGTAATTTTGGGTTGGGCTTTGGTACAATCGGCGCAGTCAGGGTTGCGGCCCGCCGCAGGGAGGAAATTTCGTGCCGTCCAAAGAAGAGTTGAAACGCCAGGTTTTCCAGGAAATTGACTCCCGCGCCGACGAAATCATCAACCTGTCCCAGACCATCCTGGGCCACCCGGAGCCGGGTTTCCGAGAGGTCAAGACGGCGCACGCGGTGGCGGGAAAGTTCGCCGAGTTGGGGATTCCCTTCCGTTCCGGGCTGGCCTTGACCGGCGTAAGGGGGGAGTTGATTGGCGGCAGCGCCGGGCCGACGATGGCCCTGCTGGGAGAGTTGGACTCGCTGATTGTCAACGAGCATCCCTTTGCCGACGCCAACACCGGCGCAGCCCACGCCTGCGGACACCATTGCCAGATTGGGATGCTGATGGGGGCAACCATCGGGTTGATGCAGCCGGAGGTTCTGTCGGCCCTGAGCGGGCGGGTAGTTCTGGTAGCGGTGCCGGCCGAGGAATACATCGAGATTGAATACCGGGACGGGTTGCGGCGGGAGGGAAAGCTGGAGTTCCTGGGGGGCAAGCCGGAGTTAATCCGGCTGGGAGAGTTCGACGACGTTGACCTGTCCATGATGATGCACACCACCAGCAGCCCGGAGGAAGGCCAGCTTTGCCTGAGCGGGACCAACAACGGGACGCTGGCCAAGAAAATCCAGTTTGTCGGCAAGGGTTCCCACGCCGGCGGCGCGCCTCACCTGGGCATTAACGCTCTGAACGCCGCATCGCTGGCCCTGAGCGCGATTCACTACAACCGGGAGACTTTTCGGGATGATGACACGGTGCGGGTGCATCCCATCATCACCAAGGGCGGCGAGGCGGTCAGCGCGGTTCCCGCCGACGTTAGGATGGAAACTTTCGTCCGGGGCAAGACGGTGGAGGCGATTCTGAACGCCAACGAAAAGGTTGACCGGGCGCTGCGGGCCGGGGCTATGGCGGTGGGCGCCAGGGTCAATATCCAGACCATTCCGGGGTATATGCCGTTGAAGCAGGACGAGCAGATGAACGGGGTGTTTCGTCCCAACGCCGCCGCCCTGGTGGGTGATGAAAACGTGGGGCGGGTGAGCCACCGCACCGGCTCCACCGACATGGGCGACATCAGCCACATCATGCCGGCGATTCACCCCTACGTGGGAGGCGCCACCGGGTTGGGCCACGGTGCGGATTACGTCATCCAGGATTACAACCTGGCGGTGGTGACGGCGGCCAAGGCGATGGCGGCCACGGTGGTTGACCTGCTGGCCGACGGCGCCGCTACTGCGGGGAAGATTGTCGCCGACCACCGGCCCGAAATGACCAGCCAGGAATACCTGAATTTCATGCGCGCCCTGGCCAAGGAAGAGACCTTTGACGCAGAATAATATGTTGACCAAAGAGGAACTCAAGCGGAAAGCCTGCGCCGCCATCGAAAAACGGAAAAAGGAAATCGTGGGCGTGGCTCAGGAAACTCTGTCCCACCCGGAACCGGGGTTCAGCGAAGTCAGGACGGCGGCCCTGGTATCCCGCAAGTTGGGCGAAATGGGCGTGGCCCACCGGGAAGGGCTGGCGCTTACCGGGGTCAAGGGCCGGGTGGCCGGCGGCGCCGGCGAAGGGCCGCGGCTGGCAATCATCGGGGAGTTGGACTCGCTGATAGTCAACAACCATCCCTACGCCGACCCGGAGACGGGGGCGGCCCACGCCTGCGGGCATCACTGCCAACTTGGGATGATGCTGGGCGCGTTGACCGGGCTGATGGAGCCGGAAGTGCTGGCCCAGCTTTCCGGGGAGATTGTCCCTTTCGCCGTGCCGGCGGAAGAGTTTATCCAGGTGGCCCGGCGGTTGGAGTTGCGGGAAGAAAAGAAGATTGAGTTCATGGGCGGCAAGCAGGAGCTAATCCGGCTGGGGGAGTTTGACGACGTTGATTTGGCGATGATGTGCCACACGGCCAGCGACATGGGAGACCGGCGGTTCGCCATTGGCGGCACCAGCAACGCCCACATCGTCAAGTACGTGCAGTTTCTGGGGCGGGGCGCCCACGCCGGCAGCGCGCCTCACCGAGGGATTAACGCCCTGAACGCCGCATCTTTCGCGTTGCAGGCCATCAACAACAACCGGGAGGTCTTTAAGGACGACGACACGGTGCGGATTCACGGGATAATGACCAAGGGGGGAGAGGCAGTTAACGCGGTGCCGGCGGACGTGCGGCTGGAGTGGCGGGTGCGGTCGGGCAGCCCCAAGGCGGTGGTGGAAAACAGCAACATCGTTGACCGTTGTTTCAAGGCGGGAGCCTTGGCGGTGGGGGCGCAGGTGAAGATAACCAACATTCCCGGGTATCTGCCGATGCGCCACGACGCCGGGATGCAAGAGCTGTTCCAGATGAACGCCAACAGCGTCGTCGGCGAGTCGCGGGTGCTGGTCATGCCGGCCCGGCGCAACCGGGGCGGTTCCACCGACATGGGCGACTTGAGCCAGTTGATGCCGGCTTGTCACCCCTACACCGCCGGGGCCGTGGGGCCGGGACACAGCGACGAATACGTCATAACGGATTACGAAGCGGCGGTGGTGAATCCGGCGAAAATTCTGGCGATGGTTGCCATTGACCTGCTGGCAGGCGGGGCCGAAAGAGCCAAAGAAGTAGTCAAGTCCCACCGTCCGGCGATGAAAAAGGACGCTTATTTGCGATTCCAGCGGGAACGGGCGCAGGTGGTGGAATACGACGGGGCGGCGTGACCTGGGTTGTCGGGAATCACCCCCACCCTAACCCTCCCCCATCAAGGGGGAGGGGATTTTTTGCACTTGCGGGAATGGTGGAACTAAAGCCAATGTTGGCATTGGCAAGGATTTCTGGATTCCGGCCTACGCCGGAATGACGGTGTTGATGCCGGAATGACGGATTGGACCGGGGTTGAGGGCGGGGCAACCAAAAGGGTTGCCCCGGTTGCCGGCTAGAAGTCTATGCTGAGGGAGTCGCCGGCCCGCCAACGAAAGCTGCGGAATTGGGTGTCCACCGGGGCCTCAAAGACCAGCCAGCCGTCAACCCCGTAGCCGTCGCGCAACTCGAAGGCTTCGTCGGTGCCGTCAACGAAGGTGCGGTTCCAGAGAAAGACGATGCAGCGTTCATTGCCGGGGCCGGCGCATCGCTCATCGCCGGGGTTTTCCGGCGGGCCTGATTCTTCGGTCACCCTTTCGTTGATGTTGATGGGGAAGTACTTGTCGCGCAGGAACCCCCGCAGTTCGGCGGCGTTTTCGTCCACGTTGACGATGGCGCTGGTGGCGGTATGGTTTTCGACTTTGACCCGCAGCATGACCAGTTCCATCTCCACGGACGCGTCCACGGAGGCGGGGCTGATGCTGTAATGGCGCTTGATTCCCGCCGAGTCGGTGCGGTAGTAGCGGAGCATGGGAGTGCGTTCCAGGGCAACGATGTTGAGGTCAAGGGTCTTACCCCGGTAATACTTCCCGAAGGACGCCGGCACGTCGGAGCAGGCGGCGACCAGCAAGGGCATCAGAATGACAAAGGCGACAACAGCCGGAATAGACCTGTGTTTAAGCAACCTTGAATCTCCGAAGAAAGAAAATGTCCCGGTTTTGGCCGGGGGTTCGTATGGGAAGATGCGGAACGAAACGGGCGGCAAGCTGGTAGTCCGTCACTATTGAATTGATGCTTAACCCGACAAGCCCGTCATACCGGCACATGGCGGTATCCAGGATTCCTTGGCCGCAAGTACGTTGCTCTGTGCTGGGAGTTTCTGGATTCCGGCTTTCGCCGGAATGACGGTGCATCTTTGACCAGTCATCACTTACGAATACGTCGCGCTGCTAGCCGGCGGTGGACAGGGTGGGCATCTGGCGGAGTTGATGCACCAGGTCAACCAGCACTTGCAGCAGGTAGTCAACTTCCTCATCGGTGTTGTTCTTGCCCAGGGTAATCCGCAGGCTGCTGCGGGCCAACTCCGCCGTCTGCCCCAGGGCCAGCAGGACGTGGGAAGGTTCGAGAGAGCCGGAACTGCACGCGCTGCCGCTGGAGGCGGCGATTCCGGCGGTGTCCAGACCCAGCAGGATGGACTCGCCTTCCACCCCCTCGAAGGAAAAGTTGGCGTTGTTGGGCAGGCGGTCAACCGGGTGGCCGTTCAACCGGGTGTCGGGGATTTCGGCCAAGACGCGGTTGATGATGCGGTCGCGGAGAGCGGCGCAATGGGCGGCAGTTTCCTGGCGGCTGGCGTCGGCCAGTTCCAGGGCCACGGAAAGCCCGACAATG
The DNA here is from genome assembly GCA_963665735.1 of Dehalococcoidia bacterium. GTDB lineage: Bacteria > Chloroflexota > Dehalococcoidia > Lucifugimonadales > UBA3495 > CATOSK01. The sequence continues at coordinate 69,158 of OY762444.1, read as the reverse complement.
GCTGCGATGTTCTCGGTGCCGGAGCGTCGCTCCCGTTCCTGGCCGCCGCCCAGCAGCAAGGGCAGATAGGGGGTTCCCCGGCGGACGAAAAGGACGCCGGAACCCTTGGGGCCGTAGAATTTATGCCCGGACAGGCTGAGCATATCCACACCCAACCGGCGCACGTTCAGGTCCAGGAACCCGGCAGCTTGAACGGCGTCGGTGTGGGTAACGATGTTGCGCTGCAATTCCCCGGCCCGCTCCTTGACGGCGGAAACAATCTCGGCGATGGGGTTGATGGCGCCGATTTCGTTGTTGGCGTACATTATGGTAACCAGGGTGGTGGCCGGCGTAATCGCGTCGTAAACGTCCTTGGGGTCAACCAGTCCGTAGTCGTCCACGGGCAGATAGGTCACGTCGAAACCCAAGCCTTCCAGGTATTGACAGCTATGAAGTACGGCGTGATGTTCGACGCTGGAAGTGACGATATGGTTGCCGGCCTCCTGCAAGGCGACGGCGGCCCCGTGGATAGCGGCGTTGTCGGACTCGGTGCCGCCGCTGGTGAAAACGACTTCGTTGTTGCGGCAATGCAGGACTTTGGCGACGCGCTCCCGGGACAGGTCAAGGGCGTGGCGGGCTTCCTGCCCTACGGTGTGGACGCTGGAGGGGTTGCCGTAAAGCTGCGTAAAGTAGGGCAGCATGACTTCCAGCACCCGCGGGTCGGTGGCCGTGGTGCCGGCATGGTCAAGGTAGATAACGGCCGGGGACGCCATAGATAACCTCGCAAAGCCCCGGATGGGGGCGTTAGCCCGGACTTATTTTAGCACAGGCCGGGGGAGACAACCCTTCAAGACGCGGCCTTGGAAGAGCCAAAAGCGCGGACAAACCGGCGGGCGTTGCCCCGGTCAATGAAACCCAGCAAAGCGCCGTTCTTGACCACCGTGGAACGCTCGACTCGTTGGGCGTCCATGTGTTCCATCACGTCGAAAATGGCTTCGTTGGGGGCCACGCTGTCCAGGTCGGTCAGGGGGCGCATGACTTGGGCCAGGGTGGTGTAAGACCAGCCGCCGCGGTTGGCCTGAGTTATCTGGCGGCGGGTGACGATGCCCTTGATGCGGTTTTCGACCAGCACGCCAACGAAGTCCTCCCCGCCGGCAAGTCCCTGGGCCACCAGGGGAGAATTCAGGGGCGTTTCCCCCGGGAGGGCGCACCATTCGGTGGTCATCACATCGGAGACGTGGTAGGAACGGAGGGACTCGCGGGAGCGTTCCTGACGGTAGCTGACCGTGGCGGTAAAGGCCAGGAATCCCCCGATGAAAGCCAACCAAATCCCGCCCCATTGTCCCTGCACGGCCAACCCGATGCCCCCGGCAACCAGCAGCCTGGCAATGACCTGCCCGGCCAGTACGGCTACCTGGGTGGCGCGCCAGTAACTGCCGGTCAGTCCCCACAATGCAGACCGCAGGACGCGCCCGCCGTCCAATGGGTATCCGGGCAGCAGGTTGAACACTCCCAGCACCAGGTTGACCAGGCACAGGCTGGCCAGCAGGGTATCCAGAGATTCGTTCCAGCCCTGGAAGATGAACCACAACGCAAACATGACCAGCCCCAGCAGGATGCTGGTCAAGGGGCCGACAATGGCAACCAGAAATTCGGTAAAGGGACGGTGGGCTTCGTGGGCCAGTTGGGAAACGCCGCCGAAGATAAACAGGGTGATGCTCTTGACCGGGATACCCTTGTGGACGGCGACGACGCTGTGGGCCAGTTCGTGGGCCAGCACCGACAGGAAGAAAAGGACGGTGGCGGCGACGGCCATTGCCCACTGCCAGCCGGAGGCGACGCCGCCGAACTGCCGCGACATGAGGAAAACGTACAGCAGGCAAACCAAGACCCAACTGTAGTTGACCTCGACCGGGATACCGAAGATTCTTGCCAGTCGGATGGACATGACTAATCAGCCGGCGGGGACGGCGTAGGCGATAAGCTTATAGACCAGCTTGGCGGCAACGTAAGAGCAGGCCGCCGGGCCTTCGCCGGGGGCCAACTCGCTCACGTCGAAACCCACGATGCGGCGGGATTGCCCTACCGCCTCCAACAGGGCGGTTATTTCCCGCCAGGTCATGCCGCCGGGTTCGGGAGTTCCAACGGCCGGCATCAGGGCGCAGTCCAGCACGTCCAGGTCAACGCTGATGTAAACGTCGGGGCCGAGGTTGCCGATAACCGCCTGGATGTAGGAAGGGTCATCCTGGGGCCAGCAATAGGCGGGGATGGAGTTTTGACGAAGGTAGTCGCGTTCCTCCGGGGCCATACTGCGAAGGCCCACCAGCGTCAGGGGAGCCGATTCGTGAATCCGCCGGGCGCCGGAGGCATGGCCGTACCGGGCGCCCATGTATTCGTCGCGCAGGTCGGCGTGGGCGTCCAGGTACAGGACGGAAAGCTGCGGGTTGGCAGACAAACAGGCTTGGGCCGAGCCGATGGTTACGGAATGGTCGCCGCCCAAAACGCCGGTGATTTTGCCCATCCGCTGGTAGCCGGCCACGGCTTGCCCGACGTTTTGGGTCATTGTCATGGGGTCGCCAACGTGGGGTTCCAGCGCCGGGGTGGTGTGGATGCCGACTTGGGAAACGTCCCGGTCAAGCTCCCAATCGTAGTCTTCCAGACCGTAAGAGGCTTCGATGATAGCCTTCGGGCCGTAGCGGGCGCCGGTGCGGAAGGAAGTCGTGCTGTCGTAAGGGACGGGGATAATGACGACGCTGGCGGTGTCCAGGCAGGACTGCCGGGCGTCCAGGGCCAGAAAGTTGGCGGGAATCCAGGCCAGAGGGGGCGCTTGGGATTCAACCATTTTATCCGTCGGGCGGCCCGGCAAGGTGTCTTGTCTCAACCGGGCCGTGCCGCCGGGGGACACCAGGGGAGAGGCCGGCCCCTCCGGATTCAAGCAGGGAACGCTGGCTGTGGGTCTCCCGCGCGCCCTGGCGGGCGTCCAGCCATTCCAGGCCGCGGTCCAACAGCCAGGTGTTAACGTCGGCCAAGTCGAAAAGCCGTTTGGCGTCGTCCAAAGCCTGAGCGTTGTCGAAGGACTTGCAGGAAAAGATGTCAATGTTCACGTATTCCCGCAGCGGGAAGGTGTGGATGCTGATGTGACTTTCGGCGATGATGACAAACCCGGAAACGCCGGCGTCCTGCGGTTCAGGGCCATTGTATTCCAGCACTTTCGGTTCGGTGATGCGGGTCATGCCCAGGGCGGCGGGATACTCAATCAGGAAACGATGGACCAAGTCCTGGTCCCACATCTTGTCCACGCTCCCGCCAAATCCGTCAATAATGAGGTGCACGTTTACCTCTCGTTCCAACATCCCAGGGCAACACCGTTTCATAGGCAGACACCGCCGGGGAATACCTTGGCAAAATCAGATGTTTAGAATATCATCACTGGCAACCCAAAACAATCCGGGGTTTGGGCCGGCCCTAAACGCCCAGCCCCAGGGCAATTCGGCATAAACGGCTACATCCGGTTCATTGAGCCGTAGGCTTGGGGTGAACCGGATGAAGTATGATTAGGGGCGGCCCCAATACCCTCGTTGACGCGGGGATAGACCCAATGACGACGGAAACCATCGGCGTCGGAATGATGTTCCCCCGCCCGCGCGGGGATAGATAGGTTCAGAGATGACGGAAACAAGCAGCGACGTAATGATTCAGGCCAGCGGCCTGACCCACTACTACGGGCCTCAGCCGGCCATTGAGGACGTTAACTTCGGCGTCAAGAAGGGCGAAATCCTGGGATTCCTGGGGCCTAACGGCGCCGGCAAGACCACTACCATGCGTATCCTGACCGGGTTCATGCCGCCGACACAAGGGCAAGTGACCCTGGGCGGGTTTGACGTGGTGGAGCAATCGTTGGAAGTGCGGCGCAGGATTGGCTACCTGCCGGAGACGGTGCCCCTCTACACCGAAATGCCGGTAAACGGCTACCTGAAATACATGGGCACCCTGCGGGGGATGCCGTCGCGGCGCATCCGGCAGCGAATTTCCGACGTAATTGACGTTTGCCGGCTGGGCGACTACCAGAAAACCACCATCGGCAAGTTGTCCAAGGGCTACCGGCAGCGGGTGGGAATCGCCCAGGCGATTCTCCATGAGCCGGAAGTGCTGGTAATGGACGAACCGACCATCGGGATTGACCCGATTCAGGTGGTGGAGACGCGCCGGTTGATACAGGACCTGGGCAAGCAGCAAACGGTGGTGCTGAGCAGCCATATCTTGCCGGAAGTCAGCATGATTTGCGAACGGGTGCTGATTATCCACCAGGGCCGAATCGTGGCGGAGGACACGCCGGAGAACCTGGCCCAACGGTTGCAGGGAGTTGACCGGCTGCAAGTGGAAGTGGGCGGGCCGCCGGAAGAGGTGCTGCCGGCCCTGCGGCAGGTGCCGGGCGTCACCCAAGTCACCCACCGGAGGCAGGGAGACCGGGAGGTTTACACCGTCAACGCCGAATCAGGACAGGACTTGAGGGACGAAATTTCCCGGGTGGTGGTGGGCCAGGGCTGGGGCCTGTTGAGTATGCAGTTGATGGGGATGAGCCTGGAGGACATCTTCCTGAGACTGACCACCGAAGAGGAGGGAGTTTAGCCATGCGAACCATCCAGGCCGTCGCCTGGAAGGAGATCCTGGTGTATTTCGGCAATCCGATGGCCTATATCGTAGGGCTGATTTTCCTCGCGGTAACCGGATTCTTCTTCGTCATTGACTTGGGCAACCCCTTCCCGGAGGCGTCCCTGGGCAACTTTTTCCAGGGAGCAACCATCATCCTGGTGCTGCTGGCCCCGGCCTTGACCATGCGGCTGCTTTCCGAAGAGCAGAAGCTGGGCACCATTGAACTGCTGTTGACCTCCCCGGTGCGGGACTGGGAAGTGATTATCGGGAAATACCTGGCCAGTTTGGTTTTCCTGATTTCGCTAATTGCGTTGACCCTCTATTACCCGCTGCTCCTTTTCCTGTTCGCTGAACCGGACCCGGGGCCGATTTATTCGGGGTATCTGGGGTTCATCCTGTACGGGTCGGCGGCCTTGTCCATCGGGATTCTGACTTCCACGCTGACCAGCAACCAGATTGTCGCCTTCATCGTTTCCGCCGGCATCCTGCTGCTGCTGTTTTTCGCCAACACCGGGGCCGACGTGGTGGGCGGATTCTGGTCAACGCTGGTCACGGAAATCGGGATGCGGAGCCACTTCACCGACTTCGAGCGGGGAGTGATTGACACCAAGCACATCGTATATTTCATAAGCGTCACGGCGTTTTTCCTGTTCCTGTCCATCCGGGCGCTGGAATCGAGAAGGTGGAGGTAAGATGACCAGCCGCCCAGAAGAAACCTCCGCCGACTGGCGACGGAGACCGCGGGGCCGGGGCAGCCGGGAGGGGGAACCCCCACCCGTTGACGAAGAAGGGGCGCCGGAGGAACCGGAACCCCAGAGTTCCCGTACCCTGTTCAGCTTCCTGGAACCGGGCATAGACCTGATAGGTTCCTTTGGGACGCCGGTGGTCATCGCCGGCATTTTCGCGCTGGTGGTGGGAATCACGCTGGCGGCCTTTGTCCCATCGCTGCGGCTTTACGGGTTCATAACCATCGGCGTCGGGGTGGTCTTTCTGGCCGCCATCGGGCTGATTTACCTGAGCAACGTACTGGCGGCCTTCATCAGCCGCACCGGGCGTTACGGGGTCAACGCGCTGGTGATGCTAGCGGCTTTCCTGGGCATCCTGGTGGTGGTCAACTTCATCACCTTCAACAACAACAGCCGGATTGACACCACCGCCACGCAGCAGTTCAGCCTGGCCACCGGCACCAAGACCCTGTTGGACGAACTGCCGGAGCCGGTGCGGGCCTTGGCCTTTTTCCGGGAAGACTTGCCCTTCCTCAACCAGGAGCAGATTATCCGGCGGGCCAAGGTAGAGGACACGCTTTCCGAGTTCAGCAACCGCTCCGGCAACTTCACCTACGAGTTTGTTGACCCGGACATCAACCCCGAAATCGCCCGCAACTTCGGCGTAACCAGGCTGGAATCCATCGTCATCGAAGGCCAGGAATCCAAGCTGTTCGACATCGTGGAACCCCAGAACGTGCTTTACGCGGAACTGGAGCAAGACCTTTACACCGGCATCCTGGTGGCTACCGGAAAGGAACAGCGCAAGGTCTATTTCCTGGCCGGCCACGGGGAACGGAACATCCTCAGCACCGCCGGGGACGGGTACTCCGCCATCCGGCAAGGGCTGGAACGGGACAACTACCTGGTGGAGACGCTGCGCTGGCACCCAACCAACGATGAGGTAACCGTTCCCGACGACGCCGCGCTGCTGGTGATTGCCGGGCCTAGCGGCGAACTGCCCGAGGCCCACGTGAAAGCCCTGGACGACTACCTGATTGGCCGCAACGCCGACGGCACCGCCCGCCGGGAAGGGGGCCGGCTGATTTTCCTTGCCGAACCGGATACGCCCCAATCCTTCCGGGAATTTCTGATAGTCTGGGGGATTCACGTTGACCAAGGTTACATCCTGGACCAGGACCGACACGTTCCCGGCACGCCGCAAACCCTGCGGCTGGGCCTTTACAATCCGACGGCTCCGCAAGAAATTGTGGCGCCGCGGGGCAATTCGCTGAACGTATCCTTCATGCCGGGGGCGACTTCGGTGCGGGCCATTGACGACGGCACCGGAACCCGGCTGCCCATACCCCTGGCTATCACGTCGGTTAACAGCTATCTGATAGACGACGTGGAACGCACCGAGCCGGTGACGGACGCGGGAGAAGATTCGGACCCGGCGGGGACTTTCGCGCCGGCCCTGTACGTGCAGGCGGTGGGGCCGTTGACCGAGACGCCGCCCACCACGCAGCCAGGCGACCATCAGATTGCCGGCATTGTCGTATTCGGGGATTCCGACTACATCGCCAACGGTTCCGTGGATCGGGGCAGCGGGGCGGCCATGTTCCTGAACACCGCCAACTACCTGATGGGCGACTTTTCCCTGGTGTCCATCCGCGACCGGCAGTTCGTTTTCCGGGAGTTCAACCTGGACAAAAACCAGTTCAATTTCGTGCGGTTTTCGTCGTGGTTCTTCCTGCCGGGGCTGATGGCCTTGATGGCCGGGCTGGTCTGGTGGGTCAGGCGGTAGCGGCGTGAACATCCGGCTTACCATCCTGCTGGTGTTCGTCCTTTTCCTTTTCGGGGGGACGTTCCTCTGGTTCCAGTTCAACCAGAAGTCGGAGCGTACTCCCGACCAGCCCTGGATGTACCGGGTGGACGACAACTCCATCGTCCACATCGAAGTCAGCAACGAAGGCAAAACGGTCAACTACGACAAGAAACCCGGCGGAACCCAGTGGTACATCCAGGACGAAAACGGCGAAACCAAGGTCTTCCAGGAAAAATGGAGCGGCACGCCGCTGCTGTTGAGCGGCCCAAGGGTCAACCGGGTGCTGGCGGACGAAATTGACAATCCGGCGGAGTACGGCCTTGACCCGCCCAAGAGCGTAATCAAGGTTACGGAGCGCAGCGGGCGGATGTACGAGTTTCACATGGGCGACCCCACGCCCGACGGGGAAAACCAGTACGCTTTCCTGGTGGGCGATACCAAGCTGTTCACAGTGCCGCAGATTTGGGCCGAAGTGATTAACCGGCTGGCCCTGGAACCGCCCTACCCGCCGGCGGAGGGAGAAGAGATGGACGCGGGGTAATCGGGCCGGCAAAGTGCAATGTTGCGGGTAGGGGCGCACGGCCGTGCGCCCCTACGACATTTGCATCGCATTGGCGCGGTGGATTCCCGCTTTCGCGGGAATGACGGTGGGGGTTGATTGCGCGGGTGAAGGGCCAAGGGTTTTCTGCTAGACTTGGGCCATTCTCCGGCTTGGAGGCGGTCTTGAAGGCAGAGATATTTTCCATCGGCACCGAGCTGCTGATGGGCGAACTTACCGATACCAACGGCTCCTGGATTGCGGCGCAACTGCCGGCCCTGGGCATCCGGCTGCAATGGCTGACCACGGTGGGCGACGACCTGGGCATGATTTCCGAGGCGTTTTCCCGGGGGCTGGGACGGTCGGACATTTTGTTTACCACCGGCGGGCTGGGGCCGACCCAGGACGACCTGACCCGGGAAGCCGTGGCCGACGCTTTCGGCGAAACCCCGACGGTGCAGCAGGAAGTGGTTGACCGGCTGGAAGAGTATTTCAAAGGCCGGGGCATGGTCATGCCGCCCCACAACGTCAAGCAGGCCCACCTGATTCCCTCAGCGGAGTTCATTCCCAATCCCAACGGCACCGCGCCCGGCTGGTGGGCGGAAAAGGACGGCAAAATCATCGTTTCCATGCCCGGCCCGCCGGGGGAAATGCACCCGATGTGGGAAAACCAGGTCGCCCCCCGGCTGCGGGAAATCGTGGACGATGAAGTTACCGTCACCAGAAACATCAAGACTTTGGGGATGTCCGAGGCGGCCATTGACGAAGTGATGGACGGGTTTTTCGGCCAGGAAAACCCCTACCTGGGCATTTATTCCAAGCCTGACGGGATTCACCTGCGGGTGATTGCCCGCGCCAAAGACCAAGGGGCGGCGGGGGAAATGATAAGGCCGGTGGAACAAGCCATCCATGACCGCCTGGGGGAATACATCTGGGGTTACGACGATGAGACGCCGGAGCAGGCGGTAGGGCAGGTTTTGGCGGAAAAAGGGCTGACCCTGGCGACGATGGAATCCTGCACCGGCGGGTTCCTGGCCAACAGCATTACCGACGTGCCGGCCTCCGGTGGCTACTTCCGAGGTGGAATCGTAGCCGCCACCAGGGAGCAGGCGTCGGGGGCCGGAGTGCCGGAAGAGACGCTGCTGGCCCACGGGATGGTCAGCCCGGCAACGGCGGCGGCGATGGCGGAGGCGGCGCGGAGGCAGATGGGGGCCGACTTCGGCATCGGGATTGCCGGCGTGCTGGGGCCGCAGGAACAGGAAGGGGAGCCGGTGGGCCAGATTTATATAGGCATCGCCGGCCCTGAAGGCGTCCACAACCTGGAAATGCGAACCCCGCCCCGGCGGGTGGTAATCAAGCGCCGCGCCGCCAACACCGCCTTGACGGAATTGCGGAAGATGATTGGGGACTAGTATCCATCACCACTGCATTGAAGGCTAACCAGATAAACCGTCATACCTGCGTAGGCCGGTATCCAGGATTACTTGCCCTCATATATGCTGTCCTATGCTTGGAATTTCTGGATTCCGGCTTTCGCCGGAATGACGATATATCGCCCCCCAGTCATAATTTCGGAATAGCCGCACCAGCGGGGATGACCATAGCACCCAGGCCCGGTTCTGACGGCGAAAAGTTGAGGGCGGGTGTTCCAACCCGCCCTTTTGTTGCGCCTATGACCGATGGAGGGGTCAGATGGTCAGCTTGCGGTAGAGCATGGGCAGGCGTTCCGGCAAGGCCCAGATGTCCCCCAGGACTTCGTAGCCCATGTCGCCGCACATCTGCTTGAGGTAGTCGTGGCCGGCCTTGTCCACCGTCAAGCAGAAGGGGGTAATGTCCTTGCGCTTGGCTTCCAGCAGGGCCATGTGGGTGTCGTGGACGGCGTATTCCTTTTCCACGCCTTCCCGGCTGTAACCCCTATCCTGGGGCCGCCCGTCGCTAATCAGGAACATTATCTTGGTGCTGGCGTCCTGGGTTTCCAGCTTGCTGACGGCGTGGCGGATGGCCGACCCCATGCGGGTGGCGTGGAGCGGCGTTATCTTGTCAATCCGCCGCTTGATTTTTTCGTTGAAGGTCTCGGCGATGTCCTTGATGACGTAGAACTCGACGTTTTCCCGCCCGTAGCCGGAGAACCCGTAGATTCCGTAGGTATCGCCGATGGACTCCAACGCCTGAATCAGCAAAGCGGTGCTTTCCTTTTCCAGGTCAATGATGCGCTTGTAGTGGCGGCGCACCAGCCCCTCCCGGCGGCGGCGCAGCCAAACCATGTATTCCACCGGGTCGTCGGGAGCGTCCCGGTCGTCAACGGTATGGCGGCCTTCGTCAATGGCCTCGGCGGTGGAGGCGCTCATGTCCAACAGGAAAACCACGGCCACGTCGCGCATAATCTTGTGGCGGCGCCAGTAGATTTTTTCGTCGGGCGGAACTTTCATGCGAAGGTCGCACCAGGCTTCCAGGGCCGAGTTCAGGTCAATGTCCTCGCCGTCAATGAGCCGGTAGGTCTTGCGGAAACTCTCCGGCATTATCAACTCGAACTGGCGTTTGACGTGGTTCAACAGGGAGTGGTAGTTCTTCAACGAATCGTTGTAGAACCCGGTGTCCCCTTCGTCCAGGACTTTTTCCTTGACGATGCACCAGCGGGGCTTGTAGTCGCCGGCGCGGAAGTCCCATTCGTCGTAAACGAAGGTCTTGGGGTCGCGGGCCTCCAGTTCGCCGCCCTGGTCGTCGTCGTTCAGCAAGGGGCCGTAGCCCTGGCCGGGCTGGGAGTCCGGCGGGGGCATTCCCGCCTCTTTCATTATGTTCTGGGCGAAGGTGGTGGTGGCGTTGTTTATGTCGCCCTGCTCGGCGTCCAGCTCCAACTCGGCGCTGTCCTGGAGCAGTTGCTCCAACTCTTCCTGGGACAGAGGTTCGCCCTCGGCGTTCTGGCCCTTGTCGCTCTGGAGCTTGGTCAGCAGTTGCACCATTTCGGGCTTGAAGTCGCCCCGGTAGTCCACGGGTTCCGGGGACTGGTAGGGGTTGCCGTCGCCGCTTTCGCCGTCGGATTCCTGCTGGCCGGCCCTGAGCTTGTCCAGCAGGGACTCGTACTCTTCCTCGGAAAACTCGCCGGGGTCGTCCAGGTCTTCGGGTTCCCATTCCTGTTCGGGCTGCTGCTGGTTGTTGAGGCGGGAGATAATTTCATAGGCGCGCAGGGTGGCCTCCGCCGTGTCCTCAACGGCAGCCTCGGCCACCCGGAGGGTGTGCAGGATGCGGGCCAGCATCTCCGCCTCTTCCTGAAATTCCACCGGCACGGGCAAGTCGGTGAACTGCTCCAGACTCATGTGGATGAGCAGTTCAACCATCGCTTCCTGGAGGGGGAGTTCGCGAATGTCGGGGCGGCCGGCCCGGGCCTCCACCTGGACGCGCTCGGCGGAACGGCGGATGCCGGGGTACTCCACCTTGATGCGGAAATCCAGGCGGCAGTCTTCCAGCACGGTAAACAGGTCGAAGGCCAGTTTCTTGTCGTCGAAGAGGTTGAGGAAACGGCCAATGTCGGTAAAGGCGTGGGCCTGGGTCTCCAACTCAGGGGAATCCCCCAATTCCTGCATCAACGCGGCGTGCTGTTCGGCCCTTAGTTGTTCCAGGGCGATGCGGCGCTGTTCCTCGAACTGGCCGGCCGGTTCATCGAAACGGAACCGGAAACTGCCAAACTCCAGGTGGCCTACCTGGTGGGTGGCGACCACCTTGAACCAGGCGAAGTTTTCGTCCTTGTTGGGGTAGTGGTCCACCACCGGGGGCAGGAAAACCTTGGTGCCGTCGGTGGAGGCGGTGTCTTCGTCCACCCAGCCGATGTTCTTGTTGACCAGTTCCTGGGTGTCCATGACTTCCATTGTCGAGCCGGAAAGGGCGCTGCAATAGAGCCGGACAACCCCCTTAACCCGGTCAAGTTCCAGGCTGGAGGACAGGGTTTCCAGCAACCCCTCAGAAGTGTTGGACTCCACCTTGAAAAAGGCGATGCCGCTTTCCGGGTTTTCTTTGAGCAGTTGGACGCCGTGGTTGAACCAGACATCCAACTGATTCATGGTGATGCGGTTGAGGACGACGTTGAGGCTTCTCAGGAAGGGGGGAACGGCGTCCGGGGATATGGCCAGCAGACCTTCGGAGAGGTCAAGGATGTGGGCCTGCGCCCCCTGGGGAACCTGGCCCAAAGCCTGAGTGCCGTCGGCCAAAAAGCGGGAAGTTTCCCGCAGGCCGACCTTGGCCATGCGCTCACCCAATTTGAGGAAACGCCCGGTCTGGCCGTCGTCCACCTGCTGCAAGGCGCGGGGCACCAGTTCCAGGCAGGTCTTGACTTCCCGCCAACTGCCTTCAGTGAGGGCGCGGCACATGGAAAGAAAAGCCTCCCGCTCCCGGCCCATCGCCGGCAGCACGTCCCGGCCCAAAACCAGACATTCCATCGCCACGTCATAGGACTTGAAGGACAGGGCTTCGGTCAGGGACGCGAAAACTTCCACGTCCCAGAAGGGAAGGCTGCGAATCAGGTCGGGGCTGACCTCGAAGAACGTGGCGGCCAAAGTGCTGGACTTCCAGGTTCCCTTGTAAAGGCTGCGGCCCAGACCGGCCCAGCGGGGAATATACTGGGGCCGCAGGTTGCCAACGATAGAGGGGCTGGCCCGGAAGAAGGACACGGCCAGAGCCGGGGAGTCCTGGGCCAGGTAGGTGCCGCAGCGCGCCCACTGCATAAAGGAAGGGAAGGCCAGAGAGCGGGCAACGCCGGCGCTGACCCGGTAGTATTCAACGGCGGATTCCCAGGAACGCACCGTTTGGGAACCGATAGATGCCCCTTCCTTGGCCCAAAGGTTCAACTCTTCGTCACTGAAAGAGGATTCCATAGCATCGGAAGCCTCGCGGTAGGCTTCCAGGACGGCGGGAGGGAGTTTTTGAAGTTCCGCCTCGACTTCGTTCAGAGGATCAGCGCTCAAATCAGAGTCCCTCCTTCATCAATCCGTTCTCCACCACTTCAAGGAACTGGTCGAGGATTTTTGCGGTGGCGCCAAAAACCAGGTGCTCATTATACGCGTAGGAACGGGCGTAAATCGCCTGCCCGTCCGCCAAGCGGGTTTCGTGCCGGAAGTTGGCCGGGTCCACCAGGGAGGATACCGGCACTTCCAGGACTTCGGCGATTTCGATAGGGCTGGGGTCAAAAGGATACGGGTAGGGTATGGTGCCGACGTAAACCCGCACGCCGAAGTTGGTGCGGGTAACGATGTCGTCCAAACGGCCCAGCACGGTAATGTCGGAGCGTTGGACGCCCATTTCCTCTTCGGTCTCCCGTAGGGCAGTATCCAGGAAGTCCCGGTCTTCCGGGTCCCTGGCGCCGCCGGGGAAGGAAATCTCCCCCTTGTGGTGTTCCACTTCCTGCGAGCGTTTGTTCAGCAGGACGCAATACTCCCCATCCTTGGGATACAAGAGAATCATTACCGCGGCGGGCATCAGGGATGAGTCGCAGATTTGCTGATGCGTCCGGCCTTCCAGGACCCGCTTCAGCCCGTCCAGGGATTGCAGGGTCATCGAAACCTCTATTCAAAAATGGAGGACACGACCTCCTCGATGCTCCGTTGGAGCTCGAGTTCGTCGGTCAGCGTCCAGACGATAGCCACCTGGCAGGCGCGGCGGGCCGGGATTCCTTCGGTCATCAGACGGCCGGCGTAAATGAGCAGGCGGGTGCTGGCCCCTTCGCCCAAGCCGTGTTCCCGCAGGTTGCGGACTTTTTCGCCGAGCTTGGACAGGGCGACGGCCTGCTCGGTGGTGCAGCCGCTTTCCCGTTGGACGATTTCGGCTTCCACGTCGGCCGGCGGGTAGTCGAACTCCATAGAAATGAAACGCTGGCGGGTGCTGTGCTTCAGGTCTTTCAAGGCGCTTTGGTAATGAGGGTTGTAGGAGATGCAGAGCAGGAAACGGTCGTCAGCCTCGATGATGGAGCCGGTCTTTTCCACGGGCAGAATGCGGCGGTGGTCGGTCAGGGGGTGGATAAGAACGGTGGTATCCTTGCGGGCCTCAACCACTTCGTCCAGGTACAGAATGGCGCCGGCCTTGACGGCGCGGGTCATGGGGCCGTCAATCCAGCGGGTGCCTTCCGAGTCCAGCAGGTAGCGGCCCACCAGGTCGCTGGCGGTCAGGTCTTCGTGGCAGGCGATAGTTACCAGGGGAACGCGGACTTCGCCTTCCTCCATCGGTTGGGCTTCCCGATTGCTCTTGACCACGGTCAAGGGACGGCCCAGTTTCCAAGCCATATACTCGACGAACCGGGTCTTGCCGCAGCCGGTGGGGCCTTTGAGCAAGACCGGGATGTGCTGCTGGTAAGCGGCCTCAAACATTTCCATCTCGTCGCCGACGGGACGGTAGTAGGGTTCGCTGCGAACCAAAAACTCTTCGATGGCGTATTCCTTGAACTGGGGTTCAGCCGCTTCTACCATTACTTCGTACCAACTTTCTTTATTGAGCCGTGGGGCGACGCAGCGGGTTTAGACGCCGGGCCGCGCTCCCCGTTGATTGGTTCAGGCCCCGGCCACCCGATTATCCCACAGGGACTTGACCAGGGTTTCCAGTTGCGCCAGGTCGCCGGAATTGTCCACTACCACCTGGGAACGGGCGGCCCGTTCCTGGGCGGACATTTGGGAGTTGATGCGGTTCCTGGCGTCCTCTTCGGCCATGCCGTTGCGGGTTTTGAGCCGTTCCACCGCAGCCGGGACGGGGGTTTCCGTAGTCCATACTTCGTCAACCAGCGACTCCCAACCGGCCTCAAACAAAACCGCCGCTTCCACCACCACGGCCGCGGGGTCTTCCTCCCGCAGGTCTTCAATCCGGCGGGAAACCATGCCGGCCATGCGAGGGTGCATGATGCGGTTGAGTTGTTCCAGGCGGTTGGAGTCGGAAAAAACGATGGTTCCCAGCTTTCTGCGGTTAATCGCGCCGTCGGGGTCCAGAATTTCTTCCCCGAAAGTCTTGACTACTTCTTCCCAGGTTTCCGTGTGGGGAGTATAGGCTTGGTGGCCCACCTGGTCGGCGTCTATGATGACCGCGCCCAGTTCCCGAAGGATGCGGGCTACTTCGCTCTTGCCGGTGGCGATGCCGCCCGTCAGGCCAATGACAATCATACGCTACCCCGTGGTGTGGACGCCTGGCCCATTCTATCAAGGGGGATAGGGCGGGTCAACAAGCCCACGCAACCGCCGGGGTCTGGCCGGCGCCTAGTCATCAATGTTGATTGGCCCCCAGCGGGCCAGGTACTTGCGTTGCAGTTCGTCGAAAGAGCTGCGGTAGTTGGCGGAGTGGATGGGGCTGGTGGTCATTATCAGGGCGTCTTCCCGGTTGTCGGTGTAGTAGCCTTTGCGGATTCCGGCGGTCTTGAAACCGTATTTTTCGTACAGCCGTTGAGCGACGAAATTGGATACCCGGACTTCCAGGGTGACGACGGATGAACCGCGCTCAATGGCGGCCCGCACCGAACCGATAAGCAGCAGTTCGCCGATGCCGTTGCCGCGCAGGGACTCCCGGACGGCGATTTCGGTGATGTGGGCTTCGTTGCCCTGAAACCAGATGCCCACGTAGCCGGCCATATCCGAGGACGGGGCTTTGGCGTCGCCGTCCCGCTTGACCACACCCTGCACGGTCTTGACGACTTTGCCCCACAGGGACGGGTCGGGCGGGGCCGCCGGTTCCGGCTCCGGGGCGGAATCTTCCCCTTCGGCGTCCGGGAAGTAAGCCACCAGGTAACGGGCATATCGGTTATTCAGTTCCCGCTTGAAGGGGGTGCGAACCCAGAGGGGGGAGAAGGCTTCCCGCTCTATCTCAATCACCTGGTCAATATCCTGGGACTGCAACCGGCGCAGGGCAACGTCCATGAGCTTAACCCCGGTTTGGGGATTTCCGCCAATTGTAGCACAGGCAACCGGAGGGGGCGTCTTGCGGTTGTACCCGCCTCCACCGGGATAACGCCGATCTGTCGGCGGGGTTATGTCAATCCAACCCAAGGGTCAGTTGGGACACCGAACCCGTCAGGCTGGATGATTCCGGCGAATCAATAGGGCCGCGAGGCAAGGAAACCGTGCCGAAAACCCCGTCATAGCCGGGACTTACCTCCACTTCGCCGCGGCGGGCTTGCAGGACAGCGCGGGCCAACGGTTCCCCGGCGGCGACGGTCAAGTCGTCGGCTGAGGCGTGAAGCAGCGCCTGGAGTTCGCTGCCCAGTTGGTTCACTACGTCGAAGTACGCGTTGGTTACCCCTTTGGTTGCCAAGCCGAGACCGCGGACTTGGGCGATAATTTCCTGGAGGGGCACCAGCCGGGTAAAGGGCGGTCTGCCGTCGTGGGAGTGGATAAACCCGTCCGGGCCGCGGGAGTCGTCCGCCGTGGTGGTGGAAAGGGAACGGGTGCGGTGCAGCACGCCCAAGGTCAACGGCCGGCGGCATACGGGACAAAACCCGCGCCGTTCCAGGCTGGCTTCCGGGGGCTGGCAAACACCGCATTTCCGGTGGCCGTCGTAGTGGTACTTGCCTTCTTCCGGGTAAAACTCCACGGTGTAGGCCACCCGGTTCTGGAAAAGGGCATCGGTCAATCCCTGGTAGGTCAACGGGCCGTCAAAGACGGTCAACTCCCGGGCCAGCTTGGGCAGGGAATGGGCGTCGGAAAAGGAAACGATGGTCTTGCCGGCCAGGTCGGGGACGCCCCAGTTCATCGCCGGGTCGCTGGAAAGGCCGGTCTCAACGGCGGGAATGGCCGGGGTCAGGTCTTGAAAACACTCTTCCAGGCTGTCAAACCCGGACTTGGAACCAAAGACGCCGTACCAGGGAGTCCAGGCGTGGGCCGGCACGACGATGCAACGGGGGTCGGTTTGCAAGACCAGGTCGGTCAAGTCGCGGACGGAAAGGCTGAGGGTGGGCCGCCCGTCGGAGTCCAGGTTGCCGTGGGAGGCGAGGGCCAGGTTGAGTTCCGCCACGGTGGACAAGTCGGGGGCGAACACCAGGATGTGGACGCGGCGGCCCCGTCCGCCCTGGGAGTAAACGCAACTGACCTCGGTGCCCAAGACGAAATGCACGCCGTCATAGCGGTACAAGCCGTTGCCTTCCGGGGTCAAGTTTTCCGACAGTTCCCGGAACCAGCGGGGATGAGTGAAGTCGGCGGAGGCCAGCAGGTCTATCCCTTTCAGCTTGGCCCATTTTGCCAGGTTGGGGAGGGTCAGGGCCTTGCTGGTAGCGTAGGCGTATGCGGAATGAAGGTGGAGGTCAGCGACGTAGGACATGGCGCCAGTGTAGCACAGGAGGTTGCCAGCGTCGGAGCGGGTCAGGCGTAGCTTTGGAGCAGGTCGGCCACAGCCGGCGGGTTGGCCAGCGGCGCTTGGTGGCACGTCGGAAGTTCCACCAACTCGGCCCCGGCGATACGGGCAGCCATGCGCCG
Source organism: Dehalococcoidia bacterium (assembly GCA_963665735.1). Classification (GTDB taxonomy): domain Bacteria; phylum Chloroflexota; class Dehalococcoidia; order Lucifugimonadales; family UBA3495; genus CATOSK01. The sequence goes on along the minus strand of OY762444.1, from coordinate 52,028 downwards.
CTGCCGGGCCGGGGAAAACAGCCGGTCATCGGTCAGGACGACGTAGGATACCGGGCAGGACAAGTCCTCTTGCAAATTGAACGGCGCCCGCATGACCTGGGTGGGCAGCGGCCCGAAAAATCCCAGGGATTGCACGATTTCCATAGTGTCCATGCCGTTGCAGAAATTCCGGGAGACGTAACGACTGGGAACGGCCAGTTCCTTGCCCAAGGCCCGCGACATCAAGCCAGCGGCGCGGAACCAACCCCGACAGCCGCCGGACAGTTCAGAAATAACGGACTTGCTGGCGGCGGGGACGACGCCTCCCATCAACACCACCCTCTTGGGCGGCGACGGCAGTTCGGGGACGGCTTGCAACGCCAGGGGAGCGGCCAAGCCATGAGCCACCACAACCAGGTCTCGCAGGTTCTGGCGTTCGCAACTCCCCACAATCGCCTGTACGCACTCATCCACGGATACGGCGGAAGTGTCCCCGGCCAGGTCTGCGCCGTGGCCGGGCAAGTCCAGCGGGAAAACCTTGCCTACCTTGCGATGGGCGTAGAGCCGGGGCGGGTGTTCTTCCGGGGAAGTCATCAACCCCCACACTTTGCCCCAACACCATGCCCCTTGGCCCAGGGAGTGCACCAGCAAAAAGTCCGTCATTCGCGTTTACTCCCCGGTTTGGCGTCAGCCATCGGCGACATTGCAGTCATGGGCTACCGGCTGACGGCGGCGGACAGGCCGGCCAGCAGGTCATTTTCGTCTTCCGGCAGCACTGTCCGGGGGTCAAGCAGCGCCCGGTCAGCTTCAATGCGGGCGATGACCGGGGGCGAGTGGGAACGGAGCCGGCGCATCACTTCCTCGGCTCCGCCTGGCGTATCTTCGCAAGACAGGGCCAGGGCAAAGGTGGGCAGCGTCTCGCCGGGGAGACTACCCCCGCCAATGGCGGAGCGGGCGGCCACCACCGAGGCCGGGGCCTCCAGCCGGGAAAGCCAGGCATGGGCGCGCTTTTTCAGCGATTCGGGCGACGCGGAAATCATGCGCCAAACGGGAATTTCCGTCTCCGCCTCCCCTTTGAGGTAGTGAACCAGGGTGGCGGTCAGGCCGGCCAGGCTGAATTTGTCTATGCGGACGGCGCGAGCCAAGGGATGGCGTTCCAACCGCTGCACCAGTTCCCGTTGGCCCACTATGATGCCGGCCTGGGGGCCGCCCAGCAGCTTGTCGCCGGAAAAGAAGGTCAACCCCACGCCGGCGGCCACGCTTTCCTGGGGCGTGGGTTCGTGGGCCAAGCCGTAATCCTCGGTATTCAGCAGGCACCCGCTCCCGACATCGTTCAGCACCGGAACATTGCAGCGACGGCCCACTTCGACCAGTTCCTCCGAGGAAACGACGGCGGTAAAACCCTCGACCCGGAAGTTGCTGGCGTGGGCCTTGACGAAGGCCCCGGTATTGTCGGTAACGGCGTCGTCGTAATCCCGGACGTAGGTGCGGTTGGTGGTGCCAACGTCAACCAGCGTTGCCCCGCTCTGGCGCAGAACGTCGGGGATGCGGAAACCCCCGCCAATCTCGATGGCCTCGGCGCGGGAAACGATGACTTCTTTCCCGGACGCCAGGGCGGACAATCCTAACAGCACTGCGGAGGCGTTGTTGTTGACCACCAGGGCGGCCTCCGCGCCGGTCAGTTCCCGCACCAGGGCTTGCAGATGGGCCTGCCGGGAACCGCGCCGCCCGGTGGTTACGTCAAGTTCCAGGTCGGAATAGCCCTGGGAGGCCAGTACCGCCGCTTTTGTCGCCGCCGCGCTGAGGGGCGCGCGGCCCAGGTTGGTGTGAATCACGACGCCGGTGGCGTTGATGACCCGCTGCGGGGCCGGGGCCAGCATTTCGTTCAGGGCGGATACCACCGCGGACGCGACGGTCTCCACCGATGGGGCTTCCTGGCCGTCGGCCACGTGCCGACGGGCGGCGGCCAGTTCCTGCCGGGCCAGACCCACCACCCAATCCCGCCGGTAAACGGCCAGCAATTCGGCCACTTCGGGCTGGGCCAATACGGCGTCAACGCTGGGCAGGTTGCGGAACTGCATTGGCCCTCCTCCGCCGGAATCGGATTCGCCGGACGTTGGGGCAATTGTACCACGACGGCGGTTGAGGCCAAGAGTAGTTGTCGGGATAGCGCAATTGCGTCAGGGCCATTTCCTTCAGCAGAACGGGATTCACTGGGGCAGTAGGGGCGGGTTTGAAACCCGCCCCTACCAACCCGGCCGGAGCACAGTCACAAAAGGGGAATACGAGGCTAGCCCGGTCAACCGCAATTGGGCGGTCTTGGTGCAGCAGCCCTAATTTATCTCGACGATGGACAGGACGGCGGGTTGAGCCTTTTCGTCGAAACCGTAGGTATGAAGTTCCAACTCGCCCGGACCGGGGGTATCCATGAACAACGGCGAATAGGCCCGGAAACTGAATTCAGTCCCCGCCAATTCGTACTCCATCTCCGCAACGGTGTGGTCGGTTTCCCATATCATCATTGGGCCCAGGTCGGGCAGCAATGCTACCATCGGTTCCTCGTGGCCCTTGTAAAAGACCATGAAGGCCGCCCCTTCGCCCACCGACGGCGCGAAAAGGTTAGCGTCCTGTTGAAGTTCGCCGGCCCCCACCAACGCCGCGTCAACTATGGCCGGCGGCTCGGTCCAGTTCACCAGGTCAAGGGCCTCCGCCCCGAACAAAGCGGAGTTGGCAGGCTCATCAAAGGCCGCCCCCAGAAAGCCGGGGTTTTCGCGGCTCACCACGTCGGTATCCATACCGCCGGACGAACCGGAATCGGTGTCCGGGCCGCTGGCGGAGGAGCTAACCCCGGAGTCCATATCGGGGCTGCTGCCCATGCCGGTATCCGTGTCCGGGCCGCTGGCAGAGGAACTATCCCCGGAGTCCATGTACGGGTTGCCGCCGGCATCCGCGTCCATGTCAGTCATGGTGGCCGCCGGGCCGGAATCGCCCCCGCAACCCCACATCATCACCGCCAGGCCCATTAACAACGCCGTCGCCGCAACCCGGAAAAAATTGGCAGACCGCGCTGGACCATAAACCCTGATTTTATTCATCCCTACAACCTCTCCATCCCGGGGCGTCGGAGACCTCAACCGCTCCCGACAAGATTCGCCGATGGGGATAATGGGCTGGCTGGAAACCGCCTTACATTCCATCATACCTTTCCGGCAAAAGGGGCGGCAATGACCTGGCAAGGCGATTAAGGCATGAATTGAAGGGGCAAGGTCTGGTATTATGTTGCGCGTCCGGCAATTGACGCATTGGCAGGGAGGCGAGATTTCGAGATGACAGCGCTGCAAGGAGTCCGCGTACTTGACCTGACCCGGGCCTTGGCCGGCCCCTTCTGTACCCTGATGCTGGGCGACTACGGGGCCGACGTTATCAAGATTGAAATGCCCGGCAGCGGCGACGACACCCGCACCTGGGGGCCGCCCTTCATCGGCGAGGAAAGCGCCTACTTCCTGTCCATCAACCGCAACAAGCGCAGCCTGACGCTGAACTTCAGAGAGCCGCAAGCCGTGGAGATTTTCCTGAAACTGGCCCAAGAGTCGGACGTGGTGGTGGAAAACTTTACGCCGGGCGTCATGGGACGGTTGGGGCTGGACTATGAAACCGTCAAGTCGGTCAATCCCGGCATAATTTACTGCTCCATATCCGGTTTCGGCCAGACCGGGCCTTACCGGACGCGGCCGGCCTATGACCAGATTATGCAGGGAATCAGCGGGTTGATGAGCATTACCGGCGACCCCGCCGGAGAACCGGAAAAGATTGGCATAGCCGTTACCGACATCGGCGCCGGGATGTGGGCCGCATTCTCGATTCTGGCCGCGCTGCGCCACCGGGCGGAGACGAGCCAGGGCCAGTATATTGACGTGGCGATGTTGGACGCTCAAATCGCCTGGCTGACCTACCAGGCCGGGTACTATTTCGCCAACGACGCTCCCCCGCAGCGGCTGGGCAAGGCCCACCCCACGCTGGTGCCTTACCAGGCTTTCATGGCCAGGGACGGCAAGTATTTCAACGTGGCCGTCGGTTCCGAACGCCTTTGGGAACGGTTTTGCCAGGGCATTGGCCGGGAGGACTTGAAAGACAACCCGGACTACGCCACCAACGGCGACCGGGTACGCAACCGTTCCCAGCTGGCGCCCCTGCTGCAAGAATACTTCCTGTCCGCCGATTCGACCCAGTGGGTGGAAGACCTGCAAGCGGTCAGCGTGCCGGCCGGCCCGATTAACGACCTGGCGGACGTTTTTTCCGACCCCCAGGTAGCGGAACGGGATATGTACCTGGAAATGCCCCATCCCACGCTGGGCGCCATCAAGCAGACCGGGTTGCCGTTGAAGTTTTCGGCCACCCCCGGCGGCCTGCTCCGGCACCCGCCGTTGCTGGGGGAACACAACGGGGAAATCCTGAAGGGCCTGGGGTACTCCGCCGCCGACATCGAAGACATGGCAGCGCGGGCGGTAATTTAGTCCCAACGGAAATACCGGGAACCTGCGAATATCATGGCTGACAATCCGGGCCGGTGTCCTTGGGCCAAGTCCCACCCGCTGCTGACGGAGTACCACGACACCGAATGGGGCGTCCCGCGCCACGACGACCGGACGCTGTTCGAGTACCTGGCGCTGGACGGCGCCCAGGCCGGCCTTAGCTGGCTGACCATCCTCAGAAAGCGGGAAAACTACCGGCAAGCCCTGGACAACTTCGACGTAGAACGTATTGCCGCCTACGACGATGAACGGCTGGCCCGGTTGCTGCAAGACCCGGGCATCGTCCGCAACCGGCAGAAAATCGCGTCGCTGGTCACCAACGCCAAGGGATTTCTGGAAATCCGGCGGCAATTCGGCAGTTTCGATGCCTATCTCTGGGGTTTCACCCAAGGCCGCACAATCAAGAATGAGTGGATTACAGATTCCCAGGTTCCGGCCAAAACCCCGGAATCGGAAAAGTTAAGCCGGGACTTGATGAGCCGCGGTTTCAAGTTCGTCGGGCCGACGATTTGCTACGCTTTCATGCAGGGCGCGGGGCTGGTCAATGACCACCTAGTTGATTGTTTCCGCTACCACCAAGTTTAGCCGTCTCCCCGCCAGGGGGTGTCGTCAGTTTCTTTTTTCCCATTCCCGCCCTCCACCGTCATTCCCGCGAAAGCGGGAATCCACATCCCGCGCCCAAACCTGTCATGCCGGCGCAGGCAGGTATCCAGTACCCCTTATCCCTAGTCCGCTCTCGCGCGCCCGGCTTTTCTGGATTCCGGCGGCAGCCGGAATGACGACAAATCAATTGACGACACGCCCAATGGTTTCGCGGGCCGGTGCGCCGATTTCATTATCCCCCGCCAACCGAATTGCCGCCAACAAATTGTTGCCTATGCCCGGTGCGGCGACTATGATTGTTGCAGCCGGCCGGCTAAATGGTTTCGCACCCGGCGGGTATCGGAGGTTGCGCGGTTCATGGACTTGGGGTTGAAAGACCGGGTTGCCATCGTGGGAGGTTCCAGCCGGGGCATCGGGCGGGCCATCGCCATTGCCCTGGCCAAAGAGGGGGCCAGCGTCGCCATCTGCTCCCGCAACGAGGCAGCCCTGCGCCACACCGAGATTGAACTGGCCCGCATCAGCTCCCAACACCACGTGCTGGCGATTCCCGCCGACCTGTCCGTGCGGCGCGACGTGCGGCGGGTCGTCAGGGACACTTTCAACCGCTTTGACCAGGTAGGGGTTCTGGTGACTCACTCCGGCGCCGCCGAAACCGGGCCGGCGGTGGAGTTCGAGGACGAGTCAATTTCCAACGCTATGGAGCGAAACCTTTTGAGCGCTATCCGGCTCAGCCGGGAGGTCATACCGCACATGAAACAGCAACGGTGGGGCCGGATTGTCAACCTGGTCTCCCCCTTGTCCCAGGAGACTTTGCCGGGAATGGCCCTTTCCTCATCCAGCGAGTTGGCGTTGATGGGTTACTTCAAAGCCGTAGCCAACGAACTGGCCCCCTTCAACATCACCGTCAACAATGTGGTGTCCGGCGACGTTGATACCGAGCAGTACCTGGCCCGGGCCGAAGACCAGTCCGAACTACACGGGACAACGCCGGAGCAGGTCAAGGAAAAGGCCATTGCCCAGATTCCCGTGGGGCGGTTGGGCCAGCCCGAAGAAGTCGGGAACCTGGTGGCTTTCCTGGCCTCGGAACGGGCCAGTTTCATTACCGGCGCTACCGTGGTGGTGGACGGGGGCCGGTTCCAGGCAATCCATTAACCGCCTGTCTTTCTGAGCCAAGGCGCCGGGGGTAAGTGACATGAACCGGGTTATCAGCGACGCCCAGGAATTTTTGCGGCAGGAAGGGATTCCCGCCTGGCTAATCCACGACTACCGCCATTCCAACCCTATCTTCCCCCAGGTAATCGCCCCTTCCGGTCACGTCACCCGGCCAAGTTTCCTTTTCGTTCCGGCGGAGGGGGTTCCAACCCTGCTGGCCCACCACGTTGACGCCGGCAAATTCGCCGGGGCGCCGGTCAACCTGGCGGTTTACAGCAGCCGGTCATCCCTGGAAGAGGCCCTGGGCGGGCTGCTGGCCGGGGCCGGACGGGTGGCGATGGAATACTCGCCCCGCAACGAACTGCCCCGGGTGTCCCGGGTGGACGCCGGCACGGTGGAGTTGGTGCGGAGTTTGGGCGCCGAGGTAGTTTCCTCCGCCGACCTGATGCAGTACGCCACCCAGCGTTGGACGCCGGAGCAATTGGCCGGCCACTGCCGCGCGGCGGAAAAGCTGGGCTTGATTGTCAACCAGGCGTTCCGGCGCATCGGGGGGCGGTTGGCCGGCGGGAATAATCCTACCGAGTTTGAGATTGCCGAGTTTATCCGGCGGCGTTTCCGGGAAGAAGGACTGGAAGCCGCCGACGGCCCGATAGTCTCCATCAACGCCCATTGCTCCGACCCCCATTATGAACCGGAAAGCCACGGCAGCAGCGTTTTCCAACCCGGCGACTGGGTGTTGATTGACCTGTGGGCCAGAGAGGCCGATCCCAACGCGGTCTATGCCGACATTACCTGGACGGCTTTTGTCGGCAACCAGGTTCCGCCCCGTCAACAGGAAATCTTTGACATCGTGACCGGGGCCAGGGACGCCGCCCTGGAACACCTGCAAGAGTCCCACCGTCAAGGAAAGGTATTGCAAGGGTGGGAGGCCGACGCCGTCGCCCGCAGCTACATCGAGGAACGGGGCTACGGCCAATACTTCACCCACCGGCTGGGCCACAGCATCAGCTACGAAGTCCACGGGGAAGCGGTGAACCTGGACGGGTTTGAGACCCGCGACACCCGCCGCATCATTCCGGGAGTCGGCTTTTCCATAGAACCGGGGATTTACCTGCCGGAGTTCGGCGTCCGCTCCGAAATTGACGCTTTCATGGGAGAAGAAGGGCCTTACGCCACGTCGCCGGTGCAACGGGAAGTGGTCTTGATTGAGTGACGATTGAAGACCCCCAGGGCCGTGTCATCCGCCTGCCGGATGAGCGTTGGATGCACATTACCCGGCCCACCCACAGTTACATGGTGACGATGCGGGAGTTGGTGGTTGGAACGCTCCAAAATGCCGATGTAATCAGGAAATCAAGCTCCGCGCCGGATACCGTCAGGTTATACTACAAGTGGTTCGATGAAACGGCGGTGGGGCCAAGGTGGATATGCGTGGTGGTAAAGCTCATCGGCGCAGACGCTTTTGTGATGACCGCCTATGCGACTTCCCGACTGAAAGCAGGTGAACAAATATGGGACAGCAGGACAAGATAAACGTCTGGTACGACAAGGAAGGCGACTTTTTGGACGTGACTTGGGGCAACAATACCTCTACGGAACCAACTGAGGATGACCGGGTAATGGCCCATGTTGACGACCAAGGGAATGTACAAGGGTTCCACATCATCGGAATACGGAGTTTCGAGGGTGAGTATCTCGATGTGGACATAGCGCCCGTTGACTTCCGCCCTCGCAAAGTCCAGTCGGAAATCGGGTGAAACGCGGCAAGTGGTCTTAATTCCACGGCCGGGTTAAATCCCAATCGAGAACGTGGTAGTTGAAGACCCGGAAGGCCGCCAAGTTCGTCTGCCGGAAGAGCGTTGGCGGCACATTTGCGCCAGACATCCGGAAATGGAGACATTACTGGAGAATGTCCAGGAAACGGTCAGACAGCCGGACACCGTTGCCGATTCTGACACTGACCCCGAATCCGTAAAGCTGTATCATAAGCGGTTCCCAGGTTTGGGGTTGGGCAATGGATGGGTGCGCGTCGCCGTAAAATACCTGGATGACGACGCCTTTATTCTGACGGCATACATCATCGGTCGTTTCAGCTAGGCAGTATGAAATGAACAACGCGGAACAAATCGGTATCTGGTACGACGACCAGGGGGATATGCTGACCGTGACCTGGGAGCATAAGTTCGGCTCGTACATAGACAGCGACGATAAACGGGTGTTGGTGAGGGTGGATACGGAAGGCAACGTCATCGGGTTCCTGGTGCATGGCTTCAGCGCCTTGAAGGATAAGTCTCTGGTAGTAAGGCACGGCTTGGACTGGTGGAATCAACTGGGCAAGGACAGACGGGGTAGTCGCCCCCGCTGCGTCTTGCTGACTGACGGCAACCGGGGAGAAGTAGCCCGGCGGTTAACCCAAATCGTCAATTGCAGTGGTGTTGTGGTCTCGCCCGACGATTGTTGGATGCCCTACGGCAAGCCGGTGAAGACCGACGATGTTTGGGACAAGACGCCGGCCCTGGAAGCGGAACTGGACAAGACGGGCAATCTGCTGCCACCGGACATTAGGAGCGAGCTTCAGTCTTGGTGGCTGGCCGTCCGCGGAAGAGGGAGGGGAGCAAAAACCCCCACTTGGGACATTGCCAGCACTTGTAGCATTGACGGCAAGCCGGGGTTATTGCTGGTTGAGGCCAAGGCCCACCTGCAAGAAATACGTGAGGAAGACAAATGCGGTGCAGCCACAGAGAATCGCCAACGGATAGGCCAGTCGATTGATGAAGCCAACCGGAATCTTGCTTCGCTGACCGGCAACCCTTGGAGTTTATCGCGGGATTCCCATTACCAGTTAGCCAACCGTTTCGCCTGGTCATGGAAGTTGACTTCCCTGGGCGTGCCGGTGGTGCTGGTCTATCTGGGTTTTCTCAATGCCGAAGACATGACCGACCAGGGGCCGCTCATCCGTTCCCTGGACGACTGGACGCAGGCCGTCCACCATTACGGCGAGGGCGGCGTGGACAATTCATGCTGGGACAAGCGGTTGAATGTCGGCGGTACGACCTTCCTGCCCCTGATAAGGGCGTATAATCAGCCTTTCAATCCTTGAACCGAAGAGAGGAACGCATCATGCAGTTTGGGTTGGCCTACGAAATGCAGCGCCCTACCCTGGACGACCACGCCGTGGTGGAAGAAACCATCGAGCAGTGCGTCCTGGCCGACGAAATGGGCTTTGACTACGTTTGGTTCGTGGAACATCACTTCCTGACCACCTTTTCGTCGTCGCCCTGCCCGGAGGTCATTTTCGGCGCGCTGAGCCGTCTGACCAAGCGCATCCGGTTGGGGTTCGGCGTGGTGATTCTGCCCTATCATCATCCGGTGCGGGTGGCGGAACGGGTGGCGATGGTGGACCACCTTTCCAACGGGCGGGTGGACTTTGGCACCGGCCGCTCGGCCCCCTATGAGCAGACCGGCATGGGCATTGACCCCCGGGACACCCGGGATATGTGGGAAGAGTCGCTGAACATGATTCCCAAAATCTGGGAGTCGGAAGTGTTCGAGTGGGAAGGCCGTTTCTGGAACGTGCCGCCCCGCCAGGTGCTGCCCAAGCCCTACCAGAAACCCCATCCGCCCATCTGGGTGGCCGCCCTGCAACCCGCCACCTACCAACTGGCGGCGGAAAAGGGCATCGGCGTCATGGCCCTGGGCATCAGCGCCCCTTCGGTGCTGGAACCCCATATCCAGGAATACCGCCAGAACATTCAGAACGCCCAGGCGGTTGGGGCGACGGTCAACAACCAGTGGCTCAGTTCCCTTTTTGGATACTGCGGCGAAGACGACCAAGCCGCCAAAGAACTGTGCGCCAATTCGTTGAAAACCTTTTTCGGGCCGGGCCGTCCCTACGTCCAGGACCAGAAAGACATTTACCAACGGTTGCTCCAGCAGTGGGGCGGCATTCCGGAACACCTGGTGCAAAACTTTTCCCGTTATATAGACGTGAAGGAAGTCACCGAAGAAGGGGCCGCCAGCCAATTCGACCTTTCCGGCGGCAGCGCCCTGGCCCAAAAGATTTGGGAGGAAATGGGCGCCGATACCCTGGCCGAGCGCGGCGTCATCGTAGCGGGAGACCCCAACAGTTGCATCGAGGCCGTCAAGCTGCACCAGGCCACCGGCGTTGACCAGGTGCAGTTCCTCATGGCGACGGAAACGGTGGGCCACGACCAGGTTATGAAGTCCATCGAAATGTTCGGCAAGCACGTGATACCCGCCTTCCGGTAAGCGTTGGTTGCCGCTCATCCCACGGGAGAAATCCTAATGGCGCCGTCGCCGGATGCAAAGCACAACGCCCTGCGGTGGATTGACGACAACCGGGGCTGGCTGTCCGACTTTCATCGCCGCATCTGGGAATATGCCGAGCCGGCCTTCCGGGAGTACCTGTCGGCCCAGGCGTATGTCGAAATCCTGACCGAAGCCGGGTTTGACGTGACAGCCGGTTCCGGCGGGATGCCCACCGCTTTCGCGGCTTCCTGGGGCGACGGTGGCCCGGTCTTGGGGACTTTCGCCGAGTACGACGCCGTTCTTCCTGCGCCCCTTGACCCGGGCCGAGCCGCCTCGTTCACTCAATCAGAATAGGGACGTAACACCATGAGCGAATCGGAAAATCGGGAGCGTATCGCTTGGCGGGATTGGAACGAAACCGCCTTCCAGGACGCCCGCCGCGAGGAAAAGCACGTTCTGTTGACCCTTACGGCTACCTGGTGCCACTGGTGCCACGTCATGGACCAGACCACTTACTCCGACTCGCGGGTGATTGACCTGGTTAATTCCAAGTTCATCCCGGTGGCGGTGGACGTTGACCGCCGCCCCGACCTTTCCCGCCGCTACAATCAGGGCGGTTTTCCGTCCTTCGTGTTCCTGACCGGGGCCGGCGATCTGGTGGCCGGCAGGATTTACACCCCGCCCGATGAAATGCTGGGCGTGCTGGAATCCGTGCTTTCCGGCGGCCCGGCCTTTCCGACAGCCAGCCGGCCGGAACCGACGGCAACCGGGGACGGTGCCACCGTCGCCGCCGTAGTTGACCGCCTGGAGCAACTGTACGACCCGGAATACGGCGGTTTCGGGGTGGAACCGAAACAACCCCCTTGGGAGAGCTTGCGCCTGCTGCTGGCCCTCTACGGCAGGAACGGAGACCGGGCCTTGCTGGAACGGGTGGAAAAAACCCTGGCATGGATGAAAGCCGGCATTTACGACTTCAACGAAGACGGGTTTTTCCGCTACTCGGTTTCCCGGGACTGGAAAGTTCCCCACTACGAAAAAATGCTGGTCACCAACGCCAACCTGGCCCTGACCTACCTGGAGGCCGCGCTGGTAACCGGCAAGAGAGACTACCGGGAAACGGCCTCCGGGGTAATGCACTACTTGACCGAAACCTTGCGTGACCCGGCTGCGGGTTGGTTCTGGGCCAGCCAGGACGCCACCGAAGAGTATTACCAACTTCCCTGGAAAGACCGGGCCGCCGGGGAAAAACCGCCCATAGACCGGGTTTTTTATACCGGCTGGAACGCCTTAGCCGCCGATGCCCTGCTCCAAGCGTCGGCGGTTTTGGGTGCGCCGGCCTGGTTTGCCGACGGGGAGAGCATCCTCAACCGCCTTTGGGCCGAGTGCTGGTCGGACTCGGCGGGGTTGGCCCACGTCGCCGGGGAGTTTGTCCCCGGCATTCCCACCCTGGCTGACCAGGTATGGTTTCTGCGGGCCTTACTGACCCTGTGCCAAACCGGGGGCCAAAGCGAACACCTGCAACGGGCCGAAGTCGTCGCCAGGACTATCCAAGATTTGTACGGCGCATCCGAAGGCGGGTTTTACGATATACCCGATACGGGAAACACCGCCGGGCCGTCCTTGGGCCGGGAACGGTCTTTGCTGGAAAACTCCCTGCTGGCTGAGGGGTTAATCACCCTGCACTGGTTAACTGGCGATGAGGATTACCTGAATTGGGCCAGAGGCGCTTTGCAGGTCTTTCAAGGCATCGTTCCCGGCAAAAGTTACCTGGGTTCTCACTCTTCCCACCGCATGGAAGAAGACGAAGAGCGTCTGTTTCTGCCGGCCGGCTCTGCCTGGGCGCGGGCCTGGGACTTGCTGCACAACGGCCCGGTGCGCCTGGTGGTGGTGGGCAACCCGGCCAGTTCCGGCAGCCTCCGCCGGGCGGCGCAACGGCTGCCCGCGCCCCACCGCATAACCCAATTCCTCGACCCGGCCCGCGATGAAGAACGCATCGCCGTCCTGGGTTTCCCGGTGGGCCGGGGCGATGCCCTCTACGCCTGCATGGGCGCCACCTGCTTGGCTCCCGTCTCCACGGCGGCGGAAGTCCGGGAATTGGCCAAGGCCCGCCCGTGGCGGTTGCGCCCCCAACCGGATTTCTAAACCCGGCCCGGTCTTGCCCTCTCCCCGGATTGGCTGCCGGCTGGCGTCCTTTTGCCCCTCCTCAACGACGTGCCACGGCGTTTATTCCCTGTTGCAAACGGTCAAGCCGTCCTCTCCGAATCCCTTATCCAATGTGAAAGTTGTCACAATTCGTAACGAATAGTCTCCGGTTGTGATTTTCGTCACACACGGCGACGAAAAATACTTTGATAATTCTTTCACAATTGCCTAAACCGTTGACAACCTGTTGTGCGATAGAGTATATTGGTTTCAGCGATAACAAGTTATGTAACTGCAAGGAGGTGCGACATGACTGTGTTGAATACCCTTCCCAACACTGAACATCTGGACTTCAAGAAGGAGTCCGGCAGCCGGGACGTTGACCCCTTTTTCTACCAGGTGCCTTGCGCCGGAGTCCGGTACTACACCTACGACTACCGGCCCGCCCTGCGCCACATGGCCGCCCGCTGGGCCGAAGAAGACCGGAAGGGCCGGGACGTTGCGCCGGCCGGGGAAAGCGCATAAAGACGGGCCGCGGCCAACGACAAACGCCAGCCCCAATGCTGAATCCGGCCTGTTTCCCGCCTTCCCATCGGCGCGGCGCAACCGCCGCCCCCAAAGGCGCAGGCCGGTTGAGAGGTAAGCTATGGTTACATCAGCCAACGCTTTGGTCATCGGCAACTACAAGGGCCGCAGCGGAATCGTCCAGGCTTTCCAGGGAACCGAGTTCCGGGTGTCCGAAACCGTAGATTGTCTGGCGGGCCTGAAACGCATCGTCGAGGAAGGCCCCAGCGTCATCGTCGTTTACCAGGGCCGTTCCCTGGCCCAGACCCACCAGGTTTTGCGGGCCATCCGTTGCGTAACGTCGGCCCCGGTGCTGGTGGTGGGCCGGGGCAGTGAACAGGCATTGGCCCGGTCGTTGCGGTACAATGCCGATGCCTATGTAACGCGGACGTTGGACCCGGCCACCTTTCTGGCCTATGTCCGGGCGGTGATGAGCAAGAACTGACCGGGCCGGAGTGCGGCGTCCACCAACCGGGAGGGGAAATGTACCGTAAAGTCTTGGTGCCTCTGGACGGCTCCAGGGAAGCGGAGGAAACTTTCAGCTTCATCCAGGAACAGGTCGAACCCGACGGGGAGGTCGTGCTGGTGCAGGTCATCGCTCCGGCCCACACCCAGCGGGTTGGCCGCCACATCATCCTGGGCAGCCAGCAGGAAGAAACCGACCGGCACGAAGCGATGGGCTACCTCCGGGCGGTGGCCCGGCGCAACAGCGCCGACGGCCCCCAGTGGCGTTGCGACGTGGTGGTGGCTGACTCGGTAGCTGACGGCATCATCCAGGTGGCCCGCGCCGAAGAGGTTGACCTGATTGCCATGTACACCCACGACCACAAGCTGCTGGCCCGCCACATCAAGCGCAGCATTGCCCGCGAAGTGCAGCGCAAGTCCCCGGTGGAAGTGCAGGTTTTGGGCGCCCACGAACTGACCGGCGCCTTCAACGAGAACGGCCCCCACGCCGCATCGCAGCTGGACCCGAGGGTCGTCAAGCAGGTGGACGTTTTCAAAGACCTGACCGACGACCAGACGGTTAAGGTCATCAACCTGGGCCAGACTTTGCAGGTATCGGCCGGTGACAACCTGGGGTTTTCGGGAGACTCCGGCGACCGGCTTTACGTCATCCTCGAAGGCGAGGCCCACCTGACCACCCATTCGGAAGTCGGGGAAATCTCCGTCCGCATTGCCCGGCCCGGCGAAGCCTTCCCTCTGGCCGCCCTGCTGGGTTCCGGCACCCTGGTTACGTCGGGGGAGGCTTTGACCGATATGGAAGTGCTGGCGATTCCCCGCTCCGGGTTGATGGACCTATGCTACCGGGAACCGGAGTTGGGGATACGGATTTACGCCTCTATCGGGCGGTTGTTCTCCAACCGCTACGCCGAGACCCTCTCCCAAATCGCCATTGCCGCGGAACGGGAACTTAGGGAGGCCGGGGCCTGAGCCGGCTTTAACCCGCTCTCTTTACAGCGGTTTCCAGTCCGGGGCGCCTGCCTGCGCCCCGGACTTTTTTCAACGCCACAGCCGTTCTTGCGCCAACTCAATTTTGCCGGCCTCTGCCCCTGGACAAACGAACCGCCGTTCTATACAATGCTGGTGTCATAGAACAAATGTTATGGAGGCCCCCGATGATTGCCCTTAGCGCGAAAAACCCCGGAATCCCCGCCGACGACTACCTCGGCGCCTGGACGCCCGTTGAAGTCCGGGAATCCGGCGGCGACGGCCGGCCCTGGCTCAAGCTCCCCACGGGCTGGACCAAAATCCTTGCCATGGAAAACCGCTGGGAGTTGGACGGCTTTTCCGCCGGCGCGCTGCCCGTCATTCGGATGCACTTCAAGGCGGTGGCCGAGGGACACGGCCCGGTGTCCCTGGCCCAAGACCTTTGCACCGGCCATTGGTTCCGGCAGGTTACGCTGGCCCCGGCTCCCGCCCTTTCCTGACCCGGCGCAAAACCTAACCCTTACCCAGGCGGGAATTGAACCACCCCAGGGTGCGTTCCAGGTACTCCTCCCGCATTTTGGGATGCCCCATGCGGGGAAAAAGGTGGGAGCAGTCGGGGAACCGCACCATCTCCACTTCCTTCCCCAACCGCTTCAACATGGTGAAATACTCTTCGCTTTGCGATATGGGACAACGGGCGTCGGCCTCCCCGTGCAGCAGCAAGACCGGCGTTTCCACCCGGTTGACGTAGGCAATAGGCGACCGTTCCAGCATCTTCAAGGCCATCTGCTCGTACCCTTCCTCAACGGCCTCGGCGATGGAACCGCCCCACTGGATTTCGCCGAAACTGACGCCAATGTCCGAAGTGCCGTACATACTGTGCAGGTTGATGCAGGGCGCGCCCACCACCGCCGCCTTGAAACGGTTGGTGTGGCCGATTATCCAACTGGTCATGTAGCCGCCGTAGCTGTAACCGTGCACCCCCAGCCGGGTTTCGTCCACGTAGGGCCGGGCCGCCGTTTCCTCCACCGCCGCCATCAGGTCCAGGTAGTCCTCGCCGCCCCAATCGCCCAGGACCGCCATCATAAAATCGTCGCCGTAAGTGGAGGAACCCCGGGGGTTGGCCGCCAGCACCACGTACCCCGCCGTCGCCAAGACCTGCTGCCAGGGAGTAAAGGAATCGTAAAACGCACCGTTGGGGCCGCCGTGAATGTCCAGCACCATCGGGTAACTGCCGGCGGGGTCAAAGTCCGGCGGCAGAAACAGCCGGCATTCAATATCCCAACCCCGGCGGTTGACGGAAAACTTTTCCATCCGGGCCGGCGGATGCTCCGCGAGATACTCCCGGTTATGTCCGGTGCCTTGCCGGGAACTGCCGTCTTTCATGCCAACAACGTGCAAATCCGCCGGGGATTGGGGCATAGACGACACCACGATTCCCCGCCGGGCTTGGGAATCCAGGGACAGGTCGCTGCTCGACTGCCCGCCCCCGGCCACGGGCTTGGCAGTACCGTCAACCGGGTTCACTCGGTACAGGAAAGACTCTCCCTCAACATCCCCCAACAGCAGTATGCCGTTGTCCTTGCTCCAACGCATTTCCGGGGGCCGGCCCGTGGGGCCAAAAGCCACCACGGGCCGGAAAGAATCGTCGGTAATCCGCGCCGGCTCCCGTCCGGGTTCAAGAATGTAAAGCCAGCCCTGCCAACTCACCAGGAACCCGGGAGCCTCCGAGCCGACCACCAACAGCCGTTGCCCGTCGGGTTCCCAGGCCAGCGCGCCGACGCTGGACAACCCTTGTGACCACAACTCCGGTTCCCCGCCTTCCGCCGGCATGACGTAGGCTTCGGTTTGCGCCTTTTGGTCGCGGTCGTCCCGCCGGCCCGATATGAACGCAATCCGCCGGCCGTCGGGAGACCAGGCCGGCGCGCCGTCGTCCCAATCGCCGTCGGTCAACTGCCGTTGCTCTCCGGTTTCCAGGTCGGCCAGGAACAGGTGGAAGTGGGAGTCTCCCCGCCAACCCAGGGTGTCGTAGCGGAACCGAATCCGTCGCACTTCCTTCACCTGCGGCAGCTTGGAATCCGCCTCTTCGTCGCTGGATGTTGGAGCATCCGGGGAAACGTCGGCGCAGAAAACCACCTGCCGGGAATCGGGCGACCAAACGAAATCCACCACCCCACCGGCGCTCTCCGTGATTTGGGCCGGTTCTTCCCCACCGGGCGTTACCGTCCATAGCTGTTTCCGGTCCTTATCGTCCGTCCGCAAAAACCCGACGGTATTGCCGTCCGGGGAGAACCGGGGGCCGGAATCCTTGCTGCCGGCGGTCAATTCCACGGCGTCCCCGGTTTCCAGGTCCAGCAGCATGATCCGGGAACTGCTTTCCCAATTCTCCGGGTCAACCTGGGAGAGAGTATAGGCCGCCTTGGAACCGTCCGGGGAAATGGCGGGGTCGGCCACGGTTTTCAGACGGCGCACCAAGTCCGGCTGGATTGCTCCCGGCATATCGTTCCTCCAAACGCCAATGATTCGGCAAGGGAATGTGCGGATTATACACCGGGTACGCCAACTGACCGGGCAAAGGGCTGCCGAGCCGGTCATTGCTTCTCCCTCTTCGGCTACGGGGGCAGGTCCTGGATACCGGCGCAGGCCGGTATCCAGGACTCTTTGGCCCTCAAGGACGCTGTTCCGTGCTTGGCCTTTCTGGATTCCGGCTTTCGCCGGAAAGACGACACCTTCTAGGGCGTGTCGTCATATTCCACCGTCATACCGGCGTAGGCCGGTATCCAGGACTCTTTGGCCCTCAAGAACGCTGTTCCGTGCTTGGAATTTCTGGATTCCGGCGAAAGCCGGTATGACGGTGGGGATGGGGGAATTGCAAAGGATGATTTTGACGACACCCCTTAGGGACACTCCAACGCGTGGGCTTCCAGCAAGTCGCGCTGGCCGAAAATGTGTTCGGTAGGCCCATCGGCGGCGACCGACCCCTCATCCATGATAACCGTCCGGGGGAAAACCTCGCGAACCAGCTCCATGTCGTGAGTCGTTACCAGCAGGGTTTGTTCCAAGCCGGTCAACACCCGGATTATTCCCCGCCGGGCCCGGGGGTCTAATCCCGCCGATGGTTCGTCCAGGGCCAGCACTTGGG
Source organism: Dehalococcoidia bacterium (assembly GCA_963665735.1). GTDB lineage: Bacteria > Chloroflexota > Dehalococcoidia > Lucifugimonadales > UBA3495 > CATOSK01. The sequence continues at coordinate 34,217 of OY762444.1, read as the reverse complement.
GACGCATGGACAGCACCGTCGCCAGGGCCGCCCGCTTTTTCTCCCCGCCGCTCAGGTGGAAGGGCATCCGGCCCCCGAATCCATCCAGGCCCACCGCGGCCAGGGCCTCGACCACCCGCCGCTCCACTTCGTCCCGGGCCAGTCCCATGTATATCGGGCCAAAGGCCACGTCGTCGAACACCGTCGGGGAAAATAGCTGGTCGTCCGGGTCTTGAAACACCAGCCCCACCAGGGCGCGGATTTCCTGCAACTCCCGGCCCTTGGCTGAGTTGGCGTCCCGGCCAAGGATGTTCACCCGGCCCTCCGGCCCCTGCAACAGTCCGTTGAGGTGCAGCAGCAGGGTGGACTTGCCGGCCCCGTTGGGGCCAACCAGAGCCACTTTCTCCCCCGGCGCGATGCTCAGGTCAACGCCCCGCAGCGCTTCCCGTCCGTCGGGGTAAGCGAACCGCAGGCCGCGGATGTCCACCGCCGGCCCCGCAGTGTCCCCGTTGGGTTTTCCGTCTTCTACCACAGCCACCGGCTCCCCACTGCTATGCCGGCGAAAACTGCCAGAGACACACCCACCGCGACGTAAGAGGACGGGCGCAGCGGCTCGGCGTCGGTGCGGCGCACTTTCCCATCATAGCCCCGGGACAGCATCGCCAGGTAAATCCGCTCGCTGCGGTCCAGGGAACGAATCAGCAACGCCCCGGCCATTCCCCCGGCAGCCTTGGCCCGCCAGACCAGGGGGCCGCCGGCCTTGCCGTCCAACGCCGCGCTGCGGGCGGCGCGGGCGCGCAACATTCGCTGCACTTCGTCCACCAGCACGAACAAGTAGCGGTACATCAGGCTGACCACCGCCACCAGCAGGGCGGGAACCCGCAGGGCGGCCAAGGATTCCAGCAATTGCAGGGGACGGGTAACGGCAGTCAACAAGGCGGCAGCGGTTACCGATGTCCACGACTTCAGCAGCACGCTGGCGAAAAAGACCAACCCTTCGTCCGTAACCGTCATTACCCACCAACCCATATCCCACTCCGTCAGAACATCGCCAGGCCGCAAAAACACCGAAGGAACGGCTATCAGGATGAAGGGGACGGCTATCAGGGAACGCAGAAAAATCCGATGGAGGCCAACGCCGGAAAAGACCGCAACCGTCCAGACCAACGCCATCATAACCCCGAAACCGTACCACGCCCCGGCGGGAATCGAGGTCATGGCGACGATAAAACCGAGGGTTATGACCAGCTTAATCCGGGCGTCGGCCCGGTGCAGGAAGGAATTTCCCTCCCTGTACCGGTCAAGTAAGGAAGAAACTGCGGCCATTTGATTACGCCGGCCCCACGGTGCGCTGGGCGTCGGGGGCGGGAGCCGGCGTTCAGCCGGCCTTCATCCGTTGGGCCAGGTAGGCGCCGCCGCCCAGCAACAGGAAGACAACCGTCACGCCGATGAAACCGGCCAAAATCGTCCCTGCCGCTTCGTTGGACACGCCGGGCAGGGCGTAGTCGGGAATGACCTGGTAGCTGGATTCCTGGGCCAGACCCGCAAAATGCTGGTCTTCCGCCACCCGTTCCAACCCGTCGGGAGACGCCGAGGCCAACGGCGCCAGCAGCGCCACCGCCAGGACAATCAAGTAACCGGCAATCCACCATTTAATCTTCATGCTTGATTCGCCTCCACGATGCGGGTGCGCCCCGCCGAGTACGTGGGCAACAGGTTGGGCCGCGCGGCCCGGATGAATGACAACGCGCCCACGGTAATTAGTCCCTCGCCGATTCCGATTAGGGCATGGACAATCGCCAAGGCCGGCAAAGCCACCACCAGGGGCGACGTTCCCGACCAGTCCAACTGGAAGGCTACGGCTACGGCGGCAGCCATTACCGATACCCAGCCGGCCGCGAATCCGCCCACCACAAGAGCCTTGCCCGACGGAAGCAACCGCCGGAATACCCACCAGGCGGCGCAACCCAGCAACGGGGCAGCTATCGCCATGTTGACCAGGTTGACTCCCAGGGCCACCAAGCCCCCGTCCTGGAACAACAGGGCTTGCAGGGAAACCACGGCAGTCATAACCAGTATGGCGGCCCACGGCCCCAACACCACTGCCGCCAACGCCCCGCCAACCAGGTGCCCCGAAGTGCCGCCCGGCACCGGGAAGTTAATCATCTGAGCGGCAAAGACGAAGGCTCCCATTATTCCCATCATGGGAACCAACCGTTCATTCAGGTCTTTACCCGTCCGCCACACGGCGAAGGCGACGACCGCCACAGCGACGGCCCAACCCGCCGCCGCCACCGGCAGGGAGAAAAACCCGTCCGGCGCGTGCAGGGGCAGGCCGGTCGCGCCGTTTTCCATCAATGGGGATACCAGGCTCAACAACATCCCGACGTTCCCTCATGCCACAACTTTTTATTGCAAGTGTTTGCAGTAAAGGATTTTGGATGTTCTGCAACCATTTGTCAATAACCATTTACGCAATAGGCAACGCCAATCGTTATTACTTATTGCAAGTACTGGAGCATGAGCATAACAACCACGGATTTCCAGCCCGGACGCGAATAAACCGCCGTCCACCAGGCCGCAAACGCCGCGCCGGGCCAAATGGTAGGGGCGGGTTTGAAACCCGCCCCTACGGTCATAGTTTGGAAATGGTCGAGAAAAGCGGAACGCTGTAAATCCCGGCTCTGCCGGAACCGGGACTACTGCTGCACGAAACGGCGGTAAACCTCTTCCTCGGATAGGGGTTCCTGGTGGAACCAGCTATCGTCAATGACGGTATAGACCCGGCCCAGCGCCTCCAGCACATTGTCCGTCATTGTCTGCGCTGCCAGCGGCGTGTCCAGCATATTGGTTTCGTCGTTCAATTCCTGCAATACGTCGTTGATGGCGCGGATAAGTTCCACTGTGCCGACGTGGGTGGCGTTGCTGCGGGCCGTGGCGATGCTGTGGGATATGGAAGAAGCCTGGTGGTCTTTCAACAGCATCGTCAAGGCCATGCTGGGATGTTCAATCGCCATGCCGCGGGCCGCGGCGGCGGTGGTCAACGACTCCTGGAAATCCGGCATATCCATGCCCTTGGCTATGGCCAGCCGGGCCAGGGTGTTCACCACCCTAGCGACGTTTTCGGCCCGTTCCAGCCAACGGCCCAGCCATATAAGGTTGTAAACCCGGGAGTCGGTCAGCCACCGATCCGAGTTGAAGGAAAGCGATCTTGGTTCAACCATCGCGCCTGTTACCTCGCCTGCTCAGGTTTTTCTCGCATCAGGGTCAGGGCGTCGTCAATGCCAATGGAGTCCTTGTCAAAAAATACCCTGGCCGTCGCGAAATCCAGCAGCCCGTATCCCTTGGAAACGAAAGACCCGGACACCGGCGGCACTTCCGAATAGTCCCGGCCCACCGCCAACTTCAAGTAATTGCTGCCGGTGTTTATGACGATGCCCTTGGTGGGGTCCGCCGGCAGCCAGCCGGCCGCCGGGTGCAGGAATTCCAACCAGGCGTGGGTTTCCCCCGGCTGCCGGGTCAGCAGCCCGCTGACGTAGCGGGCCGGTATCCCCAAAGACCGCATCATCCCCAACGCCAGGTGGGTCTTGTCCTGGCAGACGCCCCGCATTTCCGCCAGAACGTCGGCGGCGGTGGTGCTGACCGAGGTGTTGCCCCTTTCGTACTCCACTTCGTTCCTGACCCAACCGATGATTTCCCGCACGGCCCCCAGCACGGAGTCGGACTCCCCGGCCACCCTCCGGGCCGCATCGCCCACGCTGTCCGGGTCAACCAATGTCGTCGCCGTCAGGAACTCGGCGTCCTCCAGGCCAACCTCCAGCGACGCCAGCGGGACATCCTCAATCCCCGAACCCGGCGCGCCCAGGGCCACGTCCCCCACCGCGGCGATAACCAACTCTTCGTGGGGTGTGGAAATCCGCACCCGGTCAACCCGGTTGCCCAGCCGGTCCGGATAAGTCACCGACGTTCCGGCCGGGAAGGTGGCGATTTCGCAAGCGCCGGGTTGCTGGAATTGGTCGGCATACGCCGCCAGCCGGAAAAAGTTATCGTTCTGCACCACCACGTCGGTGTACTCGTACCGGGCAACGTAGGCGTAGTGGACTGGCGTTGACTGACCGGCTACCGGACTACCCAACTCGGCTTGCATGAACCTCCTGATGAGTTATTGGTGACCCGGCTGGCCGGCTCGGACACCCGAGTCAGACCCCCCGGAAACACCGTAACTTCACCGTGGCCGTTCTGGATGGCAAACACCCGCAGGTCAACGTACCGTTCCTCGAATATGCCCCTCAGTTCGTCAAACACCAGGTGTCGCGAAAAGTCCAGGGTTTCCTGGGCGATAAAGGCTTGAGGCTGTTCAATCAATTGCTGGGTCAAGCGGTTGCGGTACACGCCCCCCAGGTCGGGCATGATAAAGACGCCCATGCCGCCGTAGCCCTGCCGCGTTTTCAAGACCAGTTTGTCCAGGTTTTGCAGCACGAACTGGCGGTTGCTGGGGGAGCGCAGGTCATAGCTGACCGCCTGTTCCAGTATGGCGTCCTCACCCATGTAGCGCTTAATCATGTCCGGCACCCACAGAAAGACCAGCTTGTCGTCGGCGGCGCCCGAACCCATTGCGTTGACCAGCACGACTTGTTGGTTCAGGTAGGCTTCCGTCAGCCCCGGCACGAAAAGCTCCAGGTCTTCCACCCGGCGGTAAATCAGGTCAACCTCGAAATCGCCGCCCATCGCCCGGCACCAGACCCGCCCGTTATGCCCCACGTACAGGTCGGAACCCTCCACCAGGGTTATCCCGAACAACTCCGACAGGTAGCGGTGTTCAAAGAAGGCCGACCCGTACTTGCTGTCCGTCAGCAGCACGCAGTTGGGCGAATCGGTGTCGCACAGGGACAGGAACATCTCCTGGTAAGCCGCCTGAATGTCGTAGGGAACGATGTCGTACCCTTCCGCCAGTTCCGGCATGACCTCCAGGCCGATTTCCACGCTCTTGGTCTGGTAGGTTATCCCCGACGGAATCCGCAGATTGTCCTCCAGAATCACGTAACGCCCTTCGCCCATGTGAACCAGGTCGATGCCGTAAACGTGGACAAAGGTGTCGCGGGCGGGCCGGAAACCCTGCAACTCCGGGTTGTAATACTGGCAGGAAAACATCACGTCCGGCGGCACAATGTCCTGCTGGCCGCAATACAGGTCCCCCAGGAAATGGTTGATGGCCTTCAACCGCTGCGCCACGCCCCGGGAAATGGTGTCCCAATGGTCGCCGGGAATCAACCGGGGAAACCAGTCGGTTGGCACCGTGCGAAACTCCCGCGGGTCAAGAAAGAAGGTAAAGGCGTCGCGGGCGGCGTGGCCCTTGGCCGCCAGCCAACGCCGCTGCAACTCTTCCATACCCAAACCGTCCATGCTGTCCATCATGGGCCGGTAAAGCGGCTTGACCGAACCGTCGAGGTTGACACATTCGTTCAGAACGGTCATGGGCGAGATTGAGCTGCTAATCATGGCCTTCCAACTTTCCCCGGGTAATTCCGCGCCGGCGCTCTCATTGCTTGATGCTTGCCGGCCCGGCGGAACCGAATCATCGGCCCCGTCCCGGAGGCGCTACTGTGACAAATACACAATCCCACCAAGATGTTGCGCCTTGATTGCCAAATTGTAAACAGATGGTTACGGACGTTGAAACCCGCCAGCCCGGGAAACCCCCAAGGTGGGGCAGGTTTTCAACCTGTCCGCATCCCCACCATCATACTGGCCTACGCCGGAATGACGATACATTCTTCAAGAGCCAACATTTCGATGTGTCTTGCTAACCCGCCAGTTTGTCCGCGAACCAGTCCATCATCATCGGCCAGGACTCATGCCGCAGGTTGATGCAAAGGTGGTCACCCTCATCGTACACCACCAACTCGGCGGACCCGCCGGCCTGGGCCGCGGCTTGGTCGGCCTCCGTCCGGTCCACCGTGTCGCCCTTCATCCCGTGGACAATCAGGTAAGGGCATCGGACTTGGGGCAGTGATTCCTCCAACCGGAAACCGCTGGCAATCTCCCGCCCTTCATCGTAGGTCACGCCGCCGAAAATGTGCTGGTAAGCGTCGGTTTGCTGTCTCGCGGCGTTGTCCCAATTCAGCAGGGAGTACCTGACCGGCATGGAAACGCAGGCCCGCACCCGGCCATCGGCGGCGGCGGCCCGCGGCGCAAAGTAGCCGCCCATCGCCCAGCCGTAAACGCCAATCCGCCCGGCGTCAATTTCCGGACGGTTTTCCAGGTAATCCATAATGGCGATAACCGCGCTTTCGTCGTCCCCCCGCATGGTCAGCCGGCCCCAGGTTTCCCCCTGCCCCGGCCCATCGTAACTGACGGTAGCCATTCCCCGCGCCAGAAATTCGTTCTCCAGGTTGTGAAACTCTTCCTTGCGGGCGTCGTTGCCGGGGATGATTATGACAACCGGAGCCGGCCCGTCCCCCTGGGGCAGCCGCAGGTAGCCGGGCAGCGCGTCCCCCTTGAAGGGAAACTCAACCCGTTCCGCCGCCGGTTGAAAATGAGGGGCGGCCTTGGCGTAAAGTTCCTGGGCTTTCCGTTCCCCGGCCAGTTTTTGGTCCAGGTCTTCGTAGTAGCGGAAACTGCCGAAGTGGTAGCACAACGCCGCCAGGTGATACGCCTGCCCCGCCGTCACCAAACGCCCGGCGGCCAGGGCCGCGTCCGCCAACCCTTCGTGCATCGCCCCCTTGGCCGACCATTCCTTGCACCAAACGTCCCAGGTGTCTATGCGCTGCAACAGGTCTTGCAGGTCTTCGTACATCACCCCGGATGCCACGAACCGAGGCATCCAGTGCGTCCGCATGGGGATGCGGCCACTGGAATTGTCAACAATCGGCTGCGTCATAACCGTCCCGCCCCTTGATTAAATCCCGCCCCGTCCCGTTCCCAACTCTTCCACCTAGTCGAGTCTATCCACCGCCGTGGCCCCTGTCAAAACTCCGCCCCCAACCCGTCATTCCGGCCAGGTCAATCCCATCGTAAACGAAGAACTACCTCAAAAGTACCTTGCCCCCAACCCGTCATTCCGGCGAAAGCCGGAATCCAGAAATCCCACGGCCACAACAGCGTCCGTATGGGCGAGGAATCCTGGGTAACTACCTTCGCCGGGTCTTATGATTGTCCAACCGGCCTCGAGTATGTCATTCTGAGCAAAGCGAAGAATCTAAAATTGTTGCCTTAGCCAACCCTGCCATGAGCATGGCCGAAGGGGTCGTCTTGCCCGAAGAATTTTAGACCCTTCACTTCGTTCAGGGTGACAACCAAAAGACCCTGCCATCCTGCGCGATACGACGATACATCTTTCGCCGGCCAAAACTTCAGACAAGTGCCGAGGCTAAGGTTTCCGGGCCACAACCTCCCCAAAAGCGATGGCCCCGATTCCCCCCGGATGAGTTTTCCATTCGTCCATGCCGGCGCGCCAGGCGTCGAATTGCTGTTCCGTAGCCAGCCCGTAGGCAGTTGCGGCGGCTATGACTTCCGGTGAAAAGAACCAGCCGCTGACAAATCCGTGAAAGAAAACCTGGTCTTCGGCAGTGCCGAAAGTGTCGAAGGAAAGCGATGGCTCAATGTCCGTGAACCCGGCTTCTACCAGGTAGTTTTTCAGTTCCTTGCCCATCTGCGGGTGGCCGCCGTTGCCCGCCAAAAGTCTGGCAAAGGTAGTCCACGCGGATTCCACGTGGCCCAATTCGGGTTCCAGGAAACAGGATGCGACAATCGCCTCCCGGCAAGCCAGGATGCCGCCGGGTTTCAGCACCCGCTTGACCTCCGCCAGTGCCGCCTCGGTATCCGGCACGTGCATCAGCACGGCGTGACAGTGGGCAACGTCAAAGTGGTTGTCCTCAAAGGGAAGGCTGTTGACGTTGCCGACGTGAAAGACGGCGTTGCCATGCCCTCCGGCCTCGGCGGCGGCCCGGGCCAGGTCAATCTGCGACTCTTCCATGTCAACCCCGTGGACTTCGCCGGGTTCCACCATCCGGGCCAACCCCACCGTGATGGTTCCCGGCCCGCAGCCGAAGTCCAGCGCCCGCAGGCCGGGCTTGAGATGGGGCAGCAGGTGCTTGCCGTGACTTTCCAGGCTGCGCCGGTTCAGCAACTGCCGGAATTCATCGCTGTATCCCATCGTGTACCTGTTCTGTTCCGATTCCTGTTCAACCACTGCAAGTAACTCCTTAATTTGAGGGCATCCTGGAACTTTGTCGTAGAGATGCCATAAGGTTATTGTAGCTTATTGTTGTTTGGTTTGCCGGGGATTTATAATCGGCGATGCAACCCCGGCGAACAAGCGCGCATTCGTCAAAAGTCTGCCCCGCCCATTGCAAGGAGGCGTCCTTGACCGGAACTCTGGCCCGCATCTGCGCCCGAAGGCCCCTGATAACCGTCGCTGTCTGGGCCGTCCTGCTTGTCGTTTCCCTGGCCTTGGTTCGCGCGCTTTTGGGCAGCGCCACCACCACCGATTTCAGCCTGGCCAGTCGGTACGAGTCGGAGCAGGCTGCCTCCCGGCTGGAGGAAAGACTGCGCGGCCCCAAGCCCCTGGCCGAACTGGTCCTGGTCCAATCCCCGTCCCTGACCGTGGACGACCCGGCATTCCAGGCCAAGGTTGAAGCCGTCCACGGGGAGATTGTCGGCCTTGGCCCCGAATTTGTCCTGGGCGCAGTCCACTACTACATGGACGGCGACGAATTCCGGGTATCTCCCGACCGCCGCACCACCATTATGAACGTAATCCTGGCCGGCAACCTGGATGAAGCTACGGAGAACGTCGGCGAAGTTATTCACGTTGTCGAGGAAGCCGACGCCGCTGACGATTTCCGCGTCCTCATCGGCGGAGACGCCAGCGTCGCCTATGAGAACTTCGAACTCAGCGCCGAAGACCTGGAGCAGGGGGAACGCATCGGCATACCCGTAGCCCTGATTATCCTGCTGTTCCTGTTCGGCGCGGTGGTTGCCATGCTGCTGCCCCTGGGCTTGGCCGTCATCGCCATTGCCCTGGCGCTGGCGGCGGTGGGAATCATCGGCCAGGCTTTCCAGTTAGTATTCTTCGTTACCATGATGGTTACGATGATTGGGCTGGCGGTGGGGATAGACTACTCCCTGATTATCGTTTCCCGGTTCCGGGAGGAACTGTCCAAGGGCCTGGACAAACGGGCCGCCGTGGAAAGGGCCGGCGATACGGCCGGCCGCACGGTGCTTTTCAGCGGCGTGACGGTGGTGCTGGCCCTGTTGGGAATGTTCATCATTCCGGTGTCTTTCTATTCGTCCCTGGCCTTGGGCGCCATTCTTGCGGTGGTCGCCGCCCTGGCCGCCACCCTGACCCTGCTGCCCGCCGTGCTGTCCCTCCTCGGCCCCAAGGTGGACTTCCTCACCATCCCCTTCCTGGGCCGGTTCACGCTGAAACCTCCCCAGGAATCGGGGCATGGCTTTTGGGTCACCGTCGCCAACGCCGTCACCCGCCTGCCCGTGGTCAGCATCCTGCTGGTCGCCATTCCCATGATTATTCTGTCGGCCTTCTACTTCGACATCAATACCGGGCTGAACGATGTCAACACCTTCCCGGAAAAATCCCGCACCAGGGCCGCCTTTGAGGTATTCGAGCAAGAGTTTTCCATCGGCCAAGTCAGCCCCGCCGGGTTCCTCAGCCCGGCGGAAATTGTCATAGACGGCGAAATCGCCAGCCCCCAGGTACAGCAGTCCATCGCTGAATTTGTGCAGATTATCCTGGCAGACCCGGCTTTCCCGGTGCCGCCCTTGCCGCCGGAGGTCAACCCCGCCGGCGACCTGGCGTTGCTGACCCTTCCCTTCCCCGGCGAACCCAACAGCCGGGAGGCGTCGGCCCTGCTGCTGCGCCTCCGCAACGAACACATCCCCGCCGCCTTTGGCGGAGCGCCGGCCCAGGTTTACGTCGGCGGAGTCACCGCCGAAGCCACCGACTTCTTCGGCATCGTTGACGTTTACACCCCCATCGTCTTTGCCTTCGTCCTCGGCCTCAGCTTTATCATCCTGATGCTGGTCTTCCGGTCAATAGTCATCCCCATCAAGGCCATCATTATGAACCTGCTGTCCGTCGGGGCCACCTACGGCGTCCTGGTGCTGGTTTTTCAGAAAGGGATTGGGGCCGACCTGTTCGGATTCCAGCGCGCGGAAGTCATAGACGCCTGGATACCCCTGTTCCTGTTCTCCATCCTGTTCGGACTGTCTATGGACTACCATGTTTTCCTGCTCAGCCGAATCCGGGAAAGGTTTGACGAGACGGGAGACAACGCCCAGGCCGTGGCCTACGGGTTGCAGTCCACCGGAGGAATGATTACCGGCGCCGCCCTGATAATGGTCGCCGTTTTCGGCGGATTCGCCGCCGGGGAAACCATCGTCAACCAACTGGTCGGGTTCGGCCTGGCCGTGGCGGTATTCCTGGACGCCACCCTGGTGCGCTCGGTGCTGGTGCCGGCCAGCATGGAAGTGTTGGGAAGAGGGAATTGGTACTTGCCCTCCTGGTTGCGTTGGCTGCCCGACCTGCGCGTCGAAGCCGAAGAATCCTGAGGTTGAAAAACCCTCATGGCCGAACTTAAGCCGGAAACCCGGGCCGGAGCGCCAGCCAACATACCTGCCGAATACTTGGAAGGTTACGAAAAGGCGCGGCTGGTCAACCCGGCGTTGGCCGATAAATATGTCGCCCACACCATCATCGGCGACCCGGTAATGGATGCCATCATCGAGGAAATGTCTCCGCTGCCCCAGGAGCGGGTGCACCACTTCATCAACGCCGGGATGCAGGAGGACTTTGAGGAACTGCGGCAGGGGCCCGAAGCTCTGAGGCGGTTCTTCGTTGACGCGCCGCAACCCGAACCGGAATGGCTGGACTTCAATGCTTTCCACGCCGGGGCGCGGGCCTTCCAGAGAAACGCTGTCGAGATTCTTACCGCTTTCGTCACCGGCACGTTGATAGACGGCTTTGCCACCCTGATTAGCAAGTCCTTCACCCGAACCGGGCGCATATTTGACAACGGCGTCTGGCGATTGAAGCAAAACAACCGCCACCAGACGGAGATATTCTTCCCCGGCGGGCTGGAACGGCAGGGCGATGGTTGGAAACTGTCCGTCCGCATCCGGTTCATTCATGCCCAGGTGCGGTGGCTGCTGGCCAACAGCGAAGAATGGGAACGCGAAGCCTGGGGAACGCCCATCAGCGCCGCCCACGTAGCGTTTGCCGTGGCCTGTTTCGCCTCCCGAACCCTCCTCTATTCCGAGAAACTGGGCGCCCGCTACACCCCCGAAGAACGGGCCAGTTTCATGCAGGTCTGGCGCTACGCCGGATACCTCATGGGAGTGCCGGAAGAAATCCTGTTTGCCGACGAGGATGGCGCCTCGGAAATGTTTCGCATCGGCGCAATGTGCGAACCTCCCCCCGACGTTGATGCGATAGTTATGAGCAACGCCTTGATTAACTCCGCTCCCCTGGTAGCCGGCATTGACGACCCGAAACACCGGGCCAAGTTGGTCAACAAAATCATCTACCCGGTTTCCCGCGGCCTCATCGGGAACCACCTGGCCGACATATTGCAGTTTCCCAAGGTAAGAACCCCCTGTCCCATTTTCCTGTACCGGGTGGACCAGCAAATCCAGCACATGAAGGCGCGGGTGCTGAAACGGAGGGCCGAGAATTTTTCCGCCCTCGTGGTCACTTCCGCCTACGACGACGCCGGGTTGAGTTACCGCCTGCCTGACAATGTTCACGCCGAGGAATCCGGCAAGTGGTGAACCGGGCCTGACGGGACACAAATCAAATGGGCGGGTATGAAACCCGCCCCTGCTGCTAAGGGACTATCCGAATAACCGGGCGTCAAAAGACCCGGCCGGCTCGGCGGTTTAATGTTACCGCTTGGCCACCAGGGTCAAGCGGTTCAAGTCGTTTTCCCGGCAGTACGTCGTTTCGTCCATCATGGTGCGCACCAAGTGAATGCCCAGGCCGCCAATGCGACGTTCTTCCATCGGAGCGTTAACGTCGGGTATGGGCGCGTCGTGCAACGGGTCGAAAGGCTTGCCGTCGTCCACTATTTCAATCGTCAGGGATTCCGGTTCCGAGTTAAGGTTCAGATAAAATTCATGGAGTCCTTCATCAAACCCGTAATCCATGACGTTCAGAACCAGCTCTTCCACTACCAAGTGAACCCGGAACATCAACTCCGGCGACCAGTCCTCCTGCTCCCCCATCTCTTCCAGGGCGGCAACTATCCGGTCCAGTTCTTCGTGCCGGTTTTCTATCTTCAGGTTAAGTTTCGCGCTCAAGGTTAAGACTCGCTGCGGCAGATGGTCAGGCAAGTGGTGTCGTCCGACTGGGGAGCGTCCCCGGCGAAATCGGCCACGGCCTGGAACATCGCTTCGTTGGCTTCCCTGGAGTTCGCCGGGGGGCCGGCGGCGAAAATATCCAGCAGCCGCTCCGTCCCGAACTCTTCCTTATCCTCGTTCATCGCCTCGGTAACCCCGTCGGTGTACAGTATGACCGTATCGCCGGGGGCCAGGGTGTAGCTATCCACTTCGTACTCCAGGCCCGGCACCAGGCCCAGGGCAACCCCGCCGGTCATGGGCAGCAGGTCGGACTTGCCGTCAGCATGAACTACCATCGGCGGATTGTGGCCCCCATTGGCGTAGGTGAACTCCCCGGTGGCCGGGTCATATACGCCATAAAGGACGGTGACGAACATGGCCGTTTCATTGTTTTCATTCAGCTGGTCGTTGGTCACCCGCAGCACTTCGCCGGGGCTGTCGGTGCCGATGGCCGCCCCCTTCAGGGTGGTCCGGGTGGACATCATGAACAGGGCCGCCGGCACTCCCTTGTCCGATACGTCGGCAATAGCCAAGCCGATACGACCGTTCTCCAGCCGGATAACATCGAAGAAATCGCCCCCCACGCTGCGGGCCGGTTCCATACTGCCATAGACTTCGTAATCGGCCCCGCTGGGATACACCGTCGGCAGAATGGACTGCTGGATGTTGCTGGCTACGTCCAGTTCGTTCTGAATCGCCACCAGCTTGTCCCGGGAGGAAAGAGCGTCCCGCCATTCCGTTATGTTGACCAGGGTGCGCTCGATGGTGACTTCCAAGTCCTCAAAGTCAATGGGCTTGGTGACGAAATCGAAAGCGCCCCGGTTCATGGCGGTGCGGATGTTTTTCATGTCCCCGTAGGCGGAAATAATCACCGCCCGCAGTTCCGGGTCCACGTTGGGTATCTGCTGGAGCAGGGTAAGCCCGTCCATCTGGGGCATATTGATGTCCGACAGCACCATGTCTATTTCCGAGTCTTCGTGCAGCCGATCCAACGCCTCCAGACCGTTCTGGGCGAATACGAAACTGTACTTGCCGGCCCGAATGTGGCGACGCATCCGTTGACGCACCAGCGGCTCCAGGTCCGGCTCATCGTCAACCACTAGAATTTTATAGCCTCGTTTTGCCTCCATGCCCTCGTGACCTTGACGGAGAACAAATCCCCGCCGGTGTTGTTTGGTTTCCGTTCAGATTGATGGCGGTCAACCCCATCGGCTTTCCAACCGGACCGTCACCCTGGAACGCTCTCCCTTGGCGCGGTTTGTCGTTACCCTTTGACCGCGGCCAGCGCGTCAGCCGGCCCCGAGTGAGTGGGAATGATTTTGTCGAAACCGCTTACGGAAAATACCTCCCCAACGGATTTCGAGAGCGAGCAAACGCTCAGCAGTCCATTGCGGTTTCGCAATTTCCGGGAGGTCAGCAGGATTACCCACATACCGGCGCTGCTGATGTAGGAAAGTTCCCCCAGGTTCAGAACCAGACCGGAAGTTTCTTCGCCCAGGAAAGTGTCCAGGGCTGCCCGAAATTCTCCGGCGTTGTTCCCGTCAATGCGCCCGGAAGCATTCACCACCAGCACCCCATCTATTTGCTCGCTCCGGAAGGTGGCGTGCTGGGTATCAATGACGGTGCCATCCATTTCCTTGGCTTCCATGTTGGATTCCTCTCCGCCAAGCGCCAAATTCCGGGGCTGCGTCGGGCGTAACGGACGGATGAGATTAGACGGTTAAGACTAGCATCCGCAACTATTTAGGTCAAGCGCACTTCCGCCGCCAACAACGGGAGTTCAATACCGCCGGAAACCGGAACGGCGCGCCGGGTTGCACCGGCCGGCCCCGGAATCACATCGGCAGCGTCTTTTCCGCCTCCCTCAGCCGTTGCCGGCGTTCCTTAACGTCCGGCAAGACCCCGGCCACCACCTTCCAGAAGTCCGCCGAGTGGTTCTTGACCGTCAGGTGGGCCAACTCATGCACCACGACATACTCAATCAACGCCGGTTCCAGCATCACCAGCCGCCAGTTGAAACGAAGGGTGCCGTCGGCGGCGCAGCTGCCCCACCGCTTGCGCTGGTCCCGAATCAGAATACGCGGGCGTTCCCCATCGGCCAGCCGGGGCAGCCACTCATCAACGCAGGCCGGCAGCAGTTCCGCCGCCCGCTCCCCATACCATTCCACCACGGCCCGGCGGAGAAGTTGGGACAATCCATCGCCTGTTGTTTGGCGGGGCGCGGCGATAATCAACCGCCCGTCGTCAAAGCTGACCTGGGGATGCGCCACATCCCCCGGCTCCACCGTCAACTCCGTTGGCCGGCCCAGGTAAGGCAGCGTATCCCCGGTAACGAAAAGCGGCGGACGGGGCCGGCGTTCCGCCTCCGCCAACTGGCGCACAATCCAGTCCGCCCGTTTCTCTACGAAAGCCCGGATTTCCCTGTCCGGCGTTGCCCACGGAGCGGCAACCCGGACTCCCTCGCCGTCAACCGTAATCTGCACCGTCTTTTTGCGACGCCGGCTCCGGCGCACCGCGAACTCAATAACCGTATCGCCGAGAGCAACCCGGTCTTGGCCGGCTCTAACCTGATTCCCGACGCGCCGTTTTCTCAAAAAACCTCCCATGCCCGGGTCATACCGGGGTTTCCCGCCGCATCAACGGCATTCTAGCCCATGCAGCCGATTGCGAAAACCGGCGCGCAGTTGCCTATCGCCAAGGTTAACGTCTTGTTTCACACGCCGGGTAGGGGCGCACGGCCGTGCGCCCCTACTTTGCAATCGGGCTGAGTTCCAATGGCCCCTGTGTGAATAATCATTCTTGGTATCCCCGGATTCCAAACCTTCAGTCAACCGGATACCAAACCCCCTTTCCTCGGTTGCAACCCAACCCGTTTTACGAAAACCGCCCCGGTTATCGTATAATCAAAAAAAGCCGGGATGCCCGGCGGGGCGCAAAATTTTTCCGAGGCTGACAAGTATGCTGGCACATCGCAGACGCCTGCTCATATTCGGGGCAATGGGAATGTTGACCCTGGCGGTTTTCCTGGCCCGGCCGGCCGTGGCTATGGCCGCCGGGGTTGACGGTGAGACCCAGTTCGTTTTCAACACCTTCGCATTCCTGTTATGGGGCGTGTTGGTCATGTGGATGTGCGCCGGATTCACCATGCTGGAATCCGGCGCGGTTCGCACCAAGAACGCCTCCATGATTTGCCTGAAAAACATCGGGCTTTACTCCATCGCCGGGCTGGCCTTTTTCTTCATCGGCTACAACCTGATGTACGTGGACGTTGACCGTTTTTGGGGCCTCATCGGCTCTTTCAACTTCATGTACGGGCCGTCCGCCGCCGAAACCGCCCTGGTAGGCGGGCAGGCTGACGCGGTGGGCGAAGTGGTCGCGCTGGGCTACTCCACCATGTCCGACTGGTTTTTCCAGATGGTTTTCGTAGCCACCACCGCCTCCATCGTCTCCGGGGCCATCGCCGAGCGGATAAAGCTGTGGCTATTCTTCCTCTTTACCCTGGTCTTGACCACGCTGATTTACCCCATCATCGGCGCGTGGACCTGGGGCGGCGGCTGGCTGGCCGAACTGGGGTTCCAGGACTTCGCCGGTTCCACCATCGTACACAGCACCGGCGGCTGGGCGGCTTTGGCCGGGGTGCTGGTCGTCGGGCCGCGGCTGGGCAAGTACCGCCGCGACGGCACCGCCCGACCGACGCCCCCTTCCAACGTGCTGGTGGTGACGCTGGGCGTCTTTATCCTCTGGCTGGGTTGGTTCGGGTTCAACGGCGGGTCCCAACTGGCCTTGGGCAGCGCCCTGGACGCCGTTGCCATGAGCCACGTCCTGGTCAACACCAACCTGGCGGCGGCGGCCGGCGTCATGGCCGCCATAGCCGTTTCCCGCCCCCTCTTGGGGCGCATTGACCTGTTCGCCGGGCTGAACGGGGCCATCGCCGGGCTGGTATCCATCACTGCCGGGCCGGACATCATTGACCACTACTGGGCGGTAATCATCGGCGCCATCGGCGGATTGATTTGCACCGGGGGACTCAAACTGCTGGAAATGGTCAAGCTGGACGACGTGGTGGGGGCCATTCCCGCCCACCTTTTCGCCGGAATCTGGGGAACCCTGGCGGTCTGCATCGCCGCCGGCGGGCAAATCCATATCCAGTTGGCCGGAATCGCCGCCATTGGAGCCTTCGCTTTCTCCGCCTCGTGGCTGGTCTGGTTCGCCATTGACAAGACCCTGGGCTTGCGGGTGTCGCGGGAAGTGGAAGAACTGGGTCAGGACGCCGGGGAACTCGGCATCGAAGCCTACCCCGAATTTGTCGTCATGCCCGAAGAGTTAGACGAAGACTGAACCGCCACCGGACTCGAACCCAAAACGCAGGGGCAGGTTTGAAACCTGCCCCTGCGTTCCTTTCTTTGGTTGTCGGCCGCTGGCGGTCGGTTATGTCAGTCCGAACCTCCCGCGCTCCGCCAAAGATGCTGCCCGGTGATGAGACAAACGATGGTATAGATGGTGTCCATCAACGGGAAGTAAACCATGTGCGAAGTCACCGCCAGCCCCGTTTCGCTTTCCGGGTTCAGCGTCCAAATCCACTCCCAGAAAAACAGCATCATCAGCGCCACGGCCCCGTAGAAAGCGGCGTTGGCCTCCAAGTACCGCAGCGCTCCGTGCCAGTCCGATGCGTGGCTGGTCACCTGCCGTTTCCACAGGAAGGCCGTTACCAGGGCGATGATTGCCCCGGGCGCCATGAACCAGTTGAAAATCCGCCATATCGGATACTCTTGCGAACCGTCGTGCCACGCCGGGGTCAGCATCAGGTTCAACGCCGCAAAAATCGCCGACCCGACCAGAAAGACCGTCAGGGCACGCTTTACCCATTCCATGCCGTTAACTCCTCGCCTGCCGCCTTTTCCCGACCCGGCCCGGTTACCGGGCGGAAGCGCCGCCGCCCGACCGCAGCATCCCAACGCCCAGCATCACGGCCCAGACCACCCAGAAGATGTAAATGCCGCGGGAAATGCGCATCATAAAGTCCAGTTGTCCGGAGCCGCCAATCCCGATGGCGTAGCAAATCACCGCCACCAGCGATACCGCCGCAATGACCAGGGGCGCAATCTTGTTGGCGCCCTCCTTGTAGGCCATTCCCAACCCGAACAGCACAAACCCCGCCGACACCGCCAGGCCGCTAATCAGTTGGATGCCAACCTTGACCATGTAGATAGTCTCCGCCGCCTCCATCGCGCCCAATGTCGGAGCGTCGGCTATAACCAGGTTCAACCCCTGGGCGAAAACCCACCCGGCGGTGCCGAGCAGCATCATGGAAAAACCGGCCCGGGTCAAAACGTCGCAGGCGCCGCTGCCCCGGACGCTGCTCTGCACCGTGTAAAACCCGAAGACCATTATCATCAGCCCAAAAGCGACGATAATGGACGTGAATTCCGTCCAGCCGGAGTTGGAGGTTGTCGCCGCTACCCAACCCTTGGCGTCGGACAGTTCGGCCGGGTCAATCAGCAACCCCCCCGGCTGCAAAATGAAAAAGACCCAGGCTACCAGCGGCCCGGCAATCAGGCAGATTGCCCCCAGCTTGTTCAACGAAAGCGTGTTCATCGCGGTGTCCCTCCCTTTCTGGAGTTGTCGCCACCACCTTGGGCCAATCCCCCGATTCGTTCAAGGCCGGCCCGGTGCGGATTTCACCGATTTTTCACGCGCCTACTTTCCCACAAAAACCCCGGCCCATCCGTTCTTCAGCGTCGCAGGTCAACGCCGGGCGGCTAGGCAGTGTCGTCACATTCACCGTCATTCCGGCGAAAGCCGGAATCCAGAAGTCCTAATCCCGGAGCGTTGCGTTTCGGGAAGATTCCCGGATTCCGCCTCAAAGCCGGAATGACTAAAACAGACGCTCGGATACTTCCATACTTGATATGACGACACCCCCTAACGGTCCATCAAACGCTCCAGGTGCGCCTTGACCTCCAGCCATTCGTCGTCAATGACGCTGAAAACCACCGTATCCCGGTGCGTCCCATCGCGGCGGATGCGCTGCTTGCGGACGATTCCTTCCTGCTTGGCCCCGATGCGCTCCACCGCCCGGCGGGAACGGGTGTTGTTCACGTCCACCGTCAAGCCCACCCGCAGCGCCCCCAGTTCCTCGAAAGCGTGGCGCAGCAGCATATATTTGCACTCGGTGTTGATTCCCGTCCGTTGGTACGCCACCCCGTACCAACTGGCAATATCCAGCGTGCGGTTGGGCCGGTTGATGGATGCGTAGCCGGTGGAGCCGGCGAACTTCCCATCAGCTTGGGAAATGACGGCGAAGGGCAGCCGCAGCCCCGCCCTTTGGTCCGTCAACCGCCCTTCAATCCAATGGGCCGCTTCCTCCACCTTGGTAGGCGCGGTAACCGCGAAAAAGTCCCAGATAGACTCATCCCGCGCCGCTTCCAGCATCGCCGGGGCATGGTCCAGGGTCAACGGCACCAGGCGGGCAAACTTGCCTTCCAGGTTCAACGGTTGCGGGTCAAAATTGGGCTGCGCCGGCATCATGCACCTCTCTAATTTTGGTTTGCGTCCATCATTATAATGGCCCTGTGCCGATTAACCCAACGAAATAAGAAACCATCCCCAAAGTCCCTTTTGCATTCTGCCGGCCAACACCGTCATTCCCGCGAAAGCGGGAATCCACCTCCTCCCCTGGAACCAACGCCGCCGGCCTCCACCCCGTCATTCCGGCGTAGAGCCTGCCCCGTACCACGATACGGGGCCGGAATCCAGACATCCCCGCCACTGCCAACCTCAGCCCCCCAATAACCGTCATTCCCGCGAAAGCGGGAATCCACCTCCTCGCCTGGAACCAACACCGCCGGCCTCCACCCCGTCATTCCGGCGCAGAGCCGGCCCCGTACCACGATACGGGGCCGGAATCCAGACATCCCCGCCCTGCCGGACTTTGGCATCTGCCTAGCCTTTTGGGACTCCGGCATAAGCCGCACTGACGATACTTCATTCAACAGTCCCATCCTCTTGAAGGGTGAAGGTTAGAGCCTGTCCTGAGCGTAGCCGAAGGGATGGGCGTTACCCCGTGCCCGCCGTCATCGCCCCAACATCCCCGAATCGGTATATAATCTGCGCCAATAAACCACGCCGTAAGGAGCAACGCCATGAAACTCCAAATTATGTCTCCCGCCGCCCAACGGGTTGATTTCCAAGTCCCTCCCGCCCCCCGCCTTGCCGCCCTGGCCGGCGCCACCATCGGCCTCTACAACAACATGACCGGCGGCGCCGATGTCGCCGTTGACCGCGTGGCCGAGCGGTTGAGTGAACGCTACCCCGACCTGAAGTTCCAGCGTTACGGCGGCAGCCTGCGGGAAGGCCGCCCCGTCCTCAGCCGGGGAGTCCACATTGACGAAGAAGAGGCCGCCCGCATCGCCGGGGAAGTGGACGCGATGGTCGGCGCCACCGCCCATTGAGGCGGCTGCACGTCGTGGCTTGCCCACGACATGGTAGCCATGGAAAAGGCCGGCGTCCCCGTGGTGGGCATCGCCGCGCAAAGCTTTTCCCGGGCCTGGCAGTCCTGCGTTGACGGCTGGGGACAGCCCAACACCGCTTTTGTAACCATCCCCCACGCCACCACCGGCCAGCAGCCCGACTTCATCCGCCGCATGGTGGACGAACAGATTGACGCCATTATCCAGGGGTTGACCACCCTTTCCTCTGGCCGCGGGCCGATAAACGCCGCCAACGGTTCGTCGGCCTCCGAGACCTTCACCGTCGAGTTGGATTCCACCCCCGACGGATTGGACGCCGTTAACCGTTTCCTGTCCGAACGCGACTGGAGCGACGGCATTCCCGTAATTCCGCCCACTCCCGAAGCCGTGGAGCAAATGCTCAAGGGAACCAAACGCGCCCCCCAGGACGTTGTAATGGTCATGGAACCGGGTTTCGGCCTGGCCACCGTCGAGAAAATCGCCGTCAACGCGGTCATGGCCGGCTGCCGCCCGGAGCAATTCCCGGTGCTGCTGGCCGCCATTGACTGCCTGGCCAAGCCCGAAATGAACCACCGGGATATGCAGGTTTCCGGCCACACCGAAGCCCCTCTGATTCTGGTTAACGGCCCCATCGCCCGGCGCGCCGGCATCAACTCCGGCACTTCCGCAATGGGCCCCGGCGTCGTCAACGCCGCCAATACCGCCATTGGCCGGGCCTTGCGGCTCTGCCTCATCAACATCGGCTACTGCAAGGCCGGGGCCGGCGACCCCAATTTCATCGGCCTGCCCACCAAGTTCGGAATGTGCATCGCCGAAAACGAAGAACTCAGCCCCTGGCAGCCCTACCACGTTGACCTGGGCTACGACCGGGAGGAAAGCGCCGTCACCGTCATCACCGTCACCGGCCCCACCGACATCCTGGACTCCGGTTCCCGCAGTCACCTGGACACCCTGAACAACATCGCCTCCATGATGTTCTACCCCAACGCCGGCAACGGCGGCTGGCTGCGGGGCCGCTCATCCGCCCAGGTGGGTCACACCAACCAGCGGGTTTCCTACCAGGGGCCGTACCATCCCATCATCCTCAGCCCCTCCCGCGCCGTCATTCTCAACGAAGCCGGCATGAACAAGCGCGACGCCCAGGAATGGCTGCATGACAATTGCCGGGTTCCCTTGAAGTCCGTCCTGGCCGGCCGCGGCGTCCCCAAAGACGACCAGGGCAACTGGCTAAACTACCCGGAGTTGCAGCATTTGGAAAACGACCCGGACGCCACCATCCCGGCCCTGGAAAGCCCGGAACAGTACCTTCTTTTCGTCACCGGCGGCACCACCCACTACGCCAACTTCTTTTACGGCACCTACGGCATCGCCACCGTCGGCGTGGAAGAGGGTTAAAGTCCAACTCAAAAGTCCCTTCCCCCTTGACGGGGGAAGGTTAGGATGGGGGTGAAAACCCTGTCTTGCGACAACATATTGGCCCTCAAACCAACCGCCCCAAAGTCATACCCAGGCAGGCCAGCCATGACCACCAGAACCTCCGGCTACAAGATGCTCCCCTACCGGCGGCAGGGCGAAATTGACTACGCCGCCCTGGACTTCGACCCCGACGTCACCGAGCCGCCGGAAGACGCTATGGAACAGAACC
The DNA here is from genome assembly GCA_963665735.1 of Dehalococcoidia bacterium. Taxonomy (GTDB): domain Bacteria; phylum Chloroflexota; class Dehalococcoidia; order Lucifugimonadales; family UBA3495; genus CATOSK01. Next base: position 12,770 of record OY762444.1, on the reverse strand, counting down.
GAGAACTCCGGGAAATCGAGGGTATCCTCGTAGCATACTTCACCGACTTCGACTCCCGCCCCGACGTTTTCCTCGACCGGGAGACCAACATCTGCTACGACCCTTCCAACCTCAACGTCCGCATCGTTCCCGACCTGTATCTGGCCTTCGGCGTGGACGCTCGCGCCATTCGACCCCGCAAGTTGTACCTCCCCTGGGAAGTGGGCAAACCCCCCGACTGGGCCTTGGAAATCGCCTCCGAATCCACCGCCCGCCGCGACGTGAACGACAAGCCGGCCATCTACGCCCGCGTCGGCGTCCCGGAATACTGGCGTTTCGACCCCACCGGCGGACGCTACCACGGCCAACCCCTCTACGGTGGCCGGCTGGTTGCCGGCCAGTACCAAACCATCGAGTTGACCAACGAACCCGACGGCATCCTCAAGGGATACAGCGAAGTATTGGGCCTCAGCCTGTGTTGGGACGAAGGCTGGCCCCGCCTATTCAATCCCGAAACCGGGGCCTACCTGGACAACTGGCAGCAGGAACGGGAAACCCACCAACAGGAGCGAGAAGCCAACCGAGTGGCCTTAGAGGCCGCCGAGGCCAGACGGGAGGCCGCAGAAGCGGAGAACGAACAACTGCGGGAACGGTTGCGCCAACTGGAATCCGGCGGTTAAAACCCGTCTCAAAAGTCCCTTCCCCCTTGACGGGGGAAGGTTAGGATGGGGGTGAAATCCCATCTTGCGACCCTGCGACTTTTTTAACCCATAAACCAACCGCCCCGAAGTCATCCACAGGCAGGCCCGCCATGACCACCAGAACCCCCAAATACAAGATGCTCCCCTACCGGCGGCAGGGCGATATTGACTACGCCGCCCTGGACTTCGACCCCGACGTTGCCGAGCCGCCGGAAGACGCTATGGAACAAACCCTGGAACTCACCGAAATTCAGAACCTTCTCACCGCTTACTTCACCGACTTCAACTCCCGGCCCGATATTTTCCTCGACCGGGAAACCAACATCTGCTACGACCCTTCCAACCTAAACGTCCGCATCGTTCCCGACCTGTATCTGGCTTTCGGCGTGGACTCCTGCGCCATTCGCCCTCGCAAGTTGTACCTCCCCTGGGAAGTCGGCAAATCCCCCGACTGGGCCTTGGAAATCGCTTCGGAAAGCACCGCCCACCGCGACGTCAACGACAAGCCGGCCATCTATGCCCGCGTCGGCGTCCCGGAGTACTGGCGTTTCGACCCTACCGGAGGACGCTACCACGGCCAGCCCCTCTACGGTGGCCGGCTGGTTGCCGGCCAGTACCAGCCCATCGAGTTGACCAACGAACCCGACGGCGTCCTCAAGGGATACAGCGAAGTATTGGGCCTCAGCATCTGCTGGGATGAAGGCTGGCCCCGCCTCTTCAACCCCCAAACCGGCGCCTACCTGGAAAACTGGCGGCAGGAACGGGAAACCCACCAACAGGAGCGAGAAGCCCATCGCTTAGAACAAGAAGCCCATCTTCGGGAAAGAGAAGCACACCGCCGCACGTTAGCCGAAAACGAAGAATTGCGGGAACGCCTGCGTCGCCTGGAATCTTCTCCCTAACCCATCGCCCCGTCGGATTCCCCCTACCAAATAATCATCCACAGGCAGGCCAACCATGACCACCAGAACCTCCGGCTACAAGATGCTCCCCTACCGGCGGCAGGGCGAAATTGATTACGCCGCTCTGGACTTCGACCCCGACGTCGCCGAACCGCCGGAAGACGCTATGGAACAAACTCTCGAACTCACGGAAATTCAGAATCTTCTCACCGCCTACTTCACCGACTTCAACTCCCGGCCCGATATTTTCCTCGACCGGGAAACCAACATCTGCTACGACCCTTCCAACCTAAACGTCCGCATCGTTCCCGACCTCTACCTGGCCTTCGGCGTGGACGCCCGCGCCATTCGCCCCCGCAAGCTCTACCTCCCCTGGGAAGTCGGCAAACCGCCCGACTGGGCCTTGGAAATCGCTTCGGAATCCACCGCCCGCCGCGATGTCAACGACAAGCCGGCCATCTATGCCCTCGTAGGCGTCCCGGAGTATTGGCGTTTCGACCCCACCGGGGGCCGCTACCACGGCCAGCCCCTCTACGGCGGCCGGCTGGTTTCCGGCCAGTACCAGCCCATCGAGTTGACCAACGAACCCGACGGCATCCTCAAGGGATACAGCGAAGTTTTGGGCCTGAGTATCTGCTGGGACGAAGGCTGGCCCCGCCTCTTCAACCCCCAAACCGCCGCCTACCTGGAAAACTGGCGGCAGGAAAGAGAAGCCCACCGAGCCACCCTGACCGCTTTGGAGGCCGCCGAATCGGAGAACGAACAACTGCGGGAACGGTTGCGCAAACTGGAATCCGGCGGCTAGCGTATCCCCCTGCCGGATGCGCTCGGCGTCCGGGGATCCGCACCCGGCCATGCAAAAATGGCAAGGCCGCCACGGAATTAACGCCGGAATCACTGACACCCGACGGATGCGCTTTCCGCCCCGTATGCTAAACTTGCCCCATGTCCCTCTCCAACTTCCACCCCATTATCCGGCAGTGGTTTGCCAGCCGGTTCCCGGCTCCCACCGAGGCTCAGGCCCAGGGGTGGGAGGCCGTGGCCCAGGGCCGCCATACCCTCATCGCCGCGCCCACCGGCTCCGGCAAGACCCTCGCCGCCTTCCTGACCTGCATTGATGGACTGGTGCGCCAGGGCATCACCGAAGGACTGCCCGACGCCACCCAGGTTGTTTATGTCTCCCCGCTGAAAGCCCTTTCCAACGACATCCAGAAGAACCTGGCCGTTCCCTTGGCCGAAATTTCCGCCCTGGCCGAAGAGTCCGGCCATGCCGCCACTTTCCCCGAAATCGTTACCGCCGTCCGCACCGGCGACACCCCGGCCTCCGAGCGGCAGCGCATGGCAAAACGTCCGCCCCACATCCTTATTACCACCCCGGAATCCCTGTATATCCTGCTGACTTCCGAAAGCGGACGCCGCGGCCTCAAGCACGTCAACACCCTCATCGTGGACGAGATTCACGCCGTCGCCGACGACAAGCGCGGTTCCCACCTGGCCCTGTCCCTGGAACGCCTCTGCCACCTGTCCGAATCCCCCGTTACCCGCATCGGACTTTCCGCCACCCAGCGGCCTATCGAAGAAATGGCCCGTTTCCTGGTGGGCAACCGCCACATTGACGCCGGCGGCAACCCCGACTGCGTTATCGTGGACACCGGCCACGTCCGCCGGGTTGACATTTCCGTAGAACTGCCCCAACAAGAACTCGGCCCCATCGCCACCCATGAAATCTGGGCCGACACCCTGGACTCCATCACCGAACTGTCCCAACGGCACGGAACCACCCTGGTTTTCGTCAACACCCGCCGGTTGGTGGAACGGGTCGCCCACCAGCTTTCCTTCCGGCTGGGCGAAGACGCCGTGGTCGCCCACCACGGCAGCCTATCCCGCAACATCCGACTGGCCGCCGAGGAAAAACTGAAACGCGGCGAGGTAAAGGTCTGCGTCGCCACCGCCTCCCTGGAACTGGGCATAGACATCGGCGTGGTTGACCTGGTTTGCCAGATAGGTTCCCCCCGTTCCATCGCCCTGCTGCTGCAACGGATTGGACGCTCCGGCCACACCGTCGGCGGCACTCCCAAGGGCTGTCTTTTCCCACTGACCCGCGATGAACTGGTGGAGTGCGCCGCCCTGACTAGGGCCGTCCGGCGGGGCAACCTGGACACCCTTTCCATCCCGGCGTGGCCCCTGGACGTTATGGCCCAGCAGATGGTGGCCGCCTGCGCCGATGAAGAATGGGAAGAAGACGCCCTGTTCGACCTGTGCCGCCGGGCCTACCCCTACCGCGACTTGCCCCGAGACAAGTTTGACCAGGTAGTTGAATCGCTTTCCCAGGGTTTCGCCCCCCGCCTGGGCCGCAACGGCGCCCATCTGCACCGCGACAGCATCAACCACCAACTCAAGGGCCGCCGCGGCGCGCGCATCGCCGCCCTTACCAGCGGCGGGGCCATCCCCGACAATGCCGACTACGAAGTCGTTGCCGACCCTGAGGGCGTTTTCGTCGGCACCGTCAACGAGGACTTCGCCATCGAAAGCATGGCCGGCGACATTTTCCTGCTGGGCAACACCCCCTGGAAAATCCGCCGCGTCGAAAGCGGACGGGTTCGGGTGGAGGATGCCCAAGGTATGCTCCCCACCATCCCCTTCTGGCTGGGCGAAGCGCCGGGCCGTACCTGGGAACTCTCCGAAGAGATTTCCCAACTCCGCCACGCCATTGACCGCCGGCTGGAACAGCCCACCCAGGCCGAAACCTGGGCCGCCGAAAACGCCGCCGTTTCCCCCGAAGCCGCCCGCCAACTGGTAGCCTACCTGGTTGAAGGCAAGCGGGTGCTGGGCATCGTCCCCACCGGCCGGCGCATCGTTGCGGAACGCTTTTTCGACGAAAGCGGCGGGATGCAGTTGGTCATTCACTCCCCCCTGGGCGCCGGCATCAACCGGGCCTGGGGAATGGCCCTCCGCAAGCGCATTTGCCGCACTTTCGATTTTGAACTCCAGGCTTCCGCCACCGATGACGGCCTCAATTTCTCCCTTGGCCCCAACATGGCCTTTCCTCTCCATGAAGTTTTCACCTACCTGTCCTCCCGCACCTTGGAAGAAGTGCTGCTCCAGGCCGTCCTGCAAGCCCCGGTCTTTGGCACCCGCTGGCGGTGGAACGCCACCCGGTTCCTGGCCCTGCTCCGGCATAGCGGCGGCAAAAAAGTCCCCGCCCCCTTGCAGCGGATGCGCTCCGACGACCTGCTGGCCGCCGTATTCCCTGCCCAGGTGCAATGCCAGGACAACGCCATGCCCGGCCCCATCGAACCCCCGGACCATCCCCTGGTCTTTGAGACCGTCCGCGACTGCATGACTGAGGCGATGGACTTGCCCGGCCTGCAACGTATCCTCCGCGCCATTGAACGGGAAGAAATTGAAGTGCTGGCCCGGGAAACCGTGCAGCCCTCCGTATTTGCCCACCAGATTCTCAACGCCATGCCCTACGCCTTCCTGGACGACGCCCCCTTGGAAGAACGGCGGGCCAGGGCGGTTTCCCTGCGCCGCGCCCTCCCAGAAGACGCCCGCGATCTGGCAACCCTAGACCCCGCGGCCATAGCCGAGGAATCCAACAACGCCTGGCCCCGCATCCGCGACGCCGACGAACTCCACGACGCCCTCCTTACCCTGGGCGTTCTCCCCGAAAATTCCCCCGAAGTACCGCCGGTTTACCCGGACTGGTTCCGACAACTCTCCGCCGCCGGCCGGGCCTACCGTTTCCGCCACCCCAACGGCGCAGCTTTCTGGGCCGCCGCCGAGCAACTGTCCCTGGTTTCGGCCGCCTATCCCGACGCCGTTTTGGAAGGTTGTCCCCCCAATGGATTGCCGTCGTTATCCTCCTCGCCGTTATCCTCCGATGATGCCGTCCTGCAAATCGTCCGGGGTTGGGTGGAATGTTCCGGCCCCTTCACCACCTCCGAAATGAGCCGCCGGCTGGCCCTCCCGGAGTCCGCCGTTTATCTGGCCCTGGCCCAACTGGAAAACGAAGGGCTGGTCTTGCGCGGCAGTTTCCGCACCGCCGCCGGCGAAGAGGAATTTTGCGACCGCCGCATCCTCGCCCGCATCCACCGCGGCACCATTGGCCGCCTCCGCAGCGAAATCGAACCCGTCCCCCAATCCACCTTTATGCGATTCCTTTTCCGTTGGCAGAATGCCGAACCCGGCTGGCAGGCCGCCGGCGAGGACGGTCTGCTGGACGTGGTGACCATGCTGCAAGGCTTTGAGACCCCCGCCGCCGTCCTGGAGCGGGAAGTCGTGGCGTGCCGGGTGTCCAATTACGACCCGTACCTGCTTGACCGCCTTTGTCTGGGCGGTGAAGCCGTTTGGGGTTGTTTCACCCACCGCCGCCAACTCGCCGCGAGCAACGGCGCAACCTCCGCCGCCGCCTTGACCCGCAGCACCAACGTCGCCTTGGCTCTCCGCCAGTCCCTTGACTGGCTGCTGGACGCCTCGCTGTCTCCGGCCCCGGACGTGGGCGGAGCCGCCGGCGAGTTGCTGGAAATTCTGCGGAACCGGGGCGCTTGTTTCACTTCCGAGCTGGTATCCATCACCCATCGCCTCCCTTCCGACGTGGAAGAAACCCTGTGGGGTCTGGCCGCCGCCGGCCTGGTCACTTCCGACAGCCTGGAAACCCTGCGGACTCGCATCAACGGTCTGCCCCAACGAACCCGCCAGGACCACCGCCACAAGCGCGCCCGCCCCGTGTCCCGCGCCGGTTTCAGCCGCTGGTCTTTGCTGGAATCCCTGGCCCACGCGCCTAATCCATTGGAATCCCGGGCCATGCAGTTGCTGGAACGCTACGGCGTGGTATTCCCGGAACTGCTGGCAAGGGAAAGAATGGCCCCGCCCTGGCGCGACTTGGTGCGGGTGTTCCGCCGGCTGGAAGCCCAGGGCCAAATCCGGGGAGGCCGTTTTGTCGCCGGGTTTGTCGGCGAGCAATTCGCTCTCCCCGACGCCGTGGGCCGTCTGCGGGAAATGAATCGCATCGAACCAACCGGGACAATGGTGGTGGTTTCCGCTTGTGACCCCCTCAACCTGGTCGGCATCGTCACCCCCGGAGAACGGGCGCCGGCGCTGCCCGGCAATCGGGTGGTTTTCTGCGACGGCATTCCCCTGGCGTCGCTGGAAAAAGGCGTCGTGGTCAATCGCGGACAAGCCGGGCCGGGCCGGATGTCCGCCGTCAACGCCCTGCTCTACGGCTGGGGCGAACCGCCTCAACCCAACCCCGCCGAGGAACCGCCCGCCGCCCTGCTCCCCGTACCCCTGCACTGAACCCGCCAAGCCTCAACGGATAATCCCCCTCCCCCTCCGCTTGGTGGCGCAGACTTTTAGCCTGCGCGAAGAGGCGCCGCCGTATCCCCCTTTCGTAGAGGGGGATTAACGGGGACTTACCCCCATCCAATTCCAACCATTTTTTCAGATAGTTCCTTAAATACCACATTGATTCCCCCTCCCCCTGTTAGGGGGAGGGCCGGGGAGGGGGTAAACCTCGACGAAAACAACTTCCAACAATCCGCATACCACCCTGCAATATCCACTGAATAGACCTTTTCCGTAACATACAATTATTCCCGGCAATCCCAACGGATTATTCCCGCCCTGATATTGACAGTGAAACCGCCGTTAATTAACATGGCGTTAACCGGCGCCGTTGCCAACCGGCTCATTCGCCATCGTTCACGAACATCTGGCAGCCCGCCGAGAAACCAATCTCATTGAGGAGGAACAGGATGGCTGGAACGGACATCGCGCTAATGGCGCACCTCATGCGCCGGGCAGGCTTTGGCGCGTCCTACGAAGAATTGGAACGCCGCGCGGCGGTGGGCTACGAAGCCACCGTCGAAGAACTGCTCAACCCGGAACAACAACCCCCCCTGGAAATGGACGTGCTGCTGCGCCATTTCGTGGACTGGAAGCAGATTAACGGCTTGGAAACCAACCAGGCCCACTGGACCTACCGCATGGTCAACAGCCCCCGCCCCCTGGAAGAGAAAATCTGTCTCTTCTGGCACGGCATCTTCTGCGTCGGCGATTCCAAGTGCATGAATGGCCGCCAGATTCTGCTCCAGCTCAACAAGTTCCGCGAGCATGGGCTGGGCAATCTCCCCACCCTGCTGCTCGAGTTGGCCAGCGACCCGGCGATGGTCTATTACCTGGACAACCAGATGAGCCACAAGGACGCCATCAACGAGAACTGGGGCCGGGAACTGCTGGAACTGTTCTCCATGGGCGTGGGCATGGACGGCCAGCCCAACTACTCCGAGGACGACGTTAAGGAATGTGCCCGGGCCTTCACCGGCTGGACCGTCGGCAACGCCATCCCCCGCTACCCCTTTGGCCGCCACGAGGCCCTCTTCCTTTACAACCCCCGCGACCACGACGACGAAGACAAGACCTTCCTGGGCGAAACCGGCAACTGGAACGGCGAGGACATCATTGACATCATCAGCCGCCAGAAGGCCACCGCCAGGTTCGTCTCCCGCCACCTCTACAACTTCTTCGTTGCCGACGAACCCCAGGTTCCGGCCTGGCAGAACACCCCGCCCAGGGACATGGAAGCCATCAAGCTGCTGGAGGAAGAGTACTTCCGCTCCGGCTTTGAGATTCGCTCCATGCTCCGGGTGCTGTTCAACTCCGACTTCTTCAAGAACGCCCGCTTCGCCAAGGTCAAGAGCCCGGCGGAAGTGGTGGCCGGCACCCTCAAGCTCACCGGCGAATACACCCGCCCCAAGCCCGGCCTGTACGAAGTCGCCCAGGAAATCCGCTACATGGGCCAGGACTTGCTCAACCCCCCCACGGTGGAAGGCTGGCACACCGGCACCGAGTGGATTGACAGCGGCACCCTGGTGGAACGCCTTAACTTCGCCGCCGCCCAGGTCGGCGACACCGACACCCCCGGCGTTCAGTCCATCATCGCCCGTCTCGGCGAGGAAGGCCAATCCTTGACCCCGGAGCGGCTGGTGGAAGGCTGTCTCGAAATGCTGGGCCACTACCAGCTTACCGACGACACCTACGCCATGATTCTCGGCCAGGCCCAGCAGCGCGGCCCGGCGGAAACCGCCAGCGACGACTTCTCTGAACGGGTGGCCCAGATGCTCCAGTTCATCGTCTCCACCCAGGAGTATCAGTTCACCTAGCCCAAGCCGTAACCCGTCGGGCGGGCAAAAACCCGCCCGACAGTCCCTTTTCCCGCCGGGGCGGGAATCCAAACCGAAACCCAGGGAGAGGATTTTATGACCAGCACCAAGAAAGACCCCGTCCTGGTTGTCCTCCAGCTTTCTGGCGGCAACGACGGACTGAACACCGTGATTCCCTATACCAACCCCCGCTACTTCGACAACCGGCCCAACGTCCGCATCCCCGAAGACCAGGTTCTGCCCATCAACGACGAAATCGGGTTCAACCCCAACATGGGCGAGCTGAAAGAGCTTTACGACCAGGGCAAGGTTGCCGTCATCCAGGGCATCGGCTACCCCACGCCCAACCGTTCCCACTTCCGCTCAATGGACATCTGGCACACCTGCGAGCCGGAAAAGATTGCCGACGAGGGTTGGTTGGGCCGCGCTCTCCGCGACCTGGACCCCAACAAGGACAACGTGCTGACCGGCGTTAACTTCGGCCGCGGCGTTCCCCGCGCGTTGGTGGCCCCCGGCGTTCCCGTGGCCTCCGTCGGCAACCTGGAGACCTACGGCGTCCTGACCACCATCGAGCAGGAAACCCGGCGCGACGAAGCCATTGACCTGTTCTCCCGGATGTATTCCCCGGCGATGGGCCGCGGCAATGCCCTGGAGTACCTGTCCCAGACCGGCATGGACGCCCTGCAAGGCGCCGACATCCTCGCCACCGCTCCGGCTCAGTACTCCTCCACCATCGAGTACGGCGGCGGCAGCGTCGCTCAATACATGAGGAACATCGCCCAGGTGCATTGCGCCAATCTGGGAACCCGCGTGTTCTACACCACCGCCCCCTACAACAGCTTTGACACCCACGCCACCCAGATGGCCGCCCACTCCAAGCTGTGGACCGACGTTTCCCGCACCGTCAACGACTTCTATCAGGACTTGAAGGAACACAACGCCTCCGACAACGTAGTCCTGCTGGTATTCACCGAGTTCGGACGCCGGGTTCACGACAACGGCTCCGGCACCGACCACGGCTCCGGCGGCGCGGCCTTCGTCATCGGCGACCCGGTCAAGGGCGGCCTCTACGCCGAGTACCCGTCCCTGGACGACGACAAGCTGCTGGAAGGCGACCTCCACTACAACAACGACTTCCGCGGCCTGTACTCCACCTTGCTGGAAGACTGGCTGGGCCTGGACGCCCAACCCATCGTCAACGGCAACTTCGAGAAGCTGGGCTTCATCTAAGCCCCCGCCAACCGGAGCATTCCAAAAACCTCCCCCGCTAGGGGTACATTGCCAAAATACCCTCCCCCAGCAGGGGCAACATCCGAAATCTCCCCTCCCCCTGTTAGGGGGAGGGCCAGGGTGGGGGTAGTCCCCACAAGGAGAAAATTATGCCAACTCAAACGCTGGGAGTAACTTTCCGCTTCAGCCATACCATTGGCCGCGGCGAAGCCTCCGGCACCGGGTTCAGCTACCCGGTGGCCATGGCCCGGGGCGAAGAAGACCTGATGTACGTCCTCAGCCGTTCCTACGAAGGCCGGCCCGACAGTATGCGGGTCACCATCTGCACCACCGGCGAAGAATACATCGGTGAGTTCGCCAAGGGCGCCCCGGCCCGCAACGAAGCCCCCTATCCCGACGCGATGGTCTGGCCCACCGGCATCGCCCTGGACCGCGACGGCCAGGTCTATGTGGTGGACGACTGGCTCAGCGTCGTCAAAATCTTCAACCGCGACGGCGACCCCGTCGGCAGTTGGGGCGTTTCCGGCTCCGGCGAAGGCCAGCTTAGCGGCCCCTCCGGCATCGTCTTTGACGCCGACGACAACATCATCCTGGTGGACAGCGGCAACAACCGCGTCCAGAAGTTCACCAGGGACGGCCAGTTTCTGGCCCAGTTCGGTCGGGGCGGCGACGGTGAAGGCGAGTTCAATATGCCCTGGGGAGTCACCGTTGATGCCCAAGGCAATGTTTACGTCGCCGACTGGCGCAACGACCGGGTGCAGAAATTCACCGCCGACGGGCAGTTCCTCCGCCAGTTCGGTTCCTCCGGTTCCGGCGACGGGCAGCTGGACCGTCCCACCGACGTGGCCGTGGACGCCGACGGCATCGTTTACGTCTGCGACTGGGGCAACGAGCGGGTGCAGGTCTTTGACGCCGACGGCGGTTTCATCGCCGGAATGCGCGGCGAGGCGGCCATGTCCCAGTGGGGCAAGACCAAGCTGGACGCCAACCCCGATATGTGGAAAGAGCGGGAAATCGCCCAAGACTTGGATCGGGAAAAGCTGTTCTGGGGGCCGATGGGCATTGAGGTTGACGACGAGGGCCAGGTCTTTGTCGTCGAGTCCTCCCGCAACCGCATCCAGGTTTACCGCAAGATTGACCCCTACTTCCAGGGCCTCTACGACGGCGGCCGCCTCTAACCCCCCAAGCCGCCAACCATACCTCCGGCAAACCGTAGGGGCGGGTCTTGTACCCGCCCCTAAACGGTGGCGCAGGTTTTCCAACCTGCCCTTTACAATCTTGGCATGGAACCGCCGGATAGGGGCACCGCCATCCCCATCCTTAACCCGTCATTCCGGCGAAAGCCGGAATCCAGAAATCCCCGCCAACGCCGACCTTGGTCCTGAATAACCGTCATTCCGGCGAAAGCCGGAATCCACAAATCCCCGCCAACCCCAACCTTGGCCCCGAATAACCGTCATTCCGGCGAAAGCCGGGATCCAGGAATCCCCGCCAACGCCAACCTTGGCCCCCGAATAACCGTCATTCCGGCCAAAGCCGGATTCCACAAATCCCCACCAAAACCAACCTCGGCCCCCGAATAACCGTCATTCCCGCGAAAGCGGGAATCCACCACCGGCACCCTTAGAGAGTGTGATAAATCCCCTCCCCCTACGAGGGGGAGGGTTAGGGAGGGGGTGAACTCCACGCCCCTAGTACGGTATCTCCAACCGCGACACCAGCGCCGCAACATCCCCGCACGACTCCACCTCCAGCAACTCCCGTTCCAGCGACAAAACCTCGGAATCTTCCAGCCGCAGACCCGCCAACTCCCGAAACTTCCCCTGAATTTCCCCAAAGTCCATCGGCGGGTATCTCAATTCCTGCCGGATTTCCTGCCCGCCAACCGTCCGGACCGTCAGCCCGATGTCCAGGCGGTTCCCCCTGGTGGCGTGTCCGGGCCGGGGAATTATCAGGATGCGCGCCCGTTCCCGGAACGCCGCCACCCGCGGGTCTTCCCGGTACTCCGCCCGGTGGACGTGGTTAAACGTCAACTCCCCAAAGACCGCCGCCGTCGCCAGAATGGACTCCATATCCACCGACGGGTGCCGGTTTGTCGTCACCGTCTCGAAAGCTCCCCGCGAAACCGAAACCTCAATCCCCCCGATTTCCTCCGCCGTCAGTTCGTTCTCCCGCATCGCCTCCAGCAGAGCGTAAACCGGCGTCTGGTTGGGCGCGCCCACGGCGTAACGCTTGTAGGCCAACTCCCGCATCAGGAACTCCTCTCCCAACCCTTGAACCGCCTCCGCGCCCACCTCTTTGACCCCCAGGAAAGCGTCGAAAAACCCGTTCTCCACCGTCAGAATTTCCTTCGGCCCCAGGACGCCCCGGCCCGCCAGCAGCGCCGACATGACCCCTACTTCGGCGGCCCTTCCTCGTTGCAGCGACTTGGTTTGGTGGTTTTCCTCCAGGTGGTGACTGGTCAGCCCCGACGCGCCCGACGCCGCCAACCCCAAGGCGTTTTCCAACTGCTCCGCGTCTAACCCCAGCAGCGTTCCGGCGTTGACCGCGCAGCCCAAGGCCCCGGTGATGCTGGCGTAGAAAATATCCCTGGCCGCATACTTGAAGACGATGCTTTGGAGCCGGGCCGCCACTTCCGCCCCCAGAACCAGCGCCCGTATCAACTCCCTACCCGAAACGCCCAAACTCTGACCCACGCTCAAGACCGTCGGCACCGCGCTGGCGGCGTAATGTCCCGTCCCTTGCTGTCCCGTGGAGTCCACTTCATCGCCGTGGCCGATAGTCCCGTTAGCCAA